>CAYGAY010000021.1:58745-59243 GCA_964347975.1 uncultured Dehalococcoidia bacterium
CGTTTGGTATTCAGCCGAATCCGCCTGTCAACCCTGACGGCAACCTTATCATACACGGCGACAACCTGCTCGCCCTAAAAGCCCTGCTGCCCCGCTACGCCGGCAAGGTCAAGTGCATCTACATCGACCCGCCCTACAACACCGGCAACGAGGGCTGGATCTATAACGACAGAACCAACAGCCCGCTGCTCAAAGAATGGTTCAAGCAGCAAAGCCCGGTTGACGGCGAGGATCTGGAGCGGCACGACAAGTGGCTGTGCATGATGTGGCCGCGTTTACATCTGCTCAAGGAACTGCTGGCGGATGACGGTGTGATTTTCGTGTCCATTGACGACAACGAGCAGCACCATTTGCGGATGTTGATGGATGAGATTTTTGGCGAAGAAAGTTTCCTGGCTGAATTTGTCTGGAAAAGTCGTCAAAACCGAGATAACCGCAACGTGACTAGGGCCTGTTTACAAAGTTGGGCTAAATTGAGCACGATTTGGTTGCTGTTTT
>CAYGAY010000022.1:0-56766 GCA_964347975.1 uncultured Dehalococcoidia bacterium
CGGGGGCGTGTTACTATTTACCCCCCACAGACCGAGTTTGTAAACAGGCCCTAGTCGGCGGCTGACGGAACCAAACCGGCCCGGTTGGCCAGCGCCCGGTCGATTGCCTGCCTCTCCGCCCGCTCAGTTTCCGGCGAGAAACGCACCGCCAGAACCAGGGTGGATGCCAGGAGCACCGCCACGCCCACGATGAGCAGCGCGTCGGCGTAGCCCAGGCTCTCGGAGCGGAAGAGGAATCCGAAGGCCACCGCGCCGGCGTTGCCCCCCGCGCCCACAATGCCGGCCACCGAACCCAGCGCCTTGCGGTTGATGAACGGCACCACCGAGAAGGTCGCCCCTTCCGACATCTGCACGAAGAGGCTGAAAACGATCATCGCGCCCACGGCCAGGAACAGCGTCGCCATCTGCGAAAACAGGATCAACGCCAGCCCTTCGATCAACAGTACGCCGCCCAGGAACAACACCCGACCCTTCAATCCGAACCGTATCCCCATCTTGTCGCCGAATAGCCCGCCCAGGGTCCGGGCGAAGATGTTCATCAAGCCGAAGCTGCCGGCGATGATGCCGGCGGTGGCCAGGTTCAATTCAAAGCGGTCGTAGTAGTACAGGGCCGCGATGTTGTTGATGGTCAGCTCCACGCCGAAGCAGGCGCCATAGATTACGAACAGCGCCCAGACCCGCGGATCCTTCGCCGCCTCTAGGAACGAACCCCTGGCGGCGGAAGTGGATGGCATAAGCCCCTTGGCGCGGAGATCACGGTAGTTCCCCTGCGGACAGTCCTGCGTGAAGAAGTAGTAGGCCACGCCAACCAGCAGCAGGGCCGCGCCCGGTATCACCATAGCGATCCGCCACCCCAGCAGTTCCCCGACCCCGAACATCAGCACGCCGGCGAAAACCAGGGGCATCGCCATCTGGGTGATCCCGCCGCCCATGTTGCCCCAGCCGGCGGTGGTGGCGTTGGCCGTGCCCACCACGTTGGGCGCGAACATCACCGAGGTGTGGTACTGCGTGATGACGAAGGACGCCCCGATCACGCCTATCGCCAGCCGGAACAGCAAAAACGTCTCGTAGCTCTGGGCCAGCCCGATGCACATCACCGGGATCGAGCCGAGCGTCAGCAGTCCGCTGTAGGCCAGACGCGGGCCGATGCGGTCGCACAGCCAGCCAAAGACCAGGCGGGCCACGATGGTGATGGCCACCGACGCGATGATGGTATTGCCGATCTGCGCCTTGGACAGTAGCAGGTCCTCCCGGACCACGGCCATCAGCGGCGCGATCCCGAACCACCCGAAAAAGCACAGGAAGAACGCGAACCAGGTCAGGTGGAACGTCCGCATCTGGGGCGCTGCCAGGCTGAACAGGCGTATCCGGGTGGCTTTCCCGCCGTCCGCGGCTGCATTCAGCAGGCTCATATTCTCATCTCCTCGCGCATGGTCAGCCGGTCAGGACTCACGCCACCCGACGACGATTTCTCCGTCTTCGTTCAACGCGACCGGGAAGGTCGCCAGGGCAGGGCAGTCGTTGCCCGCCGGCTCTCCCGTTTCCAGGTTGAACTTGAAATTGTGCAGGGGGCAGATCAAAGTGTCGCCGCCCAATAGCCCGTCCGCCAGCGGTCCCGCCCGGTGTGGACACTCCGCCTGCGTTGCGAACACTCGCCCCTGGCGGCTGCGGAACACCGCGATGGCCGCGCCCCCGATCTCGAACCGGCGACCCTCGCCCAGCGGTATCTGCGCCGCGCTGCCCAGGTTGTACGTTGTTCCTGCGCTCATGTTGGTCACGGCAAATACTTCCGGCGTTTTCGTGATGAGTACCATGCCACTACCTCGCTGCGACCATCGGCTCCGCCGCCGGCGCGGTGACAAACTGGTTGGGATGCACCGGCTCGCCGGCCTCCAGCCAGGGATCCTGGTAGGCTTCCACGGCGGCCTGCATTTCCCGGTCCAGCCGGTCGCAGATGCCCTCGCTGTCCTCGACCAGGATCTGCCGCAGCTTTTCTATCCCCATGCGCTCCACGAAGTCGTAGGTGCGCTCCAGGTAGCGGGCGTTTTCCCGATAGTGCTGCATGAACCTCCCCATCATCAGCACGGTCTCGTCGTGGGAGTCGGTCACGCACAGCACGTCGCCTTTCCGAACCCGTGATCCGGCCGCGCCCCCGATATAGACCTCCCACTTGCCGCCCTCGATGGCCGTGGCGCCCACGTCCTTGGTGGTGGACTCGGCGCAGTTGCGGGGACATCCCGAAACGGCCAGCTTCATCTTGTGCGGGCTCTCGATGCCCTGGAACCGCTTTTCGATCTTGACGCCCAGGCCGGTGCTGTCGCCCACGCCAAACCGGCAGAATTCGGTGCCCACGCAGGTCTTGCAGGTCCGGAACGCCTTGGTGTAGGCATGGCCGGAGGGCATTCCAACCTCCTGCCAAACCTCCGGCAGGTATTCCTTGGGGATGCCCAGCAGGTCGATGCGCTGGCCTCCGGTGATCTTCACCATCCGGGCCTCGTACTTCTCCGCGGCGTCGGCGATGCGGCGCAGCTGGTCGGGAGTGGTAATGCCGCCGTAGATCCTGGGCACCACGCTGAATGTGCCATCGTTCTGGATGTTGGCGTGGACCCGGTCGTTGATGAACCGGGCGTCCCGCTCATCCTCGTACTCGGCCCCCCAGATGGTCCGCAGCAGCGACGCCAGGCCCAGCTTGCTCCCCGCGTCCTCTCTGCCGCCGGCCAGGCCCTCAAAGACCTGCGATACGCTCTTCAGATCCATGGCCTTGATTGCGCCCACCAGTTCCGGCTTGGTCAGGGGGATGCCCGGCACGTAGTAGTGTGCCGATGGGTCGTCCGCCACCAGGCCATCTGCGGCCAGTTCCAGCGCCGCCTGCACCTGCATCTTGCAGGAGCCGCACCCGGTGCCGGCCCGGGTGGCGTCGCAAACCGCCTTCAGGCTGCGGCATCCGCTGTCCACGGCGGCGATGATCTTGCCCTTGGTTACGCCGTTGCAGTTGCAAATCTGGGCGTCGTCGGGCAGATCCGCCACGTTGAGGGTCGGCGCGCCGTCCCCGGCCAGCGGGAACAGCAGCTCGGAGCGATTCTCGGGCAGGGCCTCGCCCCGGTCAAAGGCTTGCAGGATCCGGGGCATGGTCAGCCCGTCGCCCAGCAGGATGGCGCCCTTGACTTTGCCATCCCGGACGATGACCTTCTTGTACACGTTGCGGTTGGGCTCCACGTAGGTCACCACCTCGTCATTCTCGTCCATGGGGTCCTTGTCCCCGGCCACCGCCAGTTCCACGCCCATGACCTTGAGCTTGGTGGAGACTTGGGAGCCGCCGTATGCGGAGTCCTCATTGCGCCCGGTGAGCCGCTCGGCCAGCACCCGGGCCTGCTCCCAAAGGGGCGCGACCAGGCCGTACACCTGGCCCCGGTGCTCGGCGCACTCGCCGATGGCGTAAACGTCCTGGTCGTTGCGGCAGGTGAGACCGTCGTTGACCAGTATGCCGCGGCGCACGTGCAGCCCCGCCATTCGCGCCAGGTCAACGTTGGGACGGATGCCCGCGGAGATGACCACCATGTCGCAATCCAGCGTCTCGCCGTCCTTGAACCGGAGACCGGTCACGTGGCCGTTGCCCAATACGGCGGTGGTCAGCTTTTCCAGGTGGAACCGCACGCCCAGTTCCTCCAGGCTCTGTTGCAGCAGCCGGCCGGACCGGGAGTCCAGCTGCGTATCCATGAGCCAGCCCATCAGATGAACTACGTCAACTTCCAGCCCTCGGTTCATCAGGCCCCGGGCCGCCTCCAATCCCAGCAGGCCGCCGCCGATGACCGCCGCCTTCCGCGCTCCCGGCGCGTGTTCGATGATTGCCCCGCAGTCATCCAGGGTGCGAAACACAAACGCGCCGCTCTTGAAAGCCCCGTCCTCGTCCTGGAGGCCGTCCATGGGTGGCACAAAGGCGCTACTGCCCGTGGCGATGACCAGCTTGTCGTAGGGCAACAGCAGGCCGCCCGAGCCGTAGGCCATCTTGCCCTTGCGGTCAATGCCGATTGCCCGGACGCCGGCGTGCAACGTCACGCCGTTCTCGGCGTACCAGTCCAGCGGATTGATAAAGATGTCCTCCGCGTCGTGGGAACCCGACAGCACGCCGGAGAGTAGAATGCGGTTGTAGTTCCCGCATGACTCCTCGCCGATGACCGTGATGTCATAGGCATCCTGCCCGCCCAGTCCCACCACTTCCTCCACGAACCGGGCGCCGGCCATACCGTTCCCAATCACCACCAATTTCTGCTTTTCTGACGTGCTCATCATCAGCGCTCCGTTGTTTTTCGAGTTGCCGACGGGCTGGTCGCTTACTCCCCGTCATTCCCGTTTCACCCCTCGTCATTCCCGCTTTCGCGGGAATCCAGCGAGTGCACAGTAGGGTCAACTGCCGCAATGCTCTCGATACGCGCGGCGCAGACCTTGAATTCCGGCATCCGGCTGATCGGGTCCAGCGCCGGGTTGGTCAGCCGGTTGGCGGCTTGCCGTCCTCCCCAGTGGAAGGGAACAAACACGGTGTCCTCCCGTATCCCGCGGGTAACCTTCAGCCGGAAGTCGGCCTGGCCCCGGCGAGTGACCAGCCGCGCGGCGTCGCCGTCGCGCAGGCCATAGCGGCGTGCGGTGGAAGGATGCAGCTCCGCCAGCGGTTCCCGGCTGATCTCCAACAGCTCGGCGATGCGGCGCGTCTGCGTCCCCGATTGGTACTGGGAGAGGTTGCGCCCCGTGGTGAGAAACAGCGGGTAGTCTTCATCGGGCGTCTCTCCGGGCGCTTCGTGGCGCGCCGGGAACATCCGCGCCCGCCCGCTGGCGGTGGGGAAACCGTTTTCGAATAACCGAGGCGTCCCCGGATGTCCCGGGTCCGGGCAGGGCCAGAACACTCCGTCGTTAGCGTCGATCTTCGCGTAGCTGATGCCGGAGTAATCGGCCGGCCCGCCGGCCGACGCGCGCCCCAGTTCCTCGAATATCTCTTCGCTGCTGCCATACTCAAAGTGGCGTCCCTTGCCCAGCCGGCGGGCCAGTTCGCAGATGACGGCGACGTCCTCCCAGACATTCGCCGGCGGGTCACACGCTTTCCGTCGGAGGATGACCCGCCCCTCCAGGTTGGTCATCGTGCCCGCCTCCTCCGCCCATTGGGCCGACGGCAGCGCCACGTCGGCCAGCGCCGCCGTTTCGGACAGGAAGAAGTCCGACACCACCAGGAAATCCAGCGCGCCCAGCCGCTCCGCCACGTTGTTGAGATGGGGCGCGGACACCGCCACGTTGGAACCCATCACCAGCAGCGCCCGCACGCCCTTTGATTCGTCGGAGTCTGGCCGTCCCAGGCAGTCCAGCAGTTCGTAGGCCGATTTACCCGGCCCGGGCAGCGACGCTTCGTCCACACCCCACACACCGGCTACGTGCCGGCGCGCCGCCGGGTCGTCAATCCGTCGGTAGCCGGGCAATTGGTCGGCCTTCTGCCCGTGTTCGCGCCCGCCCTGGCCGTTGCCCTGCCCGGTGAGACAGCCGTAACCGCTGTTGGCCTTGCCCACCAGTCCCAGCGCCAACGCCAGGTTGATGCAGGCCGACACGTTGTTCACGCCCTGGCTCTGCTGCTCCGCGCCCCGTCCGGTCAGGATCATGGCGGATCCCGCCGTCCCCAGCAGGTGCGCCGCTCGCGTCAGCTCCGCCTCGGGCGTTCCGGTAATGCGCTCCACCCGCTCCGGCCAGTAGGTCGCCACTTCCGCCTTCACCCGGTCAAACCCCTCCGTGCGAGACGCTAAATATCCGGTATCAACCATCCCGTCGCGGATCAGGATGTGCAGCAGTCCGTTGACCAGGGCGGCGTCCGTCCCCGGCATCAGCCGCAGGTGGAGGTCGGCGCGCTGCGCCGTCGCCGTCAGCCGGGGATCCGCCACCACCAGTTTCCCGCCGCCGGCCCGCTGCTCCTCGAAATACTGCATCAGCGGCGGCATGGTTTCCGCCGAGTTGTCGCCCACCAGGAAAATCACCTCGGTACGGGCGATGTCCGACACGGGAAAAGGGAGGCCCCGGTCAATCCCGAAAGACCGGATGCTCGCCGCCGCCGCCGAGGACATACAAAAGCGGCCGTTGTAATCGATGTTGGCCGTCCGCAGCGCCACCCGGGCGAATTTCCCCAGCAGGTAGCTCTTTTCGTTGGTCAGCGACCCGCCGCCGAATATCCCCACCGCGTCGTTGCCGTGGCGTTCCTGCACACTCCGGAAAGCCCTCGCCACCCGGTCCAGAGCCTCATCCCACGAAGCTTCGCGCAGGCTTCCACCGTCGTCCCGCACCAGCGGAGTCGTCAGGCGTTCCGGGTGGCTCAAGGTCGCCGCCGCCGTCCAACCCTTCACGCACAGCGCCCCCCGGTTCACGGGAAATGCCGGATTGCCGGCAATTGCCACATCTCCGGCGCCATCCCCGGACAACGTCATACCGCACTGGAACGCGCAGTAGGGGCAGTGCGTCGCCGTAGCTTCGGGCGGCAGGACTAATGGCTTTGTGGGAACGCTGGTCAAAGTTCAGGGCCTCTACAACTATCTTGCCGATAATCGTAGAGACCCTTTATTGCGCTTCGTTTTCGGGGACGTAAAAGGAAGGTTTCACCAGCATTAAATTTCAATGAACCGCGCGTAAATCGTCGGTAACATCGCAACGCCGGGATCAAAAGCCGGTGGGAAGTGGCCCATCGGCATCCGCTGTTCGGCTCCCGGTACGGTAGCCGGGGAACACGCTAACCTACGAACCTCGCTGCTGCTCCGCCGCGTACTCGCGGAGGCAGTTGACGATGACCTCGTTCATTCGTGGGAATGCGTTCTCCGCGAAGTCTGCTACCCACACCTCTATCTTGGCGCGGACGGACGGGTCATCCCAATTGTCCAGGTCTGCATCGATCAGGCTGCACTCTCTGAGGTACAACGTCAGATAGGAAGTCTGATGCGAGATGGGGTCTTGGCTGAACACATCCGGGTTCTGATTGGCGCTGGCAATTATTCGCTCTCTGATACGCTCGTCGTTCCCTGGCATAAGGGTAAGCATAAGATTGGCCGAGCCAATAGTGATGTGAAACTCAAACAGCAGCAGCGCTTTGGTATATGCGAATCCGTTTCCGGTCTCAAAAGGCTCAAATTTGGTCCAGGCGGTGGGCCGGAACCGCAGGTATCCCTTCGTTGATTGGTCCAGTTCCCAACTGCCCTGTTGCAGGATTGCATCCCGGAGCATCTGCTGAGTTTCGCCCACATAGTCCGGTCGGTGTAGGTATATCAAATCAAGCGCCGCCCGGTTTTCCAGGTAGATTTTGCGGGCGTGCTGTTGAACTTCGGTGGGCGCCTGCACGATGTTCCTCCTCAGCGTGGTCGCATATTGCCGCAGGAATGCGGCAACGTCCTGGTTTATGGAAGCGGCGTTATCGGCAACGGTTCGTTCCACCAGTTGCTGAATAGTGATGTAGCTTACCGGCGTGCAAAATGGCCGTTCTTCCTCATAAGGGAGCGTACCGTGCGACGTCAGTAAAACGTACTGCCGGGTGAAATCAGGGTAGTCGTTTTCCAGAGCTTTCCGGTAGTGGCCCAGTTGGCCGGTGGCCTGAGACCAACCGGTCTTGTTCTCTATCCCGCAAAGGAACTGTGCTTCCTGATTCACTATGAGGATGTCCAGATACCCCGGCGCGTCATTCGCCACGGCGTACCATTCGCGGTGTATGCGGGTTGCTAACAAGTCGGCGGCGTCAATTTGAGCGGCGCCGATGGTCGGCGTGCCGTGCTTTTCGGCTTGCGCGTCGGTCGCGAGCAGGAAATGCTTAAGGAAATACTCCCCCGTCCCATGGCTCTGATTGGGATCCATCAGCCAAGCCAGAAAGTCGGAATGGAAAAGCTCCAGCCGGCACGTCCCCAGCGTTCCGAAAATGTCCAGCTCGTCCGGTTGGGCATTCAGCCGGCCCAACTCCGCCAAGTCGCGGTTGTCCGTGACGAAGTTTTGCAGGGCTGCAATCTGCCCCGCCGATTCGCTGTCGTTCTGTTGCATCGTAGCCCCTGACCCGGTAAAAATGGGTGTCAGCCAGCCGGTGCCGCCGGCAAGGCTGGGCGCGATTATAACGCCGGGTACGCCTAGCGCAAAAGGGAGAAACCCGCCATGGCCACAATCACCGCCGACATTACCGACCGGGTGGCCGCCATCATCGGCGACACCCTCAACGGCTGGTTCCAGCCTCACCTCTACTTCGACCCCATCGTCGTCCGCCAGCGCTACGACGACTGGTACGATGAGGACTACCTCGAAGCGTGGATAGTGTGGGAAGGGGACTACGCCAAGATGGACCACTCTCGTACCATCACGCTGTACCGGTACGTAGAGCCGTATCTGGATGAAGTGGGTGTTGACCTGCGCCTTCATCCTCATTTCATCGCCAAGTGGGAGTGGGAGCCGAGAAAAGACAGGATCCTCCAATGAACCCGCAGGAGCTTATCGCCATGGCCCGCGCCCTGGTCAACGGCGTTATCGCCGGCGGCGTTACACCAGCAACGCAAACTGAACTGCGCCGCGCCGTCAGCTGCACCTACTACGCCATGTTCCACACACTGGCTGCCAGCAACGCCGATACCCTGGTTGGCTCATCGCCGGCCGACCGGCAGCGCTGGGCTTGGCAGCAAACCTACCGTGCCGCCGACCACCGTCCAACGCGAAGTAAACTCACCCGCGCCAGCCTGGGCGGCCGCTTTCCCGCCGCTATTCGCGACTTCGGCACGATGCTTGCGATTGCCCAACAGATGCGGCATTCCGCCGACTACGACCCACACAGCGAATTTTCTGCTACGGAAGTTGGCGAACTCATCGACAAAGTCGAAAGCAGCATTAACACTTTCAACCAATTCTCCGATGACATCCGCCGCGACCTCGCCATCCACATCCTGACCACCGTCCGCAGCGACTGACATCCCAACAATCACGCCCGCCTATGGGAGGCCCCACCATGCCCGCCGACTATGCCTACCTCGTCCAGATGGACATTCCCGCCGAACACGAAGCCGACTTCAACCGTGTGTACGACACCGAACACGCCAAGTACATTTGCAACGCGCCCGGCGTCCATTCCTGCGACCGTTACATCCTCGAGTCCACCGACGCGGCGAAGTTCGCCCGTTACGCCGCCCTGTACGGGGTGGATAATCCCGGCGTGCCCACATCCCAGGGTTGGCAAACCGAGAGCGAAAAAGGCGATTGGGCCACCAGGATCCGGCCCCATGCCACCAACCGCACCCACACCATGCTCAAGCGCATCGCCGACGCCGGCGACGAAACCTCCCACGCCCCGTACATATTCGTCGTGCGCACCGACATACCCGGCGACGTGGAGGATGAATTCAACCACCTTTACGACACCGTGCACCTGCCCGGACTCTGCCAGGTGGATGGCGTGCTGGGCGCCCGACGTTATCGCGTGGAGGCCACCAACGCCGACGGCTTCCCCAAGTACGCAGCCGTGTACCGGATCGCCAGCCCTTCGGTCATCGACTCCGAACCCTGGAAAGCCGCCGCGCAGGACGAATGGGCAGCAAAAATCGGCCCCAAGTGCGTCGGCCTCACCCGCGCCACCATGCGGCAGGTCGCCCGTCACCCCGCCGACTGACCTCCAAAGGAGCAGAGCTTATGACAACCGGCACGACGCCCCAACTCGACCAGGGCCAACTCATTGCCAAACGGGTAGCCGAGTTTATCCGGGCGGGCCTGGACCGGCCCCTCTCGGAAGACGACCCCGACATCTTCTACCCCAGTTCGGACGGTGAGCCATTGGCGGAATCCGACTTGCAATTTACGCCCCTGACCCAAACCGTCCACATGCTACGCCACTACTATCGTGACCAGAGCGATGTTTATGTGGCCGGCAATCTGCTGCTGTACTACCGCATGAACGACAACGAGGTTCGGGTTGCCCCCGACGTGATGGTGGTCTTCGGCGTAGAAGGCTACCCACGCGATTCTTACGTCGTCTGGCGTGAGGACGGCAAACCCCCCGATTTTGTGATGGAGATCGCTTCTCCGAGCACCTACTCGCGAGATATAACGGAGAAGCGCGCTATCTACGCGGCGTTGAACGTGACGGAATACTGGCGCTTCGACCCCACCGGCAATCTCTTTACGCTGGCCCTGGAAGGCGAGCAGCTGGTGGACGGAGAGTATCAACCGATTCCGATTGCTCCCGACGAGGACGGCATACTGCGCGGCCACAGCGCCGTGTTGGAGCTGGACATCTGCGTCCGCCTGGAACTGGAACTGAAGCTATACGACCCGACAACCGGCGTCTGGCTGCGCAACCTGAACGAAGCCGAGAACGCGCTGTCCGAAACGCAAGGCGCCCTGGCCGCCTCCATGCAGCAAAACGAAGCCCAGGCCGCCCGCATCCGGGAACTGGAAGCGCAACTGCGCCAGCAGGAGCGGGAGGCCGATAATGCCTGACAATACTGCAACCATAACCATCCACACCGACGGCGCCTGCATCGGCAACCCCGGCCCCGGCGGGTACGGCGTCATCCTGGACTACAATGGCAAGCGCAAGGAACTGTCCGGCGGCTACGCTCTGACCACCAACAACCGCATGGAATTGCTGGCCGCTATCCTCGGCCTGGAAGCCTTGAGCCGTCCCTGTCGCGTTACTCTCTACTCCGATTCCCGATATGTGGTGGACGCCGTGAACAAGGGTTGGGCAGTTAAGTGGCGCAAGAACGACTGGATGCGCAACAAGCGGGAGGCCGCAGTCAACCCCG
Source organism: uncultured Dehalococcoidia bacterium (assembly GCA_964347975.1). Lineage (GTDB taxonomy): Bacteria > Chloroflexota > Dehalococcoidia > Lucifugimonadales > UBA3495 > Bin87. The sequence goes on from CAYGAY010000022.1 coordinate 10,779, forward strand.
ACCTTTGGGAGCGGCTGCTGAATCTCCTGGACCGCCATACCACCGAGTTCCGCTGGGTACGCGGCCACAGCGGCAATCCCGACAACGAGCGTTGCGATCAACTGGCTACTACCGCCGCCCGACAATCCGACCTGCCCGCCGACCCCGGCTACCCACCGGCGGAGCGGCGCCGTCTGCTCGTATAGCTGCCGGCCCTTGTCATTGCGAGCGAAGCGTGGCAATCTCGTCCCAAATCCAACGCTAAGCAAATCGACAAGCCCCGGGCATCGTCGAAAACTGGAAACGTCCTTATGGACCCAATCATCGCCACCGCCCTCGACACCGCCCGCCAGCGCGGCGCGCAGTATGCTGACGTCCGCCTGGTTTCCAACCGGGAGCAGCGCATCGCCGTCCGCAACGGCGTGGTGGAGACCATGACCGCCGACGAGTCGGTGGGCCTGGGTATCCGCGCGCTGTACGATGGCGCGTGGGGATTCGCGTCCACGCGGGAGTTGACCACTGCTGCTGCCGACAACGCCGCCGGCCAGTCCGTGCAGATCGCCCGCGCTTCCGCCCGGCAGAACGGCCTGGGTCTGACCGCCGCCGAACTGCTGGGCGTTCCAGTAACCAGCCGGGGCAGCTACGCCACTGCCATCAACATCGACCCTTTCACGGTGTCACTGGACGACAAGCTGGCTCTCTTGCTGGCTGCGGATTCGGAGATGGCAACCGTACCCCAGGTAACGGCCCGCATGGCCAACGTAGTCTTCATCCGCGAGGAGCGGGCCTTCGCCAACACCGAGGGAGCGTTGGTAAGCCAGACCATCCACGAGGCCGGCGGCGGCGTCCAGGCCACCGCAGTAGGCAACGGCGAAACCCAACGCCGTTCGTATCCACAATCCCATGGTCGCCAGCAGGGTTGCGCCGGGTGGGAGTACGTCGTCGCCATGGACCTGCCCGGCAACGCCCGGCGTACTGCCCAGGAGGCCGCCGAACTGCTCACCGCCGACCCTTGCCCCGCTGACGTCACCACCGACTTGATCATTGACGGCAGCCAGCTCGCCTTGCAGATCCACGAATCCTGCGGCCACGCTGTAGAGTTGGATCGTGCCTTGGGCGACGAAGCCGCCTTTGCCGGAACGTCGTTCCTGACGCCGGACCTGCTGCACGATTTTCGGTACGGTTCCGAGCACGTCAACATCACCGCCGACAGCGCCGCTCCCACCGGCCTCGGCACCTTCGGGTGGGATGACGAGGGATTGCCCGCTCAAGCCACCGACATCATCCGCAACGGGCAATTCGTCGGCTACCTGATGTCACGAGAATCGGCGACACGCTTGGGCCTGCCCTCCAACGGTTGTATGCGGGCCTCGTCGTGGAACCGCATCCCCCTCATCCGTATGACCAACGTCAGCCTGCTTCCGGGGGAGTGGCAGCTGGAGGACCTGATTGCCGACACCGACAATGGCATCTACCTGGAAACCAACCGTTCCTGGTCCATCGACGACCGCCGCTACAACTTCCAGTTCGGCACGGAGGTGGGGCGCGAAATCAAGAACGGCAAGCTGGGCCGTCTGCTCCGCAACTGTACCTACACCGGCATTACGCCGGAGTTCTGGCGCAGCTGCGATGCCGTATGCGGGCCGGAACTCTGGCAGCTCTGGGGCACCCCTCGCTGCGGCAAGGGGCAGCCCGGCCAGATCGCCCACACCAGCCACGGCGCCAGCCCCGCGCGCTTCCGCAACGTCCGCACCGGCGTGATGGGTTGATTTTTATCTCGTCATTCCGGCGAAAGAATGTCGCCCCGTACTTGATACGGGTCCGGAATCCAGCGCACTTATCCGATCAAAAATATGCTTGGCCCTGACCAGATCCGTCCCCTGCTCCTGGATGCCCTGCGCCATTGCCCGGCCGGCGCTGACGCCGATATCTACCTGACCGCCAGTGAGCAGGCGCTGACTCGCTTCGCCAACAACCGCATCCACCAGAACGTTGCCCACCAGGACGCGGTTGCCCATGTCCGCGTCGCCATCGGCAAACGACAAGGCCGCGCCGTCACCAACAACCTGTCTGCTGACGGCTTGGCCGACGCGGTGCGCCAGGCCGCTGACTTCGCCCGGCTGATGCCCGAAGATCCCGACTTTCCCGGCTTGCCGGAACCGTCCGCCGTTCAATCGGTGGCCGCCTACGACGCGGCAACCGCCGCGTGCGACGCGGAACAACGCGCGCAGGCGGCCGGCATGGTGTGCCGCAAAGCCGCCGGACTCGCTCTGGACGCCGCCGGGTTCTGCCGCACCGGAGCGACGGAGTTGGCCGTAGTCAGCACGCGGGGCGCCGACGCCTACCACGTTGGTTCCTTCTCCGGCCTCCTGATCACCGCCCGCAGCGATGACTCGGCCGGCTGGTCCAAGGGCGGAGGATGGCGCATGGGCGACTTCGACAACGAAGCATTGGCCAACGAAGCCATTGGCAAGGCGATGCGTGGCCGCAACCCACAGGATCTCGAACCCGGCGATTACCCCGTGGTGCTCGAGCGCTACGCCGTGGACGATCTGCTCGAAGCCCTCAGCTTCTACGGCATGGGCGCCCAGATGGTGCAGGACGGGCGCAGCTGGATGAACGACGTGTTGGGCCGGCAGGCGCTGAGTCCGCTGGTATCCGTACACGATGACGGATCCGACCCGTCCGGATGGCCCGTGCCCTTTGATGCCGAGGGTGTTCCCCGGCAGAGCGTGTGCATCGTCGCGGACGGCGTGGTGCAAGGCCCGGTTCACAACACCTACACCGCCGCCAAAGCCGGCGTCGCCTCCACCGGCCACCAGCGCGGCGCAACCGGCGGGCCGATGGCGACCAACCTCTTTATGCTCCCCGGCGACCAGACTACGGAGCAGCTGATCGCATCGGTAGAACGCGGCCTCTACGTCACCCGCTTTTACTACACTCGCCTGGCCCACAGCCGAGGCTGCGTGATGACCGGCATGACCCGGGACGGCACGGTCCTTATCGAAAACGGCGAACTCACCACCCCCGTCAAGAACCTGCGCTTCACCCAGAGCTACGTGGACGCGCTGGCCGGCTGCCGGGCCCTGTCCAACACGGCGCAGCTAAACCTGAACGAGGCCGGCGTCGCCATCCACGTACCGGCGGCGCTGCTGGAAAGTTGGCGTTTCACCGGGCAGACGGTGTAACCTGATACAAATCTGCGATTGACGCATCGGTAAATAGGCCATAAGGTTTGACATCATGGAAACGGCGCTGAACATCGACGAAACTATCCTGCAACGGCTGTATGCGGAGGCAAAGCGGCGTGGCACAACGGCGTCGGCGCTGGCGGAGGCCGGCATCCTCCACATCCTCAGCGAGGAGCCATCGCCAGGAGAATCTGTTGACCCGCTCCCCAAACTGCCCAAGTGGAACAGCGGAGGGGAGTTAGTTGACATATCCAACCGGGAAGAACTCTATCGAGTCATGGACGAGTACGATGGTTTTCGGTCTGTTGCTGCCGACGGAACAGCGCTTATCCATCCTGTCTCAAGTTTCTGCCGAATTGCCGGGCGGGCGTGGCAATTTGGTACACGACCTCCATACCGTGGTGATTATGCGTAAGCATGGTATCACCCAAATCTGCACACGCGATAGCGATTTCCATTGCTTTCCGTTTCTGGAAGTCGTTGACCTGTCAGCGTGAATTGCGAGGTGTGTCAATGAGCGATTTGAACAACGACGAAATCCAGGCCCTCGCCAAAGCTGTGGGCCTTACGTTGCATGAGCCGGAGCTAACCCAGGTTGCCCACAGCCTGAACGCCATGCTGGAGGAAATGGCTGCCATCAACCCGCCCGGGTTCAACCTGGAAGAGTACGTGGCCGTAACCCTGCCGGCCGATATGGAGGTAGCAGAATGAACCCCGCCGAAATCCCCTTCCGGTCCGCCTCCGAACTGGCCGCTGCCATCCGCGCCCGAGTGGTATCGCCCGTTGCGGCCGTCGATGCCTACCTCGACCGCATCGATGCGGTAGGCGACCGGCTCAACGCCTATATCACCGTCTGCGCCGACGAAGCCCGCGCCGACGCAAAACTGTTGGCAGACGAAGCGGCTGCCGGCAACTTTCGCGGCCCGCTGCATGGCGTTCCGGTGGGCATCAAGGATCAGATCCACACCGCCGGCGTCCGCACCACTGATGCCTCGAAAATCCGCGCCGACTTCGTGCCCGATACCGATGCCACCGTCGTAGCCAGGCTGAAGGAAGCCGGCTCCGTCGTCATCGGCAAGACCAACATGAGCGAGTTTGCCCTGGGCGATCCCATCAGCAGTCACTTCGGGCCGGCGCGCAACCCCTGGGATACCGCCCGCAATCCCGGCACGTCCAGCACCGGCAGCGGGTCCGCCACTGCCGGCTTCCTTTGCGCCACCTCCCTGGGCGAGGACACCGGCGGCTCCATACGCGGCCCGGCTGCCAACTGCGGGTTGGTGGGCATTCGCCCCACCTGGGGGCGGGTCAGCCGGGCCGGCGTGGACGGCGCCAGCTGGTCAACGGACACCATCGGCCCCATTTCCCGTACCGTGACCGACTGCGCCCTGACGTTGCAGGTTATCGCCGGCCACGACCCCAAAGACCGTTACAGCCGGACCGAAGCGGTGCCCGACTACCTGGACGGTCTGGACGCTGGCGTCCGGGGTATGCGCATCGGCGTGGTGCAGGAACTGATGGGCGGGCACGGCCTCCGGCTGGACGACCGGAGCCGGGACGCGGTGGTGGCCGCCGCCGAGGTGTTCCGGGAACTGGGCGCCGAGGTCGTACCCGTGAGCATACCCATCACTCCACAGACCGGCCCCATCGTCCGCGCCATCACCAGCACGGAGCGGGTCAGCCTCAACCCCGAATGGCTGCGGGAACGATTCGAGGACTACCACCCCAACACGCGAGTAGCCTTCGCCGTGGGCAACCTGATTCCGGGTCAGGTCTATTACAAGGCCGTGAAACTGCGGGCCATGGTGCGGCGGCAGGTGATAGCGGCCTTCCGCGAGGTTGACCTGCTGTTGCAGCCTACCTCAACCGGCCCGGCCGGCCTGCTGTCCGACGAGCCGCCTGTGGTCAGCAGTAAGGAAATGGCCGCCGCCGCTCTGCGCGAGGGCAGTTTCCGCGGCCTGTACAGCCTCAGCGGCTGCCCGGCGTTGAGCATCCCCTGCGGTTTCACCAGCGATGGCGAGGGAGCGCTGCCCCTGGCCCTGCAAATCGGCGGCCCCCACCTGGGAGAACCGGCCATACTGCGTGCGGCCTACGCCTACGAGCAGGCCACACCCTGGCACAAGCGACGACCGCCAGTTCTATGATGCCAACAAGTTAAAGACCAGAGCGTCAGTCGTAGCACCTGCAAGGAACTCCGCCCGACGCTAGCCTAATGGTACGATTGAGCCTCGGATTTGTCAACTTATACCGCACGCTGCTCGATCATCAGGATCTCCACAATGCTGGCATTTATCGATGAAAGCGGACATCCTCATGCCAATGACCAAAGTACGCGGCCGGTTGTAGTTGCGATTTGTTTTGAGGAACCGGAATCCCGCTACATAAGCGGACGCGTTCACGCGATGAAGAGGGATATCCTCGGTAAGGAGAGCGCTGAGCTCAAAGGCAGGTTGCTGATCAACAGGACCACGTACCGCCGTCAGCCTCAAGCAGTGGCTTTTGCCGAGGAATTTTTCGATGCTCTGCGGAATTTTCCGGTCACTATTTTCGCAATCGTAATGGAAGCGCCGTTCAATATGTCTCAACAACAGCCTATCTATTTGTAAAACAGATTTCGCTTTCTCATCCAGCGCATTGAACTGCTGGCTGAAGAACAGAGGTCCTTCGCCAATATCCATTTCGATGGTCAGCCCAATTTGTACGGAGGACTGTCTGGAAGGTTCTCAAGCTATCTCTTCCGCTGTAGAGAGGGCCAGTCGAGCGACTTGATTACCGACCCGCCGGCATTCGTCGATTCTGCATCCAGTATCGGCATCCAAATCGCGGATATGTGCGCTTATGTAGTGCGGATTTACCAAGAACACAGACTGTTCGCGGAGCCACCGCCTCCGGGCGATTCCTATTTGTACGCCATTCGCCGTTGGTATGGCGCGATACAAAACCGAACGCGCGATTTTCGTAGCCCGGAAGGGGAAGCTCGTCCTGGCCTGTATCTTATGGCGCAAGGCGATACATAATGCTATTTGCTTCACACGCAAAAGGCGCCAACTACCCCTCATACACCGTCTGCCCGCCCACAACCGTCCGCTCCACCGGAATATCCTTGATGCCAAACGGGTCAATCGCGGTGGGGTCTTGGCCCAGCACCACCAGGTCGGCCAGCTTGCCCACCTCGATGCTGCCCTTAAGGTTCTCCTCAAAGCCGGCGTAAGCGCCGTTCTGCGTGTAGATGCGCAGGGCTTCCTCAACCGAAATGCGCTGGTTTGTGCCCCACTCGCGCCCTTCGCTGTCGGTGCGGGTCACGCAGCTCTGTATGCCCATCAGCGGCTCGAACGGCCCTGGCGGGTAGTCGGTGGCCCCGGTGGACATCACGTTGTAGTCCATGAACGACCGCTGGGCAAACATCCATTGCAGGCGCTCCTCGCCGTAAAACTGCATCTTTTCGCCGTGGTAATAGACGTAAGTGCAGAAGGGCGTCGCCACCGCGCCCAGCCGATTCATCCGGCTCAGCAGGTCGGGATTGACCAGCGTGCAGTGCTCAACCCGGTGTCGCGGATCAGGTCGGGGATGCGCCGCCTGCGCCGCCTCGTAGGCTTTGAGCGCCAGGTCAATAGTGGAGTCGCCGTTGGCGTGGATGCACACCTGGAAACCGGCGGCGTGCATCTGCATCACGTTCTCCGCAATCTCATCTCCCGTCATCGTGAGAATCCCATGGTCGCAGCAACTGCCGACGTAAGGCTCCGACAGGTAGGCTGTCCGCGAGGCTATCGCCCCATCCGCCACCATCTTGATGCCGCCAATCCGAAGCCGGTCGTCGCCCATGCCGGAGATGATGCCGGCGTCCCGCAGGGCCGGGAAGTAGCGATACCACATCAGCGCGTACACGCGCAGGCTCAATTCGCCGGCGTCACGCCCTTCCTGGTAGGTACGCAGCTCATAGTCGGTAACGCGAGCGTCGTGAACGCTGGTCAACCCCGCGCGATTAAGCATTCCGCAGATGGTACGCAAACCCTCACGGCGCGTTTCGTCTGACTCAACCGGCAGGTGGTGTTCCCGCAGTTCATCGGCGGCCCGTTCGTAAATCACGCCATCCAGCCGGCCGGTATCGGGGTTGCGGCCCAATCGGCCGCCCGGCGGGTCGGGAGACTCGTCGTTGTAGCCGGCCCGCTCCAGCGCCAGCGTGTTGCCGTAATAGACGTGCCCCGCCCGGTGCGACACCAGAATGGGATGGTCAGTGCTCACCGCATCCAGGTCTTCGCGGCGCAAAAAGCGATTCTCCGCCGTCTTGGTGTCGTCAAACTTGAAACCCTGCACCCATTGCCCGGCCGGAGTAACCGCCACCCGCTCCCGCAAGGCAGCCTGAATGTCGACAATGGCGGGCCGGGCGCAATCAGCGGCCATAACGTGCCGCGTCCCGCTACTCAGCACATGAATATGCGCGTCAATAAACCCCGGCAGCACCGTCTTGCCGGGTAAATCCAGCACCTGCGTATCCGGGCCAATCAGCGTTTCCACGTCGGAGTCACTTCCCACGCCAATGAACCGACCGTTTTTGATGGCAACTGCCGTGGCGCGGGGCAGGGCTGGGTCGGTGGTGATGACGTTGGCGCGGCGGATAACGGTGTCGGCGTGGTAGGTGGTCATAGTGGCGCCTCGTGATGATGTGTTGTGCTGCGGTAGGTAAAGACATGGGCGATTATCATGGCCAAAGGTTCGGGTAGTAGGTTTCGGCTTTGGATATTAACCCGTACGGGGTGTTTGGCGGCAATGGCTCCAGCCGGAACACGTCGGATTGCCATAAGGCGTCGCTTACTTTAGGGTAGTACTTGAGCTGGCCGCCCGATTGCCCGTACCACTCAAATAACTTGCCTGCGTCGTCATCGCCCCGTATTGAACTCCCCGCCTGTTCTGGGCAATACCAGCGTATTTCCAACGGGTTAGGCATACTGATTGGGAATTGGTGCAATTGGTACTCTCCATTTTGGTTCCACATCAAAGTCATATAGTAACTTCTAGTGAGGTCAACATTGCCTCCAAATGCGACACTTGCTAATGAATGCCATTCGCTAACCAGGTCGATAAGGGAATGGCCGACTTGGCTGGGATCATCCCGATAGTTTTCAGTAGTGATGCCATCATTGCCCAATCTATTCCAAAATGCCCGTGCTGCGTTGGACAGTTCAATGGTTACACGACCATCACGTCCAACGCGGTGCAGCTCCCGCCGCATTTTACACGAAAGACCAAAGTACACCTCTTGCCGTGCGGGGTCTGGCAAACGAACGTCAATGACATCCTTACTTTCCGAAGGAACTCCGCCGAAAGCCAGTGCGGCGGCGCGCTCAAAATCGCGCCAGCCCGGTAACGTCGTCCCGTCCTTGACCGCCAACATTCCAGTACCGTCCTGGAAAGTACTGAGTATCAGCCGGAACCGGATTAGCTCGGTTTCGGTAGGCGAACGGTGGGCAAATGCCACCGCATTACCTGGTAGTGTCATGGGATACTGTGTTCCGTTAGTCCGGGACTTCAAGTTCGTCTTTGAGCAATACGTCCGTACTCACGCCAAACAGCCGGGCAACTTTGAGTGCCATTCCGACCGTCGGCAGCTTTTTGCCGGATTCGATTTGACTCAAATGGCCGTGGGTCTTGTATCCCAACCGCTCAGCCATCTGGGTTAATGTAAGCCCGTGGCGGTTTCTGAGGATTCGCAGCTTCTCGCCGAATCGGGCTAAATCGGGATTGCCAACGGTTGACATAGCGATACGCCCGTGCTAAATTGTTTCTAATAGAAACAGCAGGGTAGCCCATAGCCTGGAAATGGACTGTCTGTTTCGGTATTTTGAGCAAAACGGTGCAATGATGATTAACAGTCCCTTCAAATGGGTTGGCGGCAAGTCGCGCCTGCGCAAGTCCATCATCCCACTAATCCCAGAACACCAATGCTATGTGGAGCCTTTTGGCGGCGCGGCGTGGGTGCTTTTTGGCAAGCCGCCCAGCCCGATCGAAGTCCTCAACGACATTGACGAGGAGCTCATCAACTTTTTCCGGGTTGTGAAACGGCAGCCGGAGGAGCTAATCGCATCATTTGATTTGGAACTGGTGTCGCGGAGCGAATTTCGCCGGCTGGCTGAGATTGACCCGCATTTGCTGTCGGACGTGGAACGGGCGCACCGTTTCTACTATCTGATTATGGCCGGGTGGGGCGGCGAGGCGCGCTACCCGCGTTTCCAAACCAGCGCTTCCGACGGTGGACACGGCAACCGGCTAATCGGCGCGCTGAAATCGCTGCGGCGGCGCATTGAGCCGGTGCATAGCCGCCTGAAAACCGTTGTCATTGAAAACCTCGACTGGTGCGAGTGCATTGACCGCTACGACCGTCCGACATCGTTCCTGTACCTTGACCCGCCTTATCCGAGGAACGGGGCCAATTATAAACACAATATGCGACTGATGGCAGAACATTCGGCCATTGCGGAACGACTCGGCAGAGCACAAAGCAAATGGATGCTGTCATCATACGATACTGATGAAGTGCGGACAAACTTCCGGGACTATATTATCATTCCGATTCAATCGGCATCTGGGATGCGCTCTGCGGAAGCCGCAATAAGGGCCAATGGCGTCGGGCGAACCACCAATCGGGAAATTCTGGTTCTGAATTATGACCCGCCGGCGGCGGAGGGCCTGCCGCCAAAAAAAGCCTTTGGAACACACCACAGGACAGGCCAATATGTTTGAGAAGCGGCCAGAATACCGAGCGAACTAATTGATACTCACTCTCTCGGCACAATGGCCACGCGCGCGCTGGGCGCCCCGGCCGGCCAGCGCCACCGTGCCGCCCGGCTTGACCATCCGCACCGCCTGGTTCACCGCCTGCACTGCATAGATAGAAGGTGGTCATACTCGCATCCTCACTTGGCCGTGTAGCCGCCGTCGATGACGAGTTCGCTTCCGGTCATAAACGACGATTCATCGGACGCCAGGAACAGGGCGCCATAAGCAATGTCCTCCGTAGTGCCCACCCGTCCCAGCGGAATCTGGTCGATGCGGGCCTGAATCTCCTCGGCCGTCTGGCTGCCCAGGCCCTCTCGCCGCATATCGGTGTCCACGCTGCCGGGGTGGATGGAGTTGGCGCGGATGTTCTCCGCGGCGTACTGGATCGCTGTGGACTTGGTGAACAGTCGCACCGCCCCCTTGGTGGCAATGTACGCCGGCGGCCCGATGGACACCAGCCCGCTGATGGACGATATGTTGATAATGCTGCCGCCGCCGGCCCGCCGCATCGCCGGAATCGCCGCCTTCGTGCCCAGGAATACGCCCTTGGCGTAATCTCCATGATGTTGTCCCAATCGTCGCCGGTGGTTTCCTCAATGTCCTTGCGGAGCACGATAGCGGCGTTGTTCACCAGCACGTCCACCTTGCCGAACTGCTGCTCGGCAGTTTCGATGGCCCGCTGCCAGTCGTCGGCGCTGGCAACGTCCAGATGCAGATAGACCGCTTCGCCGCCCAGCTCCCGAATTTCCGCTTCTACCTGCATCCCCTGTTCATCGCGCACGTCGCCGATGACCACTTTCGCTCCTTCCTGGGCAAACATCCGCGCCTCGGCAGCCCCCTGCCCCCGCGCGCCGCCGGTGATAATAGCAACCTTGCCTGCCAGCCTCATGGAATAGCCTCCTGATTGTTCTGTTCAGTGCGAGTGAGCTCCTGGTCATCCCAGCGGTAAAAGTTTCGGAACGTCCATGCCAATACGAAACTGATTGCAACTGCTTCGCCCAGAATGATGATGCCAATCGTAAACACATTTTCGGCCAAAGGTGTCCATACTTTCGGATTAGCGCCAATTTCCCACAGCGTGTTAGCTATGAACAACAGTAGGCCAGCGAGCAGAGCAGTTCCTACCCCGCCCCAAAATCGGGCGTGGCCCAGGTTCCTTTCGTAAGAACGCTTCAGTCGCGCAGTGTCAGGGATTGGGGTTGCCACGACTGCCTAACTTCCAAACGCCGTAAATGATGCCAGCAGTGACTATCCCGGGGCCGATGATAAACCCGAAAAGGACCACACCAAGCCATTCCGAATCCGCCGAGGCCGAGAGCGCAGCCGGCATCCACCGTATCGCGATGACCGAGAGCGAAAGTATCGCTACAGCAATCACAGCAATCTGCCAAAATTTCATGCCACACCTCTCAAACTATCAAACTTGCATTGCGCCGTCAGGATTGCGAACTGCTATCACATAGCATATCGCGCACACGCCGCCTACGCCAATTCCGCCAACGCCCGCTCCGCGAACTCCGGGCGCACGATGCTCTCGTAGGGATGCGCTTCCCGCACCAGGCCGCCGGACATGAGCGCGTCCCGCATCCGGTCAAACCCGTGCCGCGTGATGGTCGGATCGGTCGCCCACACCCCAGCGTCCTTGTACCGCTGCGCGCCTTCCGTCAATACTTCCCGCTCGTAATCGGGAAATACGCCGGCAATCCGCTCCGCCACCGCCTCAGCATCGCTCTCCGCAACCCAGCGTTGCGCTCGGGCGTAGCCATTCACAAACGTCTGCACCGTGTCGGTATTATCCGCCAGGTAGGCCGGCGTAACCGCAAAGCTGCTGTAGCACACGTACCCGCTTTCCATACCCAGCGTCGCCGCCAAGTGGCCGGAACCTTCCCGCATCAACTCCACCGCAAAGGGGTTGGGAACTTGCAAATAGTCGGCGTCGCCGTTCCGGAACCGGCCCAGCATCTCCGCGGCGGACAATCCGCCCAGCAGGTTCACCGTGGCCGGGTCCACGCCGTGCCAGCGCATCGCCGCTTGCAGAGTAGTGTAGGGAACCGGCGTGAATCCTACCGGGATTAGTGTGGCCCCCGCCAGATCCGACCATTGCCAGCCATCGGTGGGCCGGCGGGACAGCAGAAAGAATCCGTCGCGCTGGTTGATTTCGGCGATGTGCAGCGGCGGGTCGGCGCTGCCGGCGTCCAGGTCCATGAAACTGCGGCTGATGCCGCTCTGGGTAATGTCAATCTCGCCGGATTTGAGCAAATCAGTGCTCGCCCGCCCCGCTGGTATGTGGTCAAAATCAACATCCAGCCCCTCGCCGGCCAGGAACCCACCCTCCACCGCAACGTATATCGTGGTGTAGAACATATTGCGGAAGGCCACCCGCAGACGGACCGGCCCCGTATTGGTTTGCTGTGTCATAACATCCTCCATGCCGGGATGACTGTCGCGCCGCTCACACTATGCCACGGCGGCCAGGCGCACTCTGCCATTGGTCAGAACAACGCCGTCTTCACAAATGCACTCCACATCGCCGCCCTCGTATTGTTCCGAATACAGCTGCGCGTACAGCCCGCCCAAGGCCAGTAACTCGCGATGCGTTCCCCGTTCTACGATGCGTCCCCGGTCAACCACGAAAATCACGTCCGCCGCCATGATGGTGGAAAGACGGTGAGCGATGGCGATGGTGGTGCGCCCCTGCATCAGCGGTTCCAGCGCGGCCTGGACATACCGTTCGCTGGTAGTATCCAACGCCGATGTCGCCTCGTCCAGTATCAGCAGCCGGGGTTGATGGAGAATGACCCGGGCGATGGACAGCCGTTGCCGCTCGCCGCCGGACAATCGATAGCCCCGTTCTCCCACCACCGTATCGTAGCCTTCGGGAAATTGCACGATTCGCTCGTGAATGTAGGCTGCTTGCGCGGCGGCGTGCATCTCGGCTTCGGTGGCGTCAGGGTTTCCGTAAGTCAGGTTTTCCCGTATAGAAGCGTGAAACAGGTAGCTTTCCTGGGATACATACCCGACCATCCGCGCCAGGCTTTCCAGCCGGATGCGCCGCACGTCAACGCCGTCAATGGTGACCACTCCCTCGGTGGCGTCGTAAAGCCGCGGAATCAGATATGAAATGGTGGTTTTGCCGGCGCCGCTGGGGCCAACCAACGCGGCCAGTTGTCCCGGTTTGACTTCAAGGTTCACGCCGTCCAGGGCCCACGCGGCCTCGTCATCGGTATCGGCATCAGTGTCGCTCTCCGCGCCGTCGTCCAACTCCGGGGCGCGATAATTTACTCGCACGTCCCGGAATGCCACCGCGCCGGCAACCCTTTCCGCCGGCATCTCGACCGCGTCCGGCGCATCCACGATTTCGGGGAGGATGTCCAGGTAGCCGAAGATGCGTTCAAACAGCGCCAGCGACGACTGTAGTTCTACCGCCGTCCGCAGCAAAGTGTTTATCGGCCAGTTGATGCGCGCTTGCAGGGTGGTGAAGGCGACGATGGTGCCGGCCGATATGCCGCTTTGCCCCATGCCGCCGGCCAGCAAATACCCGGCCAGCACATACACCACCACCGGGGACAACGAAAAGAATATCTGCATTCCTGCCCACACCGCCTGCCCGGTCATCTCCCGCCGTATCTCCAAGTCCGACAGGCGCAGGTTCTGGTAACGAAACCGCTCAATTTCCCGTTCCTGCGCGCCGAACAGCCGGGTCAGCAGCACCCCGGACACCGACAAGGTTTCCTGGGTAATCGCCGTCATCTCCGCTGTGGATTCCTGCACCAGCGACGACATCGCCCGCCGCCGCCGGCCTACCCGGTAGCTGAACAGCGCGAACAGCGGCGTTATACCCACCGCCACCAGCGTCAGCTCCCAAGACAGCACCAGCATCGCCACCAGCGTGCTGATTAGAATGACCACATTGGACAGGATGTTGCCGACGGTGCCGGTTACTACCACCCGGATGCCGGCCACGTCGTTGGCAACCCGACTCTGTATCTCCCCGGTGCGGGTGGAAGTGAAAAACCCCAGCGACAGCGATTGCAGATGCGAATACAGCCGGTCCCGCAAATCCCGCATCACCCGCTGGCCCACCTGCTGCGTCAACCAGGTTTGCAGCACCCCCAGGCTGCCCGTCACCACCACCACCACGGCCATGGCGGCGGCGATAATCCAGAGCAGCCTCAGGTCAGGCCCGTCCTCAACAAACAGCGCTGAGTCGAACACCGCCCGAATCAGGATTGGATTCACCACGCCCAACCCGGCGGTAACCAGTATCAGCAGCCCGATGGTCAGCACGCGAGGCCAGTGGGGCTGAAACGCGCCGGCAATCCGCCGGTTCAGGCGCCGCACCCGCCGGCCAGGTCGACTCCGTCTGGAGTTGACCGCCCTCCGGTTTCCGGAGGGCATGTTTTCGCGCATCGTACGCATCGTCGCCATCCGTCATTCCACATATCTCCTTGTCTCTGGTACACTGCCAGCCCCTCGCCGGACGGATGTCTTGACCAAGCCAGCGATGGACAAACGGTTACGACCATAGCGCCATGATACCGGCAACCGCGACCGGCAACAATGTCGCAACATTGCCAGAGGAAACCCCGCCCGTTGCTCATACGTACCCACTTTCCACAAACTGTCATTGCGAGCGTAGCGTGGCAATCTCATCGCCGGAGCAAACATCGCTCACCCAACGGGATTGCCCGATTTGTCAAAGATCGGGCCAGGCTCCTCGCAATGACAAAGTGGGTACGCCTGAGGGGTTTTCCCGTCTTGACACTGCGTCGCAGATCTGATGGCCAACGACGAGACGCCGCCGGAGCCACTGGCTGAACGCGCCTACAATAGAACCTGGAGCGACACCATGACCACGGCAAGTCCCCTTCCCCGGGGCGAAATCATCCAGCAACTGGATGGCGTTTACGAGCTGTTCCCCCTGCCCACCGACGAGGAGACGCTGTCCGCCATCCTCCGCGACTGCCTGGCCGAGTGGGAGCGCATCCGCATCGGACTGCTGATCCCCGGCGCCGTTTGGGAGATCAAGCCGCCTCAGGAACCTCGCCTTGGCTACCTTGACGGCTACCTCACCGTGGACTTTCAAGAATGGCACCTGCACCTCTGCATCGGCGCTTCCCAGTCGTCACCGCCCGAAGTGGCCCGACTGCGCCGCGCCGCCCGCGCCGAACTCTACCGCCGCCTCAACCCCGACCACCAGCCCACGTCCTGGGGCTTCCGACTCTTCAACGGCGGCGGCCAGCAGCAGATCACGGTGTTGCTGCCCAACCCCCACCTGGACGAACGCCAGAACTACCTGGAAAACCCTGATTGGGACCGCCTCTACTTATGGGACCGGCTGCGGAAAAAATACCTGGCAACGGGCGAGGACCCCATGGACCGAACGGCTCCGGGCTTTTGGCACGGGTAACCAAGGCTGCTCTTTATTGCTCACGCGCGTCCCTTGCGCCTCGGCGCGGCTCCCCGCTACCATACGCGGCAGTCAATTTGGGGAGATTGGAATGCACCATTGGACCGTCGGCGGCGACATCTACATCGGCTGGCCCGACCACGGGGCCGAGGAACGTCGCTACACCATCATTGACCTTGACTTGTTCGGCAAGGTCTTTCGCGCCCGGGTCACCGACGGCCAGCGACAGGGCGGGTTCATGGTCATCTTCGACTGCCCCAACGTCATCATGGAGCAGTTGGCCGAGCAGGCGTCCCACGCCCTGGGCTTCCGCGTCATCGTCTCCAGCCTCCGCGCCAGCATCGACGGCGCGGTGGTGCGCAGCTTCGACTACGAATGGTATCCCACGCCGGAGTACGAGGAGCGGCCTCGCACGTTAGCGACGGCGCTGGCCAGCCTGTACAACGAAATCGCGCCGGGGCAGGCCGGCTAACCGCCGCCCGGTATGTTGGGATGACCCCACAGGGGATGTCGGAACGTCGGAGCCAGCGCCGGGTTCAGCTCCCGCCGCGACCGGCTCGCCGCGCTGCCGTCATGGGCCGTATCCATACCTGTCAAAACCCCATTGCCGTCTTTCCCGGAGGTTCGACGGCGCGCTGACGGCGGCCCCCGGCGCGGCGTGAGGTCGTTCAGATGTCTCGCCAGTTCCTGAAGGCTGTGCAGGTTGTGGGCCGGCAAGAAGTCGTCGATGTACGGCAGCGCCGCCTGCATCCCCCGGGTCAGCGGCTGGTAGTCCGGCGACCCCAGCAATGGGTTCAGCCAGATCAGGCGGTGGCAGCTCCGTTGCAATCGCGCCATCTCTTGCGACAACAGTTCGGGGTCGCCCCGGTCCCATCCGTCCGATATCACCAGCGCCACCGCGCCGCCGCGCAGGGTTCGTCGCGCCCACCGGTAGTTGAACGCCTTGACGGCCTCGCCAATGCGGGTGCCGCCGGCCCAGTCGGGCACCGCCCGCGCCACCTCGGACACCGCACGGTCAACGCCCCGATGCTCAAGATGCCGCGTGATGCGAGTGAGCCGAGTGGCGAACAGGAACGCCTCCAGCTGCTGACCGCTCGCGGCCATCGTGTGTACAAAGTGCAGCAGCATCCTCGTGTAGCGTTCCATGGATCCGCTGACGTCGCAGATCAGGGCCAGTGGACGGGGCTTGGTCTTGCGTTGCCGGCGGGCCAGGTCAACCATCTCGCCGCCGTGGGACAGGCTCCGGCGCATACTGCGGCGCAGGTCGATTTCCGACCCGTCACCCCAGGCGAGCCGCCGGGTACGTCGGCGTCCCAGGTCCCACGCCAGTTCAGCCATCAGCGAACGGGCCGCCGCCACCTCCGCCGGCGTGTATTCGGCGAAGTCCCGCTGCCGCAATACCTCCCGCGCGCTGAAGACACGGTGCAGGTCTACCACCGGCTGCCGGTCGCCGGCATCCTCTTTGCCGTCATCCTGCGGCGGGCCGTCGGAAGCGTCCTCCCGGTGCGGCGTCACCCGGGGCGCGCGGTAGCGTCGCTCCTCGCCCATCGAACGCAGGTCGCGCATACTGCGCCCGTGGGCCGGCCGGCGCCAGAACACTTGGAACGCCTCGTCGAAAAGCTCCAAATCGCTGCGACGATGCACCAGCAGCGCCCGCGCCGCCAGCCGAAAGTCGTTGCGGTTCCCGCCCAGGGGCACAAACTCGGTGGCCCGCACCAAATCCAGCATATTCCCGGAACCAACGTCCAACCCCAACCGCCGCAAAACCTCCCCGAACATCAGCAGGTTGGAGAGGATGGAGCCCGCACCGGCATCGGCCGGCGCGGTGTGCAGGTTGACGCTGACGCCGGTAGTCATACAGCGTACGACTTTACGGTCTGGTCAGAGCGCGGGTAAAGGCCCAGGATTCGGCTGAAACCTTCTCCTCCCGCGTCCAGTGCAGTTTATCCTGCCAACCGGCGATGTAGTAAATTTCCGTCGGTACTACCACTTCGTACTCGCCTCCAAAATAGCGAGCGTGGGTGCGCTTGATAGTTTCGACCGAATCTGCGCCGAGGATAACATACTCCATGCGGACGGGCTTGCCGGCCTTCAGGCCGGCGTTGAGCTCGTCCATCTGTTCGTCCTCCAGCCGGCAAAGACGTTCTTCGGCGTCCTCAATGTCGTCATACACCGTGACCCTGGTGGGGATTTTGCCGTGCCGGTCATGTTCAATCAGAAAGTTCAGACTCATCCGGTTTCTCCTTCTCCTAGCCCGGCCCAGTTACCCGGAATAGGCCGATGTTATCATACTAATGGCTTGTGCGATGCTGGATTCGGGCAGTTCAACATTCTCCAGATCGCATCGGTATGCCAGTTCCGACAGCTCCAGCAACGCCTGAACAACTCCCGGGTGGCCGCCGCCATATTTGATGGAGATGTCATACCCGGCGGCCTGCTCGGAAACCTGTTGCCAGCGGAACTGGTTGCGCGTTTGCACCTGGATCTCCATGAGCTGACCCCGATAGCGAATGTCAAAATGGACTGCACGATACCCGAACTTGGGGCTATCGCTTTTGTCGTCGACTTGTTGGACATCGTAGGCCGCCAATAATTGGGCCACCGCAGCGTGCTGCTCAGCCCGTCCGGATACGATTATGCGGCAGCCGGCCAAGTCGGTCACTTGGGACAACGCCAGGTCGGGACGTCGCTGCAACTTCGCCGACACCGTTTCAATGCGCTTGGTGCGGGAAGCTAATTCGGCGTCCGCCACCAAGAGCCGTAACTCGGCTTCCAGATCACGCCTGAGTCGATGCAGCATCCGGCGATACTCACGGTAAATGTCTCGATCAGGGGCAGCAATGCCATGCCGCAACCGCTCGCCAAGCGCGTCAATTTCGTCATCCGTGAACTGCGTTGTCATTTCATCACCTTCGTATTGAACAGTGTTCATAGGATCGGCGTCAGCCAACCACCTCGTACCTGCTCCCCCCGAAACTGCGCGGCAGCATTGCCGCCGCCAGGACCGCCAGGCCGGTAACCCCTCCCACCACCAGCGCCCCGGTGACCGCCGAACCCGACGCCTGAGCCAGAGCTCCCGCCAACAGTGGCCCGCCGCCGAACCCGATGGCGCTGAACGTCTGCGTCAAACCCGCCAGCGCCGACACTTCCCGGCCTCTGATGCCCCGGAACTCGAAGGGGAGTATCTCCATCGCCGGCACGAACACCCAAACCATCCCCACGCCAGTCAACGCCACGGCCGCCAGCAGTTGATTTCCAGCCAGAAACGCGATGACGGTGAAGAGTGTGTTCATCGCCGCCGGCAGCAGCACCATCAGCCGCCGGTCGGTGACGTGCTGAAAGATCCGGCTGCCCAGCAAACCGCCGGGTATCAGCACGTAGTACATGAAACCGAACAACATGCTCCCCGCTGAAATCGCGATGCCCCGTTCCTCCTCCAATATTGTGGGCAGAAAGGTTAATACGGTTGTCCACGACGCCGACAGGCCCAGCATAACCAGGCCCAGCAGCCAAGCGTGGGGGTAGGCAATCAGCGCCTTGATCACCGGCGCGCTTGCGCTGTCCTCCGCCGGCGCATCCCTCTCTCCTGCGCCGGCGTCCTCCCGCCCTGACGCGGGAGATGGTTCAAAAACGGGTTCCGCTCTACGGGTCAGGAACCCCCACGCCAGCAGCTGGAGACCCATCAGGGCGGCTTGCAGAAAGTAGGCCAGACGCCAGCTGTCCAGCAAAACGATAATCAGCGGACTGAAGGTCAATGCCGCGGCCATGAACGTGGAGTGCAGCGACAATCCCACCGATGTTACCGTGGCGTACTGCTTTGGCGCGGCCCACCAACGCAGCAGCAGCGGCCGCGCGGGAGTCATGCCCGCCTGGGTCAGCACCATCAAAAACCGGGACGCCAGCAGGGTCCAGAACCCCACCGCCACGCCCTGGGTGAACAGGAAGGGCGTCAGCAGCGCCAGGCCCACCAACACCCGACGATTGGGATTGAACCGGGCGAACAACACGCTGAAGGGCACCAGCAGCGCAACGGACGCTCCCCAGGACACCGCCTGCAGCGCCCCGATTTGCAGGTAGCTCAGCCCAAGATCTTCCTGGATGAAGGGCAGAAACAGCCCGAACCCGAAGGACGACAGCACCACCGTGCTGTAGTGCAGTCGGTTGAGCAGCAGGACCGTCCAGCCCCGCGCCGACGTCGCCATTTCGGACACGGGCGCGTCCGCCGGCGAAGCGGCCGTCTCCGGCTCCTTAGCGATGTCCCGCCCTGGGGTGCGCCACCTGGGCAGCGGCCTCGGCCGTCAACCCGGCGAAACGTTCCGGTCGGTATGGCCCCAGCACTGCGTCGGCCCGTACGCCCTCGCAGATTTCCTGCGCCGCCAACTGGCTCAGCGCCGGCGCCAGCGTGACCCCGCTGTGGGTCAGCGCCACGTAAAGGTTCGGCGCTTCCAGCGCAAAACCCATCACCGGGTAACCGTCCAGCGGCATGGGTCGCCAACCCACCGGTACCGGTATTGCCTGCGCCCCCGCCAGCCCCGGCAGATAGTGGCAAGCCCGCGCCAGCAGCTCGTCGGCGTGGGCCTGGCTGTCGTCCTCGGCCCGGCTCTCCTGGTCGCCTTCGCCGATCATCAGCCGCCCGTCGGGGCACTGGCGCAAGTGTATCTCCCGACGGCCCTCCTCCAGGGGCGGGGCATACACCACCGGCACCTTTCGCAGCAGCGGTGGCATCGGCGTGGTCCGCATCACCACGCCCGGGCTTTCCGCCTGCGGCACGTTGACGCCGGCCAGCGCGGCCAACCCGGTGGTATCGGCGCCCGCGGCCAGCACCACCGCGTCAACTTCAATATCGCCCGACGTGGTCTGCACCGCACGGATGGTCCCGTCGCCGGATTGAGACATTCCCAGCGCCGAAACGCCAGTGAGAATACCAGCCTCCAACTCGGCCAAACGCCGGATACAGGCATCGACCACCAACTGCGGCTCCACCTGCCCCTCGTTCTCGTTGTACTCCGCCGCTGCCACCGGGCCCACCTTCAGGGCCGGCTCCAGTTCCTCCAGTTCGGCCTTGGACACCAGCCGGCTGGGATAACCCCATGACTGCAACTGACGCACCCGCGCCGACAACGCCTCGGCGGCTTCCGCTTCCGTTTCCCACGCCACCTTGCCGCCCCAGCGCAGGCCCACGTCTTCACCCAGCGCTTCGGCGAACCGGGGCCACATCTCCAGGGAACGCCGGTTGAGATTATGGTATCCGATGGGTTCTTTCGCGCCGGCGTTGACCCACGCGAAACTGTGGCTGGAAGCCCCGCTGCCGGGTTCCCCTTGGTCAATCACGGTAACCTGCGCCCCTCGCCCGGCAATGCGCCACGCTATGGACGCGCCAACTATTCCGGCGCCGATTACGGCCACCCGGCGGCGAGCGCCGCTAACGATCATCGAAGTCATCATGCCAGTCCAAGCCCGGGTCGGACACGCCCAATATGTTCGCCAACTCGTCAATGTCCAGGTCGTCAAAATCGTCGAAGTCGCCGCCGCCGTCCGAGAAACCGCCCGCTAGCGCGTCAATCACCTCCAACGCGGCAGTGGCAGCTTCAAAGTCCATCCGTCCGTCGGCCACGCTGATCAGGATGGGGCGGGTAGCCACCGCGCGGAACATCGCCACCCCCACCGTTTTGGCATCCTCCGAACCGTCTTCCTCCATCAGCGCGTTCAGGGCAGCCATGGCCAGCGCCGCGTCTTCATCGCCCTCTTCCGCCATTTCAAACAGCGCGTCGGCGACCCGGTCGGCTGCGCCTCCGAACTCTTCCTGTTCGTCCGGGTCTGCCACCAGGCAGGCCAGGTACAGCATCAGCAGATCCGCCGCCGTGCCATCGCCCCTGGCCAGAGCCTGCTCCACCGCCTCGACGGTCAGAGATTGTGCCCCGTCAGGGTCTGCCGAGTCGAAATAGTTGTTCATGTAGCAATCCCTTGCCGAACCGGGAAGATATTATCCCCGCCGGCCGCCCCGTCGCGGCCCCCGGTTCCGGGAACGTTCCAGCAGCGCCCGCACCGGTTCCCCACGCACGGCCTCGATGTCGTCCTGATACTTGAGCATGATGCCCAGGGTGTCGTCGATCACCTCCGGCTCCAGTTCCCGCATATTCAGCGCCAGCAAAGCCGAGGTCCAGTCCAGCGTTTCCGACACGCCGGGAATTTTGTACAGCTCCGTCTCCCGCAGCTCCTGGATGAACGAAGTTACCTGTTCAGCCAGCAGACGGGGCGCCTCGGGCAGCCGCGCCGTGACAATCTGCATTTCCTTCTGGTAGTCGGGATAGTCAACCCAGTAGTACAGACAGCGACGCTTCAGGGCGTCGTGCACTTCCCGCGTCCGGTTGGACGTGATCACCACCACCGGCGGATGCGCAGCGTGGAACGTGCCCAGTTCCGGTATCGTGATCTGATAGTCGGCCAGCAACTCCAGCAGGAACCCCTCAAACTCCTCATCGGCCCGGTCCAGCTCGTCAATCAGCAGCACCGGCGCCCGGTCCCGGCCGGCGTCGATGGCCTCCAGTAATGGACGTTTGATTAGAAATTGCGGGCTGAACAAGTCAATTCCGCCATCGGAAACCCCATCGCCTCCGCCGCGCCGCGCCTCCATCAACCGGATTTCCAGCAGTTGTCGGGTGTGATTCCACTCGTACACCGCATGGTTGACATCCAGCCCTTCGTAGCACTGCAACCGAATCAAATCGGTATTCAGCCCGGCGGCCAGCGCCCGGGCGATTTCCGTCTTGCCCACGCCGGCCTCGCCCTCCAGGAACAGCGGCCGGCGCAGTTTCAACGCCAGAAAGATGGCAATCGCCAAGCCCCGGTCGGTGATATACGCCTGGTCCCGCAGCAGCCCCTGCACGTCCTCCACGGACCCGGGGGCCAGAATATCATCATCAGTGTGAACGACAGTCAAGTGAAACTCCGATTATAGGACAGTAGTGGGATCTTTAAGCTGAACCCGGCTGACGAATAACATTTCGACGGTCAATATTAAGCCTCGCGCGCTTCACCGGTCGTATCCGGAACTCCGCCGACGGAGTTTCTCTTCCAGTTCTCTGATGCGAGTTTCCGCTTCCCGGTTGCGTAATTCTACAGCAACCCGGGCCTCTCGTTCGGCGCGGAGTTCGTTTTCGGCGCTGCCCGCGCGACGTTCTGCCTGGATTCGGGCGGCCCGTTCGTCCTCGAAAGTGAATATGTGTCGGTCGGTCGCAGGGTCGTACCAACCAAGTTGCCCTCGTTCCCACCTGATGTTCAGGTTCAAAACCGCGCTGTAGCCCTGTAGGACACCCTCTTCAATCCGCTCGATGTGGACTGGCTCATATCCGCCGTCAACCAGTCGGTCTCCGGCCAGCCGGGGGTTGCGTCCCCGGAGCGTCTCGTCAAAGCGCCAGTATTCCGGAATGCCCAGGGCAGCGTAGTCGTTCCGTTTATCCGTAGCGTCAATGCGCCTGGTGCTGGGGGAGGCAACTTCCATGACGAAATCGGGCGGCTTGCCCTGGTCCGAGATGACGTAAGCCCGACGACGACGGTAGGCCGCCGGGTTCACATCGAAAGCGATGAGCAGGTCGGGATAGCGCAGCCCGGTCAGCTCCCGGGTCGGCGCCAGCGCCAGGTAGCGTTCGCCGGCCACCAACGTGGTGTCGGGATTGCCGAAGTGGATGGTGAGGTGGTGGACGTTGCCGTTGGCGGCCAGGTGGTCAAAGTTGGTCATCTTGTCTTCGGGGATTTCCGGCGGGTCGGGAAACACGAAGAATTCCTGGGATTGGATGACTCCCTGGAACGGTTTGCGAGAGGTGGTCATGCTGAACCTCGTCGTTGGCGGGGATACCAAATTCATTGTAGCCCATTTGCCCCGGCCGCGCCGCCGTCCCGCCAACCCGCCACAAACTCCCGCACCAACCCTCGCAGCGCGTCCCAGTGGTCGCCCAGGCTGGCCCGTTCCGCCTCGGTCAGCCGGTCGTAAGTCCGCCCGAACTCGGCGAAGTGCCACAGCGGAAATACCCAGAAGCCGTCGCCACTGGTCCCGTCGCCCCGGTCCGCCAGCGTATCCACGATGCGCCCCGTCGCCCCCTGCACTTCCCACGACGCCAGAGTGCGCCCGCCGTCGGCAACGGCCAGACCTTCGACGAATGCGGCCTTGCGGTCGTCTCCGCTAAAGGGCTCCAACAGTTCGATCAGCCGCCGTTGCCGCTCGTCATCATCAGCCGCCGGCCCGGCGAATCTATGCGTGTAGCGGCTCTCCCAATTGGCCCCCAGGGACGGAACGAGTAGCCCGCCATCGCTGGCCATGGCCGGCATCCCCGCCGCTTGTGACCACTCCTCGGCCTTGTCCCGGGCAATCTCCTCGTGGGTACGCCCCGCTTCGTCAGGATCAGCCCACACGCCGGCTTCGGCGGGCGTGACGCCGACAACGGGCAGCCCCTCCAGCAGCCACGCCAGCATCCGCCGTTTGTCGGCGTTGCCCGTGGCGAGCAGGATTTTGGCGCGAGACACCAGCGAACCGTCGTCAGGATGCCCAGCGCCGACTAGTTGCCGTCCCCGCCCACGTTGCCGAAAGCTACGCCGGTAGCGGCGGCCGCCGGCGGAACCACCGCCGGGATGCTGACGGCGGAAGGCGTCCTGGCTTCCGGAGGCAACTGGTCCTCCCAGTCGGGAATCAACTGCCGCTTGGTGGTCTCCAGGGTCAGGATGATAACGACACCCAGGCTGCTGAAAATCATGGACAGGATAAAGGCGGGCAGGTATCCCCAGAACTGGATGATGACGCCAGCAACCAGCGTGGAGATGAAGTGCCCCATCATGGCCCCGGAAATCTGGAAACCGTACACGGTCGCCACTGGCCCGGTGCCGAAGTACTGCCGGTTCACCACGGGGTAGGCTGACATTTCGCCGCCGAAGCCCAGTCCGAATACGCAGGCGAACAGATAGAAGGCCCACGCATGACCGGCCATATACTCGCCGGCTATCAGCAGGATAATCACCGACCCGGCCTGTATCCCCAGCGCGACCGCCATAATCAGCTTGCCGCCGATGCGCTCGGTGATAATGGGCACCAGGAACCGGCCGCCGATGCTGAACACGTTTATCAGCGTCAATATCACCGCCGCCGTGGTGAACTCAATGCCCCGGGTTACGGCAAAGTCCACCACGAAAATCAGCACGATGCCGTGTCCGGCGCACCCCATGCCATGAATAACCGGCAGGTTCCAGAAGGCCCGGGTATGCTTCATCTGGCGCTGGAACACCCGCAACCGCAGTTTGGCCGCTTCCGCGTTGAAAGTAACCGGCGGCGGATCGCTGGCCGACGCGCCGTAGGCCAGCAACCCCTTTTCCGACGGCTGATTGCGGAAGAACGGCATCAGGGCCAGCGTGGCGCCACCGCCTACCAGGCCAATCGTCACGAAGGTGGCCGTCCAGCCGAAGTTCACCAGCAGCAGCGAATACACCGGCGCCAACGCCGCCGCGCCGACGCCGCCGGCCGCCCACATCAGGCCAATGCCCAGCCCCAGCCGCCGCTTGAACCAGGGGTTCACCGCCGCCATCAGCGGCACCATGGCAATGGACGAGGTCAGGGCCAGCATTACGCTGTACACCAGGAAAAACTGCCAGACGTGGGTGATAAACCCGATCAGGACCATGCTTACGCCGAACAGCACGCCGCCGGCCAGCAGCAGCTTCCGCGCCCCCAGTATGTCCCCTAACCGCCCGCTGAAGGGCGAGGTCAGCGACCCCACCAGATAATAGCCCGCCAGCGCAAACCCGATCATCGCCGGCGACCAGCCGAACCGGCCTCCTTCGTCCAGTGGCATCCGCAACTCGGGCACCATGATGCCGGCCGACATCGAAATCGACTGGCCGAAAATCTGCACTATCGACAGAATGGCAATGATCACCCAGGCATAATGAAAACCGTTGCCGGTTCTCTGGATGGAAGAGAAGATAGCCATCAGGGGGAATGCCTCCCACGGTTGACGCTTTGCAATTTCATGCCGTCATTCCGACCTTGAGCCGGAATCCAGGACTCCGAGCGTGGTTGATCTCCGGCGGGTGGCGCTTATTTGGAATAACGAATTCCGGCTTTCGCCGGAATGACGGGTAAATCCAACACGCGCTAATGCAGCGGACAGGCTCCGAGGAGCGCTTTGCCCCACCAAGTGTCAGCCGCGCTGACCGACGACGCTGACGCCAGCCTGGGCACGGTATCGCCGTCGGCCGCAACCGCGTCCGTTTCCGACCCGACGAATTGGGGCGACACGCCCCCGCTGAATCCCGACGCTGCCCCGGACAGGAGACCCTCCAGGTCGGCGTCCCCACTGGCCGATACCGCCCATGCTCCAAAGAAGATAATCAGCAGCAGGCACGCCACCATCGCCCCGATGGAGGTCAGCATCGCCACATTTCGCCTGGAGTATCCAACCATAGCGTCGCTATTGTACTACCCAGCAGGCCGCCGCGCCAATCGCCCCCCTTCGCGCTGCTCCGATAACACCTGCCTCACATGTACTCGCCTTGTCATTGCGACCCCGTACTTGATAGGGGGGTGGCAATCTCGCCGGCATAGCAATGGCCGTCCCGTCAAGGCTCTCGCAACAGAAAGCGCCGACCGCCTGAGCCCCCTAACCCGAGGCAAACTACCAACCACCCAATCAAAGGAGCCAATCCCGAAAAACCACGACAATCCCCACGACGTGGTATCCCTTGACGTAATCCTTGTAGAATACGGGCAGTGACCGGCGAACGCCTTATCAACCATTCGGCTTGTGTGGCGCCAGCCGTGATTAAATCCGAAGCGCCACTCTACAGGAGAACTCAGACCATGGCCACCACGCATCCCGGATCCAAAGCAGAACTGGCCTTCGGGTCCAACTCGGCCATCGAAAACCAGCGTCAAGCGCTGTTCGACCTTTCCAAAGACATCCACGCCCATCCGGAGTTGAACTACCAGGAATACTATTCCTCCAATGCACTGGCTGGATTCCTCGAGAAGAACAACCTCCACGTGGAGCGTGGCATTGGCGGCGTGGCAACGGCGTTTAAAGCCACCATCCCCGGCGGAGGCGGCGATGGCCCCACCATCGCTGTTCTCGCCGAATACGACGCCCTTCCTGAAATCGGCCACGGCTGCGGACATAACCTCATCGCAATGGCCGCCATGGGCGCGGCGTTGGGTCTGCTGACCAACGCGCCGAACCTGCCGGGACGCGCCGAGATCATTGGCACTCCCGCCGAGGAAGGCGGTGGCGGCAAGATCCGGCTGCTGGAAGCCGGCGTGTTCAACGGCGTGGACGCCACCCTTTCATCTCACCCTTTTTCCAACCGCACCATAATTCCCGCCGCCTCCCCTATCGGAGAAAGCTGGAGCTTGGCTATGGTTGGCTACCGGTACATGTACCACGGCCGGGCAGCCCATGCCGCCGCCGCCCCCGAGGCCGGCATCAACGCGTTGAACGCCGTTATCCACCTTTTCACCGGCATAGATGCCCTCCGTCAACACCTGCGCGATGACGTCCGCATCCACGGCGTGATCACCGACGGCGGGTTGGCCCCCAACGTGGTGCCCGAATTCGCCGCCGCCAACTTCATGCTCCGGTCCCGGGACGGGCAATACCTCAGCGACGTGGTGGTGGGCAAGGTCTTGCAGGTGGCCGAAGGGGCCGCGTCCATGACCGGCGCCCGTCTCGAGGTTGCGGAATTCTATCCCTTCTACGAGAATGTCCAGCCCAACGTGACCCTGGCCCAGACCCTTGCCGCCAACGCCAGAGAATTGGGCATCAGGCTGGACGACCCCATCCCCGGCCGGGCCGGCAGCGGAGCTTCCACCGATTTCGGCAACATTAGCCAGGTGATGCCGGCTTTTGAGTTGCGTTACGCCGTCAGCGAAGAACCCGTCCCTTCTCATACCAGGGATATGTGCGCCACGGCGATCACCGACCTCGCCCTCTCCAACGCATTGCAGGTCGCCAAAGCCCTGAGCCTGACGGCGGCCGACCTGATGTGCGACGCGACGCTGGTGGAAGCTGCCAAGGTGGAGTTTGCTGATCGGAGCCGGTGACCGATTGGCCCGTCAGTCGACGTGGGGCAGGACTTCGTCGGTGAACCGGGCCAGTTGACCCATCTGATCGGGAGAGGCAAAACGGACAATGAAGTACTCGGCCCCGCGTTCCTGGTAGGCCCTGATCGCTTCAATGATCCGGTCCGACGGCCCGAACACGCACAGCAGCTGCTTGCTGATCACATCGTAAGGCACGCTGTAGTAGGCGCGCATGAATTGGTCGCCTTCATCCAGAGCCGCGTCGGCATCGTCATTCAAATTCACCGAAATATACAGGCAGCGACCGATTTCCCGGGTATCTCTGCCCAATTCTCCGGCGCGTCGTTCAATCCGGTCCCAGCAGCGGGTGAACAGGTCCGGCGACGGAACGTTGGTGATCCAGGCATCCCCCAACTCGGCGACCCGGGCCAACCCCCGCCGGACCCAATTGCTGGAAAGCCACAGCGGTATGGACGGCTGAACGGGTCGCGGTTCCAGGGTCACATCCCGCAGTGGGTAAAACTCGCCGTCATTGCTCACCGGCTCTCCCTTCCAAAGCCCGCGCATGACGCGGATGCTTTCCTCCATCCGCGAAGCCCGCTCCATTATCGGCACCCCGACCGCGGCGTGCTCATCGACAAACATCTGGTTATTGCTGCGGCCTGCGCCCAGGCCCAGGATGACCCGTCCGCCCGATATGTTGTCGATGGTGGCGGCGGCGTGCGCCAGGTGGACTGGATGACGCAGGGCGTTCAGTAGCACCGCGGTGCCAATCTTGACCCGGTTGGTGCGGGCCGCCACCGCTGCCATGGCAGTCATCGGCTCCAGGCGGGGTTTGGACGTGATGCTGTCCCCAATCCAGACCGAATCGTACCCCATCCGCTCGGCTGTTTCCGCCATCTGCCAGTTCAGTTCCACCCTTGGCCCGCCCTCGCCGGCGTACACCAGCACGCCCCTCGTCGGCAGCAGCACCCCGAAATTCTTCACCATTGCCATCTCCCCGGCGCCTCAGGCCTGCCCACTTTGGGCCGTGGTATCGTCATCCGCCGCCGGCGGAGGGATTTTCGGGATTATAAGATTGGCAGGATTGAAACCATTCATGGCAGAGCGTTCCCAATCCTGCTAATCCATAAGTCCGGCAAATCCTGATTCTGACGAACTCCCGAAAGTAGGGGCATGTGAGGACGTTAGTCCGCAACCTCGACGATCATCTCGATCTCAATGGGCATTCCCCCCGGCAGCGTAGCCATGCCTACCGCCGACCTGGCGTGGCGGCCCCGGTCTCCGTAGAGACTGGTCAGCAGATCGGACGCTCCGTTGGCGACCAAAGGGGTGTCACCGAAATCCGGAGTGGAGTTGACCATTGCCAGTAGCTTGACGATCCGGCTCACTTTGTCCAGATCCCCGATCTCCCGCTTCAGGTTGGTGAGCAGATTCAACATCGTCTGCCGAGCGCAATCGTAACCCTGATCCACCGTCACGTCCGCTCCCAACTTTCCCACGTGCAGCAATCCGCCGCCGGGCAACCCCGGCCCGGTGCCCGAAAGGAACACCAGGTTTCCGGTCCGTACTGAAGGGATGATGTTGCCGGCCCCGGGTGGCCGAGGCGGGGGCAGCTCGTAGCCCAATTCTTTCAGCTTGTCTTCAATTTCCGGCATGAAAACGCTCCTTCTCAAGTCGATATGCGGCAGTGCGCCAAGGCGCGCCGCGCCGCCAACAATTGTATAGGGCTGCCGGAATGTGGCAACCCCGGATAGGAGAACTTCCCGGCCGGGTTGGAGCCGCTCCCGTCGAGCCGGCGTAGTATGCTTGTGGGCATGACCACGAAAGCGATAATTCTGGTGGCCTTGCTATTGGCGCTCGTTGCCGGATGCAGCGGCGCGTCGTCGGCGCGTACCACGGTCCCGACGCTCCCGTCGCCGTCGGCCACGCCGCGGCCGGAGACCCTGCGGCTGGAACCGGCGCTGACGGCCCGGCGGTTTCAAGATCCCACCAGCCTGGTTCAGTTGCAGAGTGGCCGCGCGCTGGTGACCGAACAGGCCGGGCGAGTCTGGGCATTCAACGAGTTGCATCCCGACCCCGATACCGCCTCGGAGTTCCTGGACATCACCGACCGCGTGAATAGCCGTGGTTCTGAAGAGGGACTGCTGGGCCTGGCGCTGGATCCGAAAAGCGACCGGCATCTGTACCTCTACTACTCTGCCGCCAGGCCGCGTCGGTCGGCGCTGTCCCGTTTCACTCTTTCGTCTGACTATTCCTCCGCTGACCCCAACAGCGAATTGGTAATCCTGGAAGTGGCGCAGCCCTACGCCAACCACAACGGTGGTCAGCTCGCCTTCGGGCCGGACGGCCACCTGTACGTCGGCCTGGGCGACGGCGGAGCGGCCGGCGACCCGCAGCGCAACGGCCAGGACACCTCAACCCTGCTCGGCTCCATCCTCCGCATCGACGTATCCCGGGCCACGCCGGAGCAGCCCTACGCCATCCCGTCGGATAATCCCTTTGCCGACGGCGGCGGGCGCGGCGAAATCTGGGCCTACGGCCTGCGCAACCCGTGGCGCTTCACCTTCGACCGCAACACCGGCGAGCTGTGGGCCGGCGACGTGGGCCAGAACCGCTGGGAGGAAATCGACCGCATCCAGCGGGGCGCCAACTACGGCTGGAACGCGCTGGAGGGCAACCATTGCTTCCGCCCCAGGGACGACTGCGAACGTACCGGGATGACGCCGCCGGTATGGGAATACTCACTGGACGGAGAACCCTGCTCGGTAATCGGTGGTTACGTGTACCGCGGCTCCGCAATCCCATGGCTGAAGGGATCTTACGTCTATGGCGACTTCTGTTCCGGCAAGGTCTTCGGCCTGCGCTACGCCAACGGCCAGGTGACGGAACACCGGCAACTCGCCGACACCGGCCGGCGCATCATGTCCTTCGCCCAGGACAATGACGGGGAGTTGTACCTGCTCTCTCAGAAATCCGGCATCTATCGGCTTGCCGATTAGGCTGCCCCACTGTCTATGTACCCCGCAGACGTTGGATCTCCTCTTGCAGCCGGCGGACTTGGGCTTCGGCCTGCATTCGAGCTTCACGCTCGGCTTCGGCCATCTGTCGCTGGTCCTCGTAAGTCAGAATGTGGCGTCCGGTAGCCGGGTCATACCATCCCAGCCGGCCCTCCTCCCAACGCAGGTACAGGCCCAGCGCCGTGCTGTATCCTTGCCGGCTGCCATCCGCCAACTCGTCAACGCCGATGGATTCATATCGCCCATCAACCAACCGGTCTCCGGCCAGCCGCGCCCCGTGGTGTTCGCCCGTTTCGTCGAAGCGCCAGTACTCCACGATGCCCAGCGCGGCGTAAGCTTCTCGCTTCGCTCCCACGTCAATATGCCCGGTATGCCGCGAGGCTATTTCCAACACAAAGTCTGGCGGCTTCCCCTGCTCGGCGATGATATAGCCGTTGCTGGCTTCGTAGGCCGTCGGGTCCACGTCAAAGGTCACCAGCAGGTCAGGATAATGGCTGCCGGCCATGTTCCGAGTGGGCCGGACGACCACGTAACGCTCGCCGGCGACTAGGGTAGTGTCCGGGTTGCCCAAGTGGCGGGCAAGATGGTGAACGTTGCCGGTGGCGGCGAGATGCTTGAAGCCGGTCATGTCATCGGGGTGACGCTCCGGCGGATCCGGCAGCCGGAAACGCTCTGCGGGTTTTGGATTCTTGGCGAGGGCGTCGGCGGTGGTCATGCTGAACCTCGGCGGGATTAGGGTCCCTGCTGGGCATTCACGCGGGACTCGTTAACAAGGTTTTCGGTCAAATCCGACAGTTACGCCGGCGGCGCTTCCTTCAACCCGGCTATCCGCTCGCACCACTGCGCCGCGCCCAACACCTTGCCCTCCTCCGCCCACGGCCCGCCGAACTGCACCGCCATGGGCATACCCAACTCGCTCAGGCCCGTCGAGACCACCACCGTAGGCAGGCCCGCGGCGGTCCAGGGCACCTGGAACGCCGCGTCGCCCGTGGTGTTCAGGTCCCGCGGAGCCGGCGCGGGTATCGCCGGCGTCATCACCACGTCCACCTTGGCAACCATTTCGCTCATGTCGGCGCGGAACTGCCGGCGCAGCCGTTGCGCTTTCTGATAAGCGGTGGCCGGCATAATCATGCCCATCTCCATTCCGGCGCGGATGCGCGGCCCGTAATCGGCGGCGCGCGCCCGGTGATTGGCCTCGTGGAAAGCGGCGCACTCCACGTTCATCACGATGCGCTGGAAGCTGTGCACTTGAGCAAAGCTGGCTGGCAGCGGCAATTCCTCTACCTCGGCTCCGGCCTCCGCCAGTTGGTTTGCCACAGCCTCCGTATGCGCCCAAATCTCTGGTGTGGCATAGTCCCGGTAATACTGTCGCACCAGCCCGATGCGAGGCGGCCGGTCATGTCCGGCCATTTCGGCGGTGAAATCGGGCGCCGGATGCCGCAGGCTGCCGGGATCATTATCGTCCTCGCCGCTCAGCGCCGTCAGCATTAGCGCGGCGTCGGCAACGGTACGGGTCAGGATGCCCACGTGGTCCAGCGACCAACTCACCGGCGCCACCCCGTAGCGACTGATGCGACCGTAGGTGGGTTTCAGGCCGACGATGCCGTTGTAGGCCGCCGGCCGGCACGTGGAGCCGCCGGTCTGCGAGCCAAGAGCCGCCGGAACCATCCGCGCTGCCACGGCGGCCGACGACCCGCTGCTGGAGCCGCCGGGCGTGTGCTCCAGGTTCCACGGGTTGCGGGTTGGAGAAGGATCTGAGGTCGCGAATTCGGTGGTCACCGCCTTGCCGAGGATAATCCCGCCGGCCGCTTTGATTTTTGCCACCGCAGTGGCGTCGAAAGTGGGAACGAAGTCGGCGTACACTTTCGACCCGCACGCGGTGAGCATCCCCGCGGTATAAAAAATGTCCTTCAAGCCCACGGGCACCCCGTGGATTGGGCCAAGGGGCTCGCCGCGCTGGACTTCGGCCTCACGCTGTCGGGCCGCCGACAGCACAGCATCCCGGTCGATGGTCACCCAGGCTTGCAAGTCGCCGTCCAGCGCGTCAATCCGCGCCAACAACGATTCCGACAACGCCACCGGCGAAAGGGTTCCCTGGCGAATTTGGGCGGCGGCTTCTGCCACCGAAAGCTCGTAGAGTTCGGGCATCATTGAACCTCAATTGCAAGGCCGGCCCCTGCACATCACATATGGGATAGCGCCAGCTCGAACCGATTTGAATTTCGGTCACTCCTGGTACAGGGGTTCCAGGTCAGGATATACGTCGGCCTGGTCAACGTCGAGAATCTGCTGCGCCGCGGTTCTCAAAAACGATTCCAACTCCTCGGCGCGGTGTTCACCGAACTCCACAACCGCCCGACGGCGCAACTCTTGGTAGATCCGCTCCAGATCGTCGTTCGAGCTCATATTGGCGCCACCTCGCTTGTGATAAACGTTGGCCGGGTTCCTGCGTACCTACCGGATTCTAATAGTACTCACCCCCCTGAGCAACCCCGGTTTAGATTCCCAACGCCGCTACCCCTGCCCTGGCGATGGCCGCATCGTCGAACCCGCTGGGCAGGCCGCCCACGCCGATGGCTCCCACCACGGCGCCATCGTGGAAAACTGCCACCCCGCCCGGTATCGCTATCAACTGAGGATCCCCGAAGGACTCAATCGACCGGCCCGTGCTGCTGATTTGTTCGGCAAAAGCCGCGGTGTCCATGGCGCGCACCGCCGCGGTGTAAGCCTTGCGTATGGCGAAGGTGGGTCTCAGGCAGCGGTCCATGCGGGCGTAGGCCAGCAGGTTTCCGGCGTCGTCCACCACGGCCATATCGACCTTGCGCCGGTCGGGGTCCCGGTTGAAATCGGCGATCATGGCCGTAATAGCGTTCTGGGCCTGTTCCAGGCTGAGCATGGCTTTGTTGTACATATCTTCTCTTCGACCTCCGCGAGGCTGGATCCTGGAAAACCGCGCCGCTCAATTGCGAACCGGTTGCCGTGCATTCAGTGGCTGAAGCTTGGAGCTAGTCTATCCGCTCCCGTTGCCGCCGTAAATCCGGGGAACGTCCCCCTCTCACCGGTGCCCGCCAGCGTAACCCGTCATTGCGAGCGGCACGCGGCAATTTTGTCAGCATAGCGGGGCTTGAAGTGGAAGCCGTTAACGCCTCAACGAGATTGCCTCGAATTGCCTGACGGCATTCTCGCAATGACAGGCGCGCCAAGTGGGTACACCTGAGGATGCGCTTGGACTTGTCGGACTGTCCTGGGGGTGGTACAACCAACGGCGAAGGCGAGCGATCTTGCAAGAACCTCACAAGGGGGGAGCCCATGGCAGAGGGCTCCCAGGGCGTCGTACAAGATGCCATTCACGTTGCCACCGGAGAACGCGGCGAGAAGGTCGAGAGGAAGGTGTCGCCCGGCCAATTTCGCCGACGCGGACCAAATCGAGGGTGATCGCAGAATGGCGCCGCGGACCACGCTGAATCAACTGATAGACCGGTTCGAGCTGATCCTGCTCGATTCCGACGGCGTGCTTATACGGGAGCCTGGCGCCATATCCGGCGCTCCCGAAGCTATCGAGCGACTCAATTCGTTGGGCAAACCCTATTTTATCCTGACCAACGACGCGTCGGCGCTTCCGGAGACCCGGGCAGCGCGGTACCGCAAGCTGGGTTTGGCTATCGAGGCCAGCCGGATCATTACCGCCGGATCCCTGCTGGCGCCCTACTTTTCCGATCTGGGTCTGGCCGGTTCGCAATGCGTGGCGTTGGGAACGGAGGATAGCGTCAAATACGTGCTGGCGGCCGGAGGGCAGATGGTGTCGTTCGAGAACGACTTCGACGTTCTGGTGATCGGCGACCAAACGGGCTTTCCCTTTTTGGCGACGACCAGTGCAGTCTTGAGCAGCCTGTTCCGCAAAATTGACCGGGGTGAGACACCCCACCTCGTACTGCCAAACCCGGACGTCATATATCCAGAAGGAGACGGATTCGGTTTTGCCAGCGGAGCGGTTGCCCAGATGTTCGAATCCGCCCTTGCGCAAAGGTACCGTGGCCGGAGGGACCTGGTGTTCGCGCGGCTCGGCAAACCGCACCCGGCGATGTTCGAGGAGGCGTTCCGCCGCTGTGGAACCCGCAACGCGGTGATGATCGGCGACACGCCGGGCACCGACATCCGAGGAGCGAACGGCGTTGGCATAACTTCCGTGCTGATAGAAACCGGAGTCGCCAGCGCGGGCCCTGCCGTACTCCCCCAGACCGACAGACCAACATATCTGATGCAATCGCTTGCGCCCTGACCGGATGTTCAAAAGGCGGGCCGTGTGTTAGTGGACGCCGGCCCAGGGCTGTCGATAGTTGCCATCAGGCAGCGAAAATGCCCGGGCCACCGCCCAATCCCCACAGGAGAAAGGACGAGGCCCGGGCCGGGAGCCATTCCCCCAGGACTTGCCCACAGTCGCTCCAGGCCGTAAAGTAGGGGAGCCGCCAACTCTACCCAGTGAGAACCCTGCTCCATACCCTTATGCCGAGTAGAGATCGGCGAGTAGGACCCGTCTCCAAAGGAAGGTCAAGATGCGACTCGACCCCATCAACCTCTACGACTACGAGGAACGTGCCAGGCTGGTCCTGCCCCACGACGATTGGGACACCATCGACGCCGGGGCTATGGACATGTTCACTACCCGGCGGAACCGCACCGCCTTCGAGGAACTCACTCTGCGCCCCAGATTCCTCCGTGACATCGGGGAGCGGGACCTTTCGACCACCATGCTGGGCAATGAACTCAGCATGCCCGTGTTCGTCTGCCCCGCAGGTTCCCATCACCGAGCCCATCCCGAGGGAGAGGTGGCCACCGCCCGCGGCGCAAGCATGTCCAACACCCTGATGATGCTCAGCACTGGTTCCAACTGCAGCATGGAAGAAGTTGCCGAGGAAGCCACCAGTCCCCTCTTCTTCCAACTCTACCACCGGGGTTACGACCTCACCGAAATGCTGGTCCGCCGCGCCGAAGAAGCCGGGTTCAAGGCCATCACCCTGACGGTGGACACCCCCACCCCCAGCCCTAAAGAGCGTGACCTGCGCAACCGGTACAACCGGAACTTCGAGCAGGGCAACTTCCGGGGCGTCAACAAGCCGGAGAACGTGCTGCGCGGCACCGACGAGTCCGTCGGCTGGAACGTCAACCGCACCGTTCCCCTCACCTGGCAGGAGCTTGAATGGCTCCGCAACCTGACCGGCCTGCCCCTGGCGCTCAAGGGCATCCGCACTGCCGAGGACGCCCACATCGCCGCCGAGAGCGGTGTCGACGGCATCCTGGTATCCACCCACGGTGGACGCCAACTGGACATGACCATGGGCGCAATCGAGATGCTGCCCGAGGTCGTCGATGCGGTCAAGGGCAATTGCGAAGTCTATGTCGACTCCGGCGTCCGCC
Organism: uncultured Dehalococcoidia bacterium; assembly: GCA_964347975.1. Classification (GTDB taxonomy): domain Bacteria; phylum Chloroflexota; class Dehalococcoidia; order Lucifugimonadales; family UBA3495; genus Bin87. The sequence goes on from CAYGAY010000022.1 coordinate 46,623, forward strand.
GCGGCAGCGACGTCGTCAAGGCGTTGGCCTTGGGAGCCAAAGCCGTCGGCATCGGGCGTCCCCTCTTCTGGGGTCTGGCCGTCAACGGAGCTGAGGGCGTCCACGGCGTCCTGGAATTGCTCCGGGAAGAGATCGACCGGGCCATGGCCTACTGCGGCCAGACCTCCGTTCAGGACTTGGAGCCAAACCTGGTCAACGTCCCCCAGGGTTGGGGAGCGCCGCCCCAACCCGACTTCTAGGCCGTGTGTACAAACTCCGTGATTCCCGCGAAAGAACAGCCTGCCCCGTGCTTGACACGGGGCGGGAATCCAGCAAGCGTAAAATAAGGCCAACTTTCCGCTGGCGGTGATTTTCCGGGTTCCGGCATTCGCAGGAACGGCGGTGTGATTTCCAGTTTGTAAACAGTCCCTAACGCTCTTCCCAACCAGGGCTTTGTTGCGCCGCTACGCGAGAGCGGCCACTGCCTTGATTTCGACCAGAAATTCTTCACGTACCAGACCGTTGACCACCAGCAGGGTGTTGGGCGGATAGTCGCCGCTGGGGAAGATGTCCGGAAATACCTGGTTTCTTCCGTCGATGAATCCTTGCACCGAGTCGCGTCCCACCACATAGGTTGTGAATTCCACCACGTTGTTGAACCCGGCGCCGGCCGATTCCAGTACGCCTCCGATGTTATGGAAAATCTGGCGCGTTTGGGCCGCGGCATCGCCGGGCCCTACGAGGGTGCCGGAAAGGTCGACACCAACCTGTCCCGCTACATATATCAGATTCCGGGCATTTACCGACATTCCGACCGAATAGGCGCCAAGTGGTTGGGGAGCAAGATCGCTCTTTACCGCAATCCGTTGCAATTCCGCCATAACGTTCACCTCGTTTGCATTTGCGGCGCCATTATACGGCACAGCGCATCCTCAAAATTGCTGCGATGGAGCGATGCCGACCGTCAGGGAGCCGAGGAGCCCGAGGTCCTCATCAGCCGCATCGCCGTAGGCTGCGAACGCAGGTCGCTGGATATTACGTCCAACCTGGTCTTTCTGCCGCAGAATGGCCTTCGTCGCGCGCCAGTCGCCGGAACCCAACGTTGCGGACTGTTCTCGAGACCCGGTAAGTGGATCTTTATCGACGAGCGATAGTGGGGGGGCTACCAGAACCGGACGTTCAGCTGGGAATGGTGGAGACGGGGGAGAGTCGCACTCCCCGTCCAGAAACTCCCCTAATCGGATGTGCTACAAGCTTGTTCGGCGCTTTATTCTCGCTGTTGCAGACTCTCGCCGACGGGATTCCGCGCCAGCCAGCCGATGAAGTCTATGGCCCCGGATATCGGTGTCCCTGGGGTAGCATCCCGGAATGATTGTACGTCCGCTTCCCAGCTTCCGGACCTACCGGTGGCAGACGTAGCCGCGACTAGGCGGCTAGAGCGAATTCACGTTCGCCAGTTACTTGTTCGCCACCGTTTTTACGAGGGCGGCAGCAGCCTCGGCTTGCAATCCGTCAGAGAACGCCCCTGTCGAAACTACGCGTCCCCACATTGACTGTATCGCCAACCCGCGACGATACGTAAATTAACTATATCACCGGTTGAACCAGACGGCAAACTGACGGTGATGGTTCCGGGCCCGCGCCCGAAGTCCAGCAACCGTTCCTGGCCTCCTTTCGGTTGCCCCCGCCGGCTGACGGCGGTAAGATGACCCCACTTCGGGCACAGCCGCCCGCAATGGCAGGTGTTGCAATGGCGATATATCGGCTCTACGCTGGCGACGACGGCCAGTCGCATATTGAAGAGACCAACCTGGTGGAGCATCCCGAGCTGGGGGAGGCGCAGGCGGCGCAGTCCATAATGTTCCGGGAATGGCCTCCGGGCCATTTTATTGACTGGCATCCCGCGCCACGCCGGCAATACATCATCTCGCTCAGTGGAGAAATCGAAATCGGCCTCGGCGATGGCACTACCTTTCGTTACGGTCCGGGTGACGCTCGATTGGTTGAAGACACCTCCGGGCAGGGGCACACTACCCGCGTCATTGGCGACACGCCCAGCCTTACGGCGGTTATCCCGCTGGCGGAGTGAACCGCCATTCACGATACGAAGCAACCGCAGATGATAAAAGTAATGTGCTGAAATGCGGGCGCGACCGACGCGCCCCTGGACGAACTGCTGGCGATGGACGCCGACCTGCCGCTGTTGCAGGAAGCGCGTCCCGGTATGTGGCGGTATTTAAACGCGGCAACGGAATTCGGTAGAAGTCAGCCCGCATGGACCCTGGTTCCAGTACCACCCGACAACCGGAGAACGCTCCGATGACTGCTGGCCAGTGGTGGTGAAACTGTCAGACCGGGTAAAGATGGAGTGGTTCAAGCAGGTTGCCCCGACCTGGGCGATGGCGGAGGATGAAATGGCGGTCAGCGGCATTTACTGGAAACTATGACGAAAAAACGCCGCGTTTTGCCATATTCCGTAGCGAGATCACATGCCATAGTTTTACGAAAACCTATCACTATGTAGCTTGACTTCGCTGCTCTGCACAGTAGCAGAATCGCCTCGCGGCCCCCCTTTCCCAAAGCAGCTCCCAAAGGGTACAATTGACTGTCTGGAGGAACGCGAAGCAGATGATCATGGATCCCGCCACCCGCCGGGCCCTCGTCGAGGCCCTCAGAAACGACCCTGAATTCCGGGAAGACCTGCGCCGGCAACTGCTGACCGCGGAACTGCTGGAACTCCCGGAAAAGTTCGCGCAGTTCGTCGCGGCCACCGAGCAACGCTTCACGAAACTGGAAACCGCCCTGACCGATTTCATCGCGGCTACCGAGCAACGCTTTGCCCGGCTGGAAACCGCCCTGGCCGATTTCGTCGCGGCTACCGAGCAGCGCTTTGCCCGGCTGGAAACCGCCCTGGCCGATTTCATCACGGCTACCGAGCAACGTTTTGCCCGATTGGAAACCGCCCTCAGCCAGTTTGCCGAACAAACCAATCTGCGGCTGCAAGCCCTGGAAGAAGCCCAGACGCGGATTCAAAACGACGTAGCCGAGCTCAAGTCCGACATGACCGAAGTCAAGTCCGACGTAGCCGAGCTCAAGTCCGACATGACCGAAGTCAAGTCCGACGTAGCAGAGCTCAAGACCGAGACCAGACGCACCAACGGGCGCCTGGACAACGGCTTCGGGACCAACTACGAAATCAAGGTCGCCAACAACTTCGGCAGCCTCGCCGGCCAGTTCCTGCGCCTCCAGCGCATCCAGGTGCTCAAGGCCGCCATGTTTCGCCCCGACGCAAACCTGACCGAGCTGATCGCCGACGCCGAAGACGAGGCCCGCATCACTCCTGACCAGGCCAACGAACTGCTGGCCGCCGACCTGATCGCCGTGGGGCGAAGCCGCGCCGACCGGCGGGCGATTTACGTCGCCGCCGAGGTGTCCATCAGCATATCCCACAACGACGTGCACCGAGCCGCCGCGCGGGCCCAGCACCTGGCCCAAGCCACCGGCCAGCCCGCCGTGCCCGCCGTCGTCGGGGAGAGAATTGACCACGCCCATGAAGCGCTGGCCCGACGCCGCAACGTGACCGTCATGCGCCTGCCCTCCGGCTGAACCGGCGTCGTCCAATCGACACCGTCCGCACCCGGCGGCTTGCGCCCGCCGGGTTTTTATTGCCCGCCCCGGCCGGACTTCGACAACCGCGCGCCAACGTCCGGCCCCGGTGCGGGATTGCCGTTGCGGAGCCCATTGCAGCGCCGGCCAAGGCGACCCCAGCGCCAATTGCCCGCGCGGCTTCCCGGGCGGGAAAAGGCGGCGAACCGAAACCCCAACAAATAAAAATCCCACACCCGGAATTTTATGGTAAGGTAGGAAACCGATTATCCAGCAGGAGCGTTTTTATGAGTTGCCGGAAAAATCGGAATGGCAAGACCCTAATGACGAAGTTCAAGCTGCTGCTGCCGACAATGGCGGCTGTAGTGGTCGCAGCCTTTCTGGCTGGCGCGCCGCCCTCTCCCCCCGCGCAGGCCCAGGAAGCGACGGCCAGCTGCGACGACGGCCCCCTCCACGGGCGTACGCAGAAGGTGGTCGACGCCATTGTCGCCAGGCTCCCCGACGCCAATTGCAACACCGTCAGCATCGGGGACTTGAACGGCCTCACCGGTACTCTCGATATAAGCGATGAGAGCCTCAGTTCCCTGCAAAGCGACGACTTCGCCGGCCTCTCCAGCCTGGAAGAGCTGGATCTGCAGAAGAACTCGCTGGCGACCCTGCCCGAAGACGTGTTCGACGGCCTCTCCAGCCTGCAAAACCTGTATCTGGATGAGAACTCGCTGGCGGCCCTGCCCGAAGACGTGTTCGACGGCCTCACCAATCTGGAGCGTCTGAATCTGCACCAAAACTCACTGACGGCCCTCCCCAGCGACGTATTCGATGGCCTGGACAGTCTGAAGCGCCTGCTGCTGGCCGATAACTCGCTGGCCGCGGTGCCCAGCGACGTGTTCGATGGCCTGTCCAACCTGCAAGTTCTGTTTCTAAGTAATAACCCGCTGGTCTGGCTGCCGCCGGACCTCTTTGCCGGGCTGTCCAACCTGCAAGAGCTGCGCCTGAGCTCGAAAGACGCTGATTTTTCCCCGGCCCAGTCGCTGGCCTGCATTCACGCCGGTCAATTCGACGGCTTGGCCGAACTGCAAAAACTGCGTCTGGCCTTCCACCAATTGGGCAACATAGACCCCTCCCACTTCGCCCGGTGGAACCTGGGCAAGTTGGAGGAGCTGCGGCTGGGCCCCACGAGCATCAGCAGTGTGTCGTCGCTCGAATTTGATACGACCTACAAGGTCACGCTGCCCGCCCTGGTAGAGAGGACAACCTGGGTAGTGGACACCGCCGATTTGACCGACCCGATTTGCGGCTCCATAAACCGCGATGCCGGGACCGGCGTGGTTCGGGTGCTTCTGGAGGGAGACTCAGTTCGCCCCAACCGGGCCCGGGTGAGCGACGCCACTTCGCTGGGCGACGGCCACTGCGGCTCCGACGCGACCGCGACCCGCCACCAACTCTGGACCTGGCAGCGCTCCGCCGACGGGATAGCCTGGACCGATCTGCCCGCGGGCCGGCAGCCCAAGGACTATGGCGCCCGGGTAGCCGGCGAATGCTCCTTCCTCTTCACTCCGCAGACCGGTGACAACAATATGTACGTCCGGGCCTACGTGCCGGTGAACACCACCGGCTTGGGCGAAAACAACTACCACAGCGCCGCCTTCGGCCCGCTGGATGTCCAGTGAACATCCGGCCGCAGGTATAGGTAATGGCGGCAGATTCTTTTCCGGTACTTTCCCGGCCTCTTCCGTTCATTATTAACCATTGGCGGCAAGCTCGGTGTCGCGCTCAACAAGCTGGGCTTGATTACCGATTGGCATTGCGCCACGGCCAACGCGCGCGACCAGACCTTTCCGCCCTTGCCGGCAAACTATGATGGTCAAATGGTCGTGCTGACCGACACCGGGTTTCAGGCTGCCAAAGGCAACCCAGCCAACGTGAAGTTCCGCCGTCGCGGGGAATGGAACGAGCGGATGCCAATGGAATGGGCTGGAACCGGACACGCAAGGGCGCATCCATCGCTCCATCGCCCACTTCACCCTCTGACACTAACTAGCGCCAATGGTTACTAAGATCGGAAACTGATTATCCAGCGGGAGTGTTTTTGTGAGTTACCGGATGAGTTACCAGAAAAATCGGAATGGCAAAACCCTTATGACGAAGTTCAAGCTGCTGGCGGTGGCGCTGGCGGTCTTGGGCCTTGGGCTGGCGTCCATGACCCTGATCCCGCCCGTGGCGCAGGCCGCCGCGGCCAATTGCGGCGGGTCGGCCAACCCCCTCCACGGGCGCTCGCAGGAGGTGGTCGACACCATCCTCACCAAGCTCTCCGTGAGCAATTGCAGAGACGTTACCGCCGCGCAACTGGCCGGCATCACTGGCGAGCTTGACCTGAGCTTACAGTCCATAAATACCCTGAGAAAGGGCGACTTCGACAACCTCACCAGCTTGCAAACCATAAACTTGAAAAGCAACTGGCTCCCTTCCCTGCACAAAGACTTGTTCGACGGCCTCACCAGCTTGGAAAAGATAGACTTGGAAGACAACTTGCTGGATTCCGTGGACGAAGACCTGTTCGACGGTCTCACCAGCTTGCAAGAGATAGACTTGTCAGACAACGTGGTGCCGAGTTTGCCCGCAGACCTGTTCGACGGTCTCACCAACCTGCAAGTCCTGCGTCTGGATCGTAACAGTCTGACGGCCCTGCCCGAAGACGTGTTCGACGGGCTCACCAACCTGCGAGAACTGCATCTGGATGAGAACTCGCTGGCGGCCCTGCCCGAAGACGTGTTCGACGGCCTCACCAAGCTGGACCGTCTGAATCTGCACAAAAACTCATTTACGGCCCTGCCCAGCGATGTATTCGATGGCCTGGACAGTCTGGAGCACCTGCTGCTGGGCGAGAACTCCCTGGCCGCGGTGCCCAGCGACGTGTTCGATGGCCTGTCCAACCTGCAACGGCTGTTTCTAGATAATAACCCGTTGGTCTGGCTGCCGCCGGACCTCTTTGCCGGGCTGTCCAGCCTGCAAGAGCTGCGTCTGAACTCGCACAACACTAATTTTGACACGGACGAGTCGCTGGCCTGCATTCATGCCGGTCAGTTCGACGGCTTGTCCGAACTGCAAGAGCTGCGTCTGGGCTTACATCAATTGGGCAACATAGACCCCTCCCACTTCGCCCGGTGGAACTTGGGCAAGTTGGAGGAGCTGCGGCTGGGCGGCACGGCCATCACTAATTCGCCGCTTGCCGCTCAGTTTGCGGACTACCAGGCGGTGCTGCCCGCCCTGGTAAAGGACACAACCAGGGTAGAGAACACCGCCGATTTGACTGACCCGATTTGCGGTTCCATAAACCGCGATGCCGGGACCGGCGTGGTTCGGGTGCTTCTGGAGAAAGACTCGGTGCGCCCCAACCGGGCCCGGGTGAGCGACGCCGCTTCGCTGGGCGACGGCGACTGCGGCTCCGACGCGACCGAGACCCGCCACCAACTCTGGACCTGGCAGCGCTCCGCCGACGGGATAGCCTGGACCGATCTGCCCGCGGGCCGGCAGCCCAAGGACTATGGCGCCCGGGTAGCCGGCGAATGCTCCTTCCTCTTCACTCCGCAGACCGGTGACAACAATATGTACGTCCGGGCCTACGTGCCGGTGAACACCACCGGCTTGGGCGAAAACAACTACCACAGCGCCGCCTTCGGCCCGCTGGATGTCCAGTGAACATCCGGCCGTAGGTATAGGTAATGGCGGCAGATTCTTTTCCGGTACTTTCCCGGCCCCTTCCGTTCATTATCAGCTGCGGCAGGTCCCATATTACCGCCCCGGCGCCGCTGCCGGGACGGTAATAACCGAAACGACCGCTGCGGGAGGCCCGCAATGCCCATCACCGAACGAGATAAGGCAAGCGTCAAGGCGATAATTCTGGACGGGGCGAAAACTCACTTTCCACCGGCCGTCCAATTTCATGACGCGAACGTCACCGTTAGGTTGGACGCTTACGACGAGGAGTTCCTCGACGTCGAACTCCTGTACACTGCTCCCAGCCCCGTGCTTGACGGCCACCTGATGAACACTTTATTCAGGGTCATCGACGAGCCCATCCTAGCCGCCGGCGTAACAGCCCGCACTCTGATCCACTACGTCGAAATCAACGACCCCACCAGGTGGCGGTCATCCAAAAAGCCAGTTCCTCCGGCAGCCGCGCCATGATAGACCCTCAGGAGCTTATCGACGCCTGCTACAAGCTCGTGCCGCAAGCTGCCTCCACGCAACAACCATCCGACGCGGATCTGCGCCGCGCCATCAGCGCCGCCTACTATGCGCTGTTCCACACCCTCGCGGCGTCCAATGCCGATTTGATTGCCGGCCAGCCACAATCTGATATTTCATCCTATGCGTGGGACCGGGTCTATCGACGCCTTGACCATGGCAGAGCCCAAAACAACCTGCGCGGCATCCTCAACCGGCTATCGCAAAACGGACAAAACTTTGCCCGCATTTTCATCGAGTTGAAAGACCAGCGTGATGAGGCGGACTACAACCCCAACGCGTTGATCATCCGTTCCGATACCCTCAACGCCATATCTCGCGTTGAGACAGCAATCAGGGATTTCGCCCAGCTATCAGAGGAAGAACGCAGGCTCATCGCCGCACAATCCATGTTCGACCGGCGCTGAAACGCCACAATACTGCGGCAAATGGCCGTCTTTCTGCTGGCGCGTTGCACTTCGGTTCGCCATTGCCGGATTGCAACCGCCGCCTTGACTGTTCTGCTAATATGACGGGGATTCATCACGTTACGAGAGGGGAGCAGCGAAAATGGGACTGAAACGCCTCTTGCTCAAACCGCTTTCCGGCTATCCCGGTGGCTACAAGAAAATGCGGCGGGGATTCCAGGGGTTCGACTCCACGCCGCCCTTCAAGACGCCGGAGGGCAATCCCCGGGACCGGCGCAGCCGCATTCCTCCCCTGGGGTTTCGCGAATACTGGTATCCCGCCCTGCCGGCCAAGGACGTGAAGAAGAACCGGCCGGCGATGCTGCGGATGCTGGGCACCGACGTGGTGTTTTTCAAGGACAAGGAGGGCGAGGTTCAGGCGCTGCTGGACTGGTGCCCGCATCGGGCGGTCTATCTGTCCATGGGACGATGCTACTTCGAGGGGTTCCTGACCTGCCCGTACCACGGCGCGACCTTCGACGGCGACGGCAACTGCGTGGCCTTCCTCACCGAAGGCCCCGACTCGATGATGGTCGGCGCGCCGGGGATGAAGGCGCGCAAATTCCCCACCGTGACCCTCAAGGGCATGGTCTTCGTCTGGATGGGCGAGGGCGAGCCGGTGGAGCCCCGGGAGGATATTCCGCCGGAGATGTTCGAGGAGCACAACATCTGCCGGCCGACATTCTGTATGTTTGACTGCAACTGGGCGCTGGTGTTGGAGAATACCATGGACGCCCACAACGCCTTCATGGTGCATCGCAACGCCCTGCGCATCCTGGGCAGCCGGGTGGGTGGACGCCCGCGCACGCCCCTGGGCTATCGGGTCAATCTGGTGAACAACAAGAACGTCCATTACCGGCCGGGGAGCGGCAAGTCCTCGGTGGAGCAGTACTACTACGACGAGGAAGGCAAGATTCCCTACCAGATGTACTACCCCGGCGTGGACGGCGTCTGGCCGTTGCACCGCTGGCGTCTGGCCTGGACGTGGTTTTTCGACTGGAAGGCCCGGCGCCGGGGGCAGGATCCCTACTATCGCCGGGGCGCCTCCGCAGACACGCCCGACGTCAACGAGTGGAACGGCACCCGTTTGCCCGGAATGTCCCGCACCGGCGGCAATGCCCGCCACTTCCGCAGCACCCGCTGGCCGGTGTCCGTTGAGGAGAACCTGACCCGCATGGTGTACCTCAACGTGGAGCGGTACGAGACCAGGCCCGGGTTCCTGCGACGCTTCGTCAAGAGCGTCACCTGGCCCTATCGCAACTGGGAGCTGAACTTCAACTTCCGCAACCAGGACTACGACGCGGAGAAGTACACGCAGTACAATATGCCCGAATACCTGTCATCCACGGACTCGGTAGTGGTGGCCATGCGCCGCCTCTTCGTGGACCACAACCGCGACGTGATCCGCCAGCGGGAACGGGAAGAGGCCCTGCCCGAGGTGATGGAGGAGAGCGAGGCCGAACGCATGGTCCGCGAGGGCGACATCAAGGTCGCCCAAGCCAGCCAAACCTTCGACGCCGACCGCCTGGAGGCGGAACTGCTACGGCGGGTTTAGGCGCGTCGCCCGCGGTCGGCACCCTAGATTGTCCTCATGCGTATCCACTTTTTCAACTTGTCATTGCGACTCCGTACTTGATACGGGGGTGGCAATCTCGTTCCGGTACTGACGACTGCGCCCAACCGCTCGTACTACGCCGACGAGATTGCCACGCTCGCTACGCTTGCAATGGCAAAGTGGGTACGCATGAGGAAGCAGTAGTTGTTGCGGTGTCCCTCCTTTGTTGGCTGGTTAGGTTGGTTGGTTTGCTTCGGGTTCGGGTTGTCGGCGCTACGGCCAGAGAGCGTGTTTGCGAATTGCAGTCCTA
>CAYGAY010000023.1:0-55437 GCA_964347975.1 uncultured Dehalococcoidia bacterium
AAAACAGCAACCAAATCGTGCTCAATTTAGCCCAACTTTGTAAACAGGCCCTAGAGATCTTCGATACCCTGGCCGAAAACGGTCGTGTGCAGGAAGTTCTAAGTGAAGTGATACGGTGGAGCAAGGTAGAGTTCAACATCGAGGAGCCGATGGAGACTATCGATAGTGTTGTCGACGAAGATGAAGACACAGCGTTAGAGGACTGAAGTCGCGGGCGCACCTACGATTTCGTGACGTATGTGTAGAAGAGCCTTTTGAGCACACTATTACGCCGGCTGCACTTGTATTTTCCGCAGGTCGTCGGCGATTATCAGTTCGGCTTCGGTCTGCTCCTGGATGTCCTCTGGGGGCCAGCCGGGGGCGGTTTCTTTTAGTACGAAACCGTTTTCGGTGATCTCGAAGAGGGCCAGGTCGGTGGCCAGAAGTTTGACGACGCCGGGGCGGTAGTGGATGGCTTGGGGCACAACGTCCCATGATGCGATGACCTCGCCTGGGTAAATGCCGTCGCAGACGGCGAGTAATCGTCTCATACACGGTGGGGGATTTTGGACGGAGTTTGCAAAGCCGGGCTATGCCAGGGGATCAAGCGCGCATCAGGCCGCCAGCAACTCGCCCAGGTTGAGGCCGTTGCGCCCGCTCCGGACCCACTGCATCAGCTCCAGCCCGTGCCGCATTCCCTCGCTGCTCTGGTATCCTCTTACCGTCTTGTGTCTTACCTTAATGTACGGGGTCCATGACGGGCTTGGCCACCGGGCCGTGACGATGCAGGATGGGGCTGGCACAGTGTACGCCGGCCGGCGGAGGCGTGTCGGGGCTGGTCTTGACCGGAGGAGGCAGCGTGAACCTTACTCTGGGCAGGGGATCCGGGGGGATTTGGTTTTCACCCCACGGTTATCAGGATTCCCGGCGCTGCTGCCTAACCCCACTGCTTATGGGATGATTACAGTCGCTCCGGCACTCGACGGCCGCGCCCCAGCCGTCCCTGCTGCGCTAACGAGATTGCCACCCCCGTATCAAGTACGGGGTGGCAATGACAACGTGGGCAGGGGTGAGGCGGAGTCGCTTTTGGTTCAGGTGATCTCGGGTTGCACGCCGTCGGGCAGGTCAACCTCGAAGGCGGAGAGGATCTGGCCCACCAGGAGGTAATGGCCGATGAGGGCGGTGATTTCCACCGTCTTCTGCATTCCGAAGTGGCCGGAGACGGCGTTGAAGGTATCGTCGCTGATTTTGTGGTTTTGAGAAAGCTCCTGGACGTATTTCACCAGGGACGCCTCAATACCGCTCAAACCCTCCGGAGCCTGGCCCGTGGCGATGGCGCTTACTACGTCCTCGGAGACGCCGGCCTGTCGGGCAAGGCGGGCGTGGGCGGAGAACTCGTACTGCTGGCGAATCTCCCGGGCGGTGGCGCAGATGATGATTTCCCGGTGCGCCTCGGAGATGTCCAGGTCGAAACGGACGTAAGCGCCGGTATGGGCGACACGGGCGGCCAGGTCCGGGCTGTGCAGCAGCACGCCGTAGGGACCGCGCACGCTGCCGCGGCTGCTGGCGATGGAGTCGAAGAACTCCTGGTGTTCGGGGGCTAGTTGATCGCGGGTGACGTCGCTGAGACGGGCCATTGGGTGCGCTCCTTGGTTGGTTTCAGGATGCTATTCGCTGAGGCAATATACCGCCGCCGGGGGATGGTATTCAAGCCGGAAGTAAAGGCTCACAACCGTGTAAGTCCGGTGCATTACAAGCGCAGGCGCTACCCTGGAAACTCCAGGTCCAGCGAGATGTCCAGCGCGTCGGTGGAGTGGGTCAGGCCGCCGATGCTGATGAGGTCAACCCCCGTTTCGGCCACGGCGCGGACCGTGGCCATGGTGATGCCGCCGGAGGCTTCTACCGAGGCCCGTCCGGAGATGATGCCCACCGCTTCCCGCATCATGTCCACCGTCATGTTGTCCAGCATTATGATGTGGGCGCCGGCGTCAAGGGCTTCGCGCACCTGCTCCAGGGACTCCACTTCCACCTCGACGCGGATGGTGTGGGAGGCCCGGGCGATGGCGCGGCGGACCACGGCGCCCAGCGGTTCTTCCAGCGAAGCGCGGGCGGCCAGGTGGTTGTCTTTGATGAGGATGCCATCGGCCAGGTTGAGACGGTGGTTGTAACCGCCGCCCATGCGGACGCTGTATTTGTCCAGGAAACGGTGCCCTGGAGCAGTTTTGCGGGTGTCAACGATGCGGGCGGCGGTTCCTGCCACTTCGCGGACGTAGCGGTTGGTGTCGGTGGCGATGCCGCTCATGCGCTGGATGAAGTTGAGCGCGGTGCGCTCGGCCCGTAGGATGGACGCCGCCGAGCCGCGGACGCTGGCGATATCCAGTCCGGGAGACAGGTCTGCGCCGTCGTCCAGCAACAGGCCAACGTCCAGGTCGGGGTCAACGCGGTGGAACACTGCGCCGGCGACTGCGCCGCCGGCCAGCACTCCGTTAGCCTTGGCGCGAAGGAGGCCGCTGCCGACGATGTGGTCGGGAATCAGTGTTTGGGTTGTGGGATCGTTGAACGCCTGGTCCTCGGTGAGGGCAGCGTCGATCAGGTTGAGAACCTCCGGCGGAAGCTGCTGGGGCATGGTGTCCTCGCTTTGGGCAGAGTTTGGCGGGCGACTGATGCGGCTACTGACGAGTTTGCCACGCCCGCGCCGTCGTCGCAATCCGGGAAGCAGCAGCGATTGACACTGCGGGGAGCGGCTGATAGCATTTTGCGGCGTTCCAAGTTTGTTTCCGGGGGTTGTTGGTAGCCGTGCCTGATCAGATTGAAAACCGTGATTCCGCCAGCGGGACTTCCCGCCGCCGCTTTCTGGGCGTGCTGGGGGTTGGCATCGCCGGCGCGACGGTTGTAGCGAGTATGCTGCCCTTCGGACGGCGGAACAAGGCCGCGGAAGCGGCGAGCGAATTTCCCGGACCCGGCTCCATATTTCATCCGGCCCGGGACCCGCGCAGCGACCCACGACGGTAGCCTGGCGCGCACCGACCTGAATACAGGGGCAACCCTCGCGGTTGCCCCATGTCGTTAGCCCCAAACGACAATACCCCGACAGGGAAGTTCAGGAAATGTCGATGCCGACGGGGCAGTGATCGGATCCCATGACTTCGGGCAGTATGAAGGCGTTGGTCAGGTTGGAGGCGAAGTCGCAGTCGGTGAAGAAGTAGTCGATGCGCCAGCCCACGTTCCGTTCCCGCGCGCGGGTCATCTGGTCCCACCAACTGTAGTTGCGCGGTTCCTGGTTGAACCGGCGAAAGGTGTCAATGTAGCCGTGTTCAAGGAAGGTGTCCATCCAAGCCCTTTCCTCCGGTAGGAAGCCGGAGATTTTCGCGTTTTCCCTGGGCCGGGCAAGGTCGATTTCCTGGTGGGCGGTATTCACGTCGCCGCAGGCAATCACGCTACGGCCTTCCCGTCGCAAGTTGTCTACGTAATCCAGGAAGGCGTCGTAGAACTCCATCTTGTAACGCAGACGTTCGGCGGACCGTTTGCCGTTGGGGAAATAGACGCCCAGGAACACAAAATCGTCGAAGTCGGCGACGATGGCGCGGCCCTCGCTGTCGAAACGCGCAACGCCCAAGCCGAAGCTGACACTGCGGGGTTCATGTCCTTCGCGGGTGTAAAGGGCCACGCCGCTGTAACCCTTTCGCTCCGGAGTGGTGAACCAGCTGGAATAACCCTCAACCTGCTTCAGGGCGGTGGGCAATTGGGACTCGTGGGCCTTGGTTTCCTGGAGGCACAGCACGTCGGGCTGCTCTTCCTGAAACCACTCAAGAAATCCCTTCTTGTGAACTGCCCGAATGCCGTTGACGTTCCATGAAATTAGCCTCATGCTCTCTGACCTCAGTTACACTCTCCCGTAGAGAGTAAGAATTGCCCTCCGCGCCCGATTTTAGCACAGTCAGCGGGCCGTACTGACTCCAATCCACCGCGGGGCGGGTCCATCGTCGCGCGGAAGGCGGGGCGCTACCGCCGGCTGAATTCCCGTTCCAACTGATATTCAGTGAAATGCACCACCGTCGGCCTCCCATGGGGGCAGTTGTGGGGGTGGTCGGTGGTCTTAAGTTGGCGGAGCAGGGCGTCCATTTCGTCGTGGGCGAGAGTCATGCCGGCGCGAACGGAGCCGTGGCAGGCGATGGTGGCGACCAGGGCATCCTCCTGCTCCATCACCACTTGTTCCACGGCCACGGCGTCCAGGAGGTCAGTGAGGGCGGTTGCCGGGTCGCTATTGCCGCGCGCGGCCAGCATGGCGGGCACGGCGCGGACCAACCAGGCGTGGCCGCCGAAGGGTTCCAGTTGGAAGCCGTATTGCGCGAGCAGGTCGGCGTACTCCTCCAGGGTGGCGGCCTGGGAGGCGGAGAGCTCGGCCGACAATGGGGCCAGCAAGGGCTGCGAGGCGCGTTCCCGATGCTCCGCCCGATGGCGCAACCGGTCGTACACCACGCGCTCGTGGGCGGCGTGCTGGTCGATGAGGTACATGCCGGCCGGCCCTTCGGCCACCAGGTAGGTCTGGCGGATCTGGCCGACCACGCGCAGGTCGGCCAGCGCATCCCGCAGGGGGCCTCCGGTGGGGGCAAGGGATGTGGCGGGCAGCGTCAGAGGGTCCGGCGGCGGAGCCGGGCGGCCGGCGTAGGGCGCCGGGACGCGAAATGCCGGCGGCGGCGGGGGCGATGCCGCTGCGACAGCCGGATTGCCGGAGGGAGTGAAGGAGCGGGCGACCCGGCGCACGGGAGCATGGGCCAGCAGCGCATCCCGCACGGCCCGCTGCACGGCGGAAAACAGGCGGTTTTCATGGCGGAAGCGCACCTCGCGCTTGCTGGGGTGAGAGTTGACGTCCACCTGCTCCGGCGGAATGGCGATGTCAATTACGGCGATGGGATAGCGGCGGTCGGGCAGCGTTCCCTGGTAGGCTTGCTCAATGGCGTAGGCGATGGAGCGGTCATAGATCCACCGATGGTTGACCAGCAGGGTGATGTAGGAGCGGTTGTGCCGGCTCAGGTCGGGCGCGCCGGTGTACCCGCTGACCGACAGGTCGCCGTCGGCGAGGCTTACGGGCAGCATCCGGCCAGCAACGTCGGCTCCATAAATGGACAGAATGGCGTCGGTCAGCCGGCCGCTGCCGGTGGCGTTGACCGTTTCCCGCCCATCCACGTTGAGGGTGAAACGGACGCCGGGGTCAGCCAGGGCGTAGCGGGTTACGACTTCCTGGACGCGGGCGGTCTCGGCGGCCGGCGAGCGCAGGAACCGCCGGCGGGCCGGCAGGTTGCCGAATAGCTCTACTACCTGCACGGTAGCGCCCACCGGGCAGCCGATGCTGCGCTCATTGACGTTCTCGCCATAGCGAAACTCAATGCGCGCGCCGGCGTCGGCGTCCGCGGCGCGGGTGGCGCAGACGACCCGGGCCACGGCGGCGACGCTGGGCAGGGCCTCGCCGCGAAAACCCAGGGTTGATACGGATTGCAGATCGGCGACGGCGGCCAGCTTGCTGGTGGCGTGGTGGCGGAAGGCCAGGCGCAATTCATCGGCGGGGATGCCGCAGCCGTTGTCGGTTACCCGGATCTCGGCAACGCCGCCCTCGCGGATGGCAACATCGATGCGGGTCGCGCCGGCGTCCAGGGAGTTTTCAACCAGCTCCTTGACCACGGAGGCGGGACGCTCGATCACCTCGCCGGCGGCAATCTGGGCGGCGACGTGGGGCGGGAGTTGCTGGATGGGCATGAATGATTAGTCGCGGATGCGGTCCAGACGGATAAGGTCGGCTCCGGTCCACTGGGCTGGCTCTTCAATGATCCGGCGCAGAGTACCCAAGCTGACGGTTTGGCCCCGACCGTGCCAAGCTATCGTAACCTTGCGATTAGTAGCGTCGTGACGGTATTGGCGGTGGCCGCCTCTCCCGCGAACCGACAGAAAGCCATCCCGGAACAGCGCGCTCTCAAGTTCGCCAGCCGTTATGTTTCTAATCTGTTGGTAGTTGACAGGCATAACGGCAAGGACGCAGGAGACGGTTTCCCTAACGTTACAGTCGTTGCCCGATCCGCTGATCGCGGCGTTAGTTGGCGGCGGAAATAATCCGGGAGCCCAGGCCGCCGGTTCGGGTTTTCATCCAGGTTCGCCGCGCGTGTATCGCCGCCAAGGCGTCATCTATCGCAACGTATATCAACCGATAGACGTGGTCATGGTCAGCGATGGATTGGCCGCCCACTGGCAAACCGCCATGCGAGGCTATCGCGTCGGGGTATTCGGGGGCGCATTTGAGCCGGACGAGCTCCGGGGCGTCCTGGATGCTTGGCTTGGAAAATTGCCAAGGCTCGCCGGGGGCGATGGGCCATGCAATGTCGCCTTCCTCGATTTCCTCGACAATCATCTCGAGAACTTCCTTAATGTGGGCGGCGGCCGACTCCGGCGTGTCCCCGAAGGTCGCCGCCCCCAAGCGCTCCCATGCCGGATAGTATGACTGCCACACTTTGTCATCCGAGTCCAGATAGGAGTCCGGCTCAATGACGACCTTGAATGCCAGCAAGTCCATACGGTTGCCTCCTCTCGGTTCCGGTCTATCACCCGGCGGCGGCGGTTTGGCGGGCTAAAACAATGGTATCTTGGTGCCCTTGGCGCGGTATTGCCGGTCCTCAGAATTGCCGGTTTCCAGGAAGTCGCAGATGATGCGGTAGATGCGGGCCATCTCGTGGTCAACGCTGCGGGAGAAGAAGTAGGGGGGCACCCAGACGCCGCCGAAAGCGGCCACGATTTCGGGGTAGTCGTCGATCACAAACTCCGGCTCTACCAGGATTTTCAGCTCGGGAAGCCGCTCGTGATAGTGGTGCGTGGGTTTTTCGTACACGCCCGATACGAACCGATGCAAGTCGTGCTTCTCAATGACCTCCCACCGTTCGCCCATTCCCGACCAGATGTAGATTTCGTGCCCGTCGTCCAGCAGTTTTTGGAAGGTGTCCACCGTGCCCGGGCGCAGAGTGTCGTCCAGCCCCAGGATCGTGTAGTCAACGTCAAAAAAGATTTTCATAATCGGTTAGTCGTCCCGGGGTGGTTGGTCGGATAGCAGGTTGGCATCCGATGGATCAGGGGTTGATGGCTTCGGCAATGGCCTTCAGGCTGGCGCCGATGATGAGGCGGTCGCCCAGGCGGATGATGGGGCGGCGCACCAGGCGGGGCTCTTCCAGCATCAGGGAGACCTTGCGGTCATCGGACAGTTCGGCGGCATTCAGCCCCAGCTTTTTGAGTGAAGGGCTGCGGGACGCGAAGATCGCGCTGACCCCCGGCGCGCCAGCCGCGATGACCAGATCTCGCAGTTCCGCTTCGGTGAAGGGTTCCTTGAAGTAGTCTCGCTCTTCCAGTTGGCAGCCGTTTTGCACGAGCAACTCCCGCACTTTGCGACAGCTGCTTCAACGAGGCCACCAGTACATTGTTGCCGTAGCGCTCATCTCAATCTCCTGACGAATTGCGTTGGCCGGCGATGACAGTGGAAGGTATTTTATACCCCCGATTGCCTCCAGCATAAGTGGGGGCAAATGTAAATTTTGTGTTATGTCGTCGGGGCGTTCGCGGACTGGCCGCGATCTATTCACCGGCAGGAACAGCTCCTTGAGGGTTGGCCTCCCGGGCCCGTTCCTGTAGTTCGTACAGCTTGTTGATGGCCTCCAGTGGGGTCAGGTTAGCGACATCCATCTCCAGCAGGGATTCGGCGAGCGGGTCGTCGCCGGGGGAGAACAGCGGCAGGGCCAGCTGAGGGGGTGGGGCGTCGCGGCGACTTTTGCGGCGGTTCGGCCCGTTGCCGGCAGTGTGGTTCTGCTCCAGGCCGGTGAGCAGTTCCTGGGCGCGGCTGACCACCGACGGGGGCATACCGGCCAGCATGGCAACGTGGACTCCGTAGGAGCGGTCGGCGCCGCCGGGGACGATGCGGCGCAAAAAGGCGATTTGGCCGCCCTCCTCGGACACGGCGACCCGGTAGTTGCGGACGCCGGGCAGCGTGGCGGCCAACTCGGTCAACTCATGGTAGTGGGTGGCGAACAGCGTCTTGCAGCCGAGGCGCGGGTTGTTGTGCAGGTGCTCCACTACGGCGCGGGCGATGGACAGGCCGTCGTAGGTGCTGGTGCCCCGGCCGATCTCGTCCAGGATGACCAGGGAGCGCCAGGTGGCCTGATTCAGAATGGCGGCAGTTTCCACCATCTCCACCATGAAGGTTGACTGCCCGGTGGCCAGGTCGTCCTGCAAGCCCACGCGGGTGAAGATGCGGTCAACCAGGCCGATGGCGGCCGAGGCGGCCGGCACGAAACTGCCTACCTGAGCCATCAGGACGATGATAGCAACCTGGCGGATGTAGGTGGACTTGCCGGCCATGTTGGGGCCGGTGATGAGCATAATCTGGGCGTCCTGGGCATCCAGCGCGGCGTCGTTGGGGACGAAGGCGGCGGCGTGATGGGTCAGGGACTCGTTGACGCGCTCCACCACCGGATGCCGGCCGTCGGCGATGCGGATGGCGGGGCCATCGTTGAGTTCCGGGCGGACGTAGCCATGCCGGACGGCGACGTTGGCCAGGCCGGCGAACACGTCCGCACGGGCGATGGCGGCGGCGAGCCGGGAAATCGCCGGGCCGTGGTCGGCGATCTGGGCGCAGACCTGCCGGTACAGCGCGCGCTCCAAATCCGCCAGCCCCTCGCGAGCTTCCAAAACCTGGCTCTCGTATTCTTTCAGCTCCGGGGTTGTGAAACGTTCGGCATTGGCTAGAGTCTGCCGGCGTTGGTAATGGGGGGGCGCCGCGCTCGCGTTGGGCTTGCTGACCTCGATGTAGTAACCGAAGACCTGATTGAAGCCGACCTTGAGGTTGCGGATGCCAGTGCGCTCCCGTTCCGCGGCCTCCAGGCTGGCGATGAAGCCGCGGGCATCGCTGGCCAGGGTGCGAATGCGATCAAGTTCGGGGGAAAAGCCGGGGCGTATTACGCCGCCCTCACCGACATGGCCGGAGGGCTCCGGGGCGATGGCATCGTCGATAAGGCCGGTCACGTCGGGCAGGGGACGCAGTTGGCCGGCCAGCCAGTCCACCGGCGCGCTGCCCGCGCCGGACAGGGCCTCACTGAGCCGCGCCGCGGCGGCCACGCTCTGCCGCAGGGCCAGCAAATCCCGGGGCGACGCCGCGTTGGTCTGGACGCGGCTCAGGATGCGTTCCAAGTCGGAGATTGCAGACAGCGCGGCGGCGGCATCACTGCGGCGGAAGGCGTCGTCGTGGAAAAACTGGACGGCGTCCAGGCGGCGTCCCAAGCGTTCCAGGTTGAGCAGGGGTTGTCCGATCCAGCGGCGCAGCAGGCGCGCGCCCATGGGGGTTTTGGTGTCGTCCAGGGCCGACAGCAGCGAGAGGTTGCGGCTGTCCCAGCGGCCGGCGGTGAACAGTTCGAGGTTGCGCCGGGTCTGCGGGTCCAGGGTCATGTACGATGCCGTGTTGTACGCGGCCGGCGGGGCCAGCGTGGGCCGCTCGCCCTGGTAGGTGTAGCGCAGGTAGTCAACGATAGCGCCGGCGGCCCGCACCGCCAGGGGCAGGGATGCGATGCCGTAGGCTTCCAGCGAAAGGACGCCGTAATACTCCAAAAGGCTGCGTTGAGCGACGTCCTGGTTGAAAGCGGCGGCGTCCAGGGCGGTCGTCGGGATCGCGTTGCCGTTAGCGCCGGCAAAGTCCGGCAGGGTTTCGTCGTCCGGAGTCAGCAATTCCGAGGGTTGCAGCCGGGCCAGCTCCGGCGACAGGCGGTCGACAGGGATTTGGGAGACGGCGAACTCGCCGGTGGTGACGTCAACGTAGGCGATGCCGGCCTGCTCACCGTCCTGGCAAACGGCGGCCAGGTAGTTGTTGGCGCGATTGTCCAGCAGGGCGGCTTCCAGCACGGTGCCGGGAGTGACCACGCGGACGACGCCGCGCTCGACGAGTCCTTTTGAGGTGGCGGGATCGCTGAGCTGTTCACAGATGGCTACCTTGTAGCCTTGCTTGATGAGGCGGGCCAGGTTGGCGTCCAGGGAGACCGCGGGGACGCCGGCCAGCGGCACGATGTTGCCCTTGCCCATCGGACGGGAGGTAAGGGCGATTTCCAAGGCCGACGCCAGGGTGTGGGCGTCATCGTCAAAGCACTCGTAGAAATCGCCCATCCGGAACAGCAGGATGGCGTCCGGGTAGGAGTGCTTAATGGTGAGGTACTGCCGGCGTACCGGGGTGAGCCGACGGCCGGCGGGAACGGTGGACATGGGGCGATTTTACCCCATGGGCGATGCCGGTCGCCGTTAGTCTGGCGGCTGTTATGGCGGTCTTGCCGCGCCAGAATGTTTAAATGTTTAGATGGGAACGCCGGAGAAATTCGAGTGTGGGGAGACGACGACAATGTTGGCTAACTCTGCGGATGGGCTCCCGTAATTTCCGGCCGACTCCCGCGTCCGCCATCGCGCAATAAGGGCTCCCGGCCGCTACCGAGGCGGCGGGGGCGGGGCCTGGGGCGGTTTGGCCGCCAGGGCCATGAGGCCGGCCAGGAACACTGCTACGGCGAAGCAGGTGAAGGGGGTTCGGTAGCTGTCGAAGTAGTCGAACATGAACCCGGCGATCACCGGCCCCAGGGCCTGGCCGCCCACCTGCACTGACATGGTGAGCCCGCGGATTGTGCCCAGGTTCTGCCGCCCGTAGTAGTCCGCCCACACCAGCCGGATGAGCAGGTGCAGACCACCCACGCCGAACCCGACTCCCGCGGCCGAGATCAGCTCCGGCAGCAGCCAGTCGCTCAGCACCGTCCCGACGGCGGCCAGGGCCACGACGCAGGATGCTGCCGTCATCAGGAATCGGATGGGCGTCCGCCGGGCCAGGGCCGCCCAGAAGAGGCTGGCCGGCATTTGGGCCAGGGCGAAGGCGCTGGCACTGATGGCGGCGAAACGCGGGTCAATTCCCAGGTTGATGTAGTGGGAGACCTGGTGCAGGCTCACCCCGGCCTGGACCATCATGCTGGCGCCGGAAAAGATTGCCAGGATCCAGAAGGCCCGGGTGCGCAGGGCCTGCCGCACCGTGAAGTTGGCCTCGGCGAAGTTGCCCGAGTTGCCGGAACTTTGGGCTGCCTCGGAACCCCGGTGGGCGGGGTCTGCCCGGGCCGGCGCCGGGTCGGGTTCCAGGCCCAGATCTTCCGGCCGCCGCGCCACCAGCAACAGGGAAGGAACAACCCCCAGGGCAAAGGTGAGAATCCCCAGGGCAAGCCACGCCGTTCGCCAGTCATATCCGGTGATGATGAGCTGCATTGCCCAGGGCACGATGGCCAGGCCGGCCCCCTTGGCGAGGGCGTCCACGGCCAGTCCCAGGGGACGCCGGCGGACGAACCAGTTGCTGATGGCCGTGGGCAGTCCCATTTCCAAGGGTCCGGAGAAGATCATCCGCCCCGGAACGTACAGAAAATAGAAGGCCAGGGGATGGGCAACGAAGGCCAGCCCAATCGCCACTGCGCCGGTGGCAAGTGAACCGGCCCCGAGGATGACTCCGGCCCCGTACCGGTCCAGCCATCTCCCCACGATGGGGGAAACGAAGACGGCGACCAGGCCGCCCAGGCTGACCGCCCCGGAGAACATCCCCACCGACCAGCCCATGGATTGGGTCATGGGAACGACGAATACGGAAAGGGTCGCCACCGCCATTACGGTGCGGGTGGACAGGCTCACCGCCACCCCGTTGCCCACGATTACCCAGCCGTAATAGAAGGGCAGGGCGTGGGACATCCGCGTCCGCCAGACGGTAACGTTGGTCATGCTTTTGCTTCGCAGTTCAGGTACGTTGAATTAGGAGACCAGCTGCCAGTAGCGGCGACCCGCGGCGCGGACTACGCGGCCGAAGCCGCCGTGGTGGCAGATTGCCATGATGGCGTCCTCGGACTCGGCGCGCTCGATGATGGCGGCGCGGGTGGCCGCGCCCTGGTCGGCGTCCATGTCAAAGCTGAACTTCCAGGAAGTTTCGGTGACCTGGGCCGGGCCGTGGAAAACGTCGCCGAGGATGTAGGCGCGCTGTCCACCGGATACGATGGCCAGGCTCATGGAGCCCGGGGTGTGGCCGGGGGTGTGAATGGCGGTGATTTCGCCGGTTAGCGGACGCTCGCCGTCCAGCAGGTCCAGCGCGCCAAGGTCCTGGAGGGGGCCAAGGGTCTGGTCCCAGTGGGGCGGGAAGAGTTCCATGACCTCGGGGTGTTGGAATACCTCCCAGTCGGCGCGATGGGCCAGGTAGCGGGCGTTGGGGAAAGTGGCGCGAACCGGAGCGCCCGGCTCGTGGGTGAGGTTCCAGCCGACGTGATCGAAGTGAAGGTGGCTGAAGAAGACGGTGTTGACGTCGGCAGGGCTGACGCCGGCCGCTTCCAGTTCCTGCAAGAGCCGGCCTTCGGCGCCGCCGGCCATGGCCGCGATGGAGTGGGGATTGGTGGCCGCGCCGCCGAGGCCGGTGTCCACCAGGATGGTCTGACCCTGGGAGCGGATGAGGTAGCATTCGAAGTGGGCCAGCAGGTGGTCGCCGCGGAAGCCGCCGGGATAGCGCTCCTGGTAGGGCGCCCACGCCGCGGGGGGAACTTCCGGGAAGACATCACGGAGCGGCAGCGTGGCTACCTGGTCGTTCAGGGACAGGATTTCGACGTTGCCGACGGTCAACCTGGCTTCCGGCATGGGAGTATCCTCCGGGTCGGGATAGGGGAAATGACCAGCCTGTAATGCCTCTGACGGCGCGGGGCGGGCGTCGCTCTCCCCGGATAATCTGCCGGGGCAGGATACCAGAGCGCTTCGGCGTTGTCCTGCGCGGGGTGGGTTGCCGACATCGCAGCGTTTCGGGCGTTACAATAGGGGCGTCAACCAATGGGGTCCTGTCCAACAATGGGGTACTATCCAACAATGGGATCCTGTCCAAACAACCGGGAGGCCAGAAACATGACTACGGTAGGAAGCGGCAAGTACACTTATGAAGTGGTGGAGAACTGGGCGAAGCTGCCCGGGGACGACACCTTCGCCATGGTCAGCGCCATCGCCACCGACTCCGAGGACCGGGTGTTCGCATTCCAGCGCAAGGACCCGCCCATCCTCATCTTCGACCGGGACGGGAACCTGCTGGACAGTTGGGGGAACGGCGCCTTCTCCTTTGCTCACGGCATCTATATTGACGGGGACGACACGGTGTACCTGACCGACCGGGACAACTCGGTGTGCCTGGTGTACACCATTGACGGCAAGCCGGTCCAAATGCTGGGGCGCCACGGCGTCCATTCGGATACCGGCTGCGAGAATCCGGGCGACCTTTGCCCCCGGGCCGCCGGCCCGTTCAACTACCCCACCGAACTGGTACCGTCACCCTCGGGCGACCTGTACGTGGCCGACGGATACCGCAACGCCCGCGTCCACCGGTTCAGCTGGGACGGTCAACTCAAGCAGTCCTGGGGAGAACCGGGGAAGAGCGAGCCGGGGCACTTTCACCTTCCCCACAGCCTGCTGATTCACAACGACACGATCTTCCTCTGCGACCGGGAAAACCACCGGATGCAGCTGTTCAACCTGGACGGCGAGTTCATCGCCATCTGGGAGGACATCCAGCGGCCCATGGACATCTCGGTGGACAGCGAGGGGAACCTTGTGATCAGCGAGGGCAGCGTCAACGACTCTTCGGCCAGGGTAAGCGTGGTGGACACTTCCGGGAATGTGCTGGCCCGCTTCGATTGCCGAGGTCCCGGCCACGGCAGCTGGGTGGACTCCCGAGGCGACATCTACGTCGGCCTCAGCGACGGCACCGGCATTGACAAGTTCGTTCGCCAAGGGTAGCAGCAGCCGGGGCGGCCTTTGTGGTTGCCCCGGCAACGCTGAGATGGCGAGGTCAACTGACGTTGTTCAGTTGTCAGACCCTACCGGCCTGCTTCTCCATAAAATCCCGGATGGCGTCGGCGTATTCGGCCCGGGGAAACTGCTCCCCGTTGGGAACTTTCATTCCGTCGCAGAAGATTTCCAGCCGGTTGCCGTCCGGGTCCAGGAAGTAGAAGGAGCGGCTGCCGCTGCCTTCCAGGTTGCCGCCGGCCTCAATGCCGTGGGTCAGCGGGCCGCTGACAATCTCGGCCCCTTGAGTGTGAATGTGGGCCAGAGCCTTCATGAATTCGTCGCGGTTTTCCACTTCAAAAGCCACCTGCTGCACCAGGCGGGCCGGGCCGGGAACGTTCTCGGAAACATCCACGCCTTCGGGGGCGCTGGCGATGACGAAATCGTGGTGGGTCTCGTCAAAGCGCAGAAAGGCGGTCTCCGACCCGTCGGGGCGGCGACGACGGGAAGTCACCTTGCAGCCCAGCACCCTGGTGTAAAACTCGAAAGACCGTTCAAAATCGGAAACCAGGATGCCCACGTGTCCAACGCGCTTGATCTGAATGCCCATGGCAAGTACCTCCTGCGAAAACCTGGGTCAAGTCCCTTTCCGGCGGCCGGGGAACCGGCGCCGGGAAGGGAGCGGATTAGTCGAAATTATACTCGCTGGGCGGAAAGTTTGCCGCCCGCTGGGGCCGTTGCAAGAATGAGATTCCATCGCCCGCCTCCGGCGAGCGTGGAATGACAGGTTAAAGTGGATACGTATGAGCGCCGCACGGGGTTGCCGTTGCCGGGTATGATTGGGAGTTGGGGTATCTTCGAGGTTCTGAGAGATGACGGCGCGCGCGGCGGTTGACGGGGAGATCAGGGAGCTAATCCGGAAGGATGGGCGAATTACGTTTGCCCGGTTCATGGAAGCCTGCCTTTACTCGCCCAATGGAGGCTTTTATTCTGCCCGGGGCAACCGGATCAGCGCGCACTTCGGCACCGCATCCACGAGTCATCCGGTTTTCGGCGCCCTGATCGCGCGACAGCTGGAGCAGATGTGGCGCATCCTGGGAGCCCCGGCGGTTTTCCATGTGATCGAGGTGGGTTCCGGCGATGGAGTCCTGGCCCAGTCCATCGTGGATGCCGGCCGCCGGACGGCGCCCCGATTCGCCCAGGCGCTTTGTTACGTCGCCGCGGACTACCAGCCGGGGCCGCCGCTCCCGTGGCTGGACCACACGGTTGACCGCGGCGACGGGACGCGCGGTCTGCCATCCCCAAGCCGTCGGGACGGGCCATGGGGGATCCACCGAGTTAAAACCGACGGGCTCCGGGCGTTCCGCAACGTGACTGGCTGTATCCTGTGCAACGAGTTGATCGATAACTTTCCGGTTCACCGGTTCGCGATCCAGGGTGGAAGGGTGAAGGAAGTGTTCGTCACGTTGTCCGGCGGAAATCTCACGGAAGTTCTGGACGAGCCAGCTACGCCCGGCATCGAGAAGAGGCTGACCGGCCTGGGCTTATCCTTGCCGGAAGGGTATCGGGGAGAGGTGAACCTGGATATAGAGGACTGGACGAGCCAGCTTGCCATGGCCCTGGACCGGGGGTTTGTCCTGACCATCGACTACGGTGAACCGGCGAATGACCTTTACGCGCTCCGGAACGCCCAGGGGACGCTGATGTGTTACCGCCGGCATCTGGCTGGGGGAGACCCGTACCAGCACATCGGGGAACAGGACATCACCTGCCTGGTGGACTTCACCTCGCTCCGGCAGGCGGGCGAGCGGCATGGACTGGCCACGGTGGGCTACAGCCTACAGAGCCGGTTTCTGACGAACCTGGGTTTCTATCCGCTCCGGGATGCCGCGCCGCCGCGGGGGCAGTCCGCCGCCAGGACGGAACTGAACCGCATAGCGATGATGACCCTGGTTGACCCGAAGGAGTATGGCGACTTCAAAGCGCTGGCCCAGGCTAAAGGCGTAGAGTTGGGCGCTGAGCTCCTGGGGTTTCGGGAATGACGATATTTGTCAACAGGCGCTGGCTCTCACAACAGAAAGTGGCGACCGCCGGAACGAGGTTCCATCGCCCGCCGCAGGCGGGCGATGGAATGACAGGTTAAAAGCGGGTAGGCGTGAGGCGCTAGCTGGGATGCTTGCTGAGCATTATGAAGCCGTTGCTGTCGGGGGTATTGCAGCCGGCGAGGGCCGTATCGGCCCGCACGGTTACCTGCCGGGCGCCGGCGGTTCCCCGAAGTTGTTCGAGGCTGTCGGAGAATAGACAGGCTCGCGTCCGCCCGGTTCCGTTGTTTCCGCCACTGGACATGAAAGGATGGGGGCCTTCAACCCTGATGTCGTCGGCATAGAAGTCGTGGGCTTCGCCCAGCTTGACGCCGTGCCACTGGAAACCCTCCAGGAATTGCTGCGTGAAGGTGAGGTAGCCGTCGTAAGGGTTGAAAATATCGACATCACCGGGGCCCAGGCCGGAGCCCTCCCACATCCGGCGGGCCAGGCTGGCGACGGCCTCCTGATGCTCCTCCAGCGTGGACATGGTGCTGCGGCCCCGGCCGCCGGTTTGAGAGTGGTTGAGGACGTAAACCGGCTTTTGCCGCAGGTCCCGGGCGCGCTCGGCGGTGGTGAAGATGAAAGCGGCGCAGGTATTGACCGGCCGGTCGCAGTCATAGATCACCAGCGGTTCCTCGATGACGCGCCCGTTCAGGTAGTCCTCGCGGGTGAGCTGATACGGCTCATGGAGGGCGTAGTAGCTCCAGGGGGTCAGCAGGCCGTTGCGGCGCAGGTTCAAGCAGAGGGGGGCCAGGCCGTCGTGGGACTTGCCGTATTTTTTGCAATACTGCTGGAAGATCACCAGGTTGTTGAACATTGCGCCGCTCTGGTAACCCCAGGGCAGGGTGAAGGCGCTGGGGCCGGGAGCCTCCTCGCTGTTGTTCGCCGGATTGTTGTGGCCGTACCGTCCGGCGAGGTTGACCATGGGATACCAAACCAGCGCGGTTTCGCACAACCCGTCACCGACCGCCTGGGCGGCCAGTCCCATCATCGGGCCGATGTAGGGCGCGTCGGACTTGAGATACTTTACGTTCTTCAGCCCGAGCTCCCGCTGTATCCAATCCGCCGAAGCGTAGGTGAGGCCGTCTTCGGTGTCGTAGGGCGGGTCGAAATAGGGACGGGGGGCCCAGGTTTGCTCGGCGCGGGTTTCGGGACTGGTAATCAGTCCGTCGATGTCGTCCAGCGCCAGGCCCGCGTCGGCGATGGCCTTCAGGCAAGCCTCCTTGCTCAAACCGCCGCAGCTGCGGTCCATGGCGACGCCGTCCCAGCGGCGGTCGATGTGGGACTGTCCCCAGCCTACAACGGCGACCTGGCCCCGGTGTTCCCAGAGTCCCAAGCCTTCCCGATCTCTCATCCAACCCCGGTTACTAACCATATCAGCCCCCTTATGCGCTCTTTTGACGCGGAACGTGTCCACAGTACCGGAGTGGTCTAGGCGACCACGCGCCACTCGTGGATCAACTGGCCGCTGCTTGTTTCTTCAAATATCAGTTCCACCGGGGCGCCAACGGGGACATCGCCCGGTGGAGTGCCCGGAAGGTTGGAGAGGAAGTTGATGCCCGGGTCCTCGTCCAGTGTAATCACCGCGAAGTTGATGGGCTGCGCCGACCGGAACCCCCGGATGCGGGAGTCGCGTATCACCATGTACACGTCGATGTGTCCCTTGCCGGCCACCTCTTTCCACTCCAGGTTGTCGGCCGAACCACACAGGTCGCACCGCAGGGCCGGCGGGTAGTGCAGGCGAGCGCAGGCGGCGCAGTTTTGCAGGACCAGGCGGCGCTCGTTGCAGGCGTCCCAGAAGGGCCGGGTCAGGTCGTTGGGAACCGGGGCGGGTCTCTCCAGCCCTGGGATCGTTGACATGGTTTTGCCTCCCGTTTTGTGCGGTCAGTAGCGGAGGAGGTGCGTGGGCATGAGGCGGCCTTCTACCGGGTCCACGACCAGGGCGGCCGGTTCGAGGGCGACCACGCCGAGCAGACTGGGCTCGCCCGCTTCGGCGAATATGACGGGGGTGTGGAATTGCAGCCCCTCGAGTCTGATGGTGGTTTCGCCGACGTCGACCGGGACGATCCTGCCGTCGGCGGTCTTTGATGGCATTGAACGATCAATCGGGGTTCCGAGGCGTTCGAGGGTTGCCCGTGGTACTGCGGCGTAGGTTGAGCCGGTGTCCACGGTGACGTCGAGTTCCTCGAATTGTTCGCCATGCGGGTCGCCGACCTGAATGGTGACGGTAACGACGCCCAAAAGGTTCCTCCTGTAGCGGGGCGCGGAGTGTCGTTGAACGTGTTGTTGGTCGTCCGACATTCCGCGCTCGTCATTTTGGTCGGCAGGGGGGTGTTTGTCCAGAGTTCATGGGAGGATTATATTCAATGAAAATGCCCGAGAAAAGGGCGCCTAGTGCGGGTCCGGCGGCCCGTTGAGCCAGGGCTCGGCGTGTCCATCATCCATCCACACGAAACGGAACCCGGCGGCCAGGGCAAGCTGGCGGTCCAGGTCCGTATCGCCGATATGGTAATGCGCTTCGGCGGGAAAGCGGGACTTGACATCCACGAGTTCTTGCTTGTGCGAGGTAAAGCTCACCTCGATTCCGTAACGGCGCCAGATGGCCTGCTGCACCGGCAGCGGACGGTCGGAGGAGCTGCCGATAATGCACCCGTGGGCCTGGGCCTTCCGGACCATGCTCATGGTGACCGGCCCGGGCGGGTCGCCGGCTTCCAGGGTGCCGTCTATATCGAAACTGACCAGTATTGCCAAGTATGGCCTCTCTTCGCGAATTGGAGGCGGATGAGGTTACGCGCCTAGGGTTGGCCGCCCACCTCGGGGGCCGCCCACTGGACGATGCCCCGGGAGCCAAAGTCGTCGATTTGCCCGTCGTCGTAGCCGAGTTCCCGCAGGATGGGCCTGGTGTGCTGCCCGATTTGGATGGAGGTTCGGTAAATGCCCGGAGTAAGGGAGAATTCGACTAAACCGCCGTAGCGGCGGTATTTTCCGACGTAGGGATGATCCACCTCGACGCTGAGGTCATTGGCCCTGGCGTGGGGATGGTCGGCGTAAAAATCTCCCTCCAGGGCTTCGTCGGCCTGGACGCAGCCGACGTCCGCTCCGATCAGCAACGCTTCCCATTCGGCAGCGACGCCTGCGGCGAAGATTTCCGAGAGCTCGGCGATCAGAGCTGCATCGTTGGCCTGCCGCGCTTCCGGAGTGGCAAAGCGGGGGTCGGCCAGGAGTTCGTCCCGTTGCACGGCGCGGCAGAATGCCTCCCACTCGTCCGGGAACAAACACGCGAGGAACACCCAACCTTCCCGGCAGCGATAGAGACGGTACAGGGCATGGAGGCCGAGTAGCTCTTCGTCGGGCCGGGCGATGGGCGGGCGGTCGTCGTAGTCGAAATATTCATCGGCATTGGTCCAGGCGTTGGCGTTGAGCATGGTGACGTGGACGGGCTGGCCTTGGCCGGTGGCTTCGCGCGCCCGGAGGCCCAAAAGGATGGCGGTGGCAACGACCGGGGAGGTGTTCTGGTCGGGCCCCCAGTTGGATTTCATGATCCAGCGGGTCGCCTCAACCGCCTCCTCAATGTCGAGGATCTGCTCCGGAGGCGGGGGCATGCCCTGGCCCATCTGCCGCATGGCTCCGCCCATGATGGCGCCGGGAATGGGGTGCGCGCCCGGCCGGCGGGAATGCTCTCCATGTTCGCCGTAGGTGCCCATCCAGACATGGACCAGGCGGGGATTGATTTTCCGGCAGGTCTCCCAATCGATCTGGAGACGCTCGGGAACGCCGAGGCGGAAGTTATGGGCGAGGACGTCGGCCTGGGCGATGAGCCGGTGGATGATCTCCTTGCCCTGGGGGGTCTGAAGGTCGATCTGAATGCCCTCCTTGCCGGCGTAGGTACGCGCGTCGGCCATGGCCTGAGCGGTGGAACGCCGCCCCTCATCCAATCGCCGGTCAGTGGCATCGACCTTGATGACCCGCGCCCCAAGGTCCGCCAACAGGGCGGCGCCGTAAGGCCCGGCCTGGATTGTCGCCAGGTCCAGGACGGTGATACCGGACAGAGGGTGGGCTGGCGCAACCGAGCCGTTGGCCTCCGGCGAGCCGCTGTGTGATGACGCAGTTTGCTGTCCCAGACGTTCCAGAACCGCAGCGTTGTGCTGGCCCACGCCGGGGGCCGGGCCGCTGGGCTCGCCCGGGGTTTCCTTCAGGTCGACGAGGGGGGAAAGGGTGCGCATCGGGCCAACGCGCGGATCGTTGATGGTGGTCACGGCGCCGTTGGAGACCACGGCGGGATGCGTCATGGCCTGGACGCTGGTGCGATAGGGTTCGGCGGCGATGTTGCCGTCCTGGAGGTAGATTTCCATCCATTCGCCGGCGGTTTTCTCCAGCTGCCGTTCCAGGATTTCCCGACGCAGGAGTTCCTGGTTTTCAAAGTTCAGGGCGGGGACTCTCTCGAACCGCTCATCGGCGAGCAGATGCCCCAGGCCAATGGCTTTGAGATGTCCCTGGATGTGGGGGACCCGCTGATTGGCGTGCTGGAGCCAGGTTCCGTCGCGGGTTCGCACGGGAACGTATCCGATGGAGGAGAGGCCGCGGCCGCGGGGCCTTGCCGGGAACCGCTGGGGGTCCCGGCGGCGGAGCTGCATATTCACCAGTCCGCCGTCGCCGACGTTGTTGTCGTGGGGAGAAGCCAGGGCCTGGACGATGCTGGTCTGGACCCATTGGCCACGGGCGCACTGGTCGCGCACCCGGAGGGCGCCCAGGATGCCCCGCACGGCGGCCTGGCTGGCGTGCCAGCTGCCGGTGCGCACGGCTGAGTACACCGGGCCTTCCCGGTTGGGCAGCCCCGCCAGGTTGAGCATCCGGCCGGCTTTGGCGGCAACGACGCCCTCGTAACCTTTGGCCCGGCGCAGCGGGCCCTTTTGCCCAAAGCCCGTGATGGAGCAGTAGATCAACCGGGGATAAAGTTGCGACAGGGCGTCATAGCCCAACCCCCATTCGTCCATGTCTCCGGGGCGGAAGGACTCCACGAGAACATCGGCCCCGGCGGCCAGTTGGGCGGCTTGCGCGCGGCCGGGCGCAGTTTTGAGGTCCAGCACGATGCCTTTCTTGCCCCGGTTCCAGGAAATCCAGGCCGGCTGAAAGCGGAAAGGGTCTCCGCCGGGGGGTTCAACCTTGATGACATCGGCTCCGTAGTCGGCCATTACCAGGGTGCAGAGAGCGCCCGGCATACCCAATGAGAAATCCAGGACGGTCAGGCCGGTACAGGGTCCTGCCATGGTTCACCTCCGCTGCAGTGGCGCGGGTCTCAAGCCGAGTTGGCTGGCGGGAGGGAGTATGCAGTCCTTCGGAGATGCGCGTCAACCTTTATCTATCCGCGCCGCCGGCGGAAGCCGGCGGGCAAGGTTTCCCGTGATATAGTTGGCCGGTCAACATGGAACGGCATTTCCGCCCGGCGCCAAACGCGGGACGATCAAGAGTCTGAGGGTGGGGCCGGGTGTTATTTCGTGGAAATTGCGCCGGCATTTCATGCAGGAGACCCCTAATGCCCGAACCAGCGCCCACCAGCGACCAACGGCTCATGTTCTCTACCGAGGAGTGGGGGATGGTGTCCAGAACGCAGATCGAACGCGCCACCGTGTCCGGGGAGACTGACGAGGAAACGGGCGTGCTGGTGGTGTGGACCCGGGGCACGGCGGGCCGGCCGGATAGTGGATGGACTGCCAGTCATGCTATCTCCGGCGACGCGCTCCGCGACGCGCTGCGGGCCGCCGGCCTGATAGCGGAAGGATAAAAGCTTCGAGACGGGGAAGCGCAAGGGTTGGCCCGGCCTCATACGTACCCACTTTCTGCAAACTGTCAGAGGAGTTGCGCACTTAAAATCCCAGGCCCGGCACTGCGGCGAAAGCCGGAGTCCAGAAGTCGGAACATGAAAGAATCAGACGATGGGCAACGATTTCGGGCACTGGATTCCGGCCTCGCAATGACAAAGCGGGTACGGGTGGTCTATTCATCCAAGTATCGTTCGCCCCACTGGTCCAGGTACACCACGTCGGCCAGGGGGCCGCGGCGGACGGGGCCGAAGTTGCCCATGGGATAGCCGATGGGCAGGATGGCGTAGGAATGGACGCCGGGGGGCAGGCCAAGTATCGCCTCGACTTCCTTTTCGTGGCGCAGGTGGCGGCTGGTGAGGGTTGCGCCCAGGCCCAGGGCGCGGGCGGCCAGCAGCATATTCTGGACGGCGGGGTAGATGGACGCGCCGGCGGAGCGGGTGGGCGTCTCCGCGCCGTCGTCCTGGCAGGCCACGATCCACACCGGAGCCTCATGGTAGCGCTCGGTGAGGTAGGCGACGGCATCGTGCTGGCGGCGATAGCGGCCCGGGCTGGAGCCGGGAGGCGGCGCGGCGTTGCGATAGCGCGGGCCGACCACCTCATCAAAGGCTTTCTGATACCACTGCTGCACCCGCTCCTTGATGCTCCGGTCCTTGACGACGAGGAACCGCCAGCGTTGGTTGGCCCCGCCGTTGGCCGCCCACTGTCCGGCCTGGAGGATGCGCTGGATCAGCTCATCAGGAACCGGGTCGGGCTTGAGCCGGCGCATGGCGCGGGTGGTGCGCATGATGTGAAACAGTTCGGTTCCTGCGGTCATTTTGCTACTCCTGCGTATCAAATCGGGGCGGGCGTTTCTCCAGAAAGGCGGTCATCGCCTCATGTGGGTACGGTGTGGCGAAACAGAGAGCGAAGGTTTTGATGGTGTATTCCGCGGAATCCGCTTCGCCCAGTTCCAGCCACCTGGCGACGATGTCTTTCTGCGCGGCGAGGATGTGCCGGCTCAGGCCCTGGAACTGCCCGGCCATCGCCATCGCCGCGTCAGCCAAGGCTTCAGGGTCAACCACTACGTCAACCAGGCCGATGCGCCGGGCCTCCGCCGCGTTGACGGTCTCTCCCGTCAGCAGCATCCGCCGAGCGCGGCCCAGGCCGATGGTGGGCGGCAACAGCGACGCTTCAATCACCGAGGGCAAGCCGACCCGCACTTCGGGGAGGCCCATGATGGCGTCGCTGGCGGCGATGCGAATGTCGGCGGCCAGGGCCAGCTCCAACGCGCCGCCCAGGCAGGGGCCGCGAATGGCCGCCACCACGGGCAGGGGCGCGTCCAGCAGGCTGCGGGCGGCGCGATGCAGGCTGCGGATGAACGCTTCGGCGGCGGGCGGCGTGAGGTCCTTCATCTCATGGAGGTCAACGCCGGCGGAGAAGGCCCGGTCGCCGGCGCCCTGCAACACGATGGCGCGCAGCGTTTCAGCTTCGCCGCATTCGACAACCCGCCGATGCAGCGCCTCGAAGACGGCCGGCCCCAGCAGGTTCAGGTGGGTGCGGCCAGCGATGGACAGGGTGGCAATGCCATTCTGCCGGGCGACGTTGACGCCGGCGGTCAGATCCAGATCTGTCGAGCTACTCACTTGTCCCAATCTTTGACACTCCATGTTTCGCCAGGATCACATCCACGAAAGGCTTGAGCGCCAATTCGGCGCATTCTATCGGCGCATTCTATGTACAACCCAAGCGCTTGGCGCGCGTTTTCCTTGTCGTAAAAAACTACCATGTCCTTGGCGACGTTATCGCCCACGCCGAAGGGTTTGCCGTTGGTCAGGAGTTACGCACTTAAAATCCCATCCCATGCCCGTCACTGCGGCGAAAGCCGGAATGAGGGTATCTGCTGCCACCAGCTGAGCAGGGTGCCGCCGGCGCCATGGGCGAACACGATGGCGTCGCCCACGCCGTAGCTCCGGTAGTGCAGGTCAATTCCGTTGATTATGGCGCTGCTCACGTTGGCGCCTTCTCCAGCGTGGTAAAGTGTCCGACAGTTTGACTTCGCCGGGATTCTAGCACGGATTGGCGGTTGACAACGGGTACGCACGGGATGCGCCCTCTGATACGATTCCGATTCCTACATTCCCGCCTAGGGTTGTCCGCTGCCATGAACCGACTCGTCGATTTCTCCGCCCGCCTGGTCAACTCCCCCTGGTTTGAATATTTCATCATAGGCGTCATCATCGCCAACGGCATCCTGCTGGGGCTGGAGACTTCATCCACCATCAGCCGACGCTACGGCGACTGGCTGTACCTGGGCAATGACATCGCCCTGGGGGTGTTCATCGCGGAGGCGGCGCTCAAGTTGCTGGCATTATGGCCCCGGCCGCTGCGCTACTTCCGCGACGGGTGGAACGTTTTCGACTTTCTGATCATCGTCTTCGCCCTGGCGCCGGCCACGGGCCAGTTTGCGATGATCGCCCGGCTGGGGCGGCTGCTGCGGGTGGTGCGGCTGATTTCGGCAATCCGGGACCTGCGGCTGATTGTGGCGGCGCTGGTGCGCTCCATTCCCAGCGTGGGCCACGTCATAGCGCTTATGAGCATTGTGGCGTATATCTACGCCATCATGGGATACCATCTGTTTCACGAACACGATCCGGCCCACTGGGGAACCCTGGGAAGGTCTCTGCTGACTCTGTTCAACATTACCACCCTGGACAACTGGACCCAGATTATGAACGCGGCCATGGAACAGCGGTCGTGGGCGTGGGTGTATTTCGTGAGTTTCGTAGTGGTAGGCACTTTCGTGGTGATCAACCTGTTCATCGCCATCATCATCAACAGCCTGGACGAGGCCAAAGCGGAACGGCCGGCAGAGCCGGAAGGTCCTATGTCGCAAGAAGAGCTGT
The DNA here is from genome assembly GCA_964347975.1 of uncultured Dehalococcoidia bacterium. Classification (GTDB taxonomy): domain Bacteria; phylum Chloroflexota; class Dehalococcoidia; order Lucifugimonadales; family UBA3495; genus Bin87. The sequence continues at coordinate 24,598 of CAYGAY010000023.1, forward strand.
TGCGCGAACTGCGGGCGGCGCGGGCCACCCTGGAACGGCTGGAGAAACGGCTGCGACAGGGGGAGGAGAGCTGACAGCTGATGCGGATTGACGATTTTCGTATGTTGTAGAATTGCCCGACAAACCGAGCTGCCCACCGCTCAATCCGGGCAGTCCACCATTTTGGAGTAACCGATGTCGCAACTGATGACTGGAAAGCAGGCCCTTTTGGAGATGCTCAAGGCTGAAGGGGTCGAGTACATCTTCGGCAACCCCGGCACCAGCGAGGGGCCCATCATTGATATGCTGGGCGACTATCCTGAGTTTCGCTACATTCTGACCTTGCAGGAGAGCGTCGCCATGGGGATGGGCGAAGCCTACGCGCGGGCCACGGGTCGGGCTTCCTTCGTCAGCCTCCACGTGGACAGCGGCCTGGCCAACGGCATTGCTCTGATGCTGGACGCGCTCAACACCGGCACGCCCATGGTGGTGACCTCCGCCAACTACGACGCGCGCAAGGTCAACGAGACCATGACCGACCTGGCCAACCTGGCGCGCCCGGTCACCAAGTGGTCCGTGGAACTCACCCTGCCCGACCAGATACCCAGCGTCATGCGCCGCGCCTTCAACGAGGCGAACAGCCACCCCAGGGGGCCGGTGTACGTCGGCTTCTCCTCCAACGCCCTGGAGGGCATGGCCGAAATGAACATCGCGCCCTCCCGTCGGGTGTACGACACCTCCCGGCCCAGCGCAGAGGGCATTGCCGAGGCGGCGTCCCTGCTGCTCAACGCCAGCCGTCCGATGATGCTGGTGGGCGACCGGGTCGCCGAGGACGGCGCGGTGGACGCGGCGGTAGAGGTGGCCGAATTGCTGGGCCTGCCGGTGTACCAGGCCCGGGGCGCGGAGGTGGCCTTTCCGACAACCCACGAGCAGTTTCTGGGCGCGATGTCGCTACGGGTCGCCGAACAGCGGGAGGCGTTGCAGGGGGTTGACCTGGCGCTGGCCGTGGGCAGCGATCCCTTCGAGGAACTGTTCTACTGGGGCGACGTGATACTTCCGCGGGACGCCAAGTTGATCCACATCGACCCCAGCCCGGGGCAGATCGGGCGCTCCGAACCCACTGACGTGGGCATCGTAAGCCATTGCCGGTTGGGGCTTGCCGACCTGGCGGCGGCGCTGCGGGAGCGGCTGTCTCCGGGCGACTTCGCAGAGATTGCGGAACGCAAACGGGCGGTGGCTGCTGAAAAGCGCAACAACCGGGCGGCCTTTGAGGAATCCGTCGCCGAGAAGTGGGACCACAAGCCGATGACGCCGGCCCGCATGATGGCCGAGCTGTCCGCCGCCATTCCCGACAACGCGGTGGTGGTGGACGACTCCATCAGCAACCGGGGCGTCATGCGGCACTACTTCCAGGGGCAACGGCCCGGCGACCTGCGGGGCTACCGGGGCCAGTCCATCGGCGGTGGCATGGGCACCACAATGGGCACCCAGTGCGCCTATCCGGACCGGCCCGTTTTCGGCATCATCGGCGACGGCAGCGCGATGATGACCATTCAGGGTCTCTGGACGGCGGCCAACGACAACATTCCGTGCGTTTTCGTCATCTGCAACAACGGGATGTACCGGGTGCTCAAGACCAATTTCAACGTGTACCAGAAGGACGTGCTGGGGCTGCCCGAAACGTCGGGCGGGCGGCTGCTCTACTCCGACTTCGGGACGCCTTTTGACATGGCCGCCATCGCCAACAGCATGGGCGTCCACGGCGAGCGGATCACCGACCCGTCGGAAATCAAGCCGGCGGTGGACCGGGCGGTAGCGTCGGGCAAGCCGGCCCTGCTGGACATGGTTATCGACGGCGCGCTGTAGCGGTTGATCGGGCGGCTGACCCAGACCGACCAGCCGGGAAAGCAAGGAGAGCGACCGTGTCGACAACAACAGACTACCGAGCCAACAGCCGGTCGATGATGGATCAGAGCCGTGTCGAACTGGCCCGGGGCGACCGGCAACAGGCGTCCGAAAAGGGTTGGGGCGCCGCCGCCCAGATGATGAAAGCCATCGCGGAAGCTCGCGGCTGGGAACACGGCCGGCACCGTCATTTCCTCCGGATCGCCAGCCGCTTGCGCGCGGAGACCGGGGACCGGGAGATTTACCTCCTGTTCGGGAGCGCCAGCCTGCTCCACGAAAACTTCTGCGAGGATCAGATGGCGGCGCAAGACATCGACGAGGCTCTCTACAACGTGGAGCGTCTGCTGGAAAAGCTCGAGGCGGTTCCAGCCGCCTGACGCGCGCCAGCCAAACCACCATCGATACCGAGCAACCACCGATACCGAGCAACCACCGATACCGAGCAACCACCGGCGAGACCCAACCTACCCCAAGAGAGGAACCTTCTCATGCGCACCAACACCACCAAGGCCAAGCTCAACGAGGGCGGCGTAGTTTTCGGCGCGATCATCACCCGCTACGCTCCCGACATGGTGGAGATATTCGGGGCGCTGGGCTACGACTTCGTGATGATCGACTGCGAACACGGGCCGGCCAACCTGGACCAGGTTGAGCACATGGTTCGCGCCGCCGAATCCTTTGGCATCACGCCCATCGCCCGCATCCCCGACCACTCGGACCAGACCATACTGCGGTTCCTGGACCGGGGGTTGCAGGGCATCATCGTGCCACACGTGAACACCGGGGAGCAGGCGGCAGCCATCGCCCGGGCGGCCCGCTACTATCCGGAGGGCTACCGGGGCATGGGCGGAGGTCGCGCCCAGGACTACGGCATCGGCGTAACCAGGGACGAGGCGACTTCATGGGTCAACTCCCAGGTGCTGGTGATCCCCATGGTGGAGGATATTGAAGCCGTGGGCAACCTGGACGACATCTTGCAGGTGTCGGGGGCTGACGTGCTCCACGTAGCCGCGTCCGACCTGGGCCAGAGCATGGGCAACCCCGGAGTGGCCGAGGTGCGCCGCGTGATGAGCGAGGTCATCCCCCGGGTGCGGGCGGGCGGCAAGAACGTGGGCGTGGGCGGCAACAACCCGGCGGACACGGCCGGCGTCGCCGAGTTCATCAGGTTGGGAGCGAATTTTGTCACTGTGTCCGGCTGGGGTCTGCTGCGTATCGGGGCGGAGGACTTTCTGAGGAACGTCAACGCCGCCCGGTAAGCTGACCTACGCGGATTCCGGTTCTCGCGGCAGCCAGCAATGCCGCCGCTAGCAATGTCATTCCGGCCATGGCCAGGAAGGCTTCCCGGTAACTGCCGGCGCCGTCGTAAGCCATGCCGGCGGCCAGCGGCCCGACGGCGAAGCCCAGCACTTGCGCGGCCCGGCCCACGCCGTGAATGGCCCCCAGGTGACCTCGCCCGTAGTCGCTGGCCCACATCAGGGGAGCCAGGGTGTTGATGCCGGTGTTGGCGAGACCGGTCAAGATGGCGTAGCAGTAGGTCTCGAGCATGGTGTCGGTGGCTGCCAGCAGAACCAGCGCCCCCGCGCTCACCAGGTAGAGGGAAACGATCACCCACCGAGGATGCACCCGGTCTGCTGCCACGCCGGCCAGCAAGGCGCCCACAGCCCCCGAAATGGACATGACGCTGATGGCCGCAACCGCCGCCGTGACGTTAATGCCCCGCTCCGTCAGGTAGGGGATCAGATGGAGACCCGGGCCGGCGGTGGCAACGCTGCCCAGGAAGAGCGCGCCCAGAGCCATCCAGAAGGCCGGCTTTTGGGCCGCTTCTCTCAGGGTCAGCGATGGCTCTGCGACGACGGCGCGGCGCGGCGCGGGCCGGTCTGAACCTTCGGAGGCGTTGAGCGGGTCGCCATCGACCGCCAGTCCCAAGTCCTCGGGCTGCCGGCGCACCCACCAGGCGCAGGGGAGGACGCCCACCAGGAACATCACCGCTCCCAGTCCCTGCCATGCCGAACGCCATCCCCAAAGGGCAATCACCAGTTGCGTCAGCGGCGCCAGGACGATGACGCCGGCGGTCTCGGCGAAAAACGCCAGGCCGGTGGCCCGGCCCCGGTAACGCTGGAACCATTTCCCCATGCTGACCGACACGCCTATTTTCACGCCACCCTGGTCGGCGATCCTTGACGCGGTGAAGACCAGGTAGAAGCCCAGCAGGGTCTGCATCGCGGACAGATAGATGCAGGCCAGAGCGATGACCGTTCCGCTGACGACCAGGACGATGCGGGAGCCGGCCCGGTCCACCAGCCGGCCGGTGAAGGGAGCCAGAGCCGCCCCCAGGATTGCGCCGACGGTGGTGGCCCCCGCGATGGCCGTCCGGCTCCAGCCGAATTCGTCGGACATGGGAGCGACGAATATGGTCAGTATGGATATGGCGGAGGCGGCATTGGCAAACCCGATGGCTCCCGCCGCGCCGGCAACAATCCAGCCGTAGTACAGAGGTTTGCGGCGGAACTTCATGTGGAGGTTGTCAAACAAAGCGGGTACTCACGAGCGCGCAAACCCTCACGCGGGTATCCGCTTTTGTCATTGCGAGCGAAGCGCGGCCATCGCGTCAGCATAGCGGGGCTTGACGTGGAAAGCCGTGATCGCGGCAACGAGATTGCCGCGAATTGCCTGACGGGATTCTCGCAGTGACCGGCGCGCAAAGTGGGTACGCATGAGCGCGAAAACCGGGTACACAAAGCCCGAATCGGTGATACAATCCAAAAATATAAGATGAGCCAGGATAGGGAACGGGTAACGGCGCATCGGTTGCACACCTTCCCGCTCAATTCAGGAGACGGCAACATGGCAATTGACTTCCAGAGGGACGAAAGCACTCTCATCATTCAGGCTGCGGAGCGAGTGGATAGCACCAACGCCCAGCGGTTCCTGGAGGACCTGGACGCTGCCATCGAACCTACCGACCGGATAGTGATCCTGGATATGGGAAAGCTTACTTATATCAGTAGCGCGGGTTTGCGGGTGATTTTGCAGACCGCGAAGACCTTGCAGCGGCAAAACTCCAATTTCGCCCTTTGCGCCCTGTCCGGAACCGTCCGCGAGGTTTTTGAGATCAGCGGTTTTGACCAAGTGATTGCTATTCACAATTCTCAGACGGACGCCCTGGCCGCGCTCAAGAGCTGACCGGCGGCCGGTCGCCTCTAATTCGCCATTCTGCGTTAATCGGGAGGGCAGCCGCCGGCTGTCAGGGATGAGGCTATGGTAGCAACGCAAGGGCCGTATCGCATTCTCGTAGTTGACGACGAGCCCGATCTTGAGCCGCTGGTTTTGCAGCGGATGCGCCGGGCGATCCGGTCGGGTCGTTACGAATTCCGTTTTGCCCAGAACGGGGTTGAGGCGCTCCAGGCTCTGGGCGACGATGACGACATCGATATGGTGCTGTCGGACATCAATATGCCCCAGATGGATGGCCTGGCGTTGCTTTCCCACATACCGGAAGTTGCGCCCGACGTGCAGGCGGTGATCATTTCCGCCTACGGCGATATGAAGAACATACGGGCCGCCATGAACCTGGGCGCCTTTGACTTCGTAACCAAGCCCGTGGACTTTGAAGACCTGCGCATCACCATTGAGCGCGCGCTCAACAACCTGGAGGCCTGGCGGGAGGCCACATCATCCCGCGACCGTCTGATCGCCCTGCAAAACGAGCTTGACGTCGCCAGCAAGATGCAGCAGTCCATTCTGCCCACCGAGTTTCTCAACAGACCGGGCTATGAGATGTACGGCAGCATGATGCCGGCGCGGGACGTGGGCGGGGACTTCTTTGACGTAGTGTACCTGAGGAACGGCTGCATCGGCCTCGTCGTAGCCGACGTTTCGGATAAAGGCGTGCCGGCGGCGCTCTTTATGATGGCCAGCCGCACCCTGTTGAAGATCGCCGCTGTGGGGCTCCACCCGCCCGGGGAAACGCTGCGGCAAGTCAATGACATGTTGTACGAAGACAACGACGCCATGATGTTCGTGACGCTATTTTACGCGGTGTACGACCCGACCAACGGGGAACTGACCTACGCCAACGGCGGGCACAACGAACCGCTCATCGTGCATTCTGACGGCAGTTCCTCGATCCTGCCGGGCACCAATGGAATTGCGCTGGGAGTGGCGCCCGAAATGGCCTATGCAGAGAAGACGGTCTCGATAGCTCCCGGCGATGCCATCGTTTTCTACACTGACGGCGTCACCGAGGCGGTTAACGCTTCGGAAGAAGAGTTTGGACTGCCCCGTTTGCAGCAAGTCTTTGCGTCCAGCCCTCCCACGGAGGCGAAAACCGCCACCCAGGCGGTTTTCAGCGCGGTGAATGACTTCGCGGGAACGGCTCCCCAGTTCGACGACATCACCTGCCTGATCTTCCGCCGCACCGAGTCCGGGCCATGACTGAACCGTTGTTTCTGAGAATCCCCCCCAACCACAGCCAGTTGGAGCAGATTCCGGCGGCGGTGGAGGAGTTTGCCGAGCGGGACAATTGGCCTCCCGACCTGGTTTTCAAGCTCAACCTGGCGCTCGAAGAGTTGGGCGTCAATATCGTGAATTACAGCGGGGCCACCGGGGAGATCGAGATTTCGCTGGCTTCCGACGGCGAAACGGTAACCATCGAAATTGCCGACAACGGGCGGCCCTTCAATCCGCTGGCTGAACCGGCCACACCGGATATTTCCGCCCCGCTGGACGAGCGGCCCATCGGCGGCCTGGGCGTTCACCTGGTGCGCTCGATGATGGATGAGTTGAGCTACAGCCGGGAAGACGGCATGAATCGTTTGGCGATGACCAAGCGCAAAGCCGGGTGAAATGGCCGAGGCCACCCGTCGGAATCAGGATTTTCCAAGATTATGCTCATACGTACCCCCTTCAACCGGTCATTCCACGCTCGCCGCAGGCGGGCGATGGAATCGCGTTCCGGTCGCCACTTTCTGTTGCGAGAGCCTTGACGGAACGGCCGTTGCTATGCCGGCGAGATTGCCCCGCTACGCTCGCAATGACAAAGTGGCCAGGCATGAGCAAGATTATGAGATTGACCGGATTGGGGGAACGCAATCCCGAAGATCCCAAAATCGGGCATACCCGGATTCTGACGAAATCGCCTGGTTTGCAACGGATTGCCGGCGTCATCATCACCACCCTAATCCTGGGCATCATCGGCTGTCGCCCCGGGGCGGAGGCCGCCGTGGCTCCGGCCGGAGCGGTTCCGAACCCGGGCAACCCTGCGCCGCCGGCGGCCAGGGCGGCTGATCCGGGGGTTTTTGAGGACCGCATCCGGTTTGGTCAATCGGCGGCTTTCAGCGGCCCGGCCAGAGAACTGGGCATTGGAATGCGCGTGGGCATCCGGGCGGCCTTTGCGGAGGCCAATAAGGCCGGCGGAGTTCACGGTCGTCTTCTGGAGTTGACATCCATTGACGACACCTATGAACCGGAGTTGGCCATCGCCAACACCAAGCAATTGATTGGGGAGGAAGCGGTTTTTGCCCTCATCGGCGCCGTGGGCACGCCAACCTCCCGCTCGGCGGTTCCGGTGGCTACGAAATCGGGCGTTCCCTACGTTGGGCCATTCACCGGGGCCGCCTTCCTGCGTGACACCGGCGTGTCTCCCACGGTGGTCAATCTCCGGGCTTCCTACAACCAGGAAACCGAGGAGATGGTGGAGCGCCTCACCACCGACCTGGGCATCGAGCGCATTGCGGTGATGTACCAGGACGATTCCTTCGGTCGCGCCGGGTACAACGGGACGGTGGCGGCGCTGGAACGGCGGGGGATGGAGTTGGCCGGCGAGGGGCTGTATCCCCGCAACACCACTGCGGTGAAGACCGGGCTGCTCGACTTGCGCCGGGGCTGTCCCGATGACTGTCCCCAGGCGGTGATTCTGGTGGGAGCCTACCGGCCCATTGCGGCGCTCATCGCCTGGGCGCGCCACATCGGTATGGACTGGGAGTTCATCGCCATTTCCTTCGTGGGCAGCAACGCGCTGGCCGAAGAGTTGGGCCGCCTGGACCCGGCCGGGGGCGAGGGCGTTTTCGTAACCCAGGTGGCGCCCTTTCCCCATGACGACACGATTCCGGTCGTCGCCGCCTACCATCGCGCCCTGGGGGAATATGACCCGGCGGAGGTTCCCGGTTTTGTTTCTCTGGAAGGCTATCTGACCGGACGCCTCGCCATCGCCACGCTGGAGTTGTGCGGGCGAGAGATCAGCCGCGATTGCTTTCTGGGCAGTCTCCAGCGGGCGGAGTACATCGATCTGGACGGCTTCCGGCTGCATTATGATGGCGGAAACGACAACCAGGGTTCCGACACCGTATTTCTGACTATGATAGGGCCTGACGGCAATCACGTTCCCATTGAGACTTTGCCGGGTAAAGACCGATGACGCAAAAACTGTCCGAGCTGCTTGAGCTCCGCTACCGTATCTCCTCCCAGCTCTATCTGGGCATCGGAGCCGCCGTGTTCCTCACCGTGGCGGCCAGCCTGGTGGGGTGGTTCTCTTTCGACCGGGTTGGCGACGCCCAGAGCCGGGTCAACGAAGGCAGCGTGCCCGAGATCGCGGCGGCCTTCGCCGTGGCCCAGCACAGCGGTGAACTGGTGGCCGCCGCCACCGGCCTTTCCGCCGCCGCGGCGCCGGCCGACGTGGAACGCATCAGCGGCCAGATTGGAAGAACCTTCGCCCGGTTTGCCGAGCAATTGTATTTCCTGTCCGAGCGCGGCGGCGATGCGGAACAGGTCGAGCGGATCCGCAGCCACTCCAACACCCTGGTTACCAACATCAATGCCGTTGAGAACAGTATGTGGGAGCAGTTCCGGCTCATCGACCAGTCCGCGGACTTGCGCCGGGAGCTGGCGGATTTACGATTCGACCTGGACCGCGTGATTGTACCGGCGATTGACGACCAGCTCTTTTACACCCGCACCGGGTACCGGAAATTGGGGGCGGCGCCGGCGCCGCCGTCGGAGCACTTGTCGGCAAACGAGTTGGCGCATCTCCATTATCTGTCCGAACTTCAAGAAAACGCCAACATTGCCGTACAGCTGCTGGCCAGCGCATCCACGGTTTCCGAAGCCGCCTTGATTGAGCCGATGCGGGAACGGTTCGAGTCCTCGATAGGCCATATCAAGCGCAACCTGTACAGTTTGCCCGACTCGCCGTTGCCCGACTCGCCGTTGCCCGACTCGCCGTTGTACGACGAACTAGTTCCGACGTTCGACCGCCTTCAGGCATTGGGCGAAGGGACCTGGGACGGCGCAGAGGGCCTGGAGCTAGCTGCCATCGAAAAACTTGGCCTGTTTGACTTGCGTACCCGCGAGTTGCAATTGGAAGGGAGGCAGCTGGAGCTTCTGGCCAGCAACCATGGGATCGCCGCTCTCCTGGTCGGGGAGGTGGACGTGCTGGTCAATACCGCTCAGGCCCGAGCCGCCGCCGCCACCGCGGCCTCCGACCAGGCGATTTTCACGGGGAGGACCCTGCTGCTGGGGATCACCGCGGTCAGCGTCGCCGGCGCGGCGCTCATTGCCTGGCTCTTCGTCGGGCGTGTCCTGCTGCGACGCCTGGCCATGCTGTCCAACTGGATGCGCCGCATGGCTGGCGGCGACCTGGAGGCCCGGGCCGAAATTACCGGGCGGGACGAAGTGGCCGACATGGCCGCGGCCCTGGAGGTCTTCCGCCGCCACGCCCTGGAAGTGCAGCGCCTGAACCTGGTTGATCAGCTGGCGGAGGAACTCCAGGGCAAGAACGATGAACTTGAGCGCACCAACAACGACCTTGAGCAGGCTATGTCCGACCTCAACACCGCCCAGGATCAGATTGTGATGCGGGAAAAACTGGCCGCCCTGGGCGAACTCACCGCCGGCGTGGCCCACGAAATCAGGAACCCGCTGAACTTCGTCAAGAACTTCTCCGAGGTTTCCGAAGAGTTGCTGGAAGAGATGAAGGAGACCATCGAAGAGAGCGAAGACGGGGCCCTTGACGAAGAACAGCGGGAACTGCTGGATGAGATTTTCAGCGAACTGAGCGGCAACCTGGAACGTATCCAGAACCACGGCGACCGGGCCAACCGCATCGTCCATGATATGCTGATGATGAGCCGGGAATCCGTTGGACACCAGCCCACCAATATCAACAGCCTGCTGGACGAACACGCCCGCCTGGCCTACCACAGCGCCCGGGCTACCGATTCCAACTTCCAACTGGACCTTCAGTACGACTTTGACCCTGATATGGAGGAAATCGAAGTCAATCCCCAGGACGTGGGCCGGGTCTTCCTCAATATTGTCAACAACGGCTGCTACGCCACCAACGAAAAACGCTTGAAACTGGCGGAGTCGGAACCGGGCAGCGATTATATGCCCACCCTGCTGCTGACCACCCGGCGCCGCGAGGAGCGTATCGAAGTACGCATCCGGGACAATGGAACCGGAATGCCGCCGGAAGTCATCGAAAAGATGTTCAACCCCTTCTACACCACCAAGCCTACCGACAAAGGCACCGGGCTGGGCCTGTCAATCTGCAACGATATCGTCCGCCGCCACGGCGGGGAAATCCTGGTGACATCGGAGCCGGGCGAGTTCACCGAAATGATTATCGACCTGCCCCTGCATCCCCCCATGGAAGATGAGGGCCGCGACGCGAGCTACGATGATGACGATGACTGGGCAGAGGATGAAGATGGGGTTGGGGCTGCGGAGGCAGGAGAGGCCGTTTAGCCCCCCTGGCGACACGGCGTTAGGAATCATTCCCACGCCCGCAGTCGTATCTCCTCGCTGGCGTCCATGTCGGCCTGGGCCGCGTCGGGCTGGTCGTTGAAGAGGTAGGACAGGGAACGGCGGGAGTAGTAATTGTCGTCGTTGGGGTCCAGGCGGATGGCCTCGGTGAGATCGGCGATGGACTGAGAATAGTCGCCCACCTCGTACCAGGACACGCCCCGGTTGAACCAGGCGTCGGCGCAGGCGGCGTCCAGCTCAATGGCGGCGGTATAGTCGGCGATGGCGCGCTCGTACACCCCGTTGCGGCTGTAGCGGTTGCCGCGCTCCACATATTCCTCGGCCGTGGCCGGCTCCGGTGGGGGCGTCGGGCGAGATGTCGCCATAGCGCAGCGTCGCGCTAGTCGGCAGCGGCCGGCGCCGCGCCGATGAGTTTCCCGCCGATGCCGGCCTTGCGGTGAGCGATGACGTAGGCGCGGCGGAAATAGCGGCTGGGCAAATCGATGTCCACCAGCTCGGGATGGCGGCGGGTTTGTCCCGCTATGAAAAACAGCAGGTCAGCAATGTCAGGGCCATCACTGGGCAAGATGTGGACGGTCATTGAGCAGGGGTCGCCGGGATCGTTTGGCCATCCGGGCAGTAATGTCCGAAGAGACGGTCGCCCATTCGGAATCAGGTCGTCGGCCCAAGAGGCGGCCAGTGTCAGTTCCCAAGTCGGACGTGTTGGCAGCTCGTAAGGATCCCATTGGATTTCCGGACGGCCCAGCTCCGCCATCAGTAGTTCAACCGGGCCGCGCTCGGCAACTAACGCGTTGGCGTACGCCTCCATTTTCTCAATGGGGGGTCTCGAAAATCCGATCATAGTACTCTCCGGATTCGTTCCACGTTTGCGAGCCGCCGTTCTGCCGTTTCCCTGGCGACGCTTTGATTGGCCTCATACCTAACTTCGGTCGTCCAACTTGCTACGACGCTGCTCCATTCCGTATGCAATTGAGACAGTACCAAAGATTCTCGACCGGAGTAATGCAGCAGCAGCGCCAAGTCGTGAACCATCATGGGCCTTGCCAATTGATACCCCGTCTCCCCGCGTTTCGGAAATCCGGCCCATTCCAGCGTATCACAGATGCGGGCTTTCAACGCCGCTTCCAGCACGTAGCCGGAACTGTTCAGCGGTGATTAACTCCGCCGGGCGTCCTGATGGGGAACTCATCCGGGGCCTACATCACCGAGCGCACCAGACCGCCGTCCACCAGCATGGTCGTGCCGGTTATGTAGCTGGAACGGGCTGATGCCAGGAAGGCCACCAGGTAGGCCAGTTCCCGGGGCTCGCCGATGCGCTTCAAGGCGGTCTGCTCGGCGCGCTGGGCCAGCGCGTCCTCCACCGGGATGCCCTGGGTCCGCGCCCGGTCCTCCACGTTCTCCATCATGCGCTCCGACATAATGCTGCCGGGGCAAACGTTGTTGATGAGGATGTTTTCCGGTCCCAGATCGTCGGCCAGGTTCTTCATGAAGCCGATTACGCCCATACGGGTGGCCGCCGACAGGGCCAGGTTGGGAATGGGGGTATAGACGGTGCTGGCGAGGATGTTAATGATGCGCCCGCCGCCCTGGGCGCGCAGGTGGGGCAATGCTTCCCGGGTCATCCGGGCGAAGAAGAACAGGGAACGGTTGGCGGATACCTGCCAAAGCGCCTCGGTGGAGTCCTTGGCGTAAGCCTGGGGAGGGCCGCCGGAGTTGTTGACCATTATGTCGATCCGGCCGAAATGCGCCGCGGCGCCGGCGACCAGTTCGGCGATGGTCTCCTCGTGGTCCAAGTCGCCGGCATAAGTGTAGATGTCGGCGTCGGTGGCGGCGCGGATCTCGTCGGCGGCCCGCTCCAGGTCGGACGGCGTGCGAGCGCACATGGCAACGCGCGCTCCTTCCGCTGCAAGCACTTCCGAGCAGGCCCGCCCCAGCCCCCGGCTGGCGCCGCCCACGATTGCTACTTTGCCATTCAGTTCCAGATCCATTGACCAGCCTCCCTCAAATGCTGACGGGGATTATAACAGCCGGCGCCGGCGCAAAATCGTTTCGCGTCAGCAACCGGGTTCAACGCAAGACGCAAAGGCGCAAAGGTTTATGGTGTACAATCCAGCCGTTATGAGCGCTGCCATCGACATTGTGGACGCCGTCGCAATCGAAGCCGCCGCCGTGGAGTTTGCCCGGGGCGCCGGCGCGCTGCTGTCCGGACATTTTGGCAACGTGATCAGCGTGGAGTACAAGGACAAGGCGCGACAGGATCCCGTTACCGCCGCCGACAAGGAGACGCAAGCCTACCTGGAGGAACAGATCGCCAGGCGATTTCCCGCTCACGACATTCTGGGCGAGGAGGATGATTCAGCAAAAAATCGGGCCAGCGCCTATGGAGACCGGACGGTTGCCGATTTTCTCTGGGTTCTGGATCCGCTGGACGGCACCACCAACTTTATGAATGGGCTACCCGTTTATGCGTCGTCCATCGGCGTGCTGCATCGCGGCCGGCCGCTGGTTGGGGCGGTGTACATCCCCTGGCCCACCGATTCTGGCGCTGGCGTGGTTGTGCATGGTCGGAGCGGCGGCGGGGCGTATGCCGACAGCGAGCCGGTATCGGTATATCAAACTGAGAAGCCGCGCGGGGACCGGCTGATTGGCCTGCCCGGCTCTTTTGGAGCGTCAACTCGCGTCGGCAGGGGGTTGAAGGGTCAACCCCTGGGCCAGCCCCGGGTAACCGGCAGCATCGCTTACGAGCTGGCGATGACGGCCATGGGGGTGATGCAGTTCGCCATCATCGGCGCGCCGCGGATGTGGGACATGCTGGGCGGCGCGCTGGCGGTGCAGGAAGCCGGAGGCACGGTGATGACTCGCCTGCCCGGACGCAAACAGTGGCATCCCATGGATTCACTGGTGCCCACCTGGGAGGAGAAACCGCCGACGATGGACGAATTGCGAAAATGGGTCGCGCCGCTGGTGGCGGCCAATCCCACGCTGGCGCCGCTGATAGCTCACAACTTGCACCAGCGGCGACGGCCGCTGCGGCGGGTGGCGCGGGTGGTCAGAAAAGCCCTGGGAAGGCGATGATGACAACGACGAGGGAATCCGAGAAGATTCGCCCTTTCACACGGGAGGAGTGCGACGCTATGGCGGCCGCCGGAATCATCACCCGGCGCGAAGGGGATGCCCTGGCCGTTGGCCGTCGCTTCACTGTGTCCGAGTACTACGCTTTGAGCGAAGCCGGCATCCTGTGCGAGGACGAGCGCATCGAACTGTTGGACGGGGAGATAATTATAATGCCGCCCATCGGCGACAACCACGAGTTTTCCACCGACGAACTTACGATGATGTTCGTCCCGCCGCTGGTGGGCCGGGCCAGGGTGCGAGTGCAGGGAAGCGTTGTATTGAACGACAACAGTATGCCCCAGCCAGACCTTGCCATCCTGGCCAACCGTCGCAACAACCGGGTGGCGCCTTATTACCCAAACGAAGTGTACCTGGTGGTCGAAGTGGCCGACAGCTCGCTGTCCTATGACCGTGGCAGGAAGCTATCCAGATACGCTTCCTCCGGCATTCCCGAGGTTTGGATAGTCAACCTGAGAAGCGGGCAGGTGGTATCTTACGCCGACCCTGAAGGGTCAGCCTACGCCACCGTCCGCACATTCCGCCCCGGCGATAGCATCAGCCCGCAGGCTTTCCCGGATATAATTTTGGCGGTGGCCGATATCATCCCACCGGCCATTGAACAACCGTAGCCGAGGTTGTTTTGCGGGAGACCGTCCCGGCGCCCTCCGCTACCATGGCGCGGCGAAAATGTCGGCCACGGCTATGGCGAGGCCGGGGATGCGGTCGGTGGTCAAGGTGTCGCCGATCTGATACAGAGCTTCGGTGGCGTATTCGCCAACGCCGTCGTTGAGCGCGGGTTCGGTGAGGGCCAACACGGTTTCCCGGTAAGGGTCCATAGTCCAGTATTCGGGAACGCCGTGGCGGGCGTATAGCTCCCGCTTTACCGCTAAATCGTGTGCCCGGTTGGATGGTGACAGGATTTCCACCACGAGGTCGGGGATTCCCTCACACCCCCGGTCGGTGATGATATGCCGACGCGCCGCGCTGACGTACAGCAGGTCCGGTTCAACGGTGTTCCCTTCCGACAGAATCAGAGCATAGGGAGCGCGATAAACGCGTCCCAATCGCCGTGGCCGGATGGTATCGTTAATCAGGTTTCCCGTATTTTCAGAGGCTTCCTGGTGCTTGGTATTGGGGGCGGCGGCCATCCGATACAACACTCCGTCAATCAGTTCCCACCGCTCGCCCTCCGGGGTGGCGGCGTAGTCGGCGTAGGTCAACCTGCCCTTCGGTTTTGCGGTTACCATGGGCTATGCCTCCTCCGGCCCCCGCAGCAGGTCCAGGTACTTGTAGCCGGAGCCGGTGTTGAGCAAGACTACCTCCTCGTCCGGGCCGATGCTGCCGTCGGCCAGCAGCCGCTCCAGTCCGACCAGGGTGGCCGCTCCCTCGGGACAGGCGATGATGCCTTCGGTTTCGGCCAGGGTGTACATGGCGGCGATCATCGCCTGGTCGGTGACGGCCAATGCGCCGCCGCCGGTCTCCCGGATGGCCTGCAGGATCAGGTAGTCAGCGAAGGGGCCGGGGACGCGCAGCCCGTCGGCCTTGGTGGCGGCGTCAGGCCAAGGCTCGGCGGTGTCCGCGCCTTCGTGGAATGCCTTGACGATGGGCTGGCAGCCGTCGGCTTGCACCGCGTAAAAACGGGGCGGCTTGCCCTCGATCCAGCCCAGGTCCAGCAGTTCCTGGAATCCCTTGTACATCCCGATGATCCCGGTTCCGCCGCCGGTGGGGTACACGATGGCATCGGGCATTCGCCAGCCCAGCTGATGGGCGATTTCCAGGCCCATGGTCTTTTTGCCCTCGGCGCGGCAGGGTTCTTTAAGGGTGGAGAGGTCGAACAGGCCCTGCTCAGCGGCGACTCCCACGGCGATGCGCCCGGCGTCGCTGATCAGCCCGTCCACCAGGTTCAGGTCGGACCCGGCGACGATGGACTCCTTCTTGTTGGCGACGGGAGCATCCTGGGGCATGAAGACCTTGACCGGCGTACCGGCGCGGGCGCAGTAGGCCGCGGCGGCGCCGGCCGCGTTGCCCGCCGATGGCATGGTGAAGCCACGGGCGCCGATTTCCACCGCCCTGGACACGGCGGCGGCGATGCCCCGGGCCTTGAAGGTTCCGGTGGGGTTCAACCCTTCTTCTTTGATCAACAGGCGGCGGATGCCGACCTGCCGCGCCAGGGTGGCGGCGTCCAGCAGCGGCGTACCCCCTTCGCCCAGTGTGATGACCGAGTCGCCATCGGTCACCGGCAGCAGTTCGTTGTAACGCCACATATTGGCCGGACGGCGGTCGAAGTCCGACCGCTGCACTTCCCGGCGCAGGCGGGGCAGGTCGTAGCGGACGAACAGGACCTTGCCGCAACAATCGCTGACCGTGGCCAGCCCGTCATAGGGGTACTCGGCGCCGCAGACGGTGCATTCCAAGTGGTCAAGGTAGCTGAAGGAGGGCATTTCATCGCTCCGCGTCGTAGTAGGGTTCGGTCTGATGGCTGGAAACCACCGGGTTGGCGATGGCCGGGCGGTTCAAGCCCAGCGCGTCGCGCACGATTTCGTTGGCGCGGACCAGGCGCACCGCGGAGGTGGGGTACTGCGGATTGTTGGGGTTGGGCACGTCGTGGCGTTCGACGATGCCGTCATACAGCCAGTCTTCCACCAGCCGCCGGCACTCGTACTCGTTCCACGCAATCCCCCAGTCGAGCATCCACTGGTTGCATAGCATGCTGTAGCCCACAAAGTTCATGCGGGCTTCCAGTTTGCTCATCTCGCGAATGAAAATGTGCAGCACATCCTGCAGAGCCTCTTCCCGCTCCTCAGGCGTCGGCATTGACACGTCCACATCCCCGTGCTCGGCCAGTTGAATGCCCAGCTCCGCCTCCAGCGGGAATAGCGGGGCCACGGCCAGCATATCCCGCGCCACCGACTGGCTGAAGGCGCAGAGGATGACCCGGCGGTTCATGGCGCGGGCGCGATCAACCAGCACCTGGTAATCGGAATCCCCCGAACCGAGGATGACCACGTGGCAGTCGTCCCGGTCGCGCAGCCAATCGTACACTTCCAGCAGGATCGATGGATCGCTACGATCCTTGCCGGCCATGGTTCGAGGCGCGTGGTACAAGGTGAGGCCGGATTGGGTGAAGGCGGCGCCATCATCGGGGCGCAGGCTCCAGTCGCCGAAAGCCTTGCCGCCCATTACATCCCCAAATACTTCCCCAACATTAGACATCGCCTCATACAGGGCCTGCGGAGTGACACTCTTCTGATATAGTTGCGCCCCCCGGCGAATGTTCTCCCAATCAATGGCGATTAGTACACCGTTGGCTGATTCTTCCAATTGGACACCTCCAAAATAGTGATGGGTCAATTTTCCCGGCACAGCTTACGCTGATGCTCAGGCGGTTGGCCGCTCGGGCCGAAACGACTCGTAGAGCCGTTCCGACAATTGTTCAGACAGTTGCAGGCCGCAGGCAATCTCGTCCTCAGATGTTGCCGCGCCTCCTGGCAAAAGCGCTCGCCCAGCTCGATACAGGCGCCGGCCGTCTTGCCCGTGTCGCCGGCTCGCGGCGGTCGTCAGCGTTGGAGCGCCCCCGGCAACGACGGCGGCAATTGCATTTCGGTGGTAAGTCATCGGTGAAACCGCGGCAGTGGCACGGGCGCATTATAGCCTATACAAGCCAATTGCAATCACGGTGATCATGCTATGACGATACGCCGCCGCCATAAGTTGCCGGGGCGAATGATTATTCGCCCCGGCAACCGGCTGACAAACCGCGTGCAACGAATGTTACTGCTTGCAGGTGGGATGGAAGTGCCGGTCAGCGTCAACGACCAGTTCCCGCAGTTCGCGGTAGCTCCGGTTCTCGCCCAGCTTTCCTTCCACACCGTCCAGCAGTGTCAGCACGGCGTCCAGGCTGCCGCACTGGGCCCAGAAGGATTCGCGCAGCAGCTCGGCAAACTCGGCGGCGGCGGCGGACTGTCGGAAGTAGGGGTCGGTAGCAGACAGTTCGGCAGCCGTTTCGCCGGCGGTGATTTCCTGCGAGAGCTCGACGACCTGCCGGTTTTGCGGGTCGCGCCAGCGCAGGCGGGCGGTGGCCATCGTCACTTCGGGGGCAACGTCGTCGTGCAGGCGCAGCTCGTACAGCGCGGACACGTCGCGGGCGAAGCCCACTTCGCCAAAGTCCAGGGTGTCGTCCCGGAAGTCGTCGTCGGCCACGGCACGGTTTTCGTAGCCGATGAGTCGATACTTGCGCACCGCATCCGGGTTGAACTCGACCTGGATACGAGCGTCACGGGCCGTCTCGGTGAAGATGCCGGCGGCGCTCTCCTCCAGGAATCGGGCCGCGGCGACAGGATTGGCCAGGTAGTGATAGGCGCCGTTGCCCCGGTTGGCCAGCACTTCCATCAAGACGTCGTTGTAGTTGCCGGTTATGCCGACGCCGATGGTGGTCAGGGTGGCGTTGCGCTGGGCGTGTTCGTCCACGACTTTGAGAATGGACTCCGGGCCGGTGTGTCCCACGTTGGCCACGCCGTCGGACAGGAGCACCAGTCGCACTTTCCGTCCCTGCCGCATTTCCGCGGCTGCCAGGTCGTAGCCGAGGGTCAGGCCGGCCGCGGCGTAGGTGCTGCCGCCCGGACGCAGTTGCCGGGTCGTGCCGACGATGTCTCTGGCATTATCGCCGTTGGTGAAATCGCGGGCCACGCGCACCTGGTCGGCGTAGGTCACGATGGCGGCCCGGTCGCCGGGGATCATCTGCTCGGAGATGCCGTAGATCACCTCTTTCGCCAGGCCCAGGCGGTTGTCGGCCTCCATGGAGCCGGATACGTCCACCACGAAGACTAATGATACCGGGTCGCGGTCGTCGGTGGGCGCCGGATTGCTCACGCCGACGCGAAGCAGCCGGTATCCCTGATTTCCGGAAGGATCCGGTCCGAAGGGTGAAGGGCCGGCGTCCAGGTGCAGGCCCAGGGCGGTGTCGGCGGCGGGATAGCCCTGGGGCAGGCTGTTGACGTACTCCTCAACCCGCACGGCGTCCGGTTCCACCAGATGCCCGTCGCGCAGGTACTGTTTCAGGATTTCATACGATGCCGTGTCGCCGTCCAGCGCGAAGGTGGACAACGGGTCCTCGTCGGCGTCGATGAACGGGTTGACGCCGTAATGTTGGTAGTAGGTCAGTGGGTAGGCGCCGTCGTTGGGGTTGTCGGCGCCGCCCGATTCCGGCGGTATGACGGGGCCGCTGGGTCGCTGGATCGAGCCGTAAGGCCCGGCCGCGCCTTGCGCGCCTTGCGCGCCGACTGCGCCTTGCGGGCCCGGCGGGCCGGCTGGGGCCGACGCCGGGTATGGGACTGCTGATTGGCGGGCCGCGGCGGCCGCCGTGGGCGCAGCCTGGGCCGATGCCGGAGCGGATGCCGGACTGGGGCTGCGGGATGCTTCGGCGGTGGTTGCGGCCCGCGTCGCCGTGATGCGTTGGGCCGTGCCGGCGGTTCCCGTGGAACCGGCCGATGCCGTGGAACCGGCCGATGCCGACGAACCGGACGCCGGCGCCGCGGGTTGGCTGGCGGGAGCCGCAGCGGGCTCGGCCGCGCCACCACAGGCCAGGGCGGTAACGGCGACCAGGGTCGGGATGACCGCCAGCGCCATGATTCGGATTCTGGACAGCGAATTCATAGACGTTTCTCCCATCGTTCGTTCCTTCAAACAAATTCGCGATTGCTTGTGCCCTATTACGGCGCAAAGGGCCCGGCGGATTGGCAGCGCCGGTGATACAATGCCGACGCCATGACTGCGAACGTTGACAACAGCCTCTCGCCCCACGGCGGCGAACTGGTGGAACGGGTCAATCCCCACCCCGACCGCGATGCCCTGGCCCAATTGCCAACCATTGAGGTACGAGAGCAGATTGCCCATGAGTGCGTGAACCTCGCCTATGGGTTTTTCTCGCCGCTGACCGGTTTCATGGGCAGCGGCGATGTGGCGTCGGTGTCGGGGGCGATGCGGCTGACCAGCGGGTACGTCTGGCCCATACCCATCGTGCTGGACGCCGCGGAAGGGGAGCTGCGCGATGCCGGGGTTGACGTGGGCGACACCGTGCTGCTCACCCACCAGGGCAACCCGCTGGCGACGCTGGACGTGTCCGAGATTTTCGCCGCCGACCTTACCGAACTGGCCCGGCGGGTGTACGCCACCACCGACCCGGCGCACCCCGGCGTCCAGCGCACCCTGGGCTACGCCGACCGCTTCGTGGCCGGCGACGTCACCCTGGTCTGCGAGCCGGTCATCAACCCGCCCTTCGACCGCTACTGGCGGACGCCCCGGCAATTGCGCTCAGAATTGGCTCAAATCGGCTGGCAGCGCGCCGTCGCCCACCAGACCCGCAACGTACCCCACTCCGGCCACGAGCACCTGATGAAGGGCGCGTTTCTGGAGGCCCAGGCCGACGGCGTGCTGGTCAGTGCCGTCATCGGTGAGAAGAAGGAGGGCGACTATATCGACGAGGCCATCGTGCTGGCCCACGACAACCTGCGGGCCCATGGGTTTTTCCGCGACGACATTCACCGCACCACCGCGCTGCTGTGGGATATGCGCTATGCCGGCCCCCGGGAGGCGGTGTTCCACGCGCTGGTACGCAAGAACCTGGGCTGCACCCACCATATGTTCGGCCGCGACCACGCCGGCGTCGGCGACTACTACGGGCGCTACGCCGCCCACGAGATTTTCGATGAGCTGCCCGACCTGGGCATCCGGTCGGTGCTGACGCTGGAATGGTGGTACTGCCCGGCCTGCGGCGGAGTGGCCTACGAGGGCATCTGCGGCCACCCGGAGACCAAGCAGGACCTGGCCGGACGCCTCATCCGCAGCATCATTGACGGGGGCGCGGAACCGGCCCCGCAGACGCTGCGGGCGGAGACCCTGGCCCTGGTGCGCCGGTGCGCCGAGGAATACGGCTTCGGCTCGCCCTTCGTGACCGAGCGATATCTGCGGGAGCGGACGCCGGTGCTGACGGCGCCGGCGTCGGATTAGGAAGAGATTGGCGCAAGGGGCGACACACTTTGCAATGGTGTAGAATCCGCTTGCGGCGGGACCTGGTTAAATCAAAACCAGCCGAGACAGGATGGGATCCCCTATGGATGAATCAGTGGAGCAAGGTCAGTTACTTGTCAAGGAAACTCGGACACGCCGAAAGAGGCCAGCAGCAACAAGAACGGACGCATCACGGTACTGAATGAGTCTTTTGTCGCATCTGACGCGCTTCCCTGATCTGTTGTGTCCGGTACGCCGCCAACGCACGATTCGGAATAATTGCAGCCTGCCACAGGACGACGATAGGCGGCAATGGCCGCACGGACCCCCGGCAATCATTACGGCAACGCTCTCGTAACGCGAAATGCGGGGGCGTATTTCCCGCGGTCCGACGCATTCACGGATGCAGTAGCGTTTTGGTAGTTTTGGTAATGGATTGCCGCCGCGTTCTCCGGTGACGTCCTGAAGTCAGGATCAGGCACGCAGAACCAACGCCATTATTATCCCTGCGAAACCCAAGGCAATAACAGCAATGGTGACCCATCTCCACCGGATGATGCTAGCCTGGCAGTCGGATAGGACGTGTTTTAACTCGGCGATTTCGTTCTTCAGAGCATCCATTCTATTTTGACCGGAGCAACCTCGCGCCTGCGGTGGGAGTGGGGCCTGTTCCGCTACTCCTCTCGCGGCGGCCGGCGGCGGTGCTGGAATATATCTCCGAGGGGTATGGACAGCCCCGGCAGCAATGGCGTGGTCAGCACATCGCCGACGCCCAGCACGGCCCGCTCCGCGTATGCGCCGTCGCGCAACTCCAGCTGGGTCACCGTGTCGTTGCGCGGGTCGATGGGCCAGTATTCCAGGATGCCGGCCTCGGCGTAGATTTGGCGTTTGCGAACCAGGTCGCGGTTGCGGTCGGTGGATAGGATTTCCACTACGATGTGGGGCGCGCCCGCAACCATGAGGTCACCCAGAATAGCCTCACGCTCCCGGAGCACAATTGTCAGGTCAGGGGCAAACAGATACCGACCATCCGAAAACAGATCTACAATGACATCCTGCAACAGATCGGCCGGCGGCTCCGGGAAACTCTGAAGATAGTTCAGGATGTGCCACGCCAGCCAAAGGGACAGGAAATTGTGGACGAGTCGGGGTCTGGGCATTATGTACAACTCTCCGTCGTCCAGCTCCATCTTGCATTTGTCGTCCGTATCGGGCAAGTCGAGAAACTCGGCGACGGACAGCCGGATGCCGGCCCTGGGTTTTATAGTTGTCATCGTGATTTCCTGCCTTCATTCATCGTCCCGCGGCGGCCGGCGGCGGTGCTGGAATATATCTCCGAGGGGTATGGACAGCCCCGGCAGCAATGGCGTGGTCAGCACATCGCCGACGCCCAGCACGGCCCGCTCCGCGTATGCGCCGTCGCGCAACTCCAGCTGGGTCACCGTGTCGTTGCGCGGGTCGATGGGCCAGTATTCCAGGATGCCGGCCTCGGCGTAGATTTGGCGTTTGCGAACCAGGTCGCGGTTGCGGTCGGTGGATAGGATTTCCACCACGATGTCGGGAGCGCCCTCAACCCGGCTGCGGCCCACAATATCGCGGCGTTCGGTGAGTATGATGACCAGGTCAGGTTCCGGAGCTCGTTGCAGTTCTCTGGACAGGACCGTGGTCATTTCGTGATAGAGTTCGGCCGGCGGCGTCTCAAATTGGTCCACGTGGCCCAGTATTTGCCGACCAAATTCCAACACCAGAAACTGGTGATCAGGGCTGCCTGACGCCATGATATAAAGCACTCCGTCGTCGAGCTCCCATTTGCCGTCAGTCTCGTCCAGGGCCAGGAAGTCGTCCAGGGCCATGCGCATCCCCGTGCGCAGCTTTGCGTAGGTAGTCATGGCAGGTTCCCCACCGGCCGCCGGGAATCGGCCCGGCTAATTCGCGGCGGCCCCTACCGCCGGCGCGGACTGGTAGCGCACCGAGTACTTGCGCTCGCGGATGGTGAAGGCGCTGATGGCGGCCGGGTAGAGCATCACGGCGGCGATGGAGAAGGCCATCACGTAGTCGCCGGTGATGTCCCGCAGGTAGCCGGCCATGAGTACGCTGGTGAACCCGCCCAGTTGGTGGAACAGGAACGCCACGCCAGAGATGGTCGCCAGCGATTTCAGCCCGTACACCTCCGCCGTGAGCGACGTCGTCAGCGGCGCGGTGGCGATCCACGACAGACCGGCTACGAAGGAGAAGATCAGCAATCCGGCCAGCACGGGGATGCCCGGTATCACCAGTGACGCCACCAGTATCACGTAGCCGGTGCCCCGGCAGAAATAGACTAAAGCCAACCAGTTCTTGCGTCCGCCGATGCGGTCGGAAATCCAGCCCGCGCCGGTGGCCCCAATGGCGTTGAGGCCGGACATCAGGCCGAAGATCAGCGCGGCCGTCTGCGGTTTGATACCCTCCTCAATAGCCATTGGGACGAAGTGCACTGACAGCATAAAGGTAGTGGAGCCGCAGATGAAATAGGAGAAGCTCATCTGCCAGATGGGCCAGGACCGGAATGCCTGCCGCCAGTGACTGGCGAACAGCGGCTGCGGTGGTGGCGTCGCCGCGCCGGGGGAGCCGTCCGGGCCGCCCTCCGGCGCCGGATCGCCGTCAGGAGTCAAGCCCTTGCGGGCCGGGTCGTCGTGGAGAAAGATGAACGCCAGCGGGATGCCCAGGCACAGGATCATCAGGCCC
The DNA here is from genome assembly GCA_964347975.1 of uncultured Dehalococcoidia bacterium. Classification (GTDB taxonomy): domain Bacteria; phylum Chloroflexota; class Dehalococcoidia; order Lucifugimonadales; family UBA3495; genus Bin87. Next base: position 48,085 of record CAYGAY010000023.1, read on the forward strand.
AGGACGATCCACGACCACCGCCAGTCGATCAGGGAAATCAGGAAGGCGGCGAAGGGCACCAGGATCAGGCCGCCCAGGGACATTCCGGAGGCGTTCAGCCCGATGACCAGCCCTCTTTGGCGGCGGAACCACTTGCTCAGCATCGCGCCGGTGTTGGTCAAGGACGTGCCGCTCTGCCCCACCGCGGCCACCACGCCGAACACGGCGATGAGATACCAGATGCTGCCGGTCAGCGCCATCAACAGAGTGGATGCGCCCACGATGATGATGCCGGTCATGACGACGATGCGCACGCCGACCCGGTCAAAGAAGTAGCCCATGAAGGGCTGGGTAACCCCGTTGAGCAGCGCGCCCAACGCGGCGGCCCAGGACACTACCGTCCGGTTCCACTCGAATTCGGCCTCCATGGGCACGACGAATGCCCCGAAGGCGTTCCGCGACCCCATGGTCAGGAAGGCGATAAACATACAGGTGGCAACTACGAACCACCCGTAAAACATCCCCGGCCGCGCCGGATTACTCGCCGCCATGGCGCCCCCTACCCGCTACGTTACAATGCTCTGCCGCTGGGGCGGATTGTATGCCCGGCGGGGGCCGGGCGCAAGGTCAGGCGTTGACGGGAGGCATGAATTCGCTGAGCCGCAGCGTCACGTCGGGGAAGGCGCGCGGGCTGATGCCGCCGTCGGCGGGAATGACGTGAACGGCAGTGTATTCCGTCCCTACCGGGTCAGCGCGCGTCTCCACTTCGCCCGCGCGCAGGTTGGCAATCCACATTTCGGGGATGCCGGCGGCGGCGTAGAACTCCGACTTCGGGCCGTAGTCGAACTCCAGTGAACTGTCGGCTACTTCAATCAACAGCAGCACGTCCGCCGGCTTTGCCGTCTCGGCATGGTAGCCGGGTCGGGGTCGCAGCAGTACGATGTCCGGTTGCGGCATTCCATAGTCATCCAGCTGTATGGAACCCTGCACGCGCACAATGGCCCGTCCGGCCAGGGCCGGAACCAGCAGCATATTCAGCGAGTCGGTGCAGAAGAGGTGCCGGTTCCCGATTGCTGCCATCTGAATGATCTCCCCGGCCAGCAGTTCAACGTGTTCATCTTCATGCAGAATGCCGGCCTCGGCCATGGCCATATACTCGGCCACGGTGAACAAGCGGCGGGCGATTTCAGGGCGCGTTGCAGTGGTGGTCATGCGGGAGCCTCCGGGATGTGGGTTGAGCTGCTTGCCCGCACCAGATTAAGGAATCTTGCCCGGCCGTTTCAAGGCAAGCAGGCGGGCGGCAGCGGCATCATTCAGCGCCCGTTCTTCTCCGTCTCACGGGGATGCTCAATACGTTCCAGGAAGGAATGGTTGAGTTTGTGCCAGAATACCTGCTCCGATTTCACCATCTCGTCAAGCCAGTCACTGATGAGCCGCGCTGCCACCACCGGGCGAGCGGTATGCCCGGTCAGCCGGGCCAGATGCTCGGCGGTACAGATGGCGGTTCTGGCGTCGCTTCGCTCTGCTACATAAGCTATGACCATCGCCAGGTATACGGTCTCGCCTTTCCGGTCAGTAGTTTCCAGCATCAAAGGAGTGAGCAGGAAATTGTGCCGCTCGTCCGGGGGCAAGGTGCACTCCCACGGCGGGCCGAGCAATGCCACCTTTTCGTCAGCAGTGAGGGTTTTGGTGAGGCGCAAGCCCATAGCGTAGGCGATTAGGCAACCGTCATCCGCCATTCGCTCCCGCATCGTCAATCTGAGACCCATCCGGTCACCGCGAAATGCGCCCCGGCGTCGCATTTCATCATCGTACATAGCGCCCTCCGGGTTTTGTTGTTTAGCGGTGAACCGCTTATTTCGAGTGTAGCACGGGGTTCACTGACGGCAGGGTTGACGGCCAGGGCCGGGCTGACCCAGAAAAGCGGTTATTTGTTCGACAGCGGCCGGCAAATCCCGCAACTGGCATTCCCATACCGTCGCCACTGTCCTGCCCTGTTCCTCTAGCAGAGCGATGTTGCGGGCGTCGCGGGCGTGATTGCGCTCCAGTTTGGCAAGCCAGTAATCCCGGTTGGTGGCGGGGATGCGAACCTTCTTGCGCCGGGACGGGAACACCAAATCGGGCCGGACGGGCGCCGGCGGAGCATACCCCCGGCGCGCAATACGCATCTGTTTATCATCGGGTTTGCCGATAACGGATGCGCTTGACTATCAACCGTGGGCTTGCAACAATATGTTGACTCCGCAACTGTGGGGAATGAGCTCGGCGTTCAGCACTGGGGGTTCGCTATGCAAATTAAAGCTCCGCCAAAGCTCTGGTATCACCAACCGGGCCACCTGCGCATCAAACTTCAGCCCAGCGAAGTGGAAATAAGCCCGATGGGACACGATGCCGTCATCATCAAAGAAATTAACGGCAATCGGCTTGAGGCTCTTGTGCCAACTCATACCCTTGGCGTGGAGAACGGTTCGGTTCCGGTAGCTTATGCTGGCCGCAACGGTGAGTATGTCGTACTGCACCTGCCCACCAGTAATGAAGGCCGGGCGACTTGGGAAGTTCGCGAAACCGACCTGGAGTTCATTTTGGAGAGTAATTCCACAGTCTAGCGATGTGCTGCCGCCAGGAGGCAAGCCACGATGCTCTTGTCCGATGGGGAAATTCGTCTCGCATTCATGCAGAACGCCGGCCTCGGCCATGGCCGTATACTCGGCCACGGTGAACAAGCGGCGGGCGATTTGGGGCGGAGCGGCGGTCGTGGTCATCTTGACACCTCCGCGTTGTCGGATTGGCGGTTCATACTTGGGTTTCCAAGAAAGGCAACCATATTCTCGGTAACGGCCGGCAAGTCTCGCAACTGGCACTCCCACACGGTTAGCACTTCCCAGCCTTGTTCTTGCAGGAAGGCGATATTGCGAGTATCCCGCACGTGGTTGCGTTCCAGCTTTGCCAGCCAGTAATCTCGGTTGGTCGACGGAATACGAACCCGCGGGCAGCCTTCGTGGCGGTGCCAAAAACAGCCATTGACGAATACCACCTTGCGTCGGGACGGAAACACCAAATCGGGCCGCCCTGGCAGGTCAGCCCGGTGCAAGCGGTAGCGGTAGCCGAGGCTGTGGAGCAACCTCCGTACCTGCATCTCTGGCTTCATGCCCTTCGATTTCACCCGCGCCATAATCTGGCTGCGGGTTTCAGGCGATACGGTGTCGGCCATAACGCGTCCGCTACTACAGCAATGTTACCCAATCTTCAGAATAGCCCATAGCTTGCAGTATTTGCTCTGGGTCTAAAATGGGCGGCTTTCTGATTTGAAATGAACGCGCGGAACCGCTTACGGTCCGATGTATTGTGAATTGCGAACCATTTGGTTGCCAAGTGAACATGTGAGAGCCATCCTGAATATTCGTGCCAATCAAATTATTGTTCCTGTTCGTGCTCCATGTATAATCGGCTGGATCGTACAGCGATAGCGGTTGCTCAAAAACTTTAAACCGTAACGTCGCCATGTTCCGAACTAGAACGATGCCCCGAAGATGTGCATACTGTTCAATTGCCTCCTCGACACGAGCATTCCAAATCGCAAGTACCTGATTGCCAGTCTCAGCAACGTTTTCAAGAGGGGCGTTATTCTGGTATGAGTAGCCCACATTGTTGCGTCCTGAAACCAGACGGATCCTCTGGGCAGATACAGGGTCATTATTCTTAACAGTCTTTGCCGACCAAGCGGTATTCCCCAAAGCGACATCAGCAATACCAAGGGGGCTGCTAAAATGTTCGCCGTTCAGCGCCGCGGCGAAAATATCGCCCCAGTCATCTCCAGCTTCCTGCCCTCCCATATCTCGTCCTACTGCGGTCAAGTAAACGATATTGCTGGCGATTGCTTTGATGATAGAGTCCGGTATCTGCCCTAGCGGATACGGGGTTGGGCTGTTCCATCCACTGCGCAATCTCGGTTCTTGAGAGTCCATTCGCTACTTTCTCCAAAACTGCTTGCACGACAGGAACGGGCACAGCGTTGCCGGTCTGCTTGCGAATCTGCTGGTACTTTCCAGGCAGCTCAAACCACGCCGGGAACCCTTGCAACCGCAGCATTTCCCGGGGGGTCAATCGCCTTTCGCCGTTGACCAGCAAGTAGTTATATGATGCGCCGGCGCGCAGGGCGCAGGAGAACGGGTGGCTGGACACGTTGCCGCCCTTGTTCTCATGCCAAATTGACAACTCGTAGGGGCTTTCGTGCTTTGCCAACCGCTTGCGGCGTATCGTCTCACTGGCCATATAGGTTGCCGGAACGTCCTTTTCCAAAACTTCCGACAGAGGCAAATAATCGCCCGCTGGTTCAGGCCATTCAAACGGAACCGCTTGGTCGCGAAAGCCCACGATTATCGTGCGTTCCCGTTTCTGCGGCAATCCGAAATCAAGCGCATTCAGAACTTTCCAATCGGCGCGATAGTCTAATTCGCTTAGCTCGGAGATTATCGCTCGCATCGTTCGGCCCCGGTTATGGGTGGACAGTTGACGCACGTTCTCTAGCACGAACGCCGCCGGGCGTTTGGCGTCGATAATTTCCGCCACGTTGAAAACCAGGTTGCCTCGATCATCGTCGAAGCCCCGCATATCTCCGATGATGCTGAACGGCTGACATGGGAACCCGGCCAGCAGAATATCATGGTCGGGAACGGAGGCCGGAGGGATCTCGGTAATATCGCCCGCCGGCTCAATGCCGAAATTGTGCCGATAGGCTCGGCGAGCCTCGGCGTCAATGTCGCAAGCGAACACGCACCGCATACCCAATTGGTCGGCGGCTATGTGAAAGCCGCCGATGCCACAGAACAGATCCGCGAACGTCAGCGGCGGCTTGCTAGATCTGTGCGCCATGGTCCGTTTCCTACCCTGGCTGGATGCAAAGGCAAGGCTGGTGCAATCCCCACCGCCTACTTTCCCATTATTCGCATACCCCTATATCGGTAGAAACGGGCCTTGTCAAGTTTGTCAAGCGTTTTGGTGTACGTTTTTCTAACATTCTAGTTTTGCGAATTGAATTGTCAATATTTTTATAAATTGCCGGAACTGTTGATCTTGTTGCCTCCTGCGCCGGCTGGCGTGGCAGGTCATATAACCGGCGTTTGCTCTTCGGACATCGTTTGCCCCGCTGCTAGTGAGATGATTGCGCCGGCATTTCGGTGATGGCAACACTGCCATATTCACGCATTTGCATCGTCACCTCGCTGCCCCAGAGCAGGTTGGCGCCGATAATGGATTCGTCGGCGGTCTCCAGTACGCGGATTTCACGGCGACGGTCGTGCCAGATGATAGTGGCAATGTATTGCTGGAATCGGGAGCTTTGCCCATTGGCCAGCGTCATTTGGATTTCATCGTCTCTCACCAGACCAAAACCGCGTATCATTGCGGCGGGCAGTGCCAGTTCCAAGTCAAACCCGGTGTAAATGACGGTATCCACCCGCCGCAAGCGGCCGGCCTGGTCCAATATGTCAACGGGAACAACGGCCTTGCGCTCGGGGTTAACGCGCCCCTCAATCATAAGTGTTTTTCCTGGCCTCCTTGGGCAGGCGCGGCCCGCCGAAACGGCCCATGGTGGGGTAGCCGATGCGGAAAGTGAACATCCGTGCCTCGGGCCGGCGGGCGCGCAACCGGTTTGAGGTTGTAATGTAGCTCTCGTCAACCTCGTAGTCGCCGCTGTCCACATCCAGAGACAGATACTTGCCGTTCTCTTGCGGCTCAACCTTGTGGCGCAGTTCAGCATCATAGATGGCCTGCGCTTCGGGCGCGATGGACTTCCGTTGGGGCGTTGGTGTGGTCATAGCGACCTCCTTGCGACGATTTTGTGCCGGGCCGCGCGGTTTGGCCCTCGCCCGCTACACGTCCTCCGCTCCCACGCTGCTGCCAGCCTAATCCGTATCCGGCTCCTCAAGTTGATATCAGAGTACCCGGCCGGCATCGATGGCGGGTTGAATTTCCCGGTCCTTGTGGAACGCCGCTACCACGGCCTGGAAGGTATGAGAGCATCGTCATTTTGACCGCTCCATACGGGTTGCCGGAACTGCTACTCCTGCTGTGCTGACCGCTCCCGGAGTTGGCGCCAGTGAATTTGACCCGAGTTGATGATGTCGTCGATACGGTGGTCCGCGCGTACCGAGGCTACTACGGCGTGGGCCGGCTGTCCGGTGAAGCGGGTCAGGTAGCCGGCGTTGCGTATGGGGCGGTCGATGTTGCGCTGGTCGGCAGTGAAAGATACTTCGACTGCTATGTAGTGCAACTGGCCGGCGGCGTCGGTGGCCTCAATAATCAGGTCAGCCGCGCGGAAGCTGCGCAGATCGCCGGGCGCAATGTCCGTAGTGTCATGATTGCGGATCAAATCCCTGACCTCACGCTGGGTGAGTTGCTTCTCGTACTCCAGTCCCAAATCCTCTGCGATGGACATGGCTTGTTTGTCGGCAATAGTGGCGGCCCCGACGTCTTTGAGCCAGGTCAGGTCGTCGGCAAGGCGATTGAAGCGGCGGTCCATCCGCTCGGTGAGTTGGGCAATTTGCTCGGTGAGTTGGGCCAGTTGCTCCGCAATCTGCTCAACCCGCTCGGTAAGCCGAGCCACGATTTGCGGCAGTTCCAGCAGTTCCCGCGTCAGGATGCGGGAGCGCACCGCTTCCATCAGATGCGGATTTTCGTCCAGCGTCTGCATCAAGCGCTCTACCGCTGGAATGTCATCAATGGCAGCCATTGTTGCGCTCCTGGTCGGGGGATCAGGACGATTGCAAAGTCAGGGTAGATGTCCGGCTAGGTAGGCGATGGTCTGTTGTGGGCGGAAGGCGCAGGTCTTGGCGCGCAAGGGCAGGGACAGCCGCTCCGGAAGCCACTCGGCCCGGCGCAGGACGTTCAAGCTCACGTTCACCAGCGCGGCGAAGACTTCGCCCAATCCCGGACGGCGCAGGGTATGCCGGTCTTCGTCCCAGCTGCGGTATTTCACATGATGCAAGCTATTTTCAATGCCCCAATGCTGGCGGAAAAGCCAGAGCAACTCGGCGGGGCTGCACCGTTCCAGCGGCCGGCTGGTCAGCAAATACCAGCGCTCCCGGGATATAGAGCCAGTGGCCAGCTGCGTTGCCGTCTTGACCACCAGGGCCGCCTGTCTTGCGCCGGGAAACCCCAGCTCCTCCCGAATATAGTCGGCCAACTCGGCGCTGGCCCACAGCTCCCTCACCTCAACCTGGCCCCCCTTTTATCCACCGTGCGGGCTTGGGGTTTTCCCAACTCCGCCTCCGCAAACCCTTCTGACCGGGCAGACCGGGCCGTCGGACGATTCCCCTTCACCCGTACCAGGTAGTCCCGCCCATGATTGACGATGGCCTGGCACAGGTCTTGTTC
>CAYGAY010000024.1:0-55256 GCA_964347975.1 uncultured Dehalococcoidia bacterium
CGGGGGCGTGTTACTATTTACCCCCCACAGACCGAGTTTGTAAACAGGCCCTAGTAGGGACTCCTAGACAAAACCATGTAGATGCGTATTTACTGCTAGACGCCCTCGAAATCGGCTGGAACCAGCTACTACAGCCTGTCGGGTTTGCAGATGATACGCTCAGGCTCTCTCCGACTAATTCAGCTGGAACCGAGCGTCCTGGAGGTGTACCTGTTCGCATGGGTACGCCTGCTCACAGGTATCAGGTCGATACCTGTGAAGTATTTGTGACACAGGCTCCATCCTTTCGCGCCGTTGGCCATGATCCAATTTTGCACTTGGACCTCGAAACTACGCCCCCTTCCATCTATGGACAAGAGTTGATAGAGATCCATTTCGGCATTCAGGCCGATTTCCAGATCATGGGAGCGTATGATGGCCACCAAAGTTTCGCGGTGGTGACGATGGCAGAAGCCACTTACGCAACCATTTACGACGACGTGCAAAATTTGCTCACTAGCCGATGACTGATTTAGCAAACAGGGCAAGTTGTATGCACAGCCAATGCTCAAGAGGGGACGCAACCGCGACGGCTTCGCTAAGCACGGCGGGGCGTTGGCGCTTGATTCTCAGCAAAGAATAAGCAAGCTGCCTGCTGGCGGTTCCGAGTTAATCGCTCCTCCCTAACAGCCCGGTCAGCTCGCCGATGCTGCCCAACTCGTCCAGCCGGGCAACCGTTGCAATTACCAACTCAGCCTGTTTTAACCCCAGCGTATCCCCGGCTAACGCCACAAACTTGCCGAGCAGTTCGTCCCGCGACGCCGGGTTGGTAAAGTCCCCCCGCTGGCTGGTGACGCCGGTTTCGAGGACGCGTCCGTCTTTCAAATGCACCGCGACGCGGGCGGCGGGATAGTCGTAGCGGCGCAAACTCATTTCAGGGTCGGGCAGCACTTCGACGCGCTGAGCGATTCGCCTGGCGCCAGCGTCCTGGACTCGATCCGGCAGAAACGCCGGCGCGTCGGTTCGGCCCTGGCAGATTGCTGACGCCACCGCGTAGGGGATGGAAAACTTGGCCGCCAACATATTCTCCGGAGTCTGGCCGGCCATGATGCCGGCGATGGGCGGGGCGGTCACTGCAATGCGTTCCACGTCGTCGGCCGCGAAAGGCTGTTCGCGCAGCAGAGCCGCCATGGCGTCCAGGGCCGGGTGGTTGTACAGGCAGCAGGCGTGGAACTTGAAATAGTTGCGCTGGATGCGGAACTCGCCGGGGGCGCCCAGGCGGTCTATCACAGCGTCCGGGTCGAAACCTTCCCCCAGGAAGGCGCCATACAGGTCGGCGGGACCGTCCGCGATGGCCGTGAACCCGCATTGGCTCAGATGAGCAGCCAAGATTCCCTGGAATCCGGAACGGCCCGGGTAAAGATTGCGGACCGTAGCGCCCTCAATACAGGGCGTCCAGGTGTTGGCCGGGCTCATGGACATCGCCAGGTTCATGGCCAGCCGGGTTTGTGGCAGGTCGAAACCCATGAGGCGCGCCGTCGCCGCCGCCGCGCCGATGGTTCCCCAAGTGCCGTGAGAGTGAACCTCCGGGCGGATCTGCGTTGCGCTGCCGATGCGGGACGTGACTTCGTAGCCGACAATGACGCTTTCCAGCACCGCTCGACCGTTGGCTCCCAGGTCTTCGCCGACGGCAATGGCGCCAGGGGTGACGTGGATGGAGGGGTGCCCGCCGCCCAGCCGACTGCCCTCATCCATCTCCAGGGAAACGCCAGCGGTAGCGTTCACCATGGTCGCCCACACGGGTTGCACCCGGTTGGGATGGCCGAAGATGGTGGCGTCGCCCGGGCCGCTCAGGCGCGTTGCCAGACGGGCGAAGTTGGCGTTTTCGTCGAGACGGCCGCCGGCGATGATTGCGCCGACGGTGTCCAGAACCACATCTTTGGCGGCGGCGATGGTGGAGGGATGGAGGTTCTCCCAACGCAACTCGGCAACGAACTCGGCCAGTTGGTCCAGATAGTCTTGGGACATGGTTGCCTCCACGATACGTTGCTTTCCCGGTGGCTTCCTGGATTCCGACCCCGTATCAGGGTACGGGGCGCCCCCGGGTCAGGCACGGGGCCGGCTGTTCTTTCGCCAGGGTGACGGGGGTAATCAGCGGGTGAAAAATTCGTGGAGCAGACGGTAGCATTCGTCGGGCAATTCCTCGGCGATGTAGTGGCCGCAGGGGAGGGACTGGCCTTCCACGTTGTTGGAGTAGTCGCGCCACACCGCCAGCACGTCCTGGGTTCGGCCCACGTAGCCGCGGTCGCTCCACAGGGCGAGATGAGGGCAATTCACCTTGTTGTCGAAGTCCTCCTCATCATGCACGAGATCGATGCTGGCGCCGGCCCGGTAATCTTCACAGGCCCCGTGGATGGCGGCGGGATTGCTGAAGCAGCGAACGTACTCTTCAACCGCCTCCGGAGGGAAGACCTCTTCCGCGTTGCGCTCACGCATGAAACGGGAGCGAATGAAGTAGTCGGGGTCGGCGCCGATGACGCGCTCAGGGAAATCGTAGGGCTGGATGAGGAAGAACCAATGATAGGTGTTGGTCGCGAATTCCTTATTCACGATGCTGAACATGTGGCGAGTGGGCACGATATCCAGCGTCGCCAGGCGCAGCACCTGCTCCGGGTGGTCTTTGGTGAGGCGATGGGCGACGCGAGCGCCCCGGTCGTGGCTGCCCAGGAAGAAAGTATCGAAGCCCAGGTGGCTCATAGCGTCAACCAGGTCCTGCGCCTGGGCCCGCTTACAGTGGCTGAAGTGGTCGGAGCTGCCCGGGGGTTTGCCGCTGTCGCCGTAGCCTCGCAAATCGGCGCAGACGACGGTGAAGTCCTGGGCCAGCCGGGGCGCGATCTTGTGCCACATGGTGTGCGTCTGCGGATAGCCGTGCAATAGCAGCAACGGCGGCCCACTGCCGCCCTTGACCAGGTTGACCGGCTCGCCGCTGGTCTCCACCAGCATTCGCTCAAAACCCTCGAACAAAGCCATTGTAACCTCCTGCTGATTGCTGATTGTAGTGACGGCGCAGCCGCCTGGCGCGGCAGCACCCTGTGCTATATTAGCGGCATTATGCTTTGGCGACTAGCGGCAAGATAGCGTCCCGCAACTTGGCAAACTGAAACATGACGACCCGCGAGCATGAACATACGCTCAATGTCTGGCTGGCCGCCGCCCTGCGCAAATGCGGCCTCAACGCCCGGCAGGAATCCCGCCAAGCCAACCGCCGCCGCATTGACTGCGAAGTGCGCATCGGGCCGGCCGTCATCGCCGTGGAAGCGGAGCACGGCCAGTCCCCGGCCAAGCGGGCCGAGGCCGTCCGCGACGCCGACGCCCGCCTGCGGCAGGGTCTGGCCCAATGCGCCGTCGCCGTCTGCTATCCCGACGACACGACCGAGGAATCCCTGCCGACGGCCCGGCTGCTCTGGACGGTGCGCGACGTCGCCGCATCCGATGCCGCCGCCGGCTGGACGGGCGGCGACCTGGAGCAGCTGGCGTCGGTAATCCGGCTCACGCCCGCGCAATTGGGCGACCCCGATTCGGTAGGCGCGGCCCTGTCCAGCAGCCTAGACGGCGCCGTGCGCCGGCTTGGCGAAGGGCAGAAGCGGGAGCTGGCGCGGGCCTTGGACCTACCGCGGCAAACCAGAGACGGCAAGCCGGCGCGCAACCCCTGGGACGCCCCCGCCAAACGCGCCCTGCTGGTCATCGCTACCGCCGTGATGTTTCATTCGCGGCTGGACATCCACCGGAACGACCTGCGCCCGGAATACGACAACCGGACACACCCGCCCCAACCGTTCACCGGCGACTGGCCCCCGATGATGGCCCAGCAGTGCGCCGACGCCGTTGACCCCATCGGCGCCTTTGCCGACGCCTGGAACCTGATACTGGCCCTGGACTACAAGCCCATCTTTGAAACCGCCCGCGCCGCGCTCTATTCCTGTCCCCACGACCCGGCTTTCACCGTCGCCGTCCGCGATGCCGCCCGCGCCGCCCTGGCCGTAGCCCGCAACATCGCCGGCCAGCACCACGACCTGCTGGGGCGCATCTTTCATACCGTGCTGGATACGGCCCGCTATGACGGCTCTTTTTACACCACTACCGCCGCCGCTACCCTGCTGGCGTCCTTGGCCATCGGCGAGGATACCTGCGACTGGAAGGACCCGGCGGCCATCGCCCGGTTGCGGGTTACCGACCCGGCCTGCGGCACTGGCACTTTGCTGATGGCCGCCGCCGAGCGTATCCGCGATTTAGCGCCCCATTCCGACGTTGACGAAAGCATCGCCCGCGCGCTGATTGAGGACGTCTTTACCGGATACGACGTGAACCTGACGGCCACGCACATGGCAGCGACTACTCTGGGCCTGCTGTCGCCAACCACGCAGTTCCGCAATATGAAAATCGGGCGCGCCCTGCTGGGTGTGGATGCAGCCGGCGACACCTTTCTCGGTTCGCTGGAGTTTCTGGACCGCCAGCCGCGGCTGATGCCCTGGCCCGGCGGGGCGCAAGCGGTGTCGCAGGTGGACAGCGGCGACGCAATGGCGGCGGCGGAACCGGCCGACCTGGTGATTATGAACCCGCCCTTCACCCGCGACAGCCTGCGCCATGACCAGTTCAGCAAGGCGGACGAAAAGAAAATCAAAGACCGGGAAAAGGCCCTGTTCGCCAACAAGCCGGTGCATCTGTCCAATAACGGCGGGCCTTTCCTGTATCTTGCCGAGTTCCTGGCCAAGCCGGATACCGGGGCGGTAGCGGTGATTTTGCCCTTGGTTGGGGCGACGAACTACGCGACTATGGGTATGCGCCGGCGTTTGGCGCAAGAGTTTCATATTGAAACTGTCGTAACCTCTCACGACCCGGAGCGTATCTACTTTTCGGAGAATACGGATATTGGGGAGATGCTGGTAATTTGCCGGCGCTGGCCGGCCGCCAAAGGCGCCAAACCGCCCACGCGGGTGGTCAATCTGGCGGTGAATCCGACTACGCCGGCCGCGGCCATCAGCGTGGCCTGGGCAATTGCCAACGGCACGGTTCCCGCACAGGGCTACGGCACGGCGCAGGAATGGCCGGAGTCCCGAATCGCCGCCGGCGATTGGGGGGCCGTGCAGTTCCTTTCGCCGTATTTATGCGAAAAGTTTGTTGCATTGCGGGATGGGGCGCTATTCCCCAAGGTTGCATTGGGCGAAATTGCCAAAATCGGGCCGGCCGGTCAACGGATACGGGATGCCTTCACCCGGTCGGCGATGCCGGACGCGCAGGGACGAGTGGCCCTGTGGCAGCACGATACCAAAGTGACGCAATCTATGACGGCGAAGCCGGATACGCATATCGTTGCCAAGCCGTCGAAAGCGCATCTGGCGGAAAGATATTGGCAGCAGCGCGGCACATTCTTGTTGCCAACACACTTGTTTTTTCAAACTGTACGGGCAACATCGGTACGGCTGAATACTCCGGGTTTGGGTTCGCTCTGGGTTCCTTGTCGCCTTGATATTTCTGGAGACACAGCAACCGATTGGGAAAAGGCGTTATGCGTGTACCTCAATTCGTCCATAGGCATACTGTCCATCATGGGCGACCGCACCAACAAAAAGCCAACCTATCCGAACTTGTCGTTGGATGATATGCGCAAGCTGGTTGTGCCGGATTTCGCCGCCATTGGCCCGGATTTCGCTATGCAGCTGGCGGCGGCTTACGATGCCTACGCCGGCGACATCCTGCTGCCCCTGCCGCAAATGGACGCCTGCCCCGCGCGCCGCGCCCTGGACGCCGCCGTAACCGCCGCCCTGGGCCTGGACGGCGAGCTGGTGGCCGCCATCCGCCGCCAGCTGTCGCAAGAGCCGTCGGTAACAGGCCGGCGGTACGGCGCATCGGGTTAGCTCTGCTAGGGCATCACTTCCAGCGCGGAGCCGTCCCCCAGCAGGTACACGTAAAACTGCCGGTCCACCGTGAACGCCGGTCGCCGGGCCAGGCTTGCGGCCGCGGCCGCTGGTCGGCCGGCACGGGCATCCCGCCCGCCGGCCCCGTGCTAGAATGGCGGCGGAGGCTGAGCGTTATGGAGTTCAACAAAGAGGATGCGCCCGCCATCGGCCGCGCCATCTATCACGAAAAGATACGCCCCATCCTGGGGCCGGAGTGCAAGGGCAAAGTGGTGGTCATCGACGTGAAAAGCGGCGACTACGAGGTTGCCGACCGGCACATAACCGCAGCCCGGCGGCTGCGGGAACGACGTCCGGACGCTTTCACTTGGGAGGAGCGGGTGGACGTGCCGAATACGTACCGGGTACACCCCAGCGTCGTGACCAAACCCTTATGATTAGGGGTGTGGTGGGGCGGAACCCGGACGGTGGGCTGGAGGCTTGGGTCGCCGTGTCCGTAATGGATACTTATGGAGAACTGCAACAATGTGAAGCAATAGTGGACACCGGGTTCACCGGCTGGCTCACGCTGTCCGGAGGAGGACATCCGGCGGCTTGGGTTGGTCAGTGCCGGCCACCGGTACAGCATCACTGCCAGCGGCAACGCGGAAAGGTTTGACTACTACGAAACTCGGGTGTCATGGCACGGTCAGCTGTATTGGGGTAGAGGTTTTCCGGTCAATTGACCAGCCGCTGCTGGGCATGGAACTGCTGGAAGGCAGCCGGGTTACGGTGGAAGCGTGGGACGGCGGCGACGTAATCATTGATGAAGACCAGCCCTGACCATCTCCTTTGACACCGCCCCGCTTCCTGTGTATCGTCCCGGCAATTCACAGGGTAGCGTCAAGGAGGTTCGTTGAACCGGGAACGCGAAGGGCTTTGGGCGTTCCTGCGCCGGGCATTGCTCCGGTTGTTGCCGCCGGCGACGCCGCAGCCGGAAGAGCGCGAGGCCGTCTGGAGCGTCGGCCGGCGGGACGCTCGGACATTCTTCCGCCTGCTCAGCCTGTTGTGGGTAGCCGGGCTGTCTTATGTCGCCTATCGGACGCCGCGCTACCCGTCGGCTCCGCCGGATACGGAGAACGTATCAGGCTGGCAGGTGGCTGGCGACTTCATAGTCGCAACACTGGGCGAATTTGGCCCGGTCGCCATCGGAATCGTTATAATAGCGATGCTGCTGACTCGTCCGCTGAACGTCACAGGAGAATTGCTGATGTCACTGTACCAGGCAATGGTGAACCGCTACGTCATTCCCGTCATTGAGAGGCACCGCGCCGAAGGACGGGCTGAGGGCCGGGCTGAGGGCCGGGCCGAGGAACGCGCCGAGAGAGATGCCGAATGGCTGCAATGGCTTCGGCGCCGCGAGGACGCTGAAGCCCAGGGGCTTCCTTTTGATGAACCGCCGCCAGCCGGCTGGCCGGACGACTCGGAGATATGCTAACGTCGCCATTCCGCAGGCGCCGGACTGCCGCCCCACACTGATTGAGAGACCAGATGACGACCACTACTGTATCCCACGACATCACACACTACCTGGAAGCTGCCGGGCCGTTCGTCCAGCGCGTAGCCGACGCCGCCGACCTGATTGACGAAGAGCGGCAGATGCCGCCTGAGTTGGCCGCCGACATGGCCGACGCTGGGTTTTTCCGGCTGTTGTTGCCGCGTGAACTGGGCGGCGCTGAGCTGGCGCATCCCGACTTCCTGCGAATCCTGGAGATGTTTGCGGGCGCTGATGCCAGCGTGGCCTGGTGCCTGAACCAGAACAACGTCTTCTCCACCAGATCCACTCGGATGACCAGAGCCACGGCGCAAGAAATCTGGGGCCAACGGCGGGCGGTAGTGACCAACGGACCGCCGGCCGGCGGGTCAAAGTCGGTTCCGGCGCCCGGAGGATTCCGGCTGAGCGGGCATTGGAACTTCAGCAGCGGCAGCGACCACGCAACCTGGATCGCCGCGTTGGCACCCATCGTCCCGGAAAACGGAGCGGGGGTCGAGAGTCAGGCGCCGCAGACCCGCTTGCACCTGATGCCGATTGACCAAGTGCGCATTGTGGATCTCTGGCGCGTGGCCGGACTTCGCGGCACCGGCAGTTTCAGTTTCCAGGTGGACGATCTGTTCGTTCCTGAAGATCATACCTTCGTGCAGGAAGGGACATCGTGGTGCGATGGCCCACTTTACGGGATACCTACGACTTTGCTGTTCGCCACCGGCTTTGCCACTGTGGCGCTGGGCGTGGCCCGCAAGAGCCTGGACATCGCCGTAGAGGTGGGGCGTAACCGGATGCCCTACCGTTCCGCCGTCTTGTTGCGGGACCAGCAGGCGACGCAACGGACCATCGGCGAGGCCCATGCCCAGCATAGTTCCGCCCGGGCATTTCTGCGCGACAGCCACGCGAGGCTGTGGGAGTCGGCGCGCCGCAAGAGCAGCCTCACTACAGACGAGCGGATAGAACTTCGGGTCGCCGCAACCCACGCCATCCGCACGTCTGCGCAGGTAGTGGACGCGGCCTACACTCTGTGCGGCGCCAGCGGGATATTCCAAACCAACCCCATTCAAAGGCGGTTCCAGGACATCCACGTAATTACTCAACACGTGCAGGGACACCACACGCACTATGAAACCGCGGGGCAGTTTCTGCTTGGGTTGGAGCCGCAGGGCGTTTTCTAGCAATGCCTTGTTACTGCGAGGAGCGTATCGACGCGGCAATCTCGTTGCGATGCGAGCGCAGCGTGGCAATGACACTTTGCTGTGATGCAGGAGGTTAACTTATGGTCGCAGCGCACGTTGATAAGGTTATCGTCGGCGGACAAATCGTCACGTCGTCCCAGGTGTACGAGAGTTCCATCGCTATCGCCGGCGAGAAGATTGTCGCCATCGCCCCCGAAGGATATTTACCGCCGGCGGACGAATACATCGACGCTTCGGGCAAATTCGTGCTGCCCGGCCTCATTGATAGTCACGTCCACTTGGATGGCCACGACGATTATGCCCTGGGTTCGCGAGCGGCGGCCGGCGCGGGCTTGACAACCCTGGTGCCCTTTGGGACTTATCAGCTGGAAGGCGATGAGACACTGCCCCAGGCCGTGCATCGGGTTCGCGAGACCATCGAGCAAACCGCGTTCACCGACTTCGCCTTTCACTTCATCCTCCAGAACCGGCCCAGTATTCTGTCCGGTCTGCCCGAAGCCGTGGACCTGGGCGTCAAGTCGTACAAGATGTTTATGACCTACAAGAAACGGCCCGGGCGAATGTGCGACGACGATTACATCTGCCAGGCTATGGACCTGGTGGCCCGGGGCGGCGGGGTGCTTCAACTGCACTGCGAAAGCGGGAACATCATCGAATACCTGGAAAACAAGTTGCTGGCAGAAGGGCATACCCACCCCACCGATTTTCCCTCGGCATGTCCCGACTGGGCCGAGGAAGAGGCCATCAATCGAGCGGTGAATATGAGCGCAGCAACTCGTTGCCCAACCTATGTGGTCCACCTGAGCACTCAATTGGGACTGGAGCGCGTCAAGTTGGCGCAGAGTTCGGGGCAACGGTTCTGGACCGAAACCTGCCCGCAGTACCTTCTCCTGTCTGACGCCCAGATGGCGGAGTACGGCCCCCTCGCGAAGATCGGACCGCCGCTGCGGCCGGAGGACGGACCGGACCGGGACGCGCTTTGGGAAGGACTGCGGCAGGGACACATCTCCATCGTAGCCAGCGACCATTCGCCCCATCCGCAGGAATTGAAACAGCCCGGCTGGGACAACATCTTCGTAGATTCCAACGGCCTGTCGGTGCCCTTCGGGTCGCCGGGCATCGAGACCATCGTGCCCTTGATGTACAGTGAGGGCGTGGTGAAGCGGGGTATGCCCATCTGGTGGCTGGCCCGGGTGATGGCCGAGAACCCGGCGCGCATTTTCGGCATTTATCCGCGCAAGGGGGTCATTCAGGTTGGATCCGACGCCGACTTCCTGATCATTGACCCCAACGGCGACCGCATCATTACCGCGCGGGATCACCACAGCAACGCGGGCTATACTCTTTTCGAGGGCTGGCAGGTCAACGGGCGGCCCTGGATGACCATGCTGCGGGGCCAAGCGCTGCTGAAGGATGGCGAATTGCAGCAACAGCCGGGCTACGGCACGTTCCTAGAGAGCGAGGCGCCGCGCGCCCCGCTGGGCGGTCCAGTGGAATAGATGAAGATTAGCGATGTCAGGGCGGTTTATCCCCTACGCACGAACGCGGCTACCATCACCAATATTTGCCCAGAAGAAGTAACGATATGAAGCCCAACCGCAAAGTGGCCAGCATTATTGCCGCCAGCGCCCTCGCCCTGGGCGCGTTAGGCTATGTCGGCGCAGCAGCCCTGGCTCAAGGCGCTACGCCGATACCGGCGCCAACGCTCAACGAACCGGTCGCAGCCAACACTGCGGCATAGCCAAGCTCAGTACCCGTGTCGCCGTCTTGGAAGCCCGGCATACTTGGACTTGCGCCACCATCGTTGAGGCTTATGACACCACCTATCGTTACTCTTCGGACCGGACGTTGAATTTCTCCAAAGGGCCGTCGGTGAAGCCAAAGACGTGATGAACGCCGCGGATTCCAACGGCCATCATGCGGTTCGCCGGACTGATACGGGGATCAAGGCGGAACCGGCCAAATGCGGAAGGTAGCCGCTCCCGCCCAACCTGATTTTGGCGTTACTTTGAACGAGGAGATGTTGCTACTATGGCTGGTCCACTCAACGCCTTTTGTCCCGATAGCGACGCTTATCTGGCCGGCTCTACCGAAGGGACGTTGTCCGGGTTGACCTTTGCCGCGAAAGATATCTTTGACATCGCGGGCTACGTCACCGGATGCGGGAACCCCCACTGGAAGGCGACTCATGGGCCGGCCGAGTCCAATGCGTGGGTAGTGCAACGATTGGTGGACGCCGGCGCAACGATGATCGGCAAGACCATCACCGACGAGCTGACGCGGGGCATTTTCGGCGAGAATATGCACTATGGGACACCCGTCAATCCCCGAGCGCTGGGGCGGGTGCCCGGTGGTTCGTCCAGCGGGTCGGCGTCGGCGGTGGCCGGCGCGCTGACGGATTTCGCGCTAGGGTCGGACACAGGCGGGTCGGTGCGAGTGCCGGCGAGTTTCTGCGGATTGTACGGTTTGCGGCCAACGCACGGACGGATTCCGCTGGATGGGATGTTGCTGCAAGCGCCCAGCTTTGACACCATCGGCTGGTTCGCAAGAGACGCCGAAACGTTTGCGAAAGTGGGGGCTGTGATATTGCCGGACGGCCCTACCGCAGCGCGCCCGCGTCGCCTGGTAATTGCGGAAGACGCTTTCGCGCTGGCGGAACCCGAAGTACGTCAAGCCCTGGAAGCCGCTCTGGAATACGTGGCGTCCCTGGTGGATTTCCGGTCAACGGAACGCCTTTCGCCGACCAGTTTGCAGGAATGGTCCGGGCATCAGCAAATCTTGCAGAGCCGGGAAGCGTGGGAGTCAGCCCGGGACTGGATCGATGCGGTGAACCCCACGTTCAGTTTTGAAGTATCGGACCGATATGCCATGGCGCGGGAGGTTACCGACGAACAGATTGTCGTGGCCCAGGCTGGCCGCGATTCGATAATCGAGCGGATAAATGAAATCTATGCCGACGGCGATGTAGTAGTTTGCCTACCTACGACCATCGGGCCGGCTCCTCCGGTGGGGCAACGGGTATCAGAACGACATGAGCTCAGGCTACGCAACAGCGCATTGACATCCATTGCCGGCAACACGGGACGGCCGCAGTTGAGTCTGCCACTAGCAGAGGTGGACGGGCTACCCATCGGCCTGTCACTGCTGGGCGACTATGGCTCCGACGAGCAGTTGATGGCGCTGGCACAGGAAGTCACAGACTTGGTGTAAGATATCGTGCATCGAGGGAATAGGGCCACGCCGCCATGCAGAAATATTGTCTATTCTCGCCACGTGCGCCGCAGGATGCGGTGGCGTCGGATCACCGAAGCCGATGTTGAAGAAACGGTCGTCAATCCCGATACTCTGGAACCGACTCACCGAGGACGGATGAACGCCGTTAAGTGGATAGCAAACCAGCACATCAGAGTAACATTTGTAGAATCCGGGACCTCTATCGTCGTGATCAGCGTAGCTGACCGGACCGATTGATCAAGGGAGCAGCATCATGAAGATCGAGTACAGCGCGGACGTTGACGCTCTTTACGTCTATTTCCAGGAGGTCGAGGTAGCGCGCAGCGTCGAACCCGATGACGGTATTGTCGTAGATCTTGACGACTGCGGCGATGTAGTGGGTGTCGAATTTCTTGATGCCAGCGCACGATTCGATAGCGCTGACGCAGTATTGATGCTAGCGGACAGCGGACCGGATTACACAGTTGCACAATCCAAAAAAATACGGTCCATTCTGTCCAACCACACCCGCATCGCATCACTTATTCAGGACGACGTCGATTAGGGCAATACGGCCTTCCTGGATCGCCGACAACCCATTGCGCAGGGCTTGATGCAACTGCGACGGGTCCTCGACCCGCTCTCCGTAGCCGCCGAAGGGTTCCACCAGCCTGGCGTAGTCCGGCCCTGGAATGTGGACGCCGTGCCAGATGCCGGCCTGCGCAGCATCGCCGTCGGGATAGTACGCCAGGTGGTTGCCTTTCATGGCCTCATAACAGCCGTTGTTGAACAACACCGTCAGGAACGGCAGATTGGCTTCGCAAGCAACGCCAAAGCAAGCGGTTACCGGGTTGTAGAGGAAGCCGCCGTCCCCCATGAGCGCCACCACCGGCTGGTTTCCTTTGGCGAGCTTGACACCCAGGGCCAACCCCAGTCCCTGCCCGAGGCCGCCGTTGGTCTTGTAGTAGGCGTGCGGTTTGTCCCAGCGGACGTGGCGTCCCACAGCGCCCCGGTGAGTGGTTACTTCCTCGGCGTACACCACATCCTCCGGCATAACGTCGCTCAGGGCAGCGCAGAGCCATGCCGGGTCGATGGGGCTGCTGCCGCGGGCGGCGACTTCGGCGGCGCGGGCGGATTCGGCGAGCCGGTCGTGTTCTGCGGCCCAACGCCGGCGGCGGGCCTCTAGCTCGCCCTGGCGTTGCGCAACCAATGGGCGGAGCGCATTCACCAGCAACCCCAATGCAAGGGTCAGGTCGCCCTCGACGTAGCGGTCGGCAAAGAGGTTCTGGTACACCATGTACTGCTTGATGGTGGTCTCGCCCATTGCCACCACGGTGGCGTTCCGCGGCCCGGCCTGCGGCGGATACCACGGGGCGCGGCTGCCGGCCAGTATCACCAGGTCGGCCTGTTGGAGATAATGTTCCGCCGGCCCGCCCAGGTAAAGCGGGTGGCTCTTGGGGAAGTTGGAGTACAGCGCCGCGCTCTCCACCACTGGGATGGCAAACAAATCAGCCAACGCGACGAGATTGTTGAAGCCATCTATCTCGCGGCCGGCGCTGTCGGTGATGATGAGTGGAGATTTGCTTCCCGCCACCAGTCCCGCCAGCTCAGCGATGTCATCGTCCGACGGGCGAGTTTTAGGAGCCGCGGGCGCCATCCGGATCTTGTCGGGCTCGTTCCAGGAGTGGATCATGGTCTCAATCGGAATGTCCAGGAAGGCCGGCCCCTGGGGAACGCGCTGGGCCAGTTCGCCGGCGCGCACCAGTTGCTCGTAAAGAGTGAAGGGACTGGTGGCCCGTCCGCTCCACTTGCTGAAGACGTGGGCGAACCGGTCCGGACCGCCCACCACGCTGAGGTTGCGATACCACTGGGCCTGCGGGTCCAACTCCGGGTCCTCGCCGTAACTGGTGGCCTCGCCGGAACAGACCAGCATGGGAACCTCACCGATCATCGCCCCGTGAATGCCCATGCTTCCCTGGAGCAGGCCCACGCCGGCGTGCAGTAACACCGCCTGCATCCGACCGGTAACGCGGGTGTAGCCCGACGCCATGTTCACTGCCAGCGTCTCGTGCCAGCAGTTGATGTAGCGCGGCCCCGGCGTCTCGTTGATCTGCTGCCGCGCCAGGGCTTCCCACACCGGCACCCACTCCGAGCCTGGAGAAGAGATGATGTAGTCGATTCCCAGGTTGCGGAACGCTTCGAGGATGGCTTCGCCGCCGTCCTTGGCGGTGGTAGTTGTCATGCTTCAGTCCCCCTACTCATTTTCAACCTTCAGCGCCCGATTTCCAGGGCGCAAGTCCGAATATTCCCCAACTCGTTGGTAACTTGGAACTGACTCATTGGACTATACGCAATGCGGTCAGGATTATCACTATACAGGATGCCGTAGCGGGGGCCGTCTCCGTTTTGCGGGGAATTTTTATTTTGAAGACCGGCGCCACACTGTCCCTCATGTCATCAGGGCAATCGCATATAGGCAGTTTGATGACCATCATTCCGGCGAAAGCAGGAATCCGGTGACCGAATTCGTTAATTACGTTTCCGGTTAGTCCATCATACGGCCTATGGACTCCGGCTTTCGCCGGAGTGGCGACGATATGATTTCATATGCGATTGCCCTGTCCATGTCATTGTGAAGATTTGCCAGGCTTCAGTCCTCCTGTCCTTGACTGGTGGCCGGACGCAGCACGGGTTCCGGGGAAGTCGAAGCCGGTACGGCCTGGCCCTCCCGATGGGTGGGCAGGGCCGAGAGAAAGAGCGCGGTCAACAACGAACCCATCATGGTGAAGAAAGCGTATCGCATACCCACGGTGAACGCGGCTCCAACGCCGCTGGCCGTGCCGTGACGCACCGCATCCAGGTTAGGTTCGTAACCCATGGAGCCCATCGTAGCGGTCACGATGGCGGTAGCGACGGCAACGCTGACCACGTTTCCGGCATTGCGGATCAGGTTGACCAGAGCCGAGATGACGCCGTGACTTTCCCGCTCCACCGCGCTGAGTATCGAGCTGGAGTTGGGCGAGTAGAAGGTGCCCATGCCGCTGCTGGTGAGCATCAGGGCGGGTATCACGTGCGACAGTGAAGAATCTGAGGTCGCCTGCGAGAGAATGGCAATGCCGGAGGTGGACAACGCCAGGCCCGCGACGGTGAACTTGCGCCAACCGTAACGGTCGGACAATCGCCCGCTGAGCGGGCCCAGGATCGCCATACACAGGGCGCCGGGAACCACGCACAAACCCGCCACGGATGGGCTGTAACCAAGAACGTTCTGCAGGTAGAACGGCGTCATAAACAGCACCGCTGAACTGCCAATGAACATGAGGTAGTTCGCCGTTACCCCCAGGAAGAAATTCCGACGGCGGAACAACCGCAGGTTCAGCATTGGGCTGGCGATGCGCAGCTCCCACCAGATGAAACCGGCGAGCAGAACCACGAATGCGGCGGCGGCGCTCAGGATCGGAGGTGAGGTCCACCCGGTGCGGTGAGCGTTGGTGATGCCCAGCAACAGCGCCAATAAGGCGCTGGACGACAAAAATGCGCCCCGCCAGTCAAAACCGGCCCCTCCCGGACCGCGAACCGGGCGCGACTGGTCGGCGCCGGACAGGACGGCCACGCACATGGCGATGCTGACGGCTACCATGGGAACGGTTGCAAAGAACACGGAGCGCCATCCAAAAACGTCAACCAGAAAGCCGCCCAATGCCGGGCCGGCGACGGCCCCGGTTCCGACCATCGTCATGATCAAACCGATTGCCTTGCCCCGCTCGTTGGGAGGGAACGCGCCGATCATGATGGCCATGCCGGTGCCCTGGGTCATGGCTGCGCCGGTTCCCTGCACGATGCGCGCAAGGATCAGCACCCCCAGGTCAGTGGAGGCGCCGGCCGCAATGGAGCCGGCAATGGTTACAACCGAACCGATGATGTACACCCGCTTCGAGGTGATCAGATCTGCCAGCCGGCCCATGGGCAGCAGCAGAGCGATGATCGTCATGGCGTATCCGATCACCAGCCACTGCACGCTGGGAATGTCGGTGTGGAAATAGGTGGCGATGGTGGGCAGCGCGACGCCCACGCTGCCGTGGTCCACCACCGAGGCAAAGGTGCCCACCGCCAGGGTGGCGAAGGCATACCACTTATACTGTGGGCTACGCGCCAGGGATGCGATCAAAACGGCCTGCTTGTCGTCTCGATGAGGGAAGGGGCACTACTCGCCGGCGAAGAAGCGGCGGGGGTTATCCACCGTTATCTGGTGAATGTCGCCGTCGGACGCGCCCATTTCCTTGAGACGGGGCAGGACGTAGCGTGGGATAAAGTTGTAACCGTCGGGGTTGGCCCGGCGGCGCTGCTCCTGGACCTCCGCGCCGTGCCGAGCTTTGGGAACCGAGTAGTCATGGGAAAGGAAGATGCGGTGCGTGAACCCGGCGTCCATCAGGGCTTTCGCGACTTCGGTGCGCTGCTCCCAGTTTGGAGTGCCGGCCCGGGCGCCCCCGGGGTAACGGTCCAGTCCCAGCCAAACTCCCTTGTTCAGCAGGCCGAGCAGATATTCGAGGTCGGTGTCATCGTTGCTGTGGCCGATATAGACCCGGTCGAGATCCACGCCTTCTTCTTCCAGGATGCGTACCTGCTGCTCGCCGATGCGCTCAGGCGACCAGGTGTGGGTGGAAATGGGAACGCCGGTGGCTTTCTGGGTACGGGCAGCGGCGCGGAGCACATTCTCCTGGGGCGGCGTGACGCCGCCTTCGTCGCTGGCGACCTTGATGATGCCGGCCTTGATGCCGGTTCCCTCGATGCCATTTTCGATTTCGCGGACGTACATTTCGGCGATGACATCGGGGGAGATTTCGCCAAAAGGCCGGGGAACGGCCAGATGATTTCCGGTTGCCACGATGATCTGCATATCGCTGCCCAGCGCAACCTCGCGGATCAGCTGGACGTCCCGGCCCAGGTCAAAAGTGCTGACATCAACGATGGTACGCACACCATCCTCGCGAACGGCCCGCATTGCCGCGATGGACTGTTCACGCATCCCGTCGCGGTCGATGATTTCGGGGTAGGTATGCCGGAGGCCAGCGGCGTTGGTGCCGACGTGCTCATGGCTCAGGGTGAAACCCAATTCATCAGTATCAATAGGCCCCATCACGGTGTTAACGGTTGCCATTGCCATGCCTCCCAAGCCTCGTTGAATGCGGGTATTTTATTACGAATACCGGCGGAATGATACGCGACCCGACGCTGGCAACGCGCCGGATTGTGGGCAGGACAATTGCATTCGCCCTTGTTACCCAGCAAAGGTGGGGTCTATGATGCTGGCACAACCGACAGGAGGCACGAGATGCGCACACCCATAGTGACGCGAGAGATGGTTCCCGAGGAGTTGCGGGCGGCATTCGACGCGGAAACGGCCGATTCGGGAGGGGTGGTTTCCAGTGGTCCAGGTTCGGCCATGATTAACAGTCCCGAGATGCGGCGACGGGCCAACTACCTGGTGAATTACATTCGCGACGGGGACACGTTGAACAAGAAACACCAGGAACTGGCGATGATTCTGACCGCCCGCAACATGGACTGCCCGTTCATCTGGCACGCCCATGCGGCCCGGGCCCGGCAGCAGGGCATCAGCGACGAATTCGTGGACAACCTCCGGGATGGCAAACCATTGCCGCAGTTGCCGCCGGATGAGCAGACGGTGGTGAACTACGCAACGGAACTGTTCAGCAACCACCGGGTAAGCGAGGCAACGTTCCAAGCCGCCATTGACCAGTTCGGAGCGCTGGGCCTGACCGAGTTGACGACGCTGTTCGGTTATTACACCCTGCTGGCGTTCAACGCCAACTCGTTCGACATCGACGTGCCGGACAGCGAGGAGCCGAAACTGCCGATTTAATGTCCGGTCGGGGTTTCCCCCGACCAAAAATGTTCGGCGCGGTTGATCTGTCCGCCCATGACCGGCGTTCCGCCTAACTGGACCGGCGTCGCATCCGGCTCAACAAACTGACGTACTGTTGGGCAAGCGCCATCAGGACGCCGCCGCGGTGGTAAAAACGGGCCGGAGCGGAACGGGCCGGAACGCTTGCGGCCAATATCGGTTCCAACACCCTTTTGCGGAACTGGGCGACGAGGCCGGCGTCGCGGGTGCATAGCACCACCTCCTGCTGGAGGTAGTAGCCTACGAAGTCGAAGTTTGAGCTGCCGATGATCAACTCATCGTCGTCGATCAGGATAGCCTTTACATGTGACATATCGGGTTGGTAGAGCCGGATTTGCATCCGTGTGCCGGCGGCGGCCCGAAAAATGGCTTGCTGCATGAGGCTCTTATTATTCCGGGCCGGGTTGACGATTTGCACCCGCACCGACGACGGCAGGCGCTTGATGTGGTCCAGCAATGGGTTGGATAAGTACGGGGAGATTATGTCAAGGGAATTGGTTGCGGAGGTGATTCGTTGGATGATGTCGCGGTACTCGATGCGACTGTTGCGTCCGTCCAGCAAGTAGAGATCGCCAACCGGGGTTTGCAGCGCCCTTGAACTGTTCATTCCGGAAACCGTGTCGCGGAAATCTTCGGCCAGGGTTGTGACCAGGGGCCGGCAGTCCGTCATCAGCATCAGATCAGGCCAGGCGAAGTTATGTTCGCTGAGGTTGATGCCTCCGAGAAAGACCTGATCGTCCACAATCATCATCTTTTTGTGATTGCGGAAGGGATATTTCCACCAGAGGAAACCCAGAGGGTTGGTAAGGACTATTCGTACGCCATCCCGCTGTTCCTGACAGAGCAGACGGCGGGTTTTCCGCGCCTCGCTACGGAATGCGCCGTCGGTCAGATAGCGTTTGCCGAACACCAGATCATCGCTGATCTTGGCGGTGGAGAAGGCATCGACGCACAGGATTTTCTCACGGGCTCCGGAACTGGAAAGCAAGTCCCAGAAATGACGACCGACGCTGTCCATCTCGAAGGTCATCACTTGGATCAGCACACGCTCCTGAGCGTCCAAGATTGCCGGCTCGATGGCGTCGAGGAACTCGGCGGAACCTACCAACAGCGACAAATTATGCACTGGTTTGCTATCGTGAACGGGACGGGAAGCGGGCGGAGAGGATGTCGGTGATCAAGCGGGCGGCCACTTGAGCCGTTAGATCGGAGACGTCGTAGGGTGGCGCAACCTCGACCACATCAAAGGCTATCAGGTTGGAACGGTTGACCAGAGCCGCGAGGCACCGCCGGCATTCTTCGTAGAATAACCCGCCGACCTCGGGCGTGCCCGTCCCCGGCGCTTGGGTAGGATCAAGCACATCAACATCGAACGTGATGTACAAGTTGGAGCCGGTCTGGATGTTTTCGGCTACAGCCTCGGGCCCCAGTTCACGGAACTGCCGGGCGGTGATTATGGTGTTTCCGTGGGCGACGGCGTCTTCATAAGGCGCGCGGCGCACGCTGCGGATACCGACCGAGGTGATGTGACCAACGTGGTCAAGTTCGCGACAGCGGCGGATGGGGCTGCCGTGAGTGAGCAGGGCCCCGTGGTAATCGTGGGTGTAGTCCAGATGGGCGTCGAAGTGGACGACGTTTAGCGGCGAAAATTCCGAAAGGCCGCACACCACTGGAAAGGTGATGGCATGGTCGCCGCCCAGGATGACGGGCATAGCGCCCCGCTCCGAAATGCGGGTTACGACTCCGGCCAGCCGTTCAAAGTTATGCACCACGTCGGAAGGCGAAACCGACACGTTTCCGCAATCGGCCATGGTGATGGCGCGCAACAGTTCATCGCCGGCGTCAGCATCGAAAAAACCTTCCGCCTCTTGGCCTTGTCCGTAAGGATCGGAGTACGAATATGCGCGCGGGGCGTCACGGAGGGCATCAGGGCCGTAACGGGCGCCGGGCCGCCCAAAGGTACCCTGATCGAAGGGCATCCCAACAAATGCGACATCCGCTTGCAACTGGCCGATGTCGGCGCATCTGGGCGCCCGAAACATCGTCCGGGGGCGAGGATCGACAGGGGATATGTCGCCGGGGATGGCGTCAGGGAGAAATTGGGGGCCGATATTAAAATCAGAAGCGGTCATCGTGGGGCTCTTTTTGTACTCGCCCGGGTTCGGGGAGCGCGGCGCGTGTTGGAATGATTATACTTGACGTGACAACCAACGCCGACAGGAGAGCATTATGGCAAGGCTTGAGGACTATCAGGACCGATTTCAATACGCGAAATTCGAGCGGGACGCCGGCATTTTGCAGATGACCCTGCACAGCGACGGCGATACCCTGCAGTGGGGTTCCGGCCCCCACACGGAACTGCCGGAGGTATTCTACACGGTCGGGACAGACCCGGAGAACAAGGTCATCATTATGACGGGAGCCGGCAACGGGTTCACCGGGCCGGCCGGCAGCAGCGATACGGCGCCGCGCCGGACGCCGGCACAATGGGACGCCACCTACTGGGAGGGCAAACACTTGCTGGGCAACCTCTTGAATATTGAAGCGCCCATCATCGCAGCAATCAATGGGCCCGCGCTTCGGCATTCGGAGTTGCCGCTACTCAGCGATATCGTGCTGGCGGCCCCACATACCACCTTCCAGGACTCAGGGCACTTTATGAGCGGCCTGACGCCGGGCGACGGAATGCACATCATCTACCCGCTGCTGCTGGGTATCAACCGGGGCCGATACTTCCTCCTGACCGGGCAGATGCTTGACGCAGCCAAGGCGCAAGAATTCGGACTGGTTGCCGAGGTGCTGCCGACCGACGAGTTGCTGCCCCGAGCCTGGGAAGTGGCCCGCCAATTGGCGCAACAACCGCGCCTGGTTCTGCGCTATTCCAGGGTTCTGCTGACGCACCAACTGAAAGGGGTTTTGCACGACATCCTGGGTTATGGGCTGGCCCTGGAGGGACTGGGCTCCGCGCAGGATTACCTGGACCGGGGACCAGGCCGGTAGCAGGGCTAACTGCCGAGGGTGTTCCAGGCGCGTTAGATAGCCTGCCAGTAACGTCGTCCCTGAAGGCGCACGATCTTGCCGAATCCAGGCGCGGGCAGATGAACCGCAGCCACCGGAATGCCCTCGCTTTCCAGGCGATCCAGCAGGGACTGGCGGGTGGCGACGGCCTGTTCGGGGATGATGTCGGCTCTGGAGGCCCAATCGGTTTGCTGGATCTGTGCAGTGTTATGGAGCACGTCGCCCAGAATCAAACCACGCTCTCCGCCCGAGTTGATCATGATGCTCATGTGGCCCGGCGTATGCCCAGGCGTTGGCAAGGTGGTCAGCTCGCCGGTGATGCTGAACTCGCCTTCCATCAATTCCACCAGGCCCATATCGACAAGAGGCCAGACGCAGTCCGGGGCGTTGGGGAAGCGGTCGGGTTGGAGAGCGGGGTCGCGACTGGCATCCAGATCCACGCTGCTGAAATAGTAGCGAGCGTTGGGGAAGGTGGGCCTGAGGGCGCCGCCATCGTCCCGAACCGTGTTCCAGCCCACGTGGTCGCGGTGCAGGTGGGTCATAACTACCCCATCGATGTCGTTGGGCGACAGGCCGTTGCGGGCCAGATCATCGAGCAACTCGCCCCAAGGGGTTTCCGGCGAATCCTTTGCGCCCAGTCCGGTGTCAACGGCGATGGTTCTACCTTCGGACCGCACCAGAAAACAAGCCAAGTTGAAACTAACCTTATGGTCCGGGGTCAGGTGATCGTGGAAAGGCGCCCAGTCGGAGGCTGGGATGTCGGGGAAGAAATTGCAGACGTCGAATTCCAGTATGCCGTCTGACAACGAAACGATTTCCACGTTGCCGACAGTAATCTTGCTGGCGGTCATGGTCCCTCCTGAATCCGTCAGATGGGGCATTCTACCATCAAGGGCAAGAGCGGCGACGCACAGGCGGGAAAAATCGGCTAGAATCACAGCCACCGAATTCTGATCAGGACGCAGGCACAAATGGGTGCATACACCAGTTCACAGCTTTATGTCCGCCTCATAACCCTCGTGTTGGGAATGTTGGGCGGACTTTGCCAAACCGTTTGGTCCCAGGTGGTGGGCATGAATTGCGGTTCGGTGCAAATCGGCGAGTACGTATTTCACACCGAATGCCTGGCATGGACCGAATTGTTCCTGCGTTACCAGTCCGGCGTGTCCGCCGAAATGGTGAGTGTGGTGTTGGCTGGCTCCATCGCGGGTTTCATCGCCGGGGCGGGCGGTATGTGGCGAGCCCGTTGGGCCGCCGTACTGTTCCTGGCGCTAGCCATAGCCAACCTGGGCATGGTTATCCTGGCAACGGTCACGGAAGAACAGCACGGCAAAGCCGTGTTGCTTAGCGCGCTGGCCGTGGCGGTTCCGTTGATTTGCGGCGCGCTGCTGTGGTGGCGTGGCGAGTACCGGGCTCCCCGGCGCAGCGCGGCGATTGCTGACACCCGGCCATAGACGAGCCGTGGCGTATGGTGGTACACCTGTGGGCAGGTGAACACCAGTGAAGAATGACCGCTGCGGTGAGCCGGATTACCCGGAATCGATAGCCCCCGTCACTGAAAAGCAGTTGGCCCGTTTGTGGCAGCGCCGAGCGGTACGCGCCCAGGCGCTGCGCACCGAAGAAGGCCGTCGGGTGCGCGTTTTATATCCCGGTCGGCCGGGGGTGACCGCCGGTCCGGACTTTCGCAACGCTTTGCTGGCCGTGGACGGCCAGGGGATCGTGCAGGGCGACGTCGAGGTCCATTTGCGACAGCGGGACTGGCGGGCGCATGGCCACGACCGGGATCCGAATTACAACGGGGTTGCGCTGCACGTAACATTGGACCCTGGTGGCGTACAATCTCGCACGGATAGCGGAGCTGCGCCTCCGGTGGTGAACGTCCGCGCCCTGCTGGACGACTCTCACAGAGAAGACGGCGACAACGATGCCACGCGCCGCCAACTCTGGCGGATACTGGCGCGCCACGGCTATCGTCCGCCCGGCAATGCGGAACAGATGGCAGCGTTGCTCAACCGGGCCGGCGACCGGCGCTTATTGTCCCACAGCCGGCGGTTCCAAACGCTGCTGCCGGCCCAATCCGCCGAGCAAACCCTGTGGGAGGCGATTTGCGAGGCGTTGGGCTACCGACATAACCGGCATCCCTTTCTGCGGTTGGCTACCGTCGCCCCCATCGCAGTCCTGACCGACGCCGCCCGGCGACTGCCGGAAACGCATCGCGAGGCGGCCTTGACGGTCCGGCTGCTGCGCCTGGCCGGGTTCGCTGACGGCGGACACTTGCCGACGGGCCTGGGGCCGGCGCTGGATAAACGGGAGTGGCGGCTGTTCCGGGTGCGCCCGTCCAACCACCCCCGGCGGCGGGTGTCGGGAGCGGCCCGGCTGGCCGCTCGTTTTGCGGATGGCGGATTAGTCGCCGGGTTGGAACGCGCCGCGTCCATTGCAGCATCCGGGGGCAAGCCGGCCCGGCTTACCGGCGCGCTGACGGTGAAAGACGTGGGCGACTGGCGCGCCCGCGACATCGCCGTGAACGCCGTCCTGCCGTTGCTGCACGGCTGGCGCGCGCTGCTCGGCGATACGGCGGGAGCGGAGGCAATGCTGGAACTGTACCGGATTTATGGGCCACTGCCCGACAACGAGATTACCAGAGAGTTGGCGGCGGCCCTACAGGAACCGTCGTGGGGCCGCATCGCTAACAACGCCCGCCGCCAGCAGGGATTGATTCACCTGCAACGCCTGCTGGCCGGAGAAACCGCGCCGGCTTCACCTTAACGGCACGGCCAGCGAAACCCGCGCTTCCTCGCCGGTGTTGCGGATGATGTGGCCGTGGCCGGTCAAGTCCTCGGCCACCAGCACGTCGCCGGGGCCGAACTGCTGCTTGGCGCCGCTGGCGACCTCAATCTCTGCGCCGCCGGACATAAAGACGACGTACTGATGCCGGGGCGCGGTGTGGTAATCCTGCCACCAGCCGGCGGGCCGCTGCCCCACGGTAATGTCGCCGGGGCCGACGTTGTTGGCGACGTCGGCGAACTCGTCCGGGGTCAGGTCCTGAAAATGGGACTCGCCGTCATCGCCAGCATAGATGCGGACAATCATAGGGTTGCATCCTTTTTTATCTTGCTCCCTCGTCATTCCGGCCTTCGCCGGAATGACGGGTTGGGGTTACGGGAATGACGGATTGGAGTTGCGGGAGTGACGGGTTAGCTGTCGGCCAGCGGAACCGCCAGCGACACCCGGAACTCGTCGCCGATGCTGCGGGCGATGTGGCCGTGGCCGGTCAAATCCTCGGCCACCAGCACGTCGCCGGGGAACATACGAACCACGGTGCCATCGGCAACCTCAAACTCGGCGATGCCGCCCATGTTCACCACGTACTGGCGGCGGGGGGCGTTATGGTAGTCGGAGAAGCTGGGGGACTCGCGCCGGTTCACGTTGATGTCGCCGGGGCCGACGTTGTTGGCGATGTCAGCGAACTGGTCGGGGGTGAGGTGCTCAAAGTGGCTTTCGCCGTCGCTGCCGGTATAAACGCGGACAATCTGTCCCATAGTAATGGCCTCCTGCGGGCGCGGTGCGCCGGTTGGCTGCCATCTTACCGCCCAGCGGGGACAGGGGCAACCGGGCGTCAATCGCGGTAGTGTTTCCTTCCAGGTGGTTTGGATTTTCGTCATTCCGGCGAAAGCGGTAATCCAGCGAGTACAGAATAAGGCCAACTTTCCGCTGGCGGTGATTTCCGAGTTCCTGCTTTGGCCGGAACGACGGTGTGATTTCCAGTTTGGAAACAGTCCCTAGAACGGATATGGCTGCCCGCCGCCCACGGCCAGGACCTGTCCGGTGATGTACGATGCGTCGTGGGACGCGAGGAAGGCGATGGCCGCCGCCTGTTCGTCGGCCGCGCCGCGCCGGCCCATGGGGATTTCCGAGTTGCGCGTCGCCGAGCGGTACTCTTCCTGGTCGGCCCGCTCGCTGGGCGGCAGTTCCGGTGGAGCGACGGTTA
This sequence comes from uncultured Dehalococcoidia bacterium, assembly GCA_964347975.1. GTDB lineage: Bacteria > Chloroflexota > Dehalococcoidia > Lucifugimonadales > UBA3495 > Bin87. The sequence goes on from CAYGAY010000024.1 coordinate 24,764, forward strand.
CGCCGTGGTCCCGGGGCGTCACCCGGTCGTCGGCTCCGGTCCCGCTGGGCGCGATGCAGTTGACCCGGATGCCCAGGTGCGCCACCTCCCGCGCCAACGAGGTGGTCAGGCCAATCTGCCCGGCCTTGGCGGCGGCGTAGGGCACGCGGAACCGCCCGGTCACCGCGTGGGTGGCGATGTTGACGATGGCGCCCGAACCCTGCTCGATCATGTAGGGCAGGGCGGCCCGAGAGCACCACATGGCGGTCCAGAAGCTGCGGTCAATCTCGGCCTGGATCTGGTCGGGGGTGTAGTACTGGAACGACTGGAACCAGATAGTGCCGCCGGCGATGTTGGCCAGCACGTCGATCCTGCCGAAAGCATCCTGGGCTTTGGACAGCAACGCCTCGGCGTTTTCCCACTTGGAGAGATCGCCAAGAGATATTTCGCAGGAACCGCCAAAATCACGAATGTCCCGCCGCACCCGCTCCGAGGTCTCGGCCACCATATCGCCGATGACGATGGACGCGCCTTCCTGGGCCAGCCGTCGGGCCGTCGCCGCGCCGATGCCCTGACCGCCGCCGGTGACTACGGCGACCTGACTTTCAAAACGCCGGGCGCCGGCCGCTTTGGGATCCAATACGCCGGCCATCATTCGCTGGCCGGGACGTGTGGCGGGCTACCGTGGTTGCCGTCGCCGTTGCGCAGACGAGCGTTTTCGGCTTCAAGTTCGCCGATGCGTCGCTGCAACTGCTCGATGATCGCGAATTGGCCCGATGAAGCATTGCCGTTCCGCTCCAACAAAGCAATCAGCGCAGTCATCATCTCCTGATGCCGGCGTTCCGCCGCCTCCCGTTCTTCACGACGGGCCTCCTCAACCGCCTCCCGTTCTTCGCGGCGGGCTTGCTCAACCGCCTCCCGTTCTTCACGGCGCACTCGTTCCGCCTCCACCCGGTCGTGGCGGCGGTCTCGTCGGTCAAAGTAGTAGGTCAGCAACTGCGGCACTCCCAGGACGGCCAGCACAATGGCAATGTATGCTGCGCCCTCAAGGTATTGTAGCGTAGTACAGCAGGTGGCCGTCAAACCGACGGTCAGTTCAATCAAGGGTTACATCGGCGCTGGAGAAGAACTGCTTCTCCAAATCAGGGTCCGTTGCGCCCAGCAGGCCGTTGGTATAGAGGCGGCAGGCCCGCAGCCACAGCACCAGGATGGCGTTGTTGACATACATTTGCGGGAGCTCGCGCCCGTGGCTCATGCGGGCGTGGGCGCGAATTCCTGCTTCAAAAAACTGTTCCAGGAATGGCGTCGGCTCGTTGTCCAGGGCGCACGCCTCCAGGATTTCCGGCGGAGCCTCCCGGCACAGCATTGCCGGGAAGGTCTCTGCCAGTTGGATGTACTCGGGTTCCTGGGCCTGTGTAATCACCGGGGATCACAGGTTCATCTGGGGAACCAGGTAATCTTCCATCTTGTTGTAAATCTGCAACCGGCTGCGCTGGGCGTCCAGCACCACCAAGCGACCGCTTCCCTCGTCGAAATGCACGTCGGTGGGCAGGGCGAACCGCCACTCCGACTCTGTGGTGGGAACCTCCCGTCGCCGCTTCAGGTAGTCTGCGTTGGCGACTACGGTCATGTCCGCCCACTTGCTCAGCCACTGGGCGTCGCCGATGAGGGAGATGATGAAGTTGCCGGCCTTGTCGAAGACGTGGACACGGCCCGGGTGCATCCCATTATCGCTCCAGTCCGCAACGTACACGTCGCCTTGCGGGTCAATTGTCACCTGGACGGGCAGGTGCATCTGGCCCCGCTTAGTACCCGGCTCGCCGAACTGCATGAGCCATTGGCCATCGGCGGTGAACTTCTGCACCCGGTGGTTGCGGTGGTCTGCCACGTACACCGAGCCGTCGCTCTGGTCCACCGTGATGCCCCACGGAGAGTTGAACTGGCTGTTGCCGTCGCCCTGGGAACCCCAACTGGTGATGTGCTCGCCGTCGGCGGTGAACTTGCGGACCTCGTGGCTGCGCCCGTCGGTGAGGTACAGGTTGCCGTCAGCGTCAACGGCCAGGCTGGAAGTGCCGTGTTCCTTGCCATCGTCGTTGGGGACGGCGCTCCACCTCTTGATGAAGGCGCCGTCTTTCTCGAACTCGGACACCTGGTTCATCCATTCGTCGGCCACGTAGATGTGACCATTGGGAGCCAGCACCATGCCGGAGGGCCAGATGAACTCGCCTTCCCGGTCGCCGTACTTGCCGAACTCGCCGGTGAATTCCTCGTCGCCCTCTTTTTCGCCCAGGTCAATGATGCTGACCCGCGCGCCGTAGGCCAATCGGTTCCAGGGCACGTTGGATATGCCCTCAATGCCCCGGTTCAGCACGTACACCGTGCTGCCCTCAATGGCCAGGGCCGTCGGCTGGCTGAAGCCCATGCCGGAAGCCGCGCCCCGACCCACCGAGTGGCTGTAGTCATACACTCGGCCTTTTGCAATTTGCGTAAGCATAGTTCTACCTGCTATTGCCTGTGTGGTTTTCCAGAGGAAATCGCCCTTTGTCGTCATTTCCGCCAAAGCGGGAAGCCAGGAATCCTCACGAAACTTGCCTGCTGTGGCTTCCGGACTCCGGACTTTCGCCGGAGTGACGGGTATAAAGGTGATTTGCCTAAAACTGCGGGGCCAGCAGATTTGCACCCACTGGCCCCGGCCGTTTCTGCCGGTCGGCGCGTCCCGTTGACCGGAACCCGTTGCCGGTTAGACGAACGCGACCTTCTCAAACTGGCCGCTGACGATGGGGTTGGCGTCCAGGCCCATCCAGTCTTCCAGGATGGTGGAGTACACGCCGCGGAAGTCGGTGTTGGGAACCAGGTCGCCCTGCTCCAGGTCCTCCGGCTTGGAGGATGGGTATTCGCCGTACTCGCCGCCCTTGATGGGGTCGCCCATCACGAACACCAGGCCGGCGGCGCCGTGGTCGGTTCCGCTGCCGTTGTCATGGACGCGGCGGCCGAACTCGGAGAACATCATCAGGATGACGTTGTCGCTGGCGTTGTTCTCGCGCAGGTCGTCGAAGAAGCTGGAGACGGCGGCAGAGACGTCGCGCCACAGGCCGTCGTGCATTCCTACCTGGTTGGAGTGGCTGTCAAAGCTGCCGTGGTCGCAGTAGAGCACCCGGGCGCCCAGGTCAGCTTGGTGTACCTGCGAGATGCCCTTGAGCTTGCGGGCGATGGGGGTGTCGGGATATTCAACGGCGCTGCTGTACCGCTCGGGCGCCACCTTCAGGATGTCGGCCGCCTTCAAGCCGTCGAGGCCGGTCTGCCCCAGGTAGTCCATGACGAAGCCGCTGCCGATGGTGGGGGAATACAGGCGGGTGAAGCGGTCTATGATCTTGTCCCGCTGCATCTCTTCCTGGATGCTGGTCAGCATACCGAAGTTGTCCAGATCGTCCACGCAGGCCACGGGGACGCCGGGCAGCGCCAGAGCGCGGGGCAGGCTCGGCCCGAAGCTGACGGCGGTGACCACGTTTTCCTTGTTGGGATCGATGTCCCGGGTGGTGCGGCCCAGCCAGCCCTCGGTGCCCAGCTTGTCCGGCTCGCAGGTGTGCCAGATGTCCATGCTGCGGAAGTGGCTGCGGGGGCTGTTGGCATAGCCGACCCCGTGGATGATGGCCATGTCGCCAGCATCCCAGAAGCGGCGCAGTGGGGCCAGTTCGGGGTGGAAGCCGATGCTGTCGTTCAGCTTGATGATCCGCTCATCGGGCACGCCCACCACTGGCCGCTTCTCGCGGTACAGCGGTTCGGCGTGGGGGATCACGGTGTTCATGTAGTCGTTGCCGCCGGTGAGCTGCAACACTACCAGAACCGGGTCTTTCTTAGTAGAAGTCATTATGTTTGCTCCTATCTTCCCGTTATTCCTACTGCGAAAGCAGGAATCCAGAATCTTGGCTGTTCACTGCGCTGCTCTAGCGTCAGGCGTACTGGTAGTCGCGCAGCGAAACAATCAGCTGCAGCATCTCGGAGATGCGCTCTTCGGAAGCGCTCACGTCGGCGTCGGTGGCCCAGGAAATGTTGCCGCTGAGCTGAGCGTGGGCTACCAGTTCCTGTCGGGTATCCGCATCCACTTCCAGCGGGCCCATGAGATCCAGGCAGTTGTCCACCATATCGGCGGGAGTGAGGTCCCCCTGGGACTGCATCCGGCTGATCATGGAGCGGATGCCGGGGCGGTTCACGTCGCTGACCATGTCGGCGGTGAAGTTGATGCGGCGCATGAGAGAGCCGCTGTTGATCCACTCCACGCCGGTGTGCCAGCCTTCCACGCTGGGCGGGTTGAGCAAGTCCTGGCCCATATAGGTGGGCTGACGGGCCATTTCGCCCAGTCCCGGGCCGGGGAACTCGAAGCCGCCGACCAGCCGCAGGGTGCCCACCACGACTTCGGCGGGACTCTTCAGGCGGGCGTAGCGGGCGTTCTTGAAAAAGTCGCTGTTGAACAGCACGCGCAGCGTTGCGGTCATGTCGCAGCCGGAGTCAACGAAGGCGTCGGCCAGCAGGTCGATGGCGTCCTCATCCTTCGGCGGGGTCACCTGCCAGGCCGGCACCTGGGCCTCGTCGGCGACGAAGAAGTTGTACAGATGGCGGGCGATGAAAGTCGCCGTGGCCGGGTGCTCGCAGATGATGCTGATGATATCCTCGCCGTTGAAGTTGCCCGTCTCGCCAAGGAAAGTCTTGTCCCCGTCGTCGTGGTCTTCCGGCAGATACTGGAACTGCCAGTCGTGGCGTCCGATGGGGCCTCGGGGCAGCTTGGGCTCGAAGGTCCAGCCGGTGAAAGCGCGGGACGCTTCGCGCACGTCAACCTCGGTGTAGGTGCCGACGCCCATGCTGAACAGCTCCAGCAGCTCACGGCCCCAGTTCTCGTTCACGGCGTCGGCATGGTTCTCGAAGTTGTCCAGCCAGTAGATCATCGCCGGATTCTTGGCGACCTCCAGGAGGAGATCCTTGTAGTTGCCCATGCCCTTTTCGCGGAAGAGGGCCACCATGCGGGTGATCTCGTCGTAGTGGTCAACCTTGGACACGCCGGTGGCGAAAATCTGGTGCCAGAACAGCGCCATCTTCTCTTCCAGGGGCCGCTTGGTGTTGATCATGAAATGCAGCCATTCGGCTGATCCCATGCCCTGAATGGTGCCCGGGCGCCAGCACCAGGGCTGGTAGCGGATCAGCTCGTAGCGGTCAATAGCCGGCTGGCTCTCGGGATTCAGAAGCTCCTCAACGGTGGCTTCGTATCCCTGGGCGACGCGGGCTTCCAACTCCTCGCGGGATGCCCCGAAACCGGCACGACGCATCAGATGGGCCATCAAGGCGATGTCCTGAGATGCCATCTTGTTGCCTCCTGTTAATGTGTTCACGGAATTGGCAGATATTATCTGATATGCTTTATCTACCTGTCAACGACGCGCGGCCGTTCATGCGTACCCACTTTGTCATTGCGACCCCGTACTTGATACGGGGGGTGGCAATCTCGTCGGTGCAGCAATGGCCGCTCCGGCAAGTCTCGCAACAGGCGGCAGCCACCGCCGGAACGAGATTCCATCGCCCGCCGGCGGCGAGCGTGGAATGACCGGCTAAAGTGGGTGGGTACGTATGAGCGCGCGGCCGCTCGTAACTGTTCGGAGTTGGTCGCTGTTGTGCAAAGGCTCAGTTTGACCGGATGATTCGCTATAGGTTGAAACCGACTACCCTGGAGCAGCCCGCACCCCGCGCGTCGAACCCGCCCTCCCTGGGCTGGATGTTCCTGCTCGCCGCGGCGTTGTTCGCATTGGCGCTGCCCATCGTCGGCCCCCTCGACGACCACCACTTCGCCGAGCGGGCCCATACCCACGAGCATATCTATCTGAACGGACGGCCCGTCCCTCATGGCCACGCCTACGACAGCGGACTGCGCCACCTGCATCCGGCAGTGGCGAGAGAAAGCGAAGATGCCAGCGCCAACCGTACCGATGGCATACTCTACATCGCGCCGGCCGCCGCCGGCCTGATGCTCGCCGTCCTGTCCGCCCCCTATCACACCCCGCCCGACGCGCTGCGTCCTCCTCCGCCCCGTGCCAAAAACGCGAACCCGCTGGCCCGATATGCGGATCCGACGCGCGGGCTGAAGGGAGCCGACGTGCCGCCGCCGCTGCCGCCGCCTGTCGTCTGAAATCCTCCTGCGACCCTCACCATTCGCCGCTCGCTTCCGGCCGGCATTGCGCCGGCTCGTTGAGCATCCCGAATCAGACGGAGGATTTCCCAATGCAGATTCTGCGACAAACCTTGCGCCGGCCGGCGTTCCTGCTGGTCGTCGCAATCACCCTCACTGCGCTGCTGGCAACGGTAGCCTGCGGCTCTGCCGCCCAACCGGAACCGACCCTCGCTCCTGTCGAGGCGACGGAATCTTCGCACACCCATGCCGAGGGCCAGCAGCCAGCGGACACGGCTGCTTCCGCCGACGCGGTGGTCATCAACATGGCAATCGCCGCCCGGGCCGGCAACCTGTCCCGCGACAACCTCCAGGTCAAGAAGGGCGACAACGTCAGCATCAACTTCACCGCCGACGAACCCGGAGAAATCCACCTCCACGGCTACGATCTCACCGCGCCCGTATCACCCGGCAGCCCCGGCGCGCTGAACTTCGTGGCCGACACCGCCGGCGCCTTCGGCATCAATTTTCATGTATTCGCCGCTGAAGGCATGGAGAGCAACGCCGGCGATAGCGATCATCACTCCACCGCTATGCCGGATCAGGTAATTTCAGAAGCGCCGGTGAGCGTGAAAATATCAGCGGAACCGGACGCCAACGGCGGTGTCCACGTCCGGATCACGGTGGAAGGTTTCCGGTTTGCCCCCGATCTGGTTGACCAGGATCACACCCCCGGAGCCGGGCACGCCCACATCTATCTGGACGGCGAAAAGATCGGGCGGGTCTTCGCAGACGAGTACCACATCGCCGTCGTGCCGCCGGGGAAGCACGAAATCCGAGTTTCTCTGAACACTAACAATCATAGCGCACTGGTGTTTGACGGCGAGAAAGTGGCAGCGACCGCTACCGTGACCGTGCCCGACGTGGGCCAGGGCCACGGTGATGGCGACCGCGATACCGGTCATGAGGGCGACGGCCATGACCATGATGACCATGACCATAACGAACAAGAAGTAGTCGCCGAAGTCCACCTGGGCAACCTGGAAGTCTATCCCTGAACGTCGTAGGGGCGGGTTCCAAACCCGCCCCCGGCGTGGCAGCCAATTCTCCGGCTCGCGCTACCGCTGTTCAATCGGCACGTACTCCCGGTCCATGGGGCCAACGTAGTGCAGTCGCGGCCTGAGCAGGATGTTGTTCTCGTACTGCTCGATGCACTGGGCCGACCAGCCGGGCACGCGTCCCAGGGCGAAGATGGGGATGAACAGGTCGGACGGGATGCCCAGCAGGTGGTAGATGGAGCCGGCGTAGAAGTCCACGTTGACGTAGATGCCCCGGTCGCGGTAGGGGGCCATCACGTCCTCGGACAGGTGGGTGAGGATCTGGAACCAGCGTGGGTCGCCGCGCTTTTCGCCCAGGGCCTGGGAGCGTTCCCGCAGATGACGGGCGCGCGGGTCCTCGGCCTTGTACACCCGGTGGCCGAAGCCCATGATGCGCTCGCGGTTGTTCAGCTTGTTGCGGGCGTACTCCTCGGCGTTCTCCGGGTTGCCGATCTCCAGCGACATCTTCATCACCTCTTCGGCGGCGCCGCCGTGGGCCGGGCCCTTCAGCGTGCCCACCGCGCCCGAAACGGCGGCGTGCAGCGTCGAGTTGGTGGACGCCGACACCCGCGCCGCGAAGGACGAGGCGTTGACGCCGTGCTCGGCGTGGATGATGAAGTCCACGTCCATCAGGGAGACAGTCTCGTCGTCGGGAACTTCGTCGAACAGCATATAGAGGAAGTTGCCGGCATGGTTGAGGTCGGGGTTGGGCGCCACCGGTTCCAGGCCGGTGCGGATGCGGTGATGGGCCGTGACGATGGTGGGAGCCTGGGCAGTGAGGCGCAGGGCCTTGCGGACGTTGGCCTCCCTGGAGTTGTCCTCAGACTCCTCGTCAAAGGCGGCCAGGCCGATCATCGCCGTCTGCAAGACGTCCATGGGATGGGCCGACTTTACCGCGTCGATGACGGTGATGATCTCGTTGGGGATGCGCCGGTTGGCCCGCAGGTAGCCGTCCATCTCAGCCAACTGCTCGCGGTTGGGCAGCTCGCCGTAGAGCACCAGGTGGATGATTTCCTCGAAAGTGGATTTCTCGGCCAGGTCGTGGATGTCGTACCCACGATAAAGGAGTTTACCGATGTCGCCGTCGATGAAACTGGACTCCGTGGTGTCCATGTACACGTTCATCAAACCGCGGTGAATTTCGGGCTGGTCGGCCATCAGTTTCCTCCTTGATTAGGGGCTCTCGGCCCGCTGACGCCGGCTTCGGGTCAGCCCCTGTTCCGGCGGTGAATTATGCTAGCATCGGGTTCGGCGGAGTGTCAACTGAAAACAGCCTCCGGCCAACTCTCACCAAACCGGCGGTCACCATGCAATATGGCGTCATCCTGCCCAACGTCGGCCCCCTGGTCCACATCGATACTCTGGCAACGATTGCTTTGCGGGCCGAGGAGTTGGGTTACGACGGCATCTTTCTCAGCGACCACGTCGTCGTACCGGACGGACTGCGCTCCGCCTACCCTTACCGCAGCGACGGTCGCTTTCCGCTGACCGCTGCCGACCGCATCCTGGAGCCAATCGTTGCGCTGTCCTACCTGGCCGCCGCGACCCAACGCATCCGCCTGGGGTTCAGCGTGCTGGTGCTGCCCTACCGGCATCCCGTGCTGAACGCCAGGATGCTGGGGACGCTGGACGTGGTTTCCGGTGGTCGTCTTATCGTCGGCGCCGGCGTAGGATGGCTGGCTGAGGAGTTCACTGCCCTGGATGCCGATTTCCCCCACCGGGGCGCCGTCACCGACGAGCACATCGCCATCCTCCGGTCCTTCTGGACCGATACGACCTCGCAGTTGCGCGACGGACGCCACAGTGCAACCGGCCTGCGCATGGAACCAACGCCCGTCCAGCAACCCCATCCGCCCATCTGGACGGGTGGAACCAGCCCGCCGGCCCTGCTTCGCGCCGCCCGGCTGGCCGACGGCTGGCACGGCATCCGCCAGTCGCCCGATGACGTGGCCCGCGTGGTGGCCCGCATCGCCGAGCTGCGCTCCGCCGCCGGCAACAACATGGACGGCTTCATCATATCCCTCCGCGCCGGCCTGGACATCACCGATGCAGCTCTGGACGGCGCGGGACGAACCCCGATGCGCGGCTCAACAGAACAAATCGCCGGCGACCTGAATGCCTACGCCCGCGCCGGCCTGGACTACCTGGCAGTCGAACCCCGCGCCGCCACGCCGGAGCAGCTCATCGCCCAGTTGGAACGCTTCGCCGAGATGCCCCGACCCTGACCTACTGCGCCGTCCAGCCGCCGTCCACCACCACCTCGCTGCCGGTGACGAAGGACGATTCGTCGGAGGCCAGATAGAGCACGGCGTTGGCGACTTCCTCCGGCTCCCCGTAGCGGCCCATGGGGATGCGGGCCAGCATCATCTCCAGACGCTCCGGGTCGTTGCGCCCGGCCCTCGTCATCTCAGTCTCTATTGGCCCAGGATGCACCGAGTTGACGCGAATGCCGCGCGGCGCGTACTGCAAAGCCGCAGCTTTGGTGAAGATGCGCACGCCGCCCTTGGCCGTCTGGTAGGCCGCTCCGTTATAGGGCACGCCCACGATGCCCAGCTGGGATGATATGTTGATGATGGAACCGCCGCCGGCGTCCAGCATGGCGGGTATGGCGGCGCGGACGCCCAGGAAGACGCCCTTGAGGTTCACGTCCATGGTGCGGTCCCACAGGTCCACGGGTTCCTCGTGAATCTGGAATGAGTTGCTGCCGATGCCGGCGTTGTTCACCAGCACGTTCAGCGAGCCAAACCACGACACCGCCTCGGCCACGGCGGCCTGCCACTCTGCTTCCTCCCGCACATCCAGATGCACGTAACGACACTGCCCGCCAGCGTCGTTGATTGACGCCGCAACACCCTCGCCCTCCGCGTCCAGGATGTCGCCGATGACCACTGCCGCGCCTTCCTGAGCGAACAGGCGGGCTTCCGACTCCCCCATTCCCCGGGCGCCGCCGCTGATCAAAGCAACCTTGCCGTCCAACCGTGCCATAATCATCAACCTCGCCAAAAATGTTTGCCCAAGATTACCGTCAAACCATGCGATTGCGCCATGATTTAACGCAAAGGCGCAGAGGCAATCGTATGCAAAAGAGCGTATCCACCGGAGCGGTTCCAGCGTCAGGGTTAGAGCTAGGGACTGTTTGCAAACTGGAAAGCACGCTGTCGTTCCTGCGAAAGCAGTAACCCGGAAAATCACTGCCAGCGGAAAGTTGGCCCTATTTTGTACTCGCTGGATTCTCGCGAAAGCGGGAATGACGGAGTTTGTGAACGCGGCCTAGAAGTTATACGGTGTCCAGGGCTTGTATGCCACCGCAAATGCCCGGTCGGCCCGCTGCGCCGCCCCCGGCGTGGTCTCATCCACCAATCCGGCCTGCGCCAGCGTCGCAAAGCTCGCCGCCCCCAGGTACGCCGACGCCAGCGCAGATACCGTGATGGACAAGTCCGGCGACCCGCTGGTTGGCCGGCAGCTGGCCCCCTCGGGCGACATCTCCAGGTCAAAGCGGCCCTGGTTCCAACCGCAGAAGTCGTCACGCACTTCCAGGGCCAAGCGGTCGCTGGCCGCGTAGCCACGTTGCTCCAGGGCGGCCGGCACGTCCACCACGCGCACCCACAGGCCGTCGCGGGTGGAACGCTGCAAACGGCGCGGGTCAGCCAGCATCCAGGGCATGGGATCGTCCACCGGCCGCTTGATGGCCTCGGTGCGCTCGTACAGGTCCAGGTCGAAGCAGAACCGCCACAGCGCCGCGCTGGCCTCGCGGGTGGCGGCCATCAGCTCGTTGACCAGCACCGTGGGACGCTGGGTGCGGTAGTTCACGTAGCCGTCGATACGCCCGTCCTCCACGTAGGCGGCGTAGAACACCCCGCCGGCGCCGCCCTGGGAGTGGACCGGATCCCGGGCATCCCGCTCCCAGTGGTGGGGGGCGCGTTGGAAAACCGCCGGCCGGCCCTCGGTGCTGCGGCGCATCACGTCGGGCAGCTCCTTCCCGATATTCGCCGGATCGATGAAGACGATGCGACCCGGGCTGTCGTAACGCCGGGCGTAGCCGTTGTGGGCCTTCTCCAGAATCCACTGCTCATGCGCCGACCCCACGCCGTAGCCGAACCGCCCGTAGATGGCGCTCTCGGTGGCGAACAGGGCAGCCAGGGATTCGCCCCGCTGGTGGAAGTCGTCCATCTGGTAACGCATCATCCGCGTCATGATGCCCCGCCGGGTGTAGGTGGGCTGCACCTCCACGTTGGACACGCCGGCGACCACCGACGTCCCGCCCGGTATCGACATCTCCAGCAAATGCGAGTGCGCCCCGCCGACAATCTGCCCATCCTCAAACACGCCAATCGAGCGCCCCAAGTCAAAATGCGGCCGCAACGTCTCCGGGTCATGGTTAAAACGGTTCCCATGGGCCCGCGACTCCGTGCGCATCCAACGCTCAAACTCGTCGGGGGTAATGTTCCTCAGTTCCAGCATTCGGTTTGTTTATTCCCTCTGGTCACACACCCCATTAAGCGGTAACGATGCGATATCAGCATATGGCTTGTTCAAATTGTAAGCCGGCGCGACGTATTTTCACATCACTAGATCAGAAATATCTTGGAACAAATTTGCCGTTCTTTCAATTTGAACCTCCTGCATTTGTTACGCTACGCGAGTATGCAGGTTTCAGCGTAGAGGCCTCCTCCGCGTTGACCAGGCATTCCGCAATGGCGTCGCCCTCGGTAATCAACTCCGGCAGCAGGGGAGAGGTAGCGGTGTATCCCCTTCAGGCTGCGGTTCCAGGACCTAGGGATCCTCGCAATCACCGGCCAACCCTCAGAGCGTGTCAAACCCCTTCCAACCCGGCAGGGCCGCCGCCTGCCGCACCCACTCCGCCAGCTGATCCTCGTCCAGTTCGTCCTCATAAATATCGACCCAGCGCGAATCGGGGTCTTTGCCAGCGCCGGGCGGGACGGGGTCCAGAGACGCCCCGTTAAGGAAGGTCACCTTCACGTATCGGGTGAAGACGTGGTAGTTGACGAACCAGCCTTCGCCCTCGATGCCGTACCAGGGGGAATTCCACCGCACCGCCTTGCGCACGTCGGGTACCGTGCGCGCGATGAGGTCGTCGATGCTCCGGCCCACGTCGCTCTTCCAGCCCGGCATGGCTGCGATGTACGCCTGCACGGGGGTGTCGCCGTCCGCCTTCGCAATCTGCGGGTTGCCGCCGGAGAGGAGTCGCACTTGGCCGGCGCCGGCGTTCTCGGGGATTTTCGCCAAGGCCCGGTTTGATCGCCTCGGCACCTTGCTTGCCATTCGTTCGTTCACTCCAGTACGGGTTTCAAACGTTTATATCGACTGGGGAAAACGAATGCAAAAAATCTGGTGGGCGGTAGTGGACTCGAACCACTGACCTCTTGCGTGTCGAGCAAGTACTCTAACCAACTGAGCTAACCGCCCCTGCTCCACAAGGGCATCATAGCACAGACGTTGCTTGCCCTTCAATCGGCAGCCGGGATTTTTGGATGTCTCGGCGGGTTGCTCCCCATTCACAACGGCTTTGGGATCGTAGCGTTTTACGATCCGGCCGGTTTGACACTGCCGCCGGCCCGCCGGATAATGCTGGCATTCTCCGGTCTTTCGTCATCGATTGCCTGCTGTCCGGCCAGGCCGCTGCAATGAGCACTCAAAGCGTATCTACCGCTTACCTGCCGGCGCCGGCCGGGGAGATGGGTCTGCTCACGGACCTTTATGAGCTGACCATGGCGCAGTCGTACTTTGCCGAGGGGATGGATGGCGATGCCACTTTCAGCCTCTACGTTCGAGAGTACCCGCCGGATCGAGGTTACCTGGTCGCAGCCGGGATTGATGATGCCCTGGACTGCCTCGAGGGGTTGTCATTTGACCCGGAGAGCGTGGACTACCTGCGCGACACCGGCATTTTCACGGATGATTTCCTGGAATACCTGGGGGATTTCCGCTTCACCGGCTGCGTGCGAGCCATGCCGGAAGGCAGTCTCTTCTTCGCCGACGAACCGGCGCTGGAAGTGAGGGGGCCAATCATCGCGGCCCAGCTGGCGGAGACCATCATCATCAACCAGATCCAGTACCAATCGTTGCTGGCCACCAAGTCGGCCCGGTGCGTCCAGGCGGCTCAGGGCCGGCCCATCGCTGATTTCGCCTCCCGGCGCACTCACGGCGGCGAAGCCGCGTTGCGCATGGCCCGGGTTTCTTACATCGCAGGATTCGGGGCCACCAGCAACGTGCTGGCCGCCCGACGGTACGGCATTCCGCCCACCGGCACTATGGCCCATTCATACATCACCAGTTTCGACGACGAAGCCGCTGCATTCCGCGCCTACTCCCGTATGTTCCCCGACCGGAGCATTCTGCTGCTGGATACCTACGACACCATCAACGCGGCGCGCACGGCGACCGTGATTGCCCGCGAGATGGAGACCCGGGGAAATCGGCTGACCGGCGTGCGCCTGGACTCCGGTGATTTCGACGCCCTGAGCCGGCAGGTGCGCCGCATCCTTGACGATGCCGGGTTGGGCTACGTCCGCATCGTCGCCAGCGGCGGCCTGGACGAATATGAGCTGGAGCGGCTCGTCCGCGGCGGCGCGCCCATAGATATGTTCGGCGTGGGCACCCGCGTGGGCGTGTCCGCGGACGCTCCGTCGTGCGACATGGTGTACAAGATGGTGGGTTACAACAGCCGGCCGGTGATGAAACTGAGCGCGGGCAAGGCGTCACTGCCCGGCGCCAAGCAGGTGTTTCGCCGGCATGACGGCGACGGGGTGATGGCGGGAGACATCATCGGACTGGACGGGGAGCAAGTTGCCGGCGGTGAACCTTTGCTGGACACCGTCATGGTGGATGGCGAACGCACCGGACCGCCGGCAAGCATTGCCGATGCCCGGCAACGGGTCGCCCTTGGGTTGGACGCGCTGCCCGAACCATACAAGAGCCTCCGCAGTCCGGCACGCTATACGGTATCCCTCAGCGCCGGCCTGGAACGCCTGGAGCGACAAATTCGTGACACCCTCGAGGCCCGCCGACTCGCCTGAAACATCGACCAAAACCCGGTAGGAGCGCCATCAAAATGAAGATCGCCGTCTGCGTCAAATTTGTCCCGGTAGTTTCACGCATCGAGTTTGACTATGAAAACAAGGTGATACGGCGGGAAGGCGTGCCGTCGGAGATTAACCCTTTCGACCTGCTCGGCATCAATATGGCGGTGGATCTGAAGGACGGCGATGCAGACTCGGTGATCGCGTTGTCAATGGGACCACCCAACGCCGCCGAGGGTCTCACGCAGTGCTACGCGCTGGGCGCCGACCGGGCCGTGTTGCTGTCCGACCGGATGCTGGCCGGCAGCGACACACTGGCAACGGCGCAGGCGCTGGCCCTGGCCCTGCAACGCGAGGCTCCCGACCTCATCGTCTGCGGACGCAACAGCAGCGATGCCGAGACCGGCCAGGTGGGGCCGGAAGTCGCCGAGCTGATGGGACTGCCCCACATCAGCAACGTCCGCAAGCTGGAGGTTGACCGCGCCGGAAACCGCATCAACGTGGAGCGCGTTACCGACGAGGGTTATCAGGCGCTGGAGTGCTCGCTGCCCGCCGTGGTGTGCGTAACGGAGGGGGCCGGCCAGGAACGCTACCCCGGCCGAGAGGAGATGGTCGAGGCGGAAGGCAAAACCATTGAACAATTGACCTGCGTTGATTTGACCGATGATCTGTCGCTTTTCGGTTTGGAAGGCTCGCCCACGTGGGTTGAGGACATCCGCTTGGTGGAACCCGACCGGCTAGGCGTAGTGATCCGGGATGAGACACCCGAGGCGGCGGCGCGACAGGTCGCTGATATGCTCCGGGAACGGCTTGCCGCGATAACCGCAGAAGGAGAGCAGGGTTCCGGCGACGCCGCGGCGGCGCGCTACGCCGGCGGGGACCGTAGCATCTGGGTGGTGGCGGAGTTGGCGGGCGGCGGTGTGCGGCAGGTTACGCTGGAGATGCTGGGCAAGGCCCGCGCGCTCGCTCCCGTCACCCGAAGCGAGGTGGTAGCGGTTGTTATAGGCGAAGGGGCGCCGGGTGAAGCTATCACCATGCAATTGGCGGAATACGGGGCCGACCGCATCCTGACGCTGGATACCACCGGGCTGGGGATGCTCTGCGGTCGCGGCGTGGCGGACACGCTGTCCGATGCCATCGCGCAGCAGCCACCCTACGCCGTTCTGTTCGCGGCCACCGCAGACGGGCGGGATCTGGCCGCCCGCATCGCGGCCAGGCAGCGGCTCGGCCTCACCGGCGACGCTATCGACCTGGAGATCAACGACGCCGGCCAGTTGGTGCAGTTGAAGCCAGCCCTGGGCGGCAACGTGGTTGCGCCCATTCTGTCCAAAACCCTGCCGAACCTGGTCACCCTCAGGCCAGGCGTATTGACGCCGGCGCCGCCCGAGACGGGAGCGACCGCGCCTGTGGGATTCATTGCGCCATCACCGGCCGCCGGCTCCGACGCAACCCTGGTCAGCGAGCATTTGTCTGAGGAACACGGCGCGCTGGAACTCACTTCCGCGGAGGTGGTGGTCGGCTTGGGTATGGGGGTGACGGAACAAGGCGTGCCCGCCGCGCAGCAGTTGGCGTCACGCATAGGCGCCTCCATCGCCACCACGCGCAACGTGGTGCATTCCGGTTGGCTGCCTCATCACATCCAGGTGGGCATCAGCGGGCGCGCCATCGCGCCGCAGGTCTATCTGGCGGTGGGCATACGCGGCGCGTTCAACCACACCGTCGGCATACAGAAAGCCGGCATTATCCTGGCCATCAATCGCAACCACCGGGCGGCCATCTTCCGCGCCGCCGACTATGGGATAGTCGGGGACTGGAACGAATACCTGCCACCGCTGATTGAGGCCATCGGGCCGGTGCTGGCGGAGCACGGGCTGGGGTGAGTTTGTACCAAAGGCGAACCGGACAATATAATGATAATGGCGTTGGACTTGGGTTGCGAAATTCGCAGAGGAGCCGGCTGAAGCGGCGGTTATCGGGCGCCGCATCAGCGATATGGCCTCCGAACGCGCCGGCGTTGCCCGTGTCCACGTACTGATCGTTCCTCCCCGCCGGTGACGCTGACTCATCCCGGACGGCACGGCGCGTGACCTCCCGGCAAAAACGGAGCACATCCGGAACCCGGATTTCCAGTCAATCTTTGATAAGGAGCAGATAAGATGACGCAGGCCAGTCGATTGCGGAGCGGCAACGTATCCGCGCCCGCCACCGGCACTACCGTATATGAGGCCATCCACGGCCGGCGGATGAACAACGAGTTTTCTGAGGCGGTTCCACCCCGCGAGGGGCTACAGCGTATGCTCGATGCTGCGGTGTGGGCACCCAACCACCGGCTCACCAATCCGTGGCGGTTCTTCGTGTTGGAGAAGGGCGGAACCAAACGTTCGGAGGTGGCGCAGCTGGCCTACGATAACCTGTTCGCCCGCAGCGGCAATCATGAAAACGCTGACGGCAGCCGCCAGCGGGTGCTGGACGCCCCGGCGCTAATCTACGTGTACAGCGTCCCCGGCGACAGCGAGGAAATGACCAGGGAGAACTACGCCGCCGCCTGTTGCGCCGTCCAGAACCTGCTGCTGGCCGCCGTGGCCGAGGGCCTGGCCGGCGACTGGAGCACCGGCAACACGACCCGGCATCCCCAACTGGCCGAAACCCTGGGCGGCGAACCGGACTGGACCATGGTAGGCGCCCTGTTCATCGGCTACCCGTCCCGCCCGTCGGCGTCGGTGCGCGCGCCGTCCAACGAAGTGACCGCCTGGCTGGACTGATGGGCTGTGTGCTATGATTCCCGCCGTGCCCACCGGAATCATAGCCTCCCGATTCTACTTCATAATTTCCATCCTGCCCTGGCTGGCCCTGCTGGGCTGGCTGGCTTCGGTGTCGTGGTTTCTCACCGACGACGCCTTTATCAGCTTTCGCTACGTCCGCAACCTGCTGGAGGGGCACGGGCTGGTTTTCAACGCCGGCGAGCGGGTTGAGGGCTACTCCAACTTCCTGTGGGTACTGGAACTGGCGGCAGTCTGGGGCCTCCTGGGGATACGGCCCGAACACGCCGCGCCGTGGCTGTCGGTAATATTCACTGCCGGAACCATCGCCGCGCTGCTGTGGTGGACGTTGCGCGCGCCGTCGCTGCGCTACCGGGGGTTGACGGCGTGGATGGCATTGGGGCTGGTGTGCAGCAGCGCGACCTTTGCCGTGTGGACTTCCGGCGGCGGGCTGGAAACGCGGCAGTTCACCTTTTGCATCGTCCTGGCGGTGGTCTGCCTTGCCCTATATCGCGGCCAGCGGTGGGGCTTGCTGGCGGCCTCGCTGAGCCTGGCCGCGGCGGCCTTGACCCGGCCGGAGGGTCCGCTGATTGCGGTCTTGTGCTTTGGCTGGTTCGTCATACAGCGGATGATTGACGCCGGCCGGATTAGGGTGGACTGGCGGGAGTTGGCCTACCTGGTCGCCCCCTTCGTCCTGATAGTGGGCGCGCATTTCCTGTTCCGCTACGCCTACTATGGCGAGTGGCTGCCCAACACCTACTACGCCAAGCACGTGCGCCCGTGGTACGAATCGGGGTTCCGCTACCTGTGGGCAGCGGCGTTGGAAACCGGGCTGTACGTGTTGCTGCCCTTGGCCGTTATCGCCTTGCGGGAACGTTGGCGTGAATACCGCGACGGTACGTATGGGCTGGTTCTGCTGCTGGTCATCGTACACATGGCCTATGTGATGCGGATTGGCGGCGACCATTTTGAGTGGCGTCCGCTGGATTTCTACTGGCCCCTGCTGGCGCTGCCGGCGGCGGTGGGGATTGTGCAGCTGGGCGGCTGGATTGTGGGCAAGGCGCGGCAAATACGAACCAATGCAGGGGAGAGGGGGGTATTTTCAAGTCTGCCGACGTGGGCCTTGCTGCTGTTCGTTGCGGTCATATTTTACGCCAGCGCAATGCAGGCGGCGCTGCTGTTTGAAGGGGCCAAAAAAGCTGAACACACCTGGGCAACTGATATAGAACTCGGCGAGGAAAACGCCGGTTGGCTGCTGACGGCGCCGGGGATGTCGGCGCTGGTCGCCATCTCCAACGACTTGCGCAACAGTTTAGTCCGGCAGTCCGTGGGTAAGCGGTTTGTCGTACATCGCGAGTTCGCAGACTTGAGAACTGAGCAGTGGCAACCCTACGAAAATATGGAACGGGGGATAATCCCTGAAGATGCAGTCATGGTAGCCGGCGCTATTGGCATTTTACCCTATTACATCCCGGATCTAACGGTCGTTGATAATAAGGGCTTGGCCGATGCGACTATAGCGCGTAATCCGGTCACCAAGCCTAACCGCGAGCGCCATATGGCTCACGACAGGCAACCGCCACCCGGCTACTTGGAAGATCGGGGCGTCAACATCAAAATCCTCCCGGCGGGCGCCACTGCGAAACAGGCGCTTGGTCGGGCGGATTATGCGGTGCCGGTCGGCCCTGATCTGTGGATGCCCTTTGAATCATCCGACCCAGAATGGAGCTTCGCCAGCTTCACCTCACACGGCCTTATAGAAGTGTTCGCTGATCTGGAGCAGACAATGAAGCGGTCGCAACCGCCGGCCTTACGCTCTGACTACGAAGTCTACGTTATCAATAACAACATCATATACCGCAAAGAACCGTGCCGAGAACCCGACACAACCCATAGGTTCTTCCTGCACGTAATCCCGCTTGACGTCAGCACCTTGCCCGACCACCGCAAAGAGTACGGGTATGATAACCTCGACTTCAATTTCAAGGACCATGGTAACATAGTCGCCGGCGCAACCTGCTTTGCCGCGCGGGAACTGCCGGACTACAATATTGCCAGTATTCGCACCGGTCAGCACATACTCGACCAAGGTAGAATCTGGGAGGGAGAGTTTCACGTCGAGCGGGAATAACTATTCACTCGCGCGTCCTCACGATGTATGGTAAGCGCCCTGTTCATCGGCTACCCGTCGCGCCCGTCGGCGTCGGTGCGCGCGCCGTCCAACGAAGTGACCGCTTGGCTGGACTGACGGGCTGTGTGCTATGATTCCCGCCGTGCCCACCGGAATCATAGCCTCCCGATTCTACTTCATAATTTCCATCCTGCCCTGGCTGGCCCTGCTGGGCTGGCTGGCTTCGGTGTCGTGGTTTCTCACCGACGACGCCTTTATCAGCTTTCGCTACGTCCGCAACCTGCTGGAGGGGCACGGGCTGGTTTTCAACGCCGGCGAGCGGGTTGAGGGCTACTCCAACTTCCTGTGGGTACTGGAACTGGCGGCAGTCTGGGGCCTCCTGGGGATACGGCCCGAACACGCCGCGCCGTGGCTGTCGGTAATATTCACTGCCGGAACCATCGCCGCGCTGCTGTGGTGGACGTTGCGCGCGCCGTCGCTGCGCTACCGGGGGTTGACGGCGTGGATGGCATTGGGGCTGGTGTGCAGCAGCGCGACCTTTGCCGTGTGGACTTCCGGCGGCGGGCTGGAAACGCGGCAGTTCACCTTTTGCATCGTCCTGGCGGTGGTCTGCCTTGCCCTATATCGCGGCCAGCGGTGGGGCTTGCTGGCGGCCTCGCTGAGCCTGGCCGCGGCGGCCTTGACCCGGCCGGAGGGTCCGCTGATTGCGGTCTTGTGCTTTGGCTGGTTCGTCATACAGCGGATGATTGACGCCGGCCGGATTAGGGTGGACTGGCGGGAGTTGGCCTACCTGGTCGCCCCCTTCGTCCTGATAGTGGGCGCGCATTTCCTGTTCCGCTACGCCTACTATGGCGAGTGGCTGCCCAACACCTACTACGCCAAGCACGTGCGCCCGTGGTACGAATCGGGGTTCCGCTACCTGTGGGCAGCGGCGTTGGAAACCGGGCTGTACGTGTTGCTGCCCTTGGCCGTTATCGCCTTGCGGGAACGTTGGCGTGAATACCGCGACGGTACGTATGGGCTGGTTCTGCTGCTGGTCATCGTACACATGGCCTATGTGATGCGGATTGGCGGCGACCATTTTGAGTGGCGTCCGCTGGATTTCTACTGGCCCCTGCTGGCGCTGCCGGCGGCGGTGGGGATTGTGCAGCTGGGCGGCTGGATTGTGGGCAAGGCGCGGCAAATACGAACCAATGCAGGGGAGAGGGGGGTATTTTCAAGTCTGCCGACGTGGGCCTTGCTGCTGTTCGTTGCGGTCATATTTTACGCCAGCGCAATGCAGGCGGCGCTGCTGTTTGAAGGGGCCAAAAAAGCTGAACACACCTGGGCAACTGATATAGAACTCGGCGAGGAAAACGCCGGTTGGCTGCTGACGGCGCCGGGGATGTCGGCGCTGGTCGCCATCTCCAACGACTTGCGCAACAGTTTCGTCCGGCAGGCCGTGGGTATGCGGTTCGTGGAGCATCGCGAATTCGCCGACCTGCAACTTAAGCAGTGGCAGCCCTACGAGAATATGGAACGGGGGATTATCCCCGGCGATGCGGTAACAGCCCTCAGCACAATCGGCATACCACCCTACTACCTCCCGGAGCTGGCCGTCATCGACGAGCTTGGCCTGACCGACGCCACGGTGGCGCGTAACCCGGTCATTAGCTCCAACCGCGAGCGTCGGATGGCTCATGATCGTCGCGCACCACCCGGATACTTGGAGGAGCGGGGCGTCAACATTACCATTCACCCCGCAGTCGCCACTGCGGAACAGGCAATTTGCTCGGGACATTATGCGGAACAGGCAATTTGCCCGGGATATTATGCGGTGCCGTTCGGAGCCGGCCTCTGGATGCCCTTTGACTCTAACTACCCGGAATGGGTCAGCGTCCGTTTTGCTGGACACGACCTGATAGACCGGTCCAGTTATCTGGACGACAGGTCCAGTTATCTGGAGCAGACAATAAGCGGTCGCCAGCCGGCCTTGCTCTCCGGCTACGAGGTCTATGTCATCAATAACCGCCTGATATACCGCAAAGAACGATGCCGCGAATCCGACACAATCCACAAGTTCTTCTTGCACTTAATCCCGCTTGACATCAGCGACCTGCCCGATCGCCGCAAAGAGCACGGGTTTGATAACCGTGACTTCAATTTCAAGCACCATGGCCACATAGACTCCGACACAACCTGCTTTGCCGTACGGGAACTGCCGGACTACAGTATTGCCAGTATCCGCACCGGTCAGCACATACCAGACCAAGGTAGAATCTGGGAGGGAGAGTTTCACGTCGAGCGGGAATGACTGTTCACTCGCGCGTCCTTCACGATGTGCTGTACGGTGCGTCGGCCTCCGCCCGGTGGTTGGCAGATAGCCGGATAGCGGTCTTTACCGCGGGTGGAGGTCCCGTTCCTGTAGCCGGTGCCAGTGCAACAGGCCGTCGGCCACCTGCTGGCCGGCTTCCGGGTCGTTGTCGGCGCTGGCGATGATGGCGACCGCCGGGATGCCGGTGAACCGGGTCAGATAGCGGGCGTTGCGCCGGGCCCGGCCGGCGTCGTTCCGGTTGGCGGTGTGGGAAGCCTCGACGGCGACCAGGCGCAGGTTGCCGTCCGGGTCGGTGGCTTCCATAACCAGGTCGGCGTTTTCGTAGCTCTCCAAGTCTTGCTCGGAGATGTCAGAGGCATCCTGCTCGGCAGCCAGGTTGACCAGGTCCGCCTGGTCCAGCCGGCGGACGAACCGGAGGTTGATTTGCCGGCAAATCTGCGGCCCTTTGCGGATGGCGGCCTGTATGGTGCGGTCGCCTTTGACGTCGCTGATGTCGCCGCGCATTTCGTCGATCCTGCTGATGATGATAGCCTGTCCTCTTTCGAGGGATTCGAGACGGCTGTCGGTGCGGGCGTTGAAGCGCCGCTGGTCGAGGTTGAACTGCCGCTGCTCTGTAATGAACTGGTCGTAACGGGCGTTGGCGGCCTGCTGCTGGGCGATGAAGGAGTTCACGGTCTCGATGAAGGCGGCGAACCGGGCCGGCAGGTTGAGCAGTTCTTCAGACAGCAGGCGGCGACGCACTTCTTCCCGGAATTCCGGGTTGTGGTCCAGCATTTGCAGAAAACGCCGTTCTTCGGTGTTGAAGGCGGTGGTCATTGTGTCACTCTTCGCGCCAACTATTTTATAGGGTTTAAGGCAGCCCAGCAATGCGTCCATATCCGCCCGTCCGCTGCGCCCGCCGGGAGGCCGGTTGCAGATTAGGCATCCGACCGGCTGGTGAAATCCCACCACAATGCCAGCGGCCCGGCCATAGCGCCGGCGGGCCGTTGGCGTTATTATTTAGCCACTCACCGCGCCGGCCGGTTCCGTCTTGCCGCCGGCGGCAATTCATCCTGCAAGGAGCCGTCCGCCTATGCCCTGGGCCGAAACCATCGTTGACACCCTGAAAAAGTGGGACACTTCGCTCATCGCGTATGTCCCCGACATCTCCATTGACAAAGTTACCAGCATCATCGACGCCGACCCGTTCTTTCACCTGGTGTCCTGCACCCGTGAAGAGGAGGCCGTCGGCGTGGCCGTGGGCAGCTATGCCGTGGGGCGCAACGCCGCCGTCTTTATGCAGTCCAGCGGGTTCGGCAACAGCGTCAACGGCATCGCCAGCCTGTGCCTGCCGGCGCGCACGCCCATCCCCATCTTTATGAACCTGCGGGGGCAAGTGGGCGAGTTCAACACCGCCCAGGTCGCCATGGGCCGCAACACCAAGCCCATCCTGGACCTGTTCGGCGTCGCCCACTACACCATTGAGAGCGAAGACCGCATGGATACGCTGCTGGACGGCATAATGAAACTGTGCCACGCCCACCGCAATCCGGTGGCCGTTTGTATGACCCCCATGCTGCACGGAGGCAAAATTGCTTAGGTTCGACGCCACCCAACTGGTTCTGCGCCACGCCGGCGATTCGCCCATCGTCGGCAACCTCGGCCCCACCAGCGACGAGCTGTATCATGCCGGGCACCGGGACCGCAATTTTTACACCTACGGCAGCATGGGCCTGTGCTCGTCCATCGCCCTGGGCATGGCCCTTTCCACTGACGGCAAGGTTATCTCCCTGGACGGCGACGGCTCCCTGCTGATGAACCTGGGCTCCATCGCCACCATCGGCCGGGAAAGCCCGCCCAACCTGGTCGTGGTGGTGTGGGACAACGAGGCCTGGGCGCAAACCGGCGGCCAGCCCAGCCACACCGCCACCAACACCGACCTGGAAGAGGTAGCCCAATCCTGCGGCATCGCCAAGACGGCCACGGTCAGCGATTTGGAGACGCTGGAAGACGCTTTCAGCCAGGCAATGCGGGAACCGGGGCCGTGGTTCATCGTGGCCAAGATTGAAGAGGCGGACGAATATATGCCGGTGGCCCCGGTGGAGCCGGAATTCACGCTGTACCGCTTCCGGAACACCTATGTGAGGTGATGGGCTGATCTTGACGAATCGCTCCGCGGGATACAGCAAGTACATCATTTACGCCGACGAAAGCGGCGACCCCAACCCGGCTGCTGTTGACCCCAACTATCCGGTTTTTGTTCTCAACCTCTGCGTCTTTCGCAAAGACAACTACGCCGTGTCGGTGCTGCCGGTGGTGACGGCGTTCAAGCTCGCGCATTTTGGCTCAGCACGATAAAAACGCGGGAGACGAAGCGAAGACGGGATTGGAAATCGTATCCGCGGGCAAGAAAACCAATTCAACCGGGTTGCAAATAGCAGACTTGACTGTTCGGCCGATTGGACTGCGTTTCATTAATCCTGAGCAGTCCAAGCAGGGCATGGAATGCGGTTGAACCCAAGACACTGCGTTCCCCCCAAGGCGATGCCAATGGGTGGGGCCTGACGATTTTGCCAAGGTAAGGAGAAGCCCCGGAGTAGTCCGGGACTTTTTACACGGATTAGGGATTACCATGGCCTTCAATACACTCGATTGCTAACGGTCAAGCCGCAGCCAAATCCGCCGACCGTAACCACCCCCAATCACGATTTCATCACATACTCAATTGGGTATATCCATCAAAATCCCGTTTGCCACCCCCTGCCCAGTTGGTCTATCATTGATGCAGGCGGCGAGGGCCGCCAACTTACGCTTGTGGCGCCAGGAGATGACCAGCCCGATGACCCAAGCTAACGTTACCGACGTCGATAGCGCAGTTGCCGTCGCCACTGGTGGAATTGACGCTGAGTTGACCGAAGGACTGACCGCCGCCGACCTGGTTGAGGTCTGCCGCCAAATGATCCTCGTCCGCACCATGGACGAACGCATCTGGATGATGAACCGGCAAGGCAAGGTACCCATTGCCGCCTCATGCCAGGGGCACGAAGCCGCCGAATTGGGATCGCTGCTGGCGGCGCAGAAAGACGGCGACTGCTTCCTGTTTCCTTACTACCGTGACTTGGCCCTCAAGATGTCGGCCGGCTTGACGCCGCGCCAGGTCATGTTGTCCTTCATGGGCAAAGAGGGCGAACCCTATTCCGGCGCGCGGCAATTCCCGCTGCAGGGCGCAGACTTGCCCCGCAACATCATCCAAATCTCCAACGTGGTCGCGGCTGGCCTCACCCAGAGCGTTGGGTATGCCCTGGGCAGCAAGATGATGGGCGAGGCGACTGTCACCATCTGCTACTTCGGAGACGGAGCCACCAGCCAGGGCGAGACCCACGAAGCCATGAACTTCGCTTCCATCCACAAACTGCCCGTCCTCTTCATCTGCGAGAACAACAAATACGCTATCTCGACGCCGCTGGAGTCACAGATGGTAGTCAGCGATGTGGCCGCCCGCGCCGAAGGGTATGGGTTCCCCGGATTCGTAATCGACGGCATGGACTTTGTCGCCTGCTACGAAGCGACGCGCCAGGGCATCGACCACGCCCGACGCGTGGGGCCGGCGCTGGTGGAGATGAAGGTGGAGCGGTTTATGCCCCACACCACCGACGACGACGACCGCCGCTATCGGGACCGGGACGCCCTGGACGCGGCCCGGCAATTCGACCCCGTGACGATGTTTCCGTCGCAGATGCTGGAGCGCGGCATCGTAACGCAGGAACAGTTGGACGAATTTCGCGCGGACGCGCTGCATCAGGTCAACGACGCCACCGACTTTGCCGACGCCGCCGCTCCGCCCGACGCATCCACCATCTACGACCATCTGTATATCTAGATGAGCAAAACCGGCGCCAGGCTCTACAGCCGCATCCTGCGCTACCTGGGCAAGTTCATCCGCCTGATTTTGCTGGCTGCAATTTATGCTCTGGTAATATGGTATGGAGTCATCACCACCGCCCATCTCAACACGCTGCCCATCCTGACTGAAATCGCCATCGCCTTCATCGCTTTGGGTATTGCCGGCAGCAGCTACACTATTCTGACCAAAATAGCTGATGAAGTTACAGGAGCCATTATGGTACTCGCCGATTTTCTCAACCGTCATCTGCTGGATCCGCAAAAGCGGAGACTCATCGACCAGGGGCGTGCACAGGGCCGCGCCGAGGAACGCGCCGAAATCGTTGCTCTGATGCGGGCAAAGGGCATCAACCCGGATGACATAATTCCCCGTGCCGAACCGGACAATGCGGAACAGTCCTGACCGCAAACCCGGAAACCCTTTGCGCGAAAACCGGCACGACAGGCGGCAGTGCTATGGCAGAAATGACGGTAATCGAAGCGGTGCGCTCCGCCCTCCACGAAGAAATGGAACGGGACGAGCGCGTGTTCGTTATGGGCGAGGACGTAGGCCAACGCGGCGGCGTTTTCCTGGCGACCCAGGGATTCATTGAGGACTTCGGCCCGCAGCGGGTTATCGACACTCCTCTTGCTGAGGCGTCCATCATGGGTATCGCGCTGGGCGCGGCCTTTCGCGGCATGAGGCCCATTCCCGAAGTGCAGTTCTCCGACTTCGTCTGGCCCAGCGTCAACCAGTTGATCGGCGAGGCGGCCCGCGTCCACTACGGCACCAACGGCGCGCTCAAAGTGCCGATGACGGTTCGGATCCCCTACGGCGGCGGCATCCGCGGCGGCCTGTACCACTCGCAAAACGTGGAGGCGATGTTTTTCCACACCCCCGGCCTGCTGGTGGTAACGCCGTCCACCCCCTACGAGGCCAAAGGGCTGCTCAAGTCGGCCATCCGCGACGACAATCCGGTGATCTTCCTGGAGCATAAGAAAACCTACCGCCTGGTGCGCGGCGAGGTGCCGGATGGGGAATACACCCTGCCCATCGGCCCGGCAGACATCAAACGGTCCGGCTCCGACGTGACGGTGGTCAGCTATGGGTTGGCGATGCACTACTGTCTCGCGGCGGCGGAAGCAGTGGCCGCTGACGGCATCAGCACGGAAGTGGTGGATCTGCGGACGCTTAAGCCCTTGGATACGGAAACCATCCTGGCGTCGGTACAGAAAACCGGCAAACTCCTGGTGGTTCACGAGGACAACATCAGCGGGGGCATCGGCGCTGAAATCGCAGCGCTGGCAGCGGACGAAGCATTCGAATACCTGGACGCTCCCATCGCCCGTCTTTGCGGCCCCGACGTGCCCACCATGCCCTTTGCCCAGTCGCTGGAAGACGCTTACATGCCCAGCCCGCAGGCCATCGCCGCCGAACTGCGCCGGCTGGCGGCTTACTGATCCCCTGGCAAACAAGGAATTAGCCGTGGCTCAACTGATTGAACTGCCCCACGTCGGCGAAAGCGTCGTTGAGGGCACCATCGGCAAATGGCTCAAGCAGCCGGGGGACCGCGTCGAGCGGTACGACCCGTTGGTGGAGGTGGTCACCGACAAGGTGACCATGGAAGTGCCTTCGCCGGTATCCGGGGAGTTGGTGCGCATCATAGCCCAGGAGGGTGAGACCGTTCCCATGGGCGCGCCTATCGCCGAGGTTGAAGACGGCAGCCGCCGGTCCAATGCCGCCACGCCGGCGCCGCCGGCCTCTTCCACTCCCGCATCTTACCTCATCACGGATGCCCGTCCTGTGGGTCCAACAGGCGGGTCAGCGGTTGAGGCACAGAGCCGGGAAGACGCCGCCGCTCCTGCCGAACCCGTCCTGTCGGCGTCAACCCAAGCCGCGCCTCCGGTGACCATCGCTGCCGGCAGAGAACCTGCCGGCCAGCGCGCGCCCAACCGGCTGTCCCCGGCAGTGCGCCGCCTGGCCCGGGAACACAGTCTGGACGTCAGCCGCATCGCCGGCACCGGTTTGGGCGGACGAGTCACTCGCAACGACGTGTTGCGCCACCTGGAAACGCCGCCGGCCAGCGTCCCGCCCTCCGCCACCCCAACGCCCAGCGCGCCGGAGCCGGAGCCCCGGCCAATGCCAGCCGGCGCCGACGAAGAACGCATACCCCTGACACCGGTGCGACGGATGATCGCCGAGGCAATGGTGCGCTCCGTGACCCAGATACCTCACGCCTGGAGCATGGTGGAAGTGGAAATCACCAACCTGGTCGGCCTCCGCAACCGGGAGCGCGAAAAGTTCCAACAGCGCGAAGGAGTCAACCTGACCTACCTTCCGTTCGCCCTCAAAGCCGTGGCGTCAGCGCTGAAAGACAACCCGACGCTGAACGCAAGCTGGGGCGAGGACCATATTGTGCTGAAACGGCGCATCAACCTCAGTATCGCCGTTGCCGCGCCCACCGGCTTGGTGGCGCCGGTAATCCACGACGCCGACCGGCTCAGCATCGCCGGACTGGCCCACGCCGTCGCCGACTTATCGAACCGCGCCCATGCCGGCTCCTTGCGTCTGGAAGACGTGCAGGGCGGCACATTCACCGTCAACAATACCGGAGCGCTGGGCAGCATCCTCGGCGGCCCCATCATCAACCATCCCCAGGCCGGCATTCTCACCACCGAAGCGGCGCAGCAGCGGCCCGTGGTCGTTACTGATGACCAGGGCCGGGACGCCATCGCCATACGCTGGATGATGAACCTGTGCCTGTCCTTTGACCATCGCATCAACGATGGCGCGGAAGCCGGCGCGTTCCTGCAATCGGTCAAAAACCGCCTCGAGGCGATGGATGACGACACTCCCATCTACTGACACGGCGATATGCCGGATCATCCGGGCCGGCACATTGCCGTACCGGGAAGCGTGGGACTGGCAAGTCCACATTGCCGAGCAAGTACGGAATGGCGCTGCGCCGGAAACGCTGCTGCTGCTGGAGCATCCCCATACCTACACCAGAGGCCGCCTCGCCCCGGACCGCGACCTGCTGCTCGACGACGCCACCCTGGCCGCCCGCGGCATTGCGCTGGTGGAAACCGACCGGGGCGGGCTGATTACCTATCACGGGCCGGGCCAGTTGGTGGCCTACCCTGTCATCCGGCTACGCGGGCGGGGCGGGCCGCACTGGTACGTGCGTACTCTGGAGCAGGTCATCATCCGCAGCCTGGCCGAGTTCGGCTTGACGTGCGACACGGTGTGCGGGCTGACCGGCGTGTGGACGGCCGGCGGGCAACGCAAGATAGCGGCGATAGGGGTCAAAATTGCCGGCGGCGTCACCTGTCACGGGTTTGCGATTAACGTGAACCCCGACTTGCGGATGTACGACGGCATTGTGCCTTGCGGCATTGCCGACCGAGGGGTTACGTCGCTGGCGGCGGAGCTGCCGGCCGCGCCGGCTCTGGACGCCGTGGCGGATGCGGTGGCGCGGCAGTTGTGCGCCGCTCTGGGCTTACGCGCGGTCACTGCGCTGGGCTGAACTCCCCCTCCCAAAGGCGACCTTCCCCGGGTGTGTACTGCCCGGTGCGGATGCTGTCAATGGCGTACTGCGGCAGCTCACGGACCGCAAAGCAGGTTTCCCCGAATTGCTCGCCGTGACCGGCAAAAGGGAAATCCAGGTTGTCAAAACCGTACTGCTGGCGGTGGGCCGGCAGGTCATCCAAGTCAACCGGGTCGAGATGCACAAAAAATGCGGGGCAACAATCCTCGCTGCTGCACGGTTCCTTTACGTAGATGAGACGGTCTCCATTGAAGTACACATCGTAGTCGGAGCGTATTGCTGGCGGGCTGTCCCCGATTTGCTGCGCCAGGTAATTGATTGCCGGCATAGACGCCACCCGCGCCGGCGAGGCCGCATTGCGGGGCAGGACGAGGGCAGACCCACATAACCCCGTCTGCGTGTTCGTCCAGCCTCTGGCAGCAGCTTCCTCTCCTCGCTCAGCCCAGGACCACACTATCAGTTCGCCCGCACAATCCCTGGCGAATGCTTGCGCCAGCCGGCCGTCCACAACCAGCCCGATGCCCTCCGATTGGTAGTCGAAATGCGGCTCCATTCGCTCCCAGAACCAGGCAACAGGGTCGACGGCTGTTTCCATCGGGTCGGCGGGCCAGATTTGAAACGACCTATGCCGGCCCCCATCGTACAGATTCCGTAACGGCCCCACGAATAGCACAGTACCGTTGACCGGGACAGGCCAGGTATTAGCGTAGTGGGTTATACCAAATTCATTGTGCAGGGTTTGGGCATAGTCATTCCGAGAATAAATTCCACCCCCGTACCTTTTTATCTCGGTGTGTTCGCGCAAAAAATCATAGTCATTCACAAGACCGTCCAGATTCACGACTGGAAAGTCTGAGAAATACCCGATGAGCCCGGAATCCCATGACCCGATTATGCTCTCATCGGGGAGCGCTCGGTTCATAACCAACATTCCCGCATAAGTTGGAGGGCCGAAAGCATTGGTTGACTCACTCTTCCCGGCCCCGTCAATGTGCCTGAATGGAGCGGTAAAATCTGCCTGCACAAACAGGAAAATCCCGCCAGTAACAACAATGCCCACGCTCAAGGCGTTGGCCGCCTGGGGCCATCTTGGCCTGATGAAACGATGAACGAAGTGAATGGCGACGTAGCACCTTACAGGAACAATCAATGCAATCATCAAGTACGCTGGTACGAAGTACCAGGAATGACCTGCGTAGCGAGGAGACATGGTGAGCACGGTCTGTGCGAACTTGGCCAGATGCTCCGCCGCCAGGGCGAACACGACCACCAGGAAAATCAACAGCACCCAGTCCTGCCGGTCCCCGGAACGGCGGGCAACCCACCATACCAGCAACAGGTAGGCGCAGATCTCCAGCGCAACCAGCAGCTCGTAGTCAAATACGTGAATCTGTAGTATGTCTCGTAAGTTCTGCGTCAGACTGTATCCGCCTTCCCGCTCAAAAGCAATCTGCGACCAGACCTGCTTAGTGGCGCCGCTCACCGGCATGATGCCGCCGAATACCACCCCGTTATAGGCGAAGTAGATCAGTAGCCCGGCGACAGCGCTAATTACTGGAACTAATGTCTCCCTTCGGCGAACGCATGAGTACGCTGCCGGCCACCATCCCCAT
>CAYGAY010000025.1:0-55078 GCA_964347975.1 uncultured Dehalococcoidia bacterium
GCGGGGTGATTTCATGTCTCATTAGTCTCAGCCTCCTTGCGTCGAGGAACTGGCCCCACAATGTTCATCATTATACCATACCTTTGCCCTCGCTCACCTGGACGGACGTTCGGCGATTTTCCAGTTTATCAACATTGCCTCGCCCCTTGCCAAAACTCGGTCGGGCCGTTAGCCTCTATTGCCGTTCTTATGCTGTTCGCATCCAATATCGGTAAAGCCTATTCCGAACGGACCCTCTTCAGCGGGCTGAACCTCTCGATGGCCGCCGGCGACCGCATTGCGCTCATCGGGGCCAACGGTTCGGGCAAGACAACACTTCTTGACATCCTCGCCGGCGAGTCCCTGCCGGACGACGGTTCAATATCCGGGCGACGCAACACTACGGTGGGATACCTCAAGCAGGAACCGGCGCCGTTCGCGGGCCGAACGCTGCTCCAGGAGGTGCTGCTCTCCCGCCACGAAGCGATTGCCGTCGCCGACCGGATTGCGGCAGCCCGGGAGGATCTGTCATCCGCGACCGACCCGGCCAAACAGCGCGATTTGATGGGTCTGCTGGCCCAACTCGACGCGAAACTGGAAGCCGTCGGCGGGACTGACCGTGACCACGAGGCGAAGGCAATCCTGTCGGGTCTGGGCTTCAAGGAAAGCGACTTCACTCGCAACATGGGCGAGTTCAGCGGCGGTTGGATCATGCGGGCCGAGCTGGCCCGGCTGCTGTTTCGTAACCCCGACCTGCTCCTGCTGGACGAGCCAACCAACCACCTGGACCTTGAGGCAAACCTGTGGTTCGAGAAGTACCTGTCCTCTTTTGCCGGGGGAGTAGTCATCACCTCCCATGACCGCGCCTTTTTGAACCAGGTCGCCAACCGCATACTCGCCATTGAGCCGGGAGAAGTGGTCCATCATCGCGGCAACTATGACGATTACCTGGTCGCCCGCGAGCGAGCCTTGGCAATCAAGCAGGCCGCCGCCGCCCGCCAGGAGCGCGAGGTCCAGCGTCAGATGCGTTTCGTCGAGCGGTTCCGCTACAAGGCCACCAAGGCCCGTCAAGTGCAGAGCCGGCTGAAACGGCTGGAAAAGATCGAAGTCATCGAACTGCCCCGAGCGACCCGGAAGGTCAGCTATTCGTTTCCGGAGCCTCCCCGCAGCGGTTCCGAAATCATCAGACTCGACAACGTGGGAAAGTCCTACGGCGACAACGTGGTGTACCAGGAACTGAACCTGACCCTGGAACGCGGCGACCGCGTCGCGCTGGTCGGTCCCAATGGCGCCGGCAAAACGACGCTGCTGAAGCTGCTCGCCGGAGCGCTGTCCATTGACCACGGGGAGCGCAAGCTCGGCTACAACGTGACCGCCGCCTACTACTCCCAGCACGTGCTGGACCGGCTCAACGCCAACAATACTGCTTTCGAGGAATTGCGGGAGGCGGCGCCGGCAGAATCGGAGCAGAACCTGCGCACCACCCTGGGCGGCTTTCTGTTCAGCGGCGAGGATGTTCTCAAACCGATATCCGTGCTATCCGGCGGCGAAAAAGCGCGGGTGGCCCTGGCGAAACTGCTCCTTCAGCCCAGCAATTTCCTGCTGATGGACGAGCCGACCAACCACCTGGACATTGCCTCCAGGGAGATCCTGGCCGACGCCCTGGGCGACTACCACGGCGCCATCTGCCTGGTGACCCACGACCGCACCCTGATCCGGCAGGTCGCCAACAAGATAATTGAGATTGACGGGGGAGCGCCCCGGGTCTTTCCAGGAGACTATGACGCTTATCTGTATCGGAAACAGCAGGATACGGCGGAGGCAACCACCGTCAACACTGCTGGGGACGAAACAGCCGGCGCCTCAGGCAATACCAATGGCCGGCGCCGGCGCCGGCGGCCCCTGACCGCCGAAGAGGAACAGGAGCGCGCGTTGAACCGGCAGGCCCGCCAACTGGCGGCCCGTATCGAGGAGATCGGAGCCGCCATCACCGAGCGCGAGGCCATCTCCTCAGAGTTGGAAGCGATGTTCGCCAATCCCGATCAATTTGAAGACCGGTCCCAGTTGGAGGCTACCGGCGAGCGTTACCGGATGCTCAAGGAAGAAGAACAATCCCTGTGGGACGAATGGGAACGGCTGTCGCTGGAAGCGGAGGACGTGGACCGGACCCTGGTTGCGCTCAAAGGGGACTGACCAATCGGGTTCGGGTCAAACCGGCCGGCGCGCGGTGTCGCGGCGGTTGTGTCGGAACTCGTTGGCTTCCAGGAGGAGCACGTGGTCATCCGTTGACACAATGCCGCAGTCCCGGGAATCCTCGATCCGATTTCCCGAAAGGGCGTAGCGGCGCGGTGGCGCGTCCTCCCTTGCCCCTCCTTCCGGCGCGGGGTCGCTCCAGAGGCGAACGCCGTTGCGGTTGCCCCTGATGCGATTGTCCGCAATGCGGTTGTCTCGCCCGTGCTCGATGGCGATACCGTCGAACCGGTTGGCCCTGATCTCGTTCTTCCGCACCGTAGCGCCGGTCGAATAGCCCAGCCAGAAGCCATAGTTGGAATAATTGGCAACGTTATCTTCAAAGACGTTGCCCGAAGAGAAAACCGCCTCGAAGGCATTGTTGGGCGAATAGCTGGCGTCGTTGCCGGTTATGAAGTTGTGGTTGGAGGGTTCTCGATTGTGGGCTCGGATGAAGAACCCGTCGCCGCTGTAACGCAGGTTGTTGCCGGTGATGCGGTTGTGGTTGGAACCGTCCTCAAGCAGGATCCCAGCGGAATCAGCCGTGTCGCACCAGAAGCGGTCGGTGTAGCGGATGCAGTGCGCCGCCCGGTTGCGCAGAACCTCGTTGTGGCTGGATCTCAGCAAATAGATCCCGACGTTGCCGCAGTAAGACGCGTCGTTGTCTCTGATCGTGTTGTATTCAGACCTGACGAGGCTGATGCCGTTGCAGTTGTTGTTGACTTGATTGCCCTCTATCATACTGTGGCGCGCCTGGCGGAGATATATCCCGCCGCCGAAACCTTCCTCCACAGTCGCTATCGAATCGGGGAGCCAGCCCGTGTCCAGCGGGTTCGTGTTGTCCGAAACGACGCAATTCCGTACGTTCAGGTTGTTAACGTTTTCGGCGCGAATGCCCCAGTGAAAGCCAATCACGATGCCGTTGGCAATCGTCACGTCGCTGCAATCGTGTACCCAGACGGCCACGCCGCCATTCCCTTCGCCGTCCAATACGACACCCGAGAGGTCCAGCACGAGCCCGTCGGCGCATACTTCGATGATGGCTCCCGGAGCGGGCGGCGCCTTTAACTCCGGGTACTGCGACGGTTTGAACGTTGCCCTGGTGTAATGGTCGGGGACGACGCTGACGTAGTTCATCGCGGTGGGCTGTCCATAGGCGCTGACGAAGCGCGGTTGGGTCTTTATCGCGGCGCTTCCACCGGTCAGCATAGATCAGACACAATGCCGTGTGGGGGAATCGCGAAGGTGCGAAGTCGCGGTTCAGGAACAAGCAAAGCCGATCCACAGCCGGCCGGCCGTCAATGGAGTATCCTCCGGCCGGGTGATGTCCCGGTCGAAAACCCGAACCGGCGAATTGCCGGCCACGTCCTCCAGCCTGGGTTCGACCGCCAATCGGTAATTGCCCTGGCGCCAGGGCAGGGACGGTGTGAACCGCCAACTCCGCTCCTCCACTCCAACCTCGGCGTCACCCGGCGCCACCGTTCCGGTTTCGTCACAGACCCGCAGGCAGTGTTGCAGCAGTCCATGGTCCAGGGGACGCCCGAACTCTGCCACCAGCGCAGTACGAGACCCCGCCCTGGGGGTGGTAATCCGCCAATCGTTCAAGTCGATGCGGGACCGCAGGGCCGGGCCAATGCGGCAGCGTCGCTCTGCCCCATACCGTAACGGCCGGCCGGAGGCGTCTCGAAATTTGGCATCCACAAAGACTTTGATCGTAGCGCCTTCGACCAGCGGATAGCCCGCTTCCAGGTTGGGAACCAGACCGCGTTTGATCCGGCCCGGATCCAGCAGCATGGTCAACCGCCGCCGCTCCGGATCCCACAATTCCGGCTCCGGCGGCAGAAAAACATCCTCTAACGGCTCGCCGGTGTCATCACGGTAGACCCGTATCGCTCTGGCAGCCCAACCTTCACTCATAGGCGCGGAAAAGTGAATGTAAATCCTGAGGAGGTTGACCGGCAGTTCGGCGGCAGTGGGATAAATCGCCAGCGCTTCGGCATCGGAGGCCAAGCTTTGGGACGCGCAGACGATGCTCCAGACCTCCGGACCATGGCCGACGGTGTCAACCACCAGCGAGTAGGTTATGCCGTCCGCAAAGGGAAACCGGGGCGTAAAACGGACCACAGCCCCCACTGAAGTAAAACTGCCGGCTACCGGAGGGACCGCCCGAAGGTCACCGCCTTCCGCAAACGCCTCGCCCGTGTAAAGGGCCAGACGCCGGCCCAGTTCCCCGGCGTCCAGACCTTCCAGTTCCCGCGCCTCGGCTTCAGTCCAGCCTCGGACTTCCAGGCAGTCGCGCCCCTCACGCTCCGCCCATTCGAGCCGTAGCCGACGGTTCCGGGTCATAGCGTGTCGGTGGCGTAGGTGCGCAGGTGGGTAGCGCCGTTCTCGTCCTGCTGCATCATCAGCACTGCGTTGCCGTTGAGGTTCGCCATCCGCTTCACGCCGGGGTGAGGCAGCAGTTCGCGTGGCACGCCCACTCCCGGCGTAACCGGGTCGGCGGGGCTGTTGTCCAGCGAGTCGTCAGGTTCCGTCAACGGGCCTTGGCCGTCGATATCCTGGCACGCGACCTTGAACAGGGGATGCCGGTCGTTGCAAACCAGCAGGTACTCCGCTCCGTCGCGTTGGTATGAAATCAGGTCAAGCGGGTGGTTGTGCGAACCCAGCTCGGCCACCGTCTTGCCCATCACGTGCTTACCCGAGTCCAAGTCGGAAAGCGTGAACTGCACTACCGGAGTGCAGGTGTAGCTGGCCAGGATGCTCGTGTTCCCCTGGTAAGGCACGAAAGCGCGGATGGGGGCCGCGGTCTCGTACTGGCCGTGGGAAACGTGGAATATTTCCAGCGAGTTTGCCCGAGCTTCGCCGGTGAAGGGGAACGGGATCCGCCGCAACGTTGAGGTGAATTCCTCATTGGATGTCCCGGCCACCATCAGCAACCCGTCCACGCAGGACATGTCGGTCACCGTCACCGTTCGCAGCTTCATTCTGGTTACCAACCTGGGGTCGTCCTCATCAGCGGCGTCCGTGATGCTGTACTGGGAAAACGCCACGTTCTCCAACGGCACGTCGCTGATGCTTCCGTCCCCGGACACCCTGATGATCACCGGAAGCGCAGCATCGCCACTGCCCCGCATGACGGAAAGGTAGGTGTTTCCCGAGGCGGGATGCACGGCCATGTCCCGTATCGCCACGTCTTCCCGCGAGCAGCCCAAGTACGACGCCAGCGACGCATCGAAGTTTTCCAGATTCACGGCGCTCGTCGCGCCGTCTCCGGCGTCGCCCACA
Organism: uncultured Dehalococcoidia bacterium; assembly: GCA_964347975.1. GTDB lineage: Bacteria > Chloroflexota > Dehalococcoidia > Lucifugimonadales > UBA3495 > Bin87. The sequence goes on from CAYGAY010000025.1 coordinate 5,494, forward strand.
TCGACGGCAAATATCGACGCTCCGACGTTGTCCGCGATGAACAGGACGCCGCCGGGACCGAATGCTAATGGCCCAACCGACTTGATTGACGGCGTGCCCGCCTGCAATCCCAGGCTCTCCAAATTGGTCGCAGTTCCTAGCTCAACCATAACCGTCTCCTACGCATTACGTTGTCTGATGTTCGTGAGTGTAGCATTTGGCCCGCCTTGTCGCCACCGGCAGTTTGAAACCGCCGCGGCTTTGCTATACTTGGCCCACTGGTGGCCCGAAGAACCAACAGACACGACTTCAGTGGGGAAAACGCCATGACTACCGAACGCAGAAGAGGCACCGTGACCCTGCGCCAGGTCAGCGGTTCGGCCCGGTCCAGGAAGGTACGGGTAGAGTTGGGGCCGGAAAGCTCTTTCACCGAATTGCCGGCCCCGGTGAGGGTGGGTGACGCTTCGTACTTTCTGGTGAAGGGCCGAGACGGTTACAAGCTGCTGTCAACGATCTGCCCGCACCAGGGCGGCGAGATTGAGGACGAAGGCGAAGAGGTGTTCGTTTGCGACGGCCACGGCTGGCAGTACGAAAAGGGCGAGGGCGCCTGCGTCAACCAGCCGGACTTCCGCATGAAGGCGTTCCTGGTGACTCTCCAGAAGGACCAGTTGGTAGCGCTGGTGCCCGACGAGTAGGGACGCCCTTTGTGGGCGCCCCCGGCGGGGAGCAACCACAAGGGGTTGCTCCCCGCGGTTGCCCCGACGGAACTAACCCACCATTTCGTAGCTGCGCAGCAGTTTGCCGGGCAGGGCCCCGGTACATTCGTTTTCCACGAAAGTAACGGCGCCGTTAACCAGGATATAGCGGATGCCGGTGGGCTTTTGCACCAGCCGCTTCTCGCCACCGGGGAAGTCGGTCTCGAATTGGGGCTTGTCGTACAGCAGCCCCAGCTCCTCCATGTTGTAGATCATGATGTCGGCCCAGTCGCCGACCCGCAACGTGCCCCGGCCCTTCATGTCGGAGAACCACGCCGGCAGGGCGCTCATCTTCTGGTGAGCCTGTTCCAGCGTCATCAGCTCATTGTCCCGTATCCAGTGCCCCAGGAAGTACACCGGCCACACGCTGTTGACCAGGAACCTGGTGTGCGCGCCGCCGTCGGATACCGAGATATGCACGTAGGGATTGACCAACCGCTCGGCGCGGGCGTCGTCCCCCTGTCCACCGGCCGGGTGGGCGAACTCAGTTTCCAGGTCCTCGTCCAGCGCGATGTCCAGGAAAACGTCCAGTGGGTGCTTGCCCTCTGCCTCGGCGATGTCGGCGATGGAAAGCCCCTCGTACTTGAGGTTGCGCTCCAGGGCCACCTCCACCACCTGCACCTGGGTCCAGTCCGTCCTGGCGTGGGGGCGTTCCAGAACGTCGCGCTTCATGCCGGGGCGAATGCCGTCCTCAGAAAGCTTGGCGATGCGCTCCGCCTTGGTGCCGACGAGCGGCTGCACCCAGTTGGGCATATAGTCGAACAGGTTGTATTCGGAAAGCTTGAACTCGGCGATGGTCGGCACGGAACCCTGCTGGGCCAACACCGGCAGGCCCTCTTTCCTGACCTCTTCAAGCCAATCGTAGCCCTCCTCGTCACCCAGGGCGACGTGCAGCGGGCGTCCGCTCATACGGACCATCTCCGCCAGCATTTCCCGCTGGCCGGGCCGGTCGTCGGAGATGCCGATAGTCCACCCCAGGTGTCCCACGCCGAACTCGCTGAGGACTTCGGACAGTGCGTAGAACTCCTCTGGCGAGGCCACGTGGCTGGGCAGCCAGCTGCCGTCTTCAGGACGGTCTTCGAGGTTCTTGTCGGCGGAGATTCCGAAGGCCCCCGCTTTCATGGAGTCGTAGAGGATCTGCTTCATCTGGTTGAGCTCGGCCTCGGTCACCGACGTGCGCTCGCGGGCCGGGATCATCCCGAGGACATAGCCGCGCAATGGCGAGAAGGGCACCAGGGCCCCAACGTTCACGCCCAGCCCCTGGCGGTCCAGGCTATCCATATATTCGGGGAAGGTTTCCCAGTCCCAGCGCATTCCCAGGCGCATCGATTCCAGCGGGATCGCCTCGATGCGGTTCATCATCCGCATGTTCAGGTCGCGGTCCTCTGGCCGGGTCGGGGCAAACCCGAAACCGCATTGCCCCACCGTCAGGGACGTGACGCCGAACCATCCCGACAGGGACGCGTAGGGGTCCCAGTTGAGCTGAGCGTCGTAGTGGGTATGCAGGTCCACTGCTCCGGGCGCGACGATGCAGTCGCTGGCGTCCAGAACCCTGGCGCCGGCGGGGTTGATGCGCCCGCTGACCATGGCCACTCGCCCATCCTTGATGCCGATATCGGCGCGGATGCGGGGTAGCCCGGTGCCGTCGATTACGGTTCCACCGCGAATTACCAAATCAAATTCCGGCATTTAGTCACCTCCTGCGGTGGTTTGCTGCCTTTTCAGGGCGCTCTCTGCCACTACAAGAGCGCATTGATGCCGCAGAGTTTAGGTGTATCGGAGTACCATGTCAATTTGGCAACGACACACGTAACGAAAACCCTGATGTGTTGGGGTTTTCGTCTTGCCGTATCCCGTTTTAGTCTGCTTGATGGAATTCGCAGGTCACCGCAGCCTCGCCAACTTCTGCACCCGCTGGGTTGACGTGTCAGCGCCGTAGATGTTGCCCCGGGAGTCGGTGTACACCTGGTGAGCGTACTCGAAAGTCCGCCCTCGCGCGAGCAACTCTCCGTCCAACGTCAGAATGCTGATGCGAGGAACCTGGTCGGTGACGTAAACCGTCTGATCAGCATCGATGTGTATGCCCATGGGACACTTGAAGTCGGTCCATTGGTCCAGGAAGTCGCCGTCGCCGGTGAACACTTGCACCCGGTTGTTTTCCCGGTCGGCCACATAGACCCTGCCGTCGGCCGACACCCGTATGCTGTGGGGTACGATGAACTCCCCCGGCCCGCGGCCCGGTTTGCCGAATGACGCGATCAGTGTGCCGTCGGCAGCGAACCGGTGAACGCTGGAGTTGCCGTAGCCGTCGGCAACGAACAGCTCGCCCGAGGGCGCGACGCACACGTCCGCCGGATGGTTGAACGGAGCCTGCAACGATGCCCGGTCCCGCGTGCCCAGGGCCCCCAGCAACGCGCCGGTGGACGAGTACTTTAAGATCTGGTGCGCGTCGCGGTCCACCAGGTACACCGAATCGTCCGGGCCTATGTGAATGTGGTGGGCATCCGCCGGCACGCCGTTCCGTCGTTCCCATGCCGCCACCGGGTTGCCGTCCTGGTCGAACACCAGCACCGGCGGTCCCTGACGCTGGAACACGTACACCCGATCCTGCCCGTCCACGGCAACGCCACTGATGCCCCGAAAGCCCTGTCCCACTGGCCGGCGCGCCCACTCCGGTTGATATTCATACACGTAATCGCCCGTACCTACGGTTATCGCCAATTTAAATATCCTTTGCGCTTCAGCGTCTTCGCGTCATTGCGTTAGAAACCCGTCGCTGTCGGACCGGCCTTGATCTAGCTTTGAGGTGGAGCCTGGAGCATGGGCCAGAGGGTAGCGGCCGCACCGCCCATGATCCAGTCGATATCTTCGCCGGATAGCCAGGGCAGCGCCGTCTGTCCGAGCCGTACCTGCCCGATGTAACCGCCTTCCCGTGACGACGGGAAGTTGGAGCCCCACATCACCCGGCGCGGCGTGAACGCCTCTATGACGCGCCGGAACATATCCTTCTCGACATCGCTCAACCCGGCGTAGGGGCCGAGGCTGGTGCTGGATATACGAAGGCGGGCGTTGGGCAAGGCGGCCAGTTCTTCCAACGCGACGGTCATCGCCGCCTTGTCGCCGGCGCCGCTCCAACCGGCGAAATGGTCGGGAGCGAAGAGCACGTTGGGGTGACGGGCGCCAATGGCGCGCATCCGATTGACCTTGTCGGGTTGGCCCCCGCCACCTATGGAGATGGGAATGCCCAACGCTTCGGCCCTTTGCCACAGGGCATCGCAGCGCGAGTCGTCGGGTTCGGCCTGGCTCTGGAGGCGCACACCCTTCATCGCGCGCTCGTTGACCCAATAGGAAAGCAGATCCGCTGCGTCGGAGGCCGCCGGGTCCAGGATGCCGACCGACACGGTGCGCGGAGCGAACCGCAATGCGCTGTCGCACTGGTACGAGTTGTCCAGGCCGTAGGTCCCGTTGGGCTGCACCAGGGTGGCGCACTCCACGCCGGCCTGATCCATCTCCTGGATCAAGTCTTCAACATTGTTGCTGACTTGTGTGGACCATCCCGTGGCGTCCGGGTGGAGGGGGTGTAGGTTTTTGTCGCTGCTGACCACGTGAGTGTGAGTATCGACGATCATGAGTGCAACTCCTGTATCGTTTGACCGCGGCGGGCAACGGCAGTCTAGCACACCCGGACGGCCCGCCATCCTTTACAGTCGCATTGGCACAACCGAAAGCAACACCCTTCGAACCAGCAAAACGGTCTGAAAAGGCGAATGACGAGGGGAGGGTAAAGCGGTCACGTTGCGATTTACACTGTCCACCATCGCCAGGGTCGGGCCATGCGGGAGGGCATCCAGGAGCATCTGCCAGACCGATTCCTTGACCCGTCAGAGATTGGCGACCTGGCGCGCGAAGGTGGCGCGGCGAACAAGGTCCTGCAAAGCATCGTCGATGCGGCAAAAGACTGTTATCATCATGGTGTCCTGATCCATCATGCGCTTCCCCGGGGTATTGGCTATCCCCGGTAAAGGCGTCTGGGCCTGGATTTGCAACCATCTAAAACTTGCACACCGGGTTGGTTATTCCGGCGAAAGCCGTAATCCGGTAGCGCTTTCTAGACTCCGCCTTTCGCCGGAGTGACGGATTAGCAACCAAACCACCTAAAACGGAACGCTACCGGGTAAAGCGGACATGACGTGTTCCTGACAAAGACCCCCCAGATTCTGACCAGTTATGGAAAGGAAAGGACGAAAATGGCTGAGATTTACACCCTGGGCGCCGGAACGCCCACTCCTACTCCCACTCGCTTCGGAAGTTCCCACGTTCTTAAACTCGGCGACCAACTCCTGATGTTCGACTGCGGGCCGGCCGCCACTCACAAGCTGGTGAAGGCCGGGTTGTTCCCCACCCAGGTCGATTACCTCTTTTTCACTCACCACCATTTCGACCATGACATCGACTATCCCTGCTTCCTCCTCTGCCGGTGGGACCAGAGCATCGGCAATGACAACCAGCTCCAGGTTTTCGGCCCCGACCTTACCGAAAAAATTACCGAGGGCATCCTGGGCGAAAACGGAGTGTTCGCCCACGACTGGAAGGCCCGGGTGAACCATCCCCTCAGTCAGAAGATTTTCGTCAATCGCGGCGGCGTTCTGCCCCGGCCGGCGCCGTCGGTATCAGCACGGGACGTTGGGCCGGGCAAGGTATTCAGCGGGCCGGATTGGGAGGTGACCGCCGCGCCCGCCGAGCACGTGCAACCTTATCTCGACTCGCTGGCCTATCGGGTGGATTCCGCCGAAGGCAGCGTTATATTCACCGGCGACACCCAACCCTGCGATTCGGTGGTTGAGCTGGCTCGCCAAGCGGACACGATGCTCTGCATGTGCTGGGACGACCAGGCGGTAATGGACGCCAACGGGGAGCACGCCGGAAATTGCGGCACCACCGGCGCGGCCCGGATGGCCCAGGCCGCCGGCGTGAAAAAACTGGTGCTGGTCCACATCGGCCCGCAGCTCTCGGGCCACGGCCCCATGGAGCAGAGCATCGGCGACATTAGCCGGCTCTACGATGGTGAGATAGTATTTTCGGAAGAGCTGATGCGGATTTCGTTGTAAGAACGGCCGAGGCCAGGGTCTTTCAGTTGTCATTGCGGGTGCGCAGCGCTCATGCGCCCCCACTTTGTCATTGCGAGCGCAGCGTGGCAATCTCGTCGGTGTAGCAATGGCCGCTCCGGCAAGTCTCGCAACAGACGGCAGCCACCGCCGGAACGAGATTCCATCGCCCGCCTACGGCCAGCGTGGAATGACCGGTTAAAGTGGGTACGCATGAGGAGCGCGGCGACGTGGCAATCTCGTTCGGCGCAGTTCGTTACTGCGGGACCACAGTTACTTCAACGAGATTGCCACGCTTCGTTCGCAATGACATGGGGGAAGCGAAAGACCCGGCGCCCGGCGCCGAATGCCGGCGCCAGCCCTTACCAAAGGGCTATACTAATGCCCGCGCATTGCCCCTGGGGATGGAAAATTCGCCGGCGCCCCTCAAGGAAACCACTGGAGGAAGACACGTATGCACTGTGGAGTGATGGTCACCGGGTACAACCAGGGTGACTGGGAACGCCTGTTGAAGGAAGAATATGACCGCCCGCCGGCCGTAACCGACGCCAGTAATATGGATAACACCCTCTACATGGGTGAACTGGTGGAGCCGCTGGGGTTTGACTCGATCTGGGCGACCGAGCACTACGGCTCCGCCTACTCGATGCAGCCCAACCCGTTGCAGTACCTGGCGTACTGGGCCGGCCGCACCAGCCGGGTAGATGTGGGTACCGCGGTCGTCGTCGCTCCGTGGTGGAACCCGGTCCGGTTGGCTTCTGAGCTCTCCATGCTGGACATTCTCCTGAGGGGCCGGCGTCTTCATCTCGGCATCGGGCGGGGCATCGCGCCCCACGAGTATGCTTCACTGGGGTATCCGATTGGAGAATCGCATAAATATTTCTACGATGTGATCAACGCCATCAAGGCCGCTGACGGAGCGGAACGCTTCCAGTTCAAGGGCGACGTGTACGACATCCCGCCGACCACCATCCGGCCCCAGGCGCGTCACAAGGGCGAATTGACCCGCGACATCAAGGTGGCGTTCACCACGGAAGCGTCGGCGAGAATGGCCGCCGAAAACGGCCTGGGGCAGATGTTCGTCGCCGGCGACGACGTGGACGAAATGACCGACAAGGTGCGACGGTTCAACCGGATACGGAAGGAACTGGGACTCCCCCCCGATCAACCCACCACCTTGCTGTGGATGTACTGCGCCGAAACCGAAGAAGAAGCCGAAGAGGGGTGGACCTACTTCCACAACCAGCTCATGGCGGCCCAGCGCCACTACTTCGAGTGGAACAATCCAGGCTATGCCGGCATCAGCGGCTATGAGGAATACCTGATCCGCCAGCAGGCCGACGTCGGCACCGCCGACGCCAGCTATTCCGCGCGCCGCGCTACTCAACCAATCGGCACACCTGACGAGATCATCGAAAAAATCAGGACCTTGCAGTGGACCATCAGCCTGGAAAAGTTGGTGATCCACATGTTCTACGGCGGGATGCCCAGGGACAAGGCCGAGAAAAGCCTCAAACTCTTCGCCGAAAAAGTCCTTCCGGCGGTGCAGGCCATGCCCACGCCAATCAACCCTAAATCTCTGGAGTAGGAGCTTGCATTATGGCAGACAAAATTCGCCTGGGGTTCGTAGGGGCTAACGTCAACTCGACCTGGTCGGGACAGTCGCACTTTCCGGCGCTGCTGGCCAGCCCGGACGTCGAGATGACCGCCGTTTGCACCACCCGGCCCGAGAGCGCAGAAGAGGCGAGGCAGGCTTTCGGCGCGAAGCTCGCCTTCCACGATTTCAACGAAATGGCGTCGTCGCCGGAAATCGACGCGGTGGCCGTGGTGGTGCGGGTGCCGTCCCACTATGAGCCGACGAAGGCCGCCATCGAAGCCGGCAAGCACGTCCTCACGGAGTGGCCGTTGGGCCGCACCACAACGGAAGCCGAGGAGCTGACGGCTCTGGCGCGCGCCAAAGGCGTACAGACGGCGGTGGGTTTGCAATCCCGCGTCAGCCCCGCGCTGCTGTACGTCAAGGATCTGATCGACGCCGGCTACATGGGCGAGGTGCTGTCCTGCACTGTCAATACTTTTCGTGACGGGCCTCTGAACCGCACTTCCGGCGGCACCTGGCAGCGCGACCCGAGCATGGGCGCGAACACTTTGACCATCGCCACCGGCCATGTCATCGACGCTCTGCGCTTCGTGGCCGGCGACTTCAAACGGGTGGCGTGCATGGTATCGACCCAGGCGCCGCAGTGGTACGAAACCGATACCCAGCGTTACGTGGATACTGCCTCCCCGGACAACGTGCGGGTGTCCGGACAGTTGCAACGGGGCGCGGCGGCAGCGGTGCACGTTGGGGCAGTGCCGTGGGCCGGCACCGGTTACCGCATGGAGATTTTCGGGCGGGAAGGCGCCCTGGTCGTCACTGGAAACGTCTCGTCCCAACGGGGCGAGATGCTGCGCGTACAGGGCGCCCAGGGAAGCCACCAGTTGGAGGACCTAAGCATCCCCGACCGTTTCGTGTACGTACCCGATGACTTCCCGCGCGGCGACCCGTTCAACGTCGGGCAGTTATACGCGCTGTTCGCAGAGGCGATCAGGACCGGGGAGAACCGCGCTCCAACATTCGATACGGCTGTTGGCCTCCACCGGTTCCTGGATCGAGTCAGGGAGGCTTCCGATGCCGGCCGGGAACTGGCAGTGGACTGACGCGCCGGGGCTAGTAACCGATGGCGCTGGCCTCGCAACGCGGGTCTGCTCCGCCCTGCAACACTCCGGTATCCGGATTGCGCGTGATGACGCAATATAAGGCGGAACCCTCCCACCAGTCCGGATACCGCTCGATGGTGTGGCCCTTCCTCCGCAACGCCTGGACCACTTCGTCGGAAATACGGCCCTCCAACCGCAACATTCCCGGATCATACCGGGACGCCCAATTGGAGCTGGGGAAGTTGTAGCTGTAGAAGCGGGGTTCCTCCACCGCTTCCTGGGGGTCGCGGCCAAATTCCAGGACGTTCAGCAGCAGTTGCAAGGTGCCTTGCGGGATATGGTCGCCGCCGTGGGCGCCCAGCGCCATCACCGACTGGCCGTCGCGCAGTACCAGGGCCGGCGCGGGGGTAAGCCGGGGCCGCTTGCCGCCGGCCACCGCCGCCGGATGGCCTTCAACCAGTTTTGACTGCGTTCCGCGCAGGGAGAACGCCAGCCCGGTGCCCGGGATTATCGGCCCCCCGTTCTTGGTGCCTTCGCTGGGGGTGCACGAGAAGATGTTGCCGTCCCGGTCAATCACCGCGAAGTAAGAAGTCCCGCCGCCGCTGACTCCAGCTGTAGCGACGGGAGTTGCCGCATCCCGGGGCGACTGGGGCGCGCCGTCAATCGTCGCCTTTCCTTTGCGCGGGTCTCCCGCCGGCGGAGTACCCGGCCAGGCCAGGTCGGGGTCGATCAGAGAGCGGCGCTTGACCAGATATTCTTCAGCCAGCATTTCGTCGATCGGCACGTCCACAAAATCGGGGTCGCCCACATACCGCTCTCGGTCGGCAAAGGCCAGGTTCAAGGCCTGGCTCACCGTATGGATGTACTCGGGAGAATTGTGCCCCATCGACTCCAGGTTGTAGCCTTCCAGGATCTTGAGGGCCTGGGGGAACGTCGGCCCCTGGCCCCACGGCCCGGTGCTGTACACATCGTATCCCTTGTAGCTCACTGTCACGGGCGGAGTCACCTGGACGTGATAACGGGCAAGATCGTCTTCGGTGAGGAGACCGCCCATTTCCTGGTTGAATGCGACGATCTGGTGAGCCAGTTCGCCGGTGTAGATGTAGTCCCGGGCCGCCATGAGCGCGGCTTCCCGGCCCTCGCCGGCGTGGGACGCCTCGATATCGGCGATCTTGGACAGGGTGGCGGCCAGGTCCTTTTGGTAAAACATTTCGCCCGGCTGGGGCGCGCGGCCTCCCGGCAGGTAGATCTCGGCGGTTGACGGGTAGGCGCTGTACTGGTCAAAGGCAGTTTTGAACCGGCCGGCCAGGTAGCGGTACATGGGGAAACCGTTGCCGGCCAGGTCGATTGCCGCGCTCGCCACTTCTCCGAAGGTCATGGAGCCGAACCTGGAGAGGGAGGTAATCCACGAATCGGCGGCGGCCGGCGTCAATGACGAGAGCACACCGGCCGGCATCTTTCCGCCGTGGCGCCTGTGGAAATACTGGACCGACGCGGCTTTGGGCCAAACTCCCAGTCCGTCAACAGTGACGACTTCCTTGCGGTCGGCCAGGTAGATGACCGTGGGCGCGACGCCCAGGAAACTGCAATCATCGACGTGCACCACGTTCAACGCCAAGCCCACGGCGACTCCGGCGTCAATGGCGTTGCCACCGCGTTTCAATATCTCCAATCCGGCCATGGCGGCGCTGGGATGACTGGCGGCGACCATGCCGTTGACGCCTTGCGTTAGCGGGCGGTAACTGGTCAGGGTGGTCCCTTTAACTGGCATTTGCGGGCCTCCGGTTTTTGTGCAGGATTTTGTGAACTTTGGTCGTAGTCCGCTTCCACCGGCTGTGGATGCTGCTGGCTATTCGCGGCGGATGCGGGCTGGCGTGGCGTTGGCTAGTAGCGCAACAAGCGCGTCGGAAGCAGCCGCTCTGGCAGCGGGTCAACGGCGAGGGCGGATTCCTCGAGAGAAACCACCCCCAGCCGGCTGGGTTCGTTTGCTTCCGTGAACATGACGGGGGATAGTCACTTTCACCGTTCCCATTGGGTTTCTCATGAGGTCGTCTCCGCCGATTCTGACGATGATTCGGGTCAAACCTTCGCCGGGCGTAGTATAGTGCCTAAACGCGGTACAACAGAACCCGGAGGTTATGACCATGGTGGTAAAACGGCCCACCGTCGAGGAGTTTTTCCGAATCGCCGAGTCCTACAACCTGAACCCCTCGCCGGCCGACGTGGAGTCCTTCGTTGAGCTGAGCCAACCCATCCTGGACTCCTACGCCCGGCTTGACCAGCTTACTGCGCCCAGCCTGCCGGTCAAATACGCCCGGTCGCCGGGGGCGCGACCCCAGCCGGAGGACAATCCGTTGGGCGCCTGGTACTGGCGCACCGACATTACCGGCCCGCCGGGCGGCATCCTTTCCGGCAAGAGCGTCGCCATCAAAGACAACGTCTGCGTGGCCGGCGTTCCCATGATGAACGGCGCCAGCGTCCTGGAGGGCTACGTTCCCGACGTGGACGCCACCATCGTCACCCGGATACTGGACGCCGGCGGCTCCATCCGGGGCAAGGCGGTGTGCGAAAGCCTGTGCTTCTCCGGCGGCAGCCACACGTCGGACACCGGGCCGGTGCGCAACCCTCACGACCCGGCACGCACCGCTGGCGGATCCTCCAGCGGCAGCGCGGCGCTGGTCGCAGCCGGCGAGGTGGACCTGGCCATCGGCGGGGACCAGGGCGGGTCGATACGGATACCGGCCAGCTGGTGCGGCATTTACGGGCTGAAGCCGACCTACGGGCTGGTGCCCTATACCGGAGTCTTCCCCATCGAACTGACCCTGGATCACACGGGGCCGATGGCGCGGACGGCCGCCGACGTGGCGCTGCTGCTGGAAGCCATCGCTGGCCCCGACGGACTGGACCCCAGGCAGCAGGCCGGCCGGGCCGGGCAGGCGTACTCCCAGGCGTTGACCGGAGACGTGTCGGGGCTTCGCCTGGGCATCGTGCAGGAGGGTTTTGGCCTGCCCGAGTCTGAGGCAGACGTGGATATGGTGGTGGAGAACGCCGCCCGCTCTTTCGAGAGCATGGGCGCGCAGGTGGGAACGGTCTCCATTCCCTGGCACCGGGACGGCAACCACGTTTGGCGGGCCATCGCGGTGGAGGGGGCCACGATGCTGATGGTAGCCGGCAACAGCATGGGCACTAACTGGAAGGGCCACTACACCACCGGATTGCAGAACGTGTATGCCCATGGCTGGCAAAGCCGGGCAGATGACCTGTCGGAAACCACCAAGCTGGTGATACTGATGGGACAGTACATGCAGGACCGGTATCACGGCTACTACTATGCCAAGGCCCAGAACCTGGCCCGGACGCTCACCGCCGCCTACGACCGGGCGCTCAGCGAGTACGACCTGCTGGTGATGCCAACTCTGCCCATGAAGGCGACGGTGCTTCCGCCGGCCGATTGCAGCCGCCAGGAGTACATCGACCGGGCGCTGGAAATGATCCACAACACCTGCCCCTTCGACGTGACCGGCCACCCGGCCATCTCGGTGCCCTGTGGAACATCCGACGGCCTGCCCATCGGCATGATGCTGGTGGGACGCGCCGGGGATGACGCCACGGCGCTGCGCGCCGCTGACGCTTACGGGCGGAACGATTGATGCGTGGTTGTGACAATACTGCGCCCGCATTTCAAATACATGGGAGTTGCGTGGTTGAACTTATCCATAAGACACTGCGCAACTGCCAGCGGCGCTTGAGACCCCGCGGCTAATGCGCTACTATACACCCTGTTCGCCAAGGGAAGGATCTGAAAATTGTTCACCAGGATTGTTTCACGTCTCCCTTCACTCATCGCTGTTGCATTGGCTGCAATCGCCATCGGCGCAGTATCTATCGCACAAGCCCAGGATCCTCAACCCCCAGCAGCGCCGGAGAAGCCATCTCTCACCGTTGCGCCGGGAACCACTGCGGTAACCGCCAGTTGGCCCCCTGTGTCCGGCGCTACCTCATACCAAGTCCGTTGGCGTCTCCGGGACAGGGATTTCGCTGCTGACAGCTTGGCGACTGTTGCCGGTCCAACCGCTGCTTTCGATGTCGGCGAGCAGGGTCGGTGGATAGTCCGAGTGCAAGCCTGCAACGACGATGGCTGCGGACGCGCCGCCGCGTCCTCGGTTTCAGTCATCATAAATATCACTGGCCATGAGGCAGTGAGGACTTGGAGAGACTCATCGGGCTGGCATCTAGATTGGGACTCATTGCCCGGCAAGTACGTCGTCAAGTACAGTATCAACAATGATGGATGGTATGCTTCACCGCCGCAGTCAGAAGTGGGATACACATTTTCTTTCCCTCAACCGGAGCACTCGGATGCCCCGCGGGTAACACTCACCGCCTTCGAGATACGGGTATATTTCAACTGCGACGAAGACGGTAAACGATGTACGCTACTCGGGAGTTTGCCCAATACAACCGTGCATGATGATCCCTTTGACCCGATTCCCTCTTGGGAATACTACGCTGACAGCCCCAGCGGAGCCGCTCTCGACGCTCCCAGACGGGAGGCGGATCCGCTCACTGGCCAGTTACGCGCGGACCTTACCGTTTCCTACGAGACTTTCGACGATGGCCTGACCTATCGCTGTGTCTCTCGCCCTGCTGAAAATCCGTGGGAAAGAGGAGTCTATGGCGCTACGGTAAAGGACTGCTGGCACAGTGAGACGATTGACCAGTACAAACTGGATTTTGACGCTGTTTTTCCCGACGGGGCGAGGTGTGGTGAACGCGAGCCGGAAAACGAGCAGGAACGCAGCGAGTTTGGTGATACAGTCAGAGTTTGCAACGACTTTGACCCTATTGACCAGCCTCGCGAGACGGCCAACGAAGGCGGAGTGTCCGGGCGGACTCACCTGAACGCCCATATACCGAATATGCGCGACATCAGCCCGCTGCACCACCTGATTGAAGACTATGGCAAAATTCATACGTGCGAATCTGAAAAATTTCGTCAACCCACCACTTATCATGGGGATACTGTATATGTTCGGATTACGGCTCGCCGGTGTTACGATTGGGGCAATCGAGTTGAGCGGGTTCGCACTATTGCTTCAACTTCCGGAGCCGATATGCCTTCCGGGGCGGAGCCCTTCCGGTTCTGCGGTTGGGAAACCGGCAAATCTCCTGAAACTCCTTATGAGGTAGTTTGGAAATACACACACCCGCGGGGGCTCAACCCAGTTATACATTGGGAATATGGTAGCAAGATCAAAGCGGTTTATGGACACGGACCTGAAATTGTGGCGGTCTTTAACCGCCTCGGGCTACTGCTGGTCGGCGAAGCCGGTGAGTGCTTCTTCCCGTCATTGTTTGAACATTTCACTGCCGAAGCTGCCGTTATCGCGGACAACCGTGGCGGTCATCGGCGTTGGCAATGAGACAAACTCTGCTTGACAGTGGATTACTCGTCATTGCCCACGTTCCAGACACGCTAGACTGACCAACGACGTCGGGGTGATAACCTGGGCCTGTTTTCCCTTTACGCTGAACGCTGCGCCGCCGCCGGTAAAAACCTGCCCCGGGAAGAAATGCCGTATTTCCGGTTTGTGTACCTGGACGAAGACGAACCGGCGGCCAGGGAATACCCGCGTCGGTCCTTGACCTGGGTTCGGGACCTGGCCGGCTGCCGCCGCACCATAACCCACGGCGACGAGATCAATGTGGACCTGGACCGCTGGCGCCGGATTCGTACCGTCGAATCGGCCAGTTACGAAATCCGAACTGGCGGCCACCGCTTACTTCGGTACACCTGAGCAATGTGTCGAGCGCATCGCCAGGTTACGAGACGAGCGCGGCATCGGGTACTTCGGCGCCAGTATGTCCCTCGGCAGCATGGAACACGCCAAGGAGGATTAATCTCATGGCGGAACGCGACCTGATCGGCTACGGCAAGAACCCGCCGGTGGTGGAATGGCCCAACGGCGCCCGAATCGCCGTTTCCTTCGTCGTCAACTACGAGGAGGGATCCGAAAACTCCATCCTGGATGGGGATCCGCATGGCGAGACGGTGGGCGAGTCGCCGTCACCGGTAGCCAGAGGCGAGAGAGATCTCGCCAACGAGTCTTTCTTCGAGTACGGGAGCCGGGTGGGCGTCTGGCGCATCATGGACCTGCTGGACGAGTATGGAGTCGACTCGACCTTCTTCGCCTGCGCCCTGGCCCTGGAACGCAACCCGGAGGTGGGGCCGGAGATCGTGCGCCGGGGACACGAGGTGATGGGTCACGGCAACCGCTGGGAAGAGTACTACAAGATGGACCGGGAGACCGAACGGCAAGCCATCAGTGACGCAGTTGCCTCCATCGCCCGTTCTTGCGGGGAGCGGCCATTGGGCTGGTACACTCGTTACGGGCCCAGCGTGAACACCCGCGAACTGGTAGTGGAGGAAGGCGGTTTCATATACGACTGCAACGCCTACAACGACGACCTGCCCTTTTACGCCGAGGTTCACGACCGGCCGTGGTTGGTAGTGCCCTACTCGCTGGAGGTCAACGACTACGGTTTCTGGCGGGGCCAGCTCGCAACGCCGATGGACTTCTACGAGTCGGCTCGCCACTGTTTCGACACCCTTTATCGTGAGGGAGCGACGCACCCCAAAATGATGTCCGTTGGCCTCCACTGCCGCATCATCGGCAAACCGGCCCGGGCGGCAGCGTTGCGACGGTTCCTGGAATACGTGAAGGGCAAGCCCGATGTCTGGCTGCCCCGCCGTATCGACATCGCCCGGTGGTGGCTGGCCAATTACCCGGCCCGGTAGCCGGGCATTTGCCAAGCTGCGGGGTTTAAACTGTCCCGTTCGTCCTAAGCCTGTTGAAGGACGCTTCCATGGTTCGACAGGCTCAGGACGAACGGAAAAATGACTTGGAAAAGGCCCCAACCAGTGGGGGTCATTCTTCCATGGTTGGGTCGGCCGCCGGATAGTCGGCATCGGCGAAGTCCGCGAAGCGGTCGGGCAGGAATTCGCTCATGTCGTCGACCACATCCGTCGAGCCGCGGCAGATGTAGTCGGCGATGATCCGCCCGGTAATTGGCCCCAGGTGGATCCCCTTGGTAGTGTGACCGGTTGCCAAGTGGATGCCATCCCGACCGGGTACCGGGCCGATAATGGGTTTGCTGTCGGGACTGAGCGGTCGGGAACCGGCCAGCTGCTGGACCAACTCGGCCCGCTCCAAGTCGGGAAAAACATCGATGGCCCGCTGCAAAAGTTCCAACCGGGCAGTTTCGGTAGGCTGCCGGTCAAATTCTTCACCCAGGAATAACTCTCTCTCGTCATAATCGCGACCGCCGGTGCTGCCAACGCTGGTAAGCCCGTCCCTTCGGCTGATCATATGACCCCGCTTGGGTGAGCTGATCAGCGCCGGCAGGGGTTCGCCAGGATAGTTGAGCAATAGCCGTTCTCCCTTCATCGGACGCACTGGAACGGGGAAGTCCAGCCACGACGAGAAGACACGGCTCCAGGTTCCGGCGGCCACCACTACCTCGCCGCAATGGATGTCACCGGAGGCGGTCTTAACACCGGCAACCGTGGACCCGCGGCTGGCGAGTCCGGTTACTTCCCGGTACAGGATGTTGGCTCCCTCCAGTTCCGCGCCCCGGGCCAGCGCCAAGTTAAAGCGATAGCTGTCCAGTTGCGCCGACTCGTCCTCGTACATTGCGCCAATAATCGAGGGGGAGAGACGGGGTTCGATAGCGCGTACCTCCGCCGCGTCAATCCAGTGCATCTCGACGTGGGGCTGCTGCCAGACCATCAAACTTTTGATCAGATCGGCCTCTTCATCATCCAGCGCCAACCGGAGCGAAGGCCGCCTCTGGTAGAGCAGGTCGATGCCGGTGGCGGTTTCCAGTTGGGGAACGAGTTGTACAAACTCGGCGTATGACGCCCGGGCGATGTGGAATGACGGGCCGGCGGTGAACTCCGCTCCCAGCAGGCTCAGTGAGCCAGTGGCGTGGGCCGATGCTCCGCTCCCGATGGCCTCCCGCTCCAGCAGGGTCACGTTGAGACCTTCCCGAGCCAGGTAACAGGCGACCGAGCAGCCCACCACGCCGGCGCCAATCACAACCACGTCCGCAGTTTCAGCCAAGGATTTGCCCTCCTATTCAACCACCGTCATTCCCTGCGAAAGCAGGAACCCAGGAAAATCGCTGCCAGCAGAAAAGTGGCCTTAATTTGTACTCACTGGATTCCGGCTTTCGCCGGAATGACGAGTTTGTTAACACGCCCTAGACCAGCGCTGCCGCCGGTACATGGCTCTTCAGGAAGCGGCGAGCGTGTTCCACCGCTTCGTCGATATGCTCCGGCGTGTCTTTCCACGGATAGATGGTCACCTCGGAGATCGGGGCCAGGTTCGCAACCTCCATGGCCCGTTCGTACGGGTGGGCCGGCACGTCGTCGGGCGCGATCAGCAGCGGCACTTCCAGCCCACTCACGAACTCACGGGAAACGGTGAATACGAAATCGGCGCGATTGGTGTACATGTTGGTCAAAAAGTCGTGCACCATTGCCATGGTCATGTCAGCGCGTTTTTCGCACAGGGGCGGGCCCCATCCGGCGATGTTGTTCCGGTAGAAAATGTCCGGCAGCTCCGGACGGAACCCGCTGGGCTGCATCAAAGCCGCCGCTACCACCCGGCCCGGGGCGGCCCGGCTGAGCAGATTCAGGATCATCGGTCCGGCGATGCAGAAACCGATCACCCCGAACTTGTCGATGCCGAGATGATCCATCAGACCCAGATGGTCATCGGTGAAGGCATCCCAGGGCCGGTCAATCTCCAGCGGGCCAGTGGATTGGCCCGGCGGCGCATTGCGCAAGTCGGCGGCGATGCAGCGGAAGTCTCCCCCGAAAGTTTCCAGGGGATTGAAGGGATGCGAGGTTCTCAGACCCTCGATAGTGGAATTTAGCCCACCGCCGGGAATGATCAGCAGGGGGAATCCTGAGCCGACCTCTTCGTAGTAAATTCGGGTGGCGCCTCTTTCGTAGAACGGCATGGCAATTTTCCTCCATCAGCAAATCAACGGTACCCGTTCAGAGTTGAGGGTAGCATACCGTCCCCAATGCGTCATTCCTGATTTCGCAGGAATCCGCTGAACGACACTGGGATGGGGTTAGCCGACAGCGTTGCGGCGGCGGCGCATCGGGATAGCGCCTGGGAAGAAGATGTGCGCGGGAAACCTAAATAACATCGCAAGGACCGACCATAGCGCGAGGAGTACCCAATGATTAGAATGCCACTTATTCGAGGCCAAGATTGACCGGATGCAGCGCAGCGAGGTGAATAATGATACAGAGAATGATGGGCGCGGCGATGTTCAACGCCGATACTTACGAAGAGATAGAAGCCGACCCGGGGGCGATTGGGCAGGCGATAGGCGTGGTGATCCTGGTAACTATCTGCGGCATGGTGGGTGGGGTGATCGCCGGATTGTTAGGCGGCGCCGGGCCGCTGGCAATCGTGCTGGGGTTGGTCGCCGGCCTGGTGTTCGGCATCCTGCGTTGGGCAATATGGGTTTCCGTGATCAGCCTGGTGGGCGGCATGATACTGCGCACCAGCAACACGCAAACCAGTTGGGCGGAAATTGGCCGGGTGGTCGGGTTCGCCTACACGCCCGGCGTACTGTCCATATTCGCCTTCGTTCCATTTATCGGCAACCTGTTTCCGATCGTGGCGTTCGTCTGGACGGCAGCGGCGGTAACGTTGGCGGTACGACAAGCGCTGGATTTTGAAAGCACCGGACGCGCTATCGCTGTCGTGCTAATTTCCGCAGTGATTGGGTTCATCCCATGGTTGATTGTCAAGGTAGTTGAGTGGGCTGTGTTGGGCGGCGGCGGTGAAGAGGCTGCCCGCGGTCTCATCTCACTGGTTGGGCTAATCTGAAACACGACGCCACCGGTCGGGTTCAAGCCAGGCCCCGACCGTGACGATGGTAATACTGAGGCGGACCGCAGGCGTCGCCCGGTCGAACCGAGCGACGCGCCGGAATATTCTCCGGGCCACACAATAGGGAAACGCCATGCGAGACAAGTGGGCAATTCGCGAGGAGGTGTGGACCGCGCTGGAAACGGCGCGAGTGGTGCGGGGCAAATCGGTACACGACAAAATCCCCCATTTTCTGGGCTGCGAGGACGCGGCGGCTCTGGCGGCGGAACTCCCTGAGTGGCAAACGGCCAAGGCTATCAAGAGCAACCCGGACCAGGCCCAGCGCCCCCTGCGTCAGTTGGCGTTGGAGCAGGGCAAGTTGCTCTATATGGCAGTACCCCGCCTCAAGGACGAGCGGGCGTTCATCGAACTGGACCCATCCCGCCTGGAAGTGGAACCGGCCAAAGCGTCAACCATCTCAGGAGCGTTCAAGGTGGGGCGTCCCGTGCATGTTGCGGAGATGCAACCCATCGATCTGGTGATTTCCGGCTCGGTGGCGGTGAACCGGAAGGGCGTCCGCATCGGCAAAGGCGGCGGGTTCGCCGATCTGGAATACGGCCTGGCGGTGGCGGCGGGAGTGGTGCAGCCGGGCACCCCGGTCGTCAGCACGGTGCATCCGATGCAGGTGCTGGACGAGGATCTGCCGTGGACGCAGCACGACGCGCCGCTGGACGTCGTGGTGACCACCGAGGGAGTGATACGGTGCGATGCCGGAGAGGAAATACCGCGACCGCAGGGCATCTACTGGGAAGACCTGGACGAGCGGAAGATTCGCTCCATTCCCCTGCTGGTGAAGTTACGCGAAGAATGCACAACGCCAGGATGACGCGACGAGATTGCTACGTTTCGCTCGCAATGACGACAGCATATGATTAGCGTGTATAATCCCGGCAACGCAGGCGGGCAGACCCGCGCAAAGGGAGGTACGGAGAGATGACGCAACAGGCAATGCACGCGCAGATGGGCGGCGAAACCGGCGGCGCCGAAGAACTGATCGCAGCCGGAGTGGTGACCTTCGGGCTGGAGTACCGGACCAACGTTGGCGCGATGGACGATGAGGGCATCTGCATCCACGTGTACGGCAACGACATCGAGGACGACGATAAGGAATTGCTGCGGTTCGACTGTTTCCGCATCGGCCCCCACTATCATTATCGAAACAAGTCCGTTTCCAAGAACGAGCGGCTGGAACTGGACTTCACCGCCGAGGGCGACCCGCTGGCGTGGACACTGGACAAAATCCAGAACCGGCTGCCGATCATGCTGCTCCGGTGCGAGGCCGAATCCACGGCCCGCTCGGTTGACCAGCGGGATGTCGAGGCGGCGCTGCCCCATATCGTGGCCTGGGCCGAGACCAAGACCCACAACCGGGGTTAGGCCAACTCGACGTCAGAGACCAGCGCGCAAAATCATTGGCGAGTTCGGCTCCTCGGTTGCCGGACCCGCCAGTTTTTCTTTCAGGAAGCGCTGGCCGAACCGTTGCCATTCCTACGCTCCAGCAAATCGAGCAGACGGGCGGTTAGCAGCCGGCTCTGCTCCATCATGGCCCGGTTCTGTTCCATCATGGCGGCGAACATCTGCTGATTTTGTTCGCGCTGGGCTTTAGCCTCCTCCCGTTCAGCCCTGGTTTCTTCCAGAAATTGGTCGATACGAGCTTCCCACTGGCGACGTTCTTCGGCGCGTTCTTTGGTTTCCTCAAACTTGAAAAACATATCAACGACTCCTATGAACGCGGCGATGGCCAACGTGGCGGCAGTATTGGTCACTGATGCCGAGAAAGTGTCAGGCAAGTCGCGGTTTCCGTCGCTATAGATTTCTATGGTGGCGTACAGCACGGCCGCCGCCACAGTCAGAGCAATCGATACGTAGGCGGATCCGAGCAACGTCAAGCGTAGTCTCATTCAGATTATACTCCCGCACGGTAGCGGTAACAGGGTAATTTCACAGCAAGGCCGACACCCCCCCTGCTACACCAGAAGCGCTCCTGCCACCAGCGGCGTCAGGCCCATTGTCAGTATCAGCGGATACAAATTGACCTTACCCATGAGGTTAACACACTGTGCGAAATGGATTTTACAACAGTCCCGCCCAACCGAAAATCCAGCCCAGGACGCCGGCGCCGATAATCACCAGCGGCGCCGGGACTCGGAAAAACATCACCGACCCGAAGGCCAGCAGGGCAATCACCGCCCCGGCAGCGCTGGGGTCGGCCCGCTCCCACAGCAGGAACACCACGCCCACCACCAGGCCAATGGCAGTAGCATTGACTCCCGTCAGGGCTATCCTTACCCAGGGATAGCGCCGTACCTTCTCCCAGAAGGGCAACACGCCGAAGATTACCAGCACTCCGGGCAGGAAGAGGCCCACAAAGGCCAGCAGCAGTCCGGGAACGCCGCCGGCTACTGCTCCCAGATAAGCGCTGAAACTAAACAGGGGGCCGGGCAGGGCCAGCATCAGGGCCAACCCATCCAGAAACTGCTGTTCCGTTACCCAGCCGGGTTCCACGACCTCGGCGCTGAGCATGGGCAATACCACCTGCCCGCCGCCAAAGATCAGCGCCCCGGTGCGGTAAAAGGACTCCAGGATTTGCAGCCATGGCCAGTCCAGCGCCAGCCGCGCCAGGATCAGCCCGCCCAGCAGTCCGAAAAACAGCAGCAGCAGGACGCCGGCCACCCGGGAAATTCCCAGGTTGTCCAGAGGGATGCTTCCCGACTGGTCAATCGCATTGCGTCTTTGGGAACGCAGGGCCACCGCCGTTACCGCCCCTCCCAGGGCCAGCGCAGCGGGAAAGGCCCAGGGTTGACGCACCAGTATGGTCACCGCTGCCCCCAACAGCATCAGGGCCATGGTCAGCCGCGTGTTGACCACTGCCACGCCCAGCCGCCAGGCGGCCACCGCCACCAGGGCTACCGTGGCCGGCTGTACTCCGTCCAGCCACTGCGGGCGTCCTCCTTCCTCCAGGAAAGTCGCTACGCCCAGGCCGGCCAGGGCCATTATCGTCGCCGCCGGATACAGGAAGAGCAGAAAGGCCAGCAAGCCGCCCAGCGGACCGGCCCGGGCGGTACCCACGGCCACCACCATTTGAGTTGAGGTAGGGCCGGGCAGTCCCTGACCCAAACCCAGCAGTTCCACGAAGCGCTGTTCGTCCAGCCAGCGACGCCGGGCCACGAAACGCTCCTGCAACAGGGCGATATGGGCCTGGGGTCCGCCAAAGGCTATCCAACCCAGGGGGAGGAAGGCCCAGGCCACCTCGGCCAGCCGGCGGCCTAGCGGAGGAGTGATCTCAAGGTCAGGGTTTGCGGCTGGCTCTTCCATCTTACGTCTCAGAACAGCACGTTCGCCGTTCTCCAGAGCATCATGCAGCCGGATGCGGTGAGCAGGGAGCCCATGACCAGCAGCAACAGATTGACGCTGATGCTGCCCGTAAATTTGGCGCCCATATAGCTGCCCACTACTGCCGGCGCCAACAATACTATTATGAGCGGCAAGTCTGGACGAGTGTGCAACACGTGGCCGAACCATCCCAGCGCTCCCATTGTCATACCGATGAAAAGGTTGCTGCCGGCGGCAATTCGTGGATCAACCCGTAGTAATCTGATAATAAGTGGGAGCCTAACGGAACCCAACACCAGGCCGATCGCGCCGGCCAGCAATCCGATCCCGAAGCTGGCGCCTGCGCCGCCGATGGTCCGGGCAACGGTGAAATGGCCGGCGGAACCATCCAATTGGTCCTCGGACGGTTGGTTTGAACGGGAATCGCGCCGCCGCCGATGCGCCATCCAGGCCAGTTCGACGCCCTGCCAGAGGATCAGGCCACCGGCAATCGCGATGAGAAGGTCAACGGGAGCCTGATTGCTGAAATAACCGCCCATAAACCCGGCGATGAAGGCAGGAACACCCACAATGACAACCAGGCGAAGTTTGACCCGTCCATCACAGAAATGGCGGTAACTGCCCGTAACGCTGACCGCGCTGCTCACGAAAATATTTGCGCTGGCCGCAACCGGAAGGGGCACGCCAAGCATCAGCATTGCCGGAAGTCGCATCGTGCCCAGGGATAAGCCGATCAACCCGCCCAGCAAACCAATCACTAGAGAGAGCAGCAAGAGTACGGCGGCAAGCCAGATCGCCAGACTTGAAGGCAGTCCCAAGTCAGAGAGAAGCATCTGGCCACCTCCTTCCCGCACCCGCACCTACAATGGACGGTCTGACCGTCAGGGCTGACCCACAGCGCCTGCGACGCCTACCTCCTCCATCAGTTCGGTGATTTGCCGCCAGGTTTCGTCCTCAATAAAGATGCCGTTCTCCCGCCGTTGCAGCTCGGTGCGGTACTCGATTTCGCCAGGGTAATAGACTTCGCTGAAGCCAGCGGCCGGCGGGGAGGTCTTGACGAACTCGGCGAACTCGGTCATCTCCTGCTTGAAGTCCTCCAGTGGGCGGAACTTGGACACGTCGAACACGGCGAGGAAGCAGCCGTCGTTGTGCCGGGCCTGGGGGTCGATGCCGAAGCCGAGGCCGGTAAGCAGGCCGGAGAACATCTCCACCATAAAGGACAGGCCAAACCCTTTGTGTCCCTGGTCGGCGCCCACGGGGAGGATGGCGCCGCCGGCGGCATAGTCGTTGGGGTCGGTGGTGGGGTTGCCGTCCTTATCGACAATCCAGCCGGGGGGCACGGCCTCGCCCCGGTTGCGGGCCAGCCCGATTTTGCCGGCGGCCACGGCGCTGGTCGCCATATCCAGCAGCACCTGGCCGGGCAGGTTGCTGGGCACGGCGATGCAGATGGGGTTGGTGCCCAGGCGACGGGCGCGACCGCCGAAGGGCGCCACGGCCTTGGGGCCGGCGCCGGAGTCGGCGGTGAGCAAGGCAATCATGCCCTCCTGGGCGCACATGGTGGGATAGTCGCCCAGCCGTCCGATATGGCTCTGGCGACGAATGGTGAAAGCGGCGACGCCGTTCTCTTTGGCCTTGGCCATGGCCATGCGAGTAGCCTTTTCGGTAACGACGAAACCGAAACCCCAATGGCCGTCCACCACGGCGGTGGTAGGCGTCTCGCTGAGCACCTCAAAGGGCGCGCCGGGAACAATGTGGCCGCGGTCGATACGCTCGCAGTATTCGGGGACGTGGATGACGCCGTGGGAGTCGTGGCCGACCAGGTTGGCCTTGACCTGGTGGGCAGCGACGATTTCCGCCTCGTCGGGCGGCGTGCCCTTGGCTACGTAAATGTGGTAGGCAGCCTTTTCCAAGTATTCAGGTGTGAAAACGGGCATGGGAGAGCCTCCGCAGGAATCATTGGCAAAGCTGGATCGGATGGCGGGGATTGTAGCAGGTTTGCTCTTTCCGATGGCTCCCGCTTACAGGCGCTTCTCGAAATAGCGCCGGCTGGCTCCGCCCTCGTAGCCATCGGATTGTCCGAAACAGCGGTAACCCAGCTTGGCGTAAAAATCTGGAGCCTGGAACGACATCGTATCGACCACTACTGACACGCATTTCAGTTCTCTGCCACGTTCCTCGGCCCAGGCCATCAAGCGATAGCCCAAGCCCTGCGACCGGTGATCGTGGTGCGCCCACAATAACCTGACGTGGAGCTTGCCCCAGTATGCGGCGCAGTCGATGCCAGCGGCAACCCGTCCCGTTTCGACAATGGCGGCACGCACTGGGGTGGTGGAACGTATGGATGACACGCCGGCATTATGCTCGTCCAGGCCGCGTTCAACCTCAGCAACCTGCTCTTCCGTGGGATCCGTGAAAAATTCCATATCCGGCGCTATTCCTTAGCCCAAGTCCACTCCCTTACGCCTGCCGCGGCCGGGTGAAGCGCGGTCTCTGGTTCTTCAATCTCGATGATAGACGGAGGAAACTCCCCCCTTGCAGCAATGCAGTCAGGACGGCCAACGCTCTCAACGTGCCGTCAGACACATTGATTGCCGTGAATGGCTGCGGATTTTCGCGGTCGCCGAACTGTAGGGTGAACTGGATAGTCTCCAAGTCAACAATAGGTATCTCTATCCGGCTGATGTTTTCTAGACCGGGAACTATCGCACGCATATACCGTTGTAGCCGATGGAAGGCTGCCGGGTCTCGTTGTTCCATAACTCCCAGCACTGCCGGCAAGTTACGTCCGTCAGCGGGATGCAGAACTTCACCGGAGGCCAGCGCTTGGGGCACTCGCAAAATGTCAAGGTCAAATCTGTAAAACTCCAGATGACTCAGAGCGTCATATAACGGCCAAAATTCATCGAAGAATCCGATGCTACCCAGAAAAAGCCGGTCCGGGAACGGTCTAGGCAACGGCGCCTTGACATTACAATCGACCATTTCCCCACCCTGTACCACAAAGTAGAACGATTTCCCGTTCTCTCCTGACGGCCCAATCTCGCAAGATTCTTTGCTAATTTCAACGCCTCCGCTCTTACGCGACGCTACCTCGAAACTGTATTGCCCTTTCCTATCTTCCTTCGGCAGGTCAAAATCCAGCGAGACCGAAAATCTATCGTGGCGTTCACCGGAACGGCGTACCACCTCTCGCATCCCACCACGTACCAGCAAAGCCTCCTCGGGCCGCCAGTCCAAGGCTTGGCTCGTCAGCAGGAGCGCGTCCAGAAAATTGCTTTTGCCGGAACCGTTGGGACCCACTAGAATCGCCAGCGGCCCCAGTTTCACGTCACACCGTGCGATGCTCTTGTAGTTCCGCAGTTTGACGCGGGTTATGAATGGCGGCCTGGGCATCTTTGTTCTCCTTTGCAGGGATTGCATTATAGCCTCATTTGCCGGCCCGTCTCCCCCGCTATTACACTGCCGTCGTTACCATTGCCATTTGCCATGCGGAGGGAACCCTGATGAAAGCCATCTATATTAACGAAACCGGCGGGACGGACGTGCTGACCTATGGCGACCGGCCGGAGCCGGAGATCTCGCCGGGCGAAATTTTGATCCGGGTGGGCGGCAGCGCGCTGAATCGTCTTGACCTGAACCTGCGGGCCGCCAATTGCCGGCGTTTCCCGCACATCCTGGGGTGCGATTTGGCCGGCGAGGTGGCACAAATCAGTCCCGATGCCGGCGCCGGCTTGAAGGTTGGCGACCGGGTGCTGGTGGACAACCGGGTGAAGTGCGGCGGCATCAACCTGTGCGAACACTGCGCTTCCGGGCATGACCAATGGTGTACTCGCCAGCAGCGCATCGGCGTTGACCTGGACGGCGGCCACGCCGAGTACGTGGTCGCGCCGGCCATCAACGCTTACCCGATACCCGACGAGATGTCCTTCGCTGAAGCCGCTGCGCTGCCTATCGCCTTGCATACGTCGTGGCACTGCCTGATCACCCAGGCCAAGCTGCAGCCCTGGGACGACGTATTGGTGCAGGCCGCCGGCTCCGGCGTGGGCAGCATGGGCATCCAGATTGCCAAGATGATGGGCTGTCGGGTGATCACCACCGCCGGCAGCGACTGGAAGCTGGCAGAAGCCAGGAAGTGGGGCGCCGACGAGGTTATCAACTACCGCCAGGTGGACAGCGTCAGTGAGCGGGTGAAGGAGCTGACCGACGGACAGGGGGTGGACGTGGTGTATGACTGCGTGGGCGCAGACGTGTGGCACGAGAATATGCTATGCCTGAAGCAGGAGGGGCGGTTAGTCATCACCGGCGTCACTTCAGGCAGCCAGACGCCCATGGACCTGTCCATCCTGCATGGGAAACCGCTGCATCTGATGGGCAGCGGCGGGCGCAGCCGGCGCACCATGGCCGACGCCATGAAGATGGTGCAACAGGGCGTACTGCGCGGTATTGTGGGCGGCGCCTTCCCCCTGGACGGCGTGGCCGAAGCGCACCAGGTGATGCACGACCGTGACTTTTACGGCAAGCTGGTGATCGAACACTGAGCCGGCGGTTGCTGATGGTACAATAACCCACGCCAACACGGTCAAAACAATCCAACGGAGGCAATCCTGCTATGAGAATCGCCCGCTACATCGCCCACGGCTCCGAGCACTACGGCGTCGTTGACGGCGACAACGTTACCGCCATTGACGGCAGCATCTTTGACGATGAAATCAAGCTCACCGACCACACCCACGCGCTTTCCGACGTGAAACTCCTCGCGCCGGTAATGCCGGGGAAGATCCTGGCCATGGGTCTCAACTACACCAGCCACGTCGGCGACCGGCCGGCCCCCGAGTACCCGATGATCTTCCACAAAACGCCCACCAGCGTCATCGGGCCGGAGGACGCCATCATCCGACCCAAGGAGATACAGCGCTTCGACGCCGAGGGCGAGATGGTCGTGGTCATCAGGGACAAGTGTCGCAACGTATCCAAGGACGACGCCCTGAACCATGTGCTGGGCTACACCTGTGGCAACGATGTTTCGGCTCGCGACTGGCAGCGCCGGGACCGCAACGAGAATAACTCCGACTGGTGGCGCGCCAAGTCTGCCGACACCTTCTCGCCCATGGGCCCCTGGATTGAGACCGAGGCCGACCCCCACGCCCAGCACCTCCGCACCCGGGTCAACGGCAACGAGGAGCAGAACGAGACCACCGACCATCTGCTCTTTGACGTGCCCACGATGATCGAGTTCATCACCCGCTACGTTACGCTGGAGGCCGGCGACTGCATCTTTACCGGCACTCCCGGGACGACGCAGGACATGGGCGACGGCGCCATCTGCGAAATCGACATCAGCGGCATCGGCGTGCTCCGCAATCCGGTGAAGCTGGAAGAATAGGTCCAGATCTCAGAAGGACTCCTTTGCCAGTGCCGGCGGTTGTGATAACCTACCGTCGGCGCAAATCTTTCTTTGGCGGTGCAAAACCATTATGAAAACCATTTCCGTGATTAACTATAAAGGCGGCGTAGGAAAGACGACTGTCGTTGCCAATATAGCCGCTGAGCTTGCCCACCGAGGACAGAACGTCCTGTTGATTGATCTTGACCCTCAAGCTAGCCTTACCTTTTCGCTCATGAGCGTAGATATTTGGGAGGAACGCCACGCTGCAAGCACGACGATTCGCAACTGGTACGATGCATACATTGATCAGGACCAAAATCTTGAACTGACTTCCCTGATCGTCACACCGCAAGTCAGCAATAATCTCAGCGGTCGCGTTGACTTGATCTGTTCGCACTTGGCGCTGATCAACATAGATTTAGAACTGGCGGCACGACTCAGTGGTGGCTCCATGCGCCAAACTCGAACCAATTTTCTGCGGCTACACTCAAGGCTGCGGGATGGTTTGGAAACCGCTGCGATTATGGAGAGGTACAATTATGTGCTGATTGATTGTCCCCCTAATTTCAACATCGTCACTAAAACAGCGATCGTGGCCAGCGACCGGATTCTAGTGCCGGCGATTCCAGATTATTTGTCGACACTGGGAATCGAAGAATTGCAGCGTCACATTGGCGATCTAGTTACTGATTTCAATGGATTTGCCGAAGAACGGAGCACTCCATCGTTCGACAAAATAGATCCATCAATTATGGGCGTAATCCCTACCATGGTGCGGATATACGCAAACAGGCCTATTTCTGCCCAATCGCAGTTCATCAATAGAATTAGGCAGACTGGTTTGCCAGTGTTCGATACCTACATCCGTAGAAACGACACCACATTCAGCAGTGCCCCTGAATATGGTGTACCAGTAGTGCTTGGCAATCCTTCTGTGAATAGAGACGAGTTGGAAGAGTTGACCACAGAATTTCTCCGGAGAGTTTGAGGAGGTGCTCACGATGAATGAATCGAGGCAAACCATAGCCAAGCTGTTGGTTGCTTTCGCGGACGCGATGAATTCCATGGACGACCGTGAATTTGACCTTCTCATACAAGGCAAGGCCAAGTTTCGCCTGGTAGAAGAGAAACCGAAACAGGAAAAGAAGCATGAATCAGACGCCTGCTTGGACCGCGCGGTCGCCGAGCTTGCTAAAAAACTCAACGACGCGGAGTCGCGTGAATCCGCCGAAAGCCTGCTTGCGTCCATAAACTATCCCAGAAGAAGAAAATTCCTGCTTTTGCTTGCGCGATCCTGTGGTGTCACCGTAGGTTCTAAGGACCGCATGGCTAGAATTGAGCAGAAGTTGGTCGAGGATGTAGTGGGTTCCAAACTGCGCTCGCAAGCCATCAAGAAGGTGGCTTTCTGAAAATTCCCACACTGTTCAAAGAATGGCCCGCACCATTGCTACTTCCATCCGCAATCGGACGTTCTCTATCGCCATCAGGCGCACTGTGGGATGGTCACAAAGAAGCACCATATGGCAGTGGATAGCGTCCACGGCCATTGCCAAAAGCATCCTCCCGTCTACCCCTTACGCATAGCAACCGGGCAAGGTGGGGAACAGTACGGCGTGACCCGGTTCGAGGTCGTCGTATATCAGCAATACCTCAAACTCCTCGCCCGTGTTGCTCGCGGTTTCGGTTTTTGCCGTGGATGGAGTGGTCAGGGCTTGCCTCTTGTCTGAAGACATCCCGTAGATGGTAACGCGCCGCGGCTGTTTCAGAACGGGTATCGCAGCGGGGCCTCCGCCTGCTCCGGCGGCCACACCACCACCTTGCGCCCGTCCTGGCGTTGCACCAGATTGACCGAGCGCCCTACCTGCCGGCCGTCCTCGTCGATACGGAAGCGTCCGTAGAAGGTGGTGAAATCCAGGTCGCCGGCGGCACTTCTGAGCGCGTCTTCATCCAGGGCGCCGGCTGCTTCCAGGCAGCGCTCCACCACCAGACCGGACGCATAGGCCTGGGCCATGGGGTAATCCACCGGAAGGGAGCGCTCTTGTCCGGCGCGTTCCAGCAATTGCAGGACCGCTGCCGGAGACGGCCCGACGTCGGGCTGAGCCACGGAAACCTGCGGTTCCCACTGGCTGGGGCCGACGAAGCCTTCGGCGGAGCTACCGAGGGCAATGGCGAATTCGACGATGGGCGCGGCTACGACCACCGCCAGTCCGATCCGGTTGCGGTTGGGCAGGCCGGCCAACGCCCGCGCCGCGGCGATGTCGTGCCGGATCCGGCCTACCGCTACCACTACGTCCGGACCCAATTCACCGACGTGGCGGGCAATCTCCCGGAACTGGAATTGACTGGGTCGATAGCGCAGGTCCAGGTCGATGGTGAAGCCCATTTCCGCGGCGGCGCTCTCCACGGTCCGGGCGGCGATGCGGGCGAATGCGCCGGTGTCGATGCGCAGGATCACCGCCTTGCTGGCGTCGGGGTTGACCTGCCTGACGAGGGGCAGCACACCATCCAGATACCGGTCGGCAGGAGTCAGGACGCCAATCACGTTGCGATGCCCCCGGGCATACAGGGCATCGCCGGCGCCGCCGTGGTTCCACAGCAGCCGCTCGTGTTCGTTGGCAACATCGGCGGCGGCGGTGGTGAGGCCGGCGGAGTACGGGCCGAAAAGCAGGTCAACCCGGTCCTGCCGGATCAGGCGCTCGGTGTTCTGCCGGCAATTGTCGGCCATGCTGCCGTCGTTGTAGTGGAGCAGCGAAACCGGGCGTTGGGCTCCATCCACGGGGAGGCCGCCATGCTCGTTGACGTAATCGGCCCATGCCGTCAGGCCGGCCAGGGCCTGCGCCCCCTGGGTTTCAAACTGGCCGGTCAGGGACGCGGAAAGGCCGGCCTTGATAGATGCTGTTGTAGTCATAACACTCTGTACACTCAAGAGAATCCGGCCCACCCTTACCGTTCAGCGTAGCCGTAGCCGCCAAACGCGCCGGCAATCAAACCGCCGATGCCGGAGAGAATATAGCCCAGCAAACCCGGCTGGTCATATATGGTCAGGAAGACGATAATGCCAACCACCGCCAGAATGGCGAGTATGACCAGGACGGAGTACAGACGGCGCGCTTCCTTTCCGCCGTTATGTTCACGTTCCGCCTGTCGGTCTGCGTATTCTGCCCCACGTCCCCTTTGCGCTATTATCTCGGTGACGTGCTCCGAGGTCAGGTTTGACGCTATGGCGCTTGCCATGTTGGTCACACTGTCGCCATAAGCGGGAGCATTGACAAATTGCGCGGCTACTCCCAGCCATTCCGGAGAAGCCGGCTGCGGTTGCGGTGGAGTGTAGCTTTGGTCGTCGTCGGGGCCGTGTGAAGCGATTGTGTCTTGCTGGCCAGGCCCATCAACCATACTTCCTCCTTACAGTATCAAGGAGAAACCACCGCGTGAGGCATCTTCTGAACGCCGGCGGCTTTTCGGAGTGAAATAATCGGAAATCATCTCACTCACTTCACCGTTCAACTTGACCGTGAACAGCGCTTTGATGAACTCACTTGCCTGCTCATCGGTAAGCTGCCCTTCCTGCCAGCCGTTGACAGCAACCGCAAGGGCGCGTCGGAAACGTTCGCCAGTCGATGGCGGCGCCGGGTTGATGGCTTCAAGCAAGTCGTCCAGCGTCCAGTCCTCAATTTCTCTTTTCATCAGCGCCATGATGCTGCTCCCGATTTCCCAGACCGGTTCGCGTAGGCGCCCATTATAACAAATTCGGCGTATCAGGCGGGAATGTCTGCTACGGCCCTCGCCGCCCCGAACCATTGCGCGTTGCCCGACCTCAAAGTTGTGCCACGATTTTAGCCGATGATACTATAGTATCGCCATGCCATCTTACCCTCACATTGAACAGTATCACGCTGACCTGCGGCGGTTCGTCGAGTTCGGCGGTTCCGATAACGAGCAGAGCATCCGCCGCGCCTTCGCCGTCTGCCTGGATTCCTACTGCCGGGACCACCGGGAAAAACTGGCCCTGGTGGACGAACTGGACGCCGGTTCCCGCGCGACCAGTCAGGAGATCCGGCCCGACGGGACGGTGAAGGATTCGCTGCGGATGGCGCGTGGGTACTGGGAAGCGAAAGACATCCACGACGACCTGGACGCCGAGATCCAGGCCAAGTTCAACCGGGGCTACCCTCGAGACAACATCATCTTTGAGGACTCGCAAACGGCGGTTTTGTTCCAGAATGGGAATGAGGCGATGCGGATTGATATGTCCCGCCCCGGCGAGTTGCATCGCCTCATACAGCGGTTCCTGGACTACGAGCTGCCGGAGATCGAAGAGTTCCGCCAGGCCCGTCAGCAGTTCAAAGACGACCTGCCTTCCGTGCTGGCGGATCTCCGCGCCGCCGTTGACGCGGCCGCCGCCGGCAATGCCAACTACCGCAACGCGGCCGCGGCCTTTCTGGCCGTCTGCCACCGGACCATCAGCCCGGAGGTTTCGGACGCCGACGTAAGGGAGATGCTGTTGCAGCATATCCTGACCAAGGACATCTTTTTAGCGATTTTCCGTGAAACTCAGTTCCATCGCTATAACAACATCGCCCGCCAGCTGGATGACCTGGAAGGGACTTTCTTTACCGGCGACGTCCAGCGCCAGGCGATAGACCGTCTGCGCCGTTACTATGGCGCTATCGGGAGCGCGGCCTGGGATATTACCGACTATGCCGAAAAGCAGCAGTTTCTCAAGGCCATCTACGAGGACTTCTACCGGGCCTACAACCCGGCCGCCGCCGACCGCCTCGGCGTCGTCTATACCCCCAACGAGGTCGTCGATTTCATCATCCGGGGCACGGACTGGCTGCTGCAAAAGCACTTCGGCAAGACCCTGGCCGACGACAGCGTGCGCATCCTGGACCCGGCCACGGGAACGGGCACATTCATCACCAACCTGATCAACTACCTGCCCGCCGAGAGATTGGAACACAACTACCTCCACGAAATCTACGCCAACGAGGTGGCAATCCTCCCCTACTACATTGCCAACCTCAACATCGAGTACAGCTACAAAGAACGGACGGGGCAGTATCTGGAGTTTCCCAACCTCTGCTTTGTGGACACCCTGGACAACATGGACTGGCAGGGGACCGGCGCCAGCGGCGGCGCGGTGCAGCGGCAGGCCGCTTTCAACCTGGGCGGCCTCTCGGAAGAAAACTGGATCCGCGTCCAGGAACAGAACGAACAGCCCATCAGCGTAATCATCGGCAACCCGCCGTACAACGACCAGCAAAGCAACTGGTACGATGCTAACCCAAACCGCAAATATCCTGAAATTGACCAACGCATCCGTGATACGTACATATCTGCCGGCACAGCACAACGCACACATCAATATGATATGTACAAACGGTTTATCCGCTGGGCCAGCGACAGGCTCGACGATGATGGTATTGTCGGATTCATCACCAACCGCGCCTATCTTGATACGCGGCAAGACGACGGCTTTCGGCAGGTGGCGGCACAAGAGTTCACGGACATATACGTTCTTGACCTAGGTTCGGACGTGCGCCGTAATCCGAAAATTTCCGGCACCACGCACAATGTATTTGGTATCCAGACCGGCGTTGCCATCGGGTTCTTTGTGCGCGAAAAGGCCAAACTTGGACAGTGCAGTATCCACTACGCGCAACGAGAGGACCACGAATTGGCTATAGACAAACTGGCTTATCTACAGGATGCCGAACTCACCAATATCGCGTTTGAGGGGATTACCCCGGACAAACATAATGATTGGCTCAACCAGTCCAACAGCGACTTTGAGAGTTTGATACCGCTGGCTAACCGGCAAACCAAGTTTGCCAAGAAAACCGATGATGAGCAGGCTGTGTTTGGACTGTACTCGGTGGGTATCAGCACTAACCGGGATGAGTGGGTGTACGATTTTGATGCTGATGCAGTTTCAGATAAAGTTCTTTTCTTTTGCAGAATTTATCGTAACGAAATGCAACGGTTTGAGGTCGAGAATCCTGATACCGATTTGATCGGCGGTTGGGTGAACCGGTCTATCAAATGGACAACTGAATTGGAGCACCATTTGATCAACGGTGATAATCTCTCATTTACGGAGCAGAATATCGTCTCCAATTTGTACAGGCCGTTTATTGCCAAGCATTGTTACTATGCGCCAATCATTACTCATCGCCGGTATCAAATGCCACAGATATTCCCGCATGACTTCGCCGGCGAGAACAAAGTAATCTGTTTCCCAGGCAACGCCACCAGCAACGGGTTTCAGGTTTTATCCACCGACCGGGTGTTTTCCCACGATTTACTCAAAACTACCCAATGCCTCCCCCTCTACCGCTACACGGCGGACGGCGAGCGCGTCAGCAACATCACTGAATGGGGCCTGCGCCGCATCAACGAGCATTACCGCGAGGAGTGGGGCGCGCACTTTGACGACCAGTATCCCGACGGCATTACCGCCGAGGACATTTTCGCCTACACCTACGCCGTCCTCCACGACCCGGTGTACCGCCACGACTACCGGGTTGACCTGTTGCGGGAGTTCCCTCGCTTGCCCCTGTACCACGACTTTGATGCCTGGGCCAAGATGGGGCGGGAGCTGCTGGACCTGCACATCGGGTTTGAAACCGTAGAACCTCATCCGCTGGAACGGGTGGATTCCGGCTTTCGCCGGAATGACAGTGGCGGGGGAAAGACCATTCTGCGAGCCGACAAGGAACGGGGCGCCATCACGCTGGACGAACAGACCACGCTGACCGGAGTGCCCGCCGACGCCTGGCGCTACCAGCTGGGCAGCCGCTCCGCCCTGGAATGGGTGCTGGACCAGTACAAGGAAAAGAAACCGCGAGACCCGACGATACGGGAGCGGTTCAACACTTACCGCTTCGCCGACCACAAGGAGCGGGTGATTGACCTGCTGCGCCGCGTCTGCGCCATCAGCGTGAAGACCATGGCCCTGGTGGACAGCATGGCCTATTGGGATGAGGGCTACCTGATAGTTTTTGGTGACCGGGATAAGAACGAGTGGGAGAACATGGCTTTGGCTGCCTTTAATTCCTACTATGACGAATCGGATGATGATCCGGAATACCAGGCATGGTTAGCCTCGTTGCCCGATATTCGGGGGCAGAGAGATTAACCATGATTGGTGACATCGTCATTTTGCCCTTTCCCTATGCCGACAGTGCAGATGCGAAAGAACGCCCAACGGTCTTGCTAGCGGATGTAGGCGATGGCAGATATGCGGACTGGATAGTTTGTCCAGTAACGAGGAGCAAGAGACCGCACCGCAGAGCGATACCCATCAGCGTGACTGATTTGGTGGCGGGAAGTTTGGACCCGGACAGCAAGGTGCGTCCGGACCGGCTGGCTACCTTTGCCGAAAACAGATTCGGCAACACTGTCGCCCGTCTCACCGACGCCAAGCTGGGGGAGATACTGGCGGCGACGCGGGCGCTGTTTTGAATACCCCGCCAACTACCCGCTAAAGGGATGCCGGCGGAAACCACGCTTCCAGCAGGTCGATGCCGTCTCCAACTATACTAGCGGAGCGAGTAACCACCTCGTCCGGCAGGTCGCTTTCGTAGAAGTGCATATGCAGGCTGTGGACCAGTGCGATTGCCTGGTCCAGCAAATCGGCCGCGTCCGGGTCGGTTTCGCCCACCAGTTTCGCCAGTTCGCCGGCCACTCGGTAGATGCCGACGTGGCTGGAGAGTTGAATTTGGCAGTCGGAGCCGATGGCTTTGACCGTTTGGGCAAAAGCGCCCCAGGACTTTTCGGCGACTTGCAGGTAGTCCTGTCCCGCCAGGCTGCGCCGGACGTGATTCCGGTAGTGCGCGCCGCTGGAGCGATAGGTTCGCGCCTTGTTTGCCGCCTCATCCGCCGTCAGGCTGGTGTCCCAGCGCGGGGAGAATGCGGCCCGGATGGCGTCGGCTACCTGTTCCACCGTGAATCGGGGCGGTGGCTGGTTCATCAGGTCTCCCCGGATGCCTACAACCGCGGCCGGAAGATGCCGAAGCTGCTGGTGTAGCCGTGCAGGAAGGTGGCGCCGCTGACCGGGCCGATTTCGCCGTTGCAGAAGAAGCCACCCAACGGGACCGTCGCGCCCACCTTCTCG
The DNA here is from genome assembly GCA_964347975.1 of uncultured Dehalococcoidia bacterium. Lineage (GTDB taxonomy): Bacteria > Chloroflexota > Dehalococcoidia > Lucifugimonadales > UBA3495 > Bin87. The sequence continues at coordinate 40,821 of CAYGAY010000025.1, forward strand.
TGGAAGATCTCGGTGTCGTGGTTGGGCCGTCCGTAGAGGTACTTGCCCCGGCCCAGACAGGAGAATAGCAGCGCGCCGTGGGCCGGGTTCTCCCGGTTGTCCACGGCGTAGCGTTCCAGGACGGCGGAGAGGTCGTCGGCGGAGGTTTCGGCGTCGCGCAGGTGGAACTGCACCAACTGGCCTTCCTTGAGCATCTCGCCGATGGCCAGGACGCCGCTGCGCTGGTCCATGCCCATCACGTTGCGGATGAGGAAGTCGCCCTGCTGGGGCTGGTCGATGAGGGCGTCCATCACCACGCCGAGGAACAGGGAGTGCTGCATCAGGTCGCGGTCGCGCTGGCCGGCCCGCTGGAAAAGGCTGCGCAGTACGTCAATCGGTTGCTCGCCGTCCAGCTCCACCAGGAAGTTGCGGTCGCTGCGGGTGATGCGCATGGGCGAGCCGATGGGGCGGCAGCCCTGGGCCACTACCGTCTCCACGACGATGTTGCCGGACAACGCCACGCCGACGGCGCCGGAATCGCAGTAGTCTTTACCCAGAAAGAGGCCGTTCTGCCGCGCCCCCTGGGCCGCGCTGGCCAGGCCGCCGATCTTGGCGGCGGCGGGATAGGCGTAGTCCATGCCCAGCAGCAAGTTCTGGGCCGGGAATGACATGGGATCCACCAGCAGAACGAACTGCGGCTCGTCGGCGGGGTCAACGCCGAAGGCTTGATGCCATTCGTCGGGTCCGGCGTCCAGACTGGGCAGGCTGTCGCCTTCCAGCCGGATGGGATGTATGTTCACGCCGGGCAGGCTGGCCACGGTCAGAGACACCGCCGGCTCCTGCTCCACCTCGCTGCCGCCGCCGATGATTCCACCGCCGGAGCAGCCCAGGACCATGGCCTGCCGGCCCAGCATTTCCCCCACCAGGTCAGGCAGGTTGGCGTAGTCCGAGGCGTACTCGGAGGATGCGAAAACCACGGCCAGATCGGGGGCGGTGTCCCCCAGGGTAGCGCGGACGGACGCGGCGCACTCGGACAGCGCGGCGCGCAAACTGTTCTGTTGAGAAAGCGCAGAAGCCCACTGCATGATAATACCTCGGCACGACCCAAAAGGGCCGGAATAAACAGGCTTGCCGGTTTGGGCCGAGTATAGCACAGGGAGCGGTTGGGTTACCGCGCCGCGTGGTAAAGTCGAAGGCCGGCCGGTGCGATATAATGGCCGGCCGGTACTGAGTTCGGCCTATTCCAGCAGCAGGAAGTCTTTTCGCACCCGCGCCAGGAACCCGGCGTCCGCCTGCGCCAGGTCGTGCAACTCCACGATGATGGGCAGGTCCGATTCGTCGAAGTCTTCATCCAGGTTGCCCATCACCGAGGCGGAAATGGGCCGGCCGTGGTCGTCCAGCATCAGGTCCAAATCGGAGTAACGACGGGCGCGGCCTTTGACCCGGGAGCCGTACACCCAGACCCGAGCCTCAGGCAGACGACGACGGATGATGTCCAGCGCCTGGGCCCGGTGTTCGGCCGGCAGGTCGATGGCGTGGGCCGTCTCATCCTCCATCGGCGATACCCTGCTCCATGGCGTTGAGCAAAGCCCTGGCGTCGGCGGCGAAAGGCGTGGCTTGGGCCGCAATCGCATTGGCCATTGGCTCGCTGTAAGCGTGAACGGTTCGGTTGCGATTATCGACGTGTTGCATCCAGTCGGCGCACTCGGCGATCAGACCCAAGTCGGCGGCTTCCCGGAGACGACGACGGGGTGACATTCGATTGGTGGTGCGTATGCCGGCCACGAAATGAAGGTAACGTCCCAGAGTGGATACAGCGACTTCAAAGGTGATGGTGAACCTCAAAATCACGGCGTCACGCAAGTACGTGTTCGTCGGATCGCCGGCGCGTTTCATCAAGGCATCTTCCAAGCGAGACAGCGCATCGCGGAAAGATTGCATGTCAACGTCATCTTCCATTAGTCACAGGATAGCACAGGCCGCCGATCAGCTCATGGCGAGCCTGTCGAACCATGAGCGGGTCGGCAGGGGCGAAACACAAAAGTAACGTTTCCGCAATAGTTTTTTAATCGGCTTGCAACCGCCGGTTAACACGCTGAACCTACGATTTTGGTGGTCACATTCCAACGGGACGCCGGCCACAGCGCCTGGATCACACGCTGCGCGACGACGCCTCAACACTGAACAGGAGGCAAAGATGCTTTCGGCCACCAAATCTTTATTCAGTTACAGCGTATTCAGCCACGGCGTCGCCGCGGTGAAAGAGTACCCCTTCTCCCTGCGGCGCACCCTGCTGGCGTTGGCGGTGGGCCTGCTGGCCGTGGGCCTGCTGGCGTCTTTCAACGTCGCCTTCGCCCAGGACGACGGACCGACCACCGAGTGGGTCAACGGCTATGCCGACAACATCGTGACGGTGGTCGCCGCCGCGCTGGTCTTCTTCATGCAGGCCGGTTTCGCGTTCCTGGGCGCGGGCCTGATCCGCTCCAAGAACACCACCAACTACCTTACGAAATCCTTCATGGACTTCGCCATCGCGTCCCTGGGCTTCTGGGCCTTCGGTTTCGCCTTCATGCTGGGCGACACCGCCGGCGGCTTCATCGGACTGACGGGATGGTTCCTGACCAGTGGCGACTACGTGGGCTGGATCTTTCAGATGGTATTCGCCGCCACCGCCGCCACCATCGTAGCCGGCGCCATGGCTGAGCGCACCAAGCTGCAGACTTACCTGGCCTACAGCTTCATCGTCTCCGCGCTCATCTACCCCATCTACGGCCACTGGGTCTGGGGCGACGGCTGGCTGGGCGCCATGGGCGCGCTGGACTATGCCGGTTCCGGCGTGGTGCACGCGGTGGGCGGATTCGTCGCGCTGTCCGGCGCGGCCGTGGTCGGCCCACGCATCGGCAAGTTCGTCAACGGGCGGCCTCAGGAGATGCACGCCCATAGCACTCCCTTCGTGGTGGCGGGGACGTTCATCCTGTTCTTCGGCTGGTTCGGCTTCAACGTAGGCTGGGGCGACGACATCGGCCTCAACGCCGTCAACACCCTGCTGTCCGGCGCCACCGGCGCGGTGGTCGCCATGTACATCACCCTGGTCGCCAAGGGCAAGGCCGACATCCTGATGGCGTGCAACGGCGCGCTGGCCGGACTGGTGGGCATCACCGCCCCGGTGAACTTCGTAGATCCGTGGGCCGCCGTGGTCATCGGCGCCATCGCCGCCCCGGTGATGTATTTCGCCGTGATGTTCGTGGAGCGGGTGCTGAAGATTGACGATCCGGTCAGCGCCATCAGCGTGCATGGGTTCACCGGCCTCTGGGGACTGCTGGCCATCGCGATTTTCGCCAAGGACGGCGGACTGGTGGGCGGAAGCGCGTCCCTGATCGTGCCGCAGATCGTCAGCATCGTTGCGGTGGCCGCCTGGTCGCTGATTACCGGCTTCGCCTTGTTCTTCCTGCTGAAGTTCACCATGGGCGTGCGGGTCAGCGAAGCGGAAGAGATGACCGGCCTGGACATATCCGAGCACGGCATCCAGACTTACCCCGAGGCTACCGCGCGGAGCTAGGCGCTCACTCACCAGCAGACCTTTCCTCTCCTCACTGCGAGGGCCGGGGGTTGTGGCCACCCTCGGCTCTCGTTTTTTGGGTCGCCGTGTTTACGAAATGGCGCGCAATGCCACGGTCAAAACGTTTCGCGAGTTGAGTTTTAATCGACCCAATTGGCCGTCATCGCAAGAACTGAAGGAGCTTACTGCTTTGCTCAGGGATCTCAAAGCGCAAATGAAAATCCTGCAAACCAGGAACTATTTGAGCATCACCCCCAAGGTTGAAGACTTGGCCTTGGTGAATCGTTGGACCCAAACATTCGGCGTGCGACATTACTATATTCAAGTGTTTTTCGATAAAGCGTTTGTCATACCCTTCAGGCAAATTCTGGAAATCGTTTCTGATTCGGACAACGAAGGTCCCGTATTCTCTGTGGAGCGCGATACGAAGAACCATGGTAAAACGACCATAAAGGTTGACGCCCAGGTTGGAAAGGAAATTTTGGGACGAATTGACTTGCCGCAACATCAATCCGCCATGAAAGAGTTGGAACGCGGTAGGTTGTTGTTCTATGTGACCTTTCGAGGAGGCAAAGGTTATCTTGACCAATCAGTTTTTCTGGACGAAATTGTCAACGCCTGACGGCCTGGTATATTTGGAAAAAGTTGGAGAGCGACATCGTAAGCGTTTCGGTCAGTATTTCACTCACCCGGACGTGGCCGACTTTATGGTCAAGTGGGTCCTGGGGTCAGGCCATCCATCCCTCTATGACCCTGGGTTTGGGTTAGGCGCCTTCTACACGCAGATTGCCGATGGCCGGCAGATAGATTTCACCGCCGGCGAGATCGACCCGGTTGTTGTGGACTTTTGGGAGAAGGCAGCTGGGCGTGAAGCCTCTTTTGTCGAAAAAGGGGACTATCTGCTGTCGTGGGGAAAGACGCATACGAACATCGTCTGCAATCCCCCGTATATGCGGTTTCAGAAGTTTTTGAACCGGGATGACGTGTTTAGCGCTTTCGCCAAAAATACCGGCCTGCGCTTGTCCGGCTACACCAACGCCGCGTCGGCGTTCTTGCTGAAATCGCTCTCGGAGTTGGACGGGAAAGGGCGGTTGGCTTACATCATGCCACTGGAGTTCCTGAACACGGGCTACGGTAAAGTCGTCAAATCGAAGCTGCTGGAGGGCGGTCACCTCGCTTCAATCATCAAGCTGGATTGCGAAAAGGAACTCTTCCCCGACGCCATCACCTCGGTCGGTATCATATTGTACGACGCTGCAAGACATCACCGGTCGGTGGATTTCTATTCCATCGATTCGATTGATACGCTACCAACGGTTTTCGAGAAGCCGCCGATGGCGCGAGTAGATCTTGCGGAGTTGTCCCCCGACTCCAAGTGGCTGCAATATTGCATGTTGAGCGATTCCTCAATGGACACTAACAGCCTGATCCCGCTCAACCACTATGGACGCTTTACTAGGGGAATCGCCACGGGAGCGAACAAGTTCTTTGTCCTCCGCCCATCCGTCGCGGAGGCAGCCAGACTTGGCAATGCAGAATGTTTGCCCTGTCTAACTCGAAGCTCTCAAGTGCAGCAAGCAATCTTTTCAACCGTTGATTACGAACGTTTGGCAAAAAGCGACGCCCCCGTCTTGCTGTTTTCCGCAGGTTCCAACCATTCCTCCGCTGCGGAGCAGTACATCAGATTTGGTGAGGCCAAGGGCTACCACCAACGTTTCCTGACGAAAACCCGCACACCATGGTACAGAACCGAAGTCAGAAGTCCGGCGCCCTTACTGATGGGCGTATTTTCCAGAGGCGGCTACAAAGTCATACGCAACCGAAGCAATGCGCTCAACCTGTCGTGTTTTCACGGGTTCCATCCCAATTTCTACGGACAGCATTACTTGGACCATCTGTTTCTGTACCTGGCATCTCAACCCGGCAGAAATGTCATGGCGCTATCGGTGAGAAAATATGGCGACGCGCTGGATAAATTTGAGCCGAACGACTTGAACAGCGCTCTAGTCCCAAGCCCGACTGCATTCGCTGAGCTTGAAGGCGCTGTGGTCAAGCAAGCCATGGAGTACGTTGAAGAGAATGATTGTGTTCCCGACTATATAAATGACTTTTTTGGTGAAATGGTAAGCGCATGAGCACGGCCTGTTGTCAGACGAAAGAGTAGTCGCTTTCGATGCGGAAACGCATTTTTCAGGTCTTTGGCTCTGGCATATAAACGCTCCCTACCCCTTCCTCCCCACCGCGCAGTGGAACGGCGTCGAGATGAAGAACGTGCCGTCGGCCCGGGCCTGGGCTACGGTGGCGCGCCATTCGGCGGCTTCTTCAGCGTTCAGGGTGGGCAGGATGCCGCCTTCCAGGAATTGGAGCCGGCCGGGGTCGGAGAAGGTGCTGATGAAGGGGTACATCCGCAGGTCGGTGAGGCCCAGTTGAGCGAACTTCCGGTAGAGGGCGGCGTCGTCGCAGCCCTGGGGATAGCCCCGGTCGTCAACCCACGGCGGCGCCTCGATCCTGGTTTTCAGCTCAGGACCCAGGGGCAGGTTCACCCAGCGGTTCATGTCGTGGGCGTGGCCCAGCACGGCCACCCGTCCGCCGGGCCTGGTGACCCGCACCATCTCCGGCAGCATCAGGTCGGCGTTCACCCGCTGGACTACGGTGCTGGAGAAGGTCACGTCGAAGCTGGCGTCGTCGAAGGGCAACTCCTCGGCGCTGCCCTCGTGGAAACTCACCGCGTCGGCCATCCCTTCGCGGCGGGCGATCTCGGCAGCCTCCCGCAGGAAATAGACGTTGACATCCACGCCGGACACCGGGTTGTTGCCGCCGGTCTCCCGGGCCAGCCACCGGCACAGCACGCCGGTGCCGCAGCCCACCTCCAGCACGCTTTCGCCCGGTTGGACCGCCGCCGATGCAATGATGCTGCCCACGGCGGACCGGTAGCCGAAGGTACGGCCCCGTCCCTCCAGGCTGGCGACCATGCCCAGTGCCGGCCCGAACATGGAAATCACGCAATACCGCTCGGTCAATGCGTCCATGATCGGGTCCCACTGCGCCGGCGCCGCGCCCAGGGGCGTCAGCGCCAGGGGCGGCCCGGATCCCTGCACCCTGAAATAGACGCCGTCAACCTCACCCTCCGCCATGGCTGGAGACACGCTGGGCAGGCTGCTCCTGGAGCCCATGAACTCCAGCATCGCCGCCGCGACCGCGTCGCCCTGCTCCACGCCGATGTCAGCGTAGTTGTTGGGATACCCGTAACCGGACAGTGTAACCAGCGACGCCGACGGCAGGCCGGCCATGTTGCGGACGATGGTATCCGTCGCGCCGCCGCGGTCGGCGTTGATCGCCAGCAGCCGGTCGGCCAGCGGCTCCACCGCCGCCGCGTCGAATCCCAGGGGGCAGATCAGCGTCAGGGATGCGATGGCGTCGGGATAATCCGCCGCCAGCCCGCGCCAGTCGCCCAAGTTCCGGGATGCGAAATGCGCCCGCTCAATGCCCAGCTGCCGCAGAACGCCAACTATCTTGTCCGCGACGGGAGCGTCAATTTCTGCCATTATCCTGCTCCCCCTAGTTCCGCCCGTACTTGTCCACCGCCCGGTCGCCGGTCAGCGCCAGGAAGATGTCGCCGTGGGCGTCGCACCAGATGCCGTGGGCGGAGCGACTGTCCCAGCGGGCCAGCACGTTGCCGTCCCGGTTGAAGATGGCAACCCGAGGCGAATGGGATTCGTCCAGCGGCGCCAGCTGGCTGACCACGAAGTCGCCCTCGGGTGTCTCGGCGATGTCGGTGGGCCGGCAGGTGTCGGTCCACATGGCGATGAAGTCGCCGGAGGTGTTGAATACCTGGACGCGGCTGTTCTCCCGGTCACAGACATACACCCGGTCGTCGCGCGTCACCAGCAGGCTGTGGGGCAGGTGAAACTCGTAGGGATGTTCCTTGCCCGGCTTGCCCCAGGAATACTTGTGGTTGCCGTCGTTGTCGAAGCGGTGGACGCGGGCGTTGCGGTAGCCGTCGGCCACATACAGGTCGCCGCTGGGCGAGGGCACCAGTTCGGCGGGATAGTTGAACGGACCGGCGGCTCGCGGCGCCAGCGCGCCGGCCACCTCACAACCGGTGTCCGAGTGGACCATGTACCGTCCCAGCATCTGGATGAGTTTGCCGTCCAGGGTGTACATCATACAGGTGGACGTGTCCCGGTCCGTCAGATAGACGATGTCGTCCTCGATATAAAAACCGTGGGCGTACACGTAGCCGCCGTTGCCCCAGCCGCTCTTGAAGTTGCCGGTTTCCCGATCAAAGATGGCGATGGGCGGATCGGCCCGGTGAAAAGCGTAGATGTCGCCGGCCGAGTCGCTGGCCAGGGCGCTCACCGCGCCCAGGGGATGGGCCTCGGGCATTTTGGCCCAATCGGATGTCAGCGTATAAGTGTGCTTCCCGCTTCCAACGGTGGTCATGGCGTGGCCTCCTATTGCTGGCCGTCATTCCGGCGAAAGCCGGGATCCGGGGAGCTTTTGCGGACTCCGGCTTTTGCCGGAGAGACGGATTAATGGTCAGGACATCAGCCGCCGAACGGTGTTGACCACTCGCTCCGCGTTGGGCAGATAAACGTTTTCCAGCGCGCGGCTGTACGGCACGGGGGTATGGGGCGGCGTGACGCGGGACGGCGGCGCGTCCAGGTAGTCGAAGGCTTCCTCGGCGACGCGCGCGCAGATGTCGGACGAGATGCTGCACACCGGCGTATCCTCGTCCACCACCAGCAGCCGGTGAGTGCGCCGCACCGAATCCAGCACGTGGTCGTAGTCGATGGGCGACACGCTGAGCAGGTCGATAACTTCGGCGTTGACGCCCTCTTTCGCCAGTTCCTCCGCGGCTTCCACTGCCACCCAGGTCATCTTGCTGATGCCCACCAGCGTAACGTCCGAGCCGGGCCGCACGGTACGCGCCTTCCCCAGTGGCAGAGTGTACATTTCCTCCGGCACGGGGCAGGTGTCGCCATACAGCCCCTTATGTTCGAAAAACACCACCGGGTCGTCGTCCCGGATAGCGGAAAGCAGCAACCCCTTGGCGGTGTAAGCATCCGACGGACAGACTCCCTTCAGCCCCGGAATGTGGCTGAACAGGGAGTAGAAGGACTCCGAATGCTGCGCCGCGCTGCCAAAGCCGGCCCCGATGCGGGTCAGCATCACGAAGGGCACCTTGACCTGCCCGCCGAACATATAGCGCATCTTGGCGGCATTGTTGAGCAACTGGTCCATGCAGACGCCGACGAAATCGACAAACATCAGCTCGGCCACGGCGCGCATTCCGGTGGAGGCGGCGCCGATGGCCGTGCCCACAAAGGCGGCCTCGGAGAGTGGGGTATCCAGCACACGCTCGTTGCCGAACTCCTGAATCAGGCCGCGGGTAGTGCGAAAAGCGCCGCCCCAGGCGTCCACAATGCCCAGGTGCTCGCGGCCGGCGCCGCCGGCAATCTCCTCGCCCATGATGATGACGGTCTCATCCCGGCGCATCTCCTGAAGCAGCGCTTCGTTGATGGCCTCGCGGGTTTGAATCTCGCGGGTTTCGCCCGGCGGGGGCAGCATGGGGGTTTCGGTCAGAGTGGTCATAGTTTTCAGCCTCCCAAAGGGTTGATGGTTACGGGGCCATCGGTTACGGCGTCAATGGTGATGCGATTGTTCCAGAGCAGGGCCATGCCAAGTAGTGGCTCAGCTCCCAGCTGGAGAACTCGCACAGTGCGCTGCCGGCCTTGCCAGATAACCGTTGCGGTGCCTGAAGGTATGGCGACAAACTCTCCGGTGGCCGGCCGGCCCCGTTGCTCGTCTGACAGCGTCAGGCGAAACCGGCGCACGTATCTTTCCGGCAGGAGCAGTTCTCCGGTAAATCCGGTGTCCAGAACAACCCGCAATGTATGCCGATGGCCCTGTTGGTCCAACATCGTTATGGGCACCAGGGGCTTGCGTGTGCGCGTGACGCTTCCGGCGGTCACAGTTCCGGTTCCTCATCGTAGCCGCCGAAGAAATAGGCGGCCGAGTATCCCACCCGCAAGCCAAAGCCAAAGGCGTCAGGCAGCCTTTGGTGCAGCCTGACGCTGGCTTCGGCGTCACGTTCGTCAATTTCGTACTCACCGCTGTTCACGTCGATCAGTACGAATTTGCCAATGTCCGCCTTGGTCATCAACGGCCTGATGTTTTCCTGGTAAATCTTTGTGCCCAGCGCTGCGATTTCTTCGCTGGTAAGGTCAGGTCGAGCCATCTTGCTTACCTCCTTGCGCTGTTCCGACCGAGTGGACATATGAGCTACACCGTCATATTCGCCCCCCGCCGCATCATCTCCACCGGGTAGTCGGCGTACACGTCCTCGTAGATTTCGTGGGGTTCGGGCAGCGGGCTGGCGTCGGCGAAGGCTACCGCTTCTTCCATGAGCGCGCGGGCTTCTTCGTCCATCTGGTCCAGCTCTTCGGCGGTGATGACGTTGCCCTGGACGGCCATGTGGTTGCGAAAAGTGAGCAGCGGGTCGCGGGCGCGCCAGTGGTCTTCTTCCTCTTTGGTGCGGTAGGTGAGAGGGTTGTCAAACACGGTATGACCGTAGTAGCGATAGGTGCGGGCTTCCAGCAGGGCCGGCCCGTCGCCGGCGCGGGCGCGGGATACCGCCTCGCCGGCCGCCTCGTACACCGCCAGCACGTCCATGCCGTCCACGTGGAAACCGGGCATATCATAGGACGCCGCCCGGTCGGCTACGTTGGCGACGGACAGGCCGTATTCCACCGGCGTTGACTCGGCGTAGCCGTTGTTTTCACAGCAGAAAATCACCGGCAGCTTCCACACCGAGGCCAGGTTCATGCACTCGTGCAGCACACCCTGATTCGCCCCGCCGTCGCCGAAAAAGGCCACGGCGACCCGACCCAGTTTCTGGATCTTGGAGGTGAGCGCGGCGCCCACGGCCAACGGCACGCTGCCGGCCACGATGCCGTTGGTGCCCAGCATCCCCTTGCTCATGTCGGCGATGTGCATGGAGCCGCCCTTGCCCTTGTTGGGGCCGTGGCTGCGTCCGAACAGTTCGGCCATCATCAGCTTGGGGTCAACACCCTTGGCGATGCAGTGGCCGTGGCCGCGGTGGGTGCTGCCGATGTAGTCGTCGTCGGTGAGGTGGGCGCAGACGCCGGTGGGCACGGCCTCCTGGCCGACGGAGGAATGGACGGAGGCGGACATGCCCCGCTGGCCGGTTTCGGGCACGCCCCGCTCCTCAAAATGGCGGATGGTGGTCATGGTTCGATAGAGTTTCAACAGGGTGTCGCGGTCGGGATCCATGGCCATGGCAGCACGCTCCTTATGGTGATGGTGTTTCGGTGATGACGGGTTAGACTGGTCGGATAGCGCAATTATACGAAAAACCGGCGGGGAATGCGCCGGCTTCGGGATGGCCGCATAGTAGCACGGGGGAAGGGGGTGTCAAGGACATAGCAGTTCCGTGCGATGGACACCCCGCTCACTTGGCCTTGGATTTTCTCCGACGCTCTCGCCAAGCGTTGTACTCGTCCGGTTCTCCCAGGCGGCGGGCAGTTTTGGCGTAGCTTATTCCTTTCTGCGTGTTGCCGAGATTAAAGGCGCAACGGGCCGCGTAGAGGGAAGCCAGCGCGTAATCCGGCCTAGCCTCAATGACCGCTTCAAACTGTTCCAACGCTTCGGTGTACCGGGTCAGCTCCATGAGGACGTACCCGGTAGCGAACCGGAGATGTGGGGTCGGTTTCGGCAAACGCACATGTGCCTTGGTAAGCTCGGTAAGGGCTTTATCGAAAGCTCCGATATTTGCCAACATGATCCCAGGCTCAACAGCCGGGTTATCCCATTCAGGCAGGAGCGCAGCCGCAATTTTGCACTCGGTGACGCCCTCATCCACCAAGTCCCTGCGCCCCATCCATTTGCCTACCATACCAAGGCATGACCCCAGCTGAAAATGTGCACTTGCGCTGGCTGGGAAATCCCGGACGATGGCGCGACGGCGGATGATACCAGACTCCATCATTCGAACCGACGATGACAAGCCGCCATCGTACATATGCCAATAATCTCTATTGTTGCTCGCCACTTCTAGCTGGCTGAAAGCCTCTGTGGCGGCAATTTCAATCCCTTCATCTGAAACATCCAGGATGTCTTGTGCCAGGCCGGCAGCCGACCTTGGCGCAATGTTCCGTGCTCCCACTTTCTGAAACGAAACATTCCAGCTATCTGTCGCGGCTAGGATGTCCCCTTTCCAGTCGGCATCTGTCTCCGCAATTGCCAGATTTGGCAGGAGCACGTGGCTAACCCAATGGGCAGCCGCTCCAAATCGTAGGGCATCAACCTCGTCGCCGCCTATTTCTTTGATGGATGGACGCGCCATACCGTTAACGTCCAGCGTTATTAGCCGAACAAACCGCACCAAGGCTGAACTCAGTTCAACAGTTTGTTCCCTGCCAATCTGGAGAGCAACGAGGTCAGCCAAGTGCGCAAAGGTAAACTGACATCTTATGTCTTGCTCTATTTGCTGCGCTTCCGAACCGGGAATCATGTACGCTACCACATTGGCAATCGCGCCAATATTCTCTGTTGTAGGACGGTGATTTCCATCCAACCAGTTGTCCACCGTAGTGTCGTAGGCACTCAGGCGCGCCGTCAACTGAGCCCGAGTGAGGTTTGCCTGTTGCGCCAAGGAGCGCAAGAATTTGCCGCCGCCCTTTTCCTGCGCCCATAGTGGGGTTTGGGCATTGCTGGGCTCTATCTCAGAAAGTCGTAGCAATGCGAACACCCGGATGGCCAAATCAACCGTTAAGATTCGCAGGAAGTCCACAATAGATGTAGGGGCGTCCGTCGTACCGGAACGACTCTGCATCGTTGCAACCAATTTGTCCCATCGTTGAGATTCCCGTGCGATGACCTCTGCAATGATATTTGGCATAGAGATGTCATATTTTTGAAATGCCGACGGAACCGGCACGATTCCCGTTTCGACTAGAACCTGACCGATTGCCCTGAGTATCTGGGCATGACTGTATTCGCTCACCGACCGGCCGGCAAAGAATCGCCGGGCCGTTCTCTCCTTGAGCACCGGGTGATCAAGGTCAAGAGCCTTGACTACTGCGCCGATTACCTGGCCGCTGTACATGGGCAACATTGGTTGCAGGGCCTTCTCTGTATAACTCATTATCGCCTCCGTCAAGTCTCAATACACCATCGCGGTTCTGACACCGCTTCTGGTTACGGGATTGGTTCACCAATCGTATAAACCGCCTCTTTCCAGAAAAAGGTCGGTGTCGATGGCAACGTCCTTCAAAGCTTCTTCCACTCCCACTTCAATGATGGGTCTGCTGTAATTGTGCCGCCCTTGCACGTTGTCAAAGAACCGGCCGGCGGGATCGACCATCACGTAACTGCCGCGCATCAAGTCATTATCCTCTGGCACTACTATGACGCCACATTCCGCTGCACGTATGTTCCGGCTTGTGTAGGCTTCGAATTGGGAGCGGCTGATGGCGAACTGTCCGATGTCTTTGTCATTTTGACCGGCCACAGGAAGTACTCGGAGGATTTTCCACCGTTCCGGTCGGGCCATGGTGATGAAGCCAGTAAAGTCCTCCTCCCAATTTTCTGCCGTAACTACCGTGTTTATCTTCAGCCGAATGCCCCGCTGCTTGACTAAATCGACGATTCGCAGGTAATCCTGCTCAGTCAAAGGCCCCGAGGATGTCGTCCGCCCGGTTCGCGCCAATTTTACCGGGTCCACGGTGTCGATGCTGAGGGCTATCCAATCGAGTTGCCCCTTCACGGTGTCCAGCCATTCATCGGTGATTCTCGTCCCATTCGTCACGACAGCTGTGGTCATACCTCCATTCTTGGCGGTATGGATTAGCTCCGGCAGCCAGGGGCACAGCGTAGGTTCTCCGCCAGCAAAATTGATTTTGTCAAATGAGGCTCGAACCAGCAGGCTTACCACCCGGATGCAATCCTCCCGGTTTAGGTGTCCCTTGGGGAGGATCTCTTGCTTAACGTCCAAGAATCCGGCGAAACAGAACCCGCACTTCATATTGCAAGGTTGCCACAGGTGAAAGTTCACAGACGGTATTTCTCTAGCGGTTTTCATTTTGCCTCCCCGCGATGCGTGTCTCTGGTAAGTGTCCATCCAAACATAGGATAGACCGGCATGGACAGCCTCGCAGCCCAAGTTCACTGGACAATCTCTATCCATCGTGCGAGGAATATTCATCACTGAACATCGCTGGCGGGGACGGCACCAAGGCATTCGACGGCAACCACCACCGCCATTCCTCCCCCCGCCCTCACATCTCTGATGCGCTCCCATCCTCTACTGCCACCTCCAGCCCCCTCGGCAACGCTGCGGTAGCGCAACTGGCCGCCGCCTACGCCGCTCACGCCGCGGACATACTGCTGCCCCTGCCGCAGTTGGACGCCGACCCGGCCCGCCGCGCCCTGGATGGCGCTGTCGTGTCCGCGCTGGGGTTGGATGAGGAGATAGTGGCGGCCATCCGGCGCAGCCTGGCCATGGAGCCGTCGGTAACGGGGCGGCGGTACGCGGGCCGGCCGGCGGTATAATGACGTATGCGCGACGAAATCAGAACGGTGCTGGATGCCATCGCCGACAGCTGGGTTCCGAAGGCGGCCGGCACCGCGTTTGCAGTATTCCTAGGGCCTGTTTACAAAGTTGGGCTAAATTGAGCACGATTTGGTTGCTGTTTTG
>CAYGAY010000026.1:0-49650 GCA_964347975.1 uncultured Dehalococcoidia bacterium
CACCGAGACCAAAGCCTTCGTGCGTTCCTTCGTCAAGGAGGTGCTGGTCAGCCCCTGCAAGGCCACCATCATCTACACCATTCCCACGCCGGAGGATAGTCCCATTGGGGGCAGGGACGCCGCCGAGGTCGCCCTGAACGGCGGAGTTCGCAGTATTGGACACGGTGGTGGAGGCTAGGGGATTCGAACCCCTGACCCCCTGCTTGCAAAGCAGGTGCTCTCCCACTGAGCTAAGCCCCCGAGTAGTATAGCGCGACGGCACGGGCCGCCACTCAATACTACCATCCGCATCCGTGCGCCGGCCAATCACACGTCAATAATCAACACCCACATCGGCGCTTGACCAATGTCATACACCTCCAGGGGATCCAGCGCCCCACTGTCCCGGTTGATCAGGTAGGAGGCCAGCCGCCCTGATTCCAGGCCGGAGGCGTACAAGTAGTTGCCCGTAAGGTCCAGGCTGAAGGCGCGGGGCACCGGCTCCGTGGCCGTCTGGCCGAGGGAAGTGAGGCTGCCGTCTTCCCGGTCCACGGCGAAACCGGCGATGCTGTTGTGCCCCCGGTTGGGCGCGTACAGGAATCGCCCCGACGGCGTGATTTGTATTTGCGAGCAGGTGTTGCGCTGGATGTACCCCTCAGGCAATGTGGGAACGGTCTGGAACGGACTTAGCGTGCCGGCGTCAGCATCGAACCGGTAAGCGGTAACGCTGCAACCCTGCTCGTTGGAGGAATAGACCACGTCCAGGTTGGGATTGAAGCAGATGTGCCTCGGCCCTTCCGGGGAGGTCGGTACGGCCCGGTCAGGGGTATTCGGAGTGAGATGGCCGGTCGATTCGTCAAACCTGAATTGGAAGATGGCGTTGGGCCCCGTCTGCGATCCCTCGGCGATGTGGGGCACGAAGGCGTAACGGTTGGCAGCGTCAGTCTGTATGTAGTGGGCGCCTATGCCGGTTTCCCGCCATTCAATCGGCGCCGGGTTCAGCCGTCCTTCGTCATCGAAGCTGTGCACACCCACTCGCGCCTGGTAGTAGTAGGCGGACAGCAGGTAATTCCCGGTACGGTCGGTGGAAATATGCACTGGGTTCCCGCCCAGGTTGATGTCGTTAATCCGCTCGAGGTCACCGCTCCCGGCCTGAATGCGGTAGGACGTAAGACCAAACTCCCCAGGCCGTCTGCGCCCCACGAAGAGGAAGCGGCGCTGCGGGTCCGTCGCCATGGGCGCGGGCATGCCGGCCAGGTGGTACTCCACACGGTTACTCAGACCGCCCGTCGCCTGGTCCAGGTCATAGCGGGCGATGATGTCGTCGTCTTGCAGCGATACGTACAGATAGGTAGCCATATCCATAACCTCCCTATTCCATAACCCGGGCGTCGGGCAACTCCAGCAGGAACTGGCCGTGGTTTTCGTAAGCGGTGTCGCTGACCATCTGGTGCTGCGCCGCTGCGTTGACGTCGCGCAGGCACTGCTGCAATATGCTGGTGGCGAACAGCGCCGCGCCGCCTCCGTAGTGGAAGGCCCGTGAGGTCACGTCAACCGCGACGTCGGTGGTATAGGTGGCGCAGCTTCGCATCCGGGCCTGCAACGGCGGCGGCGGCGTGTAGCCGGCGCATACGGATTTCCATGCCTCTCCCAGGATCTCCACGTTCAACGACCGCGCCGCTCGCAAACGCATATCGCACTCTCCCAGCGTCCATTGAAACGCCGACCGGTAGGCCAGCAGGTTCACGGAATTGTAGCCTCGCGTCTTGGATGCGGCCACCTCGGTTATCGCGTCCAGCGCGCGCCGAGCCACCCCCAGGGCGAAGGCCGAATGCTCGTTGGTGACGAACCCCGGCCGGCCCAGGCGATACAGCGCGCCGCCCCGTACCGGCTCCGTCAGCGTCGAGTCCCAGGCGAATCCGTCCGGGACGAACAGATCGTCAACCGAAAAGTCGCAGCTGCCGGTGCCTCGCAACCCCATCACCTGCCAGTTGTCGTGGACCTTCACCTGGCGCCGGGGCATTATCAGCCGCAACTGACGCGGATATCCGTCGAACCCATTGGCCACCCGCGCGCCGGCGGAAACCCATTCGGCGTGCTGAATCCCGCTGCCGAACTGCCAGTGTCCAGTGACACGGTAGCCACCAGCAACGGGCGCCGCCGTTCCGGAGGGCGCGGCGGCGCCCGCCACCTTGGGAGGCCGTCCGCCTACGAAAACCTCCTCGATGGAAGCATCGGGGAGAAAGGCTCCCAACCCGCCCAGGCTTGCCGCGCCGATCATCAGGCACCAACCCGATGACGGGTCGATGCGGCTCACCGCTTCCAGCACGTCCAGTTGGGTTACCAGATCAGCCTCGGCGCCGCCCAGCACGTGGGGCATCTTGAGCCGCAGCAGTCCAGATTCGTAGAGAGCCTCCACCGACGCCGGCGCCAGCGTGCCGATACGCTCCGACTCCTCGGCGTTGGCCTCCAAAGCGTCGCGTACGCTCTCCACCGCGTCCATCAGGACGCGATGCTTCTCATCACGGTCGTAGGGGAATCCGTTCATTTCGGCCTGCACGCTAGCCGTCCACCTTCGGAAACACGTCCTGCACCAGCGCGTCCATCGTATCCAGCAGTTGTTGCAGGTTGCCGCAGTCGTGGCAGTTGATCTGGAACTCCTCCAGCCCGGCCTCCTGGCGGTAGCGTTTCATGTCCGAGGCGACCTGCTCAGTGGCGCCGTATCCAATCGGGCGGTCGCCAGCAGAGACGGAATGGCCCGAGATGCTGCTGATGTTCACCCGGAAACTCATCCGCATCCGGGGCGGCACGTCCCGCCCGATCTCGGCGGACGCATCCTTGAGGTACTGCCAGTTGCTGATCAAACTCGGCAGCGGCGTGGGCGTCGGCTGCCACACCTCTGCGAACCGGGCCGCCCGCCGCAACGAGGCGTGGCTGGAGCCGCCTACCCAGATGGGTGGATGGGGCTGCTGCACCGGCTTGGGGCTGGTGTACAGGTCGTCAAAGGAGAAGAACCGCCCGTGAAACGTCACCGGGTCCGGCTCCCAGCAGGCTTTCCACAGGCGCAAGTATTCGTTGGCGCGCGCGCCCCGCTCCCGGTAGGGCACATCCAGCGCGTTGTATTCATCTTCATTCCAGCCCGCTCCCACGCCCACGACGGCCCGCCCGTTGGACATCTGATCCAGCGTTGCAATCATCTTGGCCGTAACCACCGGGTTGCGGTAGGGTATTATCAGCACCGAGGTGCCCAGCTTGATGTTCGATGTACGCGACGCCACGTAGGCCAAGGACATCAGCGGGTCGTATACCTGCCGCCACGGTTCGCAGCGGGCCGAGCCATCCACAATGACGTGGTCGTTGACGAACACGGCGTCGAAGCCCAGCTCGTCGGCCTTTATCGCCGTGTCAAGGATGCCCGGCGCCGAGGCTGCAAAACCCAGGTAGTCCGCGTTGGGCAGCCGGAAAGAATATTTCACCATGCGTACCGCCTTACGAAATCAACTCATTTCGCCGCAATGATATTGCCAACCCCGGCTTGAAACAAGTACAGACTAATCGGATAATCGACCTACTGTTCATTCAGAAGTGGGAGGCCGTAAATGTCCAAGTTCCGTATCGTTCCCCACGGCAGGCTGCAAGAATGGGTGGCCGTAGAAAAGGGCTACTTCGCCGACGAGGGCCTGGATTACGAGTTCGTGCCGTCCCATGGACCCAACGCCACGGTCAATCCTTCGGTCGATTCGTCGGAGGGCGCGCCGATGGAGATAAAGCGCGGCGCGTTCGAGTCGATGGAAGACGGCCGGGCCTGCGAGATCAGCTCGGCTTGCCACTGGGCCGTCGGCATGGCCGCCAGCGCGGCACACGGCCGGATGTGGGGCCACGCCTACTCCGTAACGCCCAGCGCCATCTGGGTTGCGCCGGAGTCACCCTGGCAGAACCCGGAGGACTTGGCCGGCGTCGCGGTGGCCGTGGGCTGGCACTCCGGCAGCCATTTCTCCGCGTTGCAGGCTTTGCAGAGTGTCCTCCCTGCCGACCGGATCAATCTCCAGTTCATGGGCGGCCCTCGGGACCGCTTGCAACTGGCGCTGGACCGTCGGGTGGAGGCCGCCAACGTCTTCGGCGCTCCCGGGTACGTGCTGGAACAGCAGGGGTTCCGCAAGGTCATGGACACCAGCTTCATGATCGGCTTCCTCATCAACGGCGACGCCACCGACGACCAGCTATGGGCCTACTTCAACGCCCTGCAACGGGCCCAGCGGGAAATCGACGCGGCCAAGGAGCAGTACCAGCATTACTTCCTGAAAGAGCTGCCCGAGCAATACCACCCGCTGTTCGACTACAGGAAGGCCGGGACCGGCGAGCGAATGGTGTTCGAGCCCTACACCCGCGAAATGTTTGACCGTACCCACCGCTGGATGCTCGACTGGCAGATCTTCCCCGAAAGACAGGCTGGCAACGTAGCCTACGAAGCGGCGGTGCTCGTCTCCTGAAAAATCCTGCTTCTGACATTACTCACGCCAACGCCAGCGTCGCCTCCGGGAAAAGCTCCTCCACGGCAACTTGCTGGGGAATAACCTTCTGCTCCACGTTGAACCGCACGAAGGTCTCCAGTGTTGTCCGTGAGCTTTCCAGGCCGTAGGGTATCGGGTCTTCGCCCACGATCTGCGCCATTCTCAGCAGCGCCTGGTCGGCCGGTCCCGCTTCGTCGCCGGCGCGCAGCCGACCCATGTAGAAGGCTTTGGCTGCCCCGAACACGCCGCAGACCTCTTCGGCCAGGTCGGGATTGGCTTCCAGCGCGGCGTTCTTCACCACCAGCATGTGGCTGATGGGATAGACGCCGGTCTTGCGGTGCCATTCGGCATCCAGCCGGTCCGGTTCGTGGAACAGCGGAACAATGTCATCAGACTCCACCGGCCCCGCCCCGACGGCGGCGTCGATCTCACCCGACAGCAGCATCTCGCCCAGGTCATTGTTGGGTGAGGACACCACGTTGGACGGCGCGACGTACTCGGCCACATGCTCGTCCCCGGACAGCACCCAGGTTACCGCGTCCAGGTCCACCCCGTACTCCGTTTGCAGCAGACCCCGCGTCCACACGCCCGGCGTCAGGGTGTAGCTGCGCACGCCGAACCGCTTGCCCTCCAGGTCGCTGGGCGACTCGATGCCACTGCGCCGGTTCACCAGGATGCCGCCGTGATAGAAGGCCCGCGTCAGGAAGATCGGCACCCCGGTGAATGGCTTGCCATGGGCCCGCGCGCATAAGTAGGTTGACAGGGCCATCTCCGCCACGTCGAACTCCAAGCCTCGCACCATACGCCGGAAGATACTGGTCACCGGAGACACGTGGATGTGCTCCATATCAAACATCGGCGACTCAACGGTCCCGTCTTTCAAGGGCGTAGTGTGGCCGTAGTCGCCTACGGCGGTTCGCAATACCAGTTCGCTCATGCTTACAACCTCCTGTGCCGCGCCCGTCGCGTTTTGTCCATACTGAGGAAACCATTTGCCTGCCGGGATGTGTACGTGCCCGTACACCCAGCGCGGTGCCCTGCATCATCCCGCATATTCCGGCGTCTCGCAATTGTCTATAGGCGCCGCCGGGGCCAATCTACCACGCTGCAACACGGTTGCAGCCCTATCCGTCCTATGGTAATTTGACTCGCGCGACTAATCCCTCGTAGGCGAATATCTTTTTACCATTTGGCCGAATTTCAACCTCCCCCCGAACCATCCGAGTTGCAACCCAGCCGCTTTCACGCGCGTAACATGCGAGTGTGAATCTCAACCGGATAAGGAGCGTTGCCGTGGATCCGCAGCCGCTGCTCGAAGTCAAAAACCTCCAAACCTACTTCTTCACCTACGAAGGTGTCGTCAAAGCCGTTGACGACATCACCTACGAGGTCATGCCCGGCGAAACCCTGGGCCTGGTCGGTGAGAGCGGATGCGGCAAAAGCGTCAGCGCCCTCTCACTGATGCGCCTCATTCCCGACCCTCCCGGCAAGACCGTCGCCGGTGAGGTTCTGTTCGACGGTGAGGACATTCTCCAGATCGACATGGACGATATGCGCCGCATTCGTGGCGCCAAGATGGCCATGGTCTTCCAGGAACCGATGACTTCCCTCAACCCGGTGCTGACCCTGGACCGCCAGCTCACCGAAACCATCCAGCTCCACATGGGCAAGTCCCGCGACGAGGCTCGCCGTGACGCCGTTGACCTGCTCGCCCGCGTCGGCATCCCCGACCCGGAGCGCCGCATCCGTCAATATCCCCACCAGTTCAGCGGTGGTATGCGTCAGCGGGTTATGATCGCCATGGCCCTCAGTTGCAACCCGCGACTCATCATCGCCGACGAGCCCACCACCGCTTTGGATGTGACCATTCAAGCGCAAATCCTGGAGCTCATGAAGTCGCTCACTCAGGACTTGGGCGTGGCGCTCATTATCATCACACACAACCTGGGCGTGGTCGCCCGTTACGCTGACCGGGTCAACGTGATGTACGCTGGCAAGATTATCGAGCGCGGCTCCGCCTTCGAGATTTACACCAACCCGCGTCATCCCTACACCGTTGGTTTGCTGGACTCGGTGCCCCGCCTTGACCAGCGCCTCACCGACGAGGATGGCAACGCGGCGAAACTTGTGCCCATCGAAGGGCAGCCGCCCGACCTGGTCAACCTGCCCGGAGGGTGCTCTTTCCGCGCCCGGTGTCGTTTCGCCATTGACCAGTGCGCCACCGACGCGCCGCCGCTGATGCCCGTGGAAAGCAACGGTTCGGGAGAACCCCACGTGTCTGCCTGCTGGCGCGCCGAGGCCCTGGGCGCCCAGGCTCTGAGCTACGCCATGGGAACCGCCGGTTAAAACCCTTCCGGCCTTCCACGATCTCACGGTTTTGCTATCGTCAGCGAAAAGGGAGTTTGACAATGACGACTGCTGAGATGCCTCAAACCGCCTCCACCGCGCAGTCCCGGGATGACACGTTGCTGGACGTCCGGGGCCTCAAAATGCACTTCCCGGTAACCTCGGGGATTGTGTTCCAGCGGGCGGTGGCCTTCATCAAAGCCGTGGACGACGTGGACTTTACCGTGCGTCGCGGCGAGACCCTGGGGCTGGTGGGAGAATCCGGGTGCGGCAAGACCACCACCGGACGCTGCATCCTGCGCCTGTATCGGCCCACCGACGGACAGATCTGGTTCGACGGAGTTGAGATCGCCCAGGCTCGCACCAGCCAGATGCGGGCCATGCGCCGCCAGATGCAAATCATCTTCCAGGACCCCTACAGCTCGCTGAATCCACGCATGACCGCCGGAAATATCATCGGCGAACCCCTGGCCGTACACGGTCTGGTCAACAATCGCCGGGAGTACCGAGAGCGGGTGGCCGAGCTGCTCAACAACGTGGGACTGAATCCCTATATGGCCGACCGCTTCCCCCACGAGTTCAGCGGTGGACAGCGCCAACGCATCGGCGTGGCCCGCGCCCTGTCCGTGGACCCGGCCTTCATCGTGTGCGACGAGCCCGTTTCCGCCCTTGACGTGTCCATTCAGGCGCAGATCATCAACCTGCTGGAGGACCTGCAGGAGCGCTACGACCTGACCTACCTGTTCATCGCCCACGACCTGTCGGTGGTGCGCCATATCAGCGACCGTGTGGCGGTGATGTACCTGGGAAAGATCGTGGAGATTGCCGACCGCAACGCCATCTACGAGAATCCCCAGCATCCCTACACCCGCGCCCTGCTGTCGGCAGTGCCCATCCCCGACCCGGTGCTGGACGCCCAACGCGAACGCATCATCCTTACCGGCGAGGTGCCCAGTCCCCTGAACCCGCCCAGCGGCTGCGTGTTCCACCCGCGCTGCCCCATCGTGACCGAGGACTGCAGCCGCGTGAACCCGGAAGCCCGCGAGGTATTGCCGGACCACATCGCCGCCTGCCTCAACGTGCCGGGCTACGGGCCGTATTAAGCCTAACTGGAAGCGTTCTTAAGGGGTTGCCTACGGTGTCGGCGGTTGCATAGCTTCGATCAGCGCAGGCAATCGCCGCTACCTCTCATTGCAGCCGGAAAGGATGGCGCGCTATGTGGAATGTGATTTTCGCAGCGTCACTGATCGCGTACGTAATCGGCTTCTTTGTGTTCCTGTTGGGAGAGTACCTGATGCCTGGCTGGTCTCAGATAGCCTTGCCAATGGGTGCGGCAATCGCCGGCATTAGTGGCCTTGCCGTCACGGTTTCCGGCATCGCCGTCATCCTCAGCGTACTCCGTCCGCGGACTTGACCGTTTGGGTCTCTATTCATCGCTCTGGCGACCCTCTTGGGCTGGAGTCTATAGAATGCCCAGCTTGACCGTTTGCCCACAGTTGTCGGAGCCTTGAACATACCGCTATGGAGCGCTGCGGTGATTGTCTGGAAATGGATGATTGACCGGAACCGCCGCGACGATTAATCTCCCGCAAACTCCAAAATTATCAATTGCAGGATTGAACATGCGTCTGCAAAACAAAACGGCTCTTATCACCGGCGCCAGCCGCAACATCGGCGCCGAGGTCGCCCGCACCTTCGCTCGCGAGGGCGCCAACCTTATCCTGAATACGCGCCAGTCGGCTGAGGAACTGGAGACGGTGGCCGCCCAATGCCGCGAGCTCGGCGCCAAAACCCACACCGTCATCGGCAACGTGGCCGACCCCGACCGGGTGCAGGGTATGGTCGCCGAAGGGATCGACGCGCTGGGCACGGTGGACATTCTAGTCAGCAACGTGGCCGTTCGTCCCCACAAGCCCATATTGGAAGTGTCGGTGGACGAGTGGCTGGACGTGATGGGGACCAACCTGCACTCTGCCTTCTACCTGATGCGCGCTGTGCTGCCCGGCATGATCGAGCAGCGTTCCGGCAGCATAATCGCCATGGGTGGCCAATCCGCCATCACCGGCCGCCCCGATACGGCGATAGTCACCACGGCCAAGACGGGACTGCTCGGCCTCATCCGTGCGGTCGCGGCTGAGTGCGCCCAGTACGGCGTACGGGCCAATTTGGTCAATCCCGGATCCACCGACACATCCCGAGCTCATCCTGAGTGGTACCCGGAGTTTCAGGATGTCCCCCGCGGCTCCAACGCGCACCTCAGCTCCATACCCCTGGGCCGCCAGGGTACGGTGCAGGACATCGCCAACGCTTGTCTCTTCTACGCCAGCGACGAGTCTTCGTACATCACCGGCGACCGGATGAACGTGGTCGGAGGCCGGTACATCGTCTGATCCCGATCCTTCCGCGCTGGGTTATGCTGGGGCGTTCCGGCCTGCGGTTTCCGCCCACACCAAGCTAGCCGCTCCCATCATACCCTGGCTGTCTCCGAACGTGGCTGGCGCCAGTCGGAAGGCGCGGTGCCCCGAACTCATGGCCCGCCGTCGCGCCGCATCCTCGATGTGGCCCATGAGACCGAGGTCTAACAGTCCCAGTGTCACGCCGCCACCCATCACTACTACGTCCGGATTGAAGATATTCAGCACGTTGCCCAGTCCGATCACGATGGCTCCCACCGCCGCGTCGATCACCTCGCGGGCAACCGGGTCGCCCTGCGCCGCTGCCGCGAACACCGCCGCGCCGTCCAGCGTGATATTATCCTCGCGGGCTTGATGGAGCGGCGAGCCAGGTGTAGCGTCGCTCAAACGGGCCTGCGCCGCCCGCCCGATGGCAGTGCCCGACGCCAACGATTCCAGGCAACCGCTGTTGCCGCAGGCGCAGGGTGGAGCATCGGCACGGCGGTCGATGGTCATGTGACCCACTTCGCCGGCCACGCCCGCTGCGCCGATGAGTACCACGTCCCGGTCAACTATTCCGGCTCCGACGCCGGTGCTGAACGTCAGAAACACCAACGTCCGCGCCGCCGGATCGCCGGGTCGAGCCGGCCGGCCGGCCCCGTAGTGATACTCGCCCAGGGCCGCCAGGTTAGCGTCGTTGCCGACCCAAATCGGCATTCCCAGCCTGGGTTCCCAACGGGCCGGCAGCGACACTCCATTGAGCGCCGGCAGGTTGGGCGAGGACAGCAGCATGTTGCTGGCGGCGTCGATGGATCCCGCAAGCGCAATGCCCACGCCGGCGATAGGTCGCAGTCCGGCCCATTCTTTCGCCGTCATCAGCAACCGGCCCGCCGTATCCACCAGTTCGTCCTGAAAGGCCCCGGGACGATTGGACACCCGATCCTGCCAGAGGATCGCGCCCTGACGGTCAATGACCGCAGCCCGCGCCCAGGTGCCGCCCCAATCCATCGCCAGCGCAACCGGCGGCGGCGTATCCGTGGTTCTATTCGGGTGGGTCATCGTTTCCAGATCTCCATTGACCCGGATTGTAACACCCGGCCCAAGCGTCAATGCGCGCTAACCCCCATCTCTTGTGGCCTCAGCCAGCAACCCGTCCAGCGTGCTCCGCAATACGTTCTCCGGCATCGGTCCGACATACTTGCGCCGTATTACCCCTTCGGCGTCGATGAAGAACTTCTCGGGGATACCCCGTACGCCGTAGTTGAGCGCGATTGCGCCGTCCGCATCCGGCCCGGTGGGGTAGCCGACGCCGAACTCAACCAAAAAGGTTGCGGCGGCGTCCGGAGTGTCCCAGATATTCACCCCTACGAACTCCACTGGATGGTCGGCATAACCGGCGTAGATGCGGTTCAGCATCGCCGCCTCCTGCCGACACGGACCGCACCACGACGCCCAGAAGTCCACCATGACCACGTTCCCGGAAAGATCGGACAGTTGCAACACGCTGCCATCTGACAGTTGCAGAGCGAAATTCGCCGCCCCGGTTTCTGCCACTCGCACCTCGCCGAACTGAGCGTTGATGCCGGCTCCAGGCGGTTGCCCCTGCTGCTGCACCGCCGCCCAGGCCAGCAGCGCAAACAACGGGACCAGCGCCACTGCCGTCCCCAGCATGATCCACCCTCGTCGCGACATCAGCCCACGCTGCCCGCTGGCCGCCGCCAGACGCCCCAGGCCAGCAGGCCGGCCAGCGTGACGGTCACCAGTACCGGGATCGCGCCGTACCAGAACCGCACTTCCGACAGCGGGTTGCCCAACCGGGTCAGCCACGACGGTTCCGGCAGACCCGACAGCGTGAGGTTCACACCCTCTCCCGCCGCCAGGTTGTCCGCCCGCCAAGCCCGATACGATACCGCTCCAACGGCGAAACCGTCATCAGGAGCCAGACCGCCCACGCCGATGTTGCCGAGCTCTTCAGGGATCAGCAGGGTGAACGTCTCCGCCCCTTGCAGCGTATTATCCCGCCACGTCACCTCATCGCCCTCGTAGGGAACCGTAAAGGTGAAACTTACCTGGTGCCGGCCCGGATGCACCGGCGCGGTGACGGCAAACCCCGTGCCCACGGGTATCACCTCGCCGCCCACCAGGTCGGTGGAGACGTCAAGGTCGGTTGCATTTGCCGGCAGAGAGAAGCGCAAGAAACTGAACTGCCCGATCATTGGCGGCGCGGAGAGGTCGGGCACCAGCGTGGTATCGCCACGGTTCTCCAGCGTGAACAGCTGCACGATGGCCATGCGCCGGGTGGCCGCGTCAATCCCGGCTACGATGACCGACTGCTCGGCGATAGCCACCACTCCCACGTCCCGCGTGAACTCATACACCGTCAGCTGCAACGGTTCTGATAACTGGGCAGGCGAAATGACCTCAGTGTACCGCGTTTGCCCGTAGTCGGCGGCCAGCGCCAGGCTGTCGCCAGCCTCGGGAGCCGGCACTCCGTCAAACCGGAACGCCCCAGCGTCATCGGTAAGGGTCTCAAAGGTATCTATCGAGCCCGATTCGGCGCCAAAGCGGTGCAGCAGGACGATAACGTCAGCCGGAACGCCGCCGCCGGCGGTACCGTTCACCAGCCGGCCCGATACCGCAACGGCGTTCGATCCCTGGGCCTGCAGCACGGCTGGAGCAACCGGCGGCAGCGCAAACACAATCAGCCCGGCCAGGATGGCCAATTTCAGAAGCAACGTTCTTGTACCCGCCCTGGCGTCCTGCTTGCCATCATGGAGGCTCAGTCACTATAGGGATTCATGCTCTCGTCGGCGTTCTTCATCGGTCTGCCGGCGATACTCAGTCAACTGTTGTACCGCGGCGTCAGCCCGTTGTTTCTCCGCAGCGGTCTGAGCGCGCATCCTGGTGAACATATTGTAATTCCAGACTCCTCCCGCCGCCGCGGTAATTGCCGAGTAAGTCAAGATGCGCCCGAAGACATCAATATTGATGTATCTGGCAATCTCCGCCGGATTACAATCGGTACGGGCCGCCAGCCCTGGCGTGCAAGGGGTATTCGTATAGTACCAGATGAGCCACGTTATCGCCGCAGTGCGGAGAGTGAACAGCGCCGGCAGCCGCGCCACCTCCCAGACGTCGCGAGCGCTGGGCCGTTCTTCGTCCAGTAGTGGCCGGCGCCGGCTGCTGCTCATCCATCCCGCGCCTCTCCCGCCTCCCGGTCCATGTCCCGCAGTATCACCGCGGCCTGCCGGCGGTACTCATCCAATTGCTCGCGGAAATCGGCATCGCTGATGCGTCCCAGGCTGTGTTCCATCCGCAGCGTCCGGATCGCTTCGTACACGCTCTCCAGCGAGCCGGCGGCCGCCTGTGGCGCACCGTGGTCCATCTGTTCCGCCGCCGGACGTCGTCTTCTAACCAATAGAGGCCAGGCGACAACCCCGACAATAAGCAACGCAACGGCAATCGCCAGCACAAGCTGCACGGCGGAAGGCTCCGTAATCTGTTGGCTAGTCGGCTACGCCGGCGCGGGCGACGGTGCGGAGGCCGGCCGCCGCATCGTCGCCCGCGCCGGCCACAGCGCGATCACCGTACCGAATATCAGCACCGGCCCAGCCACCCACATCCACCACACCAGAGGGTTCACCAGGATACGGAACCCAACTGCGCCGTCCTCCCGGTTTTCGCTGGGCACCACGTAGAAGTCCTCCACCGGCGTGGAGCGTATCGCCGCTCGCGTGGATGCCATGTTGAACGCTGGATGGAACGTCCGCTGCGGGTACATCACTTCCAGCAGTTCGCCATCCCGGTACACTTCAACCGTCGTCCGAAACTCGGTGCGGTCCGCGAAGGCCAGCGCCGTGGTGTCCACGTACTCCATCGTGTAATCGCCCACGGTCACCGACTCTCCCGGCATCAGCGCCACGTCCCTCTGCACACCGTAAAACGATTGGCCCACCACGCCCAAGGCCACCATAACCACAGCCAGATGGACTACATAGCCTCCGTAACGGGGCCGGTTCGCCATGATGAGCCGGGCGAAACCAAGGGCAGGGTTGTCGCCCGCGCTGCGGCGGCGGGCCAACGTGCCGCGCACCCACTCGCCCACGATACTGGCTGAAACCAGGGCACAAAGCCCGAACCCGATCACTGCGTAGGGCTGACGTATGCCCACGACGACGAGAAGGCCCACCGTTGCCACCGCCGCCGATCCCGGTATCAACAGCGCCCGTTGCAGCGATTGCAGGTTGGCCCGACGCCAGGGCAGCAGTGGCCCGACGCCCATCAGCAGCACCAGGGCCAGCATCAGCGGCCCGTTTACCTGGTCGTAGAAGGGCCGCGCCACCGTGATTTCCTGTTCAGCGAACAGCCGGGACAGCAGCGGATATACCGTTCCCCACAGCGTGGCAAAGGCGATGCCCAGCAGCAGCAGGTTATTGACCAGGAACGCCGCCTCCCGGGACAGCATCGAGTCCAGCCGCTGGGCGCTCCGCATCCGGTCATATCTCCAGAAGAATATCGCCAGCGGAACCACAACGCCGAAGGCCAGGAACAACAGGAACACCCAGCCCAGCGTCGATGCGCCGAAGGAATGTACCGACGGCACCGGCCCGCCGCGGTTCATAAACATTCCGTACAGCGCCAGCCCGAAGGCCACGTCAATCAGGACGATGTTCCACATTCGGAACATACCCCGCCGCTTCTGCACCATGATGGAATGGACGAAGGCCGTAAGCGCGATCCACGGCATAAAGGCGGCGTTTTCCACCGGGTCCCAGAACCAGAACCCGCCCCAACCCAGGATGGTGTAGGCCCACCAGGAGCCCAGCAGCAGGCCGGCGGCCAGCAGGGCCCAGATGCCCACGCCCCAGGCGCGCCCGGCGTCGATCCACTCGTCGCCACCCTTGCCCCCGATGAGGCTGCCTAGCGAGAAGGCCATCGGGATGCTGATGCCAACCAGGCCGGCCATCAGCGCCGGCGGGTGAAAGAACATACCGAAGTGGGTCAGCAGAGGGTTGATGCCCTGGCCGTCGGGAACCGGAAAAGGCAGCTTGGCGAAGGGGTTGGCCATGAACCCCATCACTGCCAGGAAGAACACCTCGATCAGCATCAGGATGGCCGTGGTCCACGCCAGCGTGGGACGCGTGGACGCCGGCGCCAGCCAGATTGCCAGCGCCGCCATCGCCGACAGGGCGAAGGCGATGTAGAGCAGCGACCCCTCGTTGCCCGCGTAGAACGCCACCCAGGTGTAGATGTTGGGCATGGCCAGGCTGCTGTGCTCGGCCACGTATTTCAGTGAGAAGTCCCGGGCGATGAACGATTGCACCAGCGACAGCGTGGACACCAACAGCACAGCCACCAGCACGTAGGACGCCTTGCGGCCGCTGTCCACCAGAGCCGGCGCGCCCCGCAACTGCCCGGCCGCCGATGCAAAGAATGCGTAAGCGGCCAGCGCCAGTCCCATCCACAGGCAGGCCCCGCCCAGGTCAGCCATCGGACTGCTCCGTGTCCGTGTCTAATGCCAAATCGCGGTCCACCGCAGCGAGGTACGGTTGCAATTCATTTGTTTCGTCCGCCGGAGCCTCACCGTCCCCTCCATCAGACCGCCGACGCATCGCCCGCAGCGTGAGCAGCCCGCCAGCCAAAGCCGCGACCACCACCACGCCAGGCACTATCCATGCGATCAGGTTGAAGCCGGAACGTGGGGGTTCGGCCAATACGCTTGGTCCGTATCTCTCCCGCGCGGCAAACCAGGCCAGCACTTCATCTCGCGTCGCGCCGGCGGCCAGCAGCTCGCGAACCTGCGCTCGCATCTGCTTGGCCAGCGGCACCTCGGTCTGGTCGATGGTCTGCGCCGGACACACCGGGCACATCAGCATCCGGTCGATGGCCTGCGCCTCGGTTTCGTCGTAGACGGATTCACTGTCGCCGGATTGGGCCGATACGATGCCGGCCGACGCCATCCCCATCGCTACCGCGATGACAATGAAAAAGCCGGTCCTAATGAGGACGCTAGTCCAGCAGGTCACTGATGTCGGGCCGATCAGATACAAGGTTCGCCATCGCTTGCAGTGAAGCGGCTACCGAGTCAAATGCCAGGAGAAACATCTCATCTCGGTCAGTTTTCAGCAGAACTTCAACCCCCGATATGCGGGCTGGCAAAGTGGCAATCTCAGCGTCAAGTACCTGCGTAATCGCAATGCTCAACTGGCCAATGATGCCCTCTGTCAAACTGGATGCGATGTTGGAGCGAGCTTCGACATCCAAACTGGCGAAATGCTCCCAAGCAACGCGGGGAGTTTCACGGTCTTTCTCTGCCCACGCGAAATTGACTCCATACTCGCTTAACACGGATACCATACCGTCGAAAGGAACTTCCACTATTTCTACACCGAAACTGCGTATCAAGGCTTTGGATGGCTCCGACCACCGGCCCGCTGATACAGCGATAGACTTGCGTATCGTGGGGTAGGTTTTGCGGAGGTTGTAATGCGCCGTGCAAAGCCAGCTGCCCTTATCGCGGTTGTGCTTGGTGTAGCGGATGTACCTGGGATCAATAATGATAACCGGGTTTTCGCCGGCATCAAAAACCACAGCGTCAATCTGGTACGTGTTGCCGGCGCCATTGGTCAGTCGAGCGGGGCGGATAGTATGACCTCTGGATTCCACTTCCTACCGGAGTCCTTGCACGACGGCTGATTCAAACAATTTGCCAACAGCCTCGCCGAGTGCGCTGGCTGGGTTGGCGACTCGCCTGGCGTTGGAAGTCATCCGGCGTACTCTATTTGGTGATAGTTACAATGCTTTCACGCAGCGGAACTTTATGCCGCTGCGTGTTGCCGGCCCACTTGCCGCCCCGCTCCCGTATCATTTCAACTTCATACCCCGAAAACCCCACTGCTGCAGCCAGTTCGCCAATAACCTCATCGGTGCGAACGTGGACGCCGTAGGGAGCGGAATCTCCAAGCACCAGTATAAAAGGACATCCCGTTTTCAGAACCGCATAAGCCCCTTGAATCACCTTCAGCATATCCTCAAAGTAGCCGGCCACTAGCAAGTCGTAAGCCTTCTTGCCGCCTTTGGCCATCCGCAGCTCTCCAAGCCTCCCGATGATGTCAGTCAGCTCGGCGTGAACCCGCGGGCTGACTGACTGGACGCCGGAGCAGTGGCGCACTGCGGCCATTTCGTTGCGCCGTATCTGCGTGGTGGCGGCGATAATCAGCCGGTCGCGCACCTCCCGCGTTATATCTCCCCAGCTGTCGTAAATCCCCCAGAAGTAGGTTTCCAGCCGCGTCCGGTCGGCGTAGTCGTAGTTGTTCAAATAGGGCGGCGAGGTCAAAATCAGGTCGATGCTGTCCGGCTCCACGTACTCCGCCAGCCGGCGGGCATCGCCGTTAATGAGCCGGTGTTCCGAATCCGGCGCTCCCCAAATCTGCGTGGCAACCACGTCGTTGACCATCAGGGCGCAACGCTTTTCAAACTCAACAAAGGCGTCGCGCTGCACCGTCCGCTCGGCGAACTTGCTGGGCGCGATGTAAGGCCAGCCGGCCCCGGCGGAAGTTACGTCGCGCAGCGTGGCGGTTAGGGCAAGCTTGAGAAAATCCCGCCGTTCCGGGAGTAGCTCGCATTGCAGAATCGCCATCCGCAGGGCGTACAAGCGGTTCAAGTTGGGGGCGTCAAAGCACTTGTACACTAGCGCCGGCCAGACGCCGGCGCATTGCAAGCCACCGGCGTGAAGGGATTTGGCGTCGCCTAAAACCCGTTCCGAATCCTCTGCCAGCCCTGCGGTGTTGTGTTCAAAGCGCAACTTGGTCTGCGCTACCCAAAAGACGAAAGGGTGCGCCTCAATTCCCAGCGAGTTCACGCCGGCAGTCCTGGCGGCGACGGAAGTCGTCCCCGTCCCCACAAACGGGTCGGCGATCCAATGTCGGCCATCCAGGCCGTACTGTCCGATTTTGCTTTCCACCAGCCGGTGCGAATACCCTGCCGGGTAAGTGAACCAGCGGTGGACGGGCGCCCGCAGGCTGTCCTGAAAGGAGCCGTAGGCACTCAGATTGTCAGCGTTGGCAATCGCGCTACGGCTCGTCATGACGGTCCTGCTCGCCGGAACCGGCCACCGCGAGAAATTCAGCCGGCCCGACTATTGCTATGCTACGGAACGGGTTCATCGCCAACAGGCCGGGCAAACACAGCGTCCAACTCGTCAGCCATATCCTGGAACATCAAAACCGATCCCAGACGCAACGCCAGCATCAAAGCTCGTGCTGGCGCGGAATCGGCAAACAGCGCCGCACTGACGACGCTGTTCGTATCAAACACACACCGGAACATTCCACGCTTATTCGTCGTCCAGTATGGGTTGCAGGATTTCAGGCGTCAGCCTGCGCTCCTGAGCTTTTCGGCTGATTTCCCGCATCGCTTCTTCCAGCTCTTTCAGCCGCTTTCTTTTCGACATCAGTTCGCGCAAGCGCAAGTTGACTAGCCAGTCCATTTTGAGGCGTTCGGACTCAGGGACTGAGCGGTATTTTCAGCTATGTCGGAATCAACCGTCACCGTTATGCTGTCTTTGTCTACCATTGCTGTGCCGCACGGTAGAGTGAGGATTACCATTCAAAGGTAACACAGCAAGATGCCCCTGTGTAGGGAAGTTGAATCGGCCACGTTACTGGCACGCCGCCGCATTGCCGTCCTGGATGCAGCCCTGCACGTAGTCCAGTACCAAGTCAATCTGCTCGTCGGTCAGCAGCTTGGAGAAGCTGGGCATTACGGTTACGCCGCCCGTAATGACGCCCTTCAACCCTTCCCGGTCCAGGCTCTTTGCCGCCTCGGAAGTGAGATTGGGGTTCTGGATGGGCAGGTCAAGGGTCTGATAACCGTAGTCCACCAGCATCCGCGCCAGCACCGGCCCGTTGCCCAAGCCCTCCGCGCCGTGGCACATGGCGCAGTTGGTCTCATAGACATGCTTTCCGGATCCGGCGAAGGACGTTGGCTGCGGCGGAGTGGAACCATACCACGGCACCGCAGATGCCGGCACGCTGAGCCGCGGTGGTTCGTGGGCCTTGTACGTCGGCTGGTAGTGCATCTCGTAGAAGATGTCCAGTGGGTACGACCCCTGCGAGCAGCCCGCCGCCAGCAGGCCAACCGCCAAGGTCAGGCCGGCCAAGGTCAGCAAGCGGCCGCGCATCAGATTTATCCGTGTCATCAAATTTCTCATGGCAACTTTCTGTATTGGTGTTCCCGCCAACCGTTTCCTGAGATTAGGAGCGGTTCGACGTAACCTCCACCGCTCCCGCCTCATTCAGGATCTCGCTGACCCGCGAACTCTCCCCGGCGCCGGCGTTAACCAGCACTCCGATCA
The DNA here is from genome assembly GCA_964347975.1 of uncultured Dehalococcoidia bacterium. GTDB lineage: Bacteria > Chloroflexota > Dehalococcoidia > Lucifugimonadales > UBA3495 > Bin87. The sequence continues at coordinate 18,585 of CAYGAY010000026.1, forward strand.
AGCCTTGACTAATGCGGTCGTGGGTCGCGCCGACCTGGAAACCGGGCTTCAGCGCCAGCCACAGGCCGATGATGCTGAACAAGATTGCTCCCAGTATTCCGCCGGTGTAGCAGATGACTGCCAGCGGCGGCATTGCCAGAATGGGCATTTCGCTGGTGAACATCGGGACCGCCAACGGGGTCACGCCGGCAACCACCAGGGAAACAATTATCCCTATGGCCCCCCCGATGAGCGGCCACCAGAACAGGCGGTGTGTTTCCATCCTTTCGCCGAACGCTCCCTCGGGATAGGGAACATCGGTCAGGAAGTGGTAGTCCGTTTCCGGAACGCCGGCCGCTTTCAGCGCGTCGCCGGCATCGGCGGCCGCCGAGGCGTCATCGAACAGTCCCAGAATTGCTTGCGTTGCCATAGCGATAAATCCGGCCCTTGCTGCTTACTCGTCCGTTTTGACGTCTACGGCGCCTGCCGCGTTCATTATCTGCACCACCTCCCGGCTCTGCTCTTCCTCGGCGTTCACCCGCAGGCCCAGGAAACCCTGGGTGATGCGGTCGTCGTAAATGCCCAGCTGGAACTTGGGCAGCCGGGACTCGAAGATAATGCCAATTACGGTGAACAGGATCGCGCCCAGCATGGTGCCTTCGTAGCAAACTACAGCCATGGGCGGCAGCGACAGCACGGGTTTTCCGCCGGTGACCAGTGGATAAGCAACCTGCGTCATCGCCGTGATCATGATGCCGGACGATAGGCCCAGCAACGCGCCGATGAAGGGGTACAGGTACAAACGGTGCGGTTCCTCGCGCTCACCCAGCGAACCTTCCGGGTACGGCGCATCGGTGAGGAAGTCGTAGTCGGTGTCGGGGATCCCGGCATCCTTGAGCGCGTCGCCGGCGGTGGCGGCGGACTCGGCGTCCTGGAACAGTCCCAGTATTGCTTGCTTGGCCATGACGATAATCCTATTACCCACAGTCCTGGTATGGCAAGTATTCTAGATAGGCGACCGCACCAAGCCGCTGTTGCGCGTGCATCTTGACTGTACTCAAAGTATCTGCGATTTCTCAGTTGACCGAGTACTAATCGCTTTTGTTCCGCTCAATAGCGGACTCGATATCGGAGGTGGACACTACCTTGCCGGTGCGCGAGTCCGCCCACTCCTCTTTGCTAGGGGACATCTTGCCGTACAATGCGCCGACAATGGTGATGTAATAGCCGCTCCTGTCGTATCCGTCTGGAACTTGCCCTCCCGGTCCAGTCTCGTGCTTGGGGTCATCCAAACTTCGCAGGAACAATAGCACTCGCTCGCCGACTTCGTAGTCTGGCATCGAGGCCTCGTTGACGACCATGATGTTACTGTCGCCGGGAGTCAATCCGGTCTCTGCCAAAACCGCTATCGTAGGAGGCAAGCTGACCTTGGGATGTAGGGCGTCTTCAACGGTCAGCTTGAAGTCCTTGAATGCGTAGTAGAACTTCGGTGTGTCTCTAGTCTTGTCTGGTTCTTGCTTGGTGTCAAGCACGTCATCAAGTATCCCGATCACCACAGCGTCGGAACGCTTGACCATGTCGTTGAGATCCCAATCTGGATATAACCCCTTGACCTTCACGACTAGTTCTGGTCCGGCCGACGACCGGTCAGGTAGATCTGCGATACGGTCATTCCATTCCTCAGGTCTCTTCGTCCAGTCATGGGCGGATCCGGTGTAGTGGTGGAATCTGAAGTCTGCGCCGCTACTGGCATTCCAGATGTTAGCAGCCGCCTTTATCTCGTTCTCCCACCATTCAGGGAAATCGCCGTCAGTTACGTCGTAAGTCGTACTGTTGGCTGACCAACGGGTGTACACATCGTCCTCGCACTCGAATATGCGATACGCCTCCGACGTGGGTGGGAGTGCTAGTAGGCCAAGGCCAACCGTGACCGCTAAGGCAACAACCATTATTGCTGCATGGTAAGTTTTCATCAGGGCCTGTTCCTCCAATCGCCTTTACTCAGTCAGTCCTCTCTGAACGTGGCCGGCACGGTGCGGCGCCCGATCTGCATTTCCGTCTTGAGGATGTCGCCTTCCTTGATGTCGTACAGCGGCACCAGCGGGAACACTCGGCTGAACAGCAGCATCAGCATGGATACAAAGGCGAAGGTTGCGCCCACAATGAGGGCTTCCGGCCAGTTGGGCAAGTAGTCGTTCCAGGTGAAGGTCTGGAATTGCTTGTTGGCCTGGCCGGGCACGAACAACAGGTAACGCTCCAGCCACATGCCCACGTTCACCGAGATGCACGCCGCCGACATTATCCACAGGTTGCGACGCCACGCCCGGGGCAGCCACAGGATGACCGGAAGGAAGTAGGTGATGCCCACGAAAATAATCATCCAGACGTTGTACGCTACGCCGTGATCGCCGGGCAGGAACTGCAGGGCGCGAACCGCCAGCTCGTCGCCTTCCAAACCGTAGATGCCAAAGATGATCTCCATAACCAGGAAATAGAACCATCCGGTGGCGACCACGATGAGCAGCCGCCCCAGCGCATCAATATGCTCGTGGCGGATATAGTCCTGCCAACCGTAGGCCCAGCGCAGCAGGATCATGGCGAACACCACCGCCGACACGCCGGAGTGGACCGCCCCCACCACGAAGTAGGGCGCGAACACGGTACTGTGCCACGACTTGATGGCTACCGCCATGCCGAAGTCCCAGGACACGATAGAGTGCACGGATACAAACACCGGCAGAATCAAAGCCGAGAGCAGGACCCCCGCGATTATCTGAAGCTTCCACTGACGCGGGTTCCCTTCCCAACCCATGGCCAGCATGGTGTACACGATTTTCGGCCAGCCGGTAGTCCGGTCGCGCAGCACCGCGAAGTCCGGCACCAGCGCGATGATCACGAACAGGGTGGAGGAGGTGAGGTAAGTCAAAATGGCCGACGGATCCCACACCAGCGGCGTGCGAATGTTGGGCCAGACGCCACGAGCGAAGTCGTAGGGGAATGCCCAGTATAGGATGCGCCATGGTCGCCCGGTGTGGATGATCGGCATGATCATTGCCGTCATCAGGGAGAAGATGGTCAGCACTTCGGCCGCCCGCGTCGCCGGTCGGCGCCATTCCGCCTTGGCCAGGCGCAAAATTGCCGAAAGCATCACGCCGGCATGGCTGATACCGATCCAGAACACGAAATTGGTGATGAAGAACCCCCACGCCACCTTGTAGTTCAGGCCCGTGGCCCAACCCAGCCCCTGGTCAATCATTATGCCGATGGCGACGGCGGCCGCCAGCACTATTATGCCCAGCAGCGACACCACCGGCCAGTACCAGCGCGGCGTTTCCAGTATCGACCGCAGCAGGTCCCGGTTCACCTGCGCTGCGGGTAGGGCTTTGCCTTCCTGCATTTTGTCTTACTCCGGCTTTGCCAGCACCAGGTAGCGTCCCCGAATCAACGTGTCAACCCGCTGGTACATAGAGCCTTCCTTCACTTCCCACATAGACAGCGGCGGGAGCAGCATCGTGCCGACGCGGAACATCAGCAACACGATACCCACTCCGCCCAACAGCATGAAGATATCCCAGAGATCAGGGAAGGTGGCGCCAGGCGCCGGCAGCAGCAGCGCGGGCAGCGCGAACGCCTCGGAGGGCAGGAAATACAGGCCGTGCAGGTCGGCCGGCGCAGCGGCGAACGCTGCCGCAAAGATACGCACGTGCCACAGCATCAGGCCGACCAGGATGAACACACCGGCCAGCGGCGCGCCCCAGCCCTGTCGCCGGGCGTGGTTGGATACCAGTATCGGGAACGGTATGAAGAAGGTGAAGAACAGCTGCGCCCAGAAGATGCCGATGTACGAGTCGAACATCAAATAGTTCAGGATCGCCTGCTCAACCTCAAGCCTGCCGTACCAGTAGGTGATGAAGAACGCGAACAGGTGATAGGTATGCAGGAGGGTGAGGCCCAGCAGCACTTTGCTGGCTGCCCAGAAGGGCGCTTGACCGATATACTCCCGGTAACCGCCCCAGCGTCTCAAGGCGTAGGCCGCCACCAGGATCAACGCCAGACCGCTCTGGAAGCTGATCACCGTGTAGAAGGGCGGCAGGATTGAGTCCTTCCAGCCCGGTATCATCGCCATGGCGAAGTCGCTGACGATGAGGAACTGCACGAACACCACCAGCATGAAGTAGAACGCGCCCAGGATAGCCAGCCCGGCCTTCTGGATCTGCCACTGTCGCTTGGTGCCGTACCAACCACCGGCCAGCCGTTGGTACAGCGAGGCTTTGAACCCGCTTACCAGTCCCCGGCTCTGGGCCATGTCCGGCATTGCCGCCAGCCACAGGATCGCCAGGGAGCAGAAGGCCAGTCCGACCATGGCGGCCATAAGCCAGCCGGCCGGGTTGTTCAGTTCCTGGAACCAGATGGAGCGACGTACCATCGCCTCGCCGCTGTCCGTCATCACTCCGATGTCGGGCAGGGCAATGAGCGCCGGTATGAACAGCAGGATATTGACCACGCTGACCAGAGAGAAGAGCTCCGCGATGCGGGACAGGGGCCGGCGCCAGTGGCTCTTGGTGAACCGGAAGGCGCAGGCCGCCAGCGGCGCCGAAGCCGTCAGCGTGAAGACAAAGGCGAAGGCCGCAACGTAGAAACCCCAGGCTTTATGGTCGGAGAAACCCGCGGTCGCCAACTTCAGCACGAACCCCACAATGCCCAGGATGGTCAGCACGCCGCCGGTGATGAACACCATACGGAGCAGGCCGGAGCCGGACTGGCTCTTCGCAGTTACGTCGGCCACAAGCCCGGAGCGTTCGGGTATGACCCACATCTCCGGGCCGAAGTGGCCATGTTCATGAGCCCCGTGCTCCTGAGCATGGGCCGCGTGCGCGGTTTGGGGCTGCGCTTCGCTAGCCATTAGTGTCCGCCCCCATTGGCCAGCGGATACTGGTCAACTTTCTTCAGATAGATAACGTTGGGACGAGTGTTCATCTCTTCCAGCAGCCGGTAGCCCCGGGTGACCCGGTCGTGCTCGCCGTGCCCCGGGTTCGCGTTCACGTCGTCAAAGTACGGCTTGATGGCAGTACTGTCATCCATCAAGTCTCCGAACATCAGGGCGTTGGTGGGGCAGGCTTGCACACAGGCCGGGTCATAGTTGCCGCCGGCCATGCGCTCGTCGTTCAGCCGTTGGCCGCCCCGCGCCTCAACGTCAATCTCGGCCCGCCGGATGCGCTGGACGCAGAAGGTGCACTTCTCGGTGATGCCCCGGGTCCGCACCGTCACATCGGGATTCAGCTGGTTTTCCAGCCGCGCTGGCCAGTTGGGATGCCAGAAGTTGAACATCCGCACCTGGTAGGGGCAGTTGTTGATACAGTATCGGGTCCCCACGCAACGGTTATAGACCTGCACGTTCAGGCCTTCCTCGTTGTGGTAAGTGGCATACACCGGGCACACCGGCTCGCAGGGCGCGTTCTCGCAGTGCTGGCAGAGGATGGGCATGAACCGCGCCTTGATGTTGGGGTATTCCCCCTCCCAGTAACGCTCGATGCGGATCCACTCGTAGGCCCGGTTCTGAAGGAAGTAGTCCTTGGTGTTGATGGGGATGTTGTTCTCCGCCTGGCAGGCAATCACACAGGCCTGGCAGCCCGTGCATTTGTCCAGGTCGACAACCATTCCCCACTTGTGCGGAAACTCGGCGTTTGGCATTTTGCAGTCATCACCGGGGTCGGTGTAAGAGGCCGACGGCTAGTGATGTTCCTCCTCGGTAACGCTCTTGAAAACCTGTTCGACCGGATGCGCTCCAACCTCCCGGCTGGTGTAGCCGCCTTCCAGCTTCGATACGGCCATGCTGTCGCCGGTAGGCGTGATGGTGCAACGGTTGCCGCTCCAGGCCAAGCCGCCCGAACCGTCTACTGCGGCGACGGCCAGAATCGACATTACGTTGCCGCTCTCCCGACTGTCCCGGCCGGTGGCGTAGTCGGAGCCGGCTTGCCGCCCGCCGCCCATGGGCACGGCGGCGGTATTCGGCGGCGCGCCGGGGTTGAGATAGACCAACGCGCGCATGGATCCACCGGCGGCACTGATGATGACCACATCGCCCTCTCGCAGCCCCATCTCCCGGCCTTGCTTTTCGTTGATTTCAACCCAAGTTTGCCATGCCACCGTAGTCAGCGGGTCGGGAGCGTTTTGCGCCCAGGGCAGATGGGCGTTGCGTCCGTCCAGCACCGTGTGATGGGCAAAGGGCAGCAGCGCAAAATTGCCGGAACCCTGCTCCTGAGCCGGTCGCGCCCGGCTGGCGATGTCGTTGAGCAGCCCGCTGGGCGGCCGGGGCGCATTGCCGGTGGCGCTTTCGTCCCACCGGCCGCCGCTTTTGAGAGTATCGGTGAAATCAGCGCCTAATTGGCCCTCAACATTGGCCCGTATTATCGCCTCGTAGTTCTCCCCCGGCATCATGCTTCCCTGCCCCAAATCAGCGGCGGCGGTGAGCAAAACATCGGGGAAACTGCGCGGGTCAAGGTCGCTCAGCGGGTTCACCACCGGCTGCTGCACGGCATAGACGCGGTAGCCGGGCATCGGGTCGGGCAGGTGGTCGCCCCAATCCTCCAGGGCAGCCCGGTCCGGCAGCAGCAGGTCGGCCATAACGGTAGTCTCGTCGATAAAGGGGCTGGCGCTGATGATGGCGACGCTTTCATTAGTCAGCGCGTCGCGCAGCCCGATACCGGCGGGCAGGCCATGCACCGGGTCGGCGTTATGGACGATGACCATCCCGGTTGCCCCGACGGCGATGTCGCCGGAAATGCCCTGCCAGTCGGCCAGCGTCGCGACGGGCGCAACGGCTGTCGTATCGGATACCGGGCTGCCGGGGTCGGGCAGCAAGCCGCCAGCTTTGCCCACGTTTCCCAGCACATAGTTGAGGGACAGAACGGCCTCAGCGTTGAACTTGCCGTTGCTGTAAGCGCCAGCCCCACCCCCGCCGCCGATGGCGAGGCCGCCATGCCCCATTTTGCCAGCCAGTTCCTCAAAGAAATGGGCGATGGTGTCGCCGCCCAACGCGGCGTCGGGAATCTGCAAGGCGCCGGCTACGGCGTCGGGACGAAAATCGTTCAACGCCGCCGCGCCCTGGCCATTGGTCAGCCGGTCAATATCGCCCTCGACCATACCCATATTAATCAGCGTCCACGCCAGCGCCAGGGCGGCGTAGCCTTCGGAGCCGGGGGCAATGGGCAGCCACTTGTCAGAGTTGGCGGCGGTTAGCGAATAGCGGGGGTCAAATTGATAGTGCCGCCCCCGGTGCCCGGTACTATCGCCGGAGCGGAACTTGCCGTAGGCGACTTCGTAGGTGGTGGGGCTGCCCCAGGTGGACAGGAAGTCCGAGCCGAAACCCACCAGGGTTTCCGCGTTGGCGATGTCGTGGTAGGGCAGGCCGTCGCTGCCCAGGGTATCGCGGACGGCGGCGCGGTAGGCCGAATCGTCGTCGGCGCCGCCGAAGGCCACGTGCCGCCCCCCAAAGGCGTCAGCGAATGCGGCGCAAATGCGGGCAAAGCTGCTCCCCCGCGCCTCGGTTATCAGCAGCATCCGCGATCTGTGGGCGTCCACCGCCGCGTTGAAGCGGTTCAGCGCCTCCTCCCAGCTGATGGAGCGGAACTGCCCGGAGCCGCGCGGCCCATTGCGCAGCATCGGGCCGGCGATGCGGTCAGGGTGGTACAGCGACTGCAAAATGGCGTCGGCGGCGGCGGACTGTTTGCCCTGGTTGGTAGGGAAACGGGGGTTGCCGCGCACTTTCTTGGCCCGGCCCTCCATCACGCGCACCAGGATGCCCTGCCCACCGGGAACCGAACTGTCATAAGTGGCGTACCAGTTGTCCCGTCCCTTGACCAGGTCCTCCGGGATCAGCGCCGGGCTCTGCACCCGCAGTTCGTCGTCAAACAGGTCGCAGGCAATCGCTCCCGTTGCAGCGATGCCAGCCCAGGCGAGGAAGTTGCGGCGCGTCAGTTTCATTGGAGAAAGTCCGTGTTCAGCAATCCGGCGTCGGCGTGTGTCGTTCTTGCGTCAATCTACTTATGACAAACTGTACAGTCTGTGCTTACGTTGTGTTCCCGATGGCAGTCCAGGCAAGTGCCCATCTTGAGCGACTGGCCCTGCTGAGGCTGGACTTCCTGCATATGGGCCACGTCGCCATGACACACGGAGCAGGCCTCGGGCACCGTAACGGGCAGGTTAATGGGCTTTTCGTCGCCCACCGGCAAGGTGACCGTACGCGGTTCGCCCTGGGTCAGGAATCTTAGGTGCGCTTCGTGGACGAACCGGACGTGATCGGGCATTCGGTGGACTCGCTCCCAGTCGATGGGGCGCCCTTCATTGTGCTTGTCCAGCGCCCGCTGGATGTTGACCAGTTGGTCCGGATTGAGTTCCTCAATCTGCTCCCGAGCGGCAGCTGTGACGTTGCTGCCATTGATCTGTTTGTGGCAAATCACGCACACCTCCACCGCCGGCACGGTGGCCGCAGCTCCGGTGGCGACGTTGCGGTGGCAGAACTCGCACTGGATGGCGTGGCCCCCTTCTTCCGGCGACCCGGCGTGAACCGTGTGGGGGAAAGGTATGGGTTGGTCAGGCGCGTTGCCCCACCCGAAAGGGGGGTTGGAAAACCAGGATATAAACAGCACCACCAGAATGAAGGCGACGATGGCGGTGACTACGAACCCGGCGATTGCCAGGGGGATGAGCTGTCGAGTTGGCGGCAGGGGCGGCATTTGGCTTGAGAAGGTCTGTGGGCGGGTTTACGGGAAGCGTCGGATGGTGTTGGCGGCGTGGCGTCGCGTAACGACCCTGAGCCAGGCTTGCGTTTGCGGCGAGCGTAGCCCGGCGTTTATACAAACAGTCGGTCCCAGACGTTGAGCAGCGTAACCGGCGTTTGTGTAATGGTCAGGATCATCATCACCACCGCGCCGGCCAGCGCGCCCACACCAATTACAGTGAGCGGGATACGCAAACGGGAGAACATCGCCGGATAGGTTCCGGTCCGCACGCCCGACGGGATCAGTCCATGAGCGATAAGCATGCAGAACGCGAAGAGGATGATGAGGGGGAAGTAGATCCAGAGGTAAGTCAGCCAGAGGCTGACATCGTTCCAGAACGCTGCGTTCATCGCGTTGGGGTCGGTCTGCGGCATTTTGGGGGCTGAACCTGCTCTGGAACGGCTGGATGTCGGGCTGGTGGACTGTGGGTAGCCGGTATGATTCGGCAGAAGTCACGTAGCCCGTTTTTGGCTGGTGAAAATTATCACATTCACCGGGGCCTGTCAACAAGCCGACGCCGCAATGCGCTAGAATATCGGCGGAAACCCAGCGGCCCGGCTGCATCTGTCGCAAAACCCTTTCCCATCCCAATGGGAATGATCTGACAACAGGAGGATTTACCATGGCATTCGTTCGCATCTACACTGGAGACGACGGCCAAACCCACTTCCAAGACCTGGACCTGCCCGGCGAGCGCTCCGTTCACAGCGGGATGCAGGTGACTCCCGGCGTCAACTTCCGCCGCTTTGAGCCGGGCTACTTCTCCGACTGGCACACCGCTCCGCGCCGGCAGTACGTCATCACCCTGTCCGGGGAGATGGAAGTTGGCATCGGCGACGGCACCAAGCGTCGATTCGGAGCCGGCGACGTACTGTTGGCCGACGACCTCACCGGTCAAGGCCACACCACCGCCGTGGTCGGGGATCAGCCCCGCGTCTCCGTCACCATCCCGTTGACCCTCTGGTCCCCCTGGCTGCCCGCCGACGAATAATCGGCGCGACCGCTTTCGCTACGCCGGCGCGTTGGCGCGGATGATCTCCCGCGCCGTCTCGCCGGCGTTTTGGCCGGCCACTCGTGGCGCGATTATCGGCAACGTGATACCCGCCTCCCGGTACTCCGCCAGCCGCTCCTTCCGCGCTCCAGGGTCCGACGGCAACGACATCCGGTTGATGAGACCTCGCGGCACCAGCGCCTCGGCCTCGGCGACGTTGCCCTGCCGCCAGGCGCGGCGCACCATCTCCACCTCGTCGGCAAAGCCGGCCTCGGCCATGAGGCGGCGGTAGCGAGGGAACCGGCCGGCATAGGCGGCGGCCACCCGGCGCATGCCGTCGTTGTCGCCCCCCGGCGCGGCAACTCCTACCAGCGTTGCTATCTCCAACTGGTCGGGGCTGGCGCCGGCCCGTTCGGCTCCGATGGCGACGTGCTGCGCCGCCGTCCGGGCGTGTTCCGGCGTGCACCAGGTCAGCAGGATGCCCTGGCTGATCTCGCCGGCGATTTCCAACATTCTGGGGAACACGGCCGCCAGGTAGATGGGCATTTCGGGCCGCAGGACCGGGAAGTGGAAGTCGAAGGCGTCGATGTTGATGGCCTCTCCGCGATAGTTTTCCAACACGCCGTCGCTCAATAGACGGCGCACTATCGCCACCGTGTCACGCACTCGCGGGATAGCCCCGGAGAACTCCAGCCCGTGCTCCGGCTCCACCTGCACCTTGTGGCTGCTGCCCAGACCCAGGATGAACCGCCCCCCGGAATAGTGATCCACACACGCCGCCGCCATGGCGATGGTCGGCGCGCTGCGGACGAAAACGCTGCTGATGCTGGTGCCCAGCTTGATCCGCGTCGTCGCCAACGCGCCGGCGGTCAGTATGGAAAACTGGTCGCCGCCGTGCCCCTCGGCAACCCACGCCGATTCATAGCCCAGTTCTTCAGCCAGCCGCACGCATTCAACCACTTCCAGCGGCGACATACCGCCGCCGGCGAACGCCACGCCAATCCTTTCCATTCCAACTTTCCTTACGGCGGCAACTGCCGGCCGTGCGTCTCCCAGGTAATCAGTATTTCCCGCGCCGAGCTGAGCCAGCGCGGAGTGAACCCTTCGTCATCACGCTGAAATATCCGCTCAAAGTTGGCTTCAGCCAGATTCCGGACGTTTTCATCAGCATTCCCAAGCTGCGCCACCGCGAACTCAATCGCCGCCGCTCGGGACAACCCGCCGGCCGCCTCCGGATACCACCAGGGCAATTCCGGCAGCGGCCGGATTTCGGGCAGCAATCCCATCTCCCATAGCGCCGCCGCCAGCTCCGGCAGTCCGGGCAGCGGCGCGTAATCTCCGCCCAGCACGGTGGCGCGTAGCGCGGCGTACATATCGTCCGGCGTCGGTCGCCAAACCGTAATCATCACCCGGCGCGCCGCGCTGTTATGCAACTTGGCGACGAAGGGTACGATGTCGCTGACGAAGTAGGTTACATCTGAAACCGTTACCACATCCCCGGTCGCTGGCGAATCCATCCACCAGTCGCCGCTGGCCGCGGCGTTGGTGATGGCTGCCTCATCGCGGGCCGCCAGGAACTGGGCGCGCATCCCGTCGGAGGGCTCCACCAGTTCCACTTCCGCCACGCGGGACGCCAACGCCAATGATACCCGTCCGGCTCCTCCCCCCACGTCAACCAGACGGTCGGTTTCCCTCAAATACCCGGCCAAAGTCGCCAGGTTGCCGCCCAGCGGCCGGAGCGGGTCCAGCCGAAACAGCTCAGCCCAGTCGCCCCACGGGTCTCCCGGATCGTTGATGTCGGACAGCCTTTCGGACTGCAAAGCCGTGTCGCATATGGCGGCATAACGGGCGGCAGCGTTCATTATCACCCCTCGGCAGACTGCCGGTTTACGGAGTCAGGATCACCTTGCCCCGGGTGCCACGCGAGGCCAGGTGCAAGTGTGCGTTGCCGGCTTCCGACATGGGCAGCACCCGGTCCACGATGAGCTTGAGCCGGCCGTCGGTGATCATTGGGATCAGGTCGTTCATCGCGCCCTGGTGGTCCAGCGACCCGATGGGAGAGCGCCCCATGCTGAACCCGATGACGGTGCGGTTCAGCGTCGTGATGTCGGCGGCGGACAGGTTGGCCGGCTGTCCGCTGGCGTTGCCGTAGCTCACCAATCGCCCGTAGGAGGCCACGCAGCGCACCGACTTCTCCAGTACCGGCCCACCCACGCATTCCAGCGCCAGCGCCACGCCGCGTCCGTCAGTGAGTTCCTTCACCTCGTCCTCAAAGTCGGCCTCGGTGTAGTTGATAGTCACGTCTGCTCCCAGGGAGCGGCACAGTTCCAGCTTGTCCTCGGTGGAGGCGGTGACGACCACCCGGGCGCCCCATTCCTTGGCCAACTGGATGGCCACGGTGCCGACCCCCGACGCGCCGGCCTGGATCAGCACGGTATCGCCAGGATGCATCGCGCCCCGCGTCTTCAGCAGATGGTACGAGGTAAGGAAGGTGATGGGCATACCGCCGGCCTGTACCGGGTCGATGCCGTCGGGATACGGGAACACAAAATTGTGGTTGACTGAGACGTACTCGGCCTGCCCCTGCGGTCCCATGGCCATCACCTTCTGGCCCACGGCGAGCCGGCCGTCGGTGACGTCGGAACCCAGCGCGGTGATGACGCCGGCCGCCTCCAGCCCCAGCGTGGCCGGCAGGTCAGGCCCGGGGTAGTTGCCCTGCCGCCGCATCAGGTCGGCGTAGTTAACGCCGGCGGCGTCCACCTTGATGAGAACCTGGTGAGGGCTGGGCGTTGGATCCGGAGTATCCTTCCACTCCAGGACCTCAACGCTGCCGTACTCTTCAATTCGCAGGGCCTTCATTGCGCGATTTCTCCTGTTGCAACTTTGTTCCGTCGTTCCCGCTTGCCATCAACGATACGACTCCCGACGGTGCGCTACACGTATCACCAGCACCACCAACTCGTCGTCCAGCACTTCGTACACGACCCGATAGCTGCCGACGCGCCGGCGGCGCAGCCCACGCAGTCCTCCCTTAAGCAGGGCGCCGGCCAACGGTTGTTCGCCAAGCCCGTCGATGGCCTCGATGAGGCGTGCTCTGGCATCACGCGGCAGGCGCGCCAGTTCCTTTGCCGCGCTGCCCTTAATCCGAACCGAGTAGCTCACGCCGGACCTCATCCCAATCGAGAACCGGGTCGGCGGGGTCTCGCAGCCGCTCTACCGCTACGGACAGGTCGTCAAAATCTTCCAAGTATTGCTCTACGGCTTGGCGAACTACTTCAGCCCGGCTGCGCTTGAGCGCCGCCGCCGCCGTGTCCAGAGCTGCCGTCTGTTCATCCGGCAAGCGTACCGTAATTTGGGTTGACATTTCGCATCCTCCCTGATGTCACTGCAAGTCATCAGATGCTGTTGACATTAGCACAGTCCGCTAATGGCATCAAGGCCACTTGCCAACTGCGCCAGTCGCTCATTCCGCCCCCCGCAAATTAGCGGCTTGCAGCACGTCGGGATTGATGACCCGCACCGGTTCGCCGGCCGCAAACGCGCGAATGTTCTCCACCACGCCGGCGTAGAAGGCCCGATAACCGTCATCAGTAACGTAGCCCACATGAGGCGTGATCAGAGTGTTGTCCAGGGTGAGGAACGGGTGTCCGGCCGGCAATGGCTCCACGTCAAAGGTATCCAGCGCTGCGCCGCTGATGGCCCGGTGCTGCAAAGCGTCCACCAGCGCCGCCTCGTCAACGATGGGGCCGCGCGAGATGTTCACCAGGATGGCCGTCGGTTTCATCAGGCCGATCTCGCGCGCTCCCACCAACCCTACGGTACGGTCGCTCAGCCGCACGTGGACTGAAACCACGTCACCCTCGGCGAAGAGCGTGTCCTTGTCCACCAGCGTCGCGTTGCACTCGGCGGCCCGTTCCGCCGTCAGGTTCTGGCTCCAGGCGATGACGCGCATATCAAATGCGTTGCCCACCCGGGCCACCAGCGAGCCGATGTGCCCCAACCCCAGCAGAGCCAGCGTCTTGCCTTGCAGGCTGGCGCCGACATGGATGCCCCATTTGCCCTGCTCCCGAGTGGCCCGGTGTTCCTGCGGTATCTGGCGGAGTATGCCGAGGATGAGGCCCCAGGTGAGTTCCGTCGGCCCTTCGCCGGCCCCCGGTGTGCCGCAAACGGTGATGCCCAACTCGGTGGCTGCGTCAGTATCAAACGATGCGTTGCGCGCGCCGGTGGTGATGAGGCAGCGCAAGGCCGGCAGCCGTTGCAGCAGAGAGCGGGGAAATGCGGTCCGCTCCCGCATCCCCATCACGACGTCAAAGTCGGCCAGCCGTTGCGCCAGCGCATCCTCGTCGGCCAAGTGGTCTCTGAAAAACGTTACTTCGATGGCATCCGGCAGGCTGGCCCAATCGGCCATATCGGCGGCCACGCTCTGATAATCATCAAGGACGGCAACTTTCATAGTGAGCCTCACTGCCAGGTCGGCTGCCGGGTTACGGGATGCTGGGGTCAGTTGCCGCGTAGCCGCCGGAGTTGTTCTTCCAGCTCTCGAACCTGTGTTTCGGCCCGGATGCGAGCCGCTCGCTCTTGGTTGGCGCGGGTTTCAGCAATGGCAGAACTGCGACGGAGGTCATCGTAGGTCAAGATGTGCCGGCCGGTAGCCGGGTCGTGCCATCTTAACCCGTTGCGTTTCCAGCGGAGGTTCAGGTTCAGTACCGTGCTGTATCCCTGCAAAACCGCATCGTCCAGCTCAAATATACTGATAGTCTCGTACTTGCCGTCAACCAACCGGTCGCCGGCCAACCGCGCCCCGTGATAACGTCCAGTCTCATCAAACCGCCAGTATTCCAGGATGCCCAGCGCGGCGTAGTCGTCCCGCTTATTTGTCACGTCCTCGCGCCCCGTCCGTCGCGAGGCTATCTCCAGCACGAAGTCCGGTGGCTTACCCTGCTCCGAGATAACGTAGGCGTTGCTCCGGTGATATGCGGCCGGGTCCACGTCAAAAGCGATCAGCAGGTCGGGATACCGCAGCCCGGTCATGTCACGAGTTGGCGCCAGGCTGAGGTAGCGCTCGCCGGCGACAAGAGTAGTTGCCGGGCTGCCCAAGTGCTGTATCAAGTGATGAACGTTGCCAGTAGTGGCCAATTGGTCGAAGCTGGTCATATCGTCCGGCTCGCGTTCCGGCGGGTCCGGAAACTCGAAATGCCCTGGGGAGTGCGGGGCAGCGGCAGTAGTGTTAGCGGTAGTCATACTGAACCTCTGCGGACATAGCTTGTGCGACCGGCGCTCCACCAAAAGCGACGCTGCGCGGCATTATACCCCACCGGCGGCGCTGAGCAGGATAGCAATTGCGGCGCTGCCTACGCAATGATAAAGGATTTTGAAATGATTCCGGCCGGCACGCGCGCCCGTTTTTGGAGTCGCCAGAAGTTAGAGTTTGTGAAATTTTTTGAAACTTGACAAAAAATTGCAAAACTTTAGAATGCCGCCAAATCTTGAATAGTACGATTGTATTATCACCATGAGACCAAAACTGTTCTCCGAACTACTGATTAACTCATCAGGTATCCGGTGGGCGATGATTGCGGTCGCGGCGGCGACTGTGGCCTGGCGGTTAGCTGATGGCCCGCCGGCGGAAAGCAGTCACGTAGACACCAGGATGGAGAGCGTATTCACGTTGCGGGCTCCCATTCACTTTGCAGTGTCCACCCAGGAAGAGGATGAAACGGCGTTTCGCGAGGACGAAGCCGGATTTTCGGCCTATTACCGCGTCCCGGAGCGGACCAGCTCTGACGATAACTCCAGTGAATTGCCTCGACTCAATGTGGCCGCCATCACCGAGACCCTGGTGGATGACCCCGAGGACATAAATGGCGCTCGCGCAGGCTCTGGCTCGCCCCGGTATTTGGGGAGCAACTTCGGCATCGTGGTACTCCCAATGCACCCGGCAGTTGGTGTCGGCAGATTGGTGGAGCCCAGGAACATCACGGTGTACTACGATGATCGGGGTTGGGTAGTAGCATACTTGCCGGTCGGCGAGCCGGCGGCAGCCATCTGGCGATATGATGTTATAGGAAGCAACTCCCCTGACAGTAGCGAGGTTACCGAACACCTCGAACAGAACCTGCTTGTGTTGGCGATCAACGAGGTGTTGAACGCAGGAACAGCGCATAACCCGGAACTCTCAACCATTACCCACAACGACGTCGGCTATTACGACTGGGATAATGTTGAGTGTAACGCGTTCCTGCTATTCAACAACGTTGCCGAAGCAGGGACGTCCCAACCCGTGAACTTCGTCATCCCGCCCGCCATAGCCGATGTACAGGCATCGGCGGCCGTGTTGATAACCAGCCGTTATTCCATTGGTGGAGACCCCGTTAGCGCCAGCGTCGCTCTCGACCGGGAAACCGTAGTGACCGCCGGCGAGACGACCCTGTTACGTGTTGCAGAATTCGTTATTGAGCGACCAACGGATGAAAAAAGCGACCACCAGACCAGCCTGCACAAAATGTCCGTTACCGTGTCGGAAAACGATACTGCCACCGGCGTGGTGATGCTCCTCTATAACAAGCCGGGGTCATAGTCTCAGCGGCCTACCCGTTCGGCGACGGTCGGCAATGAACGCCCTCCGCCCCCGCGTCGTCCTGCTGGTTGCAGCTTTCGCGGCGGCTACCGTCTGCCTGGCCCTGACCATATTCGCGCCGGATGCCGTCGGGGACGCGGCATCGCAGCAAGATTGTGTTGACGACGTGAGCATCACAATGACCGAAGGATGGGACTTATTCGACAGGATCGACTATTCATTCAAAGACCCACCCGATTACGTTGCCGGCGACAACCTTGGTATCTATTACGATGTAGTTAACTCCAGTTGCAACAAAACGGTCACCGTTACAGTGGAACTGCGTGGCTCGGTGAGCGGCAAGGTGATTCACAATACCGACAAATCGGACGACATGGCCTGCTTGGCCAGCTGCGAGATCAGCTCCGGCGGAACATTGTACGGCAACGTCGGGTGGGACTTGGACCGGCATCCAAACACCAGCAGAGAACACGTGGTTGCCACCGTAAAAATCGATGCGCCGGCCGACTTCATCGACGACGACGCGTCCAATAACACCGTCATCTCGACCAGATGGATAAACATAGTCAACCCCGAACCAGAAACCACGGCGACGGCCACGCCTGCACATACACCAATTCCCGAGCCTACTGCCACACTCACTCCTACCGCGCCTCCGACGGCTACGGCTACGCCCACGGCCACGGCTACGCCTACGCCCACGGCCACGCCCACGCCTACGCCCACACCCCCCCCAACGGCAACCCCCACGCCGATCCCGACGGCCACGCCTACGCCGATCCCGACGGCCACGCCTACGCCGACCCCCACGGCCACGCCTACGCCGACCCCGACGGCCACGCCCGCCCCGACCCCGACGGCCACGCCGACGCCCACGCCAACGGCGGCGCCCACGCCAACGCCAACGGCCACGCCTACGCCGATCCCGACGGCCACGCCTACGGCCACTCCCACGCCGACGGCCACGCCTACGCCGACCTCGACAGCCACGCCTGCGCCGACCCCAACGGCCACGCCTGCGCCAATCCCGACGGCCACGCCTGCGCCGACCCCAACGGCCACGCCTACGCCGACCCCGCATCCCGAAATCGACGTGAAATTGAGTGGGCTATCCATGCCCCCGGCGCCGCTTTTAGCGGGCGATGTTATCGAATTCGCAGTAACGGCAACGAATCAGAGTAGCAACGCCACGGGGCCGGTTTCGCTTCACTTTGACGCTACCGACGAAGCAACTGGCGAGTTCCAGCCTACCGTTACCATCACAATGGGATCCATCGGCGCCAACGGATCGTCCACCGCCTTCATCGTTTGGGATACCGACGGCCTGCTGCCGGGTGTTTATACCCTCCGGGTGTCCGCCACCGCCGATGGCGACACGGACGACACCAACAATGCGATCAGCTGGAGTGTGAGACTGGTCAATGCTCTTGACCTCGTTTCGGTCTCTCCCGAGACCGCCATCGCCGTTGTGGGTAATCCGATTAGATTCGCCGTTCAGGTCAGAAACCTGGGAAACATCGAACTGAAAGATGTAGCCGTCAGCCTGTATGCCGGGAATCCCGCCGCGGCAATAGACACTGCCACCATCGCCACACTTCCGGCCGGCGAGACGGCTACAGCTGACCTGGCTTGGAACACCTCCGGAGTTTCGGCCGGCGAGCATACATTGCAGGTGGTAGCCGCAGCCCCTGATTACTTGGAAGATATCGACGATAGAGCCGACGTCGTGGTGACCCTTGAGGAGGCAGTGGTCGATGTAGCCTTCGCCAGCGCTATGACCGCCCCCGCTGCAATCGTAATCGGCAAATCTGTGACGGTCTCAGCGAACCTGAGCAATCTGGGCAACGCGCCGGCGTCCACCTTGGTCGGCTTGTACATTGACAACGCGACTGAACCGGTCGCGATGACCAACGTGGTCGGCATTGAGCCGGGAGCGACCCAGGGCGTCAACGTGGTGTGGACCCCGGTGGGACCGGTCTCCCTGGTCGGACAACGAGAGCTACGGTTGACGGCTGAGGTTTCGGAGGACGACGACCCTGCCAATAACGCCATCAAGTCGCCCGTCAATTTTTACCTTTCAGCCTTCGATTACCCTGACGCCCCGGAAGAATGCGTCGAGGATGTCGGCGTGGACCTGGCTATTTACACACTCATGGGTCCCCTGGCTGACCCTCCAAACTATCGGCCTGACGAGAGCCTATACGTGGGCTACCAGATTTACAACTACAGCTGCGCCGCAGACGTTGTGGTCAATGTCGATTTGACAACCGTAAATGCGGGCGTTTCCATCGTGGACGGCACAGACGCCTGTCGTGCCGGATGCCTCGTTCCAGCCGGCGGCCGGCTCGAAACGGAAGTTCTTTGGCCGCTGACCGGCATTCCGTACGCCATCGGCGAGACGGTGCAAGCCGCCATCGCCGTGTCGTCGCCCGAAGGCTTCGCCGATGTCGATATAGGGAACGATACCGCGGTCGCATCCCAGCATATCAACATTGTTCCTGCCGACGACATCATGCTGGGTCTTGGCACAGCGGAAGGCAGGAAAGGACGTATAAAGGATGAATTAAACCGTCCCGTGTTTGGCTCTGTCGATCTGGTTTTGCACTCAGCCGACTTGCAGCCGGCCACGCTGTCGCATTCCGACACCACGTTTTCGGTGTCTATCGAGGCATCTAATGAGGGCAGCGAAATGGAGCCGGCCGCAATTGACGTTGCCCGAGTATCGTCGGATGGTTCCGAACGGCAGCTACTCCACACGGAGACCATAATGGTCAAACCGGGTGGCGACCGCAAAAAATCGGCCTTCGAAGTGCCGACGGGCGAGCTGGTCGTCGGCGTGCAGAACGTTCAGGTCGAGCTCTTGGCGGTTAACAACAAAGCCACGTCAGCCAACGCTATAGGATTCGAGGTGAATCGACTCGCGCCAACGGTTACCACCGATGTCGAGTTGGTCAGCATGGTGAGCGTGCCACCCGTAGAAGCCATGCAGGGACAGTGGGTGGAGATCCAAGTGACGGCGCAGAACAACGGCTCCGCAGCGGTGAACGTCCCAATCCAGCTGACCTTCCCCGCCGAGGATAAAAGGCCGGAGCGCAAATCGCCGCGCATCCTGCCCGGGGAAGCCGCCATCGCCTCATTTACTTGGAAAACCCGCAACTACGAACCCTGAGTTCATGGCCTGCGCGCAGAGATCCTCCTGGAAAACAACCTCGCTCTTGGCGACACCTCCGCCAAACTGCAATTCCGCCTTACACCGCAAGTAATAACCGCCGCTATCGAGAGCATCTCAACCAGCCCGCAAACCCCGATGGTCGGCGAGCCGGTGACGATAACGGTAACGGTGCGCAACGACGGGCCAATCGCCGCCAACATACCCGTAACCCTGCACTTTCCATCCGACGACCGGCAACCCGAAACCCGCCGCCCCTACCTGGCGCCGGGGGAAGTCGGCACGGCCATTTTTACCTGGCGCACCGGCGATTACGCGCCGGGATCGCACTCTTTTCTGGTAGAGGTCGGCGCGGAGGCGGGCCAACACTTTGCCGTGAATCTGCTCCCGCCACCGCTGGACGTTGAGATAACCGGCATCGTCAGCAACCCGGCTGGCGATGCAATGCGGAGCCAGCCGGTCGAAATCCTGGTTACGGTACGCAATAACGGCAACACCGCTGTCAACGTCCCGGTTCAGCTGATATTCCCCTCCGAGGATAAAAGGCCGGAGCGCAAATCGCCGCTGGTTCAGCCCGGCGCAACTGCGGTTGCGACTTTTACCTGGAAAACCCGCAACTACGTCGCGGGCGTTTATACCTTGACCGCCCGGCTCCTGGCCGAGAACAACGCCACCGCTGGCGACACCTCCGCCGAACTGCAATTCCGCCTTACACCGCAAGTAATAACCGCCGCTATCGAGAGCATCTCAACCAGCCCGCAAACCCCGATGGTCGGCGAGCCGGTGACGATAACGGTAACGGTGCGCAACGACGGGCCAATCGCCGCCAACATACCCGTAACCCTGCACTTTCCATCCGACGACCGGCAACCCGAAACCCGCCGCCCCTACCTGGCGCCGGGGGAAGTCGGCACGGCCATTTTTACCTGGCGCACCGGCGATTACGCGCCGGGATCGCACTCTTTTCTGGTAGAGGTCGGCGCGGAGGCGGGCCAACACTTTGCCGTGAATCTGCTCCCGCCACCGCTGGACGTTGAGATAACCGGCATCGTCAGCAACCCGGCTGGCGATGCAATGCGGAGCCAGCCGGTCGAAATCCTGGTTACGGTACGCAATAACGGCAACACCGCTGTCAACGTCCCGGTTCAGCTGATATTCCCCTCCGAGGATAAAAGGCCGGAGCGCAAATCGCCGCTGGTTCAGCCCGGCGCAACTGCGGTTGCGACTTTTACCTGGAAAACCCGCAACTACGTCGCGGGCGTTTATACCTTGACCGCCCGGCTCCTGGCCGAGAACAACGCCACCGCTGGCGACACCTCCGCCGAACTGCAATTCCGCCTTACACCGCAAGTAATAACCGCCGCTATCGAGAGCATCTCAACCAGCCCGCAAACCCCGATGGTCGGCGAGCCGGTGACGATAACGGTAACGGTGCGCAACGACGGGCCAATCGCCGCCAACATACCCGTAACCCTGCACTTTCCATCCGACGACCGGCAACCCGAAACCCGCCGCCCCTACCTGGCGCCGGGGGAAGTCGGCACGGCCATTTTTACCTGGCGCACCGGCGATTACGCGCCGGGATCGCACTCTTTTCTGGTAGAGGTCGGCGCGGAGGCGGGCCAACACTTTGCCGTGAATCTGCTCCCGCCACCGCTGGACGTTGAGATAACCGGCATCGTCAGCAACCCGGCTGGCGATGCAATGCGGAGCCAGCCGGTCGAAATCCTGGTTACGGTACGCAATAACGGCAACACCGCTGTCAACGTCCCGGTTCAGCTGATATTCCCCTCCGAGGATAAAAGGCCGGAGCGCAAATCGCCGCTGGTTCAGCCCGGCGCAACTGCGGTTGCGACTTTTACCTGGAAAACCCGCAACTACGTCGCGGGCGTTTATACCTTGACCGCCCGGCTCCTGGCCGAGAACAACGCCACCGCTGGCGACACCTCCGCCGAACTGCAATTCCGCCTTACACCGCAAGTAATAACCGCCGCTATCGAGAGCATCTCAACCAGCCCGCAAACCCCGATGGTCGGCGAGCCGGTGACGATAACGGTAACGGTGCGCAACGACGGGCCAATCGCCGCCAACATACCCGTAACCCTGCACTTTCCATCCGACGACCGGCAACCCGAAACCCGCCGCCCCTACCTGGCGCCGGGGGAAGTCGGCACGGCCATTTTTACCTGGCGCACCGGCGATTATGCGCCGAGCACACACATTTTCCGAGTAGAACTCGGCACTGACAGATTGGTTGACACCCAAACTTTCACAATAAGACTGCGCCCGCGTACCGTTGATTTCGCCGTGGTAGACTTTTACCCTCCCGACCTATCGCGTCCGATTGTAAAAGGCGATTGGGTTGAGATAAGCGCTCTGGTGCGTAATCTGGGCCCGGATGCCGGCCGGGGCGAGGTCAAACTGCATAATTTGACACATGACAAGGTTATGTACAGTGAGCCCGTCACTTTGGGAGCCGGAGAATCGGAAACTGTTGCCTTTACCTGGAAAACCCTGAGGTATGCCGTCGGAGAACATCGCATTCAAGCCTCCGCTGACGCACGGAATGACATTGACCACAGCAACGATGCCGCCGCTGCTGCTTCCGTCACCATCCTGACCGGCCGGGAAATTACCATCGGCTTCGGAGGCGACATCCCTGAAGGGCAAACTGCCGGCGCGATGTCCAAACCCGACGTACCTTCCCGACTGCGCTATTCAATCGTGGACATATCGGTAATGCCCGAATCGCCCGTAGTAGGCAATCCGGTAGAGATAACGGTGGGGGTACGCAATGATGGGACAAGTTCTGCCTACCTGCCGGTGACGCTGCACTTCCCATCCGACAACAGGCAACCCGAAACCCGACGGCCCCGAGCTGCGCCGGGAGCAACCGGAACCGCCACTTTTACCTGGCGCACCAGCCGCTACTTGCCGGGTGCACACACTTTCCGCATAGAACTCGGCTCGCTTGCCACCCAAAGTTTCACTGTAGAATTGCTCCCGCCGGCCGTTGATTTCGCGGTGGTAGAGCTTTATCCCCGCAACTTGTCGTCGCGCCCGGTGGTCAAAGGCGATTGGCTTGAGGTGGCCGCTTTCGTGCGCAATCTCGGCCCTTATGCCGGCCGCGCCACCATCAAACTGCGGGACTTGACGCATCGGGAAACTATGTACCGCAGGAGTATCGCCTTAGGGCCAGGAGAAGCGCGCGTCGTCGAATTTACCTGGAAAACGCTGCGCTATGCGGTGGGAGAGCATCAACTGCAAGCAATTGCCGACGCGCAATATGATGCTAATCGCAGTAACGACAACTCGGATACTGCATCTGTCACCATCCTGACTAACCGGGACATCACTGTTGGCTTCGGGACCGGATACCTCCCCGACACCACAGCCGACGCGACGTCCGTACCGACCCTGAGAACCACGGCTGTATCCCTGGACGAAATCTTCGTCCTCGGCTCAGGCTTGACGGCGGCGGGCCGAGTCACTCTCAACCCTCCTTCCGCGCAGATCGGAACGCAACCGCAACGGATAGACGACGCTGACAATCCGGCCGCGATACACCGGCTATGGCAGTCAGCCCAGAGCTCCGCAACTGATTGCGTCCGCTTGCAGTCGCTACTTGGACGGCATCAACCTCGTGGAGTGTTGTGCCCGAACGCCCCGGCCCTGATCCTCTAATGGAATTCGGTCACAACTGCGTCGCGCAGCACTTCAACCAGGTGCCGCGCCCTCCTCTGCGTGCCGTGCTCTACCTGCTGTCGGCAGGATATTCCCATCACCGCTACCTCGGCATCGGGTTTGGCGTTGATGGCCGGGAACAGGGACAACCCGCCGATCTGCATGGAGATGTCGTAGTGTTCCTTCTCGAACCCGAAGGAACCGGCCATCCCGCAGCACCCGGCGTTGACCAGCTCCGCCCGGTACCCCGGCGGCATACTCAGCGCCGCCATCGAAGCGGCGGTGCCCACCATAGCTTTCTGGTGGCAATGGCCGTGGAACAATACCTGCTTCTCAATTTCGGAGAACTGCAAATCCATCTTGCCGTCGGCTTTGACGTTGGCGAGAAACTCATCGATCAGGAAAGCGTTATCCGCCACGGTTTTAGTCCGTTCATCGGCGACGAATTCAGGGTATTCGTCGCGCAAGGTGAGCAGGCAACTCGGCTCGCAGCCCACGATGGGTATGCCCTGGCTGGCGTATGCGTACAGTTCGTCGATGTTGGCGCGGGCCTGCTCGCGGGCCTGGTCCAGCAGCCCCTTCGAGATCATGGGCCGGCCGCAGCACCCGCCGTTGACCAGCTCCACCCGGTAGCCGGCCGCTTCCAGCACCTCAACGGCGGCGATGCCGATTTCAGGGTAATTGTAGTTCATAAAGGTGTCGTTGTAGAGGGCCACCGTGCCATATCGCGCCTTGCCATGACTGTTCCATCCCCGCCGGGAGAACCAGTCAGGCAACGACACCGCGGCGAAGGCCGGCTGCTGGCGCTGGGGGCTGAGGCCAAGAAAAGTTGATGCCAACGTCTTGCCGATAGCGGTGCCGGCCAGCCAGTTGCTCAACGGCGCATAGCGGCTGCCCAGCTTGTTCAGACCGTTGATGTTGGCGAACAGCCGTGAGCGCAGGGGCACGCCGTGTTCCTTCTGATAGTGGTCGAGGAACTCGTACTTGAGCTTGGCCATATCCACGCCCGATTCGCACTCGGCCTTGCACGCCTTGCACTCCAGGCAGAGGTCAAGCGCCTGGTGCAGCCGGTGGTCGGTGATGGAGCTCTCCGCCCCCTCGGGCATCCGGCCCGACAGGGCGGCGCGCAACAGGTTCGCCCGGCCTCGAGTGGAGTGTTCCTCGTCCCGCGTCGCCATGAAGGACGGGCACATCGTCCCGTCCAGCTTGCGACAGGCTCCCATCCCGTTGCACATCTCCACCGCGCCGGCGAAGCCGGAATCGGCGGAGAAGTCCAGCGTGGTATCCAGCGAAAGCGGCCGGTAGGCGATGCCGTAGCGCAGGTTTTCCGTCATGGGCGGCGTGTCGATGATCTTGCCCGGGTTCATGATGCCCTGGGGGTCCCAGGTCTGCTTGAGTTCCCGGAAGGCGTTGTAGATCCGGTCGCCGAACATCTTGCGCGTCCAGACGCCGCGCACGATGCCATCGCCGTGCTCGCCGCTCATGGAGCCGCCGAACTCCTTGATGAGGTCGGACACGGCCTCTCCAATGGACACCATCTTGTCGATGCCGTCCTGGTTCTTCAGGCTGATGAGCGGCCGGATGTGCAGACAACCCACCGAGGCGTGGCCGTAATAGCCGGCGGTGGTGCCGTGCTCCGTCACGATCTCGTCAAACCGACGCACGAACTCGCCCATCACCGCGGGATCAACAGCCGGGTCTTCCACAAACGGGATGGGCTTGGCGTCGCCGCGGGTGCTCATCAGGAGGCCCAAGCCGCCCTTGCGCAAGTTCCACACCGCAGCCTGGCCGGCCCGGTCCAGGATGTTGACGCAAGCGTAGGCGAGACCGATGTCGGCCTTGAGACCGTCCATCTTGGCGGTCAACTCGGTTTCCGTTTCGCCGTAGAATTCGACCACGAGCATGGCCCCGGGATCGCCCTCTACAAAGGAGGGAAGCCGCGCCGTGCCCAGCGCCTCCCGGGAGCGGTCAAGCACCATCTTGTCGATGAGCTCGATGGACGATGGCTCGTGGCGAAGGACGCGGGTGGTGGCCTCGCTGGCGTCGTAGATGGAGCGGAAGTGCAGTACGGAAAGGGACGTCATTGTGGGCCGGGGCACCAGGTTGACCTTGGCCTCCGTCACCACGCAGAGCGTGCCCTCGGAGCCGACCACCATGCGGGCCAGGTTCACCGGGCCGCCCCGTCCCATGTCATCCAGGATAAACTCGTCCAGGTTGTACCCGCTGACCCGCCGCTGGATCTTGGCGTAGGTGCGGTCGATTTCGTCCTTCTGCTCCCGGGCTATCTGCAACACCCCGCGATAGATGTCCCCTTCCAGCCCGCCAGCGCTGAGTCTCGATTCCAGTTCCTGCGGCGTCAGCTGGCCGAAGTGCGCGGTAGAGCCGTCCGACAGCACCACGTCCAGTTCCCTGATGTGGTCCAGCGTCTTGCCGTAGATGACCGAGTGCGCGCCACAGGTGTTGTTGCCGATGCCTCCCCCGACACAGGCCCGGTTGGCGGTGGTCGGGTCCGGGGCGTACTGCAAGCCGTGGGGGCCCATTTGGCGGGTAAGTTGGTCGAGGATGATGCCCGGCTGCACCCGCGCCCACTGCTCTTCGGGATTGACCTCCAGGACGTTGTTCAGGTACTTGCTGAAATCCAGCACGATGGCGTGGTTCACCGTCTGACCGGCCAGGCTGGTGCCGCCGGAGCGGGGCAGCACTGGGATCGCCTCCCGCGCCGCAAAGTCCACCACTGCCTGCACGTCGGCGCTGCTGCGGGGGACCACCACGCCCACCGGCTCCATCTGGTAGATGCTGGCGTCGGTGCTGTAGAGCAGGCGGGAATGCGGGTCGAAGCGCACCTCGCCTTCCACCCGTCGCCGCAACTCGTCGGCGATGTCCTGACGCTCCCGGCCGCGTATCCTGCGCTCCATAACCGTCGCCATTGCAAGTTCCTCCTCTGGAATGGGCAATCGTTGCCGGACAGGTTAGCGCACTGGCGCAAGGGGGGCAACTTGGGTGTTTGTTGGCAGCGCCGGGGCCGGATGTTAGACTTTGCCCGAGCGCCGTTCCCGCGCTGCAAGACAGCCCGTATTCCACATTCCACTTGTCCCTATCAGGAGGTGATGAAATGATACGGTTAGGCGCAACAGGATCCCCAGCCCACCTCGACCTTTGCCGCGCACTGGAAACGGTGTTCCGCAGGAACGGCGTGGAGTTCGACTGGGTTCTCTATTCAGGCTACGACGAAATGGTCGGTGCCTTCGTGCGGGGCGAGATCAATCTGGCCTGGAACGGCCCGCTATCCCATGTCAAGATGCGCCGCGCCCTGCCCGACGGGGCCCCGGTGCTGGCCGTCCGCGACGTTGATATCGGCTTCACAACGCGCTTCATCACCCGCGCCGATTCGGACATTGACACGGTGGAGGACTTGCCAGGCCGGCGGTTCGCTTTCGGCGCCCGCGATTCGGTAGAGGCCGGCTTGCTGCCGGTTTATTTCCTGAAGCAAATGGGCATCAACCCGTCCCGCACCCTTGCGGCGGCTGATTTTTACGATCAGCGCCCAGCGCAGCATACCGCCGACCAGGTGGATGTAGCTCTCCAAGTACTGAACCGAAACTACGATGCCGGCGCCATCAGCGCGCGGGCCATGGAAGCCCTTTCCGACCGCCACGACATCGACGACGGCCAGCTGCGGACCTTCTGGACCAGCCCCGGCTACAGCCACTGCTGTTTCACGGCCCGCCCTGATGTGGACGCCGTCGAAGCTTCCCAGGTCACGGCGGCCCTGGTGTCGGTGGACGATAGCGACGAGGCAGGCCGGGCGGTCCTCAAAGCCGAAGCCTGCGACCGGCTGGCGCCGGGCATACAGGACGGATGGGAACTGGTGGAAGCGGCTGCCCTGGCAGAAGGTCTTATCTGGTGAGCGCGTTGCCGCTGGCCGTATCGCGTCCCAATTGCCCCGGGTTCCCAGCCAGGTACCCGGAAAATCTGAATTCGGCAGGGCAGAGGAGTTGCCTGCCAATTTCTATCATGGTCAACTGGCCTGAGCTGACCTTGCAAGAATCCGACCTATGGTCCGCATTTTCGTCGAACGCCTTCTAACGGTAGCCGGACAACTAGACGAATAGGAGTTGACGACTTGACCGAAAAAATCGGTTTCATCGGCCTCGGCCGCATGGGACTCCCTATGTCCTACAACCTGCTCAACTCGGGTTATGACCTGACGGTACACAACCGCAGCCAGGAGAAGGTGCGGCAGATTGCCGACGCCGGCGCAACCGCCGCCGCGTCCACCGCCGAGGTGATGGCCGACTGCGATATCGTGCTGGCCTGCCTGCCCGACGTGGAAACCTGTGAGCGGGTGCTGCTGGACGAGGCGCTGCCCAACGCCCGGCCCGGCCAGATCATCGTTGACCACAGCACCGTCGGCGCATCCACTTCCCGGGCTTGCGCCGCCGCCGCCGAGGCGCGGGGCGCGCTGTTCCTCGACGCCCCCATCAGCGGCGGTACCGAGCGCGCTGCCGACGGCGCCCTCACCATCATGGTGGGCGGCCCGGCCGAAGGTTACACTAAAGCTCGGCCCGCTTTCGACGTGATGGGCGCGGTAGTGCGCCACGTCGGGCCAACCGGCTCCGGCGCCGCCGCCAAACTGGTCAACCAGCTGTTGGTGGGCATCCACATGGTCGCCGCCGCCGAAGCCATGCTGCTGGGGGCCAAGTCCGGCGCGGACCCGGCGCTGGTGTTCGAGCTGGTCAATTCCGGCTGGGGGCAGAGCTTTGTCCTGGGCCGGAACGCGCCGGCGATGCTGGACCGCGACTTCGAGGGCATCCGAACCCAGTTGCGCGTCTTTCTGAAAGACCTGGGCCTCATCCAGGAAATGGCCCGCGATCTGGAGACGCCGATCCCCGGCGGAGACCTGGCCTATCGGCTACTGGCAGAGGCAGTCGAGCAGGGGCTGGGAGACTTGGACAGCGCGGCCATCGTGCTGCCCATGGAAGAACAGGCCGGGTTCCAGATACAGCGTAAGAGCGACTAGATTTGTCATTGCGAGCGAAGCGTTGCAATCTGGTCGCTGGAGTGACGACTCCTGCGCCAGCTAGATTGCCACGTCGCTACGCTCCTCGCAATGACCAGTCAGGCACGCATACCATGAGAGATGGAGGCACCGTCAATGGCTGACGAAAATATAGTCTATTTCAACGGGGAGTTTCTGCCGGAGAGCCGGGTGGGCATCTCCATCTACGACCGGGGTTTCCTCTATGGCGACGCCGTGTTTGACGCCACCCGCACTTTCGGGGGCCAGCCCTTCCGGCTGGATCGGCACATCAACCGCCTGTACGACTCCCTGCGCTACCTCCGCATCGACGTAGGCTTGAGCAAGGCGGAGATGACTGAGGCCACCGAGGCCGTCGTGGCCCACAATCACCCGCTGCTGCCGGCCGGCCAGGATATGTGGGTGATGCAACGCATCAGCCGGGGTGTGGAAGCCCCGAATCATGCCGGCGGTATGACACCGACCATCCTCATCGAGAGCCACGCCATACCCTTCGCGGCGCGCGCTCCGTTGTACCGCGACGGCGCCCGCATCAGCACGCCGTCGGTGCCGCGCATCCCGCCTCGTTTCGTCAGCCCCCGGGCCAAGACGCACAACTACCTGAACCTCATCCTGGGCGAACTGGAGGCCCACGGCGAGGACTCCGGCGCCTGGGCCATCCTGCTGGACGAGTTCGGCAACCTGACCGAAGGACGCGGCAGCAACATCTTCCTGGTCAAGGACGGCGTGGTCATGACCCCCAAGTCCCAGTACGTGCTGGAGGGGGTCACCCGCAACCAGACCCTGGAACTGGCCGCCGGCCTGGACATCCCCACCGCTGAATGCGATCTTGACTTGTACGACGCCTACACTGCGGATGAGGCGTTTCTCACTTCCACCAGCCTGTGCATCTGCCCGGCGTCGGCCGTGAACGGCGCGACGGTGGGCGACGGCGGTGTGCCGGGGCCGGTGACGGAGCGGCTGATGGGGGCGTTCAGCGATTTGGTGGGCATGGACTTTGCGGCGCAGTATCTGGCGCATCTAACGTAGCCCCTTGCCTGCCGGGAGGAATGATGACCAGTACCAATACTACCAATACTACCAATACTACTGCTGTCGCCGCCGGAGTTGGGAGAGCGACGCGGCCGGATGCGTCGATGGAAGCGCCGGCCATCGCCAAGTTCCCGGATTTTCCGCCTCGTTCCGATATGATGAACACCCGTCATCTCCACGACCAGGGACACCAGCCGGCGCTGCGGCGCCACTTCGGAAACCCGGACAGTACCATCGTCCTGGGTGAAGTTCCCATCGCTCGGAATGTTCCCCGGGGTCGGGCCGGAGTGCGGATTCCCGACCTGCTCATCGCCTTCGACGTGCGCCGCGCCCATATCCTGGCCCAGCAAGGCTACGCCATCGGCGAGCAGGGCAAGCCGCCGGATTTTGTGCTGGAAGTAGCATCGGACACTACGGCCGGCAACGACGAGAACGCCAAATGGCGCGATTACGCCAACTTCGGAGTGACTGAATACTGGCTCTTCGACCCGGACTGGGGCCAACGCTACTCCGTCGGGCTGGCCGGCTGGACACTGGTGAACGGGCGTTACGAACCCATTGCGATACACCAGTATGCGCCGAATATGTACTACGGCGTCAGCGCGGTTCTGGGGCTGCAGGTATGCTGGGAACACGGGGCGCTGCGCTGGTATGACCCAATAGCCCAACGCTACCTGGACACCTTCGACAGCATAGCCGACGCGCGGGACGCCGCGGTGGCTCAGCAGGATGCCGTGGCAGCCCAACGGGACGAAGCCGCAGCCCAGCGGGATGCCGAGCGCGATGGACGCATTGCCGCCGAAGCCGAAGCGCAACGGCTGCGGGATGAAATCGCGCGGCTGCGGGAGCGCGAGGCGTAAGATGCCGGGCCGGTGACGGAGCGGCTGATGGGGGCGTTCAGCGATTTGGCAGGTATGGACTTCGCGGCGCAGTATCTGGCGCATTTGTCGTAGGCTGAATTGGCGTCCAGCGGCCGGAATCCGGCTCTTTAGGGACTTGTTATAATGCGGCAAGCCGCTGCCACTGATGTACGGAGCAACGCTATGCCCATTCTGCCATTCCTGCCAGCCCGGAAAACTCTGTGCTTGCTAGCGCCGCTTTGCGCTCTGGCCGTGCTGATGGCAGGGTTCGGTGGACCAGCGCAGGCTGGCGCCCAAGCGACGGAGCCGCAAACTGTAGGGCCAGCAACTAACTTGGCGGCCAGCATTGACTGGCAAGGCCCCGGGTATGTCCATCTCACCTGGACACCGGCCGAGAATGCGCAGGTCCATTATATCCTTTACCTCACATCGGCCGACAACGCGGCCGGCAGTTTTGACAACGCACAATCAGCCGCCTTCATCGGGTCTGAAGGCACGATTGCCGGGCTGGAGCCTGGAACCTCTTATGACTTCGTCGTCGCCGGGATGCGCTGGAACCCGACTGATTTCAGCGCTGTCTGGGGTGGATGGTCAAATTGGGTGTCCGTGACGCCACCGGCCATTACCGACCGGAATGTGCTGATCGCGCTTTACAACGCCACGGACGGCGCAAACTGGTTCAACAACGAAAATTGGCTGAGCGACGCGCCAATTGGCGAATGGTACGGCGTAACTACCGATAACAACGGGCGCGTCACTGGACTGGATCTTAGTGGCTCTGACCATCCACTCTTATCTATACCCATTTCTATGCCCATTTTTTCCCCACTCCTTCCCATTTTGTTGCAAGGCAATGGGTTAGATGGGGAAATACCGTCAGGATTGCTAGGAAACCTCGCCAACCTGACATACTTGGATCTCAGTGGGAACGCTTTGACCGGGGCGATACCCGTCGA
>CAYGAY010000027.1:0-49304 GCA_964347975.1 uncultured Dehalococcoidia bacterium
ATCAGGCGTTGCACTTGAAATGTGAATCCACATTCCGGCTTTCGCCGGAATGACGGAAGTGAAGGCTCTCAACTGCGTAAGTCCTATGACATTTTTGTACGGGCCCAGCTAGAATCTCGTTCCGGCGGTCGCCGCTTTCTGTTGCGAGAGCCTTGACGGAACGGCCATTGCTACGCCGGCGAGATTGCTACCTTCGTATCAAGTACGGGGTCGTAATGACAAAGTTGGTACGTGTGAGCGCCGGCGAGCGGTTTTGCCGGCAACTGCAATCCTGTATAGTTTTTTGCGATGAAACCTGCGCCGGCGCCCTTGGGTTACGGCGCGTGGATGGAGCCTGCCATGACAGCCGAAAACGACGCTGACATCCGCCTGCAGCCGCTGCCCCTGGAAGGGCTGCGCGTCCTCGACGCGACACACATCGTTGCCGGGCCATTTTGCGCCATGATCCTGGGGGACATGGGCGCTGAGGTCATAAAGATCGAGCGTCCCGGCAGCGGAGACCGCGCTCGCGCCAACGATCCATTCGTTGACGGTCCCGACGGGACCAAGGTGAGCGCGCGTTACCTGGGAGTCAACCGCAACAAGAAGAGCGTCGCCCTGGACTTGCGCGACCCGGTGGGCAAGCGCGCCTTTGAGAATATGCTGCGCGTCTCCGACGTGCTGCTGGACAACTGGGGGCCGGGGGCGATGGAACGGCTGGGATTGGGCTACGCCCGATTGAGCGAAATTAACCCGGGGCTGGTGTACGCCAGCATAAGCGGCTACGGCGACAGCGAAGGGTTGCGCGGGCCGTACTCCAACTGGCCAGCCAACAACCCGTGCGTGCAGGGCATGGGCGGCTGGATGGTTATGACGGGCGCTCCCGAGAGCGGCCCACAGATGGTCGGGGACAACGTGGGCGACTCCGTGCCCGGCGTCTGGACGGCTTTGGGTGTAATGCTGGCCCTGGAATCGCGGCGCAAGACTGGGAAGGGCCAGCACGTGGACATGTCCATGTACGACTGCATGGTGGCGCACACCACCAGCAGCATGCCCCTGTTCCAGTCCACCGGTCAGGTCACTACCACCGCCAGAGAGAATATGTTTTCCGCACAGCTCACTCTGCGGGCGTCCGACGGTTACGTGGTGTTGGCCGGGGCCGGCGATGCCGACGACAAGTGGCGCGCCATGTGGCAGCTGATTGGCCGCCCCGAACTGGCCGACGACCCGCGCTATCTGGGTCGTGGCATAACCGGCCCTTTCTACTTCAGCCACATCGTGCCCGCCATTGAGGAATGGTCGCAGCATATCCCCAAGCGGGAACTGAACCAGCGCCTGCTGGACTGCGGTTTTTCCATGGGCATAGTGCAAGACGCCGCCGACCTGGACGCCTGCCCCCATCTGGAAACCCGCAATATGTTCGTGGACAGCGGCGATACCTACGGCCGGCCCTTCCGCACCGTGAACACGCCCGTCCAGCTCACCGGCTGCGTGGACACGCCGGCCAACCCGCCGCCCACCCTGGGGCAGCACAACCGGGAAGTGCTGTGCGGCATCGGCGGGCTGACGGAGGAGGAGGTGGACAGGCTGGAGGCGGAAGGTCGGGCATGAGAAAATCCGATTGGCACCTTCGCAACTCCCTACGCCCGGCGGATGATATATTTGGAAACTGACCACGGCAACGGTACGCCCTGGGCGTTTGTTGAAGGATTAATATCGGTCAGCGCCAGCATACTGATGGCGGATGCCATAGCCCGATGTGACCGTTGCGCCGGCTGGCCGGTCGTAGGCTTTTTCAAGAGATTCAGGAGGACGGGGTGATAATAGCGGGTATGGCCCTGCTGTTTCCCACCGCGCTCGTTTTTTACCTGGGGGTCAAAATGGTCTATGCCGCCTACAAGGATTACAAGAAGTGGCGTGACGCCTGGATTAAGCAGGCCCGCGAAGAAGGCCGCGCCGAGGAAAGGGCCCGCCAGAAGCGGGAGCTCGCCGAGCAGGGCGTATCGCTGCCACCGGAAACCGAAAAATTCTGTTTGGCGAATACGACGCCCGTTCTGACACTGACTAGGCTGCCGGCGCAATGCGATGCGCCGGCAGCCCGCACCCAGAAGGAGTGAGTGAGCAAAATGGTCTTTGCCGCCTACCGTGAACACAAGCGAAAGATGGCCGCTTGGGAGAGAGAAAGGGAAGAAGAGAAACTCCGGCGGGAGGCCCTCAGAGCAAAGCGGCGGGCTGAAGACCGCGCCGCCCTGCTCCATTCGGAACGCGCCCGCGTCAACCGTGTGCTGTTGGAACACGGCATAGCCCTGCCACCCGCAGTGGCCAGAATCCTCCCCGGCGAAACCGGCCCTTGCTCCTGCGGCTGCCCTCATTGCTGCCCGTCGACTGGCGATAATGCGTAGCCGCGATTTGACATCTGGTTGTGATTCAACCTATGCTTGCGCCCAGAAATTTGCCCGCAACCGGATCCAAAACCCAGAACCTAACCCTGAAGTCCATAATTACGGCTGGCCATATTTTCACTGGCCGATTTATGTATTATGGTGGCACAGCAACTATTAGCGAGCAATCATGCGAGTTGTACAAAAACTCTCTCCGTGGCACTACGTCTGTGGGGGAATAGCGTTGATTGTATTAATATTCCTCCTCGCGGAATGCAGCGCATCCTATACGCAAGACTTGCTCATGGAGAAAATTTATGGGTCGAAGCCTTTGCGTATACCTTGCCATGAGCGGCCCGGGCGAGAAGAGGCGTAACAGATCATTGATTGATATGCACACATAGTGCACCGTATAGAGTTAGTAAATCCTGGTCATGTTTTTGTAAGCCTTGGTAGAGGTGGTTGCCAAGGCAAGGCTATTATCGTGATCTATTACGCCACCCGACACGATAGAACAGCAATCAGATCAATAATTGGCAATGATAAATATTTCTTTGGTATACCATATTTATTGGTAAACACCTAATATTAGATGGGAATATTTATCAAGATTGAACAGATATGGGAATCGGCCACATATGCCCACTTTCCAAG
This sequence comes from uncultured Dehalococcoidia bacterium, assembly GCA_964347975.1. Lineage (GTDB taxonomy): Bacteria > Chloroflexota > Dehalococcoidia > Lucifugimonadales > UBA3495 > Bin87. The sequence continues at coordinate 3,015 of CAYGAY010000027.1, forward strand.
CCCCCCGCGGCACCGCCGACCGCCTGCCCGCCGAGCAGAAGTACTGGCGCTACATCGAGGCCCACGCCGCCGACGTGGCCCGCCGCTTTGGCTATGGCCGCATTGACAGCCCCATGTTCGAAGACGCGGGGCTGTTCGTCCGCGGCGTTGGTGAGGGCACCGACATCGTGGAAAAGGAGATGTACGTCTTTGAGGACCGGGGCGGCGATATGCTCACCCTGCGCGCCGAGGGGACGGCCCCGGTCTGCCGCGCGTATTTACAGCACGGGATGCACAACCAGGCCCAGCCGGTGCGCCTCTATTACCTTTGCCCCGTGTTCCGCTACGAGCGGCCCCAGGCCGGCCGGTTCCGCCAGCATCACCAGTTCGGCGTTGAGGCCATCGGCGACCCCGACCCGTCGGTGGACGCCGAGGTCATCGAGCTGGCCTGGACGCTGATGCACGACATCGGCCTGTCCGACATCACCCTGCTCACCAACAGCATCGGCGACGGACAATGCCGCCCGGAGTACATCGCCGCCCTCCAATCCTATTATCAGGGCCAGAGCGGCCACCTGTGCCCGGACTGCAAGGAACGGTTGGGCCGCAACCCGCTGCGCCTGCTGGACTGCAAGGTAGAAACCTGCCGCAGACTGGGCGAGGACGCCCCCAAGTCCGTGGACTGTCTCTGCGCCGACTGCGAAGCCCACTGGCGCCGGGTGCAAGCGTATCTGGCAGCAATGGGAATCCCCAACCGCATTGACCACCGCCTGGTGCGCGGCCTGGATTACTACACCCGCACGGTGTTCGAAATACAGCCGGCGGTGGAGGGCGCGCAGTCCACCATCTGCGGCGGTGGACGCTACGACGGCCTGATTGAGCAGTTGGGGGGTCGGCCCACCCCCGGCATCGGGTTCGGCAGCGGCATCGAACGTCTGGCGCTGAACCTGCGCCGGGCCGAATCCCCGGTTCCCGACGAACCGTCTCCCCAGTACCTCATCGCCACCATCGGCGATGATGCCCGGATTGAAGGCGTGCGTCTCGCCCGCCGGCTGCGCGAGGCCGGGGTAGGCGCCATCCTCGCTAACGGTGGCCGGGCCCTGCGGGGACAGATGCGCCAGGCCAATTCCCTGGGAGTGTCCGCCGCCCTTATCATCGGAGACGACGAAGTGCGAGACGGTACGGTCATGGTGCGGGATATGCAGACATCGAGCCAACAGAGTCTCAGCATCGAGGTCTTCCTGCAAGACGTCGCGTAGTCGCCAACCCTGACTGCCGGTCCCTTGGGCCGGGCGTAGTTCGCCCGGCCCTTCACTTGCCGGTCGGGTCCCCGCGAAATCGGAACAAAAAGCCGAAAACTGTTGACAAGGCTATTGACATAGAACATTTGATTGGTAGAACATATGCTCAATACAAATGCGCTGGCAAGTTCGCGCGACAGGAGTAAAACGCCATGATCACCACGGCCCGCACCAGCATGATGGACGCCACCCACGCTGTTACCGCTTCGCCCATCCCTCCCGGCGGCCGGCGGATCCCATATCGCGGCCACCTCATCCACGGCGAAGTTCCCTCCATCTGCTACGTCATCTACGGTCGTAATCGCTACGGCCAACTTACCGAGCTTGGCAACACTCGCAGCTTCGCCGACGCGATGCGGTGGGTTGACCGCCACGTGGAAGACATGGGGCGGCTGATTCCCGTCATGAATGAACCGCGCGGGGTCGGTGACCAAACGGGCGACTACCCTATGGTCGCCTAGCGCCATCGGTTATCATGCCGGCAACATGGAAACGTTGATCACGTACAGCCGGGTGGTGGATCTGACGCACCCCATCCGGCCCGGAATTCCCCAATGGCACGACGACCCGCACGTCGAGTTTGAGACCGTTGCCAGCATCGACGAAGCAGGGTACCGGTTGCGGCGATTCAGTATGGGCGAACACAGTGGGACGCACCTCTCCACCCCGTCGGCTTTCTGGCACGACGGCGTCGGGCCAGACCAAATCCCGGGCGAGTCCCTGATCGCCGGAGCAGTGGTGATCGACGTCAGCGAGCTGGCCGTGAGGGACCCGGATTACGCGCTGTCAGTTGACGCCGTAAAAGGGTGGGAGCGACGAAACGGAGAAGTCTCGTCCGGATGTATTGTTCTGCTCTTTACCGGCTGGGAGCGCTATTGGGACGAACCCGGGCGGTTCATCAACGCCGGCCCTGACGGCATCATGCATTTCCCCGGGTTTGGGATGGAAGCCGCCCGTTATTTGCTGGAGCGGCGCGGCGCATCCGGTTTGGGCATCGATACGCACGGCATTGACCCAGGCGTGAACGCCGAGCTATCGGTCAGCCGGCTTGCGCTGGCGAAAAGAGCCTTGGTCCTGGAATGCCTCAATAATCTGAGCGCGCTGCCTCCCTATGGCGCAACCGTGGTCATCGGACGATTGCCCCTGGTGGGCGGCAGTGGGTCACCAGCGTCGGTCCTCGCGCTGGTTCCCTGAAAACGCATCCGCCCCTCTCTCGTTATCGGGAGAGGGGCGGATAGCTTCTAACAGTCCGTCAGAGGGCTGCCGCGCCAGCAGCGGCGCACTGCTCGTCTTCCTCGCTGGTTCCCCCACCTACGCCACAGGCGCCAACTACAGCGCCATCATGGACGATGGGAACGGCGCCCTGGCCGAAGATCATCTCCGCGCCGGAACGCTCCCGGATCCCGGCGGGCGTAGGCGCGGTGGCCCGGTCCTGCATTTCGCCGCTGGGCCGGCCAAAGGCGGCCGACGCCACGGCTTTGCCCTGGCAACCATAGGCCGACGCCCAGATCGCGCCGTCCATACGCTGCAGCCCGATGAGTCGTCCGCCGGAATCCACCACGGCGACGCTCACCTTGATGTTCAGTTCATTGGCTTGGGCGATGGCCGCCGCCATGATCCGGTTGCTGTCTGCTAAAGTCAGTGCCATCTTTTGCCTCCTATTAGGGCCCGGCCGATGGCCGGATGTTCGCATGCCATGATAGTGGCCTATCAATGTGCGGGCAAGGCTCATGGGGAGGCCGATTCCGGGGCAGTTGAATGCTATACTATAGGTCGATTTTTGACCTCCCTGATCTGCTCCGTGTTGACCCGCCGCATCATCCCCTGCCTTGACGTTGACGCGGGCCGCGTCGTCAAAGGCACCAGTTTCGTCAACCTGCGCGACGCCGGCGACCCGGCCGAACTGGCCGCCCGCTACGACCTGGAAGGCGCTGATGAGTTGGTCTTTCTGGACATCACCGCCAGCAGCGACTCCCGCGATACCATGGTTGACGTGGTGCGCTCCGTTTCCGAGCAGGTCTTTATTCCCCTCACTGTCGGCGGCGGCATCCGCTCCATCGACGACGTGCGGCGGACGCTGAACGCCGGCGCGGACAAGGTTTCGGTGAACACCGCGGCCATCAACACCCCGGAGCTGGTTGCTCAGGGCGCGGCGCAGTTCGGCAGCCAGTGCATCGTCACGGCTATTGACGCCCGCCGCGTGGCGCCGGGCGAGGAATACCCGGCTGCCAAAGACCCAACACTGGCCGTTGACGATGGTTCCGGCTGGCAGGTTTTCACCCACGGCGGACGCAACCCCACCGGACTGGACGCCGTAAAATGGGCCGAAAGGACGGTTGCGCTGGGTTCGGGCGAAATCCTGCTCACCAGCATGGATGAGGACGGTCAGCAGGACGGGTATGACCTGGAACTGACGCGGGCGATCTCACGGGCCGTTCGGGTCCCGGTGATTGCCAGCGGCGGCGCGGGCAACCTTCAGCATCTCTATGACGCCTTCTCCGCTGGCGAAGCCGACGCCGTGCTGGCCGCCAGCATCTTTCACTTTGGGACTTATTCCATTGCCGCAGCCAAGCAGTTCCTGGCAATGCGCGGCATCCCCATGCGAATTTGAAGGGAGACCTGATATGAGCGCTATAACCACCGTAATTTTTGATATGTTCAACACAATAGCGCAAGACAGTTCGGAACACTGGCGGCAAACTTTCGTTGAAATTATCGCAGAGCAGCGATTGGACACTACGCCGGAAGCCCTGCGCCGTGCCTGGGATGACGGCTCCGCCAATTTTCGCCAGCGCCGCATCGCTCCCGGCGAGCCTTTTATATCCTATCTGGACGGCTGGGCCGACGCCTTCGCTATCGCCTTTGCCAACTTGAACCTTGCCGGCGATGCCCACGCCGCCTCCCGAAAATCCATTGCCAACCTGGGAACCCGCCCCCTCTGGTCGGACGCGCCGGAAGCCCTGGCAATTATAGGCCGGCATCACCGGCTGGCGATCATATCCAACGCCGATGACGCTTACTTGAACCCGGTAGTCGCCCGCATCCCGGCCAACTTTGCCACCGTCGTATCGTCGGAGGCCGGCCAGTGCTACAAACCTGACCAAAGGCTTTTTACCGCCGCTATCCGTGAGCTGGGAGTCGAACCCTCTCAATGCGTGTACGTCGGCGACAAGCAGTTTGAGGACGTGATGGGCGCCCGTGGCGCAGGCATGGCCGCCGTCTGGATTAACCGGGCCGGAGAATCCCTTGACCCGGCTCGGCCCACGCCCGACGCCGAAATCCGCGACCTGCTGGAATTGCCCTCCGTCATCGCCAAACTCGGATAACCGGCCGCCCCGGAGGATTCTATGACCAACGTAAAACTGGACGACAAGGGCCTGGTGCCCGCCATTGCCCAGGATATCAATACCGGCCAAGTGCTGATGCTGGGCTATATGAACCCCGGCTCTCTCAAGCGTACCGTGGAGGGGACGCAGGTCTGGTTTTACAGCCGCAGCCAGGAGGACCTGTGGCATAAGGGCGAGGTGTCCGGGAACTACCTCAACCTGCGGGAGTGGTACGTGGACTGCGACGGCGATACCATCCTCTTGAAGGTGGACCCGGACGGCCCGGCCTGTCACACCGGTGAGGTCTCCTGCTTTTTCACCAAGATGGATGGCCTGCCCGCAGATTACACTGCGTCAGACGGCGGACCTCGCGTCCTCGACGAGCTGTTCGCCGTGATCAGAGACCGGCAGCGCACCATGCCCGAGGGCAGCTACACGGCGCAACTCCTGGCCGGCGGCGTCAGCCGAATAGCCCAGAAGGTAATCGAAGAGGCCGGGGAAACTGCCCTGGCCGCGGCGTCGGGCGATACCGAGAACCTGCCTGCCGAAATCGCCGACCTGCTCTACCACACCATGACACTGATGGCAGCCACCGGCGTCTCGCCCAACGCCGTTTGGGAAGAACTGCGCGCGCGGAGAGGCTAGCCGGTTGGCCCGTCCACCGTCAGGCCCGGAACCGTTTCGCCGGCAGGGTACCTACGCCAATTCCCGGCTTGATACACTGTCACGTTCCCGGCGCCGAGGACAGTCGCTCCTTCGGGATCCAGCATGATCCCGGATGCGCCGTCGATCCCCAGAACGGCCAGGCCTACCGTCTCCGGAGACGATAGTTGGGTTGTCACAGATTGCGGGTCGCTGCGCTCATGGTGCGGCAATACCATGACATCAGGGATAATCCCCAGGGCCGGCGAGACTGGAGACCCTGAAGAAGGTCGACGCATCACCGCGCCCAGCACCATGGCGCCGGCGCTGGAGCCGGCCCAGGTAACGCCGCTGTGGTTGGCCGCAATCACGGCCTCCAACAGCGGGCTGCCCGCCAACACCGCGCGCAGATGCTCCGGGCTTCCGCCCGTGAAAAAGATTACGTCAGCGCCTTCCAACTGAGCCACGATACGCGGGTTCTCGGAGTCGGCCCGGCGGAGCACGTCCACGCTGTAGGCGGATGCGCCCAGGCCGGTGAAATGCCGGACGCCGTTGGATGCGGCCAGAGCCGGGTTTTCGTGAGCGGCGGCAGTTGGTATGATAGCCACACGCGGCGATGACTGGCCGGTTTGGCGGAGTATGTGGCGGTCCATTCCGACGCCGGACGGCCTGAACTCGTCTCCGCCCACCAGTAAAATTCGTCGTGCCACCGTTTCGTCCCTCGTACCCGGATCAGGCGTTTGTTCCTAAAGGAGCCAGGCGATGTTCGAGTTTATACATCATGTCCGTATCCTTGTCCACGACGCGGATGCCATGGCCGCATACATCGAAGAAAACTTCGGGATGGCGCCGGTGAAGATCGAAATCTATCCCGCTCGGGGAATGAAAAACGCCATTTTCAAAGTCGGACAAACCAACGTGGAATTCACCGAGCCGCTGGATCCTGCCTCCGCCATGGGGCAATATCTGAAGACCTTCGGTCCAGGCCCTTACCACATGGCCTTTGGCGTAACCGACATCGCGGGCAAAGCGGCCGACCTTGCCGCCAAGGGCAACGCAATGCGCGGCGAAAACGGAATGTCCCGCAGCGCCGAAGGCTATATGACCGCCAACATCGATCCGACCAGCGCTCTCGGCTACCCTTTCCAGATCGCCGAAGGCTGAACCTCGGCGACTGCCGGCATGGCTCCGGATTCCCGCTTTCGCCGGAATGACGGGAGGCAAGCAAGGAGGCTACTATGCTCAACTCCATCCACCACATCCACTACGTAGTGAGCAATCGCGACGAGATGGTCCAATACATACGCGAGAACTTCGGCATGGAACCCGAGGACCTGCACACCATCGATGATCGCGGCATGAAGGACGCCCTGTACCGGGTCGGGGAGACGCTCATAGAGATCACGGAGCCTTTAGACCCCGACTCCGGTATTGGCAAACACCTCGCCGAGCACGGCCCCGGGGTTTATCACGTGGCCTTTGGCGTGGATGACATCCAACAGGTTGCGTCGGATCTCGCCGGCAAAGGCAATCGGCTGCGCGGCGAGGGCGGCGTCACCCAAAGTCCTCGCGGATACGTAACCGCCAATATAGATCCGGCTGACAGCCACGGCCTTTGGTTCCAACTGGCCGAGGGATAAAAGGCAACCCGCAAGGTGTTGCGCTAGCATTTAACATCACCACCTCCGCACTGGATCCCGTTCTGATGGATTGGCATCATGCTTTTTAAAGACACCGTAGGCGCAGCCGTCGCCGCAGCGCTGGAACAGGCGCACCGTGACGGCGCAATCAGCGTTGCGACTGTGCCCGACATTGAAATCGACCGCCCCAACAACCCGGAGCACGGAGATTTTGCCACCAACTTGCCGTTGCGGCTGGCCCGCGCCGCTCGGGCTAACCCGCTGCAACTGGCTCAGTTGATCGCCGAGCGGATCGAGATGCGGCCCGAGATCGCCAGCGTGGCGCCGGCCGCTCCCGGCTTCATCAATTTCAAGCTCAGCGACGGCTGGCTCCAAGAGCAGGTGGAAGCCGTTCGGACCGCCGGCGACGCCTTCGGCTCATCCGACGTTGGAGCCGGCGGCAAGGTGATGGTCGAGTTCGTCAGCGTCAATCCGACCGGCCCGGTTCACGTGGGCCACACTCGGGGCGCCGTTCTGGGCAGCGTCCTGGCCAACGTGCTGGAAGCCGCCGGCTACGATGTGACCCGCGAGTATTACATCAACGACGCCGGCACCCAGATGGAGGCTTTTTACCGCTCCGTCTGGACCCGCTACCAGCAGGCCCTGGGGCGCGACGCGGCAATGCCCGACAACGGTTACCAGGGGGATTACATTGCCGATATTGCGGAAGACGTCGTTCGCGCTGAAGCGTCCCGTTTCCTGGAAATTAACGACCAGGCGGCTATCCGCGAAATTGGCGATATAGCCCGCGAAAAAATGGTTGCCTTGATCCGCGAGGATTTACAGGAAATCGGAGTCACGTTTGATAACTGGTTCAGCGAGCGACGGTTGTTCCAAACCGGATCTGCCGCCAGCGACTACGACCGGGCCATAGGGCGCCTCCGGGAAGGCGGCCATTTGGCCGAACTCAGCGGCGCTCTCTGGTTCAACTCGAAAGCCCTGGGGGACGACCGGGACAACGTCGTGGTTCGTTCGTCCGGCGAGCCGACTTACTTCGCTTCCGACATCGCCTACCACTACAACAAATTCAGCGAACGGGATTTTGACCGGGTTATCGACATTTGGGGCGCCGACCACCAGGGCCACGTTCCCCGGATGAAAGCCGCCGTTGCCGCCCTGGGAATTGATCCGGAAAACTTGACGGTATTGATCTCCCAGATGGTGACCCTCAAGCGCGGCGATGAGACCGTTCGGGCCTCCAAGCGCACCGGCGATTTCGTGACGCTCCGCGAACTGGTGGACGAGGTCGGCATGGATGCCTGCCGCTACTTTTTCCTGGCCCGGGCGGCATCCACGCAGATGGAATTTGATCTGGAACTGGCCACCCGGGAGTCCTCAGAAAACCCAGTGTACTATGTGCAGTACGCCCATGCCCGCAACGCCAGCATCCTGAACCTGGCCGCCGAGCGCGGCATAGATTACGACGGCGGTGACGTTACCCTGCTGACCCACCCTTATGAATTGGGTCTAATCCGCACCATGCTCCGGTTGCCCGAGTTGATCGTTCAGGTGGCTGAAAACCTGGAGCCACACCACTTGCCCCACTACGCCATGGAACTGGCTACCGCGTTCCACCATTTCTACGAGAACTGCCGCGTCATCTCCGCCAACCCGGAGGACAACGAACTCACGTTGGCGCGCCTCAAGCTGGTGGCGGCGGCGCAGATCGTCTTCCGCCGCACCCTGACCCTGATGGGCATGTCCGCCCCGGAACGGATGTGACGAGCATAAAGCGAGCATCCAACCTCCTTTCGGATACCGCCGGATGCGGCCAATCAATCAGCAAGGAACGCATTGCTTATGCGTAACGCAGATATTGGAGATGCGTCGCAACCTGGGCGATGCGGGCTTTTCCCAGGGGCAGTGCGACGCTCTTACCGAAGGGCTTGCCAACATCCTCGCCGGGTTAGCAACCAAGGCCGACCTGCAAGAACTCAGAGCCGAAATGAACGGCCGGTTTGCCGAAGTCGAGAGCAAAATCGCCGAGGTCAAAAACGAGATTGCCGATCTGAAGGTCAGTACGGCAGACTCCAGGGCGAGCACCGCCAAATGGGCCGTTGGCATCATAGCCGCCACGCTGCTGGGATTCGCCGGTATGTCGGTGGCGATTGTGCTGTCCCTTGGTCGGCTCGCCGGCTAAAACCCGAAGGAGCGTACTACTATGTATGAGTACATCTCGAAAATGCAGCGACGGTTGGGGGAAGTCGGTTTTTCAGAGGAGCAGGCCGACGCTATGATTGTGGAAATCGTCAGATATGGGGTCGCGAAATCGCGGGCCAAGCCGGCTGCGGAGGATGAGAGCGAATTGGAACAGCAACTTGTCGAACGCCTCGCCCAGATTGCCGGCGTCGGGAAATACGCCAGCTAGCCATTAACAGCAGCACGATTTCAAAACCGGCTTGTCTCCTGCCCTTGCGCCGGCGGGCGAACTGCCCCAATCCTGCACCGCAGGGCGATTTGCCCGACCCCCGTTTTAGGTGTATATTGTGAGCCTATGCACAAACTTCATCCAATCGCATCCCGGTTCGTAGCGGCAACTGCTCGCACGTGCGATTCTCGTAACTCAGTAGCCCCCTCGGCATCCCGTTTCTCGAGCGGCTTGGTTGGCGGCCCCCACGGGAGAAACGGACGATAATGGGTATCCTCTGGCGCATCATCGGGATGGCCGGTCACTACCCAGCGCGTCTAAGCCTGGCGTACATCTCGGCGCTGGCGGCAATCGGCTTTTCGCTGGCCCTGCCTCAGCTGTTCCGCGCCGGAATCAACCTGCTGGTCGAGAGGGTGGAGACCGTCAACGCGCAAGGCGAAATCGTGTTCGGGATCGCCAAGCGTGACTTCCAGATGGTGGGGTGGGGGTTCGACTATGTGCTATTTATCGGCGCGGGTATTCTGGTGGTGAGCCTGTGCCGGGGCTTCTGCGACTTTGCGCGGACCTACACCACCGAATCCCTTTCGCAAATGGTCTCTTTTGACTGCCGCAATCTCCTGTACGACAAGCTGCAGAACGTCAGCTTCGCCTTCCACGACAAGGAGCACACGGGCGACCTGATGTCCCGGGCTACCGCCGACGTGGAGGCGATGCGCCGTTTCGTGAATATGGGGATGATCCGGTCGCTGGACGTGGTGGTACGGATTGTGATGGTCCCAGCGTTTCTGTTTGTGGAGAATTGGCAGCTGGCGTTGGTCAGCACGATTTTCGTGCCGGCCATCGTGGTGCGTTCGTCTTTCGTAATGCGCGCGCTTCGCCGCAAATGGCTCCACGTACAGCAGGTGATGGGCGAATCGGTTACAGTGTTGCAGGAAAACCTTGCCGGCATTCACGTGGTCAAAGCTTTCGCGTCGGAAGAATACGAGCGCGCCAAGTACGACCGCAAAGCCGAGGAACTCCGTGTCGAGTACTTTGACGCCGAGCGGATGCAAGGCACCAACAGCGCCTGGATGACGCTGTACTTCACTTTTGCCTTCGGCGTCATCATCTGGCTGGGAGGGTGGCTGGTGGTTCGCGGTGAACTTTCGCTGGGTGGGCTGGCCATGTTCCTGCTATATCTGAACCAGCTGACATTTCCCATTCGCGCTTCGGCGCAGATCATCAACACTTTCTCCCGGGCCATTTCCTCCGGTCAGCGCCTATTTAGCGTGCTGGACACCCAGTCCCCCGTGGCGGAACGTCCCAACGCTGCCGAAATGGGTCGCGCAACCGGGCGCGTCAAATTCGACAACGTGGCGTTCGCTTACGAAGATCGCTCCCCGGCCCTGCGCAAGGTTGACCTGGAAGCCGAACCCGGCCAGGTCACCGCGATCCTGGGCGCGCCCGGCAGTGGTAAAACCACCGTCGTGAACCTGCTGCCCCGTTTCTATGACGTCACGTCCGGCGAGATCACCATCGACGGCCGGGACATTCGAGATTTCACGCTCCAGTCCTTGCGCCACAACGTCGGTATCGTCCACCAGGACGTGTACCTATTCAGCGCCAACATCAGGGACAACATTGCTTACGGCGTGAGTGGCGCCACGGAAGAGGACGTGATCCGCGCCGCCAAAGTGGCGCAACTGCACGACCAGATCATGACCTTGCCCAACGGCTACGACACCTGGGTTGGAGAACGCGGCACTACCCTTTCCGGCGGCCAGCGTCAACGTCTCTCCATCGCCCGCACCATTCTCATCGATCCTCCGGTTCTCATTCTCGATGACTCCACGTCAAGCGTTGATGTGGAAACCGAGCGGCAGATCCATCGCGCCATGGTTGAGGTGATGAAGGGACGCACCACCTTCGTCATCGCGCACCGGTTGAGCACTGTCCGAGAGGCAGACCAAATTCTCGTTCTGGACAAGGGCGTCATCGCGGAACGAGGCACCCATGAGGAATTGATACGCACGGGCGGCATCTACCAGAGCATTTATGAACTTCAACTCCGTCCCCAGGAAGAAGTCCTCCTGGAAGCGGCAGTGCCAGCCATGGCCGACGGGAGGGCAGCCTTATGATGCGAGGCGGTGGCGGCATGGGCGGCGGCATGATGCGGGGGATGCGCGGCACCTCCGCTGACAGTATGTTCGCTCCCACCAACGACAACCTTACCGACGAGGACGTCGTTGGCCGTGCGTACGACAATCGGGTCGTGATGCGGTTTGGAACGTACATCAAGCCCTATCGAAAGTATGCCCTGATTGCCCTGGCATCACTGCTCACATATGCCGCGGTCAGCGCGGCGATACCCTTGGTTGCCAAGTACGTCATTGACTGGGCTATCGCCGAGGGCAGCGTAAACAGAGTGCATATCGTGGGCGCGGCCTTCATGGTCATGGCTATAATACAATTCCTGGCGAACCGGTTACAGTTCATTTACATTTCCCTGACCGGCCAGCACATCCTGTACGACCTTCGGACGGGAATGTTCAGTCATCTGCAAAACCAGTCCAACGCCTTTTATCACCGGACCCCCATCGGGCGGATCATGTCCCGGATGCAGTCCGACATCCTTCAATTGCAGGAGACTTTTGAACTGTTGGCTTACGCGTTGACAGAGTTGGTGTCAGTTGTAGGGATCATAATCCTGATGCTCATTGTGGACTGGCAGCTGGCGCTGGTGTGCATGTTCATCGTGCCGGTATTGACCCTGGTGTTAGCGTACTGGCAGCGGTTCGCGCGTCATTCGTTCATGCGCATTCGGCGGGCTATCGCCATGGTCAACGGCGAGTACAACCAGAACATCACCGGCGTCCGCGTGGTACAGAGCCTCAATCGCCAGGATGAGAACCTGGCTCACTTCCGCACCCTCAACCGTGAATATCTGGACGCCAACCTGGAGGCCGCCCGCTACTCCGGGATGTTGCAGCCCTTCGTGGAATTGCTGATCGGCCTGGGCCTCGGGTTGGGCGTGGTGGTTTTTGGCGGTTTCCTGTTGCAACGCGACGCCCTGGATGTCGGAACCCTGGCGGCCTTCGCCCTGTGGATACAGCGGTTCTTCGAACCAATCCGCCAGCTGACCATGCAGTACAGCCAGTTGCAGCGCGCCATGGCAGCCGGGGTCCGTATCTTCGAGGTGTTGGACCTTGACCCCGACATCAATGACAAGCCCGACGCCATAACGATGCCTGAAGTCAAGGGCGAAATCCGGTACAACGACGTGATGTTCCACTACATTCCCGGCGTCGATGTTCTGAAGAACGTCAACCTGCACATCAAGGCCGGCGAAAACGTGGCGCTGGTGGGCTCCACAGGAGCCGGAAAGAGCACGCTGGTCAACCTGCTGCACCGCTCCGCAGACGTGACCGGAGGAGCAATAACCATTGACGGTCACGACCTGCGCGATGTAAAGCGCCAATCACTGGTTCACCAGATGAGCATGGTGCTGCAGGAGCCGTACCTGTTCTCCGGCACCGTCCGCGAAAACATCTGCTATCAGCGCCAGGAAGCCACCGATGAGCAGGTGATTGAAGCGGCCAAGGCGGTGGGCGCCCATGACTTCATCATGGATTTGGAAGGAGGCTACGACTCCGAGTTGGCGGAACGGGGCGTGAACCTCAGCATCGGTCAACGACAGCTGATCAGCTTTGCCCGTGCCATTGTGGGCGATCCGCGCATCCTGGTGCTGGACGAGGCCACCGCCAACATCGACACCCACACCGAGCTTTTGATCCAACAGGCGTTGAGCCGCATCCTCAAGGGCCGCACCTCCATCGTCATCGCGCACCGGTTGTCCACCATCCGCAACGCCGACAAAATAGTTGTGCTGGACCGGGGTCGGGTCGCCGAAGTCGGTTCCCACGACGAGTTATTGGAGTTTGGCGGCGTGTACGCGCAGCTATACGCCATCAACTACGGTCTGTCCGGTCCCAGCGTGGACGTGGCGCCCGTGGGCGGAGAGGTAATCGGAGCGGACGGCCTGTCTCCAGCGGCCGCAGATTAGTCAATCCTCCGCGAGGAACTCCCGGACCACAGCAGCGAGTTCCGCCGGCTTGTCGTAGCCGATGTCGTGGACGGTTTCCGGTATCCAATGGATTCGGCCGTTCCGCAACGCCTGCTCTGCCGCCGCTACCATCACCTCTCGCTGACGGGAAAACTGGGAGTTGGCCCGCTCGGCCCGAGGGCCAGCCGCGACCACCAGAGTGGGAACGGAAATCTGCGGCAGCACCACCGACGGCGGCTCGTTCCACATCGACTCCAACACCTGTGCGTGATGCCCGGGACGCAGGATGTCGCGCATCTGCCCATCCGGGCCTTCATACACCATGGTTAAAGCGATTTCGGCCAGGTCGTCGCCCCAGCAGAACCACAAGTTATCGGCCAACCGGCGCACGTATTCATCCCGGGCGCCGGCCACCAATCGAGGCGCCAAACGCTGCTGAAACGCCTCCCAGGTTGGCGTGGGCATCAAATGACCGTCTTGAAAACCGCCGTCGATCATCACCAGCTTGCCAACCCGGTCCGGGAAGCGCATCGCCAGGTTGCTGGCGACGTGGCCGCCCCACGAATGGCCCAGGACCGTCGCCCGTGGGATGCCCAGATGATCGAGCAGGCCGATGGCGTCTTCCGCCAGGGTTTGCCAGTCGTAGCCCGAAGGGGCTTGCGACGTCGCCCCGTGTCCCCGCTGGTCGGGAGCGACGATGCGGTAATCTCCCGCCAGATGGGGGGCTACCCGTCGATACCAGTGGCCCGACGACGCCAGGCCGTGTAATGCCAACAGCGGCACACCGCCGCTGCCCCAATCCAGATAGTGCATCGTCAGATCGCCGATTTCAACGGTGTGAGATACGGGGTCGGCGTTGATCGGTTTTGAGTTGGAGTCGGGCATGACAATCGCTCTCTTGGCAAACTTTGCCGTGATTATACGCTGATGCAAGCAATACCGCGCCGGCTTTGCCGATGAGGATGTACGGCCATATGCTAGAATCAGGGCGACCGGGTACAGCTGTGAGGCGAGGGATTTACCATGACCGACCGTTACCACCTCGGCGACTATTCTCAACTGGTGTTCGACGCCGCCAGCCAATTGGACGCGGATAGCGTTCCGAAACGTCTCCACGCCCATGATTTCACGCTTTGGAACGATGACCCCGCCGAGGTTGCGGACCGCCTCGCCTGGCTGACGCTTCCCGCTGACTTCTTGCCCCGGATCTCAGAGTTGCGCCGCTTTGCAGAATCGGTGCAGTCGGCCGGTTATAAGAATATCGTCCTCCTGGGCATGGGCGGCAGCAGCCTCGGCCCCGAGGTAATCCGGCAGATCCTCGGGCCTTCCCTGAAAGGCGCGGGCTTTCCACGAATGCTGACCCTGGACAGTACTGTGCCGGCATGGGTGGCATCGACCACGTCCACCATCGACCCAGCCCGCACTCTGTTCATTTTGTCTTCCAAATCGGGCACTACTACGGAACCTCTTGCCTTCTATGCGCACTTCCGGGAATCGGTGAACTCAAGGCTGGGAACCGAGGGGGCAGGCGATAACTTTGCGGCGATTACAGATCCGGGGACTCCTCTCGCCGAAATGGCGAGCACGGAACGATTCCGCCACACGTTCATCAATGACCCCAACATCGGAGGCCGTTTTTCAGTTCTTTCGTACTTTGGCCTGGTTCCAGCTGCGCTGGCCGGCGTTGATCTGGAGCGACTGCTTGGGCCGGCCCTTCGAATGCAGCGGCGTTGCCTGCTTGCTGCCTCAACGGCCGACAACCCCGGAGCCTGGCTGGGAGCGGCAATCGGAACCTTGGCCAAGCTGGGTCGCGACAAACTGACATTGATCGCGTCGGAGAAGATGACGCCTTTCGGTTTGTGGGTCGAACAATTGCTGGCCGAAAGCATGGGCAAAAACGGGACAGGCGTGATTCCGGTGACCGGCGAGCCACTGGACAGCGCCGGAACCCAAGACTGCTATGGCGACGACCGTTTCTTCGTCCAAGTCCGGTTGGCCTCGGACGACAACGGGCACGGTGACGCAGCCGTGCTAGGACTCCGGGCAGACGGTCATCCGGTTGCCGTCCTGGAATTGTCAGAACCCTATGATTTGACTGGCGAATTCTTCCGGTGGGAGTACGCTACCGCCATCGCCGGCCACCTCATGGGCATCCAGCCCTTCGATCAACCCGGAGTGCAGGGCGCCAAGGACAATACAGCCGCAGTGTTGGCTCGGTACCAGAAAGAGAAACGGCTCACGCGACCCGAATTCGACGACCCAGCTCGCCTGCGCCATCTGCTTGCGGAGAGTCGAAGCGGCGACTATTTGGCGATCATGGCCTATCTACCCGCCTCCTCCGCTATTGATGACGCGCTAAGGGATTTGCGCGGAAAGGCGATGCGCGAATATCGCGTCGCAACCACCCATGGCTACGGTCCCAGGTTCCTTCATTCCACCGGTCAGCTGCACAAGGGCGGCCCCGACACCGGCATTTTCCTGCAACTCACCCAGTCCCACACTGAGGACATACCGATTCCCGGCTGGCCATTCAGCTTCGGGGTGCTGGCCGACGCCCAAGCCCTTGGGGACTTGCAGGCTCTACAGAGCCTGGGACGCCGCACCGTTTCTATCAATGTCGGTGACGATCCGGTGGGCGCAATATCCGAAATACTCTAAACAGGAGATACGCCAGTGGAAATTGGCATGATTGGTTTGGGGCGAATGGGCGCCAATATGGCGCAACGGCTGATCGCCGGCGGGCACACTGTAGTCGTCTATGATCGGGATTCAGCGGCGGTCGCCGCCAGCGCTTCCGGGGGCGCCAGGGCTGCGGAGACCGTTGGCGACCTGGTGGCGAGGCTGTCGCCGCCCCGGGCAGTGTGGGTGATGGTGCCGGCCGGGGCGGTCACCGGGGCCGTTATTGACGAACTGGCTGAGATTCTGGAGCCAGGTGACGCCGTGATTGACGGTGGCAATGCCAACTACAAAGACACCATCCGCCGCGGAGAGAAGTTATCCGAGCGCCACATTTATCTGCTGGACGCCGGAACCAGTGGAGGCATCTGGGGTCTGACCGAAGGCTATTCCCTGATGGTGGGTGGTGATAAGGACACTTTCCGCAGGCTGGAACCGATCTTCCAGGCGCTAGCGCCCGGTCCGGATCGAGGTTACTCCCATGTCGGACCGGTTGGGGCGGGCCATTTCACCAAGATGGTTCACAACGGCGTGGAGTACGCATTAATGCAAGCCTACGCGGAAGGTTTCGAACTGATGCAGGCCAAACGGCATGAATTCGATCTGGACCTGCCGGCGATAGCGCGAACGTGGCAATATGGGAGTGTGGTCCGATCCTGGCTGCTTGATCTGGCCGTTCGAGCGTTGGAGGAAGACCCGGGGCTGGAAAACCTGGCCGCATACGTGGACGACTCCGGCGAAGGCCGGTGGACCGTCAACGAATCGGTGGAGTTGGCAGTTCCCACACCGGCCATCACCGCCGCGCTTTACCAGCGCTTCCGCTCCAGGCAGGAAGAACCCTTCGGCGCACGGTTGCTGGCGGCTCTCCGCAACCAGTTTGGGGGCCATGCCGTGCGACAGGTCGGGGACGGGGACGGATGATCACCCACGGAGCAACCGTCTTGCCGGAAGGGACCGGTTCAGTCACCGCGTTGGTGATAATGGGCGCCAGCGGCAACCTGACCTACACCAAGCTGGCTCCGGCTCTGTTCAGCCTGTATCGGAAAGGCCGGTTGCCGCGTCACGTCCATATCATTGGCGTGGCCCGCGACCATTGGTCCGACGCCGAATTTCGGCAACGGTTGCGTGACGCCATTGGCGATGCCAACGCTGGGGAGTGGGACGATTTCGCCGCGCGTCTCAGCTACGTGCCCGCAGACGTTACCAACGCCGATGCCCTGGGCGCCGTAAGCCGACGAGTTGGCGAGTTGGCCGCCCACGATGACCGATTCAACTGCCTGTACTATTTGGCATTAGCTCCGGGATTGTACGCGCCGGCGATCACGGCATTGGCATCCGCCGGTATGGCCGAAGAGAGTCCGGGCTGGCGGCGGATAGTGATCGAAAAACCGTTCGGTTCCGACCTGTTGACGGCCCAGCGTTTGAACCAGCACGTTCACAGCGTGTTCCGCGAGGATCAGATCTATCGCATTGACCACTATCTGGGCAAGGAGACCGTGCAGAACCTGCTGGTTTTTCGGTTCGCAAACTCGATATTCGAGCCAATCTGGAACCGGAATTACATTGACCAGGTGCAGATTACCGTCGCCGAGGACATCTTGGTAGGGGAACGAGGCGAATACTACGACCGAGCCGGGGTCCTGAAGGATATGTTTCAGAACCATCTGCTGCAACTGCTGGCGCTGATCACCATGGATCCTCCCTTCGCCTTCCGGGCCGACGCCCTCAGGAACGAGAAGGTCAAAGCCCTCAGCGCGGTACGCCGCCTCAATCTACGAGACGTACGCCACAATCTGATTACCGGTCAATACGATGGCTATCACTACGAACCGGGCGTATCCCCGGGCTCTCAAACGCCAACCTACGCGGCTTTGCGTCTTTTCGTGGATAACTGGCGCTGGCACGGGGTTCCCTTCTACCTGCGCTCCGGCAAGGGACTGTCCCGCAAGACCACCGAGATGATCATCCAGTTCCGCTCGCCGCCGCACATGCTCTTTCCGGTGCCGGAAGGTGTCGATATACCCGGCAATACGCTGTCAATCTGCGTCCAACCCAACGAGGGCATGCGGCTGGAGTTCCAGTCCAAGGTGCCCGACGCCGAGTTGGAGATGAAGCCGGTCTCGCTGGAGTTCCACTACGACGAAGGATTTGCCGGCGTCGATCTCCCCGATGCCTACGAACATCTGCTGTTAGATGTTCTGGACGGCGACGCTACTCTGTTCATCCGCAGCGACGAAATCGAGCTCGCCTGGAGCATAATCGATCCTATCGTCCACAGCCTGGACCTACCCGGCGCGCCGGCGCCTTACCGGTACATACCGGGCATGGACGGCCCGCCCAACGGCGAAGAATTGCTGCGGAGCGACGGGCGGAGCTGGCTGCCGGGGTGCGCCGAAGCGGGGCATGGGATTTGGTAAGGACGAATAATCATTCGCCCCGGCCGCCGTCACCTCACGTGACCCGCTTTCTCCGGTCATTCCACGACCGCCGTAGGCGGGCGATGGAATCTCGCCGCCGCAGTTCGCACTGTGGCGAACCGCCGCGGCGGGAACGAGATTGCCACCTCCGTATCAAGCACGGGGTCGCAATGACAAAGTGTGTCGCATTAGCGCCGTTACCCGTTGGCAAAAATTTCGTTGGCGATGTCCATCGCGCCCCTGGCGAAGGGGATACCGGCGTACAGGGTCATATGGCCGAACACCTCGATTACCTGGTCCCTGGTGAACCCGATGTTCAGCGCGCCCCTAATGTGGCTGCGCAATGGCCCCTCGCGGCCCAACGCGGCCAGACAGGTCATGGTGCAGAGGCATCGGCTGGGCAGATCCAGACCCGGCCGGGTCCAGGTCGCGCCCCAGTAGTATTCGCCGGTTATGCGGCCCAGTTCCTTTTCGGCGTCGGTGGGAGGAGCCGGGCGCGCGGGCGAAGCCCCCATATAGTTGCGCCGGTATTCGTCGCCCCTTTGGAACAGGCTGTCCGGGTCCTCCTCGGTATTGTGGATGCGGGCCGGCGTGAAGTCGATGCCGCGCTCTTCAAACACCTGCTTGCACAGGGTGAGCGCCTGGATGCCGGCCGGCGCGCCGCCGTACCAAGTATCGTGGATTATCAGCTCGACGACCTGCTCCGGCGTCAAGCCCACATTGAGCGCATTGCTCAAATGGCGCTTCAGCTGCACCTCGCGGTTCAACACGATCAAGCAGGAGAGCGTGATCATTTCCCGCTGTACCGGCGTCAGGGCTTCCCGCCGCCAGATGGTACCAAACAGACCCTCGCCGAGTATGCGCTCCAGGTCCGGAGCGATGTCCCACGCTCCGGGCGACGAGCCGCCGGTGATTTGTCCGCCGCCGAACATCCGCCGGGTTTCCTGCCCTCGTTCATAACGTTCATCCAGTTCGCTCATGTGGAGCCTCCACTTTCGTGATGGCGGCAGTGTAAGACCGCCTGCCGGCTAAATCAACAAACCCCGGCTCCGACCGTCAACGTGAACCGCCAACTTGCCCACTCCGGCATCCGCCGTTATCATTGCCGCCATGATTGATCTACTCATCACCAGCGGGCAGGTAATCGACGGCTCCGGCAGCCCCGGCTTCCACGCCGCCGTTGCCATATCCGGCGATAGGCTCACGATACATCGCGGCGACGACGCTGATCTGCGTCACAACGCCGCTCGGGTCATCGACGCCGTCGGCCACGTCGTATGCCCCGGATTTATTGACCTGCATTCCCATGCCGGCCTCACCATCCTGGGCGAACCGCACCACGATCCGAAGGTGCGCCAGGGGGTGACCACCGAGTTAGTTGGCATCGATGGCATTTCCCACGCTCCGTTCAAGACCCAGGAGGACCTGCACCGCTATATCTGGCTGGATGCCGGGTTGAACGGCTACCCGCCCATGCCGGCCGACTGGCTCACCGTGGCCGACCTGCTGGGCAAGTACGATGGCGCCGTAGCCATCAACGTCGCGTACATCCTGGGCAACTCTCCGGTGCGTATCTGGAGCGTCGGCTGGGAGCAGCGCCCGGCCACGTCTATCGAAATCGCCGATATGCGGTCCGTGGTGCGTGAAGCGATGGAAGAAGGCGCCTGGGGGCTATCCACCGGCCTGGACTATCCACCCGGGGCATATGCCGACACCGATGAACTGGTCGCTCTTTCCGAAACCGCCGCTTCGCTGGGCGGCATCTATCACACCCACACCCGCGCCAGCCTGCTCAGCCAGGGCTACCTGGCGCCGTGGCGCGAAGCCGTTGCGATCGGCCGGCGCAGCGGCATCCCGGTTCACCTGACCCACTACCGCCAGTCGGTTTCCGGAGTGGGCAGCCATTTGGGACACCTGGGCCTGGTTGAGGAGGCGCGCGCTGAGGGGATCGACTGCACCTTTGACTGCTACACCTATCCCTACTCGGGCACGACGCCCACTATCGGCCTGCCCCATTGGGCCAAGGACGGTGGTCCGGAGCGTCTCATTGCCGCTTTGCAGGACGCCGACGACAGGGCGCGGATGAAGCGCGAGATCACGCCCAGCCGGTTGGAAAACAATTGGCTGACTAACTTCACCAAACCCGAAAACCAAATCTACGACGGCCGATTGATCACGGATATCGCGGAAATGCGTGGGCAGGAGCCGGCCGATGCCCTGTTCGACCTGCTGCTATCGGAGAACCTGGGCATCAGCACCGTCGGATTGGGCACCAACGCTCAAACCCTTTACGCTTTTGTATCCCATCCATACGGCATGATCGCCTCAGACGCCATCCTGTTTGGCGAGTATCCCAACCCCCGTACCTACGGTTGTTTCCCGATTGTGCTGGCGGAATTCGTGCGCGCTGAAAAGCATTTGCGACTGCCCGAAGCCATTCGCAAGATGACCTCCTTCCCGGCGCAACGCTTGGGCATCCCCGACCGGGGCCTGCTCCGCGACGGTTTCAAAGCGGACATTGTCGTCTTCAACCCGGACACCGTGAAAGCCCTGGCGACTAAGGAAAATCCCAAGCAATACCCGGTGGGCATCGAGTACGTCATCGTCAACGGTCAGGTGGTGATCCAACAGGGCGAGAACACCGGCGCGTTGCCGGGACGTGGGCTGCGGCGGGGCCACGCTCAAACTTGAACCAAACCGATGCCCGATTCCGTCTCTCCAGATTACATTTACTGCCCCCGCTGCGGGCGGCTCCTGGAACAGGCGATCAGAGGCGGCTTACCCAGACCCAGCTGCCGCCAGTGTCGTTTTGTCCACTTTCGCAATCCGGCCGTAGGTGTTGCGGTGGTAGTCCTCGATGACAACGGCCGGATCCTGCTGGGCCGTCGGTCCGCCGGCGGCAACGAAGGGGCCTGGTGCATACCGTGCGGTTATGTCGAGTGGGGCGAGGACATCCGCGACGCCGCCCGCCGGGAGTTCGCCGAAGAAACCGGGTTGCAAATCCAAATTGGCGAGGTGTGCGCCGTCCATTCCAACTTTCATAATTCGTCGGCCCTCACCGTTGGCGTCTGGTTCTACGGGGAGATAGTGGGTGGTGAAGCGGAAGCGTCGGACGACCTGGACCGCGTGGCGTGGTTCCGGCCCGATGACCCGCCGGAACCGATGGCGTTTCCCACCGACCGGGTCGTATTGGCTGACGTAGCGCGGCGCTGCAAGCGCGTTCCGTAAACATGCGCGCCATAGTCATCCAGCACCATCCGGTAGAAACGTTGGGCGGGAACTTCAGCGACATCCTGAAGAGTGCCGGCTTCAGCCTGACGACCGTTCCAGTATTTGCGGGAGAACCCGACTTTACCGCGTTCGACGCTCCAGACGTGACCGAGGCTAACCTCATCATCGCCCTTGGTGGTCCCATGTCGGCCAACGACAACTACCCGGCGCTGATCCAAGAGATGGCCTACCTCCGCGACGCCGCCACCGGAGGCGTGGGCAGCCGGCCCCCGACGCCGGTGGTTGGGATCTGCCTGGGGGCGCAATTATTGTCCCGCGCCCTGGGCGGCGCCGTCGCGCCCACTGGCGGCTACCAGTTTGGACTTCGCAAAATAGACGTAACTGCCGCCGGCGCGTCGGACCCGGTGTTCGGAGAGATTCGCATCCCGCTGGCCCCTACGCTACACGGCGAGCAGTTCACCGTTCCCACCGGCGCGAGTCTGCTGGCCGAAGGCGCCATGCTGCGTCGTGATGGTGGTTACGTCCGCTTTCCCATGGCCTTCCGCTACGGCTCATCCTATGCTTTCCAGTTTGAGCCGCAGTTGACGCTGGATGAGCTGCGTATCTGGAACCGGGAGCTGGCCGGCGACTACGCATTGATGGGTGACCGCTTCGATGCGGCAGAGGAAGCCGCGCGCAACCTCCGCGAGTTCGCCGCTTTCGCTCCTTTTCACGAGGCCCAGATGGCTCGGATGCTGCGCGCTTTGCTGACACAAGCGGGCCTGTTGTAGTAGCCCGGTGTGCTAGAATCGCCCCATGCAGCACCTGTTCTACCCGGGCGATAATCTGGACGGCCTGCGTCGTATCATCGAAATGAGCGTTGTCGTCGACTTGGTCTATATCGACCCGCCCTTTGCCACCAACAACGAGTTTCTGATCGACGAAGGCCGGGCCAACAGCATCAGCGCCGCGGGCCGGCCGGCTTATTCCGATACAGTGCGGGGCGGCGCCTACCGGGACGCGCTGCGGCGACGGCTGCGGGCTATCCGCCATGTGATGTCGTCAACCGGCTCAGTGTACGTACATATCGACGTGAACATGGAGCATCACGTCCGTATGCTGATGGATACGGTATTCGGGCCGACGAATTTCCGCAACAGCATCACCCGCATCAAGTGCAATCCCAAGAACTTTGACCGCTATGGGTACGGAAACGTCAAGGATACGATCCTGTTCTACTCCATGTCTCCCGACAAGATTACGTGGCATCCTCAGAAAGAGCCGCTGAGCGACGACGAGATAGCCCGGCTGTATCCACATACCGACGCCATCGGTCGCCGCTATACCACCACTCCGCTGCACGCTCCGGGAGTTACCGCTAACGGCCCCACGGGCCAGACATGGCGGGGTATGCCGCCTCCGCCGGGACGCCACTGGCGTTATCCGCCGGGCAAGCTGGATGAGCTGGACGCTGCCGGGTTGATTGCCTGGAGCGCCACCGGGAACCCGCGGAAAATCCGCTACGCCAGCGAGGCGGACGGCAAGTTGCCCCAAGACGTTTGGCTTTACAAAGACCCCCAACGTCCCAAATACCCGACCCAGAAAAACGCCCGGATGCTTGAACGCATCATACGCACGTCGTCGGAGCCGGGCGATACCGTGCTGGACTGCTACGCCGGCAGCGGGAGCGCGCTGCTCACGGCGGCACGGCTGGGGCGGCGATTCATTGGGATGGACGATTCACTGGCGGCACAGCAAGTCATTACGGAGCAAATGCACGGCCAACGCATCGAGTACCAGGAACTCGCCCCAATTGGCTTTTGATATGGTCGAGCAGCCGCGGCCGCCGCCACTGAATTTTGAGGCGATTGAACATCAGCAAAACTTGGACAACTTGGCTGGAGTGGCCGATGAGATTGCCCAACAATCTGAGAGGCTGCGGATTCGGATACTGCATTTTGCCAGTCAGAACGAAGTTCAAGCGCTGCTGCAAAACTTCTTGCCTCGTCTCAATAACGACGTTGCGCTCTTCATCCTGGTGGATGGCCCGTATTACACCGACGCGAGCTTGGGTCAATTACGTGGTCTAATGCGGTTGCAAAACCCTCGCAGTTACGTAGCCAGCGTCAACCAACTTCTACCCATCCTCCGGGAAATTGCCGCTGCTCATCCCGAATAACCTCAGCCGTTTGACACCCGGCGCGGTGGCGATTAACCTGCTATCCGCCAGCCGATGATTATGTCCTGTCGGTTGACCGCGATAGCGCAAATCCAAACACGCAATGCAATTGGAGGTTTCCTACTATGGCTTACGACGGAATGATCGCTGAAGAAGTGTGGGTTGAGGGACACAACGGTGACGCCATCAACGCTTACCTGGCGCGTCCCCTGGGCGCTGGCCCATTCGGCGCCGTAATGCTGTTCCACCACATGCCCGGCTGGGACGACGCCACCAAGGAAATGGCCCGCAAGATCGCCCACAACGGCTACATCGCCATCTCCCCGAACCTGCACTACCGCGAGGGCAGCGACGACCCCTACGCCAACAGCGCCAGCATTCGCGACAAGGGCGGGATGCCCGATGAGCGCACGCTGGGAGACGCTGAAGGCGCGATCGGATACCTGCGTCATCTGAGCACGTACAACGGCAAGGTGGGCATCATCGGCTTCTGCTCCGGCGGCCGCCAGGTTTTCCTTGCCGCCTGCAAACTCAAGGGCCTCAGCGCCGCCGTGGACTGCTGGGGCGGTGGAGTCACTCCTCGCGACTCGGAGCCTCCCACTGAGGCCATGCCTCACGCTCCCATCGAGTTCGTCAACGACCTGTCGTGCCCACTGCTGGGGATTTTCGGGGCGGATGACGCGCGTCCCACCGTGGACGAGGTGAAGGCCACCGACGCCGCCATCCAGGCCGCCGGCAAGTCATGGGAGTACGAAGTCTACCCCAACGCCGGCCACGGGTTCGTCGCCGTTGACCGGCCGAGCTACGCGGTGGAAGCCGCCAATGCGGCCTGGGTACGGATCTTCGAGTTCTACGGGCAGCATTTGTCGTAGGCAGGACCGAACGCTTGCTGCAAGGTAAGGGCGGGTTGTCAAACCCGTCCTTATAAAATAGCAATTTCCCGGTAATCCCCCGGTTGTATCTCATTAATGACGGCAATGATGTCGTCAACGCGCAGACGAATTACCCTCCAGTCGTTTCGCATCAGGACTATCAAGGCAATTTTCCTGCCAGCCAGATTTTGCGGATACTTGATGCCCTGGCCAGGGGTGATTAGCAGTTCATAGCCGGCTTCCTCCGCTCTGGTCAGCATTTGTCCATCCGGCAGGCGCTCCCATGCCAGCAGGGCGGCGACATGAACCGTATGCCTTGGCAGATACCGCCGTAAAGCCTCGGCGTTGCATGGTCAAGCAGAACGAGCATATACGAGACGCTTCTCCCGCAGTTCTCTGGCTGCATATTCCAGAACGGCTATCGCGCTCGCTTTATCACAGTCGTACCACTCGATGAACTCGTCAATCCTTGCCCCACCCGCCAGATTGTCGTACAGGACATACAACGGGAACCGGGTATCCCTGAACACCCACGCCCCGCTGACTTGGCCCGCAACCCGTTCTACTGCCGGACAACCACCCCAATCCGGCATTTCGGCGCCGGTGGGTACGATGACTGGAATAGGGGTAGTCTCCCCCGGCCCGTCCGGGCGAACCAGCAGGTCATCGCGGAACTCTGCGGCTTCATATTCCAATACCCCGGCCGCTTGTTCCACAGCCACATCGCGCCGCGCCACGAAATCGTCCACCGTCGCGCCGGACGCCAGATTTTCATACAGCAGGTAAAGCGGCAACTGCGTTCCTTTAAATACCCATGCGCCGTCAACTCGCTCCACATACGGGCAGTTTTCCCAATTCGCCATTGCCGCGCCTCCCATCAAAGTGCCGGGGCAGGTTTCAAACCTGCCCCGGCCATCCTGCCACGCCGCTCGGCTTGCCCTAATTGTCCGTTGCCTCAAACGCCAGCGTTGCGAACCGCATGAAGATGCCACCGCGCGGCGCGGCCAACGGCCCGTTGAGGCACAGGCAGGCGATGACGTATCGCGTTCCCGGCTCGCCCACCTCGGCGATCTCAACCCGGTGGGGCGTGTTGAGGCCGACGATGCTGCCGTAGGCGCGGTCAATCTCGCCGTTGACCCACACCTCTCCGTAGTTGTCGAAATTGGTCTCGAACCAGACCCGGTAACCGGCTACGTTCACACCGTCGATGGTTTCCGGCAGCGTGACGGCGATGCGGTACCAGGCGAATGTAAAGCCTACCGATAGGCTCTGGCGCACGTTGGCGCACACCTCCCAGCCAGAGTCGTCATAGTCGGCCAGCCGGGCCGGCGTATCCAGAAGCCGGGCGGTCAACCCCTCGTTGGGCTCGCCGGGCACCAGTCCGGGAGCAACGCGCCACTCCTGACCGCCGACTTTAGCGCGGCCTTCAGCTGTGTTCAAATCGACTGCAAATCGCGGCATGGCAACGCCTCCTTAATTAATGCAATCCGTCACCCCGGGAAGCCGGAGTCCGGAAAGGCCCACTGGATTCCGGCCCCGTATCAAGTACGGGGTGACGTTCTTTC
Source organism: uncultured Dehalococcoidia bacterium (assembly GCA_964347975.1). GTDB lineage: Bacteria > Chloroflexota > Dehalococcoidia > Lucifugimonadales > UBA3495 > Bin87. The sequence continues at coordinate 29,271 of CAYGAY010000027.1, forward strand.
GCCGGAATGGCGGTCTGGGCATTTAGCGAAACTCCCACAGGTTCGCCGCCGTCCCGCCGAACACCATATCGCGGACGTCTGTGCTGGGATACTCGATCAATTCCATAGGGAACCGCAGGGCGTTGCGGTAACCTTCGCGGTTTGCCGAGGGCGGGAAGTCGCTGCCCCACATGAGGCGGTCGCCACCGAAGGCTTCCACTGCCATTTCGATCAACGGCGGAACGTTGTCGAAGGGCACCGGCTGACGGAAGGGCTGAGGCCGAGGGCAGAACTCGCCAAGACCGGGTATCTTTACGTACACGTTGGGATACTTGGACAGTGCCAACGCGCTACGGTAGGTCTCCATGGGGATCACCGTGTCGGCGCGGCCCGGTCCCCAGAAGGCTCCCACGCCGGCCAGGTGCTCCATGATGATGTTCAGGTTGGGCAGCTCCTGAATAACGCTCTCGAATTCAGGGGCCGCGTACTGCTCGCATGTGCCCATCACACTGGCGGTCACACCCAAGTCGGCACACTTGCGCCACAGGGCCAGAGGATCGTCGCCCGGCGACCGCCACCCGGCGTTGAAGCGAAGGCCGTCCACTCCCCGGTCGTGGAGTTCGCCCACTCGGTCGGCGGCATCGGGCTGGGTGTGATCGACGATAGCAATGACCGCGAACCGGCCGGGAAAGCGTTGGACCGCTTCAATCAGATAGCTGTTGTCAAAGACTCCGAAAAACTGGGTGAGCACCGCCTGGTCCACGCCGGCCCGTTCCATCTCATCCAGCAGGATTTCTACCGGCTCGAACCAGTAGGGCGAGGCGTGGCAATGGGTATCAATTACAGTTGCCATACCGGCACCTCCTTACGCGGCGGTGGTACCGCCGTCCACCACCACTTCCGAACCGGTTACGAAGGATGACTCATCGGACGCCAGATAGATGGCCGGATAGGCAATTTCGCTGGGTTTGCCCACCCGTTGCAGGGGCAGTCTCTGCATACGGAGCTCCAGGTTAGCCGGATCGTTCAGGGTATCCGCGATCATGTCCGTCTCGATGGGGCCGGGGTGGATGGAGTTGCACCGTATCCCTTCCCGGGCGTGCTGGATGGCTGTGGACTTGGTGAACAGGCGGACGGCTCCCTTGGTGGCAGTGTAGCTGGCCGAGCCGTTGGGGCTGCCCACCAAACCGGCGGTGGACGAGATGTTGATAATGGAACCGCCCCCGGCGTCTCGCATGGCCGGTATAGCCGCCTTCGTCCCCAGGAACACGCCTTTGGCGTTGACGGCGAAGATGCGGTCCCAGTCGGCTTCCGTGGTTTCCTCAATATTCTTGCGGATCAGGATACCAGCGTTGTTGAGCAGAACGTCCAGTTTGCCGTAGGTAGACACCGCAGCCTGAACCGCAGCTTCCCAGTCGGATTCGCTGGTCACATCAAGGTGAACGTAGGTAACGTTGTAGCCCAGTTCCTGTAGTTCCGCCTCGGTTTGGCGGCCCTGCTCGTCCAGTATGTCGCCAATGACGACGCTGGCCCCTTCCTCGGCGAACATCCGCGCCTCCACCGCTCCCTGACCCCTTGCGCCGCCGCTGATGAGGGCGACTTTGCCTTCCAGTCTGGCCATGGTGAAACCTCCCAAGTTGGTTTGGATGCCTTTGCTACGCGAGTGCGCCCACTTTATAGGCATTGACAAGCGCGCGCAACTTTGCGGGTCTGACGGGAGTTACCCGCGCCACAGGCGTTGAAAATCCACCCCGCCATCTCCTGACCAACGCAGCATATACACGTCGGGATTGGTCAAATTTTGCCAGCCAGCGTACCCGAAATCAGCGTCAATCGAATGGAGGAGCAGGCTCATCAGGTTGCCGTGAGTGACGGCCAGCGGCAACCGATACCGACCATCCGATAATTCGTTCAAGCAGGTCCAGCCGCGAGTCAAGACTTCCCGGGCCGACTCGCCATGCGGCGCGCGCAGATCCCAGTCATCAAAGGAGTCCCGTACAACGTCCATCCAATTCGGGATTGGGCATGGCGACAAAAGCCGCTCGTTCAAACGGGGGTCTATGGAAACCGTCAACCCCAAGCTTGCTGCCAAGGGCGCGACGGTTTGCGCAGCGCGGTCGAATGCGCTGGACACTATGCAATCGAGTGGATGATGGCGCAAGAACGCGGCCATATCTTGCGCTTGCCGCCGGCCGTTTTCAGTAAGCGGCGCGTGGGGCGCTTGTCCGGTTGCCTGGCAATGACGCACCAAGATCAGATGGCGGCCAGAGCGGCTAGCCGAAGTCACACGCTGCGCTTTGGGTTCAAGCAGTCAGAGACGCCAGCGCAGCCGGGCGCCGATGTTAGTGAACCCACCGCGTTCGTAGAATTGAATCTGCCGTTCCCCGTTGAACGGGGTTCCCAACTCCACGGTGCTGCATCCGCGCGTTGCGGCGTGTTCCAATGCGAACTGCAGGACGGCCCGGCCCACTCCAGTGCTCCGCTCTTCGGGTTCTACGTACATTTCCTGGATGATGGCGTAGCGTCCGGCAGTGCGCATGGCTTGGAGGAACGAGACGGTGCAAACAGCCGCCACGCCGTTGTCGGTTTCTCCGAGCGCCACGAAACCCGCTTTTCCGTCGCCCGCCAGCAGGTCAAAAACCGAGGACATCGCCTCGGCGAGGGGAGGTGTACCACCCAGTTCAGATAACAACTTACCGACCAGGTTCACCACTGCATCGCGGTCGGACGGTATTGCGATTTTTACGTTTAGCATTGCGCCGAACGGAATGCGCCATCAGGCGGGGATGGTGGGCCGTGTGGGGATCGAACCCACGACACCCGGATTAAAAGTCCGGTGCTCTGCCAGCTGAGCTAACGGCCCGCGAGGGCCATGTGCCGGCCCTCTACAGCAGTATAGCACAGCCCCCTCCGGAGACCCCGGCAAATGAGCGCGACTTGACTATCATTGTCCTTGCCAAACGCGGCGATTTGAGGCATAATGCCCGCGTTGCTTTCTGGTGGTTCAAGCGGGGTGGCCCCACCCGTTCCCATCCCGAACACGGAAGTGAAACGCCCCAGCGCCGACGATACTGCTCTGGTGACGGAGTGGGAAAATAGGTCACCGCCGGAAAGCACCAAAAATTCATTTGATCCACGTGTGGCGGGCGTGATGGCGCGCGAAAAGTTAGCTGGCGACCCCAAGCCATTGCAACGTAAGGATTGATAACCTTTATCAGCGGCTGCGCCGGTAAAATCGACGCAATGCCGCTTTTATTTTTGGCTAAATGGGGTACAATAACGGCACCAGAGCGAAGCCATCGGCGTTATTCCCACCCAGGAGAGACTCATGGGCAGCAGATTCGAGAAGTTTTCAGAGCGGGCACGACGGGTTCTGTCGCTAGCCCAGGAAGAAGCTCAGCGGTTCAACCACAACTACATCGGCACGGAACACATCCTGCTGGGCCTGGTACGTGAGACCGAGGGCGTAGCCGCTCGAGTGCTGTCCGGTCTGAGTGTTGACCTGACCAAGGTGCGCTCGGCCGTGGAATTCATCATCGGTCGCGGGGAACGGCCGGCGCAGGGCGAAATTGGACTGACCCCCCGGGCCAAAAAGGTCGTGGAGCTGGCGGTCGATGAAGCGCGGCGCATGAACCACACCTACATCGGCACCGAGCACCTTCTGATCGGATTGCTGCGTGAAGGCGAGGGAGTTGCCGCCGGCGTACTGGAAAGCCTGGGCGTCAACCTGGAAAAGGTTCGCGCCGAGACCCATCGCATTCTCAGCAACTCAGGCGGAAGCGGCTCCAGCAGCTCGCGCTCCAGCACCCGCACCCCGACGCTGGACCAGTTGGGTGTTGACCTCACCAACGCGGCCCTGGGCGGCAAGCTTGACCCAGTGATTGGGCGTGATACCGAAATCGAGCGCGTAACCCAAATTCTCAGCCGCCGCACCAAGAACAATCCGGTATTGGTGGGGGAACCCGGCGTGGGCAAAACCGCCATCGTTGAGGCCATGGCTCAGCAGATCTCATCCGGCGACGTGCCGGAAACCCTACAGGGCAAGCGCTTGGTCACCCTTGATATGGGCGCCCTGGTGGCGGGCACCAAATACCGCGGCGAGTTCGAAGAACGGCTGAAGAAAGTCATCGAAGAAATCAAGACCTCCGGCAACTGTGTGCTGTTCATCGACGAGATACACACTCTGGTCGGAGCCGGCGCGGCAGAGGGCGCAGTGGATGCCTCCAACATCCTCAAGCCCTCTCTGGCCCGTGGTGAAATCCAGTGCATTGGCGCCACCACGCTGGACGACTACCGCAAATACGTCGAGCGCGACCCAGCGTTGGAGCGACGGCTACAACCGGTTCGCGTTGAAGAACCCGACGCCGATATGACGGTGGACATCCTGCGGGGCGTTAAAATCCAATACGAGGATCACCACAACGTCGAAATAACGGATGCCGCAGTGCAGGCTGCCGCGACGCTCTCCACCCGTTACATCCCTGACCGCTTCCTGCCCGATAAGGCCATCGACCTCCTGGACGAGGCCGGCTCGCGGGTGCGGCTGCGTGGCGCACATGCTCCCCAGGAAGTCAGGGACGCTATGGAAGTGCTGGAGCGCGTTCGCAAAGAAAAAGACGAAGCCATCGCATCCCAGCAGTACGAAGTAGCCGCCGAACTCCGCGACCGGGAACTCCATCTTTCCGAAAACGTGGGAGACCTGGAGCGGGAGTGGAAGGCCGACCGGAACAAAGAACGCACGCAGGTCACCGAGGAAGATATCGCCGAGGTGGTCAGCATGTGGACGGGGATCCCCGTCACCCGACTGGCCCAAGAAGAGACGGAACGCCTCCTGCGCATGGAGGAAGAACTCCACCAGCGCATCATTGGGCAGGACGAAGCAATCATCGGCATCTCCAAGGCGGTGCGCCGGGCTCGCGCCGGGCTCAAAGACCCCCGACACCCCATCGGCGTTTTCCTGTTCCTGGGTCCCACCGGGGTCGGCAAGACTGAATTGGTGCGGGCCATGGCGGAATTCCTTTTCGGCCACGAGGACAACATGATCCGCCTCGATATGTCCGAATTCCAGGAGCGCCACACGACGGCCCGCCTGATTGGAGCGCCTCCGGGATACGTCGGATACGACGAAGGCGGCCAACTCACCGAGGGAGTCCGCAAGAAGAACTACTGCGCCATCCTGCTGGACGAGATCGAAAAGGCACACCCGGAAATCTTCAACATATTGCTGCAGATCTTCGACGCTGGGCAATTGACCGACGCGCGCGGTCGCCGGGTCGATTTCCGCAATTCCATCATCGTCATGACCAGCAACCTGGGTTCCGACCTCATCAAGCGAGACACCAGCCTCGGCTTTGCGGTCAAATCTGACCAGGCGCAAACGGATCACCAAGCTTACGAACGAATGAAGGACAAGGTGATGGATGAAGTCAAACGCTTCTTCCGTCCTGAATTCCTCAACCGCTTGGACGCTACCATCGTGTTCCATGCCCTGAGCAGAGACGAAATTCACCAGATCGTGGACCTGATGATGAACATGGTGCGCGAGGAGCTGAAAGAGCGGGAAATCAGCATCGAGCTCACGGAAGCGGCGCGGGAGTACCTGGGCGACAATGGTTTTGATCCGGTGCTGGGCGCCCGCCCGTTGCGCCGTCTCATCCAGAACGAGGTGGAAGACCGGCTGTCCGACGAACTTCTGGGCGGCAAATTCGCCGAAGGCGACACAGCCATTGTGGACTTGGACGAGGACGGCAAAATTTGCATCAAGGTACGCGTCGAGGAGACGGCTGCCCTGCCTGTAGCGTAGGCGCGGAAAGTTGCCAGGATTGGAATATCGGGGGCGTCCTGAAACGGCGCCCCCGACTGCTACAATCGAGGGAACCAATTTCAGAGGTGACATCATGGCCAGGCGTTTGCTCAAAGAACTGGAGCGCTCCTACGGGTTTGACGAAGTTGCCATTGTGCCCGGTGAAGTTACCATCAACCCTGAGATGACCTCGACCCAGATGAGCATCGGACCATTCTCGTTTGATGCGCCGGTGCTCGCGTCGGCAATGGACGGCTCGGTGTCGCCGCGTTTCGCCGCGCTGATGCACGAAATGGGCGGTTTGGGAGTTCTCAACGGCGAGGGACTCTACACCCGCTATGACGATCCCTACTCGGTTCTGGAAGAAATCATCTCCATGGACCAGAGCGAAGTCACGGAATACCTCCAGGAAGTGTACAGCGACCCCGTTCAGGAGAACCTGATCGGCGAGCGCGTCCAGGAAATCAAGCAGTCAGGTTCCGTGGCAGCTATCGCCTTCACTCCTCAAACTACCAAACGATTCAGCCCGCTGGCGGTGGAAGCCGGCGCTGACATCATCGTAGTACAGTCCACCGTGACCACCGCTCGCCATGTTTCCCGGAGCTACCGGGGCCTGATCTTTTCGGAACTGATCGAATCTCTGAACGTTCCGGTCGTGGTGGGCAACTGCGTGAGTTACGGAGTCGCCAGCGAGTTGATGGAGACCGGAGTCGACGCCATATTAGTCGGAGTCGGGCCGGGCGCGGCCTGCACCACGCGGGAGGTCACCGGCGTCGGCGTGCCGCAGGTTACGGCCACACTGGAATGCGCCGCCGCGCGGGAGGACTACTTCCAGCGCACCGGCCGCTACGTCAGCGTCATCACGGACGGCGGGCTGCGCACGGGAGGCGACGTGTGCAAGGCCATGGCCAGCGGAGCCGACGGCGTCATGCTGGGCACTCCCTTCGCCCAGGCCGCGGAAGCGCCTGGGCGGGGCTACAACTGGGGCATGGCCAACGCCCACCCGGAACTGCCCCGGGGCACTCGCATCAACGTGGGCACCAAGGGAAGCGTGAAGCAACTGCTCCACGGACCGTCCAGCGTTACCAACGGGACTCAAAACCTGGTCGGCGCGTTGCGCGTAGCCATGGGGATGTGCGGGGCCTACACGGTGCGCGACTTCCACAAGACTGAAATGGTAATCGCCCCGGCCATTAAAACCGAGGGCAAGCACTACCAGATGTTGGGATAAACTCCTTATCCGTCATTCCGGCGAAAGCCGAAATCCAGAAATCTGCACCGCAAACACGTTCCTGGGTTCCCGCTTTCGTGGGAATGAGGGGAGCAGTAGGAGGAAACAAATGACCACTGCCACCATCCAGATCCTTGACCCCAGGCCGGAGCAGCAGACCGCCGAGTGCGACTCGGCCCAGCGCCTGCCCGGTTTGGCCGGTAAAACCATTGGCCTGCTGGAGAACCGGAAGTACCACTCTGACAACTTTCTCCAGGAACTACAGGTGATCCTTGAAGAAGAGTACGCCGTCGAAAAGGTGGTGTATTTACGTAAGTTCAGCTTCAGCGCACCGTGCTCGGATGAAACCATCGACGAGCTGGTGGCCCAGTGCGATGCGGTGGTGCATGGCATCGCGGATTGAGGGAGCTGCACAGCGTGGGGTCTCCACGACACAGTAGTTACCGAAACCCGCGGCGTGCCGTCCGTCAGCGTCATTACCGAGAGCTTTACCAGGGCGGCTCACGCCCGCGCTTCTTCGCTGGGAATGCCCACCGTGCAGATCCTGGCCCTGCCCAGCCCGCTGGCGCCCCGCTCCATTCCCGAGGTTCGGGAACTGGCCCACCAGTACGCCGGGCAGATTGCCGAGATGCTGACCAACGGTGGTTAGCCGCTGACCGGGGCGACGGTCCATGTCCCTGGCTGTGGTGAACTGGAACGTTAAATGGGCTACGCCTCTATCGAAGCGTAGCCCTGAAATTCTGCGTCGAATTGACGAACATTGCCCGGAAATAATCTGCCTTACCGAGACGAGTAACCAACTGTTGCACGCTGGTGGCCACGCTATTTGGCCGCAACCTTACTACGGGTACCCGGTCGTACCCGGCCGGCGCAAGGTGGCGCTGTGGTCGCTGCAACCCTGGAGAAAGGTGGACTGGCGTGGCAGCGCCGCGCTCCCTCCGGGGCGGTTCGTGGCGGGGGCAACCCAGTCTTCAATAGGAGAAGTCACGGTAATCGCCGTCTGCATACCTTGGCGGAACTCCAGAACACCTCAGAACCGCGGGAACCGCCGGGTATGGCAAGACCACATCGAATATCTTGATGGCCTGGATGCTGTGCTTGACCGTGCTTCCCACTCTCGACTGATTGTGATGGGGGATTTCAACCAACGCATTGGCGCCGTTCCCAACAGGCCACCGGATCGCGTTCGCGGCAGGTTGCATTCTGTCATTGCATCCCGCATGGAGATCATCACCGCAGACGTTGGTTTTCAGGATGGCAAAGCCATCGACCATATCGCCATCAGCGCCGACCTGTGCGCCGAATCCGTGGGCGCAATCAGCAATTGCAAGGATAAGCCGAAAGATCTGTCGGACCACTTCGGCGTCTTTGCTACCCTTACCCCACGTCAGTAGAGTTAAGCATGACCACCAACTCGCGCGCTCTGAACTCACGCCGCATCAGCGTAGAGGACTCCTACGACGCTATCCAGGACTACTACGAAGAACAGGGATGGACCGACGGGATGCCCGTCGTGCCGGCCACCGAAGAAGCGGTACGCCGGATGCTGGGGCCGTGGGGTGAAGACCCGTCGCTTTCGCTGGGGGTTGCCCAGCCATCCAACAGCGAAGTTACCATCGAAAAAGTCGCGATTAACGCGGTGATGGCCGGCTGCCGACCGGAGTATTTTCCGGTCGTGGCAGCCTGCGTCAAAGCTGCTTTGCAGACGCCCTTTAACCTGGCCGGGTGCCAGGCAACCACGGGAGGCGCTGCGCCGGTGGTAATCGTCAACGGCCCAATTGCGGAACGGTTGGGCATCAACGGCGATTCTGGGGCCTTTGGCCCCGGCTATCGGGCCAACGCCACGATTGGCCGGGCGCTGCGCCTGTTCGTCCGCAACGTCGCCGGGCTAATCATCGGCGACATGGACAAGGCCACCCTGGCCATGCCGGGCCGCTATTCCTTCTGCTTCGCCGAAAACGAAGCCCGCAGCCCCTGGGAGCCGCGCCACGTCGAGCTGGGACTTGACCCTGAGGACAGTATGGTGACGCTCCACGCTATTCGGGCCTTTTATCCCATTATGGAAACTACGGTGTCCCGGGGCATCGACGTACTGAACACTCTGGTGCAGGCTACCCGGGCTACCGGCTTCTCCAACTACTACCAGATTGGCACCGGAGCGCAGGTGACGCTGGTAATCAGTCCGGAGCACGCCGCTGAAATCGCCGCTGACGGCCTGAGCAAGAAAGATGTGCGTGAGTACATCTACGCCAACGCCCGGATGTCCATCGAAGAGCTGTCCGGGTTGGGACACTGGGGCAACCGCAATTACCCAGCCTGGATTGACGATAGCAAGCCCGATACCATGGTGCCCATTGCGCCGCAGGCGGATGATATTGTCGTTGTGGTGGCTGGGGGCGACGGGCGACATTCGGCCTGGCTGGCCGGCTGGGGCGTGACGCGGGTGGTAACACAGAAGATTGAGATTCCGGGATAGCCCGTCGGGGTAGCCGGAATACTTTGGCCCGCTGCCATTTACGGAGGCGGGCCATCCGGTTTAAAGGCTGGCTTATGGCGGCGATACAACCTATGATGACATAATGATACTGACTGCCGGCAATGCTGACTGCTATCATTGGCCTGTCGCCAATTGGCCGAATCCAGCCCATCGTCAGGTTTCGCAATCGTGTTCACCCACCTGCACACCCACACCGAATACAGTATGCTCGACGGCATCAGCCGGGTCCCGGATCTGGTGAACCGGACCCGCGAGCTGGGCATGGATGCCATGAGCATTACCGACCACGGCTCCCTTTACGGCGTGGTCGATTTTTACTCCGAATGCAAAGAAGCCGGGATCAAACCAATCATCGGCTGCGAGTTCTACGTGGCGCACGGCAGCCGTCTTGACCGCACTCCCAATGAGCGAACCGCCAACCACCTGGTCCTCATCGCCAAAGACAACACCGGCTACCGGAACCTGCTGCAACTGGTCACCCGATCTCACCTGGAAGGTTTCCATTATCGCCCGCGCATTGACAAGGAACTGCTGGAGTTGCACCGCCAGGGCTTGATCTGCCTTTCGGGGTGTCCTTCAGCCGAAGTGCCGACGCTGTTGGCCGACGGCAATTACGATGACGCCAAACGGCAGGTCGGATGGTACCGGGAGCTTTTTGGCGAAAACTACTTCCTCGAATTGCAGCGACACGAACACATCGAACAGTTGCCGCGCATCAACGACGGGCTGGTGCGACTGCATGGCGAAACCGGCATACCGCTGCTGGCTACCAACGATGCGCACTACGTCCGGCAGTCTGACTACCAGTACCAGGATGTGTACATCTGCATACAGACGGGCACCAACGTGCTGGACGACAAGCGCCTGCGGATGGAGGACTCTTCCTATTACATCAAGACGCCGCAAGAGATGGCTGCTCTATTCGCAGATTTCCCCCAGGCGGTGGATATTACCAGCGAAGTGGCTCAGGAGTGCAATGTTTCGCTGGGTTTTGGGCAGATGCACCTGCCGCGGTACCCGACGCCAAATGGAGAGGACGCCGACGCCTACCTTGAGCGTATCTGCTGGGAGGGCTTCAACGAGCGCTACGGGCGAAACAACGACGCCGCGCGCGTGCGTATGGAGTATGAACTGGAAGTAGTGCGGCAGACCAGTTTCGCCAACTACTTCCTGGTGGTTTGGGACATCATCTCGTTCGTGCGCCGGCAGCAGATTCTGTTTGGGGTCCGGGGCAGCGCCGCCGCGAGCGTCGTTCTCTATTGTCTGGGCATTACCGACATTGACCCCATGGCGTATAACTTGGTCTTTGAGCGATTCCTCAACTTCGAGCGCAAGGAAATGCCCGACATCGACATGGATTTCCAGGATGACCGTCGGGACGAGGTTCTGCGTTATGTAATCGACCGCTACGGCAGCGATCGGGTGGCCCAGATCATCACCTTCGGTACGCTGGGACCGAAGGCCGCCCTGAGGGACGTGGGGCGCGGCCTCGGCATGAGCTACGGCGACGTTGACCGCATCGCCCGTATGGTGCCTTTCAAATCCCGCACTCTCGCCGACGCCATGACCGCCAGCCCGGAACTGGATCAGGTGTATCAGACCGACGGATCCATGCGCGAACTGGTTGACCACGCCCAGGCCCTGGAAGGCATCGTCCACCACGTCAGCACCCATGCCGCCGGCGTCCTGATTGCCGACGAACCGCTCACCGAGACCGTCCCGTTGCAGCGTCCCGCTCGCGGCGATGAGAACAGCCCGGTAATGATGACCCAGTATTCGATGGACCCGGTGGCCAAGCTCGGTCTGCTCAAAATGGACTTCCTGGGCCTGACCAACCTGACCATCCTGGACCGCACCATCAAACTGCTGGATGAAGCAAGGGGCATTCGCATTGATCTGACGCGCCTCGGGCTGGACGACCCGGAAACCTACGAATTGCTGAGTACTGGAAACACCTCCGACCTGTTTCAGCTCGAAAGCGCCGGGATGCAGCGTTACATCAAGGAACTCAAACCCTCCGATCTGGGCGACATCGCCGCCATGATCGCCCTCTATCGCCCCGGTCCGATGGAGCACATTGACCGCTTCATCAGCTCCAAACATGGGCGCGAGCGAGTTTCCTACCCGCATCCCAGCATGAAAGAACTTCTGGATGAAACCTACGGCGTTATCGTTTATCAGGATCAGGTGCTCCACATCCTGCAGAACTTTGCCGGGTATTCCCTGGGCGAAGCCGATACCGTGCGCAAAGCCATGGGAAAGAAGATACCCGAATTGATGGCCGAGGAACGGGAACGCTTCGTCGCCGGGGCGATTCAACAAGGATACACCGAGCAAATGGGAACGGAGATTTTCAATCTCATCGAACCGTTTGCCGGCTACGCTTTCAACAAGGCCCACAGCGTGAGCTACGGCCTGATCTCCTACTGGACCGCGTATTTCAAGACCCACTACCCGTTGGAATACATGGCGTCAGTGCTGAACTGCCGTCTGGACCACGGCGACCGTTATGTCGCGTCAATCAACGAATGTACGCGCATGGGAATCGGTATTGGTCTGCCCGACGTGAACAGTTCCGGCATCTTCTATACGATTGACAAGTCCGGCGAGAAATCGCCGCACGGAGGCCAGCTGCGTATCGGCTTGTCGGCGGTGAAGACCGTCGGCGAAGCGGCCGTTGTCCCCATCGTGCAAGAACGGGAGACCGGAGGCGTATATACGTCGATCAGCGATTTTTGCCGGCGGGTTGACGTTTCCGGGCTGAACCGACGCACGTTGGAGGGTCTGGCCAAGGCCGGAGCCTTCGATTCCCTGGCTCCGCGGGCGGCAGTTGTAGGCAATCTTGACCGTATTTGGGCTGTTGCCCAGCAGGAAACACGCAACCGCAACTCGGGTCAGGTTGGCATGTTCGGCAACGAACTTGACAGCGGCGCCGGCGGCACTCTGCTGGAGTTGGATGCGTCCCAACCGGATTACACCCCTCAGGAAAAAGCGGCGCTGGAAAAGGAATATCTTGGAGTCGCACTTTCCTACAACCCGCTGCTGGCTCTAGCGGCCATCGACCCGGGCGACGCCTACAACTCGGTGGAACAACTCCACGAGGACATGATCAGCGCCACGGTCACGCTGCTCGGCCATGTCGCCAGCGTCTCGGAGCGTTATACCCGCGACAATCGCAAGTTCCTCCGGGTGGATCTGGCCCTGGTAGGCGGCCCGGTCGAAGCGATGGTGTGGCCCGACGCATTGGATAAGACCGCCCACATCTGGCAGCCGGGACAGGTCGCCCGGGTAACCGGCCGACTGCAAATCAGAGGCGACGACTTCTCCATCGCCTGCTACGACGCCCAGGAATACCAGATTCCCGAGCACGCGGCTGCGTCTGAAACGAGAGAGGAGCCGGCAGCGCCGCGTCCCCGGGCGCAGCGCGCTCCGAACTCAAACGGCTCCTCTTCGCGAAACGGCTCCGTCGCCGCTGCCGGTCCCGCCAACAACGGCAACCACGAAGCGGGCGTGCTCATCAAGATGAGGGAAACGGACGACCCGGAGGAAGATCGCTACCGGTTGCGCCAAGCCATCCGCGTGATGTTGGAGTACACCGGGGAAGATAAAGTCTATCTGGAGCTGAACCTCAAAGAGGACCGCCGGGTGCTGATGGAGATTCCTACCGTATCAACTGCGGCCTGCGAAGAACTGCAACAGCGTGTGCGGGATCTCCTGGGCGAGGACGAGACCTGCTGCGAGTACCAGGGTAGCACGGTATAGTAGAGGCGGGTTGGAAACCTGCCCCTACTCCGTCGCGGGGATCTGTAATCCCAGCCCAGCCGCGATGAACCGTCGGCCGTTCTCCTGGTAGCGGGCCGTGGGATTCTCCAATCGCTTGCGATGCACCGCCGGGAGTTCGCGGATCCTTCCCGGCACGCCGATGACCAATGATTCATTGGGGATGGGTGTGCCCGTGACGATAGCGCCGGCGCCGATCAGCACGTAGTCGCCCACTTTGCAGTCCTCGAGGCACACTGCGTTCACGCCAATCATCACGTTGTTGCCGATTATTCCACCGTGTACCACTGCGCCGTGGGTCATCAGCACGTTGTCGCCCAACTCCAGATAATCGTCGGTGTGCAGCACGCAGTTGTCCTGAATTGAGCAATTCTTGCCAATGATTATCCGCCCATAGTCCGCCCTGATCACTGCCCCGGGCCAGATGCTGGCGCCTTCGCCTATGACGACGTCACCGACGATATAGGCGGCTTCACTGACGAACACGCTGGGATGGATCTGGGGTGTTTTTCCGTCAATACTGCGAATCAAAAGAGACCTCCTGAGCCAAATCGGTTCCGTCAATTATAACGACCTCCGCCGCGGTGCCCACGCCACTCATTGATTTAAGGAAGGACACAGAGGCTCACGCGTATCCACTTTCGCAAATCGTCAGAATCAGGATTTACCGGATTCTATGATTTAGCAGGATTAGGCCCTCACGCGTACCCACCTTGTCATTGTGAGCGTAGCGTGGCAATCTCGTCGGTGCAGCAATGGCCGCTCCGGCAAGACTCTCTCAGCCGGCGGCAGCCACCGCCGGAACAAGATTCCATCGCCCGCCTGCGGCGAGCGTGGAATGACCGGTTAAAGTGGGTACGCATGAGCGGGGGACGTTCTTTCGCGGGAATTACGGGAAATGTCAACAGGACAATAGAATTACAACGACGGTTTAGAGAGGGCTGCCGGCAGGCGCTGGGCCGGCGGCGCGACGCTTCGTATGGGATCGCCCGGCCCGTTCCTTGCGCCGCTGGACCTCTGCCAGCCATTGCAGCAATTCCTCCGGGCCAAACTGTCGCCGTGGCAACGGCTCACGCACCACTCGATACACCTGGGGACGGGTAATCTGGGACATCTTTTCCCCCGATCTGGTTGCCGGGTCAGCCCGGAAAGCTCCGGCCAGCAGGCACATGGCGATGTGGCGATGCCAGTCCGTCCAAGTCCAGGTCTGGTATCCATCCATTCCCATGACGCTCTTCCCGGTCTCGAACGGGGTTTCAATGTGCCACCGGGAGCCGCCCAGGTAGGCCAGGGTTTCCAAAGGGGCGTCCTCGGGAGCATTGAACAGGTAGCAGCGGGGTTCGCTGCCATCCCAGTTCTGGCGATAGATTGCCCAGCGGATTGCGTCGGGCCGGCGGCGCTGGGGCACCCGGACCCGCTGGGCACAGTATCTTCGCGTCGGTGTCAGGGCAGTCGTCAAGCGACCAAGCGGTCTGAGGGATGTCCTTCACCCGCACCATTGCGTCCTACGCCGGCATATTCAAAACCCAATCGCTGCATATCCACTGCATCCAGCGCGTTGCGCCCGTCGAATACGAAACGGGGCGGGCGCATGGATCGCGCAATGTCTCGCCAGTCGGCGTTGACGAACTGCCGCCATTCCGTGATCAGGACGACGGCCTGCGCCTGGTTGGCCGCTTCCAGGGCATTTTCGGTTAGCCTCACCTCGCAAGGCAGGTGTGGCCGGGCGGCCTCCATTGCCTCCGGGTCATAAGCGCTCACGATGGCGCCTTCGTCAACCAGCGCCCGGATAAAGTCGAGCGATGGAGCCTCCCTGATGTCGTCGGTGTTGGGCTTGAAAGCCAGTCCCAATACGGCGACCCGCAAGCCAGCCATATTGGCGTCAAAGCGTTCGCGCAGGGCGTAGAGCGGCAGCAGCCTTTGCCGGTTGTTAATGTTGATCACCGAACGCAGCAACTCCACGCTGACGCCGCTGGTGAGGCCCAAGTGATCCAGCGCGCGCACGTCCTTGGGGAAGCATGATCCCCCGTATCCCACGCCGGCGTAGATGCGTCCGCCGGTACGGGGATCCAGCGCCATGCCGTCGCTCACGGCATCGATGGACGCTCCCACCCGGTCGCACAGGGACGCTATCTCGTTGATGAAGGAAATACGCGTCGCGAGGAAGGCGTTGCTGGCGTACTTGATCATCTCCGCGCTGGTGATGTCGGTAACGATGTATGGCGCCTGGATGCCAGCGTGCATGGCCTCGATTGCGGCGATGGATGCACCGTCGCCGGGATTGGCGCCGATGACGATGCGGTCCGGGTTCCGCCAGTCCTCAACCGCCTGTCCTTCTCGCAGGAACTCGGGGTTGGCAACGTATCGCAGCCCTGAGCCGGCCAAATCCTGCTCGATGATGCGTTGGCCGGTGCCCGGCGGCACCGTGCTTTTCATCACTATTACCGGGTTGCTGGACGGTTGCGACTTTATCCACGACACCGCCGAACGCACCTGGTTCAAGTCGGCGGCTCCGCCTTCAGTCGGCGGGGTTCCGGTGGTGATGAGCGCGACCTCTCCTAAAGGTTCTTCCACGGCGTCACGGTGCGCGAAACTCAGGCAGCCGGTGGCGACGGCGGATTGGACAATCTCCTCCAACCCTGGTTCGTAGAAAGGTATCGCGCCCGAGCACATCAAAGCTGTCCGGTTCCGGTCAATATCGACCCCGAGCACCCGGTGCCCGGCGGCGGCCAGGCTGGCGGCGGCTACCGCGCCCACGTAACCCAGGCCGATTACGGTTATATCCACGTCGGTTTGGCCTCCTGCCAGAATGTCAAAAAATCGAGCGTCGCCCTGTTTTATACGCAACAATTGTCGGCCCGGCAACCTTCGGCGTCAAGGCAGCCGGCGCGCTCACGCGTACCCACTTCTCTGAAACTGTCATTGCGAGCGAAGCGCGGCAATCTCGTCGCCGGAGCAAACGTCGCTCACCCATCGAGATTGCTTGGGCTCAGTAAGATTCACGGGCTTAATCCCAAAGGGTTCAATCTCTTCGCACCACAGCTGAATCAGCGGTACGCAGGGCGCCGCAACCACAATGAGCAACGGTTTGCTGCCATCGAACAACCGCCGAGCGCCAATCATCGCGGCGATTGTCTTGCCTGAGCCAGTCGCCATTTCCAGCACGCCCCGATGACCGGCTTCACACCATGCCCTGACCGCTTCTCCTTGATGAGCGAAAAGGCCATCCTCATATCGGAGGTAATCCGGTATCTCAAACCGTTCAGGTTCCAAGTAAGGCGGAGCATCTGAGACTTCTCGAATGTCACTAACGACCGAGGCCCGTTTGTAGAGTTTTCTCAAATCGACCTCAGTCGGTGGAGCGTCAGTTCGGTAGGTAGTCAGTAAGAACCCCTAACAAAAAGATGATAGTCTCGGAAGCAGATGATCGAGCAGCCCAGGGACCGGAAGGCTTCATGGATGTCAGCGCGGCGCTCGTAGCGCACCCGCCGCCGGCGGAACTGGCGCAACCAGCCCAAGGTCCGCTCCACC
Organism: uncultured Dehalococcoidia bacterium; assembly: GCA_964347975.1. Classification (GTDB taxonomy): domain Bacteria; phylum Chloroflexota; class Dehalococcoidia; order Lucifugimonadales; family UBA3495; genus Bin87. Next base: position 46,092 of record CAYGAY010000027.1, read on the forward strand.
ACCCAGCGCTACACTCCCAGCCCGCTGCCATGTTCGGCGCCCCGCCGGGCCAGCGCTGGCGCAATGTGCCGCGCCCGCAGTTCCTGGCGATGCTGCCGCGAGTCATAAGCCCGGTAGCGTAGAGCCGCTGGGGCCGACGACGGGGCCGTCCCCGTCGCCCTCCCAGCAGCGGCACGGCGTCCACCAGGGGCCGCAACTGGGTTACGTCGCGGCGATTGGCGCCGGTCAGGAGGGCCGACAGCGGCCTCCTTCCCTTGGCCTCGGTGAGCACGTGATGCTTGCTCCCCGCCTTGCCGCGGTCCGTAGGATTGGGGCCGGTCTTTTTCCCCGCCGCCACACTCCCGCTTGCGGCCAATCCCGCAGCCGACGCCAGCAGGTCATCCCCGAACCGCAGCCCATCTCCTGGGGCAGCTTCTCCCAGGGAATGCCGCTCTGCAATACGAACAGAATGCCGGTCAGGGCTTTGCGGTCATCCAGAGGTTTGCGTCCCGGATTGCGGAACCGCCGGGGTTGGGACTGGGCAGTAGCGGTTGCAGGATCTCCCACAGTTCGTCGCTTACCAAAGGTTTCGCCATCGGGTACGGCCTCCCGCTTCCGTGAATACTGTACCAACGCGCCATGACGGGCCTACCAGATCTGGCGCTTCGTGGAGAGCACCGACCTGGACATGGCCGACGCCTCCGAGCGCATCCTGGAACACCGCCACCGCCGGAAGCAACTGGAAGCCGCCGCCGAGGAAGCGCGGGCCGTGCTGGCTCAAAGAAGGGAGGCGCCGGTCAGCCCCGGCAAGGCCACCATCATCTACACCATTCCCACGCCGGAGGACAGTCCCATAGAGGGAGCGGACGCTGCCGAAATCGCCCGGAACGGCGGAGTTCGCAGTATTGGACACGCTGGTGGGCCCGACAGGGTTCGAACCTGTGACCTGCCGATTATGAGTCGGATGCTCTTCCACTGAGCTACGGGCCCGGACGCCCGGCGCGAAAACAATCCGCGCCGATATTCAGGTTAGACCCCCACGGCCCAATCGTCAAATACCCAGCCGCTCCCGGTAGTCGGGGTCCCACTCCGCCAGCTGCCGGCGTTCCACCAGTTCCTGCGGATCCAGCGTGGGCGACGGTTCGCCGGTGGTGGGAATGGTGGCGATGACCGTTTCCTCGGCCCACTGCGACACCAGCTCCGGCGGCTTGCCCAGCAGAGCCTCCAGCAGGTCCACGTTGTCCTGGCCGAACATGGGCGCCGGCCCGCGCACCTCCAGCGGCGTTTTCGACAGCTTGTAGGGACGCCCCATAATGATGCGCGTGGCCCCCATCCCCCGTTCCGGCGGATATTCCACCCGTTCCAGGAAGTTGCGGCTGCGGTAGTGCGGATCGAAATGCACTTCCTTCCCGTTCAGCACCGGCCCCGACGCGATGCCCCGGGCCTGAAGCGCGTGCATCAGGTCGTACTTGTCATGCTGCCGCGTCCACTGTCCAATGACCTCGTCGATCTCGTCGTGTCCCTGCTGCCGTCCCGCCAGCGTGCCGAACCGCTGGTCCAGCGCCAGGTCGTCCCGCTCCATCAGCCGGCACAGCATCCGCCATTGCTCGTTGTCGGCCACCGACAGCGTGATCCATTCGTCGTCGCCGGAGGCGGGATAGGCTCCCTGGGGAGCGCGGTTGGGATGGCGGTTGCCGATACGCTCGCCCTCCCGTCCGTTGGCAATGGCGTCCATCAGGTACTCCGACAGGAACATCACCCCGGCCTGGTACATCCCGATGTCCACCCACTGCCCTTTGCCAGTGCGGTTGCGGTAGCGCAGCGCCGCGCCGATGGCGAACACCGCGCTCCAGGTGGACAGGAAGTCAACAAAGGAGCGCCCGGCCTTGGACGGCTCGTCGCCGGGATAACCGGTGATCCAGCAGTGGCCGTGGGTGCCCTCCTGCGTGGTGGCCTGGGCCGGATAGGACGAGTACGGCCCGTCGCCGTGCCCGTAGCCTGTGTTGGACACCATGATGATGTCGGGGCGCAGCCGGCGCAGGTTGGGATAGTCCAGCTCCCAGCGACGCATTACGCGAGGGGTGAAGTTCTCCATCACGATATCGCTGACCTTCACCAGCTCGCGGAAAATCTCCCGTCCGTCCTCCTGGGCCATGTCCAGCGCCATCGAGCGCTTGCCCCGGTTCAAAAGCTGGTACGTCGAGGGACGGTTCCACCAGTCCTCCCCCGGCTCGTTGTCGGGAAAGGTGCCGTACAGCCCGCCGCCACGGGTGATGTCCGGCCGGCCAGGCCCCTCGATCTTGATTACCTCGGCGCCCAGGTCCGCCAACTGCCCGCCAGTGTAGGGCAGCGCAAAAACATAGGTCGAATCCAGAACCCGTATTCCGTCCAGGGGCAATGCAGCCATAGTTCAGTATCTCCGCGGTGTCGCCGGCTTTATCCGTCAGGACTGCTGCTGACCCAACTGCGCTTCCAGTTGTCGGACGCGCGCTTGGGCTTCCGCCCGCCGTTCTTCCACCAGCGACATATCGCACAGGTAGCGTTCCGTCTTTCGGTCGTAAAACCGTAGGTTCGACCGGTCATCAACATCCCAGTCCCACGCCGGATGCCAGCATGGGCACAGATCCAGAGCAGGGCTGTATCCCCAAACCATTCCGTCCGCTTCTGTGACCAGTGGTATTTCCAGGTACTCCCCATCTTCCAAACGGTCGCCGGCCAGAGGATAGCCATAAAAGTCGCCGCCCGATGGGTCAACCCGCCAGTATTCGATGATGCCCAGGCTGGCGTACAGGTCACGCTTGAACCCGGTATCGCGTTCGTGGGTGGACTCTGACGCCACCTCCATCACGAAGTCCGGCGGTTTACCTGCCTCCCGGATGATGTAGCCGTTGCGACGCTCGATGGCTTCAACATCAACGTCGTAGGCGACCAGCAGGTCCGGTTCAATGCGCTGGTTCATGTCGAAGGGGTCATAGTTCACCACGAATGGCGGACGCACCAACGTGTCCTGCCGGCCCGAAAAGTGGCGTGCGACGAAATACCCCATCTTGGCAATGGTCGGACCTTGAGCCATTTCCCACTTCTCCGGGTCGGGACACCTGTAATCATCGGGCAGCGCGATATGGACGCCCGGAGTCTGTGGCTTGGTGACCATCTCAAACCTCTACCATCAGCATAGCCTAGGGCCTGTTTACAAACTCGGGCCGGTTTGATGGCACTCTAGCCATGCTCTTT
>CAYGAY010000028.1:0-6811 GCA_964347975.1 uncultured Dehalococcoidia bacterium
GGGGCGTGTTACTATTTACCCCCCACAGACCGAGTTTGTAAACAGGCCCTAGGGCCTGCGATTGCGAACTTTGTAAACAGGCCCTAAGGATCCAATTGACTTGGCGACTTGGCTCGGTAGGGGCAACTGGGAGTGCGATGCCGTGACTGACGGGCCGTTACCTTCCTGTAGGAGGCACGATGTAGCGTACCATTCGTTGCAGAAGTTCGACGGCTCTGATAGTGATTCCGAACTCGACCAGACTTGGAATCCACGAAATAAAGCTCTGGCGGATGCGAAATTCTGGGCGGACATTCGGGAATGGGGCTGTCTCGGTGGCAACCTGGCTGGGCGAACCACGTTCTGTCTTATCCCGAGCAATTGGACAATGGCGAACGTGTATTTCACGGGCGTCGCCATTGCTAATAACAAGGCCTGGCCGGTGACGACTCAGGATTTGGACCATGCCCGAGCTCATCGCGGTTCTGGTGATGACGTTGCCACTGCTTCGGTGAGCTCGCATGCATTTGTGGACTGTGCTTCTCCGGTACCCACCATCTCCGAGTTGGAGGTACGCCAAGATTCTGACGGCGACTACCACGCGAGCTGGTCTCACCTCTCCGGTTGTGTGTCCGACATAGTCATTGACGAGATGGTTCTCGGCTGGTATGTCTTCTTCGACAATGGCAAGATTGGCAGAGATGTCCAGTATCTAAGGGATGCAGGTACGAGTGCCGAGTTCAGCGTGGGCGAATATGCGGAGTTGACTCCGCATGCAGTCGGCGTCTACGCTTACCTCATCCCGCAGGACATTGAATACGGCGGAGGATGGTACGAGGGCTGGGCTTGGACGTATTTGGGGCCGTGACTGCTCTGCTATAGTGCACATAGCCCAGCCGTGCCGACGGGATTCCCGTCGGCACGGCGCATGGGGTTGTTGGTGATCTCCCTTTTTCAGGAGGGCTTTCAAGGTGATACTGCTACTTACCAGTATGCTCATTTTCTGGTTAGCCGTCTATTCGTGGTGTGCATTGTTTGTAACGTCTCCTATCGGCGCTTTAGTGTGTTGGAATTCTGCACGCCGGCGTGGCCGCGGTGCTGGCAGGGCGGCCTTGGCGGGAGCACTTTACTGGGTCTCTTGTTTTCTGCCGTGGGTTTATTTCGTGTATTCTAGGGACAGTAGTGACGTCCCGTCTTGGTTGGCTAAGGCTGGGTATGGTGTGTTATTCGTTACTTGGCTGATGGGCCCGGTAGTTGGCGGTTTCCTCATGAGCTTGTCGTCGGCGGGCGACCCTTATTTGGGCGATCTATGGGTGCGGGTGTGGCTGCCGGTTGCAGCCTTTTTCAATCTGGTCGCGTTGGCGGCTTCGGCGGTTTGTCTGGTTACTAAGACAGAGAAATCTTCTGACTCAGAGTACTTGGATTTGGGTAGTGTAGTCCCATTCGGGCTCGCTGCTGCGGGTGCCGCGATGTACTCCCCATTGGTCATTATTGCGACAATCGCCGGATGATCCGTTGGCTTGAAGCGAGGTGGGTTTTGACAAAATGGGGATTTTGGGGAGAAGTTTCGTACGGTCGCTGGTCGGTTTCGCGTTTACTGGCGGCGCTAATGATAATTGGTTCGTTGGGCATTGCCTGTGGCGCGGATCGGTCGTTCCAGTCTGTAGCGGAGTACCAAGCGGTCAGCGTCGGTTCGGTGTTCACGTGTAGTTTGAGCGTTGGCGGGCAGGTGAGGTGCTGGGGCCAGGATGCGGCCCATGGTGAAAAAGGTTTGACCGACGCGCCAGCGCGCGGCGCCTACAAGGCAATTTCTTCAGGCTATTACGGGAGCTGTGCGCTCCGCGACAGCGGGCGTCTCAAATGTTGGGGAAGGGTCGATGGGATGACACCGTTGCGGAAGTTCTCTGCGGTGGATATGGGTTGGTCAGACGTATGCGCGATAAGGGAAGCGCATGGTCGGCTACAGTGTTGGGGACGCGATGGCGGGGGAGTTTCCCGCGTGCCCGGCGGTGCGTTCGTGAATGTGTCTGTGTCGAGCAGTTACGCCTGTGCGGTGCGCACTGACGGGACTTTGGAGTGTTGGGGGGACCTTGCCAGTCGGGAAGAGATGGCAGCTCCAGACGGGGTGTTCAGGTCTGTCAGCGTTGGGCTGGTCGGGGCCTGCGGCCTGCTGGACGACGGCCGGGTCGAATGCTGGGGACACACAGAATTTTGGGAGTTGCCGGACCCACCGCTTGGCGTGTTTGATTCGGTTGATGTTGGCAATGGCCATGCTTGCGGAGTGCGCCCAGTTGGGGCCATCGAGTGTTGGGGCCGTGATGCAGGTGCGGAGCTGGAGCCACCTGACGCCAAGTTTCTGTCGGTGAGTGCAGGCTCGGGGCGTACGTGCGGCATAACGGATGAACATCAGGTGGTTTGTTGGGGGAAGTCGTTTCACTGACCTGCCTATTGGATTTCAACGGTGGCCGTTTAGAGGGTGTGTGGCAATGGCTTTCCGGCGGGCGTCCGAAAGTAAGTTACGGTCCTTGATGGCTTCCAGGGGTGCCAACCGGTCCATCTGGTCAAAGTCCGAGGTCTCGATGAACAGTGAGCGGATGTCTCGCGCTCGGTCGTCGGTAGCCTCGAATATCGCTCGCAGGCCATGTTTGACTTCATGAGCGTCTTGGATGTTGGCGATGGGCTTGGTACTGCTCTGCTGTTGATCAGTGTATCCGATTGTAGCACTTGACTTCTTCGGAGTTGCTGGCGCGGTTGCGGTCCTGGGTACACGTGGTGTTTTTGAGTTGGCGGGGGGTTCGACCCTGTCAGCGGGAGGTCCCCCCACTACTGATTTATTTTGGCGCGGCTAATTGAGTACGAAATGGTGCCACCTTGTGACCGCCACATCGGCCCCGCCAAGCACGAATCGGGCACCTTTCCCAATTTGTCCACATGCTCTAGCGCCGTCACGCGGTCTGTTGGCCGCCGCCCGGCCCGTCCCCCCACGGCACCTCCGGCAGGTTGCGTTCCCGCCGCACCTCATTTATCGTAAGCACGCCGCGATCCAGCAGCGCCGTTTCCCGCTGGACGCGGTTGTTCTCGTCCTCCTGCAACGCCTCGATCACCGACAGGTCGAACTCCACGCACAGGTTGGGGTAGCCCAGGCGGGGCAGCAGCATCCGGTTCAGCTGCTCCTCCAGGAACTTCACTTCCGGCACGATGGTGTTGCGCCAGAACATCTGCTCCGACGCCTGCACGTTGGCGTAGGTAGCCCGCTCGAAGTCGCCCAGCAGCAGCTTGGGCACCCCGTAGGTGCGGCTCACCTCCTCCAGGCTCCAGCGCAAGCCCTGGATGAAGTCGATGTCCCGGTGGGACAGGCCCAGCGTTTTGACGTCGCGCACCGCCGATGCCACCGCCGGTCGGTGGGCGTTGCCGGGACCCTGGTAGCGAGTTTCCCAGCGGGCGTAGAACTCCTCCAGCTCCGTTTCGTTCATCTCCTGGTTGGTAAGCAGCAGGAAGTCGGGCCGCGCCGAGTTGCGCAGCAGGTGGCGGTTGAAGGCCAGTCCCTCGTGGCCCATGTCCGCGGACAGACGGGCCGGCGCCAGGGGCGACAGGCCGGCCAGTTCCTCCAGCGGGTTGAAGTAGCGCAGCCACACGATCTCCTCCGGGGTGTAGGCCACCGGCTCCATTGGTGAGGAGTTTGGGCCGCGATACACGAACCCCCGCACGTAGCGCCGCCGGTCCGGTATCACCGCCATGCGGTCGGGGCGTAGGGGCCACAGCTCCGGCGCGCCGTCCTCGCCCCGTTCGATGGCCCAGAAGGCCGCGCCCCACAGGCACAGGTGCGTCTCCGTCGCCCGCCACAGGTCGGCCCGCGTATGCCACGGGTTCACCCGCTCCAGCAGCCGCGCCACCGGATGCGACGACGACACGGGAACTCGCCGCTCATCCGGAGCCTGTCGCAGGACTTCCCCTTCCTTGACGGGAGAGGGTCGGGGCGAGGATGAGCCGCTCTCCATCCGATACACCCGCAGCGGGGGCCTCGTCAGCGCGTCGGCCCGCAGCTTGACCGCCGCGTACACCGACGGCGACGTCGCCATGTAGCGCCCGTATTCCGACCGCGCCCAACCCTGGCCCGGCTGCCCGGTCAGCGCGGCAAGGTTATCCTCCGCCGGCCGCCGGTCGGCGGCGGAGGCCCGGTTGGCCCGTTGTACCACCGCAGCCGGCGGGTTGTGCCGCCCGGGACGCGCCGCGCGCAGCATCTTGCTCAGTTTCACCATACGCGATTTCTCTCCTTATTAAATGAACAGGTCCCGCATCCACCGCTGTTCGCCGCTGAAGAGGTCGTCGTCCAGGAAGGCCAGCATGAGGGCGTCGGCCTTGTCGGGGGAGGGCCGGCCACGGTTGCGCATCTCCTCCTTGCTCTCCATCAGCACCTTGCCCCGGCTGTTGAAGCGGTAGCGCAGGGACGACAGCTCGGCCATCAGCTCCGGGTCGTGGGGGATGCGGATGTTGTGGGTGGCAAAGCGTCGGGCCAGCATCCAGAAGCCCTCGGCCCGCAGGTTGGCGCAGGCCCGTTCCCGCCGGGGTTCCAGGGACCCGTTGATGCCGCGCGCCGGTATGCCCTGGTCCCGCAGGTGGTCCACCACGCTCACGCCGATGCCCACCTCGTCCACGTTGATCCGGTCGGGGCGCAGCTCGTGGCAGGCGTTGGCCACCCGGCCGGTCAGGTCGGCGGTATCAATGTTGTAGTGCGTGCGGATGTCCTCCACCACGTTGCCCCGGCGCACCAGCACTACGCTGCGGTCGGGGCCGAACCGCGCCACGTCCACGCCGATGACCAGCGGCCCCGGCGCATCGGGAGCGCGCGGTTCGACCAGCTCGCCGGGAGCGGCATAGCCCCGCGCATCCTGATCTTGTAGAAGGACCAGGGGGCCGCCGTACACCGCCGCCGCGATGTCGGGCATGGCGATGAGGTTGTCGTCGCCCCGCTCCGGGAACTCGCCCATGACGCGGGCCCGGAACAGCGGGCTTTCCTCGCCCCACATGGCGCGGCGCTCGGCCACCCAGGCCGCCGTAGTCAGGCCGGGGAAGACGAGGCTCCCCTGCGCCACGTTGGGCGAGTCCAGGGCCGATATGGTGATGGCGCGGTAGAGGCCCCTTTCCCGGTGAAAGGCCCGGTGGAACCCGCCCGAGGTGGTCGTCGGGTTGCCGATGAGCAGCAGCCGGGGGTTGGCCGAGGTCATCACCGCCTCCACCGCTTCGTAGATAGTCTCCCCCACGCCCTCGGCTTCGTCCACCACCACGAATATATTGGGACTGTGGAAGCCCTGGAACTGGTCGGCGTCGTTGGCCGACAGACCCAGGGCGTAGCGGTCCGCGGCCAGCTCCCAGCGGGTGTCCAGCATCCGGCCGCCCAGTCTGCCGGCGGCGCGGCGATGCAGCGCGTGGATCTGACGCCAGAGGACGTGGCGCACTTGTCGAAAGGTCGGCGCGGTGCTGAGCACGATGGCCGGGTCGTGCAGTTGCAGGTACCACAGCACGGCCACGGCGGCGGTGAAGTCCTTGCCCAGCCCGTTGCCCGATTTCACCGCCACCCGCCGCTCCCGGCGCACCGCCTCCAGCACTTCCGCCTGCTTGCGCCACAGCTTCACGCCCAGAGTGTCCGCGGCGAAGCGCGCCGGGTCCGCCTCCGGTCTGCCGGGGCGGGTTTCAAACTCGCCCCGGCGGTGTGAGGTATCCGGTTCGGGGAATGAAACGGCGTCCGTCCCATCCCGCCCCACCTACCGGGACCGGCCGGCCGCGGTTGCCGGTTCCGGGCGGGAGGAACGCGCGGCGGCCAGTTCGGCCAGACGACGGCGGGCTTCCTCCGGGCCGTCGGGCGTGGGCGCCGGTATCACGTTCTCGCCGGCTACGTGGCCCTCCGGCGGGCTGAACAGGAACCCGCAGTTCCGGCAGCGGTACACCCAGTGGTCCTCTCCATCCAGCCGGGCCAGTTCCAGCAGTCGGTCGGACTTGCAACGACGACAATTCAACACGTTCTTACCTCGCATCCGGGCGGCTTCAGCTTTGCGGTATAGTATCTATCGCATCCGCCCTGGTTAATACGCTAAAAGAACATATGTTCCGAAGTCAACGGGCAGGTGTCATCGGCGCTCCCCTTGTCATTGCCGCGCCGCGCCATGACATTCCATGAAAAAACCCCCGCCGATCCGAACCGACGGGGGGACTATGCGCGGCGCAGCTTAACGACGGCCCCGCCTAGCCCGGATTGTGCCGCTGCACAATATCCACGATGCGGGAGTCCAGACTCCCCAACTGGTCATCCAGAACGCCGGCGTCAGCATAGGCGACGGCCAGGTGAGCGTCGTGCTGGATGTCCTCCCAGTCGGTTTCCAGCTCGAACTCGTCGCGCAGCTCCTCAAACAGCCGGTCCAGCGAATCCTTGTCGAACATATCCCTTTGTTACCTCCTCCTGTTGGTCGGCGACCTCGCCGGCGGGCAGCAGGGGTATATTACCCCCATTCGCCGCCGGGGGCAAGCGTCAGCTCCGCCGTGTTATACTGCCCCATCACTCGACCCGAACCGAGGCGCGCCATGGGCGAATCCGCAGCCACCCTGAACCCCTACATCTTATACTCCGTATTGGGCTTCAACGCCCTGCTGATGGCGGTCCTGTTGGGCGCCGTGCTCCGGCTCATGTTTCTGATGGGCCGGATGGATGGCCGCTTGAGCGGCCTGGAAACCGCCGTAGCCGACCTGCGCCAGGACCACGCCAACCTGCGCCAGGAGATGACTAACCTGCGCCAGGAGATGGCTGACCTGCGCCAGGAGATGGTCGCTCACATTACCC
>CAYGAY010000028.1:6911-47378 GCA_964347975.1 uncultured Dehalococcoidia bacterium
GCCTGGAAACCGCGGTAGCCGACCTGCGCCAGGACCACGCCAACCTGCGCCAGGAGATGGCTGACCTGCGCCAGGAGATGGTCGCTCACATTACCCGGCTGGATGCCCGCATGGACCGGCTGGATGCCGGCCTGGCCGATTTGCGCGAGCAAGTGGGCCAGGTCCGCGGCCTGCTGACGGCTTTGCACCAGAAGGTTGACCTCCTGATGACCCATCGCCACGATGAAACTTCCGGCGCCGTCCTTCTCACCCCCACTGTTGCCGCCCCGGTGTCAGGCCCCGTCCCTGACCCCGCCGCCGACTAAACTATGCAGCCACCCACCGGTCATTGCGACTGCCCCCATCACTCGACCCGAACCGAGGCGCGCCATGGGCGATTCCGCAGCCACCCTGAACCCCTACATCTTATACTCCGTATTGGGCTTCAACGCCCTGCTGATGGCGGTCCTGTTGGGCGCCGTGCTCCGGCTCATGTTTCTGATGGGCCGGATGGATGGCCGCTTGAGCGGCCTGGAAACCGCGGTAGCCGACCTGCGCCAGGACCACGCCAACCTGCGCCAGGACCACGCCAACCTGCGCCAGGAGATGACTAACTTGCGCCAGGAGATGGCCAACCTGCGCCAGGAAACTCGCCAGGAAATCAGCGGCGTCTGGCAAGAGATGACCAACCTGCGCCAGGAGATGGCCGACCTGCGCCAGGAGATGGTCGCTCACATTACCCGGCTGGAGGCCCGCATCGACCGGCTGGAGGCCCGCATCGACCGGCTGGGTGCCCGCATCGACCGGCTGGAGGCCAGCCTGGCCGACCTCCGCGAACAGGTCGCCGAAAACCGGGGCCTGCTGCTGGCTTTGCACCAGAAGGTTGACCTCCTGATGATCCATCGCCACGATGAAACTTCCGGCGCCGTCCTCCTCACCCCCACCGCCGTCCCCGACCCCGCCGCCGACTAGACTATGCAGCTACCCACCGGTCATTGCGCGCGTAGCGGGGCAATCTCGGCGCCGGCGCCGTGGGGCGTTGACCCGACGGGATTCCGGCCGGCGCCGGAACGACGGGTTGGGGGCGCTTTCCCGAAACTCCCCAAAAAATCGCCCAAATCTGGCCGGTTTTGTAATACTCTCGTAATGTTGACACCGCTACAATCCGTTAGTGTGTATCAATCTCAACCCACCCGTTGTTCCCGGCCGGCCGCTCGCCGGCCCGGCGCCAACGGCTTGACATATGGAGGTGCCACCGCCGAACAAACCACAGAATGCGGGCAGCGTTGCATCATGCCCCGCCGCCTGCCGATGATGAAGAAACAGCCTTTGGCTGACTGCTTGTACCAGCCGGCCCGCACCGGCCCGCGCGCCACCGCGGATGCCCGGCTGCAAGGAGAAAATACCAAATGAGAACATTGAAAGGAAAAAGGCTCTGGCCTGTGCTGGCGATGACGCCGGTTTTCGCGCTGGCCGCCTTCCTGGCTTTCGGCCTGATTGCCGGCAACGGCGTGCCGACGGCACACGCGCAAGACCCCGACTGCGAAGTCGATACGTTGACGGAGGGTACGCCCTCGGCAGACCAAAGTTGTACCGCCACAGGCGATATGGCAGCAGTGGAATTCTCCGGAACCGAGGACCGAGGTGAGGACGGAGCGGTGACCTACCTCGTCTATGCCAAAGATGGCAGTATAGACGGCGGGACAGATGTTATGCTTCGTCTCCCTGGCGTCGATGCCGCAGCATCTACTACGCCTCTCAGCTTCAAAAGTTTAGAGATTGCTGGGGGTACCCGTGAACCTGACGGGAGCATCACGAAGTCAACCGGGACGATTGCTGTCGAGAATTTGAAAGGGACCGACGTGGAGGATGGCAGGGCGACGCTCTACGCCTACGTCGATCCCGGGATGGGCTCTCCTGCTGTTGGCAGTAACCAAACCTTAAATACGCCGGAAGTAGAGGTGACCATCGTCTTCTTGGGCGTACCAGTTCATTACGAAGACCCCGAGGCTGATCCTCTGGTTGAGCGGTCAAACTTAGTAGCCTTTCCGGAAGGTGGTTCCATTGACCCTGATGATGAACTTACGGCAGTTCTGACCGGTGATGTCACAGGAGCCACTGTAAGAGCGACCGTCCAGGATATGAACGGTGAGCCGCTTCCCGGTGAAATAACCTTCGAGGCTGCCAGCGAGCCACCGGATGTGTTCGGCCGGGTAATCACGAAAGAGTTGGAAGACGACGGGACGCAAGTCTTCGAGTTGAGTGATTTGCCCACCGATACCCGCTTCCGCATCACGGTAACGGCCACTTACGATGACGGCAGTGACGACGGCTTCCTAGTAGGTACGGCTACCATCCTGCGCTCCGGCGACTTGGACAGCCTTACCGCAGCAGTCTGCGTTACCGATATGGATAACGCAGAAGACGAAGCAGGTTGTCCCAAGGGTGAGAAGCCGCAGAGCGTGTTCACGCGCGATGCCGGATCCTTCAAGGTTAGGGCTACCGCCCTGGACGCCCTGGACAGCCCAGCCGCAGACGTGGAGTTCTCGGTAACGGTGCCTGACGAAGCCAAGGACTTCATCAGCAATACTGCCAATGACACCGCTGAAACTGGCATGTTAATAGCAACCATCGAGATCGATGAGGATCATGCTGTAAGCGGCGTCTACACGCTCACCGTGGCGGCTGAGCAAGAGCAAGGCTCCGAGGACCCGATTATCATGGAGGCCGACGTCGAGATCACCATCTCCGGCGACCTCACGGAATACACCCTTGAGGGCTCCGACACTATCGCGCTGGGCAGCATCCAGACCTACACCGTGTCTGCTCTGGACGCCAGCGGCGCCCCGGCAACCATTGATTCCGGTAACAACATCGTTACCGTCTTTGTGTCCGGCCCGGCCTCCGGTTCGATTGAGACGCTGGACCGCTCGGCCACCAACGAAGTGACATTGAATGATGAAGGCGTCGGAACCTTCCGTATATTTGCGAAAACCGATGGCGCTCCCGGCATCGTCACCATCACCGTCATCGGTATCTCGGATACCGAAAGCGTTACCAAGAACGTCTCCATCGGCAACGAAGCCCCCACCGCTGTGGGCGACCTTGACGCCGTGACGCTGACGCTGGTCGACAACCCGACTACTATGGTCGATGCCTCCGGCGCGTTCACCGACGCTGACGGCGATGCGCTGTCCTACATGGCCGAGTCCAGCGACGACGCCGTGGCCACGGCCAGCGTTGACGACTCCGGTATGGTGACCATCACCGCCGTGGCCGCAGGAATGACTACCGTCACGGTAACGGCCAGCGACCGCCACGGCGCCAGCGCCATGCAGACCATCGAAGTAACGGTGGAAGAGGCTCCCGGCCCCGGCCCGGTCCATGAATACCGGATTGAGGGCCTGGCGATCATCCCGCTGGACACGATCGCCACCGAGTACACCGTCAAAGCCGTGGACGAGCACGGCAACACGCCAGTCTTCGACGGTGATGACAGAGTTACGGTAGTGGTGCGCGGCATACCCGCCGACAGCGTGCTGGACCTGGATAACGGCGGACTGACGCTGGACGCGGATACTGGCGAGGCGACCTTCACCATCGTCACGCCGGCCGATGCGGCAAAAGGCGACCAGGCCCAGATCCATATCCTGGTTGGCAGCAGTGTCAAGGCCTCGCTCACCGTTACCTTTGGTGGGATCAACAGGGCTCCAACCGCGGTAGGGATGCTTGACGCCGTGATGCTGACCGAAGGAGACCCCCCGGCTATGGTCGATGCCTCCGGGGCGTTCACCGACGCTGACGGCGATGCGCTGTCCTACATGGTCGAGTCCAACAACGAAGACGCGGCCACGGCCAGCGTTGACGCCGACTCCGGCATGGTGACCATCACCGCCGTGGCCGCAGGAATGGCTACCGTAACGGTAACGGCCAGCGACCCCGACGGCGCCAGCGCCACGCAGGACATCGCCGTAACGGTGGAAGAGCCTCCCGTGCCCGACCCCCTCCCGGTCCATGAATACCGGATTGAGGGCGATGACGTCATCCCGCTGACCGCGCTCGCCTTCGCCGTGTACACCGTCAAAGCCGTGGACGAGAACGGCGACGTGCCGGCCTTCGCAGACGGCAATGACAGAGTTACGGTATTGGTGGAAGGCATATCCCCCGACAACGTGCGGGACCTGGATGACGGCGGCCTGACGCTGGACGCGGAAGATGGCGAGGCGACCTTCACCATAGCCAAGCCGGCCGATGCGGCAAAAGGCCAAACGTTCGACATCGGTATCCTGGTTGGTGGCGAGCTCGTGGCCTCGAAGACCGTTGTCTTTGGCGCGTACAACGTGATTCCAAGCGCGGTAGGGACGCTTGACGCCGTGATGCTGACCGAGGGCGATGCCCCGGTTATGGTCGATGTGTCCGGCGCGTTCACCGACGACGATATGCTGTCCTACATGGCCGAGTCCGACGACGAAGCCGTGGCCACGGCCAGCGTTGACGCCGCCGGCATGGTGACCATCACCGCCGTGGGCGTAGGAACGGCTACCGTAACGGTAACGGCCAGCGACCCCGACGGCGAAAGCGCCACGCAGGACATCGCCGTAACGGTGGCAGCGGCCCCCGTGCCGCCCCTGGGCGACCCCAGCGGGCTGAGCGCGACCAGCGCGGCCGCCGGCGAAGCCACCGTAACCTGGACGCCGGGCGCCAACGCCACGGTGCATTGGGTCTGGTCGGCTCCCCGCGACGGCTCGGCAGGTATGTGGACGGAAGCCGCCGGCGACGCCGGCATGGCCACCGTCAGCGGCCTGACCAGCGGCGCCGACTACTGGTTCATCGTCATCGCCGGTCAAGCGCCGGCCGACGGCGGCGCCACCAAGTTCTCCGCCTGGAGCAACTGGTCCGGTCTGACGACCATCCAGTAGGCGACGAACCGGCCCCATCACGATATTGACTGTCCGGCGGCCGCCCGGCGGCGGTTGCGCCACCGGCGCGGCCCCGGACAGCGGGAAAGACAAAATCTCAAAGGAGATTTCGGCAAATGACTTACAAAACCAGAAACCACATCTGGCCGGTGTCGTTGGTGATGGCGATTGCCTTCATCGGCGCAGTGGCCGCGATTGTGGCGTTGGCCGCCCTGCCGGGGACGACTTCGGCGCAGGCGCCGCCGCCGCCGCCGCCGCCTCCGGACGCGACAGAGACGCCCCCGGACGACGGTGGTCCACCCGCGCCGCCGGCTCCTCCGGGCGCCACAGAGACGCCCCCGGACGGCAATGGTCCACCCCCGCCGCCGCCGCTGCCTGAAGACCCGAACCGGGCGCCGGCAGTGTCGGGAACGCCGGACCCCGTAGCGATGATGGGCGTCATGGTCCCCGGCGATGACGGTGAGCCCGTGAACAACACCGCTACGGTGGACGTGGCTGCCTATTTCAGCGACGCTGACGGCGACGAATTGACCTACACCGTAGGCTCCACCAACACGGAGGTGGCCACCGCCACTATTGACGGCACTGTGGTGACCATCACTGCCGTAGATGGCGGATCTGCCAGCATAACGGTAACGGCCACTGATCCCCGAGAGGCCAGCGCCGAGCTGACCATCGCGGTGTCCATAACGCTGCTGCCGGCCGAACGGTACGGTTTGACCCCCTCCCACACGCCCGTAGATGTTTCGGGAGATGTTCCGTTCCACGGGAGGTATAAGTTCACGGTCTCCGCCCTGGATGCCGACGGCTCCAGTCTGGATGAAGACGCCACCGTTACCGTCCAGGTTAATGAACATGACGGCGATGTTGAGCGAGACATGATTGTAGGCCAGGACGGACTGGACTCCGCTCCCCGGCCGATAGCTGACCTGCAAGGCTTGCTGACGGTAAGGGCGGTGGACCCGGAGGGCACCCGCAGCTTTGAACTTGAGGTCATCTGCAGAAAGGTGGGTGATTTCGTTACCATCGACATCTATGATGACGACCGGAACCACGTGGGCCACTCCGAGATCCGTTGCGTTGGTGAACCGCCGCCGCCGCCGCCAACGCCAACGCCAACGCCAACGCCGCCTCCGCCGGCTCCGGACACGGTAATCCCCACCGACTGTTACCAGGTTACGGGCGATCCCGATGAAATGCATGACGACGAGCGCAACGACGCCGGTCTGCGAGTGACCTTGGCCGGCCATGACACCGTTGAAGTGCTGGCGGGCGAGGCCAGCGTGCAGATTACGGTTACTTCCTGCGAGGAAGGCCCGGTCTGGATTCGCTTCATGGACTCGGACATGATGCCCTTCGGCACCGACGTGGACGAGGAAGCGGCGGAACGCGGCGCGGACGTATCCGGCCTGAACAGCCAGGGTCGCCTGGACCTGAACATCGCCGGGGAACTGGACGCGAGCACGGCGGGGAGCTTCGACCACTACGAAGAGGTGACACCCAACGACCCGCCCGGTCCCTCCTACCTGCGCGGCAAGGCCGGTATGTACTACCAGGGCAAGTTCCAGTTCATGGACCCCTGCCCCGCCGTTGGCGACTTCTTCTATGTTGAAGTGCGCGACAAGCTGGGCAAAGAAGTACAGGCTACGGAAACGATTTCCTGCGTGTTGCCTCGCGGCATTGGCCCGACGGAACTGTCGGTTACGGTGCATACCGACCGGCCCGGAGAGGCTACGCTGGATTGGCAGCCGGTGGAGGGCGCCGATAAACATTGGGTGGTGGTGATTGACAGCGCGACCCGCTCCGCTGTGTTCGTCGACCCGGACGCCGACTATACCGGCACTCTCGTTACCGGCCTGGTGAGCGGAACCGAGTACCACTTCGCCGTGATTGCCGAGCGCACGGACGGGGGCACGACCCAATATTCGGCAAACTTCATCACGCAGACGAGCACGTGGGCCAACGGTTCCTGATCGCCAGCGAAGGTGAAGGGTAGCAATTGCGCGGCGGCCGGCAGGTCGGAAACTTTCTGAACCAGGCCGCCAACAGTTGCCGAAGTACAATCTCAAAGGAGATTACCAGCAATGAATAAAACGACGAGAAAGCACGGATGGCCGCTGGCCCTGGCGCTGACCTTCGGCGTCATCGGCTTGATGGCCGCGTTCGTGGCGCTGTCGACACAGCCGGGCGCCGCCCAGGCGCAGGAGCCCAACCCGCTGTGCGCTACCCCCCTCGGCGCCCTCCTGGCCGAGTGCGAAGGCCAGCCGCCGCCGGAGCCTCCGACCACTCCCATCGTAACGCCGGAGCCGACCCCGCCGCTGGCCGCTGACGACACCATCACAAGCAGCAGCACTTCGGCCAGCGCCACGGTGGAACTGCAACTGACCATCGGGAACTTCCCCGAGGACGCCGTGGCGGGCAGCTCGGTGGAGCTGTACCTGGAGGACGACTACCAGGTGCCCGACGACATTGACGCCGGCGACGTCTACTTCATCGTCACCAACGACAAGACCGACGCCACCAACGACGGCGGCCGGGTCTATGCGGTGGACGACGTGGAGATTGACGACGATGACCACTTTGGCGGCGACGACGACTGGGCCATCCAGGTGTTCATCCCCGACATGAACACGGGCGACGACTTTGACGGGTTTGACGGCCCGACGGAAGGCCAGACCGTTACGCTGGTCATCACCAAGGCCGCCGGCGTCAAGAACCCCAGCGAAGAGGGCAGCCACAGCATCGGCTACTCGGTGCTGGGCCCAACCGACGACAACAACGACGGGCCCGAGGTTAAGAACCACGGGGATGACAACGCCAATCTGTCCCAGCTGAAGACCCTGGCCAAAATCAGCCTGTCCGACGAGGACAACTCCCGCGGCTATGAGCTGACCGTGACCGGCTCCGGCTTCAACAACGGCACCTCTGCCGCCGCCCACGTGCTGCACAACGCCCGGTTCGCCGTGGCCGAGTGGTGGGAGACGCTGGACTGCGCCGGGATGAAGGCCGCCATGGGCTTTGAGTCCGATGACACCTCAGACGAGGCCCAAGCCTTCTGCTTCCACTACGCGCTGGACAGCGCGAACCAGGAGTACACGGTTGCGGAAGAGAACAAGGCAGCCTCCGACGCGGTGTTTGCCAGGCATCTCTGCCGCATCGTAATCGTGGAAGGCCACCGGGCCGGCCTGGCCACCGTGGGCAGCGACGACAAGGTGGCGGTGACCTTCGAGGTCAGCGTGCCGATCTTCGGCCCCGGCGAGGAGAACTACATCTGCATGATTGACGGCGAGGGCCGCGCGTCCAGCACCGACGTTGAGCAGTTCGATCTGGAGCCGTCCATCCGGGTGGTTCCCACTGACGCCGCCGCCGGCGACACCATCAACGTGTTCGCCCAGGACTTCCCCACCCCGGGAGCCGGCTTGACTTCGCTGGAAATCGCCAACCGGGTAGTGTTCGGCCCCGGCGCCGGCGACAACGCGATTCAGGTTGACGCCGACTCCATCGGCGGCGACGCCTCGGCTACGGCGACCTTTGAGCTGCCCGGCAGCATTTCCGGCAGCCCGCTGGAAGGCACCGTGCGCATTGACGCCAAGTGGGGCAACGTTTCCGAAGACACCAAGATAACGGTGAAGGGTTCTCTGCTGACCCTGCTGCCGGCGGAAGTGGTTTCCAACGAGACCATCACCATCCGGGGCGAGGGCTTCGGCAACCAGTCCGCCATCGCGGAAGCCAACATCACCATCGACGGCGTGCCGCTGTGGGTGGACGCGGATTCGCTGGACGGCGACGACGAGGTGGAAGTGTCCAACGCCGGGCAGTTCGTGGTGACCGTGAACGTGTGGCCCGCCGGCGACGGCGACGACAACCCGGCGCTGATCCCCGGCACCCACACCGTGCGGATCGAGGACAGCGACGGTTTCTTTGGCTCGGCGACGCTGCTGGTCAAGGAGCCCACCATCACAGTGACTCCGCCGGTGGCCGGCCCCCGGGACTATGTGACCGTTACCGGCATGAACTGGCCCGTCAGCAATGACGACATTGACCTGGAAGTGGAAATCGAGATTGAAGACCGCAGCCGCTCCGCCGACGTGGACCGGGCCGGCAACTTCAGCTTCGAGCACCGGGTCAGCTCCGACATCGCCATTCCTTCCACCAACCAGGTGAAAGTGTCCTACGGGGACAGCGGCGACATCGTGCGCGTAACGTCCTTTGACGTGCCGGAAGCAGTCATCACCATCACTCCGGAAGAGGCGCAGCCGGGCGACACCATCAGCCTGTCGGTGTCGGGTATGCCCATCTACCACGCCGTCAGCGACATCCAGGTAGGCGGCCGCGGCGTGCTGGCCGGCAAGACCTTCAACACCGACGCCTCGGGCGAAGTGACGGCAGAGGGCATCCTCGTGCCGCCGCTGGACCCGGCGGTGTACAGCGTGAAGCTGGAAATCGGCGACAACGTGGCCCTGGGCAGCCTGGAGATTCTGCCGGAAGACCGGGCCCGGGGTTCTGCGGCGCAGCTGCCGGACGCGCTGGACAACCTGGACGGCGACCTGGATGCGGTGTTCTACTTCAACAACGTTTCCAAGGAATGGTCGTTCTTCGACCCGCGCCCCGAGTTTGCCGAGCTGAACACGCTCAGCGAACTGGTTAACGGCGAGGCGTACTGGATTCTCATCAGCGCAGACCAGGAAAACGTCCTGCTCAACGGCAAGGTGCGCACCCTTACCTGCTCCGGTGACGACTGCTGGAACCTGGAGGTCTGGTAAGCCGTCGCGGCTGCACCCTGACCTGCCATTGTCATTGCGAGGAGCGTAGCGACGCGGCAATCTCGCCGCCGCAAACACCTGCATGCGACGAGATTGCCACGCTGCGCTCGCAATGACATCAGGAAACAGTAATCAACCCACACCTGCGGCCCAGAGGGTTCGGGGTGTGGGATCCACTACAAAGCAGGAGCAAATGAGATGAAGAGACTTGGAGCGATGGCGGCGGTGGCGTTGGTTGCCCTGCTGTTGGCCCTGCCCATCGGAATGGCAGCGGCCCAGGACGGCAGTTCGCCCAGCGCCAATGTGCCGCCAGCTTTCATTTTCGGCACTGCCATGGCCGACGGCCTGGCGGTGGGCGAAGGCGAAATGGTTGTCGCCATGGCCGGAGACGAAAAGCTCGGCGAGGCGATGACCATGGCCGGCGGCCAGTTCGAACTGCAACTGACGCAGCCTAGCGGCGGCGAGATGACGGTCACCTTCATGGTCGGCGAACGCATGGCCGCGGAGACCTATGACTGGAAGACCGGCGGTCGCGATATACTGAACCTCTCCGCCGACCTGGGCGGCGCCGAGGGCGTGGTCGGGGAACCTGGCGAGGCGGGGCCGGCTGGCCCGGCCGGCCCTCCGGGCGTTCCCGGCCCGGCCGGCGCGGCCGGGGCTGATGGCCCGGCGGGTCCTGCGGGCCCCGCTGGCCCGGCCGGTTCCGCCGGTTCCGCCGGTTCCGATGGTGAGCCGGGCGCGCAGGGGCCCGCCGGCCCCCAGGGCCCTCCGGGCCCGCAGGGTCAGGTCGGCCCGGCCGGTTCCGGCGGTGGTTCCATGGGCATCATCGCCCTCATCGTAGCCATCGTGGCCGCGATAATCGGCGTGGTCGCCATCATCATGGGCCGCCGCACCGCATAACCGCCGGCGAACCGTGAAGCAGGGGCCGGGTTCAAATCGGCTCCTGCGACGCAAAGGCCCCTGCCGGGATTGCCGGCGGGGGCCTTTGCCATGTCGTCAGCGCGACGGCGCGTCAGCCCAGCGGTTCCAGCAAATCCACCAACCGCTCCACGTCGTCCAGCATCTCAGCGACGCTTTCCGTCTCCAGCCAGTCCTCGTAAAAATTGGCGTGCAAGCTGCCGGCCACGGCGAAGAGACGGGGGATTTCCCAATCGCCGGTCTCGTTGCGCAGCCGTCGCGCGGCGCGGAACAGCAAGCCGTGGCCGTCATGGTCCCAGCCGCGCCGCTGGGCGACGGCTTTCACCATCCGGGCGGCGGCGCCCCAGCCCTTTTCCGACGCCTGTGGTACGTCGCCCGCCGCCAGTTCCGCCCGGGCTTGCGCCAGCAGCCGGCGGCTGGCCGCTCGATAAGTTTGCGTGGTCATGTCAATCTCCCGGCCGCCGCAGCGGTCCAGAGTGAAGCGTGGGTGCGGCGCCGGGCTATTGTATATCACCCGGATCTACCAATGCGGCGACGCCACACCCGCAAAAATCCCCCAATCCCGCATGGCTTTTCCCATGTGGCCGAATCGGGCCGTCCGTTACCATGGTCTGCGCCACTATAGTTATAAACGATGCTAATAATCGGGAGTCTGGCAATGAATCGCACCTCCGCACGTCCCTCCATCCAACGGACGGCCCTGACGCTGCCCGTTGTTGTCCTGTTGCTCGCCGCCATGCTGGCGGGCATGGGCGCTGGCCCCGACGAGCCGGCCGCATCCAACGTGGGAAGCAATTGGCAAGCCTTCGAGGGGCACGCTTTCGCCAACAGCCGCATCGTTCCGGAGGGGGTGTCCCTGGTGGCCTGCCTGGCCGGCTGCGAGCAGGGTTACGTCAGCGATCCGGTAGCCGTGGGGCCCGAGGGCCGTTACAGCGGCCTCAAAATAGCTCCCCGACATGGAGAGTTCAGCGCTCTTCCCGACGCCGACATCATCACATTCTGGCTTTTGGGACACAACGGCAACGTGCCGGCCGTCCAGTGGGCGCTTTTCAACGGCGACGGCCAGACGCGCCAGATGCATCTCAGTTTCGCCCAACTGCCGGTTCCTTCCCGGGACGCTGCCACTGCCGCCGCCATCAGCCGCGATACGGTTACCACCGACCTTACCGTTCCCGATGCTGACCGGTTGGGGCTGACGCCGGCCAATTCCCCGCAGGGGTATGTCAACTCCTGGGCATACGGCGGCGTGCCGGTCCTGCCCGGCCTGACCATTGTGGCCGGCATCCTGCTGGCGGTCATCGGCGGGTCGCTCCTGATGCACCGCCAGCGCATGATCTAGACCGTGTTTGCAAACCGCGTCATTCCCGCGAAAGCGGGAATGACGGACGCAAGGGGCCTCAAACTGCGTAAGTCATAGGTCATTCCACGCCCGCCGCCGGCGGGCGATGGAGTCTCGTCGCTGCGACCGTACACCATGGCAAACTGCCCATACCACGCCAATGAGATTGCCGCGCTACGCTCGCAATGACAAAGTGGCTAGGCGTGAGCGGCGCGATTGATTCCCCGGGATATGGGAACGGGTTTGAAACCCGCCCCGGCGCGCGTGATACACTAGCGTCGTTCCACTTTATCCCGGAGGCAAGACCCCATGGACATAGCTGCCAGAGTTGCCCTCATCAAACGGCTGGCCGGAGATATTCACCGCCGCCTTTCCGAAAGCCCCGCCGAAGCCCTGAACGCCCCGTCCGCCTGCTCCGAGTGGGACGTGGGAACGGTTGCCGCCCACCTCGCCGGCGGCGCCGTGCGCCAGCGGGAGGCCATGCTGCGCGGCCTGGCCGGCGAGGACGGCCCGCCCGAGGGCGAAACCCGGCTGGCATCGCCAGACCAGGTGCAGCAAGCCAACGCCACCAGCAACGTGCAGTCCCGCAACGAATGGGGCGACGACCTGCTGGACAACTTCCAGAACTGGTACGAAGAACTGGACGAAACCCTGCGTGGCTGGTCCGACTGGAACATCGGTTGCTGGCACCGGCGCCGGGGCGCCATTACGGCCAGCAGCTACGTTGACCTCCGTATCCAGGAACTGGTCATCCACGACTGGGACATGCGCTCCGGCGGTACCGGCCAGGGCGACCTGGACGGCGAGGGCATCGTCGCCCTGCTGCCGGCATCGGAGATGTGGTATCAGCTTTGCTTCCGGCCCACCGCGCCGCTGACCACGCCGGCGGTGTACCGCTTCGAGATCGGTCAAGAATCGCCAGGCCGCGGCCCCGAGGAAGCAACGTTGCGGCATGACGTGGTGGTGACCGGCGACGCCTATTCCGTGGCGGAATGCTCCCCGGAGCGGTCGCCGGCGCTGACCATCCGCGCTGACGCCAACACTTACCTGCTCTGCCTGTACAACCGGGTGGACTGGAACGTTGCCAAGCGCGCCCGGCGCATCCACGTCTCACAGGCTCCCGACACCATCGCCCACGTTGCGCTGCGTAACCTGGGCCGCTGGTTCGGCGGACTATAACAATCCTCGTCATTCCGCGCTCTCCCCGTCATTCCGGCGCAAGCCGGAATCCACTCTCTCCGGTATGAGATGCCATGACTACAATAGACGAAACTGTTATCCGCAATGAAATCGCCGTCATCGGCGCGCTGGCGCGGGGCCTCTACGAGTTCTTGAGCAACTTGTCCAACGATGATCTGGCCCGCCAATCGGCCTGCGATGCCTGGACGGTGCGCGATGTGGCGGGCCATCTGACCAACCGCGCCGAGCGACAGGTCGCCAGCATGACGCGAGGACGCAACGGCGACTCTGACCCGCCGGCGGGCTTCAGCGCGCCGGTGGATATGATGGCCATGTCCGCCGCCAACGCCGACGCCGATATTGCCTACGCCCAATCTCTGGGCAACGACCTGCTGATGACCTTTGGACGGTATTACCGGGAACTCCACCAACTCCTGGACGGTTTCAGCGGCGACGACTGGAATTGCGCCTGCTGGCACCCCCGCCGGGGCTCCATGACCGCCCGCGAATACGTGAGCCAGCGTATCCAGGAACTGGCCGTCCACGACTGGGACATCCGCAGCGCCTTCGACGCCGGCGCTGCTCTGCATCCCGACGCCGTGCCCGTGCTGCTGGGCATGTCCGCCCGCTGGCTGCGGTCCGCCTACAACCCGGGCGACGATCCTCCAACGGACCCGGTGCGCTACCGTTTCGCCCTCACCGACGCCGATCCAATGGACGTGCTGGTGTCCCCATCCGGCGTGCAAGTGGGCGTCGGCCGGCACGACGGCCCCATCGACCTGAAGGTGGACTGCGACGCCAACACCTACCTGCTGCTGGCCTACGGGCGCCTGGATCTGGACGCGGCGGCCGACCGACTGGTGGCGATAGGAACGGAGGGGCTGCTGGAACGATTCTTGCGGTGGATGGTGGGGTTTTAGAGGCGGCGGCTCAATGCGAATATATGCGCAAGGTTGCAACGCTGTTGCGCCAATGCAAGTTTCACACTCCAAAGGTTGCATCGGCTGGGTGATTATGCGTACAGGGTTGCATTAGCCAGCCGTCAACGAAATGTTATGGCAATATCGTTTCAGAATACCTTGCGTATGCAATTTTAAGCGCATTATAGTTGTATTGCCAATCAACTGGCCTGCGATGGCCAGATGCTGGCGGGAGCAGCGCAATGCGTGAAACGGATTTTACCGGGGCCAGCCCAGGGTATCTGGTTCCGGCAGCGACGCTGGACGGCAAGTATTGGCCGGCATTTGTACCCGAGCCATTGCCGCCAGCAATAGATTGGAACGATGCTTTGGTTGCATGGTTGTCCCGAGCTGACCGGGCGCTGAGCCGCTGGGACGGCCGGGCATCGGATTTACCATCTCCATACTTATTGATCGGACCTGTGACGGCTCGTGAGGCGGTGGCATCAAGCCGCATCGAGGGTTCGACATCTACCATTGCTGAGGTGTACCAGTTTCAGCTTGACGGAATGGTCCCGGACCAGGACGACGCTGAGGAAGTGCATAACCATATCAGAGCGATGCAATATGGACTGGAGCGATTGCCAACGCTGCCAATAAGCCTGCGCCTGCTTGGTGAAATACACCGAGAACTAATGTCGGGCGTTCGTGGTCAGGAACGCCGGCCGGGCGAGTTTCGCTCCCGTCAGGTCATCATCGGCGGCGGTTTGCCCGGCATTGAGAACGCGCGCTACGTTCCTCCGCCTCCCTCTGAGATGATGCCGGCCATGTACGCGCTGGAGGAATTTCTGCATTCCGGCTCAGAGATTCCACTGCTGGTACAACTGGCTTTAGTTCATTATCAGTTTGAGGCTATCCATCCTTTTGAGGACGGAAACGGAAGGGCGGGACGAGTACTCATAACGTTGCTGCTGTGCGAACGAGGCTACTTGACCCATCCCTGGCTTTACGTCAGTGATTACTTAGCAGCGTACCGGCGAGAGTACGTTGACCTGTTGCTGGGCGTCAGCCTGCGGGGAGAATGGGAACCATGGATCCGCTTTTTCCTCATGGCGGTGGCGGCCGTCGCCAACGATGCTCTCGGCAGAGTGGAAAAGTTATTGCAAGTCAGAGACTATTATCGTGAGCGCGTACAAGGGCAACGAACCGCCGGCGCGGCATTTGACTTGATTGACCGGCTGTTCGATCTCCCCTATATGAACGTCTCACGGGTTCAATCCTTGCTGAACGTATCTCATACGGCAGCGCAAAGGCATATCGCCAGACTGGTGGATGCTACCGTGCTTGCGCCGGCGCCGCGGCGGAGCCGTCCTCAGCTCTACGTCGCCCCGGGCATACTCAACGCTATCGCTGAGGAGCCGGATTTCCGGGATTTCTGATCTCCGCCAGCGCCGCCCGGATCTCGTCGGCGTGGACGGCGTAGAAGGTGCCCACCACCTGCCCGCCCCCGGGCGTCCAGCGCGCGGCGGCGCGCGCCATGCCCGCCACTGCGCCGGCCGCATTCAACACCGGGCCGCCGCTGTCGCCGGGATCAATGGGAGTGTCCATCTCCAGGTTGCGGCCGTAGCTGTAGGGACCGAAGTTGGTGATTTGGGACAATATCCCGACGTTGGCTTTGGGCGAGCCCACCGCGCCATCGGGCTTGACGCCGCTCCCGGAGTAGCCCAGCGCCAGCAGGTCCTTTGCGATGTCGTTGATGTCAGCGTCGCCCAGCGGCAGCGGGGTTGCGCCTTCTCCCAGTGGTACTTCGCCCACTCGGTAGCGCAGCAGGGCCACGTCCCGTCGCCGGTCCACTCCTGCGACGGCAGCGGTAAAGGGAGGCGCGGCCGCTTGTCGGATCACCACCGCCGCGTCGTCGGCCACCACGTGCGCCGCCGTCACGATGAAACCCGGTTCCAGCAGCCAGCCGGCGCCGTGCTGACCATCCTCCGGCTCGATGTAGAACACTGACGGCCGCGCCCGTTGATACACTTGGCTCAGGTCAGCCGGAGCGGCGTCGGCGATGGCGGCGTCCACCGCCCGCGCAACCCGCGCCTCCAACTCGGCGTCGCTGGGGGCGCAGCCGATGCAAAGGGCGAGCAGCAGGGTCGCCGCAACAGCCGCCAGAGTTGACATTGCGCGACCGTTCCCGTCATTCCGGCGAAAGCCGGGATCCAGTAGCGTTTTCTGGACTCCGGCTTTCGCCGGGGTGACGGATTATCAACCGGACAGTCTGAACGGAAGGCTGCCTAGATAAACCGCGCCTGCGCCCGCGCCTCGTCGGCGTAGTCGATATAGACGGTGATGACCTCGCTGAAGAAGTCCACTGCCTCCACGCCCTGCTCACGCTGGCCCACGCCCGATGCCTTCAGGCCGCCGAAGGGCAGATGCACCTCACCGCCCAGCGTCGGCGCGTTGACGTGGACCATGCCGGCGTCCACCGTATTGATGTAGCGGAAGGCCCGTGGGATGTCCCGGGTGTACACCGACGACGACAGACCGAACTTCACGTTGTTGGAAATCTCCACCGCGTGCTCCAGGTCCCGGGCGCGGAACACCGTCAGCACCGGCCCGAAGATCTCCTCCCGGGCGATGCGCATTTCGGGCGTTACGTCGGTGAAGATGGTAGGCTCCACGTACCACCCTTCGTCGTAGATGCCGCCGGAGAGAGTACGCCCGCCGAAGGCCACCGTCGCGCCTTCGTCCTGACCGATTGAGATGTAGTCGGACACCGTGCGCTGCTGGGACTCGCTGGACAGCGGGCTTACGTCGATGCCATCTTCGATACCATCGCCGATGGTCAGCCGGGACGTGCGCTCGACCAACTGCGCCATGAACTCGTCGTACACGCCGTCCTCGACGATGACGCGGCTGGTGGCGGTGCAGCGCTGGCCCGTGGAGCCGAACGCCCCCTGCACGATGCCTCCCAGAGCCTTGT
The DNA here is from genome assembly GCA_964347975.1 of uncultured Dehalococcoidia bacterium. Classification (GTDB taxonomy): domain Bacteria; phylum Chloroflexota; class Dehalococcoidia; order Lucifugimonadales; family UBA3495; genus Bin87. The sequence goes on from CAYGAY010000028.1 coordinate 23,885, forward strand.
CCAGATCGGCGTCGGCCAGGAGGATGACCGCGTTCTTGCCGCCCATCTCGGCCTGCACCTTCTTCAACAGGGACGCGCCACGAGTGTACAGGTCGGTGCCGATCTCCGTGCTGCCGGTGAAGGATATGCCCGCTACATCGGGGGATTCCACCAGGGCGTTGCCCACGCTGCCGCCCGGGCCGGTGATCAGGTTCAGCACGCCGGGCGGCACGCCGGCTTCCTCAAACACTTCGGTCAATTTCACCGCGCACAGCGGCGTGCCGGAGGCCGGTTTGAAGATGATGGCGTTGCCGCAGATCAGCGCCGGCGCCATCTTCCACGCCGGAATGGCGATGGGGAAGTTCCACGGCGTGATGATGCCCACGACGCCCAGGGGCCGGCGCACGGTGTAGGCCACGGTGTTGGGCAGCTCCGACGGCGTGGTGTAGCCGAACATCCGCCGGCCCTCGCCGGCGGCGTACTCGATTATGTTCATCGCCCGCTTCACCTCGCCGCGAGCGTCGGGCAGGGGCTTGCCTTCCTCCTTGGTGATGGTGCGGGCGATCTCTTCGGAGCGCCGTTCCATGATCTCCAAGGCGCGGAAGAGCGCCTGGGCGCGCACCGGAGCCGGCGTGTCGGCCCAGCCGGGCGCCGCCGCGGCGGCCGCGGCCACTGCGCGCAGGGTGTCCTCCGGGTTCGACAGCTGGAAGTGCCCCAGCAACTCTTCCTTATGGGCCGGATTGTAGGTGGAATAGGTGCGGCCGGAGTCGGAGGGCGTCCACTGGCCGGCGATAAAGTTGTTGTGCGTGCGAACTTCGTTTGGTAAAGGGTTCGGGGTGGGCATCTTCTACGGGGCTCCCTGTGAGCGTCCGCCTCCGGCGGCTTGCGAGTGCAATGCAGAATACTACCCGGCGCAACCGACGGCAAGCGGCGCGGCATCTCATACGTACTCGCTTTAACCTGTCATGCCACGCTCGCCATAGGCGTACCCACTTTGTCATGCCACGCTAGCCGCAGGCGGGCGATGGGATCTCGTTCCGGCGGTCGCCACTTTCTGTTGCGAGACCCTTGAGGGAACGGCCATTGCTCCGCCGGCGAGATTGCCGCGCTGCGCTCGCAATGACAAAGTGGGCGCGCGTGAGGCGTGGCATAGCGCAACCCCCCGGGTTAAAATGGACGCCGGCCGGTCCATTGACCGACGCCGGACCAACGCATTGCCAAGGAGAAACCCAATGGCCGCTTACGTCATAGCAACGCTTGAAGTTACCGATCCGGAGAAGTTTGAGGTCTATCGCGGACAGGTGCCCGCCACCATCGAGAAGCACGGGGGCCGATACCTGGTTCGCGGCGGCGACGTGACCGTGGTGGAGGGCGATCAGCCGGCCCGCCGCACCGTGGTGCTGGAGTTCGACAGCCTGGAAAAGGCCAACGGCTGGTACTACTCCGACGACTACGCCGGCCCCAGGGCGCTTCGCATCGCGTCCACCATTTCCAACGTGATGATCGTGGAAGGCGTTTAATCGCCGCCAGACCGGGGAGCGAAACCATTATGACTACCGCTACCGCTACCGCAGCCGGGGAGAAAACCCGCCCGCGCATCAAGGTTCAGGAATTGGTGAACCAGTTCGTCCGGCAGGGGTTGGATCGCCCGCTGTCCGAGGACGACCCGGACATATACTACCCTGAATCGGACGGACAACCCATGGCAGAAACCGACGCCCAGTTTTACCCGCTGACCGAAACCGTGCTCGCCCTGCGCCAGCGCTATGCCGACCGGGATGATGTCTATGTCTCCGGAGACCTCCTGGTTTATTACCGGATGAACGACAACACGGTGCGCCTGGCGCCCGACGTGTTCGTGGTGTTCGGCGTGGAAGACCACCTGCGCAGCTCTTACATCATCTGGCGGGAGGGCGGCAAGACGCCTGATTTCGTCCTGGAAATCGCCTCGCCCGGCACCTACGTGCGCGACATGACTGAAAAGCGCGCCCTGTACGCCGCCTTCGGCGTCACCGAATACTGGCGCTTCGACCCCACCGGCCAGCTGTTCACCCCGGCTCTGGTGGGCGAGCGTCTGGGCGAGGACGGGGAGTACGAACCCATCGAAATCGGGATGGGCGACGACGGAATGCTGCGCGGCTACAGCGAAGTGCTGGGGCTGGACGTATGCCAGCGTCCCGACGGCGACCTGCGAATGTATGACCCGGAGACGCAAACCTGGCTCAGCTACCTGGCCGAGGAAGTAGCCGCCCGTCAGGCCGCCGAGGCCGCTCGGGATGAAGCCGAGGCCGCTCGGGATGAAGCCGAAGTCGCCCGGAATGAAGCCGAGGCGGCCAGAAGTGAGGCCGAAACCCGGGCCGGGATCCTCGAGGAGCAGCTCCGCCGGCACGGCCTGCTGCCTGACGCCAACTGACCGCCACTTACCGGGGCGCCTGTCAGCATGGCCACTACGCGGCGAACGTAGCGGCCATGCGTCAAATTCCCCGCCTCTTGCCATTCCCGCCTTATGGTGGCAACCTTTCCCGGACGCGCAACTTGCGCCGGAGGGAATGACCATGACCACCACTAACCGACAAGCGCCCAGCAAAGAGGAAGTCCTCGGCTACCTGAAGGACGACGTGAACTGGGGCCGCTGGGGTCCCGACGACCAGAAGGGCGCGGTCAACATGGTTGACGACGCCAAGCGTTTGCGCGCCGCCGGGCTGGTCAAGAGCGGACGGGCCGTATCGCTCAGTCGGGAGTTCCCCGTCACGCCGGCGCCCAACAACCCCACGCCGGCCATCCACTATATGCGGAAAGGCCCTCGCGAGCCGGGCGGCGGCATGTCCACCGACTACTACGGCATCTCTTACCATGGCACCGCGACCACCCATCTGGACGCCCTTTGCCACGTCTGGGACCACAACGGGATGTGGAACGGGAAGGACCCAAACCAGGAGATCCAGTTCGATGGGGCCAAGTACGGCTCCGTGGAACACTGGAAAGAGGGTATCATCACCCGGGGCGTGCTGCTGGACGTGCCCCGGCATCGCGGTACGGATTATGTAACCCAGGAGACCCCCATCCACGCCTGGGAGCTACAGGATATTTGCGACGCCCAGGGAGTGCAGATGGAGCCGGGCGACGCCCTGGTAGTGTACGGCGGCCGGGAGAAATGGAACGCCGACGGCAACGCCATCTGGGGCAGCGATCCGACCCAGCGGCCCGGCCTGCACGCTTCCTGCCTGAAGTTCATCCGCCAGAGCGACTGCTGCGTGCTGGTGTGGGACATGATGGACCACACGCCCAACGGCTACGACCTGCCCTGGTCGGTGCACGGCAGCATCTTTGCCTACGGCATCGGGTTGCTGGACAACGCCCTGCTGCAGCCCCTGGCCGAAGCCTGCGCCGAGGAAGGCCGCTGGGAGTTCATGCTCACCATCAACCCCCTGCGCGTGGTGGGTGGCACCGGCTCCCCGGTGAACCCGGTGGCGATACTGTAAGTCTGGCCCGGCGGCGGCCATCATGCCTGACCTGCTGTAACGGGTTCAGGACTTGGTCGCTGCCGGCCGTGTCCGGCCAAGCGGTCATGGACGCCAGCGCATGGCAATCCGCGCCATTCCGTATGACGACGTACTTTCGGGGCTTCGACTTTGACACTGGCAACGCGCTGGCAATCACTGCTTACTATCCCGGACTGGACCGTTGGGAACCCAACTTTATGACCAGGAGGCGGAGATGAAACTCGGTGAAATCGAATGCCTGTCCTTGATGGTTTATCACGGCGGCTACGCCGTGCCGATGGAAACCTGTATCCCCGACCCCAACATTGAGCCCTTGCCCGTAGTTTCCATATTTGAGTTGGACCGGATTGACGACGTTAGGGACGCCATCGACCGGGGTTATTGGGACGTGGCCGCATCTTACGGCGACCTGTACCGGATGATACCGCTGGCCATTGCGCCTGACGGTGCGGAGGAGCCGGCGCCACGCTACGACCGATACCGCACCCGTATGGAGGATAGCAACGGTTACGTTATAGAGATGCAGACCGAACTCACGGGCATTGGCTCCCGCTGGGCGGCCAGTATTGCACTCCAGGACTTGCCACGATTGGACGCCGCCCGCAAAGCCCTGAATGCCGACGACCTGCAAACTGCCGCGCAGTACGGCAGGGTCTATCGCTTGGAACTGGTAAATGTTACGCCGGCGGTCAAGCCCTGGCGTCCGTCGGAACGCGAGGCCGAATGGCAGGCGAAAGGGCCGGCCGGGGAACAGTCCCCCCGTTTAGGGCGGCAATCCCCTCGCAGCGCGTTGCAGGCAGCGCCGGCCTCCGGTGAACCCGGCGGCAATTTTGTAAGCATCGTTCCCCTCACCCTCTTTCACCTTCGTGGCGATTACGTTCCGGGAAGGAGCGGGGACACTGCATGAGATAGCGTAAGGAGGCTGGCATGGCTATCTGCAGGGTGGTGCGGGATAAGGAGCGGTTAGTCAAGGAGGGTTTCACTCCCGCTTGTCCGACACCACCCGCCCGCCCTTGATCACCAATTGCAGCTGGCGCAGGTGGTTAATATCCTCCAGCGGGTTGGCCCCCACCACTATCAAATCCGCCAGTTTGCCGGCCTCAACCGTGCCCAGCCGGTCGCCTGCGCCGCACAGCTCGGCGGCGTTGCGGGTGGCGGCCTGGAGGGTTTGCCAGGTGGTGGCGCCGTCCCGCACCCACAGTCCCATCTCCAGCAGGGCGGCCTCCCGCAGGGGGCGAATATCCGAACCGAGGGCCATTTTCACGCCGGCGTCCAGGGCGCGGCGGAACCAGCGGGCGTGCTCGTCGGCGGCGGCATCGGCCCGGCATTGCAGTTCGGCGGCGATGTTGCGCTGGGCCAGCCACTGCCTTTCGTAATCGTTCTGCGCCTGCCCCTCGGTCAGATGCGAGATTGCCAGCGTGGGCACGTACCAGGTTGGGGAGCCGGCCAGGGCGGAGATACATTCCTCGTCCATAATGTAGCCGTGCTCCACGGTATGCGCGCCCAGCCGCAACGCCGACTTTACCGCGTCCGGGTTGGTGGCGTGGGCCATCACCGGAAACTCGCGCTGGCGGCAGATGGCGAAGGCGGCGGCCAGTTCGTCCTCCAGCAGAAATGAGTGCCAGTGCCGGTCCCAGTCCGGCCCCATGATGCCGCCGGTCAGGTTCAGCTTGATGTGGTCAACGCCGTTCTTCATCTGCTCGCGGATGGCCTGCACGAACCCGTAGGGCCCGTCGCACTCCCGCGCCTGCCCGGAGGTGAGGAAGTGTCCGCCGGTGGTGGTCAGGAAGTAGCCCGAAGCGAACACCCGCGGGCCGGCTACGCCGCCAGCGTCGAAAACCCGTTTCCACGCCACATCCATGAAGTGGGCCGCGCCCCCACAGCGCACAGCGGTGATGCCGCCCTCGGTCAACGCCAGGGACAGTTGCCGGCCGAAGTTGGCAGTCTCCTGGGCCGGCGTGGCGCCGGGCGGCACGGGAAAGTCGGGGTGAATATGCACGTCCCACAGGCCGGGCAGCAGGTACGCGCCGGCCAGGTCGATGACGCGCATACTGGCTGTTTCGCCGACCCGGCCGGCGCCAGCCTCGATAATGCGGCCATCCCGGATGACCACAGTCGCATCAGGCGTCACGCTGGGATTGACGCAGTCGATCAGGTTGGCATTGGTCAAGGCTAATGACATTTGCGATAGCTCCGGGGGAAACTGCGCGTCCCGATGGGACCCGCTGGCAGGACATTATACCCAGCGGGGGCCGTTGGCCCAAACTGCCTTGGCGCAAGGCATTCTCGCGTTCCGCCGTACCCTCGCACACACGCATATCCGGGCTGTGGGAGTGTACAATCCGGCTTGCGTCCGCGGACCCCGCCGGCGCGGAATGTGACTTACATGGCAAACATCGGCGGTCGCTCGACATCCCCTCGCACTCCTTACCCAATCATGGAGGTTCTGGGGAACCCACGTTTTCGGGCGATCTGGTACGTCGTGAACGTATCCGAACTGACCCGCTGGATGGAGTTGCTGGTCACCAGCGTGCTGGTCTACTCGTTGACCGATTCCGCCCTGATGCTGGGGCTGGTGCTGGGCTTTGAAAACCTGCCCCGACCCATATTCTCGCCCTTCACCGGCATCATCGCCGACCGCTTTGACCGCAAGAAGATCTGGGTCAGTTCCATGGCCATCAAGGCCGGGGCCGGCATCGCGCTGTTCGTTCTCCTGCTGACCGGGCAGATCGATCCCTGGCACGTTTTCGCCGCCATGTTGCTGCAAGGCGTCAGCAGAGCCCTGGAAGACCCGGCCCGGCGCACCGCGATTTTCGACATCGTGGGCGAGCGGCGCGTGGTCAACGCGCTGTCCATCGACTCCCTCAGCGGCACCGTCGGCCGCATGGTGGGACCCTTCGTCGGCGGCTTTTTCATCGAGCATCTGGCATACTTCTGGCCCCACTACGCCGGATACACCTGGGCCTACGCCCTGATCGTCGCCATGCACGCAACGGCCATGGCGCTGACCATCCGCGTGCGCATCCCCCGTGTGGAGCGGGAGTGGCGGGTGGAACCCATCTGGAACAGCCTGGGCGACGTGGTGCGCGCGGCGTTCAACCACCGGCAATTGATGGGGATGCTCTTCATAACCATAATGATCAACGGCCTGGCCTTCCCGGCCCGTCAATTCGTGCCGGCCATCGGCCGGGACCACCTGGGGGTGGGAGAAACGCTGGTGGGCCTCCTGGCGGCGGCGGAATCCGTGGGCCAGTTGGTGACGGCGGTCATTCTGGCGTCGGTGGGAACGTTTCGTTATCACGGGCGAATTTTCGCCGCCGGCGCGTTCACGGTGATGGCGCTGTCAACGGTTTTCGTTTGGTCGCCCTGGTACTCGGTCACCTTTGTCATACTGGTCCTCAGCGGGATCGGCCTTTCCTGTTTCGGGACGATGCAGGGAGCCATCACCATGCGGTCGTCGCCGCCGGAGATGCGGGGGCGCATGGTGGGCTTGCAGAGCCTGTGCATCGGCATCGGAACGCCGCCGGGCGTGCTGTTCATGGGGTGGCTGGGCGACGTCATCGGCATCCAGCTGTCGGTTACGCTGAACGCCCTGGCCTGCATCGCCATCTCCCTGCCGGCATTGTTCCTGACGCCGCTGGTCAGCCGCCCGTCGGATCCCCCGCCGCAGACCGTAGCGAGGCCGCAAACCGGGGCGTCCTGATACGCCTCATGCGTACCCACTTCCCTGCTGTCATTCCACGTCCGCCGCCGGCGGACGCTGGAATCTCGTTCCGAAAGTCGCCGCCGTTGCCGGACCGCATCGGGGAAGGGAGACATTTGCGGCGACAACGAGATTGCCACCCCCGTATCAAGTACCGGGCCGGGCGAATGCGCAGCCCCATTTATGCCATATCGAAAAATCCTGACCATCCGGTGCATAGATGAGGCGGTTTCGCTACTCTGAGGTTCAGAACCGCCGAGACTACCTTTGCTCCAGCAAGGGTAGAATCTTGTCCATCAGCGCCGCCACGTCGTCGAGTCTTTCGGCTACCTCGTCAGCCGCCATGTCGTTCTCATAGCAGTTTTCATGCAGGGCGCTGGCCGAGTCAAAAAACCGGCGTATCTCGCCATCGCCGGTTTCAGCGCGGATTCGGCTGGCTGCTCTGTAGTAATGTCGGTGACGGTGGTGTTCCCAGCCGCGTAGTTCGGCGATGGCTTTGAGCATCTGGGCGGTGGCGCCCCAACCCTTTTCAGACGCCTGCGCCAGATCGCGGTCTGCCAGTTCCTGTCTGGCCTGTGCCAGGAAGCGCTCGCTGGCTTGCTGATACTGCCGAGAGGTCATTGGTGACTTCTTCTGTTGCCGTAGTATGTCAGCGGCCCAAATCTGGACGGGCAATGGAGCGGAGCGGCCTTCGGGAAGTTCCTTAGTTGCGAGTAGCGAAATCTCCTCGCATCGATGATCGATGCAAGAATACCACCGGAACCGGACGCTGTGCTAAAATCCCGTTACCGTCCGAGGGATCTCAGAAATGCCGCCCAAAGCCGCCTCCAAACCACGCCGGCCGCGCCGCGCCAGAAAACCGGGCGTCACGATACCCGACGCCATCCGGTTGCTCACTCAGGAATACGGCCCTTTCGTCAACGAGCCGCGCCTGGACCCGGCCCACGAGCTGACCTTTACCATCCTGTCCCAGCATACGTCCGACCGCAACTCGGAGCGCGCGTTCCGCAGCCTGATGAACACCTTTGGATCGCTGGAGGCGGTGGCCGCCGCCGATGTGGACGACATTGAGACGGCTATCGCCGGCGGCGGTCTGGCCAAGGTCAAAGCGCCCCGCATCAAGACCGTACTCAACAAGATAATGGAACTGAACGACGGCTCCCTTGACCTGCGCTTCCTGGCGGAAATGCCCATGGCCGAGGCGCGGGCCTGGCTGCGCCAGCTGCCCGGCATCGGCCCCAAGTCCGCCGGCATCATCCTGAGCTTTTCCCTGGGTATGCCGGCCATGGCCGTGGATACGCACATCTACCGGGTCAGTAAACGCCTGGGCATCATCGGCCCCAAGGTGAGCGCGGAGAAAGCCCACGAAGTGCTGGAGGCTGCCATGCCTCCCGAGGACGTGTATCCCTTCCACGCCGCCTTCATCACCCACGGCCGGCAGGTCTGCAAGGCCCAGCGGCCGCTATGCGGCGCGTGCGTGGTCAGCTACGGCTGCCCCTCCCGTGACGAAACCGCCATGCCGGAAGCGGCGGCAACGGCTGGTCAAAAATCCGCCGCCGCCGGCAAAGACTCCGCCGACACCGACCGGCCCGACGGTCAAGCTCCGGGACGCCGGCGACGAAGCGCCGCCGCCGCCACTCCCGTCCCGCACACCCAAGTCGTCAAGGAGCTGCAACCGTGAAAGTCGGAATCATCAATGTAACCGGATACGCCGGATGCGAGCTGGTCCGCATCCTGCGCCACCATCCCGAAGTAGAAATCGCCTCGGTCACCGGGCGCAGCGCCGCCGGCCAGCCCCTGGGCCAGGTCTTTCCCCACCTGGACAACATCGGGCTGGACATCACCGCCGACCTGTGCGATGAGCTGGACCTGGTGTTCTCGGCCCTGCCCCACAAGGCCAGCGCCGAAGCCTGCATCCCCCTGCTGGAGCAGGGCGTCAAGGTAGTGGACATATCGGCGGACTTCCGCCTCAAGCAGGCCGACGTGTACAGCCGGTGGTACGGCGTGGAGCACCCCGATCCCACCTACCTGGAAGAGGCGGTGTACGGCCTCACCGAGCTGAACCGGGAAGCCGTCGCTGACGCCCGCCTGGTCGCCAACCCGGGCTGCTACCCCAGCAGCGCCATCCTCGCCCTGGCGCCGGCCGTCAAGCACGGGCTGATTGGCGGCGACATCATCGTGGACAGCAAGTCCGGCGTTTCCGGCGCCGGCCGCTCGCTAAGCATGACCACGCATTTCTCCGAGGTCAACGAGAACGTGATGGCCTACTCGGTCAACGGCCACCGCCACCTGCCGGAAATCAGTCAGGAACTGGACACCCTCACCGACGAACCCGTCAACCTGACCTTCCTCACCCACCTCATCCCCATGACCCGCGGCATCCTCAGCTCGTGCTACGCCCCCCTGCGCGCCGACATCGCCCAGGACGCCGGCGCCAACGAGCGCATCCGCCAGCTTTACCACGAGTTCTACGCCGATGACGCCTTCGTGCAGGTTACGGGAGCGCCGCCGCAGACCAAGCAGACCCTGGGCAACAACCAGTGCCTGCTTTACCCGGTGGTGGACCCGCGGACCAACCGGCTCATCGTCATCAGCTGCCTGGACAACCTGGTGAAAGGGGCCGCCGGTCAGGCCGTGCAGAACATGAACCTGATGTGCGGTTACCCGGAAGAGATGTCTCTGGAAGCCCTGGCCGTGTACCCGTAATCGGGGTTCCTGTGATACACTATTCGAGCGTTGCAAATGCCACGCTCAATGCCCCGGTCGTCTAGCCAGGTCAAGGACGCCACCCTTTCAAGGTGGAGATCATGGGATCGAAGCCCATCCGGGGTACCAGCAAACAAAACCGCCCTCCGCAGATTTACGGAGGGCTTTTCGTTCCCTACCCCTTGCTGGGAGAGGGCTGGGGTGAGGGTGCAAAATCCTGCCGCAACCTAACCGCCGGCGAAGAAGTCGCAGATGTTGCCCAGCGTGGACGTGTTCCCCTTGTAAATCTCGGTGTAGCCGCACTGCGCGCAGGATACAGTGTAGAATTTCCTGTTCTGCACGTCGAACAGCTTGGCGAAATTGCCGCCGGTGGCGCGGAACTCGTCGGTTTCGCATTCGGTGTGCTGGCGCTTGGCGCACATAAAGGCGGTTTTGGTTACGGCCATTATGCCCTCCTGTTTCCCTTTCCCAGATGATTCCAGCCTACCTGATGGGCCAGCCATTTTAAGGCATTGTCAAAACGGAGCAACCAACATCACCGGCACAGGAGAGAACGCAGTTCTTCCAGGCTACGCCTCTCCTCCGCTCGGCCATTACTGCCCGGGGCAAGGTCGGCAAGGTTGAATAATCCCGCCCCCGGCGGCTATCCTATGGCCTGCCGCCGGCGGTTTGCCGGCCAGCAAAACTCACTACCATCCACCCATCAGGAGCGAAGCAAAATGGCCGGCACCAAGACCGCATTGTCCGTTGACGTAAACGCCGAGCACATCGGCCTCATCAACTCGTCCAAGGAAAAGTACAACATTGCCGACGAGGGCAAGGTCGTCCGCATCATCATGGACTACCTGATCGTCAACCCGGGCCTCCACGACACCGTGTTCAAGGATGTGCGCTGCCTGCGCTGCGAATAACCCGCTGCACCGGAAAGCCCCTCTCCCTGAAGGAGAGGGGCTTGGGGTGAGGGCCGGCTCTCCGGCGCCCTAACCCGCCGTGTGCTTCACCGCCTCCAGCGCCAGATAATAACCGTACACGCCGAAGCCATACACGCAGCCTTTGCTCACCGGCAGCACCGCCGAGACGGTGCCCCGGGCCGTGGGGTTGCTGGCGTGTACCTCAATCACCGGCATCGGCACCTGGGCGATGGCCCCCCGCAACGGGCCGTTTACGGTGGTAAATCCCGCCGGGTTGATGAGGCAGGCATCGTAGCCCTCCTCCCAGGCGTCATACAGGGCGTTGGTCACCTCGCCCTCCACGTTGGAGTGCATGATTGCCACGTCGATGCCCAACGCTTCCCCGTAGCCGCGAATCTGCTCGTTGATTTGGTCCAGCGTATTGGGGCCGAAAATCTCGACTTGCACCTTGCCGCGCATGTTCATGCCGGCGCCCTGGATTACCAGCACTTTGGTCATGGTCAGTCTCCTTGTTCAGATTGGGCGGAGCCGTTGCCGCGGTTGCCGTCCAGAATGTTGGTCAGCACGCGACGGATGCCTTCCGGCGCGTCCCCGCCGTCGTCACTGCTTACCGGCGGCGGCGTGGGCGGCGTCGGGGTTTCGGTCACGTAGCCGGCCAGCAGCACGTCCAGTTGCAGCATCAGGACTTTGTTCCACGCGGTTGAAGTTCGCATGGCTTGAACGGGGTCGCGCATATCCTCTGCCAGCGCCGCCGCTATTGCGGTCTGGGCGAAGGACATGGTGCCAATCATAAACCGGGCCGGCACTGAACCGAGGTAGCCCCGTTCCAGTGACGGGTTGCTGTGCACCACGCCCATGGCCAGCAGAAAGACGGGAAACTGCTCGTCCAGCTGGAAGTCGATGCTGTGGCGCAGCCAGCGGGCCAGGCTGTGCTTGCGTCGATCCAGACGAGTCCGGTCAATCTCACCGTCCGGGGTCAGGAAGAATCGCGCGGCCGCCGGAAATTGCAGGAAGTGGTCATACACGGCTGATGTAAGCTCATCGGCCCGGGCCAGCAGGATTGGGCCGCTGGCGCGCACCAGCGCCAGGTCGTCATCGGTAATGCCCATGAAATCGGCCATCTGGCGCATCCGGGCCGGCCAGTCAAAAATCGTCAAGGGACGCCCTCCCAACATCAGGATAAGTGGCGACTTGACTATACCGCCCAACCTGTCGCGGGGCAAGCCGGCCGGTTTCGCCCACGCGTACCCTGCTTCTGGGCTGCTGACAATTAATCACCGCCCAACCGTTCCGCCCGCAGGAATCGCTCCAGCTCCCGCACCAGATCGCCGGGGTCGGGCATCTCCGCGGCGTCGATGTCCGCGTCGTAACGTTCTTCCAGCGTGGTGATGTATTTGCCCAGTTGCTCGTCCTCGGCGATCACCTTGGCCACTTCCTTGTCGAAGGCGTCAGCCATCACCGCGAGTTGAGCCAGGTCAACGGGCAGCCGCAGCATATCCTTCAGGTTGCGGGCCAGTCCCAGGCCGACCCGGAAGTTGGGCGTGGCCCGCAGATAGTGGGAAACGTGGCCCCACAAGGAGGTGTAGCCGATGCCCCGGGCCGCCAGGGATTCGGAAACCGGCACGGTGATGCCGGAAGGTCCCTGGTAATTGGACGTGCGCACGTTGTTGCCGTCGAAGGCCGCCTGTATCTGCCGGTTGGTGGAGGAGCCGCTGTACTTGACCGCCCGGGTGTGCGGCACTGCATCCAGCAGCGCCCCGATATGCACCGCCGACTTCACGCCGCAGCGCTTGGCCAGATCCCCCACCAGGGAAGAGAAGGTGCGCCAGCGCAGGTGTGGCTCGGTGCCCAGGTAGAAGACCGCCGGAGATGCGGTGTGACCGGTCGTGGGCTCCGGGCCGGGCCAGTAGTAGAACTCGTTGGCCGGCCATTGCAGATGCCGGACGCCATCCTTGCTGCGAGTGGAACGGGGCCGCTCCTGGGCGAAGTTGAAAAACTCTTCCGGGTCGACCTCGGCGAATTTCACCGCTCCCAGCGCGTTCATCATGTAATTCAGCGTGGCGGTGGCGGCGTCCCCCGCATCCGGCCAGCCGCGAAAGGCGATCACCATGAGCTCGGCGGGCTGCTCCGGGAACTGGTTGACAATTACGTAATCGTCGAAAGAGGGCATCAAATCATCCTGCGGTTATTGTCAATCAAAAATGGCTATGCGCAAAACGGGGGCATTCTACCACCGGGGTTCCCGCCCGGCAACGCAGGCATCCACCTCACCCGTATCCGCTTTAAACCGGTCATTCCACGCTCGCCGCAGGCGGGCGATGGAATCTCGTTCCGGCGGTCGCCACTTTCTGTTGCGAGAGCCTTGACGGAACGGCCATTGCTACGCCGGCGAGATTGCCACCCCCGTATCAAGTACGGGGTCGCAATGACGAAGTGGGTACGCATGAGTGACACCCGCCCCTTGCGCAACCGCACATCCGTTCCCTACACTATACCCTACGCGTAAGGCAGCAAGCCAAAGGCCACGGCCCAGCTGCCAAAATCACAGCTGAATATCGGGTTCACCGGGGTTCAGGTAACACGGCCAACCGCAACTGCTCATGCGTACCCACGTTACTCTGACGGTTTCCCAAAGCGGGTACGCATGAGAGGCGTCTGCCTCTACTCGTCGTCCGGGTGGGTGGTGATGAACCGCCCGGCCCGCGCCGGGTCGATGTGGGGCGCCCGGACTGCCACGCCGGACTGCTCTTCCTGCAAAAGCACGGTTATGCTGCTGTCCGACTCGCCCCAGCCCCGGTTCATGGCCTGCATGGCGATCTGCTCCGCCAGCGTGGACATCGGCATGGGCACGTCGTACTCCCGGGCCAACTCCGTCGCCAGCGCGATGTCCTTGTGGGCCAGGTTCAACGCGAAACTGGCCGGCTCAAACTCCCCGCGGAACATCGTCCGCACCAGCCCCTCGTGCAGCGCCCGCATCCGGCCCAGCGAGCCGCGACGGATACACTCCCACAACGCCTCCGGCTCCACGCCGGCCTTCACCCCCAGGGTCAGACCCTCCGCGATGGCCTGCCGCACGCTGTGGCCGATCATGTTGTGCACCAACTTCGCCACGCTGCCCGCGCCAATCTCCCCGGCGTAAAACACCTTGTCCCCAAAGGAATCCAGCGCCGGCTTCACCCGCTCGAACACCTCCCGGTCGCCGCCCACCATCACCGCCAGGTTCCCCGACGCCGCCCCCGTCTTCCCTCCGCTCACCGGCGCGTCCAGCACATGGCAGCCCTTGGCCCGGAACTTCGGCTCGATCTCCCGGATCAGCGTGGGCCGGCTGGAGGACAAGTCGATGTACACGCTGCCCGGTCGGATGCCCTCCAGCACCCCCTCGGCGCCCAGGGCCACCGCTTCCACCTCATAAGGCCCGGGCAGGGAGGTGAAGGTGATGTCGCTGGCGGCGGCCACTTCCGATGGGGAGTTGGCCAGCCGGGCGCCGCCTTCCAGGAGGGGCAAGGCTGCTTCCTCGCGCAGGTCATAGACGATCATGGGATAGCCGGCCCTTTGGATGTTGGCGGACATGCCGCCGCCCATGTTGCCCAGGCCGATGAATCCTACGGTCTCCATAATGCTCACTCGCTCCCAAATCAGTTTGGCAGCAGGAAGTATAACGCACCCCAACCGCAGCCGCGATTGGCCTGACGCGCGTGCCCACGTAAGCGCTGGGTATGTCGGGACGAATTCGCGTAGGGGCGAATAATTGTTCGCCCCTACAATATAGGGAGGCGCGCGGGGAAAGGGCGCAGCGGCGTCTTTGTGGTATGCTGTGGCTGGAGGCGGCCATGGATTTTGGCGACCGTTTGAGAGAACTGCGCATCGCCGCCCACCTGAGTCAGCGCGAGTTGGCCCGGCGGGTGGAGATTGACTATACTTATTTGAGCAAAATAGAGAACGGGCGTGTCGGGCCGCCCAGCGAGGCGGTGTTGAACAAGCTGGCCTACGCGCTGGCCGACGCGCTGGGCCACGACGCCACGGATCTGGCCTACGATCTAATTTTGCTGGCTGGCAAGTTCCCTTCCGACCTGTCGCAAACGCTGGCGCAGCACCCGCAGGCCATCAGCTATCTGCGGTCGTTGGCGGGGGATGCCAGGTCGGCGGCAGACTGGCGGAGAATCCTGGCCGGGGATGACGAGGAACCGGGGTGATGCGGATGCGGCTTACCGACGCTCATATTGAGGAACGGGCATTTGATTTATTGAACGTTGGTCGGGAGGCATGGGGCGCGCCGGTAACGCCGCCGGTTCCAGTAGAACGAATTGCCGAGGACTTGCTGGACCTGCGTATTTTGTGGGATGACCTTCCAGAAGCTCTTGGCGAATCGGTCATCGCGGCGCTGGAGCCGGCCCGGCGGACGATTGTATTCAACGAAGCGCGGCAGGCTCTGCTGGAAGAAACGCCGTGGCTGTACCACACCGTGCTGGCCCATGAGATTGGGCACTGGGTGCTTCATGTCGCGCCGGCTACGCCGGGTCAGGAAGCGTTGCCCGGCCTTGCTCCGCCCGACGGCTGCGTGTATCTCGGCAGCGGCCCGGGCTCATCGCCCCACGAAACCGAAGCCAACCGCTATATGGGGTACTTGTTGATGCCCCACGCCGCAATAATAGCCGAGGTACAACAGGCCGACCTTACCGATTGGCCGACCCTATACCGGCTGCGGGACCACTTTCAGGTTACGATTACCGCGCTGCGGATCCGGCTGGAACGCCTGGGTCTGCTTTACGTGGCATCCGACGGCCAGCTCTACCCCTCGCTCCAGGAATACCGGGGCCAGCTGCGCCTGCACCGCTGAGGCGAACCGGCTAATTGTGGGTCTCGGCGCTGTTGACAGCATTGTTGAGTTGAATTACAATTCATTGCAGGTGTTGAATTTCAACGCACCATTCCGGCACGGAAGCCTTGCGGCGAAAAGGAGAGGAGCGACAAAGTGGCAACAAACTTTCACTACCGCGTAAGCACCCTCTGGTGGGGCGGTTGGGGGTCCGATGAGGCTATCGCCCGCCACATTGAGCAGAATGCCGGCGGCGGCTGGCGTTTGACCAGAACCGAAACCGCGATTCGCTGGTGGCTGTGGTTGATACCACGCCCCAAGGTTCTGTTCATCTTTGAGCGGGCAGCGTAATTGCGCTTGCCCCGCAAAGGTCAACCCGGCGTTTGATACGCCGGGTTGATGTTGTCATCGCTAGAGGAAGGAGAGGTTATGCAATTTTTGAAGCGCAAGCGAGTTTGGATCCCGCTGTCGGTAGTCGGTGTTCTGGCGCTCATGGTCATCATCGGCGGGGCGATTGGCGAGGGTGAGAGCGCTACCGTTAGTCCGCAACCGGAAAGGGACTATGCGACTCGACAGCCATCCCGCGACGTTGCTCCCAAGACCAGTTTCGGGAACGGCAAACACCTGGTAGGAAAGGACATACAGCCCGGAACTTACAGAGAGAGATAGGGGCTGGGGATTATCTCCCTAGCCCCTATCTCTATTAGCAAGGTACTAATCTCGCCGGCGCTTGGATCTTCCAAGTATGCGCGGCTGTTTCGATGAGAAATAAAGGAGTTTTCTGATGGACGCAGAGCGTAATGGATCAGATACCGAATCCGGGGATCAGCCAGAGCGTCAACGCTGGACCCGTCAACATTCTTATGGCTGCTTGGTACTGATTGCCGTACTAGTGGCCGTGATTGCCTTAATTGGCGTATGCAATGCCGTCGGTAGAACAGAACCGGAGGGTGTTCACTTTGAACCGGTCAGCCCTACTGCCGTATTGCAACCGACTGTTACGCCCAGTTGTCCGACGCCAGCTGAACAAGAATTCTTCGATTACGGCTTCGGTAGGATGTTCATTTACCAAGACACTCATCTCGAGTTATCCCGAGTCATGGAGCAGCTGCGGGAAAATCCTCTGCTGCTCTATGATGAAATGTGGCGCTACGATCTGTTGTCATGGTATGACAACGCTATAATGGCTGCCGAACAGGTGGCGGTCTGGCCAGCGGCTCCGCCGTCAACTGCTGGGATACGTCAGGATATGAGCCGGCTGGCCTCGTTGACTCGAGAGGTTCAAGAAGCGTTTGTTCAAGAATTTCTAGCTGTGGATGTTGGTTTTTCGCAGGGCAACCATGTCACGGAGGCGCTGCCAAATTTTGAACTGATGGCAGCAATTGTGGAGGCAAATCAGTTTGATCGCCGGCATATCAACCGGTTTTGCCAGGGGCAATCCTGAAGTCTCCGGACTTGCCCTTACCCAATGCTCATGCCGGGGTTTGGCCGGGTGGTAACAGCCGGCCGGGCCAAACCGTACCGAGAGCAAAGGATTGGGTTGTTATTGGGCCCGGCTACGCGACCTGTCCGGCTCGCTGGATTCCATCATTGACAACAACTTTGCCATGGAGGGGCAGGAGTATGTCGAAGTCAGCCCTTCTGACTACGCTTTTGAGTCGGTGTCGTGTGGGAGATGGGAGTTAGTCGGACGGTAACTTTGCGGTGGCGCGTGGGGCCGGCTCAGAATAATGGTCAGAAGCGGGATTTGCCGGAGTTGGGGATTTTCAATGATTTCCTAAATCCGGCAAATCCTTAAATCGTGATAATCCTGATAGGACTTAAGCGCTTGAAATTACATGCCCGACACTTCGACGAAAGCCGGAATGACGAGAGCATAGGCGGCCAACTGTGTAAGTCCTACCCGATTCTAACGTTGCCCAGCCGGGGCGCTTGCGCTACACTTTTTCAGGCCCTCACCCCTCGCTTGCGATTCGCCATGCCGACGATCATCGACGACACGACATCCGGCGCACTTGCCGATCATATCGACGTTGGCAACTTCCGGAGTGTCCTCGACAACGTGCGCCGGTTGGCTAATCTTGCGGGTGTCCCGGCATATCTGGTAGGCGGTCCGGTCCGCGACCATCTGCTGTCTGTCCCGCTGCAAGACCTGGACATCTGCGTGGTAGGAGACGCTCCGGCGCTGGCCGCCGAATTGGCGAACGCGACGGGCGGAAAGTTGACCGTCCACCAACGCTTCGGCACCGCCAGCGTTGCCACCTCGGACTGCGCCGTTGACCTGGTGACGGCGCGTCGCGAGACCTACCCCCGTCCCGGGGCCCTGCCCGAGGTGTCCGCCAGCGACCTTAACGACGATCTGGCGCGCCGCGACTTTACCATCAACGCAATGGCCATCCCCATTGCCGGCGCATCCACCGAGTTGGTGGACCACCACGGTGGCCGTGCTGACCTGTCCGCCGGCGTCATCCGCATCCTGCACCGGCAGAGCTTCCGCGACGATCCGACGCGTATCCTGCGGGCCGTCCGCTACGCCGCCCGGTTTGGGTTCGGTATGGATGTGGCTACTCAGGCCGCGCTGGCCGAAGCGCTGGCCGCCGGCGCGCTGGCAACGCTGACCGCTGACCGGGTCCGGCACGAGC
The DNA here is from genome assembly GCA_964347975.1 of uncultured Dehalococcoidia bacterium. Taxonomy (GTDB): domain Bacteria; phylum Chloroflexota; class Dehalococcoidia; order Lucifugimonadales; family UBA3495; genus Bin87. The sequence continues at coordinate 42,145 of CAYGAY010000028.1, forward strand.
TGGAGCGCATCCTGGAGGAGGCCAACCCGTTGCCGGCCTTGCAGTACGCCGATTTCCTCGGTGTGCTGGACGCCATTAACTCATCGCTCACCGCCGCCCACTTGCGCTTTCTGTCCGCAGCGCCGTCTTCACCCCTGACCTGGCTGGCCGCCCTGATTTGGCCCATGTCTCCCCGGGCGGCAACTGCATTTGCCGCCCGGATCAACGCGCCGGTCAATTGGGCCAGAGTGATTGACGACACCACGGCCCTGGTGGCGCAGCAGCGGCGACTGGCCCGGCCCGGATTGCGGCCATCGGAAGTTTGCGCCCTGCTGGACGGCCGGTCCCCGGACACCATCGCCGCTGCTGCGCTGATGCCCTCCCCGGTGGTAGCGGAGCGGGCTCGCCGCTACCTGGCGGAGTGGTGGTCGGTGGCCCCCCGGCTGCGCGGCTCCGACCTGCTCGAATTGGGAGTGCCGGCCGGCCCCGCGGTGGGCGAGGCGCTGCGGGCCTTGCGCCAGGCCCGGCTGGACGGCGAAACCAACAACGTGGCGGATGAACAGAGAATCGCCCGGAATTGGGCAGCCCAATCAAACCCAATCATAAGTTGACGCGCCACCATAATTTGCGCGGCTGGGAGGCAGTGCAGTGACAACCCTGTTTCAAGTATCCGGTCCGGTATTCTGCGTGGTCTGCAATGATGAACTGGAAGGCCCCCATCGTTCCACCTGCCAGATGTGCGGCGGGCCGTTTCACCAACCCTGGTCCCCGGACAGCGACGCCCCCAGATGCGGGCGGGTCGCCAGTCACGACGAAACCCTCGCCGTGGTATTCCTGTGCCGCGACTGCTACGACAACCGGCGGGCGCCGTCGGAATGAGGAGTAACAATCAGCAATGAAAGCCGTTTACATTGAAGCCCACGGCGCCGTGGACGTTTTGCAGTACGGAGACCGGCCCGACCCGTCGCCCGGGCCCAACGACGTGGTTGTCAGAGTGGGTGCCAGCGCGCTCAACCGTCTGGACATCTTCACCCGCGAGGGGCAGCGCGGGCTGGAGCGGGAGTTCCCGCCGCCGCTGATCTTGGGCGGCGACACCGCCGGCGAGGTGGTGGCCGCCGGCGACGCCGTGAGCGCTCTCAGCGTCGGCGACCGGGTGGTGGTCAACCCCCGCTTGACCTGCGGCGTGTGCCAGTGGTGCGGCTCGGGCCGGGACGAATTGTGCCGCCGCAGCCGGTTCCTGGGCACCGCGCTGGACGGCAGTTACGCCGAGTTGGTGGTCGTGCCCGAGGTCAACGCCTACCGGCTGGAGAGCGCCGTGTCATTCGCGGACGCCGCCGCGATTCCCACCACCTACCTGCCGGTGTGGAACATGGCCGTGCGTCGGGCTGCCTTGCAGCCCTGGGAGACGGCGCTGGTGTTCTCGGCGTCGGCCGGCGTGGGCGCGGCGGCGATCCAGGTATTCAAGAACGTGGTGGGCGCGACGGTCATCACCACCACCAGCACGCCGGAAAAGGCCGAATTGGCCCGCCGCCTGGGCGCCGACCACGTCATCAACTACAACGAGGAGGACATCACCCAGCGGGTGCGGGAGATCACCGGCGGAGCCGGCGTTGACCTGCTGGTGGACCACGTGGGCGCCGACGTGTGGGCCCACGGGTTCCGCGCGCTGCGGCCCGGCGGCCGCTACTGCATATGCGGGGCCACCAGCGGCCTGCGGGCGGAGCTGCACCTGGGCCTGCTGTTCAGCCGGCAGATCGAGATCTACGGCGGCTACATGGGTTCCCGGGAGGATATGCGCCAGATCGTCGCCAGCCTCAACCGGGGCGTCATCAAGCCGGCCATCCACCAAACCTACCCCCTGGCCAACGCCGCCGACGCCCACCGCGACATGGAGGCCACCAACTTCTTCGGAAAACTGCTGCTGGAGCCATGATACAGCCCCTTTGGGGATACTGATTCTCGTCGCAGTCTATTTTCCCGCGCCCATCAGCACGGCCGCATCGATTGCACTGGCCGGCTTCGCCCTTCTGTTGCCGTTGCCCTTGATACTGGCGGCAATCGGGATGGTTTCCACCTTAGAAAAGCGAAAAAGGGTAGAGGAACCGCCGTTCAACAGAGAGCGGTAGCTGCCGTTCGCTGGCTGTCCCTGGATCATCCTGTAGGCTCTTGCCCGGTCATCTTCCCGAACAATGCCGATACCCAACTGCGCTGTCGCGCGGTTTCCGGCTCCTCTTCCGCCGGCTCGCCGACTACCACCACGGTGCGGGCCGCCAGATCGTAAATGGAACGACGACGCTCCCGGTCAATGAGGACGATGAAAGTGGACACGATGTCCAGTATGCGGAGGAATCCAACGTAGCCGTTGGCGATTTGCAGCGCGCTCCGCACCGCCTTTTGCCAGTTTCGCATCCGCCGCCCGGTTCGGGCATCGACGATATGAGCGCCCGCCGCCATATGCCCCAGGGAGCGGCCCCAGGTGAAGTAGAACACCGCGTACATTCCGTTGGCCATAACATAAGGCACGTAGTACGTGTCCACGACGTCCACGTGGATGCCCAACCCGGCGTCAAAGCCGAAGGTATAACGGACGAAATGCCATAAACTCAGGTCCGGCCCGCTGAGGAGGAGGAAAACCGCCCGCAGCGCGAACAGTATGAAACTGCCGGGAATGCCCCCGTAAATCGTGGTAAATCCCCGTTCCCACACTGTAAGGGGCCGCAGCCCCGGCGACTCGGAAGGCACGCTTGCTTACGTCATATTCAACAAGTTTTCTACCGCCCCCACCACGTCGTCCAGCGCCACCAGCTCCGCTTCCCCGGCCGTTCGCCGGCGCATTTCGACGGCGGACTGGCGCAGGTTGCGCGGACTGACCACCAGGCGCACGGGGAGGCCGATGAGGTCGGCGTCGTTGAACTTGACCCCGGCGGCCGCATCGGTGCGGTCGTCAAACAGCGCCTCGATGCCGGCGGCCCAGAGGCGGTCGTACAACTCGCCGGCGGCCTGGGCCACCGCCGCATCGGACATATTCAGCGCCACCAGATGCGCGTCATAAGGCGCGATGGGCGGCGGGAATACGATGCCCTGCGCGTCGTGGTTCTGCTCAATGGCCGCGGCCAGGATGCGGCTGACGCCGATGCCGTAGCAGCCCATCACCATGGGCTGCTGCTGGCCCTCCCGGTCCAGGTAGTAGGCGCCCAGGCTCTCGCTGAAGAAGGTGCCCAACTTGAAGATGTGCCCCACCTCCACGCCCCGGGTGAATTCCAGTTCCGCGCCGCAGTTGACGCATTTGTGGCCCGGCTCGGTGAGGGCGATGTCGGCAATCAGGTCGGCGTCAAAATCCCGGGGGTAGTTGGCGTTGCGGTAGTGGGTGTCCGGCCGGTTGGCCCCAACCACGAAGTTGCCGCCGTTGGTTATTGATGCGTCGGCGACGCGGCGCACGTTGACGATGCCGATAGCCGATGCGGAGCCGGCCACCAGACCGGCCGCCGCCACTTCGTCGTCGTCGGCCAGGCGCAGCTCGTTGCAGTGCAGAGCGTTCTTGAGTTTAACCTCGTTGACCTCCAGATCGCCCCGGATGGTAACGAACACTACTTCCCCGTCGGCGGCGTAGAACACTGCCTTCAGCGTCTGCGCTTCCGGTACGCCGAGGAACTCGGCCAGCGCGGCGATGGTCTTGATGCCCGGCGTGCTGGCGGCTTCCAGGGGCAACGGTTCCGGCGTTTCCTGCGCCGGATAGACGCCCTCGGCCTTCTCCGCGTTGGCGGCATAGCCGCAGGCGGCGCAGGTGATTACCGTATCCTCGCCGGTGTCGGCCGGCAGCAGAAACTCGTGGGAATCCTTCCCGCCGATGGCCCCGCTGTCGGCCTCGGCCATCACTACGGGGATGCTGCACCGGCGAAAGACGTTGCGATACGCCTGGGCCATGGCCTGGTAAGAATCATCCAATCCGTCCTCGTCGGCGTCAAAGGAATAAGCGTCCTTCATGGTGAACTCGCGGACGCGCACCAGGCCGGCGCGCGGACGCGGCTCATCGCGGAACTTGGTCTGCATCTGGTAGAGGATGACGGGCAAATCCCGGTAGCTCTGCACGTTCCCTTTGGCGATATTGGTAACGACCTCCTCATGGGTTGGAGCCAACGCCAGCGGACGCCCGCGACGGTCCTCCAGCGAGAACATATTGTCGCCAAAGGCGGCAGCGCGCCCGGTCTGCTCCCAGAGTTCCATGGGCTGCAGCGCCGGCATCCGCAGCTCCTGGCTGCCGGCGGCGTCCATCTCCTCGCGGACGATCTGCTCAATCTTCCGCAGCGAGCGCCAGGCCAGCGGCAGGTAAGCATAAACGCCGGCGGCCACCTGCTGGATGAGGCCGGCGCGAAGCATCAGCCGGTGGCTGGCCGTCTCCGCTTCGGGCGGGTCGTCGCGGAGGGTACGGGTGACGAGACGGGAGATACGCATTATCCGGTAGCTCCTTCGGTTGACCGGGGGGTAATGAGTTCGATGCCGCAGTCAGTGAAATCGCTGACGTTGCCAGTGGCTACTGTAGCGTTATGGACGCGGGCGATGGCGGCGATTTGAGCGTCGGGGATGTCAATATGCCGGCCAACTGCGCGGCGTTGCGCGGATATATCGGGATAAATTTGGGCGGCGGCGGTGTCGAAAGGGATGATACGGTTTTGGAAAAACACGCGCAGCATATAATCGGCCCGGCCGGCCCGCTGGTTGCGCCGGCGGCCGGCCGGCATAATGGCGATGCCAAAGCGTATTTCCGCTTCGGTAATGGCCGTAGTGAACATCTCTCCGGAGACCTGACGCTGCCACCAGGCCAGAACTGCCGGATGCGGGCGTTCCAGCGCGAGTTCGGATATGACGTTAGTGTCCAGAATCGTCGTCATCGTCGTCGGAGTCCTTGGCTACGAACTGTATCGGCTCCCCCGAACTCCGAGGCGGATGGACGACTTCCACAATGCCCAGGTCCTTAAAAAGCTCGTGGATGGCTTTTCCCATGTGTTTGGGCTGCGGGAGCGCTCCCGGCATGTCCAACGCAATACGGAGGACGTTCCGCGCCTCTTCCGCAATGGAGCATCCGTTGCCAACGGCGCGAGCGCGCAAGCGAACTGCCGTTTCTTCGTCAAGGTCGTCTAGATCCAGGCTGACCATCCTGCCACCTCCCGCGGTGGGGTAGGGCATTATAGCACGGCGACGCTGCCGGCAAAGTCGGGCCCGGCTACTCCGGAAAAGGAAACTCCGCCTCCCAGACC
>CAYGAY010000029.1:0-39739 GCA_964347975.1 uncultured Dehalococcoidia bacterium
TCGGGGGCGTGTTACTATTTACCCCCCACAGACCGAGTTTGTAAACAGGCCCTAGCGTTCACGCTGGCTATAGGCGTAGTGCAGAATGTCTATAGATGGGTGGATGCCACTCCGCCCCAGGGAATTGCGTCGATTGACGTTTGGAAGTTGGGAATGGTTACCGGCACGGCGGGCACCGCGACGGCATTCCTGGTAACGCTTTACGTAGCAGACCGCAATTACCGGAGAGGCCGGGAGCACATCCCGAGTCTTACCATGGAGTTGCAGGTAGTCAGAGTGCCCGCGAGTCAAAGCTACGATGCGGTGATTGTTGCCCTCACTGCCAAGAATACCGGAACGGGTCTATGCCGCATCAGTCAGGTAACTTGGCGGCTCAAAGTACTATCGCCGTACGACGACGAGGGCATTGAGGAAATACAAGAAGAGTTCGACGAAGGCCCTAATACCGATCTGGACATCGAATTTCCATGGCATCAGGTGAGAGAAGAGCGGGTGACGCTGAAAGTCGAAATTGAACCTAATGAAATGGAGCAACTGACCCATGATTTCATAATCGCCTCTGAAATTGAGGCAATCGTCGTATCAGCGTGGGTTGCCAACGCGTCGGAACCTAAACACGCCGAGGGCTGGTACAGAAGAGCCGTACACACGTCGTGAGGAGGTGATAAACCGTGGACCAAGAAAAGGCAGCAGCGCCCAAAGAGCGCTTTGGAGTTGAAAAATGGAGCAGAGGTGGCGGTCAACCCGAACCGCAAACGCCGTCGGGCAAAGTCAAAAAGTGGCAACCGCCTACCAAAGGCGCCTCGCCAGCAAACCGCAAGGAGCGAAACGTTAATCAGGATGCGTAAAGCCGATGGACGATAAAGAGTTTGGCCCACACGAGAGGACAATTCCACTGGAAAAGCGACGCGGCGGCGGGCCGATGCCGAAACCAGCGGGCGGTAAAACCAAGAAATGGCAGATGCCCACTGGCGGCACCACCCCTGCGGACCGTAAGAGGCAAAAAGCCGACCAGGAGGCCTAAAATGGCTAATCAGCAAGACAAGCGGATCCTCTAACAAACTCCAGCCGACTTTGCGGGGGAACTTAACATGACATTTGCCGCCGGCGAAAGCTGGAAATTCGGACATCAAAGCGGCCCTCCCCAAGCCCGAACCAAAAGCGCCGTCCCGAAGCAGTGGCAACCCCCGAAAAAGAAAGTACGCCAAGCAACCGGCCCAACAACACATAGTCATTCACCTGCGCCCCAGGATGCCCGCGCTGGGGCTGGATGAGGAGATGGCGGCCGCCATCCGGCGCAGCCTGGCTATGGAGTCGTCGCTCGGTTCAACAGAGCTCCGGGGGCCGGTCACGCTGGGGCAGGATGACACGGGGCCAGCCCCGGAGTGCAAAACTGGCTAGAGATCTTCCAGGACTCGCGCTATGCGTTCCACCCCTTCCACAACTCGGTCAGCGGGAGACCGCATCAGGGCAATACGGAAGTGGCCTTCCCCGCTTTCGCCAAAGCCGATGCCCGGGGTTACCACCACACCTTCCCGCTCCACCAATAGCTCGGCTAACTTCGTGGATGGCACGTCTGCCGAGTAGCGAGGGAACAGGAAGGTGGCCCCTTCGGGCAGCGGACAGTGTACGCCGGGAACCTGGGACAACCGGCCGGCGCAGCGCGCGCGCAGTTCGTCGCAGTCCTCCCGCCACCTGGGCAAGTGATCCTGGGGGCCCTGGAGGGCGGCTACTCCGGCCATCTGCACAAAGGGAGAAACAAAACTGGCAGTTTGTTCCTGTATCTTCAGCAGTGGCTCCAGCAGGTTTGACTGAGCCACGATACAGCCCAACCGCCAGCCGGACATCGAATAGGCTTTGGTGAAGGTGTAACTGGTCAGGGTTCGTTCCGCCATACCCTCCAAAGTCGCGATGGTAACGTGCCGGTTGGAATCGTATAGGAAATGCTCGTAGGTCTCATCACAAAGGACCAGCAGGTCCCGCTCCCGGGCCAGACGCGCTACGGCCGCCAATTCTTCCCCAGTGTACACCCGGCCTGTGGGGTTGTTGGGGTTGTTGATGACAATCATCTTGGTGCGCGAGGTGACGTACTCCTGCAACTGCTCGTAGCTGATGTGATACTCCTCCTCCTCGCTGAGCGGCACGGCTACGGGCACACCCTCAGCCATCTCCACCTGCTGGCTGAAGCTGACCCACGTAGGCTCAAGCACCAGCGCTTCATCTCCCGCCTCGATGTAGGCGTTGATGGCCTCATACAGCCCCATCTTGCTGCCGGGAGTAACCAGGATATCGCCGTCGGGATCAACGGTGCGGCCGTTGTGGTCTGCCAGCTTTGCGGACATGGCCTGGCGCAGTTCGAGCAGTCCGCGGGACGAACTGATGTTGGTATGTCCTGCGTTCAGGGCCTGAATCCCAGCATCAATAATGTGCCGGGGGGTTACGTGGTGCGGACTCGACTGACCCAAGTCGATTACGTCGTGACCCTGCCGGGCCAGTTGTCGAGCTTTTTCGCCGGCGGCCAAGGTGGCCGGGGGCTGTATCCGTTGGATACGCGTCGCGGGAGATCTGGTCATGATTCACCTCTTTCCTGTCCTGACCGCGTAGTTTAGCAACCCCGTTGCCAACGAACCACACATCCGGCAATATCGGTAGCGTTGCAACGCAGGTGGTTCAGTTTTCCCATCACTCCGGCGAAAGCCCTGATCCAGCGCCCGAAATCGTTAACCATTGTTCCGATCCTTTCAGGTTACGACTTCTGGACTCCGGCTTTCGCCGGAGTGACGGATTATCAGACAAACCACTACATTGCAACGCTACCGAGTTCCCACGGCAACTCGTCTCCCTGCTATACTGCCCCGACCGACTTACGGAGATTGATTCCCATGCACGCACTTAAGCGTCACGTCGTCTTTGCCATCGCTGCCTTTGCTTTCATCGCCGTGGTCGTTGCCGCTATGGCCTGCGCCGGGCCGGCCGGGCAGCCAGCGACACCGCAGCCGGCCGCGCCGGCAACAATCCGGCCCGCAGCCACGTCTGCGCCGTCGGCGACCAACACCCCCGTCCCGCCTCCGCCCACCAACACGCCGGCGCCTCCGGCCCAGGCGCCGGCCGAGGCTACCGCCGCTCCCGAACCCACCGACACCACGGTTCCGCCAACGGAAGCGCCGGTCAGCAGCGGCGCCGGCGAGACGGTTTTCACCCTTGCGGAGGGCACCATCGCCCGTTACAAGGTAGAGGAAGTGCTGGCCAGCGCCGGGTTCAAGATAGCCACCGGGGAAACCGCCGACGTATTGGGCACGGTTGTTTTTGCCGCCGATGGGAGCGTCATTGCCGACGAGAGCCGTATCGCGGTACAGGCGGCCACGCTGCGTACCGACAGCGACCGGCGGGACGGCTATGTCCGCCGACGCACCCTGGAGACCGATACGTGGCCTGAAGTGGTGTTCGTGCCCAAGTCGTTTGACGGTCTGCCCGCCCCCATCAGCGATGCCAGCGGGGCGGCGGAGTTCACCATCACCGGGGATTTGACGGTGCGCGATCAGACTCGGGAAGTAACCTGGGACGCCGCCGCGGAGTTCGCCGGGGACGGGACGGTAACCGGATCGGCCAGCGTCGAGTTCACCTTCGACGACTTTGGGATGGACAAACCCCGGGTTGCCATCGTGGTGAGCGTGGAGGACGCCATCCTGCTGGAACTGGACTTCGCAGGGACGATTACGGGGCAGTAATCAGCACGATTTCCCGCTGCACCGGGGACGAGGCATAGGGGCCGTCCTCGCTCATGTAGGCGTCGATCTCGGAGCGGACACCGAATTCGGGCAGGTAGATGCCTGGTTCGATGGAGAACCCCACGCCGGGGATGATCCGACGGGTGTCGTGGGTTTCGAAGTTGTCCAGGTTGACGCCCTCGCCGTGGACGGTGTGGTAGATGCTGTGCCCCAGGCGGTGCGTGAAGTAGTCGCCGTAGCCGCGCTCCGTAATATACCGGCGGGCCACGTCGTCGGCCTGCCAGCCCTGAACGGCGTCGCCGCTGGCATAAGCGTCCTGGAGGAAAGCCAGCGCGGCGTCCCGAGCGCCGAGGACGATGTCGAATACCTCCCGGTGGCGCTCCGGCGGGTTGTCGCCCACGTATGCCGTCCAGGTGATGTCGGCATACACGCTGCCGGGCGTGTCTTCCCGCGCCCACAGGTCGATGAGCAGCCAGTCGCCCGCGGCGATGACGCTGCTGCCCTCCGGGGCGGGTTCATAATGAGGGTCCGAGCAGTGGGCGTTGGTGGACACAATGGGGCCGTCGGTTGTGGTGAGGCCCTCTTCCCGGAACCGACTGCGGATGAACTCCGCGATTTCAAACTCGGTGGGGCCGTCGGATCCCGGCTGATTGAGCCGCTGACCGACGCGGACAAAGGCCGCGTTGACGATGCGTCCCAAGGCATCGGCGGCGCGTTCGTGTCCGGCCAGCTGTTCCGGGGACCAGCGTTGCGTAGCGTATTGCATCAGGTCGGCCGAGGACACCACTTCCGGTCCCATGCTGCGCACCAGTTCCACCGTGCCGGCGTCCACGCGGGACACCCGGGGCAGTCCATTGCGTGGCGAGTACTCCATAGCCACGCGGTCACATTGGGCCAGAGCATCCTCCAGGGCGCTTTCCAGCGTCGCGCGGCTACTGTACACCACTATGTCTATGCCGGCGCGATCGGTCATAAAATCCGCAAATTTGCCGGCGTCCACGTGATGGGTCAGCAGGCGGGGCGACCCTTCGGCCGGCACCAGCAGGAAAATGGGTCGGGTCACGTGGCCCGACGGAGTGGCGACCTGCGCCAACACCGGGTTGCAGCCCAGGTAATCGTAAATCAACCACGCGGGAAGGTTTTCCCCGCGTAGAAATTCCCGGGCGTCCTGCAACATTGTCGTATTTGCCATGGGGTCGCCCTCCTGCGGAAAGCGCGCGAGTCGCCCGACCGGACGGGTCAAGCGTAGTTGTGGTGGATGCCGCCGTCCACGAGTATGTTTTCGCCGGTCAGATAGGAGGCCCGCGCGGAGGCAACCATGCACACTATATCGCCGATTTCGTGGGGTTTGCCCATTCGCTGCATGGGAGCGGCGGCGGCCATTTGCCGGAGCTTGGCCTGGGTGCGAGCCTGGATTTCTCCCGCATCGTCCGGATTGTCCAGTTCCAGGGCAGCCTGCTCTCGGATGGCGTTTTCGGCCTCCTCTGAATGGACCCCCGCGTAGATCACGTTGTTCACTGTGATGTTGTGCGGGGCCAACTCGGAGGCCAAACCCTTGAAGTAAGCCAGCACCGGGGCCAGGCTCAGAGAGGACAGGGTGTTTTGCGGCGAGACTTCCATGGCGGAGAAGGGCACCAGGTTGATGATGCGCCCGGCGCTGCACCGCTTCATGTGGGGAAGCACTTCCCGCGTCAGGTGCACGGCGGACATGAAATTCCGCGCCAGGGCGGGCTCAATCTGTTCGTCCTCCAGTTCGCTGGCTGGCGGCGCGTCATGTTCCTGGATCGTAGTGATCAGAACCCCAACCTGGCCCTGTCGATGCAGGGTTTCACGAACCAGGCGATGGATGTCCTGTTCCTTGCCCAGGTCGGCGATGACGGCTCGAAACCGATCTTGCGGGATGTGCTTGCGAGCCAGGGCAAGCTCAACATGGCGCATATTGTAGCTATCGGGCGCGGTCAACGACAGCACCGCCCCTTCCTTGCCCAGGGCGGCGGCGGCGGCGGTGGCGATTTCCAAATGCGAATCGACCACCAACGCAACAGTATCTTGTAGTCCAAGATCCATCTCGGCTTCCTCCCGACTCCTGCTGGCGATCTCGCGCTATATGACGCCGGCGGTCTCCATCTGATCAACTTCCGCGTCGGAATATCCCAGTCCGGTCAGGATTTCTCGGTTGTGCTCGCCTAGCAGAGGCGGGTGCTTGTCCAGCGCGCCCGGGGTTTCTGAGAACTTGATGGGCAGCCCGGTCTGCTTGACCGATCCCAGCGTCGGGTGCGGCATTTCCGTGAGCATTTCGCGATGCAGCACCTGGGGGTCGTTGAAAACGTCGGCCAGGTCGTTGATGGGACCGGCCGGAACGCTAACGGCCTGCAGGTCGGCGACCCAATCGTCAGCGTCGCGGGTCAGGAAGTATTCCTGCAGCAGGGGTACCAGCCTGGAGCGATTATTCACGCGTACGCCGTTGTTGGAATAGTCCGGGTGTTCGTGCAAGTCCATCCGGTTGATGCCTTCGCAAAAGCGATCCCAGAGGCGGTCGGAACCCACTGCCACGTTGAAATACTTGCCGTCCTTGCCCATGAAAGCCTGGTAGGGAACAAGGGTAGGGTGAGCCGCGCCCAACCGCTGGGGCGCTTCACCCGTGGCGAAGTAGTATCCGGCCTGGTAGGTCATCCACGCCACCTGGGCGTCCAGCATGGAAAGGTCGATGTATTGACCGTTACCTTCCCCTTTCGGCGAGTTGCGGTGGTACAGGGCAGACATGATGGCGAAGGCGGCCCACATACCGGCGCCGATGTCGGTCACGGCGATGCCGACCTTCTGGGGATCCCCGCCCAGGTCGCCGGTTATGCTCATCAGGCCGCTGACGCCCTGCATGATCTGGTCGTAGGCCGGCCGGTCACGATAGGGACCCGTGGCGCCGAAACCGGAGATGGAGCAATAGACAATGGCAGGGTTGACTTTCTGCACGTCCTGGTAGCCCAGGTTGAAGTTGGCCATAACGTCGGGAGTGAAGTTCTCCACTATAACGTCCGCGGCGGCCGCGAGCTTCAGGAAGACCTGCTGAGCCTTCTCGTCCCGGAGGTTCAGGGTCAGGCTGCGTTTGTTGCGATTGACCGACAGGAAGTAGGCCGACTCCTCGCCGATGAACGGAGGGCCCCATTTGCGGGTGTCGTCGCCCACACCGGGCCGTTCGATTTTGATCACGTCGGCGCCGTAATCGCCCAGCATCGTGGCGCAGAATGGGCCGGCCAGGGCCCGGGTCAGGTCGAGTACCTTGATGCCGTCCAGGGGTTTCATAATCAGCGTTACCTCCGCCGGCGACGGTTTGCCGCCGTCTCAGCCTTGCCAGTGCGGGCGATATTATAGCGCAAGATGCCATAATGCGACGCGGCCGGGCGTCCTGAATGGTAATATGCCATCGTCGTGTCGTTGCCATATCACCCGACGCCATTGGGAGAGCTAGCCATGACTACCGAAAGCGCTATCAGCCGATTGGAAGGCGCTTACGAACAAATCAACGCGCGGCTGAGCGACTATATCGAACGCTTTACCGACATTTCCCGAAGGTTGCAAGGCATGAGCGGGGAAATCCAGAGCGTACGTGAGGAAACCCAGAGCGTACGCGGGGAAATCCAGAGCGTACGTGAGGAAATCCAGAGTGTACGTGAGGAAATCCAGAGCGTACGTGAGGAAATCCAGAGCGTACGCGGGGAAATGAACGCAAACGTCGCCGCCCTGCGCGAGGAAATGAACACAAACGTCGCCGCCCTGCGCGAGGAAATGAACACAAACGTCGCCGCCCTGCGCGAGGAAATGAACACAAACGTCGCCAATCTGCGCAACGAAATGAACGCCAACATTGCCAGCCTCCGGCGCGAAAACCGCTGGATTGGCGGCATCATCATCGCTGGCATCATCGCCACCGTGATCAGCGTCATCATTTCATCGCTGTTATGAGGCGCTATGGTAATATGACGCATCACGCCATGCCCGCCGCTACCATTGCGAGGTGAACCATGACCACCACTCAGCAATCCGCCGCTGCCAGCGGTTACAGTGTCATCGGCAGCCGCCCCATTCGCCACGACGGCACCGACAAGGTCACCGGACGGGCGCAGTACGGGGCTGACATTCACCTGCCGGGAATGCTCCACGCCAAGATCCTGCGCAGTCCCCACGCTCACGCCCGCATCAGGGGTATCGACACCAGCAAGGCCGAGGCCATGCCCGGCGTCCACGCGGTGGTGACCTCCGCCGACCTGCCCCAGCCGGGCGGACGGTTGCTTGACCTGGGCGAAGGGGCGATGATCAACCCCAAGTTTCTCAGCAACAACTGTCTTGCTGCGGAGAAAGCCCTCTACAAGGGCCACGCCATCGCCGCCGTCGCCGCCGACAGTCCCCACGAGGCTGAGTTGGCCCTGGCCCTCATCGAAGTTGACTACGAGGTACTGGAGCCCGTAACCGACGTGCTGGAGGCCATGCGCGACGACGCACCGCTGGTTCACGAGCGGTTGGCCAACGTGAACGACCCCAACGTCCGCCCCGGCGGGTTGCTGAGCGAAGGCGATGCCGGCAAGGTGGGCAACGTGCCCAACCGCTATTTCTACGAGATCGGCGACATTGAGGCCGGCTTCGCCGCCGCCGACGTAGTGGTGGAGCGGGAGTTCCGCACCAAGGCCGTCCACCAGGGCTACATTGAACCCCACGCCGCCACTGCTTTGTGGAACGCCGACGGTTCCCTGCATATCTGGTGCAGCAGCCAGGGACACTTCAACGTCCGCGACCAGACCTCGACCATCCTGGGCATTCCAGTATCCAAGGTGCTAGTCACTCAGTTGGAGATTGGCGGCGGGTTCGGCGGCAAGACTTTGGTCTATCTGGAGCCGGTGGCGGCGGCGCTGTCCCGCAAGACGGGCCGCCCGGTGAAGATCCAGATGTCCCGCATCGAGGTGTTTGAAGGTACCGGCCCCACCTCCGGCGGGTACATGAGGGTGAAGATGGGCGCCACCAACGACGGCAAGATCACTGCTGCTGACGTGGCCCTGTACTACGAAGCCGGCGCGTATCCCGGCTCGCCGGTCAACCCGGGCGCGCAGTGCGCGCTCTCCTGCTACAACATCGCCAACGGTAAGATCGAGGCAGCCGACGTTGTCCTGAACCATCCCAAGACGGCGGCCTACCGCGCCCCGGGTTCACCGGCGGCGTGCTTTGCCGTGGAGACCGTGGTGGACGAAATCTGCGAACAGATCGGCATGGACAAGCTGGACTTCCGCACACTCAACGGAGCCAAGCAAGGCGACCGCCGGGTCACCGGGCCGCAGTTCGGCAGCATCGGCTGGCTGGAAACGGTGCAGGCGCTGCGGGAACATGACCACTGGAACAGCCCCATTGACCGTTCGCCGGAGGCCGAGGGCAAAAAGGTGGGCCGGGGCGTCGCCGGCGGCTTCTGGTTCAACGGCACCGGCCCGGCCAGCGCCATCGTCAGCGTGCTGGCCGACGGCACCGTGAGCCTGGTGGAGGGTTCGCCCGACATCGGCGGCACCCGGGCCGTGGCGGCCATGCACGTGGCCGAGGTGCTGGGCCTTGCTGCCGAGGATGTTGCGCCGGCGGTGGGCGACACCAACTCCATCGGCTGGACCTCCATGACCGGCGGCAGCGGCGTCGCCTTCAAGACCGGCTGGGCTTCCTACGAGGCCGCCCAGGACGTTAAGCAGCAGATGATCAACCGCGCCGCCCGCATCTGGGACATTGACCCCGAGAACGTGGAATTCGACAACGGCGTGATCCAGCACAAGTCCGAGCCGGAACTGCGGTTCACGTTCCGGGAACTGGCGTCCCGGCTCAACGGCACCGGCGGCCCCATCGTCGGGCGGGCCAACGTGTCGCCCACCGGTGTGGGCGGGGCCTACGCGCTGCACATCGCCGACGTGGCGGTGGACGAGGAAACCGGCAAGGTGGACATCCTGCGCTACACCGCCCTCCAGGATGCCGGCACCGCCATCCACCCGTCCTACGTGGAAGGGCAAATCCAGGGCGGCGCCGTCCAGGGCATCGGCTGGGCGCTGAACGAAGAGTACTACTTCAACGACGACGCTCATTTGCAGAACTCCAGCTTCCTGGACTACCGGATGCCCACGGCGCTGGACCTGCCCATGATTGACACCGTAGTAGTGGAAGTGCCCAACCCCGGCCATCCCTACGGCGTACGCGGCGTGGGCGAGGTGCCCATCGTCCCGCCCATGGCCGCCATCGCCAACGCCATCCACGACGCCACCGGCGTCCGGATGCAGCACTTGCCCATGAACCCCGGCGCGGTGCTGGAAGCGCTGTGGGAGCAGAATAGCGAGTAACGCAGGGCCTTTTCAAAGTCGCTTTTGTCATTGCGAGCGTAGCGTGGCAATCTCGTGCCGGAAGTTGGGTTCGTACCGTCAAGACGGGCCAACCTCCGGCGGGATTGCTACGTCACCGCTCCCCGCAATGACTTTGCAAAGGCCCTGCCGTTTTTCAGGGCCTTTGCAAAGTCGTGGGGCAAGTAAGAAAATAGGGGCATGGCGGAGGCGGCTGATGACAGAACCGAAGACCTTGCCGGAAGAATTCGCCCGGCTTGCGTCAGGAACTGGCCCAACTTAACGACTACCGCCAGCCCCGGGGCAAAGCGTTTCCCCGGCCCGGCGTTCTGTGCCGGACCGTGCTGGCCTTGATGTGCGGCTACCGTTCCCTGAGCGCCAGCGCCATCTACCGCTTTGGAGACCCCCACCCGGAGCTGTGGCTGGAACTGGGCTGCCCCGCAGTCCGTCGGCGCCCACCCTGTCCCGGCTGCTGCGCCTGGTGTCGGTGGCCGAGTTGCGTCGGGCCTTGCTGAGTTTCGCCGTAGCGTTGGCCGCCCAGCGGGGCGCCGACTTGGGAGTGGTGGCCACGGCCGGCAAGACCATGGGCGGAGTGTGGGAAGACGGCCAGCAGTTGCGCGTATTGCATAAGACGCAATTGCCCTGGCGGATAGAGCCGACGCAATAGCGTTAGCAATGTTGGGGCGTATAATTAATGGGATTGTGCGACAATTTTACCCACGTGCGGGAGAGTGTGCGAAAGCGGTTCATCCATAATCGTCGTTGGCGCTATTGATGAGCAACCCCAGCGCGGTGTTGAGCGCCCGATGGCACATTGCTGTCATTCCGGCTTTCGCACAACCCTGCCCCCGTTATCGCCATGCTGCACGATGCAGCGGTTGCCACCTTCCATCCATTTGATGAGCTTCCAATCCGAGCCAACCTGCTACTCATCACAGAGAGACGACGCGATGGGCTTCAGCATATGTCCAGCTTACACTCAAAGATTCTGGGCCAAAGCCCACCCGTTCCGGCAACGAGGGCCAGAGCGCATACACTTACTGGAACATCACCTGGCCGACGTCGGGGCCTGCTTCGAGGCGTTGCTGGAACAGCCGACCATCCGGCAACGTTTAGCCCAATCGGGCAGACGCGATGACTTGGACGACGCCACCGTAGCGCGGCTGTGCGTTTTCGCCGCCCTGCACGATATTGGCAAGGTCAACGCAGGGTTTCAGACCCGGGTTTGGCGGGACGAGGATTTACCGTCCGGTCGGCTCCCGACCGCCTTTCATCGCGTCGGGCACACGGACCACACGACGCCGGTGCTACGCGGCGATGGCTACGCAACGGCCGCCTGGTTCTTTCCCGCACTGGGCTGGGAGAGGAGATGCTGGCCTGGGATGACGCAGACGGAATTACGGTATGCGGACTGCTGGTAGCCGCGCTTTCGCATCACGGCCGGCCGCTACAGCGGGAAAATCCCAACATCGGGAAAAATCCGTCAGTCTGGCAACCTTACGGTGGCTTACACCCCCAGGCACAGGTGGAGCGCATTGGTCGGCTGGTGCGCCAATGGTTCCCAGAGGCTTTTGAACCCGACGCGCCGGCGCTGCCCTCCGCTCCCGACTTCCAGCGCCACTTCCTGGGCCTGTGCAACTTGGCCGACTGGATTGGCTCCAATGAAAAGTGGTTCGGGTATGTTGACACACCCCAGGGATCTGCCTTATTCCCCGTCGTCTTTTTCCGGCGGCAGGAAATCGTCCGGGTTCAAGCCGCGCTGCTTTAGCCGGGCGCGTATTCTAGCCCGTTCTTCTTTCCGGCCTTGCTCCGATAGCCCTTGTTTTTGCGGTTCCAGGAGGTGACGGTTGAGGGACTCTGCTACTACCACAAGCCTCCCGTGGTTTCCGATGCCGCCTTGAACAGCTCCGCCGAAGTGCTGCAGGTAACGCCCTTTGCGGTAATTGCGATTACCGCAAAGGTCAGCGCGTCCAGTTTGCCGGCGGTGTCAATGCCCTTCCAGATCAGCACAGCGAAAATCGCGCGCGGCAACGAAGAACTTAAGCAGAGTGGCCAGACGGCGCTTCATGCCGTCGCCGCCCGCACCTTCTCCGGCGCGCAGGCTTGCATCACGGCCTGCGTGGACGCAATCTCCGGCCGGGCGGCGATGACGCGCACCAGGGCGACGTCCAGCCCCGCGGCCAGCTTGGCGAAGGCGGCGGCGGCCCCGTCGGGCTGGCCGTAGTAGCCCACGGCCAGCAGCGCCTCGGACGGGTAGGCGTCGGCCACCTCGTCCAGGTCGCCGCCGCGGGCGCGGATGGCGTCGGCGCCGGCCAGTTCCTCGGTGTAGCCCATGCGCTCGAAGTGGGCGCGGTAGCCGAACTGCCGCTCCCGTTCCGTCGGCACGGCGGCGCCCAGGGGGTAGCCCAGGCAGTTTTTGGCGAAGGCGCGGCGGGCCACGTCCGGGTCGTCGTCAACGCAGATGCGGATGTACTCAACTACCTGCACTTCCGACGGGTCACGGCCCACTCGCGCCGCGCCCTCGGCGATGCGCTCGCGGCTCCAGGCGATTTGCGCCGGCGTGCACCAGTTGAGGCAAACGCCGTCGGCCAGCTCGCCGGCCAGCCGCAGCATCTCCGGCCCCAGAGTGCCCAGATAGACCGGCGTGTTGGGCGCCGGCCGGATGGCCATGCGGATGTTCCGGTAGTTGATCTGCTCGCCCTGATAACTGACCCGCTCGCCGCGCACCAGGCCGCGCACGGTGGTCAGGTAGTCCCGCATCAGGTTCAGGGCCGACACGCGGGGAAAGCCCAGGTCGCGGCGGTTGGCGGGCCGGTACGCGCTGCCCGCGCCGATGCCCATGATGAACTTGCCCCCCGTCTGCTGGCTCATGGTGCCGCCGGACATGGCGAACCCGATGGGCGTGCGGTACATCACCGGCGACACGCCGATGCCGGTGGTCAATCCACCCGGCACGACATCGCAACTGGCCTGCCAGCGCCGGGCGCAGACCTGGAAGGAATCCGTGCCGATGTTTTCGGGCGTCCAGATGCTTTCGTAACCCAACTCCGCAGCCTCGCGAGCCAGGTTGGCCTGGTCGTCCCAGTTCATGCCTAAAGTGTGGTCCAGTCCGACACCGATTTCCATGTCAACGCCTCCCAAACGAGTACGAATAATCAGCGGGATTGTATCACGCAGCAGGGCCTTTTCACTGTCATACGGTTGGGGGCCAAAGCCCTGGTGCTATAATCACCGCCGGTTTGCAGGGAGGGATTAGCGTAGTTGGCTACACTTTTAGGCGCGCGGGCGGCCGAGACTTTTGGCTCGTTTCGGCGACGCGACTTTTCGCTGGTCTGGGTGTCCGCCAACATCGCCATGGTGGGGCGGCAGATGGAGATCATCGCCGTGCTCTGGATTGTGCTGGAGCTGACCGGCGACCCGCTATTAGTCGGTCTGGCCGGCGGGTCGGCCCTGGCCCTGGCGTTTCTGTCGGTGTTCGCCGGCGCGGTGGTGGACCGGCTGCCGCGCCATCTGCTCATGGCGGGAGGGCATTTCGTCGCCGCGGCGCTGGCGTTCCTGCTGATGTTGCTGCTGCTGACCGACGGCCTGAAGGTCTGGATGATCTTCGTCGTCATCATCGGCGGGGGAGCCTTCCGCACCGTCGAGCTGCCGGTTACCAACGCGCTGCTCATCGATACCGTACCCCGGGAGCGGCTCACCAACGCGGTGGCGATGCTGGGGCTGGGTCAAAACCTCACGCAGTTTGTGGGGCCAATCGCCGGCGGTTTTCTCTACACGCCGTTAACGCCAGCAGGACTGTTCGGCTTCATCGGAGCGCTGTACGTGGTGGGCGGCATAATGGCTCTGATGGTGCGCACCCGCAACGTCACCGTTGGCAACACCACGCCTCGGCAAATCCTGATCGGCGTAGCCGCCGGTCTTGGTCATGTCTGGCAGCGCAAAGAACTGTTCATGGCGTTGCTCATCGCTACCGTTTTCAACGTAACCGGCTTTCCGTTCACCACGGCGTTGATGCCCATATTCGCCAAGGACACGCTGCAGGCCGGCGTGGATACCCTGGGATTGCTGAACGGGGCCATGGGCGCGGGCGCGGTTATCGGCGCGCTGGTGGTGGCGGGCCTGGGAAACGTGCGACGGCAAGGATGGTGGCTGGTGTGGGCGGTCAACGGCGGCTGGCACGGCTCGATGATTCTGTTCGCCATCGCGGTTATGACCCTCCCCGCTCTGCTGCCGTTCAGCGCAGTGCTGGCGGTGGCCATGGCGGTCAAGGCGCTCACCGGAATCGGGCGCTCCGTCTCGCTGGTGCTGGTGATGACGCTGCTAATGGGGAACTCGGATCCCGAGTTTCGCGGGCGCATGGGCGGGATGCGCGTGCTGGCGATACAGGCGCACTTTCCGGCCAGCGCGCTGAACGGGTGGATGGTGACGCAGATCGGCGCGCCGCTGACGGCGCTGTACCTGGGGATAGCCGGGTCGGCGGCGGTGTTCCTGTGCCTGCTGTCGCGGCGGTTGCGGGAGGCGTGAGGTTTTGCAGGGATGGACAGGATGCAAAGGATAATAGCAATCAGGAACCGTTATGAAATGATCAGCCTGTCATATTCGCCGTGAGTACCAATCCATACCCAGATGAAATCTTCGCCTTCCGCAACGGCGAGCGCACGGTACGAGCGGCCGACACGAACAGACCAAAACGCGCCAACCTTCCTGAACCGGAGCGATGGATGCCTTGGATTGGCCTTGAGCAGTTCAAAGTTCCGATGGGCAACTCTCTGCACAGCTTGTGGAAGATCGTCGAGCAGAGAGCGAAATTCCGGCGTTGTCCGGTGCATCAGAGTTCTTGCAACGTGCCGTCGGTTTTGGCTTGGGTGGCCTGGGCAAGTAGGAAATCCAGCTTGCCATCGCGGGAATCTTGCTCGATTTCCGCGTCCCAGCGTTCCCAATCCAGTTCGTGAAACCAGAGGCTCAATTGCGCATAGTCGGCCTTTGAGAGTTCCAAAATAGCCTGCTGAATTTCGGCTACGGCTTTCATATCGGGTTCTCCTCGGTGAACGGGTCGGGCACTAGACTGCTTTGGCGGTTTTGCCGGCTCCAATGCGCTTTCGAACATGATTGAGGTTACCCCGTGGACAAGTCCCTTTGGCAAGGGCTTATCACGTTGGGGGCTGAACGGTATTTCACACCTCCCGCTGGATGTCGTATTGGCATAGTGCCGCCCAACATAACGACTGACGACACACAACGGGTTGTGCTTAACGGGCAATTTCAACACGACCACATACTGCACAAACAAATGTGCCACTCGTGAGACCTGTCCATAAGTCTGTGCGACCAGTTCCATCCAGAAAGTAAAGATGCTTCCCGCGGATTTTGCACCGTAGCCAGCGAAAGATGTGCCGCAACCAGTAGGCCATCCATTCCAATTTTATCCGCCCGAACAGTATAAGCACGAATATCGAAAACAACAGCAAACCCCCCAGCTTGCCTATGTCGCTATCCGGCAAAATCTCCGAGAGAATTTCGAGCGCAATTTTTATCGTGTCGCCCATCTAAAATCACCACATTCACCGTGTTCATGGGCATTGCCATCACGCCGCCATCCCCATCTCCCGCAGTCGGGCTACCAGGTATTCCTGCGGCCGGTCCCCCTTGACCCGGTTGCAGTGGGCGCAGAGGAGTTGCAGGTTTTCGACGTGATCAGCGCCGCCGTGGGAGCGGGGGATGATGTGGTCAACCTCCAGGATGCGAAAGGGGAACTCGCTGCGGCAGCCGTTGCAGCGGCCTTCCTGCTGGCCGAAGAGGACGTGCTTGTTCTGGCGGTAGGGCACTGGCGCGTCGATGTCGGTGCGCCGGGGGATGTCGGTGCGGGCCGTTACCAAGCGGTTGTGAAACAGCTCGCCCATGGTCTGCTGCAACCGCATATTGACCAGCTCGACCGCCTTAGGCGAGATGTCGATGCCGATCCAGCGACGGCCCAGCTGCTCGGCGGCGACGCAGGCGGTGGCGCAGCCGCAGAAGGGATCCAGCACCATGTCGCTCTCGTTGGATGACGCCCTGATGATGCGTTCCAGCAGGGCCAAAGGCTTTTGGGTTGGATAGCCGACACGCTCTTTGGACTGCGCTTGTAAAGGAGTAATGTCCGTCCAAACGTTATCTACGATCCTGCCAGGATTCTCACTTAGATAACGCTTGCGCTGTGGCCGTTTCTGGTACGAATCGGGATACCAAATGCGGCCTTCCGCATCCAGTTCCGCCATGGTTTCTTGTGAGTAGCGCCAACCTTTGACTGGCGGCGAGTAGCCCTTCCATTCGTACATCAGGTTGGGACGCGGATTCGGGCTTGCGATATTGTCCAACCTATAAGGGCCCCGACCATCACTATCATCACGGCGGTAGAATCGGGCGACATACTCCGGGTCAAGCGGAACACGAACCGCATCAATGTTAATGTCGCCGCCGTAGAACAGAATGATGTCAGCAACGTTGCCGAAAGTGCGCGAGTCGTTGTGGGAAGATGTGCGCTTCCACGTGATTTCGGCCATAAAGTTCCCAGCATCGTAGATGCTGTCCATCAGCAGCTTCAGGTAGTGGCTGGCCGTAGGGTCGCAGTGCAGGTAGATAGAACCGGTGTCCTTCAGCACCCGCCGCATTTCCAGCAGCCGCACCGCCATCATGCAGAGGTACGATTGCATCCCTTTGCCATGGGTCAACCCTGCCGCTTGTAGGACCTGATACATCGCCGGCTGCTCGTCGGCAATCAACCCCATCCAAGCCACGTCCAGGTCGGAAAGGGTCCAGGTATCCTTGAAGGCGGCGCCGGCGGCGGCGCTGCCCACCGGCGCTGCGTAGTTGCGGTTGGAGTTGAAGGGCGGGTCCAGGTAAATCAGGTCAACGCACGCGGAGTTGAGGCCGCGCAGGATGTCCAGGTTATCCCCGGTCCAGATGGTGCGGTCGGCGAAGTTAGGGGTCGTCATGGCGCCAAGCGACTGCGGTTCTATTCCGGGAATACCAGCGGTTCAATCTTGTCCAGGAATCTCTCCACGTCGTTCAAGCTGCCGCCAACGTTCTCGGCGTTGTTCCAGTCCTCATAGAAATTCATATGGAGGTTGCCGGCCACGTCGAATAGTCGCCGGATTTCGACGTCACCGGTTTCGCTGATCAGGCGGGAGATGACATCGTACAGGGCGGCGTGACTCCGGTGCGGCCAACCGCGCCGTTCCGCTATTGACTTTACCATCTGAGCGGCGGCGCCCCAGCCCTTTTCGGAGGCTTGGCGCACATCGCCGTGGGCCAGTTCCTCACGGCTCTGCGTCAACAGTTGCCTGCTGGCTACCTGATACCTTTGAGCCACCATGTTTTCAACCTCGGTGATGATCAATAGCAGTTGGGGATAGTCACTGGTTCGATTTTAGCACGGCGCTTGCCCGCCGTTGACCTGCCCGGCGGCGAACCCTACAATCGCCCCAAAAGGCAGTTTGATACGGAAACGTCGCTGGCAACGGAGGGAGCGCCATGACTACGCCGAACATCCCTACCGAAGAACAAGTATTGGGCTGGTTCGATTCGCTGAGCAACTGGGGACGCTGGGGCGATGACGATGAGCTGGGCACGCTGAACCTGATTACTGAAGCCAAGCGTCAGCAGGCTGCCGGCCTGGTCACCGAGGGCATCAGCGTCACTTGCTCGCGGTTGCTGGTGCCGGAGATGGCGCCGGACGTCACCAGCATCCCGCCGCTGCACTACATGGTATCCACCGGCGAATCCGCGCCGTCGGAGGGCGGCGGCGGCGCCAGCGACTTTCTGGGAGTGTCCTTCCACGGGCTGACCGTCACCCACCTGGACAGCCTGTGCCACCAGTTCTGGAACGGCAAGATGTACAACGGCCAGGACGCCGGACTGGTGAACAACGCCAACAAGGCCGGCGCCGGCGCGGTTGACGCCGTGCGCAATGGCGTGGTGACCCGTGGGGTGCTGCTGGACATCGCCGCCGTCAAGGGCAAGGACTGGCTGGACGCCGGAGAGCCGGTGTTCACCGCCGACCTGGAGGCCGCCGAGGCGGCCCAGGGCGTCCGCGTTACCGAGGGCGACGCGCTGTGCATCCGGTTGGGCTGGCACCAGCGTCGGCAGGAAGTCGGACCGCCCACTGCCGCAGAAGGACGCCCCGGCCTGCACGCCGAGACGCTGCCCTGGATTCGGGAGCGCGGGGTATCCATCGCGGCCTGCGACGCATCCTGGGATGTTGCGCCCAGCGAATATCCCTACGTCGGATTGCCCATCCACAAGGTTGGCATCGTGGGCATGGGCCTGTGGTTGATCGACGCGGCCAACTTCGACGAGGTTGCCCCGGTGTGCCGCCGCCTGAACCGCTGGGACTTCATGTTCACCGTGGCGCCGTTGCGCTGGCACAACGCCACCGGCTCGCCGGTGAACCCGCTGGCCACGTTCTGAATCACCGGAAGGTCGGCCCACGGCAACGCCAACACCCTTGCTGACTGACGACCCTGCCGCCAACCGCCGGGTCTGGGCCGAGCAACTGCGCCGGCCGGACTGGCGGATTGTGCCGCTCAGCGATGACCCGGATGACGTGCCTGACTGCGAGAATCCATGGGAGGTTGCGCTAGCCCTGGTGGTCCAATATCAGCCCGGTACGGTTCCGCAATGCCCGGGGTGGACGCCATGCCCATTAATATAAATCCGCTGGCGGCTGGCCGATATGCAAGCGTCCAGCGAGTGGTATCTGCGGGAACTGGCTTACCTGCCGATACATCTTTGGGAGTGGGACTCGTCGCTGATGAGCGGGGCGGTGTTGTCCCCGGATGCTACAGCGCGTTTGATTGCCGACATACTGGATGCCGCGCCGCCGTCGCTGCTGGAGCTGCCAGCGGAATGATTCGTTCGGCCATTGACCTCCAATCTGGTAATATTGAGTTGCGTCGCGCGACGCAGCGAGGTCTGGGTTGTGACGCAATGGAGCAAAACGGCAATGAAACTGAACGCGGCAAACGTCACGGCTGCCGTGGCCGTGGTGATGATGTTGATCACCACAGCCACCGGAATCTACCAATTGGGCGAGCTGTCCAACCAAGTGGATAACCTCTCGGTGCAGATAGAGCTACTGCGCGAGGAAATGATTCGCAATAACCAGGAGCTGCGCGAGGAAATGCGCCGTGGCAACCAACAACTGCTGTACTCGCTGGCCAATCACACCCACGACGCCGACGGCAACGCCGTGTTCACCACACCGCCCGGTATGGAACCCGCCGGGGCCAATCCGAACCAGCGGGCGCCAGCGCAATGACCACTTCCACCGAAGACTACGGCCCCGGCCTCCTCGCCCCCTACCGCGTTCTTGACCTCACCGACGCTCGCGGTCTGCTCTGCGGTAAGATGCTGGCCGACCTGGGCGCCGACGTGGTGCAGGTAGAACCGCCGGGGGGCAGTCCGGCGCGCAACATTGGGCCGTTTTACCAGGACCGGCCCGGGTCCGAACGCAGCCTTTTCTGGTGGGCCTATTGCGCCAACAAACGGGGCATCACCCTGGACCTGACCAAGGCGGATGGGGCCGCTTTGTTCCGTCGGTTGGCGGGAGATGCCGATTTCGTCATCGAATCAGCAGAGCCGGGTCGGATGGCATCGCTGGGGTTGGGCTATTCGGACTTGCACACAATCAACCCCCGTTTGGTCATGGTGTCCATCACCGCGTTCGGTCAGGATGGGCCGTACGCAGAATACCTGGCATCAGACATCATCGGTATGGCTCTGGGCGGTTTCATGCACCTCACCGGCGACGGCGACCGCCCGCCGCTGCGGGTCAGTATGCCGCAGTTCTACCAGCACGGCAGCGCCGCCGGAGCCGCCGCCGCGATGATTGCCCATACTCATCGTCAGCTCACCGGCGAAGGGCAACACGCTGATGTGTCCTGCCAGCAGGCCGTGGCGAGGACACTGGCCCACGCTCCTCAGTATTGGGATCTGGAGCAGACCATCCTGCGCCGCATGGGAGCGTATCGCGAATCGGCCGGCGGCACTTTTACCCGCATCAACTGGCCCTGCCGGGACGGCTACGTCAACTTCCAGCCCGGCGGCGGCACCGCGGGATCCGCCCGCAGCGTCCGCGCCCTGCTGGAGTGGATGACCGAGGAAGGCATGGGCAGCCCCGAACTGGACGCGGTGAACTGGGAGGAGCTGGGCTACGGCACCGCCCGCGCCGAGATCATGGAGCAGACCGTGGCCGCCGTTGCGCCGTTCTTCATGACGCACACCCGCAACGAATTGGCGGACGGCGCGCTGGAACGGCGCATCCTGCTGTTTCCCGTAGCCACGCCATCCGACATACTGGCGCACCGGCAGCTGGCGGCCCGTGAGTATTACGACCATATCGAGCACACCGACATCGGCGAAACCGTCACGTATCCGGGGCATTTCGTCAAGGATATGCAGGACGCCGGGCGGGTGGGCGTGCGCCGCCGCGCCCCGCGCGTCGGCGAACACAACGCCGAGATTCTGGGCGGTGAGCTGGGTTTGCGGGAAAGAGACCTGGTTCGGCTTGCCGAACTGGGCGTGGTCTAAGTGAGTCGCCCGGCGAGGGAGCGGTCGAATATGCCTGATTTGCCCTTGACCGGGTTGAAAGTCCTGGATTTCTGCTGGGTCGCGGTGGGGCCGATGACCACCAAGTATCTGTCGGAATATGGCGCGACGGTGTTGCGCGTGGAGTCCGCCAAACGGCCGGAGACGCTGCGGAGAGCCGGCCCATTCGCCGGCGGAGTATCGGGCATCAACCGCTCCGGCTATTTTGCCAACTACAATGCCAACAAGTACGGTCTCTCCATCGACATGGGCCACCCGCGAGCGCCGGAGCTGATACTCCGCATCGCCCAATGGGCCGACGTCGTCACCGAAAACTTCACCCCCGGAACCCTGGAGCGGTGGGGGTTGGGATACGATGAGTTGAGCCGGGTGAACCCGCGCATCGTGCTGTTCAGCGCATCCATGCTGGGGCGCGGCGGACCGATGCAGACGCAGCCGGGTTTTGGAGCGGTACTGTCATCCCTGGCCGGCTACACCAACATCATCGGCTGGCCCGACCGGGGGCCGGTGAACCCCTATGGAGCATACACCGACTTCGTATGCCCCAAATTCGCCGTTGCCGCCATCCTGTCTGCCGTGGACCGGCAGCGGGCTACCGGGCGAGGAACGCATCTGGACATGTCCCAGCTGGAGACTAGCCTCCACTTCAGTGGGCCGATGCTGCTGGACGCCGCCGTGAACGGGCGCGAGCCGGAACTGGTGGGCAATCGTCACCCATCCGCATCTCCCCACGGCGCTTATCCCTGTGCGCCGGATACTAACGGCGAAACCGACCGCTGGATCGCCATCGCCGTGTTCACCGATGAGCAATGGGCGGCGCTGCGCGATGAGATAGCGGCCGATGGCTATTCCGACATCACGTCCGGCGAGTTCCGGACCTTCCGAGTCCGCAAGGCCCACGAGGACAAACTGGACGGTATCATCGCATCCTGGACGGCCAACCACGACCGGCGCGAGCTGATGCGCCGCCTGCAAGCCGCCGGCGTCCCGGCCGGCGTGGTCAACGACACCCGCGATCTGTTCGAGGACGCCCAGCTGAAACACCGCAACCATTTCACCTGGCTGGACCATCCCGAGATGGGACCATACGCCACCGATTATACGGAGATGGAACTGTCCCTCACGCCGGGACGCCTGGACCGGCCGGCGCCGCTGCTGGGCCAGGACACCGAATATGCGCTGCGGGAAATAGTGGGTTTGAACGCTGACGAGTATCGCGAACTGGCAGATGCCGGCGCGCTGGAGTAAGTCAGTGAACCGCCCGGTCGGGTCGGGTGGCCCGTGATTAGCCTGATACTGCTGGCGATACACATCGCCGCCGGTTCCATTGCTCTGCTCACGGCGGCGGGCGCCCTGACGACGCCGAAAGGTCAGCGTTGGCATATCCTGGCCGGGCGGGTCTTCGCCGTCGCGATGACGCTGGTATTTGTGACCGCCGTTCCGCTGGCGATATTGGGCAGTAGCGTAATGCTGTCCCTGATCGCGTTTTTCAGCTTTTACCTGGTCTTTGCCGGGTGGCGATTCGCGCGCAACCGGCAGCGTCGGGCGCATCCGGTAGATTGGGCGGCAGTGGGAATATTGGCGGTTACGGGGCTGGGAATGTGGGCCTATGCCGTCGTCATCGGGATCGACGGCAATTCCCAGTGGGTAACGCTGTTGGCGTTCGGAAGCATCGCCCTGGCGTTGAGCGTGGCCGATGGCAGGTTTCACCTGACGCAACCGGGCGGTGCGCGGCGCGTGGCCCGGCATCTAACCAACATGATGGCGGGAACGATAGCAACCATTACGGCGGTTACAGTAGTGAACGTCGACATGGACCCGGCGTGGATTCCCTGGATCTTACCCACCATTGTAATTGCGCCGCTAATCGTGTGGTGGAACATACGCACGCTGCGGCCGGCGCGGCGGCGGACGTAGCGCCGGCGACCGGATTGCCGCGCTGCACTCGCATGACACAGTGTCATGGCCCGCGTAGCGGTTGCCGCGCCCGCAACGCAAATCCGATGGCCGCTATTCCCGCCGTTGCCGCTCCGATACGAAAAACGTCTCGGTAGGCCAACAGGAAGGCGTCGGATGCGCCGCCGCGGGCGGCGTAATGGTCGTTCAGGCCGGCGAAGACCGCGCCGACGATGGCCACGCAGAGCACCGTGCCGGACGCCTGGGCCAGGGACATCGCTCCCGACGCCGTGCCGAACCGTTCCGGCGGGACGGTCCCCAGCATCAAGGCGTAGGCCGCTGATTGGAACCAGCCCACGCCCAGGCCCACTATCGCTATCGCCCCAGCCGGATGCCAAATGGCAGAACCGTCGTCCATCGCTGACATAATCAGCAGTCCCGCCGCCGTCATTCCCAGGCCCAATGTTCCCACCGGGCGGATTCCCCAGCGGTCGCACAGCCAACCTCCCACCGGCGATGAGAGGATATTGGACGACGACATGATGGCGAAAAGTATCCCCAACGTCACCGGGCTGCGATGCAAAGCATCGGTGATATAGAAGGGGAAGATGAACCAGAGCACGAACTGGGAGAAATGCCCCAGAAACATCGCTGCGGCCGCGGTCTGGAAGCCGCTCAGTCGAGCCAGCGCTCCGGGCAGTACCGGCAGCTCGGCCTTGCGCTCCACCCGGACCAGAGCCGTCAGCGCCGCCGGCGATGCAGCAAGCAGCGCGATGACCACCGGGGAGGTCCAACCGATGGCCTGTCCGAGCCGCAGGCCGATCATCAGGCACCACAACAGCGATAGCGTCAGCGCCGCGCCGGCCACGTCGAACCGCTGTCCCGATTGCGACCCCGAACCTCCATTGACCGCCCTCGGCACTGCCAACAGTCCGATCACCAGCGCCAGCACCGTCAGGGGGATACGGCCCCAGAATACCGCCGGCCAGTCGAACCACTGCACCAACGGCCCCGCCGCCAGCGTTGACATCACCATTCCCGACGCCAGGCTCGCCGACGTGAACCCCATGGACAGCCCCCGCCGCGACTCCGGAAACACCGACGCGGCGATGGCCGGCGCAGCGCTGTAGAGGCATCCCGTTCCCAGGGCCTGGAGGAAACGAAAACCCACCAAAGCTTCCAGCGTGGGCGCCAGGGACATGCACACCATGGAGACCAGGTAGGTTGCCGCGCCGAACAGGTACACCAATCGCAATCCGAACCGGTCGGCGAAGGCTCCCGAACCCAGCGCCAACCCCGCCCGCGTGGCGATGAACACCACGATGACCCACTGCACGGACGCCAAATCGGTATCGAAAGCGTCCCGCATGGCGGGCAGTCCCACGTTGACCGCAAAATCCAGCGACGCCAGCGCCATGCCCAGAGCGGCGGCGGCAGCCAGGGCGATGGTTCGCCAGGTGAGGCGGGCCGGCGGGACGGGCGTGGCCGGCGGGACGGGTTCGGCGGCGGCGGGCATGGCGGTTGATTGTACGGCATAATAGCCATTACCAAACGAGAATTCGTGATGACCGCTCGAAAATTCCTTGCCAGCCTACTGACGCCGCCGGGCGTCGTGAGCGGTAGATTCGCAGGAGCAAAAGGAGAATATTATGAAAACTCGGAAACCTTTTCTCGTGGTAGCCCTGCTTGTGGCCGCTATCGCTGTTTATGCCGGAATAGCGTCAGCCGAAACGAATGACCCGTTGCCCAAGCCGGCCAACGTCTCGGTTGTTAACGGAGTCAACCCCGGCGAGGTAATTGTCAGTTGGGACGACGTTACCGGAGCGAATTACTATCGCATCGGCTGGATTGCCAACGCCGACTTTCAGCAAGCAGTAGCCGCCGGAACCGATGTTTTTGAGCGGTTCGTATTCGTTGACATCGCCGACAGACCCTCTTATACCGCAACCCGCCTGACGCCCGGCGAGGATTACTGGTTTATCGTCGCCAGCAACGATACCCGCTATGGAAAACCGCAATGGTCGGAATGGAAGACGTTGACGCTGAATGACGATACGTCAGCTTGCCCAACGCCGACACCCACCAACACGCCCACGCCGACGCAGGTTCGGGACCGGCCTGAACTTTACGAGCCCATATTGCCGCCGGAACACATGGCTTACATCTGGTGGGACTGGAAACCTGACCAGGACCATTTCAGGGAGATGGTAACAGAGTTCACCATCCATAACGATGTCGGCGACTTCTCTGACCGACATGGGCTTTACCTGATACTTGGTCAAAGCTCTATCTCGGACGTGGGGTTCTATTTTGGCGTACAGACCGACGCTAACCGGCGCGGGAAAGGACTGATTTTCTCCCGGTGGCAGACGCGGGACCTGGCTAACGCGAGATACGCTGACACGGACGGTTGGACGGAGTCGGCAGGACACGAAGGCGACTTCATCGGAGTGCGGCGATCTTACGACTGGAGCGCGGGAGACTATCGAATCCGAATTGCTCCCGACGGACTGGACTCCGACGGTGAATGGTTTGGCTTGTGGATTACAGACCTGAACACCGATAACACGACCTGGATTGGATCCCTGAAATTTCCTCTGTTGAATGGCACTGCCCAGATTAAGCCAAAGGCATACGCGACGATTGAGATATACGGTAACGAACCGATTCGGCCAATCGACATTCCCCAATGGCATATCAGCATCAAGAGGCCGTTGGGTGATAGCGTGCCGTCAGTCCGAGGATTTACAGGCTACTCGCCGTTCAAAGGCGACGCTCTACAGAACTCCGATGTCCGCTACGACCCATCGGAAGACGTGGTACACCTCCGCGCGGGTGGTACGACAGAACGCAAGACCACCGCC
This sequence comes from uncultured Dehalococcoidia bacterium, assembly GCA_964347975.1. Classification (GTDB taxonomy): domain Bacteria; phylum Chloroflexota; class Dehalococcoidia; order Lucifugimonadales; family UBA3495; genus Bin87. The sequence goes on from CAYGAY010000029.1 coordinate 25,423, forward strand.
GTAGGGTATGTTGACTTCAAGTGAACGCGGATAGTATCTCCTTGGGCGTCAGGCTATCTCCCCCGCCCTACTCGCCGGCCGGCGGCACGAAGTCGTCCACCGCCAGGGCGAGGTCGGGAAAGGCTTGCGGGCTGATGCTTTCGCCGGCCCGGTAAGTGCGGACGGCGGTGTATTCCGCGCCTGACGGGTCGGCGTAGGCCGTAACCTCCCGCACCCGCAGGTTCACCACCCACACCTCCGGGATGCCGGCAGCGGCGTACCTTGCCAGCTTCGCGCCCCGGTCGTAGGCCAGCGAACTGTCGGCAACCTCGATGACCAGGTACACGTCCGGCGGGAAGTATGGCCCCACCTCGCTCAGCGAGCGCTCTCGCAGCACGGCAACATCCGGTTGCGGGGCGCTGCGCTCGTTCAAGCGAATTGCCCCCTGCACCCGTACTATCGCCCGGCCTACCAGGGGCGGAACAAGCAGCCGGGTCAGCCAGTCATTGCTAACTTCGTGGGGATCGCCGATCGGTGGCATAACAATTATCGCTCCGTCTATCAATTCAACGCGGTCGTCTTCGTGCAGGATGCCGGCCACTTCCATAGCCAGATACTCTTTCACAGTGAACCGACGGGCGCCGGCCAGCACGCCCGCCCGCTCGCCGGGGGCGATGATGCCGGCCCTCACCAGAGCGGCGCACTCCTCCGGGCTGAACGGGCGCGCCGGGGGCATTCCGGTCGTGGTGAGCGTGGTTGTTGTCATGGCGTCTCTCCAATCTACTCGTCGGCCGGCGGCACAAAGTCGTCCACCGCCAGCGCCAGGTCGGGGAAGGCTTGCGGGCTGATGCTGTCGCCGGCCCGGTAGGTGCGGACGGCGGTGTATTCCGCGCCCGACGGGTCGGCATAGGCGGTCACTTCCCGCGCCCGCAGGTTGGCGACCCACACTTCCGGGATGCCGGCGGCGGCGTACCTTGCCAGTTTCGCGCCCCGGTCAAAGGCCAGTGAACTATCGGCAAATTCGATGACCAGGTACACGTTGTCCGGGGTCGCTCGTTCTAATCGTCCTGAGCCTGGGGCAGTCCATTGCAACAAGGCGACGTCGGGCTGGGGAGCACTGCGGTCATTCAGATAGATGGGACCGCCCATCTGCACGGTCGCTCGTCCTATCAAAGGCGGGACGAACAGCGTATTTGCCCAGTTTGTGCCACCGGTGTGGCGAAGGCCGATTGGCGGCATAATAATTATCACTCCGTCGATCAGTTCAACTCGGTCTTCCTTGTGCAGGATGCCGGCCTCGCCCATGGCCAGGTACTCGTCCACGGTGAAGGGGCGGCGGCCGGCCAGCACGTCGGCCTGCTCGCTGGCGTCGATAATGCCGGCCTGGGCCAGGGCGGCGCATTCTTGCGGGCTGAAGGGACGCGCCGGGGGCATTCCGATCATGTTCAGCGTCGTTGTGGTCATCAGGGGATACCTCCGCGTTTTTCGCGCGCGGCGCCAGGGGACCGCCGGTAAGCGGATTCTAACATTCGGGAGCCGCCGGCGCGTCGCCGCGCCTTTGCGTTAAACCGACACCCATCCAACCCGCCGAGCAAGGCAATGTGCTAATATCTGCCCAACCAACCTTTATGCTATCGGATTCACTGCTCCGGAGGTTCGTTGCAATGACACAAAACACCGGCGCCTTTGAGGCCCTGTTGCAGGAAGACCGCACCTATCCGCCGCCGCCTGAGTTTGCCGCCAGCGCCAACATCTCCGACCCCGGTGTATACGAAGAGGCCAGGCGAGACCCGGAAGCCTTCTGGGCCCGCTTCGCCGGCGAACTGGACTGGTTTGAGCCTTGGGATACCGTGCTCGACTGGTCCGGCGCGCCCTTTGCCAAGTGGTTCGTCGGGGGCAAACTGAACGCCGCTTACAACTGCATCGACCGTCACCTCAAAGGGCCTCGCAAGAACAAGGCCGCTATCATATGGGAGGGCGAGCCGGGGGACTGGCAGGTCTATACCTACCAGGATTTGTATCGCGAAGTCTGCCGGTTCGCCAACGGTTTGAAGAGCCTGGGCGTAGCAAAGGGCGACCGGGTAACCCTGTACATGCCCATGGTGCCGGAGCTGGCGATTGCGATGCTGGCCTGCGCCCGCATCGGCGCGCCCCACAGCATCGTATTCGGCGGGTTCAGCGCCGAATCGCTCCGGGACCGGATAGAGGACTCCCAATCCAAGGTGATGATTACTGCCGACGGCGGCTGGCGTCGCGGCGGCATCATCCAGCTCAAGCAGAACGCCGACGCCTCCGTTGCGGGCGACACTCCGGTGGAGAAGGTAGTGGTGGTGAAGCGCACCGGCCACGACGTCCCTATGGTAGAGGGTCGTGATGTCTGGTGGCATGATCTGGTGGCCGATCAGCCTTTGACCTGCGAGCCGGAGGTGATGGACAGCGAGGATATGCTGTTCATGCTGTACACCAGCGGCACCACGGGCAAGCCCAAGGGCATCGTCCACACTACCGGCGGTTACATGACCGGCGCCTATGCCACCAGCAAGTGGATTTTCGACCTCAAGGAGGACGACATTTACTGGTGCACCGCCGACATCGGCTGGGTCACCGGCCACAGCTACATCATCTACGGCCCGCTGGCCAACGGCGCAACCACGGTGATGTACGAAGGCTCACCGGACTATCCTGACCGGGACCGCTTCTGGGCCATCGTAGAGAAGTACGCCTGTACCATCTGCTACACCGCTCCAACGGCGATCCGCACCTTTATGCGGTGGGGCGAGGAATATCCCAACCGGCATGACATGTCCTCCCTGCGCCTGCTCGGGTCGGTGGGCGAACCTATCAACCCGGAGGCGTGGGTCTGGTACTGGCAGCATATCGGCGGCGGCCGCTGTCCGGTGGTGGACACCTGGTGGCAGACCGAGACCGGCGCCGTGATGATCTCCGCTCTACCCGGCATCACGACTCTCAAGCCCGGCTCGGCCACGCAGCCATTCCCCGGCATCGACGCCGCCATCCTGGACGAGCAGGGCAACGAGATCGGCCCGGGCGGAGGCGGTTACCTGGTTGTCCGCAAGCCGTGGCCGAGTATGCTGCGCGGCATATATGGCGACCCGGAGCGGTTCGTTCAGCAATACTGGTCCAACTACGAGGGCATCTACTTCACCAGCGACGGCGCCAAGCTGGACGAGGAGTCTTACTTCTGGCTGCTGGGCCGGGTGGACGACGTGATCAACGTGTCGGCCCACCGCATCAGCACTATGGAAGTGGAATCCGCGCTGGTGGACAACCTGAAAGTCGCCGAGGCGGCCTGCATCGGCCGCAGCCATGACGTGAAAGGGCAAGCTATCGTGGCCTTCGTCACCCTGAAAGACCAGGTCGCCGGCTCCGACGACGTGATCACCGAGCTGAAGCAGCACGTCGCCGGCAAAATCGGCCCCATGGCCCGGCCCGACGACATCTACTTCGCCGCCGAACTGCCCAAGACCCGCAGCGGCAAGATCATGCGCCGACTGCTGCGCGACGTAGCCGAAGGCCGCGCCCTGGGCGACACCACCACCCTGGCCGACCCGGCGGTGGTGGAAATGCTGAAGGAGCAATACGGGGACGAAGAATAGATCGGCCTCTGCTGTGAGTGTGAAGCCCTATCGAGTAATGGATAGGGCTTTACACTGAATCAGCGGTTTGAACGCCGTACAGGAAAAGCACTAACCGCATATGTAAAAAGTGCAATGGTAGCAACAGCTACCATGAAGCCAAGCACTAAAACCAAGGTCGTCCTGGCATACCTCACATCGCAAAGCGCAAGATATCCCAAGAAAGGAAGCCCCACTGCCAATAGAAACAGGGGGATAGCAATAAAGGCATAGCGTTCCCATCCCGTAGTGCATCGATCCCTAACTTCTTTGTTCGGATCGGTGTTCGTGTCAACCTGATTTTCTGTTTCGTCATTGCCGGTCATAAGGCCACCTTGGTGAGACGAAGATGGAGGAATCGAGGGTGGATATCTGAAATGATGCGAGATTACCTCATGGATAACTTGCGTGATATTAGCGAGTAGCACACCAACAATCAAACCCGTGAATGTAAGTGCCAGGCTATCGCTTGACTGATTGATGACGTTGGTGTCCTTGAGCAATAACAAGGACAGTGGAGGACCAATCACTAGAGCTACTAACCAGATGATTGGTATTACGGATAATCTAAATATTACCCAATGGAACCACTGTCCGATTTTGGTCATCATAGTAATCTCCTTGCTTTCGATTCATAGGTACTGCGTCAAGTGCGATACCATTTTGATATTAATTCGAAACACGTAAAGAGCAGCACTGCGCAGGCTAGCAATGGGCGAAAATCTCCGCAACCCGGCACGCAAACCCCGGCAACACCGGCCCGCAGGTGAGCGTGTCGTTCATGCCAAAGCGCCGCACCGTGCCGTCTTCGTCATGCGTAACTATTTCCTGAGTGGCAATGTATGCCACCACTACCAGTCGCACGCCGGCCGCCAGCCACATCTGAGCACGGGCTTCCGCTGCCGATACAGAGTAGTCGGGTGAAACTACTTCAACGACCAGGTCGGGAACAAGTCCCAAAACGTACCCGCGTTGCGGCAACGGCGTGGTAATACGTGCCAAAGATGTGAGAGTGTAGTCGGGTGCGCGAACCGTATCGGGATCTTGCTCGGTGTAGATCCCGACTTCAGAGGTTTCTATGAAGTCCAGGCCGTGTTCCTCGACGAAGTTGCCGAAACGACGGGCAATTCGTCCAGTTACCACACCGTGCATGAATCCTGGCGGTGGCATTTCTATCAGTTCCCCCCGCACCAGCTCGTACTTCTTGCCGTCATCGGGCATCGCCAGCAGGTCATCGGCGGTCAGCAATTTCTTGGCGGTGGTCATGGCGTACCTCCACGACGGGATGGGCACAGTATAGCGCAGTCGGCGCTATTCCGATTCCGCTCCCGCCAGGTTCAGCGCCAGCAGCCGTTCCAGAACCTCGCCGTCGGGCAAATCGGCCGGCCAGCCGTAGGCTTCGGCCACGGCCGCGTCCAGCTTGGCATGGGCGTTGGCCAGCCAGGTCGGATATTCATTATACAGATTGGTCAGTGTACGCCGGCGCAGTTGGTCGGAGTTAAGCGCCGGGTTGCCGAACATATCTACCGGGTTGCGCCAGTTCTCTCGCAGCCGGTTTAACTCCACGGCAGCAGTGGCAATGGCCTCCCGCTGCTCATCCGTCGGTTTGGGAAATGGGAACGTCTCAAAACAGGTGGTGGGCGTGTAGCGTGGTCGATCCTCCAACTGCGTGCCCAAGGCAGACGCCCACAGGGTATGAAAGCGACTGTGCAGTACACCAAAAAAGTAATCGTCATCTCTGGGAAACACTATGATGGTGGCGTCCGGCAGCACGTCACCGTCAATCCAGGAAAATATCCGGTGGCGGGACACCATGCTGGTTCCGATGTAGCGTGGCAAGTCAGTCAGTGCCTCCCGCATATCAATCCGGGGACGACCATGCAACCACCAATAATTTCTGAAACGAGAATCCCGATTGTTATCTCGCTCCGGCTTGACGTTTGCTCGTACATATTCAAAAGGAGTTTCATATAGTGCAGCATCCGATTCTGACAAAGCAGTGCCGAAGTCAATAATCCACATATTGCGGGGAACCTGATTGATGTCCCGCCCAATCATCCATCGTCTGATGACGTCGCTGTTGGGGTTGCTATGAGGGTTAGACTGGCGCAGCATTTCATCGGCGACTTCAGCGGTAATTTCAAACGACCCAACCTTGATGTCCCCCATAAAGCTGAGGTCGGCGTTCTCCGCCAGCGTCTTGGCCTGGGTCAAGTCGGCCCCGCCGGTGAGGTCCGCATTGATGTTGTTTACCCGCTCGCCGTCCAGCGTGCGGAGCGTCTCGCTGCCGTCGTCAAAGCAGATTATGGAGATATGGACGTTGGCCCCGTCCAGCACCCAGTCCTGGTCGGAAACTGCGGCGAATATGTCGCCCGTATCCTTGATACGCTCCAACACCGGGCGGTTGGACTGGAACCGTATCGACTGCGTCGCCAGCAGCCCGGCCCGCCGGGCCTTTCCGTTGGCAATCTGGGCGCGGGCCTTTTCCAGCCAGTAGCAGCACAAATCGCTGGAGTTGGGTATCCGCTCTCCGTACAAATCGTACACCGCATTGACGTACTTGTCGCCCAGCTGCTCCCGAAAAGGAAAGTGCCCCAGAAAGGGCGGGTTGCCTACTATATAGTCCACCAACGGCCATTGCGCTTCTCGATACCTTTCGGACGCTCCGAACACAAAGTCCACTTCGGTATATCGCATTCCGTCAACTTCGTGTCGGTCGTCATCAGTGTAAATGGAAAAGCGGTCATAATCCGGGCCCATCAAGACGTCGCCTTCCGGCCAACTGTCAGTGGATTCAATCAACGCGTCGCGGCATTCAATAGTGTTCAGCGAACCCAGTACCGGCTCCCGGTTATACTCATGCCCGTTTTCAATCAGCCATTGCAGATGCCCAATCCACAGGGCGATGCGAGACAGGTCGCTGGCGTATGGGTCGATTTCGATGCCGTAAAACTGCTCCGGAGATACTTCGGGCAGAAAATTGCGCAACCCCAGCTCTGCCGCCAGCGTCAATACCGCTTTCTCCAAATCGTGTAGCTGACGCAACGCCACGTACAGAAAGTTGCCGCTGCCGCAGGCCGGGTCCAGCACCCGCAGCGATGACAACCGTCCCTGAAATTCCAGGAGCAACTGACGGGCCTGCTTCTCGTCCCGCTGTCCTTCCAGCAGCATCAACCCGCCTACCTTGCTCTCCACATCGTGCCATTCCGATAGCAGTGGGTTGATCATCACCGGCTTGATGACCGATAAAATGTCACCCTCCGATGTGTACTGTGTACCCACCAGCCCTTGCTTGTTGGGGTCGACCGCGCGCTCAAAAAGCGTCCCGAAGATGGATGGCTCAATATGTGCCCAGTTGCGCTCGGTGGCCTCAACCAGCTTTTCCAACTCGCCCGTTTCCAAAGGGACGGTTTGAGGATCTTTGAACAAATCGCCGTTGAAATAGCGAATCCGCACGTATCCGAACTGGCCTCCCGTACTCATGTTACTGAATAGTTCCCGAATACCCTTATCAAACCGTTCCGGCTCTTGGTAGAACTCATTGGCCAGCCGGGATAGCGCCTTTTCCGGCAGCAGCCCCACATCCTGGGCGAAAAAGCAGAACACCAGACGATTCAAGAAGCGCGCCACCTCCAGAGAGTCAATGCCTCGGTTCCGCATTGATTGGGCGATGGAGGCGAAGATAGCAGCAGTATCCTGCGTTATTTTATCAGGGGTAATCTCCGGTTCCAGCGCATTCGGGTCGTGGAAAACGCTGCGGAGTATCGCCAGCGATTCCGGTTCGCCCACGTCGTCCAGCAGGATGGTATGGACAACGGGAACCTTGTTAGTGAAGTTAGTACGCACCCGAATGGTCTGGAAATCCGATACCACCAGCAGAGGCGGGTTGTTCAATGCCTCTCGATAGCGCAACAACTGGCGATAGGCTTCGTCCAAATCCCGGTGCAGCCCCTTGAATTCCCAGGCGAAATAGCCCTGCTTGTACACCTCGGCCCGGCCCAGGCGCCCAGACGCCTCCCGCACCGACCGCTCGAAGGTGTACCACTGCTGGCTGCGGTCCATCTCTGCCGGCGTGGGATGCTCCACCACCCGGCACAGGTCCAGGAACCATTCCTGCGCGCCGGCCGTTTCCTGGCCACGGCTGCGTCGCCACTTGGCAATGAACTGCTCGGGCGGCATTGTCGGCTGCTGCGTCGTCATGGCGATGGTCCAGCGTGTAGCATACCCCGAGCTGTAATCTATCGCCAATGGCTTCGTCTCACTCAAATCGCCAAAACTGCGCGGCCTGTCCGCAGAGGCGGCGGGCCGCGTTGTGTTATGGTGCCGGTGTGAATCTGATTCTCACCGTCGGCTACGCTTTTCCTATTGGGGCGGCCGGCGCGATTCCTGCGGAACTTTCTATGACTACCACCGTGTCCTATAACAATCACAGCCTGGTCGGAAACGCCCTGAACCTGCTGGCCGACGGCCTCGGCCCCTACGTTGCCGGCAAGATGGCAGACGCGGTGGCCGCCAGGCGCTTTGACCCTGCCGACAACGATGCCCTGGGCGAAATCGCCGGCGACGTCGCCGTGACGCTGCGCGTGATGACCATGGCCTGGAACGACGTTTTCCGCGATTGCCTCGGACCCGTGGAACGGAGCCTGGTATCCGAAATCCGCGAAATCCGCAACCGCTGGGCGCACCAGGAGACTTTTGACGACGACGACCTGGACCGCGCTCTGGACTCCGTGGGACGCCTGCTGGCCGCCGTTGGAGCTACGGAAGAAGCGGATCGGGTGACCCGCGCGAAACACCGACTGCGCATCCAGCGTTACGGCGTGCCCACGCCAAAGGCGGCTGCCCCGGAGCCGGCCGATACTCCACCCACCCCGGAGCCCACGTCCACCCCGGAGCCGGAACCGCAGCAGCAACGGCCGGCCGCTGCTGACCTTGACGCCACCCCGGCTGCGGATGACATCGAAGACCACATCAGTCGCGGCGTCACCTATCGTCGCGCGGAGAAGTTTGAACAGGCCATGGCGGAATTTGAGCAGGTGATCAGCGTAGACCCTGACAACGCCGACGCCTGGTATCACCACGGCCTGACCTGGGGGCTGACGGGCGAACACGGCCGGGCCGTCGCCGACTTTACCCGTTCCATCGAGCTGGCTCCGAAGTACGCCGACGCCTACAATTGCCGCGGCTACGCCCTGCTCTGCCTGGGTGAATACCGCTTGGCGCTGCGCGACCTGGAGGAGGCCAGTCGGTTGAATCCCGAAGATGAACTGACCCAGCGCAACCTGCGCCAAGCGCGTCTGCGATGTATGGAACCGCCGGATAATGAGGTTCCGGTTTAATCAGTTGCCATTACCCGCTCCCCCAGGAAAAGCCGCATCCGTTCTACGCACCACTCCGGGTATATCACGTTCACGCCGTGTCCCAAACCCGGCCATACATCGAGGCGGCTGTTCGGTATCTCTGAAGCCATGAATTCCTGCTGCTCCATGCTGGTGGTCAATGACTCGTCGCCGGTTAGCAACAGGGTGGGCACGGTGATGTTTTTCAGATGGGGGCCGAAATCCAGGCTGTCCAGGTAGCTATGCAGCGCCTGCCCAATTTCGGCCGGCGTCTGGTCCATCTCGGCGATGTACCAGTCCTTCAAGCCTTCGGGGGCGTGGCGCATATCGAGGCGGAAGTTGATGGTAGCCGCGCTCCACGCGCCGATGCCACCCTGCTCCATGGTGGCCAGCCAGCTGCCGCCGGGCGTCGCGCTCTCCCGTCGGGTCAGTCGGCACGGCGAGTTGCACAGCGCCAGCGCGCGACACCGCTCCGGGTAGTCGTGGGCGAACTGCATCCCCATGATGCCGCCGAAGGATTCGCCCACGTACACCACCTGCTCCGCGCCGGCGTCGTCCAGGATGGCCAGCAGGTCGGCCATCAGAACGTCCAGCGTCGGCTCGTAGCGCTCCGGGTCAACGGTGGATTGACCCATGCCGCGCAGGTCGGGGCGGATGACGCGGTACTCGCGGCTGAGCAGGGGCGGCCAGTTGTACCAGAACTTGCCGTTGCGGGAAAAGCCGTGTTGCAGCACTATAGCGTCAGGGGCCCGTCGCCAGGGGTCGGTGAAATCGTCCAGATAGTAATGCAGTTGAGCGTCGCCGCGCTGGATGGTGGGCATGGCCAGCCTCCCTGATTGCGGTTTTCGCTGATATACCATACCCTTGCGGTAGTAGCAATCCGTTCTGCCGCCGCCGGATACCGGCAGGAGGTACAGCCCGATGACTAGCGCCCTGGCATCAAACCGCCTTTCGCCGTCGGAAATTGAGGAACGGCTGGCCGGCCTCCGCTGCGAGATGCAGGCGGCCGCCGCCGGCCAGGTCGGCTATCCGGCCAACCAGCGGTTCGACTGCGCGCCGCTGCTGCCCTTCCTGGAATACGCAATGAACAACGTCGGCGACCCCTTTCACGACAGCAATTACCGGAGCAATACCCACGCCATCGAGCGGGAGGTCATCGCCAACTTCGCCGGCCTGATGCGCATTGCGCCGGATGACGCCTGGGGCTACGTCACCTCCGGCGGCACCGAGGGAAATATGTACGGGCTTTATCTGGCCCGCGAGCTGTTCCCCAACGCGATGTTTTACTTTTCCGAGGATACCCACTACAGCGTGCTGAAAAACGTCCGCGTCCTCAACGCCCGCTACATTATGATTAAGCGGCAGGATAACGGGGAAATTGACTATAACGACCTCCACGACATGATACGGGTCAACCGCGACGTGCCGGCCGTGATTATGGCGAACATCGGCACGACGATGCGCGGGGCTATTGACGACATTGGCCGGATTAAAGACATTCTGCGTGACTTGGCCGTTACCAGTTCCTACATCCACGCCGACGCCGCTTTGAGCGGCATGATTCTCCCCTTTGTAGCCGACCCGCAGCCCTTCGGGTTCGACGCCGGCATTGACAGCATCTCGGTCAGCGGCCACAAGCTGATCGGCGCGCCCCTGCCCTGCGGCGTGGCGCTCACCAAACGCGCTTACGTGGAACGGGTCAGTCGCGCCATTGAGTACGTCGGCGTCCATGACACCACGCTCTCCGGCTCCCGCAACGCCCTGGCGCCACTGATGATATGGTGCGCCATGGCGCAGTACGGGCACGAAGGTTTCCGGGAGCTGGTCGCCGGAATGCTGGACACGGCGGAGTACGCGGTGGGGCAATTCAACGAACGGGGCATACCGGCCTGGCGGCATAAGAACTCGGTTACGGTGGTTTTCCGCAAGCCGCCGCCGGAGGTCTTTATGAAGTGGCAGATTGCCCCGGAGGGCGACGAAGCCCACATCATAACGATGCCCCACGTGACCCGGCGGATGATCGAGGAACTGGTGGACGACTGCGCCGGGCAAAGCCTGGATTCCCGCCCCGTATCAAGTACGGGGTGACGTTCTTTCGCGGGAGTACGGGGTGACACCGCGTGTCAAGCACGGGGCCGGCTGCTCTTTCGCGGGAATGACGGATACTTGATAGAGGAGCAACCCGATGAACCGCATTATCGTTATGGCCACCAACGAGTTAGGCGTCATTGCCGACATCACCGCCGTGCTGGCCCGGGAGGGCATCAACCTGGAATCCATCAACACCGAGGGCGCCGCCGGCGAGCCGGGCACGGTTATCCTCACGGTGGACAATTACGACCATGCCCTGTACGTGCTGAACCAGGCCGGGTTCAAGGCGGTCAGCGACGATGACACCCTGGTCATCCGGCTGCGGGACGAACCGGGCGCGCTGGCCGGAGTGGCCGACAATCTGAAAGGGGCCGGCGTCAACATCCAGAGTATGCACATTCTGAACCGGCAGGATGGCTACGCAATGATTGCGCTGACCACCGATGACCACGCCCGCGCCGTCGCCGCCATCGGCAGCGAGGTTATCGTTTGAAATAAGGCTTGCCACTTGGGGACCCGGTCATTGCGAGCGTAAGCGTGGCAATCCCGTCGCAACACAGACGTTATCACTGACGGGATTGGCACGTCGCTGCGCTCCTCGCAGTGACAGGTTAAGCAATGGAGGACATTTATGCCAGCGCGAACGGGAGCCGAGTATATTGTCGGGCTGCGGGAGCGGGCGGCGGAAATCTATATCGGCGGCGAACGGGTGAAGGACGTTACGACGCATCCGGCTTTCGCCGGCGGCCTGCGCACTATTGCCGGCCTGCTGGATATGCAGCACGACCCCGCGCTGCACGACGAAATGACCTATCCCTCGCCCACCACCAGCGACCCGGTGGGCCTGTCCTTCATCATGCCCCGCAACGCCGACGACCTGAAACGGCGGCGCAATATGATGGCCAACTGGGCGCGGTTTTCCTGCGGGATGATGGGCCGCACGCCCGATTTCCTCAACGTGGCGGTGATGTCCATGGCGGCCGCCGCCGACTACTGCGGCCAGAATCGCCCGGATTTCAAGCGGAACATCCTGGATTACTACGAATACATCCGCGAAAACGACATCGTGATGACGCACACCCTGGTCAACCTGCAACGCAGCCGGTCGGTGGGTGCAACGCCCTTTGACGACCGTACTGAGGTCGCCCTGTCGGTGGTCAAGGAGACCGGCGCCGGCATCGTGGTGCGGGGCGCGCGGGTGCTGGCGACGCTGGGGCCGCTGTCCGATGAGATTGCCGTCTATCCGGCGCGCACCCGCCGCGTCCCGTCCGGGGAGGAAGGAAAATATGCCTTCGGCTTCTCCATCCCCTGCAACACCGAGGGCCTCAAGTTCCAGTGCCGCGACACCGTTGACCTGGGCCGCTCGCACTTCGACCATCCGGCCGGCAGCCGCTTTGAGGAAATGGACGCCATCGTGTTCTTTGACGACGTGCTGGTGCCCTGGGAGCGGGTGTTCCTGTACAACGACGTGGCGCGGTGCAACCAGTGGGGCGAGCGCACCAACCGCAACGCCCACACCGGCCACCAGGTCGTCACCAAGAACGTGGTCAAGTGCGAGTTTATGCTGGGGCTGGCGACGCTGGTGGCGGACACGCTGGGTTCCGGCGAACTGCCCCAGACCCAGCATCTCATCGCCGAGCTGATTGAGAACCTGGAAATCACCAAAGCCCTGCTGGCGGCAGCGGAAGCCCAGGCGTCGATGGACGAATGGGGCATTTTCTGTCCCGACTACCGCCCCCTGCTGGTGGCCCGCAAGCAAATGATTACCATGTACCCGCGCATGGCCGAAATCCTGCACCTGCTGGGTTCCAGCAGCCTGATGGCCCTGCCTGCCGAGGCCGACCTGAACGGCCCGCTGGCCGAGGACATTCACCGCTACCTGGACACCGACACGGCCACCGCCGAGGAACGCATCCGCCTGTTCCGCCTGGCCTGGGACGTGTCGTGCAGCGCCTTCGGCAGCCGGCAAACGCTGTACGAACGCTACTTCGGCGGCGACGCGGCCCGCAACGCGGCGCTGCTGTACCAGATTTACGACCGCGGCGCGGTGCGGGATATGGTGCAGGAATTTCTGTCTTTGGAGTAACGGGAATGATTGCTGTTGCCGAAATCAACATCGCGCCCGTCAAGTCAATGGCCCTGGTGTCGCTGGACGAAGTCAGCCTGGAATTGGGCGGTATCCGGGATGACCGTCGGTTTTACCTGGTCAACGGCCAGGGTCGGTTGCTGAGCCGGCGGCAGGTGGGCAAGTTGGCGCAACTTGTTACGTCCTGGGATGCCGATGCGAAGCGGCTGCGGATTGCCTTTCCGGACGGCACGGTATTGGAGGGTCAGCCTGAGCTGGGCAACCCAGTGTGGACGATCATCTGGGGGCGCCGGGTTCGAGCGCGTCCGTTGCTGGGAGATTGGATGCGGGCCATCGGCGAGTTCTGTGGGCAGCCGGCCATCCTCATGATGTCGGACTTGCCTTGCCAGGTGTTTGATGAGTTCCCCGTATCGGTACTATCCCGCGCGTCCGTGGCGCGGTTGTCATCCGAGATGGGTATGTCCGACGACGAGCGCCTCTCCACGGACCGGTTTCGGCCCACCCTCTTGCTGGACGGCTGCGAACCACACCAGGAGGACGGCTGGATGAACCGTCAAATCACCGTAGGCGACGCCGTAATCCGCATCCTCGCTCCTGATCCCCGTTGCGCCATCATCGACCAGGACCCCGTAACCGGCGAAACCGACACCGACGCCGTGAAATCTATCCTGGGCTACCGCCCCAACGCGCTGGCGGCGTACTTCGGCGTGTACGGCATCGTGGAGCGGCCCGGCGCCGTGCGGGTGGGGGATGCGGTGGAAATCGGGTGAGGTGCCATTTATCTACGGGAGAACGCCGTCCACCACCGGAAGATACAAAATGCCCATAATAAAACTGACAGAAAACTGACACTGCCTAGAATAATCCCGGCCCATAGCGATATTCCGCTGGCCAATAGGGCAGGAATACCGATACACAACTGCATCAAAGCGACAAAGCCGAGTATAAAGGTGATCCAACGTTGATAGTTCTCTTCCCGCCGATTGCGTTGGCGTTCTATGTATCGTTGCATCAATTCCAAACGGCGGTCAAGAGCGTCGATTTGCTCGTCGATTCTGCTGGTTTCTCGCAGATAATCAAAGAACAGTTGGTCTCTGGTAGTGATTGTAGCGGACACTGTCCCCCTTATTGATTCTAGGGCGTGTTGACAAACTCCACCTAACTCCCGAGGTAATGAACCTTTGCGA
>CAYGAY010000030.1:0-39212 GCA_964347975.1 uncultured Dehalococcoidia bacterium
CATGGCAACACCTTTATCAAGTGTTGCACTTCGTTTGTGAGTTTAGGGAATCCGGAAACACCGCCCCAATGTCCGACACCTCTACCATACCTTTGGCCAGGCGTAGCCCACGCAAATCGCTGGGGCAGCATTTCCTCACCGACGGCAGGATCGCCAATCGCATCGTCGCGGCTGCCGAACCGACGGAGGCTGACACGATCCTGGAAATCGGGCCGGGGACGGGATTCCTGACCCGTCGTCTCCTGGAACGCGCCGGCCAGGTCGTCGCGGTCGAGTTGGACGCGACCCTGGCTGGTGAATTGCCGGCTCGCCTGGGCGATCCGCCCAACTTGAACGTCCGCCACGGAGACGCCCGCAGCGTTGAGATCGCCGACTTGGTGGGCGGAGCAATGCCCTACAAGTTGGTTGCCAACCTGCCCTACTACGCAGCGGCTCCCATCGTCCGCCGGTTCCTGGAAGCGGATACTCCGCCCACCATCATGGTAGTGATGGTTCAGCGCGAAGTGGGAGAGGCCATGACTGCCGCTCCGGGCAGGATGACCCTGATGTCGGTGGCAACCCAGTTCTATGCCGCTGCGTCGGTGGTGACCCACGTTCCGCCCCGCTGCTTTCGCCCGCCGCCCAAGGTGTCATCCACCGTGGTCCGATTGGAGGTCCTCCCGAAGCCGGTGGCGCCGGTCAATGACCGCGATGGGTTTTTCGCGCTGGCGCGAGCGGGATTCAGCGCGCCACGCAAAACCGTGCGCAATTCACTGTCAAGGGGAACCGGAGCGTCTCCGGCTATAGTGGAGGCCACCTTGGCCGGAATAGGTATCGACCCTCAGCGGCGCCCGGCCACGCTGTCCATCTCGGAGTGGGCCGCGCTTGACGCTGGATGGCCTGAGCGAACGCCCCGCAGTCGTTCCCTTTAGTTTCTCTGTTAGAATCGGGTGATGGAATCCCGACCGCTGCATATCCCGGCTTATGCCAAAATCAATCTTTCCCTTGAAGTAGTCGGCCGGCGAGATGACGGCTATCACGACGTCGTCACTGTCCTCCAAACGGTGGATCTAGCGGATAGGCTCACCTTGTCAGTGGCCGACGAATTGGTGGTTACGTGCGACGATCCGGAATTACAAGGCAGGGATAACATCGTCTGGGCCGCCGCGACCAGGCTGGCAGAACGAGCCGGCATCCCGGCACAGGCCCGCATCCATGTGTCCAAGCGCATACCCGTGGCGGCTGGACTGGGCGGGGGATCGGCGGACGCCGCATCTGCGTTATTGGGCCTGAACCGGCTCTGGGGTTTGGGGTTGGCGGTCAGCAACTTGGCATCAATCGCCGCTGCATTGGGGACGGATGTACCGTTTCTGATCACCGGCGGCACTGCCCTTGGCACCGGACGGGGCGATGAGATAACCATGCTCTCGGATTTGCCATCCATTGACGTGTTGGTGGTTGCGCCATCTGAAACCATTCTCGCCAAGACGCCGTCTTTGTACCGCGCTCTGACACCCGACGATTTTTCCGACGGCCGTCACACGAAACAACTGGCTGATGGGCTAAATACCCATTCATTGACCACGAACCTTTGCCGCAACACTTTCGAGCGGCCCGCCAAAGCAATCTTTCCCGGCTTGGCCGACGTATGGAATAGAGTGGCGGCAGCGGCACAACACCCGCCCCGGCTTTCGGGAGCCGGCCCAGCGCTGTTCTGCTTGCCGTCCTCGGAAAGTGAGTGGAGAAGGGTCGCCGCCGCCTTGCAGGGTACGGGCGCGACGGCGTACCTTGTGCGGACACTTTCTCCGGCGGCTGATGCCGGCATTGACCCAACAGTTTGAGGAGACACCACGCGCCGATGGATATTCTTGCCGTATTGAGCATTCCTTTCGACCCGGACATCATACGCACCGCCGGGTTCATTCTCTCCTGGCATGGTTTCTTTACCTTCGTAGCCGTGGCGGTGGCCGTGTATCTCACCTGGCGTTGGGGCCGGCGTGAGGGGTTGGACGGAGACGCCATCCTGTCGGTTTCGACGTGGTGCATCATAGGCGGCATCATCGGAGCGCGCATATTGCACGTGGTCGATTTCTGGGACGACGTGTACCAGTACGACCCGGAGCGGATCCTCTACTTCTGGAATGGAGGCATCGCTATTTTCGGGGCTTATCTGGGCGGGTTCGCTGGAGGGGCCGCGTACATCACCATGCGCAACGCTACCTGGCTGCATCGTGTCTGCGACAACGCTGTCCTGCGGTGGACGGGGATGCACCGGCCTTTTCCGCAGATGCCGTCGGTGGCCCATCTCGCCGATGTGGCCGCGCCCGCGTTGCTCATTGCCCTGGCCATCGGGCGTATCGGCGACGTGATCAACGGCGAGCATTTGTCCAGCTTCTCCGACCTGCCCTGGGCCTGGGTGTACACCGACCCTGACAGCCCGGGCTACGACAGGCCGGCCTCTCATCCGGCCGTGGCCTACGAACTGATTTTCTGCCTCATACTGGCCGGCGTACTCTGGCTGCTGAAAGATCGCATCCGGCCGCGCGGAATGTTGTTCGCCCTGTTCTTCGCGGGATATTCGGCGGGCCGCTTCTTCATTTCCTTCGTGCGCCAGGAACAGAACACCTACATATTCGGGTTCAATGAGGCCCAACTGGTGGCCCTGGCTGTAATGTTGGTAACAGTACCGCTCCTGATTTACCGCGCCCGCCTGGTGCGTCGGCCGGATCGCCGGCAACAGACCGTTGGGTCGGCGGAAGCGGAAGAAGCGTAGGGATTACGGAGCGGCTTGGGCGCGGGCGAATATTGGCGCCAGGTCAACCGCCACGCCAGGCATGGCGTCCGAAGTTAGCGTATCTCCGGCGGTGAATGCGGCTACCGGAGTCGCGGCGTCGCCGGCGTGGATTGCCACCGTGGCGGCGTCCAGGTCCACAATCCAGACTTCCCGGACGCCAGCCCTGAGATAAACGAGCAATTTCTCGCTCAGGTCCCTGCGCCGGGTTGAGTCAGACAGTATCTCCACCACCACGTCAGGGGCACCGGTGATGCCATGCCGGTCATGGTCAAAAATATGCCGCCGCGCGTTTGACACGAACAGCAGGTCGGGCTGATAGGTGTTGACCTCGTCAATCATCACATCGTAAGGCGCGATGCGAACTTCCCCGATGCCCAATGCGTCCACCTGCAACAGTACCCCTGAACCCAGCCACAGCAGGAAAACTTGATGCGGGTCGTGTGGTGCGGCCATTTCAATCAAATCTCCATTGATGAGTTGGTAGCGCGGCCCGTCGGGAACTGGCGGCGTCATCGCCATATAGTCCGCGTTGGTCAGCTTGACAGTGGGTTTCGCTTTGGGCTGGGTCATCAGGTTGCCTCCATTGCGCAGCGAGCTCTACGGTGTGGCTTGAGCGCGGGCGAATATCGGCCCCAACTCAATGGCGACGCCCGGCACCGCATCCGATGTCAGCACATCCCCGGCGGTTAGCGTCCTTACCGGCATTGAGTTTGCTCCGTCGCCGTGATACACCGCCACCGTTTCCGTGTCCAGATCCACAATCCAGACTTCCCGCACGCCGGCAGCAATATAAACCGGCAGCTTCTCATTGAGGTCACGCCGCCGGGTGGTATCGGACAATATCTCCACTACCACATCTGGCGCGCCGGTTACGCCGTGATCGTCAACGATGTTCCGCCGGGCAACTGACACGAACAGAAGGTCAGGCTGGTAGGTGTTGAACTCGTCGATATGCACGTCACAAGGCGCGATGAGAATTTCGCCGATTCTGAGAGCGACCACCTGCATTGCCATCTGCGCGCTCAAATGAACGAGGAAAAGCTGATGCCGGACAAGGGGGCTGGCCATTTCAATCAGTTCTCCATTGATGAGTTGATAGCGCGGCCCGGGGATGGCCGGCGGCGTCATCGCCACGTAGTCCGCGTAGGTCAGTTTGGCGCGGGGTTTCGCTTTAGGCTGTGTCATGGAAGCGCCTCCTTCTGCCTGCTGTAGCCAATTATACCGCCGGCCTGAGATCGTCGATCCGCAAATAGGTTCGTCGCTCCCCGCGATAACTATCTTCGGCCAATTGGAACACTAAATCCACGGCGTCGTACCCGCCCCAGTCCCCGGCGTAGTTCCAGGCCAGCGCATCGACGGAACGGGACCCGCTGCTCACTTGCAGCTTGAGATGCTGGCCGCTCCCGCCGACGTAACCCCAGTTGTGGACGCGAGCGCGGCGCGT
The DNA here is from genome assembly GCA_964347975.1 of uncultured Dehalococcoidia bacterium. Classification (GTDB taxonomy): domain Bacteria; phylum Chloroflexota; class Dehalococcoidia; order Lucifugimonadales; family UBA3495; genus Bin87. Next base: position 4,218 of record CAYGAY010000030.1, read on the forward strand.
CAGGTAGCGTGGTGTCGGATTATCCTTGCCAAAAGGCTCCAGTTGAGAGCAGAGTTTCGACAACGCCGGGTTGATTATTTCCTCCAAAGAGCCTTCGGCATGGATTTCCAGAGTAGGTTCGGGGCCGAACAAGCCTTGTTCGGTGTTGGCGATGTGCATGAGCCGCTCGACTACCAGCGGAAAATCGCGTTTGTTGACGGTGAACCCGGCAGCGGCGCGATGCCCTCCGTACCGCACCAGCAAGTCCTCGCATCGGGAAATGGCCTCAATCAGATTGAATCCGCCGGCGCTGCGCGCGCTGGCTACCAGGTGTTCGTCATCAGTCCTGGCCAGCGCGACGGTGGGGCGATTGAATAATTCCACCAGGCGGGATGCCACCAATCCGTTGATGCCGGGTGTATAAGCGTCATCATGGGTGATGATGATGGCCGGCAAATGACCGTCGGATAGCACCCGGTCAACGGCGATCTCTGTGGCGCGGGCCGTCAACTCCCTGCGCTGGGAGTTGAACTGCTCCAAACGGGAGGCCAGCCGTTCGGCCTCTTGCGTGTCCCGCGCCAGCAACAGGTTCAGCGAGGTATCCGGGTGGGCCATGCGGCCCGAGGCATTCAATCGTGGCGCAATTTGGAACGAGACATGCTCGGCGCGTATGGACTGCCTTTCCAGATTGACGCGCCGCAACAGAGCGCGGAGACCGGGCCGCCGGGTATCGGGCAAAAACGCCAGGCCGCGCTGCACCAAATAGCGGTTCTCATCGCGCAATGGCACCAAGTCGGCTATTGTCCCAAGGGCGGCCAATTCCAGCAGAGAAGGATCCGGCGGCGCGCCCAGATGTTCCAGCAACGCCGTGGCTAGTTTGTAAGCAATGCCGGCGCCGCACAACTCTGGGAAAGGATATTGATTGTCCGGCATCCTGGGGTTGACGATGGCGATAGCATCCGGGCGCTTCAGTGGGGGTACGTGGTGGTCGGTAATGACCACATCGGCGCCGCGTTGGGCGGCCAGGGCCACTTCGGCGGCGTCGCTGACCCCACAGTCCACCGTAACCATCAGCGTGGCGCCTTGAGCCGCGAGCTTCTCCACGGCGCTGGAGTTCATGCCGTGGCCTTCGGACACCGGGTCCGGCAGGTAGGGAATGACGCGGCACCCCAATCGGTCGAGCGTTTCACACAATATAGCCGTACCCGTGATCCCGTCGACGTCAAAATCGCCGAACACGGCCACGGTTTCGCCATCTCGGACCGCGGCGGCCAACCGTGGCAATGCGTCGCTGATGCCGGCCAGCAAGCCGGGATCGTATGGAACCCCGGGCGGGTTCAAGAAACTTTTCAGCGTTGCCGTATCGGCTATGCCGCGGGAAAGCAGTAATTGCACCGCAGCGGGCGATAGATCCGGGGGTAACCGGTGCCCTTCCACCGGCGGCGGCAACAGCCATCGTTTGGGTGGAGGATTGAACTGGCGCGATACACCGGCCACGCTGGTCACAAACCGGCGCGCGTCAGAACGATTACCGAGTTATGTCCGCCAAATCCGAAAGAGTTGCTGAGCGCCACGTTCAACTCCGCCGGCCGAGCCGTGTTGGGAACGTAGTCCAGGTCGCACTCTTCGTCGGGTTCGTCCAAGTTGATCGTGGGCGGCATCAATCCTTGGCGCATCGCCATGACGCAAACCACGGCTTCCAATGCGCCGCCGGCGCCCAGCAAGTGCCCGGTCATGCTCTTGGTGCTGCTTACGGGAATCCGGTAGGCGTGGTCTCCCAATGCCAGTTTCAGCGCCTTGGTCTCGTGCCAGTCGTTTAGCGGCGTCGAAGTGCCATGGGCGTTGAGGTAGTCAACATTCTCCGGAGCCAACCCGGCCGACGCCAGCGCGGCGGTAACGGCGGCGGCCGCGCTCTGGCCCGTTGGATTGGGCTCGGTGAGATGGTGGGAGTCGCTGGTAGCCGCGTAGCCGCGCAGCTCGGCCAGGGGTTCTGCGCCCCGCGCGGCGGCGTGATCCGCGCTCTCCAGCACCATCACTGCCGCGCCCTCTGCCAGCACGAATCCGTCCCGGTGACGGTTGAACGGTTGGCTCGCCTGTTTCGGGTTGTCATTCTGTCGTGACAGCGCCCGCAGGGCGTTAAAACCGGCCACCGATAGCGGCGCGATAGGCGCTTCCGCTCCACCGGCCAGCACAACCTCCGCCTTTCCGTGGCGGATGAGGTCCCAGCCGGTCCCGATAGCATCGGCCCCACTGCTACAGGATGAAGTTATGCAGTAGTTGGCGCCCATTGCGCCGGTCACCATGGAAACTTGCGCCGAACCCATGTCGGCCAGCATCATCGGAATCAGGAACGGCGTGACCCGCCGGGGGCCCCGCTCCAGGAGCACCTGGTGCTGCTCCGTCAACGTGCTGATGCCGCCGATGCCGCTGCCGATGACAGCGTGGACGCTGTAGCGATCCATGCCCCGCGGGTTAAGGTCGGCCTGGCGGCAAGCCTCCTGGGCCGCAACAGCGGCGAACTGGGCGAAGCGGTCCATGCGGCGCGCTTCTTTGCGGTCAAGATAGTTTTCCGCATTGAACCCTTTGACTTCTGCGGCGAACCGAGTGTCGAAGGCTTCCGGGTCGAAGCCGGTGATGTAATCGATCCCCGACTGGCCGGCGGCAATGGCGTCCCAAGTATCGGATACGTCCAGCCCCAAGGGGCTGACCATACCCAGTCCCGTTACCACCACCCTCCGGCCAGGGGCGCCGTTGTCGGCCATGCTATCTCGCTCGATTGGGATTACGGCGTTGGCTGGCGGACTCGAGGACGCCGTTCAGTATTTCGGTCACCTCGTTCACTCGGACGGAGATGTTGGCGGCGACGTCTTTACTGCCGCTGTCCGCCCGCTCGGCGTAGTTGCGCAGCGCCTCCGACGCTTCGTTGATGCGAGTGCGAAGGTTGTCCATGAAATCGGACCCCATGTTGGACAGGGGCTGGCTGACCGAGCGGAGCGTCTCCGACAATTCGGTGACACGCTGGTTGAGGTGCTCTCCGAACTCCTTGCCGGCCTGTTCCACTTGGTACGACCAATTCCGCATCGTTTCGGTAGTTTCGGACAAGTCCTGTACGCTGCGGGCCTGGCGCAATCGGTAGTTGCCCAGGATGCGGAAGATGCGACCGTACAACGCATCGATAGACGTGAGTTTCGCGCTGTAGCGGTCGAACAGTTCCCGGCTTTCGGCCATAGTCCAGCGATCGTCTTCGTGAACGAACTGGCGGCCGGTGTAAAGCTCGTAGGGCCGCATCTCGCCTTCCTGGAGTAGTTCTCCGTTGGCGTTCAGCGGTTTCAGGCTCCAGTTGGACGTGGCGGGCAACGGAGTCAGCAGGTTAGCCGTTTGGTAACGGCTGTGCTGGGTAACCCAGTCCGCCAGCGTCATGATCGTTTCTTCGGTGTCGTAAGGCAACCCGATGATGGTCATGGCGACAACGGAGAATCCCTTTTCATTCAGGCGCACCAGGTCTCTTTCCATCTGACCGGGCTCCTGGCGCTTGCGGACGGCGGCCAGGCTTTCGGCGTTGTTGGACTCCACGCCCAGATAGAGCATTTTGACGTTTGCTTCCAGCAGCGCGTCGGACAGTTCCTCGTCCTGTCCGATTTCGGCCCGCGCCTGGCAGATCATGTTCATGGAGTCGGTCCTGCCCATCCAGCCCTTCAATCTTTCCAACCGCTCGTTACGGAACTTGACCGCGCGCAGCGGCGGGGTGTGCAGGTCGTCGGAGATGAACACATTGAACTTGCCGTTCCGGCCGGTGTGTATGAGGCCATCGGCGGCCAAGTCCTCCAACTGTTCCAATCGCCGGAACTCGGTTTCGCGATCGATGAGACGATAACCCAGGAACTGCTGAATGACCTGGCAATAGGAGCAATTTTCGGTACAGCCGCGCACCGTTTCCAATACGGCTCCCGCCATGGGACTCCCCGGAGACAACCCGCGGATTGAGCGAAAGTCGGGCAGCGGGACGAAATCGGGAGCAACCAAACCCTTGCGCCGGGTCTGGATCAGATGACCGTCCCGCATGAAGGAGATGCCGGCGACGCGCTCCAAGTAGGTATATCTACGGTCGTCGCGCCAAGTCAGCAGGATGTCGCACAACTGCCCGATGATGTCTTCGCCCTCCCGATTGACGATGACATCGAATCCGCCGCGCTCGATAGCTTCCTCCGGCAGGGGACTCATCTGTGGCCCGCCGCCCAGGATCACCAAATCGGGATGAAACTGCCGGGCTTCCCTGGCTATTTCGTAGGCGCGGGGCGTCTCGTTGATGAGCGAAGTGATCATCAGCACGTGGATCCCGTCCAGGTCTTTGTCCGGATCCATGCGGCCCAATCGGTCTTCGAACCAGATATCCCGCTCATATACGTAAGGTCCGTCCCATTGCGCCAGGGCCCCGGACAGGAACAGCATGCCTTGGCGGGGTATGGCAATGTACTCAAAGTTGCCGCCCGCCGATGCCGGCTGCACCATCATCACCCGGCGTGTGCGGTTGCCTCTGGGTTGCATGGAAACCGGGGAGACCGCGGCGGGGGTGCCGTCAAATTTATTATCGAGCAGTCCAATAACGCTCATTTAGCTCACGTACTCCGATGCTTGGGGACAGGGAGCGGCTTGGCGATTTCTTCCAACACACTTTGGGACGCCATTATACAACATGGAGGTCAGCGCCGGGATACTCTCATGCGTACCCGCTTTAACTCGTCATTCCACGATCGCCGCAGGCGGGCGATGGAATCTCGTTCCAGCGGCGCCGGTTGCCGGCCACGAGAGTCTTGCCGGGACGGCCATTGCTACGCCGACGAGATTGCCACGCCACGCTCGCAATGACAAAGTGGGCACGCATGAGCGGGATACTACGTCCGATGCCTCAACGAGTTCAATGCGACTGAAAATGGGGAACAATGTCTTTGGCCACTACCTCCAGATGTCGGCGGCGGTCTTCAGGAGGCGCGGCGATGCTGAAGATTATGTAGCGAGCGCCGGCGTCGATGTACTCCTGCAACCTCTCGATACACATTTTGGGCGTACCCAGCAGGCAGTAACGCCTCACGATATTGATAAACTCGCCACCGTAAACGTACTGGTTGCCCAGGGATTGGGCGGCAGTCCGGGCGGCCTGCTCTTCGGTGGGCGCAAGAGCGATGTAGGGAAAGAATGCCCATTGAAAACCGGATAGGTCGCGCCCTTCTTCGGCGGCAAAGGCGTTGATCTTCTCGACGCTATCCGCGTATCGTTCGGGACTGTAGAAATAAGGCAGCCACCCGTCCCCGAAACGCACTGCCCGGCGCATGGCGGCGTCTCTTCGGCCGGCCACCCACACCGGAGGATGCGGTTGCTGGGTTGGCTTCGGGTTAATGGCGGCCTCGTCCAGCGTGTAATGCCGGCCACGCATCGTCACGGAGTCGTCAGTCCACAGGCGCCGGAGCCCTTCGAGACATTCATCCGTCCGTCGTCCACGATGCCTGATGTTGATGCCGGCATTTTCGTACTCCACGGCAAACTCGCCTCCGACGCCGATGCCCAGCGTAAGCCGCCCTCCGGATGCAATGTCCAATGTCGCCGTCATGCGCGCCAGCATCAGCGGATGGTAGAAGGGAGCCAGGGTGACTGAGGTGAGTATCCGCATCCGCTCGGTGGCGCCGGCCGCCACCGCCAGGAGCGGCAGCGCGGCGTGAGTAGGTCCGGGCGGACGTCCCCGCATGAAGTGTTCTCCCGCTCCCATATATTCGAAACCGAGTTCCTCCATCAACCGCGCTTGCTCCACGGTGCGGTGGGCGGGAAGCGCCATGCTGGCGCCGAAATGCAACGCGCCGGTATCGCCGGGGCTTGGTACATTCGATGCGGATGAAGCCATGTTCTCAGTTCAGGTTATTTCGCTGGATGTCGCCAGTCTCATGGAGCCGCCGTATTGTACGATATTGCGAGCCGACGGTGAAAGCTCTGGGTATCAACGTAATCGTCCCACACACGGGGGGATTTCCGGCAGAGTCCGTAGAGCCGGGTTGCAACCAGGCCCTCGGCTGGGCATCAGGCCGCAAGCAACTTGCCCAGACCCTTCTGCCCGCTCCAAACCCACTGTGCCAGCCTCAGCCCATAGGTTTGTCGCCGTCAAATATGATTTCCATGCCGTCCTGCTCGGAGACGGCGTCAGGAGTGTCTTTCGCAAAACCTCTCCAATCCTGCTAATCCTCAAATCCCGTAAATCCTGTTTTTGGCCATCCCTTACCACGGCAGAAAACCATCGAAGGGCAGCGCCACGGCCAGTATGGTGAAGCCCAGCAGTTGGGTTGAGATGTACTTGTTGAAGCCGAAGGCTTTGCCCACCTTGGCCGGCTCGCCCCCTTTGACCAGGTTGTTCTCATAGATCAGCAGGACTACGGCCACGGCCCAGCCCATGAAGTAGAAGACGTTGAGGCCCATCCAGATGCCCAACGCGAATAGCGCGGCCGCGGCCAGACTGTGCAGCGCTCGCGTGGTGCGGATGGCGTTGCGGACGCCGAACCGGGAGGCGATGGAATTGATACGGTTGGCCCGGTCGAAATCGTAGTCCAGGCTGCCGTAGATAGTCTCGAAGCCGCCGGCCCACATGGCCACGGCGAAGGTCAGCAGGACCGGCTGCCAGATCAATTGCCCGGTCACGCCGATCCAGGCTCCCGACGGCGCGATGGACAGGGCCAGCCCCAGCATCAGGCTGCACAGCCAGGTGTAATACTTGGCGAAAGAGTAGAGGACGACGTAGGCCGCCGCCACCGGCGCCAGCAGCAGCGCCAGAGGGTTCAGCTGCCAGGCGGCGACGAAGAATATGGCTGCTCCCACCGTCGCCATGCCGCCCACTTCCAGGGGTTTCAGAACGCCGGCGGGTAGGTGCCGGCCGGCCGTGCGCGGATTGCGCGCGTCTTCCCGGGCGTTGATGATGCGGTTAGCCGACATACCCAGCGTGCGGACACCCAAGAAGGCCAACGTGATCCAGATGAAGGCGTGCCAGCCGGGCCATCCGCTGCCGCCGGAGTAATGGGACGCCAGCACCATCCCGATGTAGCCAAAAGGCATCGCGAACAGCGATTCCGACACGTTGATGGCGTTGAGATAGTGCGGAACCTTACCCGCGATGACGCGGAGGGGGCCAGGGTGCGTGGGGGCAGTCTGCATCGGGGCCTATGGTAACATAGCGGGGATATGCGGGCGGTCATCGCCCCATGGTCGCCACGGCGCAGCAACGGGGGTTGCCATGCTGATCAACTCGCTGCACCTCAAAAATATCTTGTCGTTCAAGGACACCGAGCTGGATTTGCGGCCTTTGAACGTCCTGATTGGCGCTAACGGGTCGGGCAAGTCCAATCTGATTGACGTGATTGCGCTGCTGCGGGCAGTCCCCAGCGACATTGCCGGGTTCCTACGCAACAACGGCCCGACCGGCGATTGGGTCTGGAACGGGCCGGGACGCTCGGAAACGCCTTTTCACCTGGGCAGGGTTGAGACTGTGTTTGCGAATCCGGGATCGCCCTACAAGTATCAATTGCAAATCTTGGTGGGGAATAATCGCGTCCGTTCCCTAATCGAGAGGCTCGACCTTGTTGAAATTGAGCAGAGCAAAACAGCTTATGTGCGGCCCTGCTTTCAAGCATCAAATGAGCAGGCACGGCTCTGGCCAACACGGACTGACGGCACTCTTGCCGACTACGGAGACGAACCGGCACAGGTCGATGTTCCTCGCGGCAAATCGGTGTTGAGTGAAATACGCAACCCGGCCGACTATCCGGCGCTCACTGAAATTTCCCGCGCGCTCTCTGCGATGAAAATTTATCGCGGCTGGGAAGTTGGCCGTAACAGCGCAGTGCGGTCGCCGCAGCCGACCGACGGCCCTGTTGACTTTCTGGAAGAGGATTTCAGCAACCTGGCCCTGGTGGTGAAGGACTTGCGGGAACGTCGCGGGCTGGGTTCAACAATGGACGAATACTTGGAGCGGTTTTACGAGACGTACAAAAGCCTGCACACGCCGATATATGGCAACACAGTTAGCTTGGCCGTGCGGGAAGCCGGCCTGTCCCGTCACTTGCCGGCAACGCGCCTGTCCGGTGGAACCATCCGGTTCATCGCTTTGCTGGCCATCTTGTGCCACCCCAAGCCACCGCCACTGACTTGCATTGAGGAACCGGAAATCGCCATGCACCCCGATTCCCTCGACTTGGTGATTGAGTTGCTAATCGAAGCATCCCAGCGCACCCAGTTGATAGTCACTACTCATTCCCCCTGGTTGATTGACCGATTGTCGGCACAACCTGATTCCGTGGTGGTATGCGAGCGGGATCGCCACCCCGCTGACGGGACGCAATTCAAGCGCTTCAGCCGTGAACAACTGGAAGACTGGCTGGAAGATCAACCGTTGGGCGAAGTCTGGATGGCCGGCGCTATGGGTGGAGTACACTGACCAACAGATGGATGTGTACTTGGAAGGCGGCCCACACCTGCGTCGCCCGATGAGAAATTTCCTGCGCAGGGCCGTTGGTCGCGATATCAGCATCGATGTGTACGCTTGTCGCGGCAGGGACAGGGCGATTACCCGTTTCGGCAGAGCATTGTCTCCAGATTCCCTGCTGTTGATCGATTCAGAAGGCGACGATTTAGATAGGCTACGGCAAACTGTGACTTCCCGCACCCGTTTGCCAGGCACTTTGGACCAGATGTTTTTCATGGTCCAATTGATGGAGGCATGGTTTTTGGCGGATCGTGACACTCTGCGAGAGTACTACGGGCCTAGCTTCAACGCCCGTGTTTTGCCCAACAATCCTCAACCGGAGATCGTTCTCAAGAACGACGTGTTAGATCGATTGCGCGAAGCAACCCGGGGCACGCCCAAACGCGTTTATGATAAAACGGCCCACGCCCCGGTCCTGCTCAACTTACTCAACCCCGATGCCGTGTACGCCGCCTGCCCCAACTTCGCCCGCCTCATCGATTTCCTCCGCGCTCAAGCTGGGGGCTGACCCATACATGCTCCTCAATCGTTGACGCTGTTCGCGCCCGTCCCCTACAATCGGTTGCGTCCCCCAATGGCCTTTTTTCGTAACGCAACTTACGGGAGTCGTAACCTGGTATGAATACGGACGGCGACAGTATTCGCAGATCTTTCAGCCAATTTTTTGAGGAACGGGGGCATCTGTACATGCCCTCCGCGTCGCTGATACCGGCCGGCGATCCGACGCTGATGTTCACCTCCGCCGGCATGGTCCCCTTCAAGCCTTTCTTCATGGGCGAACAGACGCCGCCGCGCCGCCGGCTCACCAGCTGCCAGAAGTCCTTCCGGACCACCGACATTGACGAGGTGGGCGATCACAAGCACCTCACCTTCTTCGAGATGCTGGGGAACTTCAGCATCGGGGACTACTTCAAGAAGGACGCCGTGGCCTTTGCCTGGGACCTTTGCACCAACGTGTTCGGTCTGGAAGCGGAGCGGATGTACGTGACCGTCCATCTGGACGACGACGAGGCTTACGACCTCTGGCATAACGACATCGGCGTGCCGCCGGAGCGCATCTACCGCTACGGCAACAGCGATAACTGGTGGGGGCCGGCCGGCCTGGAAGGCCCCACCGGCCCCTGCTCCGAGCTGCACTACGACGGCGGCGCCGAAAAGGGCAAGGGCCAGCATCCCGTCACCGACGAGATGGTGGCGCCGGACGAGCTCACCGCCATGCTGCGGCGCGAAGCCGACGACGGCATACCCGCCGAGCCGGGCGGCTGCCATCCCAACTGCGACTGCGAGCGGTTCGTGGAGCTGTGGAACCTGGTCTTCATGCAGTTCTACCAGGACCTGGAGGGCGTCCGCACTCCCCTGCCCGCGCCCAGCGTGGACACCGGCATGGGCCTGGAGCGGGCCGCCGCCGTCCTGCAGGGCAAACCCAACGTCTATGAGACCGACCTGTTTCAACCCATCATCGACGCCGTATGCGGGCTCACCGGCCCGGATTCTTCAAGGATCCGTTACGGCGAAAGCGTCGATACCGACTACGCCATCCGTGTTGTCGCCGAGCACGCCCGCGCCGCGTCGTTCCTCATCAGTGACGGCGTGGTCCCTTCCAATAGCGAGCGAGGCTACGTGCTGCGCCGCATCATCCGCCGGGCCATTCGCTACGGCCGGCAGCTGGGCCTGGACCGGCCCTTTATGACCGACGTTGCCGGCGCGGTGATCGCCCGCTTCGCCGTCGCCTACCCGGCTTTGGCCGAAAACGGGGACTTCATCCGCCGTGTGGTCGGGTTGGAGGAAACCCAATTTCTCGACAACATCCGCCAGGGAATGCCACTGCTGGAAGAGCGGCTGGAAACATCTCGCTCGGCCGGTGTCATTGACGGCGCGGTGGCCTTTGAACTCTACGACACCTACGGTTTTCCGCCGGAGCTGGTGGACGAAATCGGCCGTCGAGAGTACGGGCTGGCCGTGGATCTGGACGGTTTCAATGCCGAGATGGCCGCCAAGCGGGAGCGGGACCGGGCCGGGCATCAGGTCACCGGCAGCATGGAAATCGTCACCGCCTACGAAAACCTCGGCGCCGGCAGTATCCTGTTTTCCGGCTATGGCCGTACCGCAATTGAATCCCGCATCGTCGGCATACTGCGGGATGGCGGGGCCGTGGGACAGGCCGCTCGCGGGCAGCAGGTCGAAGTAGTCCTATCGGAAACTTGCTTCTACGCTGAAGGTGGCGGACAGGTTGGCGACCGGGGCACCATTACTGGACCAAACGGCAGTATGCGGGTTGAGGACACGCAAAGCCCGGTGGCCGGCCTCATCGTCCACCGGGGCGTGGTGGCCGACGGCGATATCGCCCTGGGCGACGCCGTTACCGCGCAGGTTGAGGCGGAGCGACGGTTGGACGCGTCGCGCAACCACAGCGGAACGCATCTGCTCCATGCTGCGCTGCGCTCCGTCCTCGGCCCTCACGTGCGGCAGGCCGGTTCCCGGTGCGATACGGGCCGGCTGCGCTTTGACTTCAACCACGTCGGCGCGATGACCTACGACGAGCGGCTGGCCGTGCAGAGCCTGGCCAACAGGAAGGTCCGCGAGAACCTGGCCGTGACCGCCCAGGAGACTACTTATACCGACGCCGTGCGCGACGGCGCGCTGGCCTTCTTCGGCGACCGCTACGGTGACGTGGTGCGCGTGGTGCGCATGGCCGGGCAGGACGACGCCGACCCGTTCAGCTTTGAAGTTTGCGGCGGCACTCACGTTCACGCCACCGGAGAAGTGGGCACGCTGGTGGTCTTGGGCGAGTCCAGCATCGGCGGGGGAATGCGTCGCATCGAGGCCATGACAGGCCGGGCCGCCGAGGAGCTTTTCGTGCAGCAATCGGCCACCCTGGAAGCAATCTCCCGAAAGTTGCAGGCTCCGGTTACCGAGCTGGAGGCCCGCCTGGATGCCTATATGGCCGATACCGAGACGCTGCGACGCCGGTTGGCCGACGCGGAGCGGGCCGGCCTGCGCTCCGAGGCCGAATCTCTGCTCAACCGCACCCGGGATGTGGATGGCGTGAAGCTGGTGGCCGCGGTCACTTCGGCCCATAACGTTGAGGCCATGCGCGAGATGGGCGACTTCCTCAAGCAGAAGCTGGACGGCGCGGTGGTGGCCCTGGGCGCGGTGATCGACGGCTCCCCCATCATCGTCACCATGCTGACCGCAGATCTGGTGGATCGGGGCCTCCACGCCGGCAACATTGCCCGCGACGCCGCCAAGCTCATGGGCGGCGGCGGCGGCGGCCGTCCCGAAACGGCCCAGGCCGGCGGCCGGCAGCCCGACCGGCTGGGCGCGGCGTTGGACAGCGTGGCCGGCCTGGTGCGGGACGGGTTGGGCAAATGACAGAGCGTTCGGTAGAATATCGTATAGCAGGCTAACTACCGAAAGCGGGGGAGGACAATGTGCGTATCTCCGAAGAGGGCCAAATTACTATCCCCAAGCACCTGTTGGAACGCTGCGGGCTGACGGGCGGGGTGGAGATTCAGATTACGGCGACGGGTTACGGCCTGTTCATCCGCAAAATGCCGGAATCGGATGACCCTATCGACCGCATCTATGGCATCTTGCATACGGGCATGAGCACAGATGAATATCTGCGGGAGATTCGGGGGCATGACTTCGGCGGCTGATACCAACATTCTGGTTGATGTGCTGCTTGCCGATGCGGTGCATGGCCCATCATCAATAAATCGCCGGCAAACCGCCAAAGAGCGGGGCGTTATCCTCGCTTGCGATATTGCGATATAGTGTATGCAGAGTTAGCCCCGTCTTTCGGCAATCGCGAAGACTTGTATGCCGCCTTGCAGGAAATTGGCGTTGCGGTTTCACCGATAAACACTGACATTGCCTTTGAGGCAGGAATGCGTTGGGGGCAGTACCGGCGGGCCGGCGGCCCCAGGAGTCGGGTTCTTGCCGACTTCCTGATTGGCGCTCATGCTCTTTTCGCAGCCGACGCCTTTCTGACACGAGACCGGGGATTTTACGCCACCTACTTTCCTGAGTTAGGAAACGGCTGACTTGGTATCATCGACTAACCCCGCCAGCCTCGCCCGCGCCGGCCGCTTGCTGGGGCTGGATGTGGGCGACCGGCGTATCGGAATGGCCGTGAGCGTCCCGCCGGGCGAGTTAATACTGCCCGCTGGATATGTGCAGCGGCGCAGCCGGCGCGCCGACGTCGCAACCATCCGGGATGAAGCCGAGTGGCGCGACGCCGTGGCCATCATCGTCGGGATGCCCTACGACGCCCATGGCGCGTCCGGTGAGCAGGCGCGCAAAACCGCCTCGTTCGTCCGTGCCCTGGAACGGGTCGCTGCTGTTCCCGTCCTGACGGTTGACGAGGGCTTCACGTCCCACGCCGGCGCCACCGAATTGCGGGAGTCCGGGCGCGAGCCAAGCCGCGAACGAGGCTCCATTGACGCCGCGGCAGCGGTGGCCATACTGCGCGGGTTCCTGACCCCGCGGACCGCATCATCGTCGCCACCGCCCAGGAAGGCCACCAGCTAATCACCGACAACCACCACATCCTCAACTGGCCCGGCCCTCTCAACCGTTTCCCCGCCCGCCGCTGAACGGAGTACATAGCAATGCTCAACACACGCATCCATATCGGAGAGCTCGTTTCTCCAATCCAATCTTTGGAAGATTACTTCTGCAAAGGCGGCGTTTCCATCGCGGCAGGGGCTATGGGCTACGCCATATCTGGGGAAATACCCATAATCCCGACGCTTTCACGGCCGGCTGGAATTTCTGCTATATGCCTTTCTGGGCCGGTATGCTGACGGAAGACCAGCATCCACACCCGGAATTGCAGAAAGCCATTCGCCAGGCTTCTTGGGAACTCTACTTTGCCGACAATTCTGTCTGCCAACCGCCTGACTTCGTTGAGAATCCGGGTGTAGATTTGGATGCGATGCTTGGTGAGCAGCCACTCCTGATTTTGGCTCAGGAGGTTCCAGCAAACTCGACGCGTACCAGACGAACTACAGAGCAAGATACAGTACTTCCCATCACTCTCGAACCATCGTCACCGGAAGCTTTCAAAGACGCCTTACTACGCACGAAACAAGCGTGGATAGTAGAGACTTACTTGGATGGCAGTGAGAAAGTGCGTCTCTGGAATGCCAAGCGGATTTCACCATCATCCAATATAATGGGCAACCTCAGAAGCCGACCTGAATTCCGGGCCGGCGCTTGGCGACGAAATGGCATCGTCAGCGTGAGGGTGAGCATAGAGAAGCCATAAGCCCGACTGTGCCGCATGGACGTTGACGCCCCTAACCTCCCGCCCTACAATTAACCTCGCAGATTCGAATACCCACAGGCTGTGAAGGGGATTAGTAAGCGTCCAGCGAGGCCCAGAGAGCCGGAGTTGCTGTGAACCGGCGCCAGGCGCAGACGTCGAATGGACCCCGGAGCCTCCCGCCGAAAAGCCGTTATCGAGTAGGCCGGGCCGCTTGGGCCACGTTAACCGCCCGTCAAACACCGTATGCAGGGTGGCATTGCGGCCTTTCAGGCTCGTCCCGCAGGGGACGGGCTGTTTCTTTTGCCTACCGCTGCCCCCAGACACCAATGGACTGCAACATCGTGAGTACCTACTACCCCACACTGGAACAAGTCCGCGCCACGGCCGGCCAGGGCAACCTGTGTCCGGTGTACCGCTCCATCAACGCCGATCTGGAAACCCCCGTTTCGGCCTACCTGAAAGTCGCCCGCCCGCCCTATTCATTCCTGCTGGAATCCGTGGCGGGCGGCGAGCGGATTGGCCGCTACAGCTTCATCGGCACCGAACCCTACGACGTGTTCAGCACCGGCGCCGACCAGCCCTCCGGCCCGGTTGACCCTCTCTCCCTGGTGCAGCAGGAGATGGAACGCTACCGCCTGGCGCCGGTGGACGGCCTGCCGCCCTTCCATGGCGGCGGCGTCGGCTACGTCGCCTACGACGCAGTGCATTACTTTGAGCCGCGCGTCCCCATGCCCGAATCCGACCCCCAGGGCCTGCCCGAATCGGTGTTCATGTTCACCGACACCCTGCTGGTTTTCGACCACCTGCGCCACGACATCAAGGTAGTCAGCCACGCCCGGCTGGATGGCGACATCGACGCCGCTTACGACGAGGCTATCGCCAAAATCGAGCGCATGGTTGACCGCCTCTCCCGTCCCCTGGAATTGCCGCCGGAGTTGCTGGCGCAGCCCGCGCTGCCCGTCGGCGGCGAGGTACAGTCCAACTTCACCGTGCCGGAATACGAGGCGGTGATCGAGAAGTGCATCGAGTACATCTATGCCGGCGACGTGATCCAGGTGGTCAACTCCCAGCGGTTCAGCCGCCAGACCAATGCCCACCCTTTCCAGGTATATCGCGCCCTGCGCGGCAGCAACCCGTCGCCCTATATGTACTACCTTGACCTCAACGGTTTCCAAATCGTCGGCGCGGCCATCGAAACCGTCGCCAAAGTGGAGGATGGCGTCGTGGCCACGCACCCCATCGCCGGCACCCGTCCCCGCGGCCAGACCCCCGCCGAGGACGCCGCGCTGGAGGAGGAACTCAAAACCAGCGAAAAGCAGCGGGCCGAGCACATCATGCTGCTCGACCTGGGCCGCAACGACATTGGTCGCGTCAGCGTCCCCGGCACGGTCAACGTCACGCAATTCCTGGAAGTGGAGCGTTTCTCCCACGTGATGCACCTGGTATCCCACGTTGAGGGCCAGCTGCGGCCCGATATGACTACTTACGACGCGCTGCGGGCCTGCTTCCCCGCCGGCACCGTCTCCGGCGCGCCCAAGATTCGCGCTATGGAGATCATCGCCGAAGTGGAGCGGGAGCGCCGCGGCCCCTACGGCGGCGCAGTGGCATATTTCAGCTACAACGGCAACATGGACACCGCCCTGGTCCTGCGCACCGGCATCTTCAAGGACGGCGTCATGTACGTCCAGGCCGGCGGCGGCGTGGTGGCGGACAGCGTTGCCGAGGACGAATACATGGAAACCCGCCACAAGTCCGGCGCAATGATACGCGCCATCGACGCCGCCGAGGGCATCGCCTGAAACCCGCTGGTTTGCCGGCGCGCTGCTTTGGTATAAAAGCAGCAGGGATGCAGCCCTTCAACAAGATGCAGTGAGTCTTATGCAGGTTTTAAAGTACCAAACGGCCGCATCGGACTTTCTCCGGCAAGCCTTTGTGGAACTTGAAGACGGCGACCTCCGCCAGGCGTCTGAGAAAGGCTGGGGCGCCGCTGCTTCAGTCGTGAAAGCGGTAGCAGAGCAGCGCGGGTTGGAGCATCACAGCCACGATAGCTTGTTCGAGGTCGCCGCCTTACTGACCAATGAATCAGGCGACGTCAATATCCGCCGCGATTTTCAAATGGCGTCATCGTTGCGCACCAACTTTTATGAGGGTTGGTTGCTGGAGGAGATGGTTCGTGATGGTCTGAATCAAGTTCAGCGATTGCTGGCAACCCTGGAACCTCTGCTCCCATAGGAGGCCAAAATGCTCAAGTCATTCTTCCACACCGGCTTCATCGTCAAGGACCTGGAGGCCGCCGTCGAGTTCTATTCCGACGTGCTGGGCCTCACCTTGACCATGCGCACCGAGCGCACCGGCGACTTCCCCACCACCTTGTTGGGTTTCCCCGATACCCACATCAAGGGCGCTTTTTTCGATATGGGCGACGGCCACCAGCTGGAACTGATCCAGTACATCAACCCGGAGGGCGGTTACGCCAACTTCGACAAAAACGACGTCCGAGCCACCCACCTGGCCTTCTACGTCGAGAACATCGACGCCTTCTACGAAAATACCCGCAACCGGGGCCTGAGCTATCCCACGCCGCCGGCGCCTATGTACGACGACGCGGGCAACATGGTCCGCAAGGCGTCCTACTGTCAGGACCCCGACGGCAACTGGCTCGAATTGGTGGAGCTGTACTGATGCTGCTGCTAATCGACAACTACGACAGTTTCACCTACAACCTCTACCAGTACTTCTGCGAACTGGGAGCGGAGGTTGAAGTGGTCCGCAACGACAAGACCTCCATCGAGGAGATCGAAGCCCGGCGGCCCGAGGGCATCGTGGTGTCCCCCGGCCCCTGCACGCCCCGGGAGGCCGGCATATCTAACGACGTTATCCGGCATTTCGGCCCCAGGCTGCCCGTCCTCGGCGTCTGCCTGGGCCACCAGTGCATCGGCGACGCCTACGGAGCGACAGTGGACCGGGCCGGCGAAATCCGCCACGGCAAGACGTCGATGATCCACCACGACGGCCAGGGCGTATTCAAGGGCCTGCCCAACCCCTTTGAAGCCATTCGCTACCACAGCCTGGTCATCTATCCCGAAACCGTCCCCGACTTCCTCGAAGTAACCGCTTGGACCGACAACGGCCTCATCATGGGCGTCCGCCACAAGGAACTCCCGGTAGAGGGCGTCCAGTTCCACCCCGAATCGATTATGACCACGGTGGGGCACGACCTGCTGCAAAACTACCTCAACCAGGTCGCCGAGTTTCGCGCCCCCGCGCCGTAGGCGTACCAAGCATGTCATTGCGAGAGCGCCATGAGGCGTTCATGGCAATCTCGTTCCGGCGCTGCGCACCTCGCCCAAACGTCTCTGATGCGGCGACGAGATTGCCACGCTACGCTCGCAATGACAGTTGTTGAGAAACCGAGGGCGCGGGAAAGTTTGGAAACCCTGCGCCGGATCGCAGTGGTTGGCACTTCTGGTTCAGGCAAAACCACGCTGGCTGCCACGCTGGCGAACCGCCTTGGAGCGCCGCATGTCGAATTTGACGCCTATCGCCACGGACCGAACTGGACTCCCACCCCGGACGACGTGTTGAGACGGAACATCTCGGACACGCTATCGAGGGAAAAGTGGGTGGCCGATGGGAATTACGGCGCAGTCAAGGACATCGTTTGGACGAGGGCCACCGCCGTAGTTTGGCTGGATTACCCCTTTCCCGTGGTGTTCTGGCGGCTGTTCCGCAGAACCATGGTGCGCGGCATAACCGGGGCGGAGTTGTGGAACAGCAACCGGGAGATCCTGTGGAGGCATTTTTTGACCAGAGACTCCCTTTTCCTGTGGGCGCTCCAGACCCACTGGAGATTGAGGAAAACCTTTCACCAAGCGTTAGCTGATCCAGAGCATTCGCATCTGGATGTGCTGCGCTTCCGCTCGCCAGCGGCAACGGACTCCTGGCTGAATTCAATTCCCAGCGCCGGAGCGCGACAGGGGGGCACCTAGCGCTCCTGGCGCATCGGAGGCCGAAGCCGTCCGATGCCGCTAGCATTCGGTCAAACCTGTATTGGCAAATCGAAGAAACAATGAGACATGATCGCTAAGCTGGCGGTCAATCAGCAGTGCGGCCCTGGACGCGTCGGAGCGCACGGTGTTTCGCACCAAGCGGCGCTACGCCGATGAAGAACTGGACGGTGTGTTGCAGGACCATCCCCAGGCCAACCGGTATCGCCAGCTGGATGATCGGGGGGAACCCGCCGGATCGCGCTGGCGTGCCGCGACGCCCCGGAAGGCCACGACCGCTGGACCCTGCGCCTATGGGCCGACCAGGGGGAATTGTGCATGGGTACCGTCACTGTACAACTGCTGGCTGACGTAAGAGAACCGTTGCCCCCTCAGCCGGGAAGACCCGGGCGCCAGGATTGCGAGCACCGCCGCGGTGGCGCCGGCAACGCAACCTCTTCCTGTTCGGTGGTGAGCCATGGACTGCCCGGACACGCGCCCGCCGGCCGGCGTACACTGTGCCAGCCCCGTGCTGCATCGTCACGGCCCGGTCGTCAAGCCGGTCATCGACCTCTATGTCAGCCGGGTGCTGGTGCAGCGCTACCGCTGCGGGGACTGTGGCCGCACTTTCCGGCGCTACCCCGCCGGGGTGGATGCCCACGACCAGCGCCAGCGGATGGGGGGACTGGCTACGCTGGGGTGGGCCTTGGGGCGGTCGCTGCATTCTGCCAGCCACTTGCTGGCGGCCTTGGGTCATCACCTGTTCCGGATGAGCGTCTGGCGGAACGTACCGGAGGCTGGGGCCAATGCGCTCCACAAGTGGCTGGGCCGAGGGCGTGGCCCGGTGCGGGTCATGGGAGTTGATGCGACGGTGGTCAAAGTGGGGGGCAGCAGACGGTGGTGGGCTGGTGACCGACGCCACCACGGGGGAATTGCTGGGTCTGGACGTGCTGGTGGTACGGGACAGCGCCGGTTTCCTGGACGGTCTGGGCCTGGGCGAGTTGCTTGCGGCCTGACGCCCAGCCGAGGGCCTGGGTGCAACCCGGCTCTACGGACTCTGCCCAAAATCCCCCAACGTGTGTGGGACGATTACCGAAACCCCGCCCCTTGCCAGCTTTTGCCCCGGCGACTATCATACCGCCATGGCTGAACGCGATGTCCGTTATAAGTTGGGCGCTGTCCAAACCGTGTCCGCCGAAACCTTCGGGCGGCCGGGACGGCGCACTTTCCGGTTGGTTGCAGAGGCCGGCCGTGCCCAGTCCTATATCTGGCTGGAGAAAGAACAGCTGCTGCAGTTGGGTTTGTATTTGCAACAGGCGGTGCGCCAGTTGGGTGAAGCCGCCACCGGAAAGGAGAGCGCCCCCGGCGAAGCCCCGTGGATGGGCGATCCGCTGGAACAGGATTTTCACGCCAGGCAGATGCAGTTGCAATACGACCAGGAGGCCAATTGCTTCGTCATCCACGCCTTTGAAGGCGACGAGGATGATCCCGACGCCGGAGCGCAAACTTCCGTCAGCTTCTGGATGACCATGGCCCAAACCTCTGACCTGGCGGACGAGGCGCTGCGCATCTGCGCCGCCGGCCGGCCTCCCTGTTTCCTGTGTGGAGCGCCCATCGATCCGGACGGGCACCGTTGCACTCGAGCCAATGGCCACGCCGTGTTTGAGACCGGCTAGCCGGCCATGTCTTGCTCCCATTCCCGTGTGCGCCGAGGGGCTTTCAGATCTTGACCTGCTCCGCTACGGAGCTATCGGCAGTTGCGACCTGACGCGGCGCGGCTCCAACTACACCTACTTGGCCGAGATCACGCTGGGCGACCGGTACGGTTTGGCGATCTACAAGCCCAAACAGGGCGAATGGCCCCTGTGGGATTTTCCCTCGGGCACGCTGTACAAGCGGGAATACGCCGCATATCTGCTCAGCAGCATCCTCGGTTGGGACTTCATCCCGCTGACCGTCATCCGCGAGGGGCCCGGGGGGGTGGGTTCCGTTCAGATGTACGTGGACCACGATCCCCGGGAGAATTACTACACCATCACGCGGGAGACTCTTGACAACTGGGACGCCGACCAGTTGCGGACCATGTGCTGTTTCGACCTGGTCGCAAACAACACGGACCGCAAGCCGGAGCACGTCATAAGGGCCGTTGACGGGAAATTGTGGGGCATCGACCATGGGCTGACCTTTCACTCTGATACCAAGATCCGCACCGCCATATGGGATTTCGCGGACGAGCCGATACCGGAGCGGTTGCTTGAGCCGCTGCGTCGGCTTTGCGGGCAGTTGCTGGCCCCGGCCGGCGAGGTGGCGGAACTGCTGTCACTGTTGGACGGCCCGGAGGTGCGGGCCTTGTCGCAGCGGTTGCAGTGGGTGTTGGAAGAAGGGACCTATCCGAGTTTGCCGGGCCGCCGGCGCAGAAGAGGCTAGAGTGTGCGGACGCCGGCCATAATTTCCGGTTTCGCCGCCATCCAACCTCCCCAATAGCCGGTTTCGCCTCCGGTTGGCATACTCGGCAGTTTGTGTTCCGACTGCAACCGAGGTGGCAAGTCCAGGGATGCGCGCCAGGATTGCCTCAACTGAGATCCACAAGGCAATCGCGCCACCACCGTCATTTCCGCTCACCACCTCAATGACGGTATAATCAATGCAGGTGAATGCCATGAGCCAGCAGAACATCAACACCGTTCAGGATATCCTCGACGCCCTGGATGCAAACCCGGAGCTCCAACGAGCGCTCCACCAACACCTGGTAACGGCCATCCAGACTGACGACGAACTCCGTCAAGACCTCCGCAAAGAAATCCTCACCGAGGAACTGCTCCAGCTGCCTGTCCGGTTCCTCCGCCTGGAACAGGCAGTGGAAAACCTTCTACAAGACATGACCGTGGTCAAGCAAGACGTGGCTGAGCTCAAACAGGACATGACCGTGGTCAAGCAGGACGTGGCTGAGCTCAAACAGGACATGACCGTGGTCAAGCAGGACGTGGCTGAGCTCAAACAAGACATGACCGTGGTCAAGCAGGACGTGGACAAACTCCAACAAGGCGTCCAGCGGCTCGAAGATCGCCAGAATACGATGTCCGGCCAGATCGCCAACCTGGCCGGCAGCGACTACGAGAGCAAAGCCATCGAGCAATCACGCCGTCTGATCAGGCGCAATCTGGCCATGGTAAAAGCAACCGTCATCCACGCTAGCCGATGGGAATCCCAGACTTTCGAGGAGAATATGCTGTTGCCGGCTATCGCCGACGGAAGCATCAACCGCCAGCAAGCTGACCAACTGGAAGACGCCGACAGCATCATTCGCTGCGAGGACCAGGATGGCAACATCGTCCATGCCGTGGCCGAAATCTCAATCACCGTCCAGGACACAGACCGAAGACGCGCCGTAGAACGCGCAGAAATACTGGCCGCCGTCACTGGAACCCCGGCCGTGCCCTTTGTAGTAGGCCAAGAGGAAGCGCCCCCAGGCGTCGGGGTATCCAACGTAGCATTCCTCGCATACCCCGGGTAGCAACCTCACGACATGGCTTGCGCCACACCGGGATTGTCCCATAGGTACGGGGCGTTGGTCGGCTGCGTACCCACTTTCCGCAAACTGTCATTGCGAGCGCAGCGTGGCAATCTCGCCGGCTGAGCGACGGATCCTTAGACAACGGGATTGCCACGTCGCGGCGTTCCTCGCAATGACAAAGTGGGTACGCGTGAGGCTGAAGTCCATGCAACGCCTTTAAGGATTTTGTGGTATAATAGACTTGGCACAATATTCCCTGCTTGGCAGATTGGCGGTATGACCCAGATTGACGACGTAAAGAGCCGGCTGGACATCGTCGAATTGATCGCCGGTTACGTGCAGTTGCAGCCCTCGGGCGGTTCCTTCAAGGCGAACTGTCCCTTCCATCAGGAGCGAACGCCGTCTTTCTTCGTGTTCCCGGATCGGCAATCGTGGCGATGCTTTGGGGCCTGCGCCGACGGCGGCGACGCCTTCTCGTTCGTGATGAAGGTCGAGCGGGTTGATTTCCGGGAGGCTCTGCATCGCCTCGGCGCCCGCGTTGGCATCGATATCGTCAACCGGCAGGAATCCGGCGGCCGTTCGCGGCAACTCTTTGAAATCAACGATGCGGCGCGACAGTTTTTCCAGAATGCCCTGACGACGCCGGAAGCCGAGTTTGTCAGGGATTACCTGCATCGCCGCGACATTGCCGACCGCTCATTGCAAGTCTTTGAGTTCGGCTACAGCCCGCCCCGAGACAACCGCCTGCTGGCCCATCTCACTGGTCTGGGGTACGAGCCGGAACTGATCGCTGAAGCCGGCCTGGCTAGGGAAACTGATAACGGACGTTACTACGACTACTTCCGGGGCCGCCTGATGATCCCCATCCGGGATTGGGAAGCGCGAGTCGCCGGGTTCGGCAGCCGCGCCCTGGATGATTCCGCCACCCCGAAATATCTGAATACTCCGAGAACGCCCGTGTTTGATAAATCCCGCATCCTGTTTGCCATGCACCTGGCCAAAGAGCCGGTGCGTCAGCATGGCGCGGTTATCGTCGAAGGTTACATGGACGCGGTGATGGCCCACCAGCATGGATTTGACAACGCGGTTGCCTCCATGGGTACGGCGCTCACCGAGGGCCAGGTTGATCTGGTGCGCCGTTTAACGAGCCACGTCACAATGGCTCTCGACGGCGACCCGGCGGGGCGCAACGCCACCCTGCGCAGCCTGGAATCGTCTTGGGGAGTTTTTCAACAACGCAACTCGAGAGCGGCGCAGCAACCCGGCGCGTCGGTTTTGCAACAGCCGGAAGCCCTGGAACTGCGCGTTGCGGAATTACCGGGCGGACAGGACCCGGACGATTTCATCCGTCAATCGCCGGCGCAGTGGCCGGCCTTTGTGGAAGGCGCGGCTCCGCTGTTTGATTATTTGCTGATTTCCCTGTCTGAGCGCGCGGACATCGACACTGCCGATGGCCGTGCCTGGGTGGCGCATACCATGGTTCGATTCGTGGCGCAGATACCGGATGCCATCCGGCGCGATATGTATCTTGACGAGTTGGCGGCCCGGCTATCCGTGAATGGCGCAACGCTCCGTGCGGCGATGCCCGCCATTTCCCGCCAGTCCGCTGCTGCCCGTCGCGGTCAGCCGGCGCCCGGCAGCGCAGACGACGCCGCGCCGCCGCCGTTGCGGGACGAAAGCGCCGTCGAGGAATCATTGCTGGCGTTGTGGTTGCAGCATGGCCGACAGTTGGGCCCCCATGCGCTTGCCATGGTGTCGCCGGAGTGGTTCAGCCACTCGGAGAACCGGGAAATTTATCGCAGCGTATGCGCTATTGTGGAGACGGAAGAACCGGAAGCGACGATGGCGCCCGAGCTGGAAACTCATCTCGCCTCGTTGCGGTCCTGGAAGCTCATGGTTTCCAATTCAGACAAATTGAAGCAGACTTGGCAGCAATCGGCCCTGCGCCTGGAAAAAGAGCGCCTGAACGAAGAGATCCAACAGTCAGCCAGCGTGCTGGACGCCCAGGAACTGGATAATCCAGATTCTCCGGTCGTCATACGGTTGCTGGACTGCGTCAATCGTCGCGGCGAAATCGACCGCTTGTTGCAATCGACTCCGTCGCGCCAACCATATGGGAGGGGTGTATGACTATCATCAACAATCGCCGCAATGTGATCGTTGACGACGATGCGGGCTACGAAGAAGGAGAGGCCGTCGCCATCGCTGATGACGACGCTGAAACTTACGGAAGAGCGCGCGCAACCATGATCGCGACCGATGACGCGGACGAGGACGATAACTCACCCGATGACGAAGAAGAAGCGACCACCGTGGTCGTGGACGACCCGGACACCGTCGATGAAGAATGGCAGATCCGCCGGGCCGCCGCCGTGCGCACGGTTCTGCCGGAACTGGACGGCCCGTCGGCACGGGACATTGAGCGCGAGGAGCGCGACTGGGCCGATGTGGACACCTCCGACAGCGCCGACGCCCTGGACGATCCAGTGCGTATGTACCTGCGGGAAATCGGGCGCGTTGACCTGCTCACGTCCGCCGATGAACGCCGTTTGGCGCGGCAACTGGAGGGCCTGAATCACCTCAGCAAGCTGGAAGAGGAACTGGCTCAGTCCGCTCGGGCCGCGGCTGAAGAGTCGTCGGTTGATTTCGGTATTCCCATTGATCGGGTGACGTTGGATAACAGCGCCTGGGAGGCGGTGATAGTATTGCTCGCCCGCATCGCCAATGCCGCTCCTTTGGTGCGCTCGCTGGCCCGCTACCTGGAGCTGGACCAGTGCATGTCGCTGGACGAGGTGAAAACATCTCCGGCCCTGCGCGCTGCCATCGACGCGGAGGTCGCGCCGGCAATGGTGGAACGGGCGGCCGGCGATCTGGGCATCGGCACAGACACCGCCTATCAGCGCATCGTGCAATTGTCGTTGGACACCTGGGTGCTCCCCCCGGGTATTGTAAACGTGGTCATGGGATATGTCCCCGTGTGGGCTGAGTTGCATCCGGAGGGGGTAGGCGGATGCTACGCGCCGGAGCAGGGTTTGGACATACCCCCACTCTATGCCGAGGATGACAAATGCTCACTGCTGCTCCTGTCGCAACTGTTGCGAGACCCCAGGCTCAGCGATCTGGTGGAGTTGGAAAACTTCGACGCCGCAACCCATTTCGACCAGACCAAGCGGAATGGCGAGCGCGCCCAGACCCACCTCACCGAAGCCAACCTGCGGCTGGTGGTCAGCGTTGCTAAGAAGTATATCGGTCGCGGCATGGCCCTTCTGGACATGATCCAGGAAGGCAACATCGGCCTGATCCGCGCCGTCGAAAAATTCGACTATCGCAAGGGCTACAAGTTCAGCACCTACGCCACCTGGTGGATACGCCAGGCCATCACCCGTGCCATTGCTGACCAGGCCCGGACCATCCGCATCCCGGTCCACATGGTGGAGACCATCAACAAGCTGATGCGCCACCACCGTCGTCTGCTCCAGGAGAAGGGCCGCGAGCCCTCCACTGAAGAACTGGCCGAAGCCATGGAGATGACTCCGGAAAAAGTTGAAGAGATACAGAAAATCTCCCAGGAGCCGGTGTCGTTGGAAACTCCCATCGGCGAAGAGGAAGACTCTTTCCTGGGAGACTTCATCGAGGACCGCACTACGCTGGCGCCGGCCGACGCCGCCTCGGCCCAATTGCTCCGTGAGCAGGTACAGGAAGTGCTGGATACGCTAACCGAGCGGGAAAGCCGCGTGTTGAAACTGCGCTTTGGCCTGGAGGACGGGCGCACTCGCACCCTGGAAGAGGTCGGCCGGGAGTTCGGCGTAACCCGCGAACGCATCCGGCAGATTGAGGCCAAAGCCATTCGCAAGCTCCGGCATCCGACCCGGTCCAAGAAATTGCGTGATTATCTGGAATAATCACGCCGGCAGCCCATTGTATGAGAAACTGGCAACACCGGGGCGGGGTACAAACTCGCCCCGGCCTGTTTTCTCGGACCTCGAGAAATAAACGGCCAAAAGTGTATCCCGCAACGTAGGCAATCGGTTTAGGGAAATCGCTATACTCACCCTCGCAAATCCGGTAAGCGCCGGATAAGGGAGGACACATCTTGGTGGAAGCTATGGAGTTGCCAGTTTGCCAGCAGTGTAACATCGGCGCTTTGGTGCCTTTGTCTGATTACGGAGCGCAGGGCGCGCCGGTCCACTATAAAGCCTGGACTTGCATCAATCCCGGTTGCGGTTACAACATCAAGATCCGCAACGGCGATATCTTCGTGAACGAACCAATCCGCGCCGGTCGGCACTGATCCGCCCGCAACCTGCGGAGCCGGCGCATCCCGATTGTGCGCCGGTGGAACCCTGTTGCCCTTCTGAAGCGCGGCCCAATAACCGGGGCCGCCGATAACCCATACCACATTGGGGATTTCGATATGCAGATTGGACTGGACTACATGCAGATGCGCAGCCACGCTCAGCACTACGGGCTGCGCTGGGTAGGGATATCACTCCTGGTCGCCGGCGGGTTGCTGTGCGCCGCCGGAATCGCCTACTATGGTTACCTCTTCTGGCTCCGCTCCGGTCTGGATGACTACGCTGCCCGGGCCTCTGGCGCTGTTTTGCTGGAAGCTTCCCCTGAGGGCGCCAACGACGGGGTTGGCGTATCCTCCGTTGCCCTGCCCGCCGGCGAATTTGATCCCCAGGTCAAGGAGTTGGGCTACAATCCCATGCCCAGCGCCGCCGCCTGGCCGGTGGGTACGCAACCCGCTGCTTCTCGCCTCATAGTTCCAGGGTTGGGCATCGACGTGAAACTGGACGAATTGCGGGTTACGGGCAGCACAATAGTCAGCTATGCTTCCGCCGACAATCCGGCGGCGGGTTACGCAACGGTTTCCGCCAATCCGGGAGAGCGCGGGGCCATGTGGCTCTTTGGCCCTGCCGGTAAAGGCTCCCACAGTTTCAGTAGCCTGTCCCGCTCGGGAGAATTGTTGAAGAGCGGCAAAGAAGCGCTGATGTTTGTCAACACCCCCGAGCGACACTACCTTTACGCCGCCACTCACAGCGAGGTCATTCCGGCTTCCGCTTTGCGCCTCAACAGCACGGAGCGGGCTACCGTCCACCTGGTCGTGCCCGTCCCGTCGGGCTTGTACGACCATTTCCTGGTGTTGAGCGGGGAATTGATTGGCGTGAAGTAACTTTTGGGGCGGCGATTTACCGTCGCCCTAAACGCCCTTCACGCCGAGTTGTTTCTCCGTACTGAGCCCCTCGCCGGCGGTCGCCACTCGCAACTGGTGGATGCGCCGTCCGCGCACCTGCGTAACTTCAATGGTGACGCCGGCTGCGCTGACCACATCGCCCACCGACGCCATGCGTCCCAGCCGGGTATAGACAAACCCGCCGATAGTGTTCACGTCCCCGTGGTCTAACTCTACGCCCACGGCCTGCGCTAACTCTGCCACCGGCATGGTGGCGTTCACCAGCCACGATCCATCACCAGCGGTCGTCAGTTCGTCGGTATCTTCCGCGAACTCATCATCGATGTCGCCAACGATTTCCTCCAGCACATCCTCCAGGGTAACTATCCCCTCAACCCCGCCGTATTCATCGACCACGATAGCCATTTGGAGATTCTTTTCGCGCATCAGGTGCAGCAGGTCGTCTACCGCCATATTTTCAGCCACGAACTCCGGCTCCCGCATGATGCTTTCGATGGGTACATCCCATGGCCCGCTGGCCAGGGTCAGCAGCACGTCGCTGATGTGGATTATGCCCACAACGTCGTCCATCGTGCCCCGATAGACGGGCAGGCGGCTGTGCTTGGTCGAAACCAATACGTCCACTAATTCCCGCATGGAGGAGGACACGGCAACCGCAGCGACGTCCAGGCTGGGCACCATGATTTCCTTGACATCCAAATCGTCCATCCGGCTGATGGAACGCACCATGTCGATGTCATGGGGGTCCAGTCTCATGATTTCGGCGGGCGTCAGCGGCGGCGGTTCCAAATTGGCCCGGTTCGGGTCCGATAGCCGAGTATCCGGTGACACGGTTTGTCCGTTGGTTCCGTTGGGAGGCGACGAATCCCCACTGCCGGAAGACGTTGCCGGGTCCGACAGCCAACGGCTCGGGTGCGCGAAGCGTCGCGCCGCGCCGGGGAATAGCAAAGCCCAGCGTTCCGCCAGAAGGTGCAGGATAATCAGGGCGGCCGCGGCCGCCAGGATCGCCGCCAGCAAGAGAACCGGCGTGGGCCAGCCGGACGCCAGCGCCGACGCAAGGCCCAGCGCAGAGGCGCCGGCCGTCGCGGTAGCAATCACCCGCAACACGACTATGGCAGGTGACCGGGGTTGCGCCCACAACACCACAAAAGTGGGCGGTTGCCGACGCGACACAACCGCGATGCTCGTCCAGGCGAAAATCAGCAGCGATGCTGCCAGGAACAATAACGGTGGTAAGCTACTATCAGTATCCAAGCCGATGGCCCTCTGCCGACGCAGTTAACCTTGCTCCTTTTCCGGTGGTGGCAGGAGTCTAGCAGGTACGCCGACTGCCCGTCTAGCCTCCGGAACATCCCGGATCACCACCGCGCCGGCTCCGGTGGCGGCGCCGTCACCCACTGTCACCGGGGCTACCAGCATGGTATCGCTGCCGATAAAAGCCCCATCGCCGATGACGGTCCGGTGTTTGTCCGTGCCGTCATAGTTACAGGTGATGGTTCCCGCTCCGATGTTCACCCTCACCCCGATGTCGGCATCGCCGAGATAGGAAAAATGTCCCACGGCAGTGTCGGCGCCCACTCGACTGTTCTTGACTTCCACGTAGTTGCCGAGATGCGCGCCGGTTTCAATCAGTGAGCCGGGACGCAGATGGCTGTAGGGGCCGATGTCAACGTCGGATTCCACCCGGGATCCCTCCAGCGTCGAGGCGACGATGCGGCAACGATCTCCAATGACCGTGGCGCGGACGATGGCGTTGGGGCCAACCTCGCAGTCCTCGCCGATCACCGTTTCCCCGGACAGCATGGTGTTGGGCAGCACCACTGTATCACAGCCGATTGTCACATCGGCGTCAATATAGGTCGTGGCCGTATCGATAATGGTGACGCCCGACTCCATCCAGCGCCGGTTAATGCGATCCCGCAGCACGGTTTCGGCGGCAGCCAATTGCTTCCGGTCATTCACTCCGATGGCTTCGTCGGGCCAGGCGACGGGCAACGCGGCGACGCCGTCTCCCGCGCCGCTGGCCAAGGCGGCCAACGCGGTTAGGTAGAACTCGCCCGAGGCAGCAGGGCGAAGGGATCCGATTGTTTCGGCCAGCCATTGACCGTCGAAACAATACGTTCCGGCGTTAACTTCCTCCGGGCCGGTTGCGGCGTCTGGCCAGTCAGCCGCCTCGATGATAGCAGTAACGGGAGCAGCGCCTCCGGGTTCCTTTGCGCTGCCCCGCTGGATGCGGCCCAAATCGCCGGTGAAAACACCGGTGGCGGACAGAATGGTCATGCAGCGCCCGCTGGCCGCGCAGTGATCGTCCACCAATTGCCGCACCGATTTGGAGTGAACCAGCGGAGTATCCCCGGACATTACCACCAGCAGAGACGGAGGGCTGGGCAATGCGGCCAAGCCGCAGGCCAGAGCGTCGCCGGTGCCTTTGGGCTCCGGTTGCACTGCGTACTTCACTCGCTCCCCTAACAATTCGCGGATTGGGTCGCGGTTATCGGGTGAGACCACCACCACGATGCGCTCCACTCCCCAAGCCGACAACAAATCAACCGGGTAGCGGATCAGTTCCTTTCCGGCGGCGCGATGCAGGGGTTTCGGCTTGCGCGAACGCATCCTGCTGCCCCGTCCGGCGGCCAGGACAATTCCGACGATGTCCACGCCGGCTCCCGCAGCGTTCATCTTTGTTACCACTGGAAGTGCATGGACATCATCGGAAGATTGGCTTTACGTTTCGCTTCTGGTGGCTCTCCCGAGTGAGTGGCCGGTCTTTCATCAGGTCGGCCGTCCTGGTCCCAGGAAGGGCTCGGTTCGGAAGAAGCGTTAGTTTTCCGATTGCCCGTGTAGGTCATCGTTTGTTGCGGTCTCGGCTTTGCTGGTTGAATGTGAGCCGCGACCGCATTTTCGCAGGTTGGACGGCGCTGGGCAAGTCGGTGGGTGGTTTCTCGAGCGATTTTGCTGATCGGGCCGGTCGATCCTCTGGTGAAAGTACTCGATGTGATCTACCCGCTGCCCGGAACATATGCTGGACCGCGTCGGTTAGCCGCGGAGCCCTGCGCTTGCGCCGCGTTTCGTTGTTGACGCCGAGTTATGGGCTTCTCGTACATGGCGTCCATGTGGGCGTGGGTTTGTTCATTGGGGGAATCGACCACGCGATCCGTACTGGACGCCGCCAGTTCGCCGGCCGTCACTTCCAGCGCCGCAGCTGATAGTCGGTCGTCGTGTTGAGCGTAATCTCGGTAGCAACGTTCTGCTGTGGTCCGCCTGCCGTCGTTGAGAGATAGGGTGAAGTGGCAGCCCGTATCCTGCAAAACAAAGGCCGGGGATATTGCCCGGCCGTCCTGGAAGTTGTTGGGATGGACTTGGCGATAGTAGGGTTCCCCGATGGTCGCGGTTGATGGTGTGAGGGCATTCCGCAGGAGTTGCCACGCTTCCTCCGTGTCCAGGTCCAGTTCTTTGGGCAATTCCTCATCGCTACCGGGGGCCAGGGGGCATACCATCCTCGGCGGCTCTTCGCGTCGATGATCAGCGTATGGCACTCCGTATCGACTGCCATTCAGCGACGAAGGCGCCTTCATCGGCGTCGTACCCGATGAAAAGCTGCGGCAGTTCCGCGCTCCAGTGCAGAGCCAACGCCTGTTTCCACCATGCAGCTTGGCTGGTTCGGCTTGGTAGAAGGTTCTGCTGACCCGTGTCCACGAGAACGAGTTGGTTGATGCGGCCAGTTGGTTGTGTGCAGTGCAATCTTGAGCGGCCAAATTGATTAAGCTCTTGGTATCCTCAACTCCGGGCGAACCCTTCTCTCGGTTGGTGGAAGCTGGGGTGATTACGGCTGGTCACGGCAGACACCGCCGGGATTGCCTCTATTGCTGGACTTCCCCCGGAACATCCGGGAGCGGCTCATCTTGCGCGTCATCGAGGAATGGGGCTGGGACCGCGCCGCCCTGGCTGGGATGATTCCCTCCTACACGGCACGCGGCGTCGTGCGCGACTTGGGCAGTGCCCTGGGTCTCCCGCCCGAGGAGGCGGTCGCACTGGCGCGGAGTCTGGAAACCGATTCCTCTGCGGAGCTGTCCGCCTCGCCCACTCTGCCGGCCCGATACGACCGGCCCGGCGGCGGGACCTGCTGGCCTTGTCGGGATAGTTGGCCGGCTTTCCCAAGGGGCAGGCCCAGCACCCCGGCGGAATCCTGGCTTCGTCCACTCCCCTCACCGACCGGTAGTGGTGTCATTTGAAATGGGGGTATCACGAAATCGGATAAGTACGGAGAATTGAGGGCGGTGACGGAACGTTCTCCATGTGTGATTGGACCTTGGCGGGATGTCCAAAGTTGGCTCTGTTATCACCTTCGCTGATACCCCATTTCAAATGACACCACCTTACGCTGATGCCCTCTTCGAAGGCGCGACGCCAGCGGGCGCGCATCCTCTGATAGTAGGAAGATTGCGTCGCGGGTCAAATGAGCGATGGGGTTGTATCCTCTCCGCGTCGTTGCCGTTGTCCCCGTCAGGTAGCGGCGGTGTCACGATCCCTGACGATGCAACCGTTCTTCCAGTTCGCGCACTCGGGCCTCGGCGGCTTCGGCGCGGGTGCGCTGGGCATCGCGTTCGGCTTCAGCGCGGTCAGCGCGGGCACGCTCGGTCTCAAAGGTGACGATGTGCATTCCCGTCGCCGGGTCGTGGCAGCCCAGCCGGCCATCCTCCCACCGCCAGTCGATGTTCAGCGCCTCGCTGTGTCCCTGCAACACTCCGCCGACGAGCTCGTATATGTGAATGGGTTCGTATCTTCCGTCCACCAGCCGGTCGCCGGCCAGCCGCGTGCCGTGGAAATCGCCGATGGCGTCGAAGCGCCAGTACTCCGGTATCTCCAATCTCTGGTAGAACTCACGCTTCTCCTCAACGTCGATGCGGCCAGTGCCCTCCGAAGCTATCTCAAGCACCAGGTCGGGCGGCTTCCCCTGTTCTGAGACGACGTAGCCGTTGGTCTCACGGTAGGCTACTGGGTCCACGTCGAAGGCCGCCAGCAGGTCGGGGTACCTCATCTCGGCTCCACGTCGGGCGGTGATGTATTTCTCTCCGGACACGATGGTGGTCTCGGGGTTGCCCAGGAACTGTTTCAGGTGGTGGTGCAGGCCAGTTTCGCTGAGGTGCTCGGCGGATGTCATGTCGTCGGGCTCGCGTTCGGGCGTGTCCGGCAACCGGAAGCGGCCGGGGGATTTGCTGATTTTGGCGTCGGTAGTGGTCATAGCGGACCTCTGGGGGTTGACGTGGCGTACCGTCGGACAGTTGCGTCTGATGGCTGACCTGATTATACGCTTGGCCTGCGGCCGGAAATGTGTCGGTTCGCCGCGCTGCGCGTCCTGCTGGCGGCTATTGACACCGGTGGCGTTGCGGTCGTTTCCGGGGATCAGGTATCGGGACGGCGTCCTTTCGCTAGTGCCATTTCAATTTAATCCTAATGGATAGATATGTTGGAGTTTAGCGCGAGCGTCCTGGGTGGAAAATCGCCAGTCTATGGTGGCGGCAGCTTGGTTGCGCTCATATCCCAAGGCCGAGACTTCTCGCCGCAGTACCCCTTCATCGCCGATACGCTGGGCCCAGGCGCTGCCGGCTAAAGACACTCAACTCGAGCTCGGCCATGTTCAGCCAGCTGCCATGCCTGGGAGTGTAATGAAACTCCAGGCGTTGGGCGCTGCGCTGCGCCGCGCCGCGCCGCAGCGGGCGCAAAGGACGCGTACAGCGAGGCCGGATGATGGGCGTTCAGATTGTCCAGCGCCAGCATCATTCCGTTCCTTTCCGGGTAGTCCTCGTCCACCAACTGCTTGATTTGACGGGCCCAGTCCACCTTGGTTCGCCGGTCTGTAACTGCCACCCGCCGCCACCCTTCCAACGGCGCAAACAGCATGAACAGGCTGCTGACCCCGTTGCGCTCGTATTCGTGATCACAAGCGCTGGGCCGTCCTGGCGCGGCGGGCCGGGGCGGCCGCGTTTCCCGCGCCTGCTGCTTGCTGGTCTCGTCCAGGCAAATCAGAACCGCATTGTCCCCGTAAGGGCGCTGGTAGGTGTCCAGCACATCTTCCATCGCGCAGACAAACTCGGCATTGCCTTGCGGCGGGATGCACCAACATTCTTTCAGCCAGGGTTTGAGTTGGTTTTTTTGAGCGTCTGGCGCACCGTCTCTTTATTGATGCAGTCCACAATCTGGCATTCTACCAGTCGGTCGGCCAACAATTGCAGCCTCCAGTGGGTCCGGCCTAGGACGATTGCAAAGTCATTCCATCATTCCGGCGAAAGCCGGAATCCAGAACATCTTTGCCCCATCAATGCCTATCGACTCCGGCTTTCGCCGTAGTGATGGTATGGGGCAAAGGCTGAAAGGCGACTTTGCAATCGTCCTGGGGTCCGGCCCAGGGCAATCGCATATGAAAAATTGAGGTGTTAGGTATGATGTTGGCTAATCCGGTAGGGAAGGGAAGACCCCCACAGCATTGCGCTGATGGTTCGGGCGGTGAAGGACACCGAGAGCCACGGCGCCGCAGCTTCCGGGGGAATGCCCAGCCTACGCCAGATGAAGGCCAGTTCCAGGGTCCGCAGGAAGTTGGAGTAACTCTCGACCCGCTCGCCGGGGTTGAAGACCAGCCCGTGGCCTTCCAGCAGGTTGCGGACGTAGCGGAAGCTGATGAAGGCGTCGTCGGTCAGGAACCAGGACATCTCCGCCAGTCAGCCCAGCAGCCCCAGCCAGGGCAGGTAGGCCAAGCTGACCGCCAAGCCATGTTTCGACTTTCCGGCTATATCCGCCATCCGCATACGGGAACTGCCTACTCAACAAGCCGAATCGCCCCCTCCCAAGTCCGTCCCTCGCCCGGAATCCATTGCCCGGTCCTGATTTCGGCGATGCCATATTCCGGCAACGGAACTTCCGCCAAGCATATCCCGGTGGTTATCAAGCCATGACGGTCAAAGTTAGAGGCGAGGTTGTCGAAACCGTGTTGCTTGCGATGGCCGGGCAGGTCGTTCACGTCAACCGGGTCCAGGTGCAGGAAGAACTTAGCTCTAGCATCTCCCTCTCCGCACTGTTCCCTAACATAGACGAGGCGGTTCTCAATGAGGTACACGTCGAAATCGGAGCGGATTGCCGGTTGGCGGTCAGCGACCAGCTTTGCCAGGTAACCGCTGGCCGTGGTGGTCTCAACCCGAACCGGATGCGTGGCGCCGTGGGGCATCACAAGCGCGGCTACGCATAACCCTGTTTGCATTTGCACCCAGGATTTGGCTACAGTTTCATCCCTTGGCCCGGCCCACGACCATACTATTAGTTCGTCCGGCGCACAATTTCTGGCGAACGCTTGCGCTATCTGCCCGTCCACAATCAGCCCGACGCCATCCGCTTGATAGTCGAAATGCGGCGCCATCCTTTCCCAAAACTCGGCAGTGGCCCCAATATCTTCAACCGGCTCAACGGCCCAGAGTTGGAACGCTGCTATATGCTTCCGGTGGCTCCGGTAGAAGGATGGCCCCTCATACAGCGTGTTATCGAAGTTGCGACTGATCGGCCAAGTATTGGCGTAGTGGCTTGTACCGAACTTTTGATGCAGAGTTTGGGCATAATCGTCCAGATCATAAACTCCACCCCCATATACCCGAGGGGGGATATATTGGCGCAAAAAGTCATAGTCATTCACCAGTCCATCCAAGTTCACTACCGGAAAGTCTGAAAAATACCCGACAACGCCAGCATCCCATGACCCGACTACGGCGCGGTCGGGAAGTATGCGGTTCATAACCAGAGTTCCTTCGTAAGTCGCCGATCTCGAGTCGTCACTACCGCTTTTCCTCCAGTCAACATAGTCAAATGGATTAGTGAAATCCGTCCTTACGAGCAGGATAATCGCGCCGACAATGACAATGCCCACGCTCAAGACGTTGGCCGCATACTGCGACCTCGGCGCGATGAAACGCCGGATGAAGTATATGGCTACGTAGCAGGTGATTGGAACAATCAAGGCTATCATCAGATATGCCGGAACGAAATACCAGGAAAAGTCTGCCCAGGATGGGTGAAGGGTAAAAACTGTCTGCCCGAACTTTGCTAAGTGCCCCGCCGCCAAACTGAAAGGCGCCACCAGAAAGAACAGCAGAAGCCAGTCCTCCCTGCGGCGGGAATGGCGAACAAACCACCAGACCAGCGGAAGGCAAATGCAGAATCCCAGGGACATCAGCAGAATCTTGTAATTGAAAGCGTCAATTTGCAGGACGTCCAAGAGGTTCTGGGCGAAGCTGTATCCACCTACACTTTCCCAGTAGAACTGCGACCACGCCCGCTTGGTCGCGCCGCTCACTGGCACGATGCCGCCGAAGACCACCCCGTTATAGGCGAAGTAAACCAGGATGCCTGCCCCTGCGCTAATTATTGGAACATATATTCGGGGGGGGGGGGGTAAAAGGATTTAGCGTTTTACGGGCCCCGCCCGCGGCCCGGCCATGCCGCGCCCCAGCGTTAACCCACCGCCCCCCGTTGGCGCCCTGTGATAGGGGG
>CAYGAY010000031.1:0-37251 GCA_964347975.1 uncultured Dehalococcoidia bacterium
CTCTCTGGCCGTAGCGCCGACAACCCGAACCCCCGAACCCGAAGCAAACCAACCAACCCAACCAACCAAGGAGGAACACCGCAACAACTACTGCTTCCCCGCGCGTACCCACTTTTACAACCTGTCATTGCGAGCGCAGCGTGACAATCTCGTTCCGGTACAACCTGTCGTTGCGACCCCGTACTCGATACGGGGGTGGCGATCTCGTCGGTGCGGCAATGGCCGCTCCGGCAGGACTCTCCCGGCAGACGGCAGCCGCCTCCGAAACGATATTCCGTCGCCCGCCTACGGCGAGCGTGGAATGACCGGTTAAAGTGGGTACGCCTGATATCCTTGCCCTGTACCCGGCCCTCCCGTTACAATCTGCCCACCGCATTCTCCGGTCGCGAGTTCGTGGCCCCAGCAGGAGGCCCATTGCAAGCAGCCACGCCGGTAGCGCCTGGCGCCCCGGGCATGAAGCAGAACCGGGTATTCATCCTCAGCAGCCTCTCCGTGGGACACGGCCTGTCCCATATGTTCGACCAGGGCTTTCCCCTGCTGGTGACCGAGATTGCCAAGGCCATGGGTCTTGGCACCTTTCATACCGCTACGCTGTTCGCGGTGCGGCAGGGCGGTTCCAGCGCCACCAGCCTGGGCGGCGGCCCCCTGATCGACTATCTGAAATCCTATTGGGGCATTATCCTGACGGCGTGCATGCTGGGCCACGCCATCACCTTCGCCGCCATCGGGGGCGCGCCAACCTTTCCCCTGGTAGTGGCGGTGGTGCTGTTCCTGTCCATCCCCGGTTCGTTGTGGCACCTGCCTTCCGCGGCCGCTATCTCCCAGCGTTTTCCCGACCGTCGCGGGTTCGCCATATCCATGCACGGGTTCGGCTCCAACCTCGGCAACGTCAGCGGGCCGGTGATTGCGGGAGCTCTGCTGGGAGTGGGGTTCCTCATCTGGCGACACATTTTCTTCATCTACGCCGCGCTGGCCCTGATCATGTCGGTGTTCGTATGGTGGTCGCTGCGCGGCGTGGGCCAGGATGACTCTCCCGCCGGCGTGCGCAACCTGGCCGGCCAGTTCCAAAGCGCCCTGGGGATGCTGAAGAACCCTATCGTAATGGCCCTGATATTCGCCGCCCTGCTGCGGGGCATCGGCCTCAGCGCCCTGTTCAACTGGACGCCCTTCTACCTGCGCGAGACCCTGGATATGAACACCCTGCAGGCCGGCGTGTACTATGCCCTGCTCACCGGCATGGGCATCATCTCGGCGCCGGCGCTGGGCTGGCTGTCCGACGCCTGGGGACGCAAGGCCGTGCTGGTGCCCGGGTTCATCATCGCCGCCCTGCTGTCCCTGGCGGTGGTCAGCGTGGGGGCCAGCCTGCTGCTCATACCAATAATGGCCGGCCTGGGCCTGTTCAGCTTCGCGCTGCACCAGATAATCCAGGCGTCGGTGCTCGATTACGTGGGCCAGGGCACCGAGGCCACGGCCATCGGGCTGCTCTTCGGCATCAACGGCGTCATCGGCATCGGCTCGCCGTTCCTCGCCTCGGCCATCATCGAGCACTGGGGCGGGTACGGCTCCGTGTTCTACTACGCCGGCATCCTGACGCTGATCACGGCAGTCATCGTCATGGTGATACCCCTGCGCAACCCGGAGAACCTATCCCCGGCGCGATGACGTAAGAGTTCATCGTTTATTCCATGCGCGCTTTGCTGGCCGGCATCTCCGGCGTCAACAAGGATATCGTCGTCGCCAACCTGTTGCGGCGGCTGAGCGCCCATGGCGATATCATCGCGCCCGCTGACGCGGCGCCGCATGACGCCAACCCGTCCGAATTGCTGGCCGCCAGCATCGAAGACACCCTGGCCAGCCAGGGCAACGAGCTGGCCGGTGTGCTGGCCGCCTTTCGCCCCGCCTACCAGTTGGCCGCCTGGCAACGGGCCGGCGTGGCAATCACCGAGCGGCTGGAGGCGACGGACCCTCGCCACAGCCTGATCGCCGCCCACCTCACTTACTACACCAGCGGGCGGCAGTTCTCGCTGATCGACCTGCCCACCATCCGGCGCTGGCGGCCCGACTGCATCATCACGCTGGTTGACGATATGCTGGACATTCACAGCGTTCTGGCCCAGCGCGACGCCGACCGGCGCACCAACTTCCGGCTGCGCCTGCGGGAGATCCTGGCCTGGCGCGCCGCCGAGATCGCCATGGCCGACCTGCTGGCCCGCAACCTTTATCCGGAGCGGGCCATCCCCCACTACGTGGTCAGCGTCAAGCATCCCGCCGAGATGCTCTACCGCCTCATCTTTCGCCGGCGCGAGTATCCGCTGGTGTACGCCAGTTTCCCCATCACCGCCATACGCTACGACCCCGAAACGCGAGCCGGCATCGACCACATCCGCCGTGAACTGCACCGCCGGTTTATCGTCTTCGACCCGCTCACCCTGGACGAAGGCACTCCGCAGGTCTTCGACAAAGCGCAGGCCGCCCGTACCGCTGGCGCGCCTGAAATAACGATCACCGCGGCGGAGGCCCGCTGGCCGCTGGACACCGCCGGCGCCCTCACCGATGGCCGTCCGGATCCCTACCCCATGCGCCTGGACCCGCAGGAGGCCCTGGAGGTCTGGGACGACATGGAGAACCAGGTGCGCCACCGCGACCTGACCATGGTCGAGCAGGCTCAGTGCGTCGCCGCCTACCGCATCACCATGGGCGGCAGACTGTCCACCGGGATGTACTCCGAGCTGATGTACGCCTCCCACACCGCCGAGCCGGCCCGGCCCGTCCTGATGTACGCCGACCCCGCCGACGGCGGCCTGGACCACCCCTTCCTCCGCAACTTCAACCACCGGGTGTTCCACAACCCGGAGGAGTGGTTCCACGCCATACGCCAAATCGCGCCCCACCCGGAGCCGGGGGCGCAGCGCCCGCTGTTCTGACGCGAAAACTTTTATCTCAAACCACCCGACCTCTGGGGCAGGGAAACTCACGCGTACCCACTTTCCCCGTCCTGTCATTGCGACCCCGTACTTGATACGGGGCTGGCAATCTCGCCGGCGTAGCAATGGCCGCTCCGCCAATGCTCCCGCAACAGAAAATGGCGACCGCCGGAACGAGATTCCAGTGCCCGCCTACGGCAAGCGTGAAATGGCCGGTTAAGTGGAATGACCGGTTAAAGTGGGTACGCCTGAGGGCAAGGAAGTTATTGACGCGCCCGCGCCGTTTTGCGTAAAATCACGGTATCAGCCACTCCCGAAGCGGAGGTTAGAAAACCATGCCCATTACCCAGAACGGCGTCGAACTCACCGTGGAGATTTCGGAGAAGGCCGCCGAGAAGATCAAGTATTTCGCCGGGAAAGAAGGCATCACCGACAACATCGGCCTGCGCGTCGCCGTGAAGGGCGGCGGTTGCTCCGGTCTCACCTACGACCTCGCCATTACCGACCAGCAGCGCGAGTCCGATAAGATCGTCGAGCAATACGGCGTCAAGGTGATGGTGGACAGGAAATCCTACATCTACCTGGTGGGCACCCAACTGGACTTCTCCGACGGCCTCAACGGCAAGGGCTTCGTCTTCGAGAACCCCAACGCCAAGAAAGCCTGCGGCTGCGGCACCTCTTTCGCGGTGTAGTCCTGGCGCAGTGTAGTTCTCCGGTCGCCCGGGGCGACCTTGGCGCGGCAACCGTAGGGGCGGGTTTGAAACCCGCCCCTACAACTGAATGCGAGGTTCACCATGACTGCTTTTGCTACCGATTCCCATACCGCCGCCGAGCGCCGGGCCGCCGAATACCAGGCCGCCACGGAGCGCGCCGCCGTCTATCCCAGCGACGCCGGACGCCTGCGCCTCACCGGCGAGGACGCCCGCGACCTGCTCAACCGCCTGTCCACCAACCTGGTTGACCCGGCCAGCGCGCCGGGCGAGGTTGCCGTCACGGTGCTTACCAGCGATCGGGGGCGCATCGTAGATCTCGTGTACGTCATCCACTGCGGCGACCACCAGTTGATGCTCACCAGCCCCGGCCAACAGCAGACGGTCATCGACTTTCTGGACAAGTACACCATCATGGAAGACCTGGAGGTTAAGGACATCACCGACGGCACGGCCATGCTGACGCTGACCGGGCCGGACGCCGCCAGCATTTTGGGCCGGACGCCGCGCGAGAATGCGCTGGTAGTGGAACCTCCAACCGACCCCGATGACCCGGAGCGTCCGCCAACCTATCATTTCCTGATGACCAACCCTGACGATGCCGCCCGCGTTGCCGGCGCGCTGGAAAAGGCCGGCGCGGTCGGTGTCGGCGCGGCCACGGCCGAAACCCTGCGCATCGCCCAGGGCCGTCCGGCCCACGGCAGCGAGATGAGCGATACCTACAACCCCCTGGAAGCCGGCCTCATCGGCGCGATTGATTTCCACAAGGGCTGCTACATCGGCCAGGAAGTCATCGCCCGCCTCGATACTTACCAAAAGGTGCAGAAGTACCTGGTGACCCTGAGCTTCCGGGCGGATCCATCCCAGGCCAGCGATCTGCCGGGCGCGCGACTGGTCAACGAAGAAGGCGCGGCGCTGGGCTTGATAACGTCAGCAACCGTGGTTCCCGGAGCAGACGGCGCCGGCGTGGTCGGCCTGGGCTACGTACGCACGGCGGCGGTGCAAATCGGCAGCGCCCTGCAAGTTGCATCCAACGACGGCGACACCGGCATCACCGCCCACATCACCGCCCAGCCCCTGCTGTTCGGCGGCGAGAAGCCGGGGCTGGCAAGATTATGAGGCTACAAGGTATCGCACGGTTTCTTGGGCCGGATTTTATCCAGCGTTACCGGTTTGCCGGTACGCCGGGCCGCCAGCCAACGCCGCAACGAGGCTTGACTTTCCCCGGATGGCCGACCCTGGAGCAGGTTTGCAACACTGATGTCCTCATCCAGGTCCGGCCAGTGAACCCCTGCACCGTTGCCGATTAGCTGTAGGTTGTTTCGCTCCTCGGGCGTACCGTCAACGAGGCGAGGATACCAGTCCAGCGGCGCGGATATGGTACGTCCGTCGTTCAAATCAAAGGTCAGGGTATCTTTGGTGACTATCACCTTCGTTGCCAGTTGGGATGCCAGGATAGTGCCCGAAGAACTCATGCCATGCCTCCATAAAGAGCTCGCGGTGTGATTCAACGATGCGTCGGACGCGGCGTACCTCTACTGGCCGCAGGCCACCACTGCTTTCTAATCTTAGGGAATTATATACCTGTGTGCACCGCAGCCGGCGGTATGCCGGGGGGTCAGTCTTTCCCGAGGGATGTCCAGAGGCTACGGCAAAGCGGCAATTGCAGGGGCCAAATGCACCGATGAGTTCCGCAGCTGCACCGCCACCGGAATGTAGAACTCCGGCTCCGGGTCATCCTCCGGCAACGGGTAAGCCCAATGCGCTACCAAATCTCCGTTGGCGACCGCGAACTCGGACCGGGCAATCCCATCCCCAAAGGTGTGTGTGTCCGTGTCGGCGTCGTATCCGTGGTCAGCCGTCAGACCCAAGTACCATCTAGCGGTCAACAACTCGAAAGAGGTGGGCTTGTACGAGGCCGAGTCGTAGTCCAGGATGTGCCCGGGGCAGTAGTCAATCTCATCGGTCTCGTCGTGTGGGTCTCCCGTGTCGAAGGCAATTGCATTGCATTCCGCGTCATACCTGCTCACTCGAAGCGTCATCATCGTCCCTCCATATTGGCGGTTCCAGGCATCTATCGCTGAACCATTCCTGGTTGCCTTTTCGCATCGCTTTCAAGGCGTTCCGGTTCAGATTCACGGTTTTCACCACAGCTCCGTCCAGCGTCGTCACCACCTGCATCAGCTTGCGCTGACCGTCCACGTCAACCCAACCCTAATGCGACCACCCCACGCTGGGCGGCGCGCCCGGCTTTCGAGACTCGGACTTGCACTTCACTACCCAATTGTCCAGCACGGATTTCACACGCGGCTGGGTCACTTCGGGTCTTTGGCGCGCCCTTTCCCTTCTGAAATGTTCCGACATCCGCCGTTCCTGGCCTCCGGCGCGGAATTGCCGCCGCAACCATCCGGTGGCAGACCCACACGACGGGCAATCTCGTCGTGTGGTGGGAACCTGCTTACGCCGGCAGTTCGGCCCGCAACGATGGCTCATCCGCTCTCGCCCGGCGGCTCTTCAAGATACCGCCATTCGGTCTTTGGTTTCGCCTGTAGCGCCACCTCGGCAATCCGCTCTGGCGGCGCGTCAATCGGGTCTGGCATGATCAATTGTGATGGCCGGCCCCGTTCCCGTTTGCGTCGACTGTTGCCAAACCCAGGCTCGACTACTCTCTTGTTGCGTTTCCCTCTTGGCATGATGTTCCTTACCGCCGGCGTCGCCGGCTGGTTCGTCCTTGAGCTCTACCCATCCGCAGGTTGTTTTCGTTCTTCATGTGCCCGCCAGCCCGGTTCGCCTGCTGCAAGCCGATGAGCGTGTAGCGGTCCCGCTTTTCCCTGTTGCAGGGCGGGCATAGTAGGGTGAGATTCTCGTAGGCGTCCGTGCCGCCTTGAGAGCGTGGGTTGATGTGATCAACCTCCAGTACTCGCGGGTCAAACTGGTAATCCGCCCCGCAGCCCTGACAGAACGCGCCGATGTCGGCCAGCAACCGCCCGTGATGCGCCCGGGGCGGTGGCAACCGCTGGGCGCGGCCCGTCGGCGTCCGCAAGGTGAGCGTGGCAGGTTCGCCGCCGTCCGTCCTGGGGGGGGTTCGTAGTGAATGTCGCGGCGCATCAATGCCTGTTGTCACCGCTTGCGCTGGCCCTTCACCAGCAACTGCTCCTGTTCCAAACGGTCAAGGACTTGCGTTATCGCCCCGTCCCAAATATCCATTCCGACCCACTGCCGACCCAACCGCTCGGCGGCAATGGGCGTGGTGGCGCAGCCGCAAAACGGGTCCAGCACCAGGTCATCGGGGTTGCTGCTGGCCTTGATGATACGCTCGTACAGGGCCAACGGCTTTTGCGTCGGGTAGCCGGTTCGCTCCTCACCATATGGGCGGGGAATGTTCCGCCACCAATCCTCCACGACTTTGCCACGTGGGTCGGGCATATAGGTTCGCCCTGGGGCGCGAGTGCCTTCACCGGCAAACACCGTAGCGGTGTAATCCGAATCGTAAGGCACTCTGACTTCGTTGCGATTGAACGTGTATTTATCCGATTTGGCGTATCGGAGGATGGTGTCATGTTTGCGCGGGAAATCTTTGGTGGGTTGCCCTCCCCCAGCGTAACACCACACGATTTCGTTTCGGAAGTTGCGCCGGCCGAATATGGCGTCCAGCAGGGTTTTGACCCAGGCGTGGGCAGTGTGGTCAATGTGCAGGTACAGGCTGCCGTCGTCGGCCAGGATGCGGCGCATCTCCAATAGCCGAACACCCAGCCAACACAGGAACGCCGCCATGTCGTCGCCCCATACCTGCTTTGCGGTGGTGATGACGCTCCACACTTCCGGCTCATCGCGCTGTATGGCAATCAGCCATTCGTCGTGAATGTCCTCATCCCAGCGCCAGCGGTCTTGGAACTTGGCGTCTTTGGCCGTACTGTCAGGGTCGGCGTGGAAGTCCCGCCCCTTGTTGAACGGCGGGTCGGTGGCGATGAGGTTCACTGTCCCGCTGTTCAGGCCCCGCAGGAACGGCAGGTTGTCGCCGTGATACAGCGTCCGGTTGGCGAAGTTGCGCTCGGCCATTATTACGCTCTTGCCCAATCAATCAATTTGACTCCTAAATCATCCGTGGGTTGCGCGTCGCCGCCGGTCCTATCAGCTCGGCATAGGGCAGATGCTTGCCCACCGAATCCCGCGCCATTGCCGCCATCTGGTCAAAGGTGTCCATCGGGCGGGCGTTGTGCCGGCCCTCAAACTCCGCAACGCACCGATGCAGGTGCTTGACGCTCATGTGGTGGTACGTTCCCACATAGCCCCGTTTCAGCAACGCCCAGAACGATTCAATGCCGTTCGTATGCGCTTGTTCCCTCACGTACTCGCCCGCGCTGTGCGCGACTGCCTCATGATAGCGGTTCAGTCGCCGGTAGGCGGCGGCTTCGTCGGTGTACACCGTTGCCGTCGGTTCCGTCCGCTGGTGAACAAACTCCCGGAGCGTCGGGCCGTCCGTGCGCTCCACCACACTGGCGTCAACCTCGTTAGTGGCCCGGTCTTTGACGCCGGCGACGGCGGTTTTGCCGACAGCCCCGCGCCCAGCCCGTAGTTTCCTGGATTCGTGCTTGTTGCCTTCCTTCCCGCTGATGTAGGTTTCGTCCGCCTCTACCGGGCCGGCAAACCGCTGTTCCTCCCCGCCTTCATCCAGCCATACCTCGCGGATACGGTGTACCAAGTGCCACGCGGTCTTTTGCGTGATGCCCAAGTCCCGGTGCATCTTCATGCTGGACACGCCCTTCAAGTTGGTGTTCGCCAAGTAGAACGCGATAGCCCACTTGCTCAACGGGAGTTTGCTGTCGTGCATGATAGTGCCGGTCTTGACCGTGAAATCCCGCTTACAGGGGTTGCAGCGGTAAGCCGGCGTCTTGCGCCCGTTGGCGCGGGGCGATACCTTGTCGCCGTCGCAGTAAGGGCAGGTGATGCCATCCGGCCAGCGGCGGGCGACAAACCACGCCTCGGCCTTGGCCTCATCGCTGAATTCCTGGACAGCCTGTACCAATGTCATGCCCTTGCGGAAGGACTTGCCGGGGCCGGATTGCTTGGTAGCCATAATCAACGTTCCTACGCTTGATTTATGGCAGTACTGACACTGTGCAGATTGCAGCGTCAAGCGTTTCGGTGTACACAGGTATATAATTCCCTAATCTTACCGGGTCCAACCAGA
Organism: uncultured Dehalococcoidia bacterium; assembly: GCA_964347975.1. Lineage (GTDB taxonomy): Bacteria > Chloroflexota > Dehalococcoidia > Lucifugimonadales > UBA3495 > Bin87. The sequence continues at coordinate 8,826 of CAYGAY010000031.1, forward strand.
ATTTCGCTACCAGGTTATCGCGTGAAACGTGTATGTGTTCGGGCTCATCCTGGTCGCCGGCGTAGAACGAAAAGCGGTACGGCCCAACCCGGAGTATCGTCGGCATTTCCAACCTACCCTACTCGTATCCGCCCATCCGCGCCGGCCGTCAGCAGCGCGGCGAATCGGTAGCCGCGCTCCCGTATCGCGTTGCTGCCGCCCTCGTTGCGGTCCAACACCGCCAGCGCCAATCCCACCGTGCAGCCGGCCTCCTCCGCGGCGGCGATGGCGTGGAACAGCGAGCCGCCGGTGGTGCAGGCATCATCCACGATGGCGACAGTCGCTCCTGCCGGCAGCGGCCCCTCAATCAGCTGCGCCGTGCCGTGTCCTTTCGCATCTTTGCGGACGATGAAGGCGGGCAGCGGCGCGCCCTGCTGCCACGAGGCCATGGCGGCGGCGGCCACGATGGGGTCGGCCCCCAGCGTCGGCCCGCCCACGGCGGCCACGCCGGCGTCGGCCAGCAGCGGCAGCAGCGCGTTGCCGATGAGATGCGCCCCCTCCGGGTCCAGGCTGAGCAGCCGGCCGTCGAAGTAGTAGGAACTCTTGCGCCCCGACGATAATGTGAAATCCCCGTACCGGATCGCTCCCCGTTCCTCCGCAATCTCCAGTAGCCGTTCCAGCATGTTCCGTTGAGAAGTGGTCATCTCCCCTCCGTTAGTCGCCAATCTGCCGCCCGATACAAACCATGCTCGGCTATGTACTCCGCCACCGTATCCGGGATCTGATACCGCGTCGATAAACCCGCCGCCAGGATGCGCCGCAGTTCCGACGCGCTGAAATCCACCCTCGGCCCGGCTACCGATACCACCGCGCCCGAGGCCACTTCATCCGGGAACCGCTCCGACAGCGCCGCAATTCCGCCTATTGGCGAAGAGTTCCGAGGGACGCCGGGGCGCTCGATCACGGCCAGCCGGCACAGGTCGAGGATAGCCTCCGGCTCCTTCCAACGGTGGAACTCGTCCAGCACGTCGGACCCGACGATGAAGTACAACTCCGTTTCGGGACGGTAAGCGCCACGCAACTCGCGCAGGGTGTCCACGGTGTAAGACGCTCCGCTGCGGCGCACCTCGCAGTCGGATACGCAGAAGTCGGGATTGTCGGCGGTGGCCAGCTGCACCATGCGCAGCCGGTGGGCCGCCGGCGTGACGCGCTGTCCGGATTTGAGCCAAGGCTCGCCGGCTGGGACGAAGAGGACCGACTCCAGACCGAGGGCGACGCGGGCGGTTTCCGCAATCAACAAGTGTCCCAGGTGCGGAGGGTCGAAGGTGCCGCCCAGGATACCGATGCCGCGGGCCGGCTCAGAACCGCCGTCCACTAGAACCACTCCAGCTCCGCGTTGCCGATGCGGATGGTGTCGCCGGCTTCGATGCCGGCTTCTTCAAGACGCTGCGCGATACCCAGACGAGTCATCTCACGCCACAGCTGTAGGAGGACCCGGTAGTCCCGCATATCGGCCCGCGCGGTCAGTCGTTCCAGCCGTTCCGATTCCACCACATACACGTCGCCGTCCAGGTAGAAGCCCAGAGGACGTCGCTCCGGAGGCGCTGCCCTCGCTGCGTCCAACCGGTCCTCCTCCCATTCCGGGCTGCCCAGGCCGGCGCGCGGCGCATCGGACAGAATACGGACCAACTCGCCCAACAGGCCGTCCACTCCGACGCCCGAGACTGCCGATATGAAGTGGATAGGCGTCTCGTCATCCGAAGGGTCAAACCCCTCTTCGCTGACCATCGCCCGGCGCAGTTCTTCTTCGATGACGTCCCGCAACTCATAGGTTTCCGTGGTATCCAGCTTGCTCACCGCCAATACCTGCGGCTTGGCGGCCAGCATGGGGCTGAACTCACGCAGCTCCCGGTTCAGCATCAAGTAGTCGCCGGCCGGGTCGTCGGACATACCGTCAATCAGGTGCACGTAGGCCCGGGCCCGCTCCGCGTGGCGCAGGAACTGGTGGCCCAGGCCAATGCCGCGATGGGCTCCCTCCAGCAGGCCGGGAACCTCCATCATCACGAAGTCCTGTCCACCGTGGGTCACCACCCCGAGCACCGGCTCAACGGTGGTGAACGGGTAGTCGGCCACCTTGGGCCGCGCGGCGGAACAACGGGAGATCAGCGTGGACTTCCCGGCATTGGGTTTTGCCAGGAGGCCAACGTCGGCCAGCAATTTCATCTCCAGCCACAGCACCGAATACTCACCCTTGCTGCCGGATTGGGCCAGCATCGGCTCCTGGTTGGTTGAAGACACGAACCGGGCGTTGCCCCACCCCCCTTCGCCGCCCCTGGCCACCAGCGCCGGCTCCTCTGATGTGACGTCCGCTAGAAAATCCTTGCTGCCGTCCGGGTGCATCCGCCAGACTACGGTCCCCATGGGCACTCGGATCCGGGTGTCCTTCCCGTTGGCGCCGCGCTGGTTTTTCCCCTTGCCGTGGCTGCCCCGCTGAAGGTAGAAGGTGCTGTTGTACTTCAAATGCAGCAAGGTGTTGATGGAGTTATCGCCCACAATATAGGCGCTGCCGCCATCCCCGCCATCCCCGCCGTCAGGACCACCCCGGGGCTGGTACTTGAGTCGGAGGAAACTGACGCAGCCGTCGCCGCCATTTCCGGCTTTTACGTTAATTCTGACTGTGTCAATCATAGGAGGGTTCAGAATCTAAAGGTAGCAATAGTAATAAGGGCGTTGATAACGTGCGCATCATGCGACGCAGGCCCGAATCACCGTTGATAACTGCTCAATTTTAGCACGGCAGAGATGCGGGGTCTCGTTTATAACCGGACGTACTGCGCTGACGGTGGCGCCCGGAGTCCGCGGCGTTGTCGGCTATGAACTAATGTCGGTGCGTTGGCGCGTGGGGCATGGCCGGTTATCAACCAATTGTCAACGGGCTGTCAACGTTCGGATAGGGAGCCAGGAAGATGATGCAGCCGTCGCCAATCCGGCCGAGGACCAGCATCGTCCCGTCGCCGGTTACGGTGATGCCGGCTCGTCCGCAATCCTATCGATGGCTTGGGATGCGCGTCCTGCGATTGGTAAATGCCGAAACGAATATGGCGCTATCCGGCGTGGCCCACCTGCCCGTTGTACCAGTCCAATATGCCGCTGCCCGTCCAGAAGGAGACCCCTTCCTGCTGCGTGATGTATTCCAGCAGCCGGCGGAAGTGCCCGATGCGATGCGCCGCTCCCGTGATGTAGGGGTGCATGGATATGGCCATCACCCGGGCGTTGTCATTGCCCTCGGCCAGCATCGTTTCCAGGGAGTCCTTGGCCCGGCGGAACAGTTCCGGCGCCGGGTGGCGCTGCACCAGGTAGATGGGGATGTCGTTCAGCTCTACGGTATAGGGCAGCGCCACCATGCGGCCCGATTTCACCTTCAGCTCGTAGGGCTGGTCGTCGTTCACCCAGTCGGCGACGTATTCGATGCCTTCCTCGGCCAGAATGTCGGGGGTGTCGAAGGTCTCGGCGAGACCCGGCCCCATCCAGCCCCGCGGCGCGATGCCGCTGAACTCGCGGATCACCTCAATGGTCTTGCGGATGGTGGCCCGCTCGTCGGGTTCCTTGTGGAGCACCTGCTGAATGTAGCCGTGGCCCAGCAGCTCCCAGTCCAGGTCCAGGCAGGATTGCACCAGCTTGGGATATTCCTCGCACACCGCTGCGTTCAGGCTGATGGTGCAGGGGAGCCCGAAATCACTCAGCGCCTTCTGCATACGCCAGAAACCCACCCGCAGGCCGTAGTCGAACCACGAGTAGTTTGGGATGTCCGGCGACACCGCCGCGCCCTGGGGCGAGGGCAGTACCGTCCGCGCCATAGGCTGCGTGATGTCCCACTCCTCTACGTTGATGATGAACCACACGGCCACCCTGGCTCCATCGGGCAATGTGAGCTTGGGCCGGTCGAAGATGGGAGAGAACTCGGCGCGGGGATTGGGCATGGGTGGGCCTCCGGAGGTACGTGGCGGTTCAGGCATTTGAAGGGGCGCTACAGAGCGCGTAAACGTTGCAGGAGTTGCCGGGCGTGAGCGCAGGCATCGGCTACGATGTCAGGGTTAATCTCACCCAAAAGTTGGAAAGAAATCTTGCCCTTTCTATACTGCTTCTGGCAATCTCGCGTAGCGTGTTCCAGAGCGTTATACACCGTATCCTTGTGTACTGCTTCCAGGTTGGGCCATCGCCTGAAATGGTTCTCATTAAGCAACGGTCCAAAGAACTGTCGTAGCGTATCCCGGTCAGCGAGAAACCACGTCTCCATCACCTGCACCATAAGATAGGCACTGTCATCACCGGCGTCATTAGGTTGGTCCCAATTATCGCGATTGTGTAAATGCTGCCATGCGCTGTGGCTGGCAACAACCGGTCCTTCGCTGTCCACCAGCAACAGTAGAATCTCGTCGGCGCGCCGGCGTGCTGTCGTGAACTTTCGAAAGGTTGTGCTCCGCCCTTCTCCGCGGACTATCTTTGGCATACGGCCAGCGAGTCCGGCAGCTGTGAAGAATTTTGTCCACCCTTCCTTGAATACTTCGTCAGATGCTTTGCCGCTGCTGCCGCCTTCGATGAAAATGCGGACTCTCACCATCTGTTGCCACCCAAATCTCCGGCGCTCCACAGATTGCCGAGGCTGTATTCGGCCAGCCACTCGGTCAGGTACTTCGGCTCTAATCGTTCAAACTCTGATGCCCCGTCGTATTTTTCGCACACGACCACACTTGACGGGCAGTCATCCATAGCGTCGATTAGGACGCGAGAATGTGTAGTAATCACCAACTGCATCCGCTGAGATGCGCTAACCAGCATCCTCCCGATGCCCAGCACCACATCCGGGTGCATCCCCAACTCCGGTTCCTCAATCACTACCAGCGGCGGCGGTTCCGGATCCAGTAAGATGGCCGCCAGCGCCATGTAGCGCAGCGTTCCATCGGAGAGGCGCGATGCCGGAATGTATCGTGTGCCGGCCCCTCGCTCCACGACGAACAGGTCGGCCCGTCCACCACCGACTTCAACCTGGAAATCCTCGATGCCGTCGTATAGCTGCTGCAACGATTTGACGAATGCCTGTCGGCTTTCGCTACGCAGTTTGGATAGCAGCAGCGCCAGGTTTTCCCCGCGTTCCGTCAAAAATGCGCCGGGTTGGTCAGCGCGCGGCGATTGGCGCAGGCCGGCGTCCGGCCCAAGCTCCCAGTTCCGGTACAGGCGGATGGCGTTGTACTTCTGTTGCAGCCAATGCAGCTTCGGGTATTGGTCCGGGTCATCCCGTTGCGACAGTATCGACTCTTCCGGACGCACCGTATCCCGGCGCAGTCCGCGTTTCTCGCCCTTGCTGTCATTAATTACTGGACTGCCGTTCTGGAAGCGGTAATAGAAATAAGCGTCAGCGTAACCAGGATAAGGTTTTGCGTTGTCTATGCGCTCGTCCACCACCTCAAAACGCTGACCGGCTTCGGTGATTTGCAGCAAATGGCGTAGAGGCATATCCGCGTCCGAGGATGCGACTTCGGCGTCGATGCTGGCCATGCCGAATGCTCCCTCCCCCTTCCACAGCCATTCCGAAATCCCGCCCATCCGCTTCACTGGCGCGGACAAATCCCGGGGCGCCGCCTGTAGCAACGCCAGCGCCTCGATGAAGTTGGACTTGCCGGAGCCGTTGGGCCCGATGAGCACGTTCAGCGGCTCCATGGACAGGTCGATCCCCTGCGGCCCAAAGGACAGCATCCCGCTGATTTTCAGCCGTTGGATTAGCCGGTTGTTTGCGCCGCCGTCTGACGGCGACGGGGTAGTGCCCGAGTATGCGCTAACTATTGGGATAGTCATATCCCGGCCTCCCGGGGGTCTAGGGGCGGACCCACAACGGCGGGTCCGCCCCTGTAATATAGCGCAGCGACGGCTACTACAGCCCCAGCGCCTCCATTCCCAGGCGGGCCAAATCCTCGTCCTCCTGGGCGCTGAGGCCGCTTACTCCGATGGCTCCCAGCACCAGGTCGGTCTCCGGGTCGCGGACGACCACGGCGCCCTGGACGGCAACCAGCTGGGGGTCGCCGAAGTCGGCGATGTTGCGCCCTTCATTTTGCAGGCGTTGGGCGTAGGCGTTGGAGTCGGAGCCGGACATGGCCGAAGTGTAAGCCTTGCTCACCGCCATGCGCTGCGGCAGGGCGCGGCAGTTGTCCATGCGGGCGTAGCTGAGCAGCTTGGCGTCGGCGTCAACGATAGCGATGGCCAATGGCCGGTCGGGTTCCTGCTGGGCCTGGTCCAGCATGGCGTTCATGGCATTGCGAACCTGGCTCAGGCTCAAAGTGGGCCTCTGGTACATGACGCAACCTCCGTGCGTAGCGATGGCGGGAATGAATCACGCCGGCATTCTACACGGGCGCTGCGTTGGCCAGCAATGAATAAGGCGCGTCCCGTCGTTTCGGCATAGAGGAAGGGGCTACCGCCAGAACTCCATATCATCCCAGTTATCCGGGAACCCCATCCGGTCTTTGGAAACCCTCGGGTAAGACGTCATCAGGTCCACCAGTTCTGATTTCCAGAAGCCTTGAGCGTCGATCAAGCTTACAAGATAAGCAACTATTACCAGCCTGTTGTAAAGCCCGTCTTCCGCTTCCGTGTTGCAATACTCCGCCAGAGAGTGCGGTATCCGAAGTCCCGCAGATAGATTGCGATTCCACAAACGACCATGGTGGGCGCAGATATTGCGTAGCTGCGTCAAGTTATAGAGCACTGATGAGAATATGCGCTGGTTTAAGCCGTAGTGTCCTGCAATTTCGGTGCGTATGCGGCGGGTTGAAATAGTTTTATACCATTTGGATAGATCACCGAATGACATGGCTTCGGTTACCTCCCAAACGGAGGCATCGCGCCAGTTTGGACTGCCGCGCTCGGCGGTTTTACGGTAGCCCCGTTCGAGTTCGCGCAAGTTGTCCCGGTATTGCTTCGCGGCGAACAGCCGCGGGTTCAGATGGGCTTTATCTCCGCCGGCGTCGGCCAGGCGGCTGGCCCACAAAGCGCGGGCTGAGACTTCGATATGTCCCAAGGCTTCGGCAAGAGTCGTTCGCAGGTATCCGTCAAAACGGTAATGTTCGATAATGTCTCTGAAGTCCGTGCCATTCTGGAAAGCGTATTTGCCGCCGCTGGCCGGCTGGACGTGGAAGGGCTGCCAGTAACCGCTCAGCCGGTGGTATCCGATATGCCGCAGGTTGTGGGCGGCCTGCTCCCAATCCGGGACGGCCATGCCCAAATCAACGAGGTGGCTCAGCTGGTCGTAAATAGACATCGTAGATTAGACGGAAGCGGGGCGGCCAGCTCCGGCCGCCTGACCGGACCGATTAAAAAATGCCCCCCCCTGGTGCGCCGTTCCAATGAGAGGCGTGGGGGGTTCTATTGGCTATACTATAACGGTATCGTCACCGGATGGCAATAGGTAGCGTCGCAATTTAGTACGGAGCGCTGCTGGTTCGCTTTCCGGAAATCGGCATAAGCGGGACTTATAGGTTGCCCAGCCTTCGGATCTGTTCTTCCAGCTCGCGAACGCGCGCTTCCGTGGCCAGCCGGGCCGTCCGTTCGGCGTTGAGTTCCGCTTCGGCGCGGAGGGCCCGGGCGAGTTGGTCGTCGTAGGTCAGGATAGGCTGTCCCGTGGCCGGGTCGTGCCAGACCAGCTTGCCCCGCTCCCAGCGGAGGTACACATTCAGCGTGGGGCTGTAACCCTGGGCTATGTCCTCTGCGGGTTCGTCAATGGGGATGGGACGGTAGGTTCCATTTTCCAGCCGGTCCCCGGCCAGGCGCGCCCCATGCCACCGCCCGGTCTCGTCAAAGCGCCAGTATTCCAACACGCCCAGGGCAGCGTAGTCGTCGCGCTTTTCGTTCACGTCCAGCCGGCCGGTGCTTGGCGAGGCCACTTCCAGCACGAAGTCCGGCGGCTTGCCCTGCTCGGAGATGACGTAGCCGTTGCGACGGCGGTAGGCATCCCGGTCCGCGTTGAAGGCGATGAACAGGTCAGGATAGCGGCGGATGGCGTCCCGGCCGGCGGGAACATCCAGCGCAATGTAGCGGTCTGCCCCCACCAGGGTGGTTTCGGAGTTGCCCAAGTGCCGGATCAGATGATGAGAGCTGCCGTCTTCGTGAAGCTGGTCGTAACTGGTCACTTCGTCGGGATGCCTTTCCGGGGGATCCGGAAGTTGGTGATCGGATCGAGGAAGTGACGCATTGGCGGCGGCGTTGGTTGTGGCCATGATGAACCTTAATGGAGTTGGCGCGGGCCAACCGGCCCGCGCTCCGCAGCGGTCATTTCCCTGGCGGTCGCAGCTGTCCCCGTCAGCTCTCGTCCACCCGGTACACCCGCACGGCGGTGTCGTGAAACATGGCCGCTCGCTCGGTGGGCGAGTAGTCTTTGGACAGGCGCTTGAAGGCGTTGTACATCACGTTGTAAGAGTAGGACACCTTATCCACCGGGAAGTTGCTCTCAAACATGCAGCGGTCGGGGCCGAACTGCTCGATGCAGTAGTTGACCAGGGGAGCCATGTCGTTGGCCAGTTCTTCGGAGCTGGCTGGAATGTCGCGCTCGTGCCAGTCGAAGCCGGTGCGCGGCATACCGATGCCGCCCAGCTTGATGACCACGTTGGGGCGCTCCGCCGCCGCCGCGATGCCCTGCCGCCAGGTCGCCAGCGTCTCGTCGCTGTTGGAGTAGGGGCCGACGCGGAGCAGACCGCCGATGTGGTTCAGGATGATGGTGAGGTCGGGAACTGCTTTGGCGAACTCGGCCAGCTCGAACATCTGGGGGAAGTACATCCAGCCTTCCAGCGAGAGGCCCATGCCGGCCAGCGCCCGGGCGCCGGCGCGGAAGTTGTCGCTGGACATCTGGTTCGGCATATTGTGCGCGGCGGTGTTCTCCACTTCGGGGTGCGGGTCCCAGGTGACCGAATGGCGGATGCCGCGGAAGCGGTTGGGGCTGGCCGCCTGCAGGGCCTCCAGTACCGGCTTGACGTTTTCGCCCAGGTTCAGATTGGCGTGGCCGACGATGGACGCCGCCGCGCGGCACGGGCCGTACAGGCCGCTGGCCGAGGCCGCCGCCAGGCCCTGCACGAACTCCACCTCGCCTACCGGACGCAGCTCTTCGGGCCCGGTGGTGCGATACATGGAGCGGGCTTCTACGAACACGGTGGACGTAACGTTGTGCCCGCTGTTGACGTCGTCGGCCAGCTCGTGGAGCAGGTAGCGGTGATAGGGGATTCGCTCGGTGCGAAAGTCCCAGAAGTGGTGGTGGGGGTCGCAGATGGGAATCTCCGGCTCCAGCGTCTCCTCTTGTCGGAGCGCGTGCCAGTCGTTGCCTCCAAAGGGCATAATCAAGCCTCCATAGCGTGGGTTGATGCGCGCCGGCCGCGTCCTTGGGAAAATCCCAGCGGCCGGCCGGCGCAATCATAACATACGGTTCGGAGGCTATTTTCAGGCCGGGATGATCCGGCCAACCGGCACGACAATATCCGGGAAAGCCTGCGGCGAGACGCTGCTGCCAATCTCGAAGTGGTGGGCCGTGACGTACTCGTTGCCGGTAGGTTCGGTATAGGTCTCCAGGCGGCGGTCGCGGAGATTGGCAATCCAGACTTCGGGGATGCCGGCGCGGGCGTACAGGGCAAGTTTCTCGTTGCGGTCAAAATCGACGGTGGTATCCGCTACCTCAATCAGCAGCAACACATCCTCCGGGGTGGGATGACCTTCGGAGTAACCATCGCGCCACCGCACCACCGCAATATCCGGCTGCGGCTCGCTGCCATCGTCTAGTCGCACCGGGTTTTGGATTCTTACGAAAGCCTGCCCTTGCAGTGCCGGAACAAGCATATCGTTAAATTGGTCAACGCAAAAAGCGTGGCGACTACCAATAGGTGCCATCAGTATTATCTCCCCGTCCAGCAGTTCAACGCGGTCTTTTTCGGTCAGGATGCCGGCATCGGCCATGGCGTAGTATTCCTTCACGCTGAACCGGCGAGGCTGGCGGGTTTGGATTGGCGCTGCCTGTGTAGTCGTCATGAGAATACACCTGTTGTCTAACTCCCCGGGAATTCGATAATCATAATATCATGCAAGGTTAGTGCAGATATGTGCTGCAAACATCTCAGTGAACCGCGCAGTCAGTAGCCATGATTGAACAGCGCTATTTCATCCGGTGATATTGTGGGTTCCATTTTCCAGAGCCGATCCCAGTCGATAAGGGAACGCAGGTCAATAGCGCCGCGCAGTTTTGGTTTCTTTGACCCAGTCGTTATTCCATAGCTAGGAGTTAGTCCCATCTCCGATAGCTGGCCTCGCAGGGTTTCTCCGGGGTGAATCGCCCATCTGAACGTGTTAAATTTTTGCTTCAGTTCCCACGCTGTACCCTCGGCATCCTGCTATCATTGTAGTACCCCTACTGTTTTAACACGCTCTGATCCTAGGAGTGCTGCACCCATGACCACGACCACCCCCGCGCCCCGCGCTGCCCATCCCTACCATATGTACGACGCCATCTCCTCCCAGCCGGAGGCCATCGCGTCGGTTATCGACTCCCAGCGCGACCGCTGCGCCGAGGTTGCCGGTATGCTGGCCGGCAAGCGGCGCATCTACGTCGTTGGCATTGGCACCTCATGGCACGCGGCCCTGGTGGGCGCGGCTATCATGACCGACGGCCCGGAGGCGTTCGCATATAACTCCTTCGAGTTCTGCACCGCGACGCCTTCGGTTACACCGGACGACGCCGTTATCGTCATCAGTCACCGCGGCACCAAGCAGTCATCATACGGTGCGTTGGACCTGGCGGCGGCCCGGAGCGCTTACACGGTGGCCATCACGTCCACCAATCCGGGGCCGCGCATCCAGGTCGCCGACGCCGGCATCCGCACGGTGGAGCAGGAAGTTTCGGCGGCATTCACCGTCAGCTACACCACCGCCCTCACCGCGCTGGCCATGCTGAACCTGGGCATGGCGGGACGGCTCAACGACGACGACAACGGCTTGGCGGAACTTCCCCGGCAGATCGCGCAGATCATGGCCGCCGAGGACGCGGTGAAAGCCGTCGTCGCTGACCACCATGAAAAACGGAGGTTCATCTCCGCCGGTTGGGGAGCGAACCGGGCCAACGCTTACGAGGTCGCCTTGAAAATCAAGGAAACCAGCCGGGCCGATTGCGAGGGATTCCAGATTGAGCAACTGCTCCATGGCCCCTTCTGCTCGCTGGATGCCGACTGCCTGCTGACGCTCATCGCGCCTGAGGACCCGGACCACTTGCCAAATCACCCAGGCCGCTCGCTGGACCTGACCCAGGCCGCCCGCGAGTTGGGCGCTCCGGTGTGGGCGCTGAGCAACCGCGCCGGTGGCGGGCTGGCGGACGCCGGCGCGCGCATCTTCCCGCTGCCCGACTGCCCGCCGAGCCTGATGCCCATTGCCAGCGTGGTGCCTCTGCAACTGTTCACCTACTACCTGGCGCTGGCGCGGGGCACGCATCCTGACCTGTTCCAGCAGGACATTCCCGCCCATGCCGCTGCCCGCGCCTACTATGACCTGTAAAATCCGGCAATTCCGGCTTTCCGGCGAAAGCCGGAATCCACCATGAAGAGGTAACTGCAATGGCGATCAACGAAGACGCCCAACGCCTGATTGACGAGGCCGCCCAGACTCGGGGCTACACCCTGGAGATGCACCGCATCAACGCCCTGGCCGACCCGGAATGGACGCAGAAGTACGGCGAGTTCATCGAGGCCACCTACACCGGGCAGCGTCTGCTGGATCGCAAGACCAAGGAGCTGCTGCAAATCTGCGTGGAGACTGCCCTGCGGGCCGACCAGGAGCAGATACAGGCCCACATCCGCGTCGCCCTGAACGAAGGGGCCACCCCCCGGGAGATACTGGAGGCCATGCAGGCCGTCATAGCTCCCATGGGCGCGCTGGCCTTCCGGAGGGGCGTGCAGGCGTGGGCTGCCGAGACGGGGTTTGAGTATTAGCGGCCGGGCGATTCAATCAACGCAAAGGCGCAGACCAAGGTATTTCGCTTGTCATTGCGCGGAGCGCAGCGATGCGGCAATCTCGTGGCGTCGCAGTTGTTTTTTGCATAGCAGCCTGCTATCCCGACGAGATTGCCACGCTGCGCTCGCAATGACAAAAGCGAGCGCGGGCTATATCGACCTGGCGTCGGGTGGGGCTGGGCCGCGCTCCAGCAGTTCCAGCCAGTTGCCGTCGGGGTCCTGCATATAGCAGCCCTTGCTGGCTGCCGGGTACACCGGGTTGGGGCGGGTGGCCGGCGGGTTGACGAAGGTGACGCCCTGGGCCGACAGTTCGCGGTAGAAGGCGTCCACGTCATCCACTATCACGCCCAGATGTGACGCGCCCACCTGGTGCCGCTGGGGGAGCGCTGCGGCGTCTCCGGGCGGGTTCAGGTATTGGATCAGCTCCACCGAGTGGCGCAGATCTCCCATGCCCAGGTACACGATGTGGAGCCTGGCGTCGGGATAGCCCACCACTTCGGATATGAACTCCCCTTCCAGGATCTGATCTCGCTCAACTTGCAGCCCCAACAGGTCCCGGTAGAAGGTCAGGGAGCGTTCCATATCACTGACTACGAAGCCGGTGTGGTTCATCCATTGGACTTCCATTGCTATGAGCCTCTCACGTTATTCGCGGGTGTTCGTTTCCCAGTTGCCATTGCGACCCCATACTCGATACGGGAGGCGGCAATCTCGTCGGCGTAGCGATGGCTGTTCCGTCAAGTCTCTCGCAGCGGAACCACCTGTATTGCAACGCTGCCGGAGCAGAAAGTGGTGACCTCCGGAACGAGGTTCCATCGCCCGCCTGCGGCGGTCGTGGAATGACAACAGAAGTGGGTACGCGCGAGCATTCGCGGAATGTGGCTACCGGCCCTCCTTGATAAAGTCGGAGACCTTTTCGCCGATCATTATGGTGGTGGCGTTGGTGTTGGCGCGGATGCAGTCGGGCATGACCGAGGCGTCGGCGACGCGCAGGCCCTCCACGCCCTTGACCTTGAGGTACTGGTCCACCACTGCCATGGGGTCGGAGTCGGGGCCCATTTTGCAGGTGCCCGATACGTGGTGGGACGTGCCGGAGTTGTGCCGCAGCCAGTCGTCCAGCAGTTCATCCGAGGCCAGTTCCTCGTCGGTGGGCATGATCCGCTCTTCTACCAGGTCGGAGAACGGGGGCCGCTCGGCCATGCGGGCGCCCAGGCGTATCGCCTCGCGCATCCGCCGCAGGTCCTCCGGCTCCTGGTAGTAGTTGTAGTCCAGGAGCGGCTGCACGTGGGGGTCGGTGGACTGGAGTTTCAACTCGCCCTGGCCCAGGGCCAGCTGGAGGCTGGCGCCCATGCCGATGTAGTTCAGGTCCTCGTCGATGGCGACGTGGGCCGGCCGGTGCTCACTGGTCATCAGGTTGGGGCTGAGCTGCATATCGTTGCGCAGGTCGGAACCCTCGACCGTGTAGCGCAGGCCCACCTGGATCACCGGCGCCTGCACGTCGGGCTTCTCACCCCGGGCGAGATACAGCACCGAGGCGGCGGGATGGTCGCGGAGGTTCTGGCCGACGCCCGGCGAGTCGTGGACCACGGGAATGCCCATCTCGCGCAAGTGATCCGCCGGGCCGACGCCGGACAGCATCAGCAGTTGCGGGGATGCTACCGCGCCGCTGCTGACGATGATCTGGTCGCCTTCTACGGTAAAGACTTCGCCGCCGCTCTCGGCCTCGACCCCGATGGCGCGGTTGCCCTCAAAGAGAATGCGCCGGGCGGTAACGCCGCCCCGGATGGTCAGGTTCAGGCGATGGCGGGCGATGTCCAGGTAGTTGATGGCCATGCTCATCCGCACGCCGTCGATGGTGTTGCGGGCCCGGGGCGAAACTCCGGTGGACTCGGGATGGTTCTGATCCGCGTCCTGGGAGAAGCCCTCATCCAGGCAGGCGCGCTCGAAGGCCACGGCGTGGGGCAGCCACTCGCTGCGGGGAGCGCGGCGCACCGGAACCGGCCCCTCGGAGCCGTGGAAGTCGTCGCCGCCGAAGTCCAGGTCGGTTTCCAGCTTGTTGAAGTGGGGCAGGCACCTGGTGAAGCTCCACTCGTCGTTGCCCCACTCGGCCCAGCGGTCGTAGTCCTCCGGGATGCCCCGGTACAGCACCTGTCCGTTGACCGCGCTGGAGCCGCCGGTGGCCTTGCCCCGGGGGATGACCAGGCTGTCCTGCTCGTCGGTGATCTTGGCGGTGTAGCCCCAGTTGTGCGGCCCGTAGGCGGAAAGCCAGACGTTGTTGCCCAGCTTGAGGTCGTCGGGCAGGTGCTCGAACTCGGGGTAGTCCGGCCCAGCCTCCAACAGCAGTACCGATCGGTCCGGGTCCTCGGACAAGCGACTGGCGATGGTGCACCCGGCGGAACCGCCGCCGACCACGATTACGTCGTACATCATGATTTACCTCCGTCCGATTCGTGAAGCAAGGTCAGTTTTGACGCAAAGGCGTAAAGCCGCGAGGACGCATCAGTTGGCTGACAAGTTCTCGGCATCGTCGATGTAGGCGGTGGTCTCCCGGATGCGTCGTTCGACATCGGAGCCGCAGATGCCGGAGTAGAAGCAGTTGCCGTGGAGGTAACTGATCCTCGTAAAATAGCGCCCGACCAGCGTTTCGTAATTGTTCGACTGCCGGGCCATTGCCAAGAGGCCCTCGGTGGTGTCGTGGGCGCTGGGCGGCTCCTCTCCGGTGTGGGAAAGGACGAGGGCATCGGTGGCCCGCTTGGTGGCGCACCATGCTTTTTCGGATGCGTCGCGGATGTCACCCCGCTGGAGCTGCTCAATGGCTTGTGCCTGCATGAAGCGGGCATCGGCGAAGATGTCCGCAACGCGGTCACGGGTCGTAGTGGCGGTCAAGCTGGTCTCCTTTTACGCACTATGTCATTGCGAGCGAAGCGTGGCAATCTCGTCGGGGTAATGACGACTGTACGATACCACCGCTGCTGTCCCAACGGGATTGCTGCGTCGCTACCCTCCCCGCAATGACAAGAGCGACAGTGTTCAGCCCGCCGGCTTGAAGTAGGGGATGCTGATTTGCGGCGTGGCGGTTTGGAAAGTTACCTCAACGGGCATTCCAATGTGGACGTCGCGGGGGTTGCAGTCCACGATGTTGGTGAACATCCGCACGCCTTCGTCCAGCTCCACCAGGGCCAGGACGTAGGGCACCATTTCGGCGAAGCCGGGGGTGCGGTTCTGGTAGGTTACGGTGTAGGTCCAGACGGTGCCGCGTCCACTGGCCGGCACCCAGCGGACATTTTCGCACCAGCTGATGGCGCAGATGCCGCGGGGATACCACTGGTATTCGCCGCAGTCGTCGCAGTATTGGATGACCAGCTGACCGCGACGGCAGGAATCCCAGAAAGGTTTGGTTTCGCCGGAAACGGTGGGCAGGGGTTTGTTCCAGGGTGTGGTCATGGTTGGTTCCTTTGTGGTGGTTCGACAGGCTCGCCATGAGCGGTTTAGTCGCGGGCCAGGATGACGGTGCCGCCGCTGTGGCGGGAACCCAGGGCGCCGCCGGTGCCGTGGGCCAGGGCGATCCGGCAGTTTGGAACTTGGCGCGCACCGCCGTCGAACTGGTGGCGAAGCTGGCGGGTGGCTTCCAGGAGGAGGAACAGGCCGCGCATACCGGGATGGTTGGAGGAGAGGCCGCCGCCGTCGGTGTTGACGGGCAGGCCGCCGCCGACCTGGAGCCGGCCCCCGCTGACGAACTCGCCGCCCTCGCCCTTTTTGCAGAAGCCCAGGTCTTCCAGCGTTTCCACCACGGTGATAGTGAAGGAGTCGTACACCATGGCCATGTCGATGTCGTCGTGGGTCACGCCGGCCATCTCGAAAGCGCGGGGCGCGCTCTGGTGGGCGGCGATGTAGATCAGGTCGCGCCGGCCGGCGCCCTGGTGGGCGATGGCCTCGCCGGCGCCCAGTACCCAGACGGGGGTGTGGCGGCAGTTGCGGGCGACCTCGGGGGAGGCGACCACCACCGCGCCGCCGCCGTCGGTGATGACGCAGCAATCCATCAGGTGCAGCGGGTCGGAAATCACGCGGGAGCCCACCACGTCCTCTACGGTGATGGGGTCGCGGAACAGGGCCTCGGGGTTCATGGAAGCGTGGTGTCGCATTGCCACCGACACCTCGGCCAGCTGCTCTGAGGTGGTGCCGTAGAGGTGCATGTGCCGGCGGGCGATCATGGCGTAGAGGCCCACGGTGGTGAGGCCGTAGAGTTCCTCGAAGCTGTCGGGCGACGGTTCCAGGATGGGATGGCCGAAGCGTCCCACGCCGCCGGTGCCCACTGACACGCCGCCGGACCGGGCCAGGCTGCTGTAGGTGATGACGGCGCAGTTGATGCGGCCGGCCGCGATGGCGGTGAGGGCGTGGGACAGGTGGAACTCGAAGGAGCCGCCGCCCACGGTGGTATTGTCCACGTAGTGCGGGTACATATCGAGGTAGTCGGCCAGGTTCATTCCGCTGTTGCGGGCACTGCTGGAGGCGGTGAAAAGGCCGTCCACGTCGTCCTTGGTGAGGCCGGCGTCGGCCAGGGCCTTGATGACGCTCTCGCCCTGGATTTGCAGTTCGCTCTTGTCGGGAGCGTAGCGGGTGACGTGCTCGTGGATGCCCACGATGGCGGCGGCGCGCCTGAGGTCAACCATGGGGGAAGCACCTCCGTTGGAATTGGTTTTATGAAGTCGGCCTATTATGCCACAAACGGAGGGCGGCGGGATTTTTCGGCGCGAAGGCTTACCTTTGGGCCAACAGGGGGCGAAGTTTGTCCAACAGAGCCGCCACGTCGTTCAGGCCATCGGCCACGTCAGCGACCTCCATCTCGTTCTCGTAGAAGTTCTCGTGCAGCGCGCTGGCCGCGTTGAACCGGCGGCGGATGTCACCGTCGCCGGTCTCGGCGCGCAGTCGGCTGACGATCCTGAGGTAGTGGCGGTGGCGGTCGTGTTCCCAGCCCCGCTGGTCGGCGATGGCCTTCAGCATCTGGGTGGCAGCGCCCCAGCCCTTTTCGGATGCCTGTTGCAGGTCGCCGGCGGTTAGTTCTGCTCGGGCCTGGGTCAGGAATTGCTGGCTGGATTGCTGATACTTCTGGGTGGTCACTGTCGGGCTCCGGATGTCGTATCAGATTAGCAAGTCCGGTATGCCGGCGCAATGCTTGCCGGCAAACCGGAGCTTCTGCAACGCCGATAGGCTCACGCGTGCCCGCAGGTACGCGCCAGGATGCGGACGCGGATCATGACAACAAGCAGTTGCGACGTAATTCGTCTATATTATACTAATATACGACGATAATTATGAATATTGGGGTGTATAAACTTTGACATCGTGATATAGTAGGCGTACAAATCCGAAATCCGCCGAAGGAAGGGGCAAGGGTTATGTTTCGCTATGACGCTTTCAAGAGAAGCCACGCGGCGATGGTTCTGGCGACATTGGCTTTGGCGGTCATAGTAGCCTGTGGAGGCGCTGCCCCCGTGCCGGCGGAGCCGCCGCCGGCGGCGCCCCAAGCGGCGGCCACCCAGCAGGAAGCTCCCACAGAAGCCGCCAGGGAGGCTGCGCCGGCGGCCACACAGCCTCCACAGGTTCAGGTTGCGCCTACGGCGATGCCGGCCGCGAGCCAGTCCACACCGGAGATGATGGAGCCCAAACCGGCGGGCAAAATCACCATGGGGCAGGAGGAAATAAACATCTTCAGTGGGCACCCCGCGCTATCGGTTAACCCCCAACTGTTCGTCATATCCACCGCCCCCGTAGTGGAAGGACTGATGGCCTGGAACAGCAACCTGGAAGCGGTGCCCCTGCTGGCCGAGTCCTGGAGCATCTCAGACGATTTCCTGACCTGGACGTTTAACATCCGCAAAGGAGTGCAGTTCCACAAGGGATACGGTGAAATGACCGCGGAAGACGTGGCCTGGTCCTATTCCCATTGGATTACGAACACTAAACACGCCCGGGCCAGCGCCCTCCAGCGGTTCTGGGACCATCCCGAGGGCAATGTGGAGATTCTGGACAGCCATACCCTGGTAGTGAACACTGGGGAGGCCATGCCCGACGTGATCATGTCCGAGTTTCACCGGGTTCCTTCGGGAATCGCCACTTGGATCACCAGCAAGAAGCAGCATGACGAGTTGGGGATGGAAGCGGCGGACAAGGACATCGCCGCCACCGGCCCCTGGGAGATTGTCGAGCATCGTCCGGCCCAATATTGGAGGATGCGGGCGGTGGAAGACCACTGGCGCAAGACCCCCTACTTCGCCGAACTGGAGTTTCAGGAAATCCCCGAGCAGTCCACCCGTCTGGCCGGATTCCAGACCGGGCAGTTGGATACCTTCGTGATGGCTTTTGACTCCATCCCCCTGGTGCAAGCGATGGAAGGGGCCAGGCTCATGCAGGTGCCGGACCAGGCCGCGGGAGAAATGCTGCTGCACTTCCACGGCGGGCTGTACTTCAACGTGGGAACCGACGATCAGGAAGCTGCCTACGACCCGGACCTGCCCTGGGTTTCCTCCAATACTGAAATTGGCTCGCCGGAGTGGGAACAGGCCAGGAAAGTGCGCCAGGCAATGGTAAGGGCCATTGATGTCCCGACCATCGCGGACACCCTGTTGCAGGGCTACGCCAGGCCATCGCCCGTGGGCGTGGGCGGGTACAGTTATTCGGCCCATCGCTTCCCGGACATCCCGCCGCTGGAATATAACGTGGCGGAGGCCAGGGCCCTCCTGTCCGAAACCGGCTATTCCGAAGGATTCAGCATCACCTTGATTCCGGCCCTGCGCGGCGCGCCCGCCGAGGTGGAGGTGGCCGAGGCCATCGCCGTCATGTGGGAAGACATCGGGATAGACGTGAAGTTGCAGAAGTTACCCTATGGAACCTACCGGCCCACGGTGATTGGGCGAACTTTCAACGGGGCCACCAACCACGCCACTTCCCCTTCCAACACCCCGGCCCGCCTCTATAACGCCCTGCAGAACCGGGGCAGTTTCGTCAGGCACACCCACCCCTATCTGGACGAGATCACCATCCGAACCCAGAAGGCGGTCAGCCTGGACGAGCGCACCAGGCTGGAGACCGAGGTGGGCAAGTTCATGTACGATGAGTCTATCTACGCTTCCCTGTACATGTGGAATGCGGTTTGGGCAGTGGGCCCCAATATAGATGACAAATCGTGGAGCGAAAACCTGTTCTACGGTGATATTCGTAACATCAACGGCTACGAGTGGATCCAGCCGCGACCGTAAAGGCCGCCTTGCGGCCTAGTCCAGCTCCATCATTTCGGCCAGTGTCGCCAGGTCTGGCACGGTGAGGTCGGGAACGGCGTCAGTCCGGCGCGTGCCGCCGCCCCGGTCGGCGCGGCTGACCCATACCGACGCAATGCCCAGCCGGTTGGCCGGCCCGATGTCGTGGTGCCGGCTCTCCGCGATATGCAGCCAACCGTCCTTTGCGACGGCCATACGCTCCCTGGCGAGTTCGAAATTGCGGAGATTAGGCTTGTAGCTCTGCGCCTGTTGCGAGGTGATCACCGCATCAAAGTTGATGCCCATCACATGGGCAGTCCTGGCGAACAGGTCGTCGTCCACGTTGGAGATGATCGCCAGCCGGTAGCGTCTCTGCATCGCATTCAATGCGTCCGCAGCATCGGGAAAGACCGGCCAATGGGGTAGCGTGTCCGCCAGACAGCCCAGCTCGGAATCGGTGAGTTGCAGACCTAACCCTCCTCCGATCAACGACATTACCTCGCGCAGAACGCGGCGGTATTCCAGGTAGGACGGCGAACTTTGCGCCTGCGGCTCCGCGTTGGCGAAAAGCCGGAGGATTTCGGCCTGGGATCTGCGAATGCCGTGGGAGGCCAGCGTCTCGGCAACGGCAGCGGAGATGCCGGTTTCCCAGTCAACCAGAGTGCCGTAGCAGTCGAAGCTGAGCCATTGGAAACGGTTGAAGTCAAGCATAATGTTGTTTTGGCCCCCGTTCTCCCATCGGCTATAATCCAACTGGATAGTTAGCCCAATTCTACCAGTTGCTCACGCGTACCCACTTTTACAACCCCGAAGCCCACCACCGTCCGCGCTCTGGTCATGCCGTACTCTGGTCACGGCGGGGACTCCAGGCGAGCATGGGTTTGTACCCCAACAATACACGATGCCCCGCTCTTTTTCGCTACCCCCGCCTATGGGACGGTTACCGGCCGACAAGTTTCTAATACCCTCGGTTCACTCCGCCTCCCCCTGGCGCTTCGGCGGGCGCAGCCGGTAACTCTGCCGCAAAACCAGGATGGTGAACGGGGTAACGACCGCCAGCCCGGCCAGGGCGGACAGCGTTCTGGCCCAGGCCGCTCCGTCCGGGCCGTAGGCCGGCGCCAGCAACGCCATAGCGGCCAGGAAAACCGCCAGCCCCGCCGTCCCCGACAGCAGGACCGGCCAGACGCGCCCTACTGCTGCCGGAAGTATCCTGAACGCGGCGGCCACCGGGAGCGCGCCCAGCAGCAGAATCAGCAGCAGCGGAGCTGCGCCGGCGAACCCGTCGCCGAGAATAATGCGGATTATCGGCTCGCGGAAGGCGGCCAGCAATCCGAATCCGGCGGCGGTCAGGGTGAACGCCCAGACGGTCATGCGGAGCGTGGTGCGGCGCAACTCCGCGCCCTGCCCGGAGTACCATTGCCGGCTGTATTCCGGCTGCGCCGCGTTGGGCATCAACCCGATGGGGCGTCTGGCCATGTCCACAATCCGGCGCGCAGCGCGGTACAGCCCCACGTCGGCGGCGCCGGCGAACTGGGCCAGCAGAACGACGTCCATGTTGTCAATCACTGCGGTTACGCTGGATTGCCAGAATGTTGAAGTCTGGAAGCGCACTACGTCCGGCGGGACTTTGAGCGAGGCCGCGCGCAGGAAGCCGGCCAGGCCCGCCCGCGGCGCGGACACCACGACGGCAGTGAACACCCCCAGTCCGTCCACCACGGCCGCGGCGACATTAGCCAGGACCACTTCAGTCAGCCCGCCTCCCAGCAGCCAGATCGCCGCCAGCAGTCCCACTCCGGCCAGTCGGCCGGCAACGGTGGCGAGCAGGTGCAGTTGCAGGCGGTCGGCTAACCGCAGCGCCGCCATCGACTCGCCATGGGTAGCCGTCAAAACGCCGCCAACGCCGTACAGCAGTATCAGGTTTTTGTGCTCCGTGTCGAGCCCCAGCAGGCCCGCGGCGGCGAGGGCGAGGACGGCAATAACGGCGTAGGCAATGAGGGCCATCCCCTGGGAGGCGGCCAGGGCGAAACGAAATACGCGCGCGCCCTCCTCGGGCCGGCCCTCGGCCACGGCCCGCGTTACGAAGGTCGTAACGACGCTGGAGCCGGGAACGGACGTCAACCCATAGACGAGTCCGGTAACGGCGGCGATGACGGCCAGGACGCCCAGGCCCTCCGCGCCGAGAATCCGCGCGGTCAAGGACATTGTGGCCAGTCCGCCCAGCGCGTGGACCACCAGCATGGCGCCCATCCAGAAGGACTGCCGCGCCACGCGCCGCTCCGCCGCCGGGAACGCCCGCGCCAGCAGGGACTGCGCCCGGCCTCCGGGTACCAGCCGCACTAATGCTTGGCGCAATGACATGGCGGCCCGGCGCGTACCCACCTCGTCATTGCGAGAATGCCGTCAGGCATTCGTGGCAATCTCGTTCCGGTACTGATGGCCGTTCCTAGTCAGTACGGTTGCCAGCGGCGCATACTCGAAAAACCGGTGTCCCAACCGTTTCGGCAGCAACGCGGCGCTGACTATGGCGTAGGCAACTTCACCGAATTGCATATTGGCAGTGTAGCGCAGTTTCCCGTCGGGGTTGCGCCCGTAGCGGCGGTGGACCGCATCCGGGTCACGCGCAAATTCATCCGCACAGCGCGAGCCGACTCGATTCAGGAATAACGATGTCGTCGTCCAGCGACAGTATGATGTCGTTGCGGGCATCCTCATACGCCGGAAACCGTCGCGCCATGCCGTATTCGCGGTTGATGTCGCCATAGTCGCGCCGGTGGATGATACGGCAATAGTCGCTCTCGTAGTCGAAAGCGGTGTCCTCTCTGCCGTGGGAAATGATGATTTCGTCAATGCACGCGCATTTTTCGAGAACCGGAAGAATGATGTTCTGCAAGTTGTACGGTCTTTGCCAATTGAGAATGGCCGCTGAAATCGGCATGGCTCCCACTCCATTTGCGTCAGCCGGCATAGTCCGGCGAGTAGCCGCCCAGCTCCAGGTCGGCGGCGTACCGAGTGCTCAGCAACGCCCGGTTCCGTTCCGTCAGGTGAGCGCGCATTGCCGACCGGGCGGTTTGCAGCGCCTCCGGCTGCTCCACCTGCCATCCGGCCATGGTGTTCAGCATCAGCGGTTCCGGTGGCGGCATACCCACCTTCATGGCAACCCGTTTCATGTCCTCGTCAATGTTCTCCAAGCGGCCGATGAAATCGGGCAGGCAGCCGTCGTCGCGTCGTATCTGGAGATGCTGGGATAGAAAATGCTTATCGGCGCGCGTATCCGATCCGAATAGAGTGTTCAGCCACCGGCAGTAATCGTCGAAACTGCCGGCCTCCGCCAGCCCATAGCACGAGTCGAAGAATGACTGCCGTTTCTCCTTTTTGTGCCGCTGCTGCGCTCCCTGATAGATCTCGGGGGATGAATAAATTTCCGAATATAACGAGAGGGCCCGGTCGAAAGGATGTCTGATGAAGGCGAAGCTAAAGTAGTCTGACACTTCGGGATACAGCGCATAGACCTCGGAGACGCTTTTGTTTTTAATGATTTCGGCGTCGGGGTCCCCGCTGCACAGCGCTGCTATGATGCTCCGCGACGCCACCTTGGGGACGCATATCCATAAGTAGCGGTACTTGTGGGAGACTATTTTCTCCGCGCCCACATCAGAAGTCCGGGCCAACGTGCGCGCCATGCGCCGCGCCTTGCCGGATTGTCCGCGCAACATTGCGCCCGCGATGTCCATGCCGGTGTCGCGGTGATGGAGCAATGCCAAAGCAAGGTGCAAGGTTATTTTCAGACGACGCACCAACATAAGACACTTTCCTCCGGTATCGTTGCGAGCAAGTAATGGAGGAAAGAGCCGGGGCCGGCCGGCGCCATATCCACCCGCCGGTTAGTCACGTACCCGGTTAGTCACGTACCCGGTTAGTCACGTACAATGGAGGCCATCCATCGTCTATCGCCCGCCGCGCGTCATCGGAGAGAGGGCGGGTCAACATATTGAACAAACGCGCTTCGATAAAGTGGTAGGTCGCGCTCATTTCATAGCCCGACACCGAGAGCGCATTGGTCAGCAGCGCTCGCGCCAGCCAGAGCGCCGCCCCAATGGTGCAGACCGCAATCCGGGACATTCCGGCAAGCGGAACTCCCGCCAGCGATGACCGCAGCGAATCATCATCCCGCCTTAGCTCATCGTACCACAGGTTGAAATCAGGAGTTACGCAGTTCGGCCTGCGTCATCCGGGCGTTTCCATCATACATAACCAGCCGCTTCGTATGCCAGCGCCGGATGCGGCAATTTCAGGTCTTCGATGCCGGCCAGAGCCGGGTTCCAGCCCGGGATGACACGGTCAGCTTGCCCGAGGAAATAGTCGTCCGACATTTCCCAAGTATGGCGTTGACCGTGCCGCACCAGCATGAAGCCCGCGCCGTGGGTGCGGTAGTGCCGCCCGCCGGCCCGGGTAACGTCCTCCCACAGCGCCAGATCCACGTAGCGCGGCACGTTCCGCCAGCCGCCGGCCCGGGTCAGGTCGTCCCGGGAAATCAGCATCGTGCCCCCGTCCAGGGCCGAAGTCACGTAGCGCTCGCCGCCCCGGTTGCGCTGGTGCACGGTCTGGCGCGACGCCGCCAGATAGGCGAACTCGTGGAACTTGCCCACCAACTGCGCGCCGGAATACTCCCGCGCCAGCACCAGGTCCCACAGGTGGTCGGCGCCGTACGCGTCGTCGTCGTCCATCTTGGTCAGCAGCGTCCCGCTCGAGGCCGCCGTGGCCGTGTTGAGCACGGCGCCCAGCGGCTCGCTTGCGGGGATTCGCAGCGCCTTCGCCGGGACGGGCAGTCCGGCGACTCGCCGCCCGATCTCCGCGAAGCCCTCGCCATGCAGCGCCAGGACCAGCTCCAGATTGGGATAGGTCTGCCTTGCCACACTGTCCAGGGCGTAGTCCAAAAACCGGGGCCGCCGCGTTGCCAGCAGTACCGACACCAGGGGCAGCCCCTCCGGCCCCAGCCGCCGGGAGCGCGCCCATGACGAATGTTCCCGCAGGGCGGCGCGGCGCATCTTGATGCTGAGCAGCTCACGCTGGCCAGCGTCAATGCCCCGCGCGTCGGCGGTCATCAGCCGGTAAAGCTCGTCGCCGAGCCGGGGCCGCAGGCGTTCATCGCCGTCGGCCAAATGGACCACCACCCCGGCGGCGGCCAGCCGCGCCAACACGCCGGCCCGCGTAACGGCGTCGGGGTGGAACGCCGCCACGTCTTCCAAGTGGTGCATCCGGCGCAGCCGGCGGAGACTTCGCCGGCGAATGACGCGGCGAGTTGCCGTTTCGTTGTCGGTGTGGTGCTGCCATCCCACCGGATTGTAAGCCCGCAGGTCAAAGGGCGGCGCCGCTGCTCCCGCCGTCCCGCCCGCCCGCCGCGGTATGGCCCGCAGCCAGTAACCCCGCAACGAGCTTTGGAGTTGCCACCGGGCCACCCGCAGCCGGTTGGGCATTTGTCGCCAAAGTTCAGCGGTCACCCAAATCAGCAAAGGTTGCCCGCCCCCCCGCCTTTTGTGGGCATTTTTCGCCCGCTCCACCCAGCGGCGCCATTTGGCCGCGACTTTGGAAAGGCCCTGATGAGTTGCGGGGAGCGGTTGACACATCTCGGAAGAGACGATTATGCTTGGTCTGTGTACAGAGTAACCAGGAGGAGCGCGCCCGATGGGTACATTCTTTGCGGCCGTCCAGGTTAGCAACCGTGACGACAGCGAGCATCTGGAAGAAGTGGAAGCCCTGGTTGATACCGGGTCATCGGATTCCGTGTTTCCCGCATCACTGCTGGAGCGTCTGAATATCCAGCCCAGAGGCCCCCGGACCGTCATCCTGGCCGATGGCAGTGAGACCGAATACCAGCGCGGTTTTGCCTGGCTCAGTATACACGACCGCGAGGGCGCCTGTCCGGTGCTTTTCGGCCCGGAGGGAGACGAAAACAGCCTTATCGGAGCAACGACCCTCCAGATTCTAATGCTGACCGTTGACCCGGTTGCCGAAGAGCTGCGACCGGCCCGGGCTCTGCGAATGGGGTGGGGCGGCCCGCTGTGAAAGAGAGCCGCACACGGTCAACTGTTCTTGCCGCGCATCCGGCGTTGGAACTGCCACCGGGCCATCAATAGCCGCCGGTACGCCCTCTTGGAGGCTAGGCTGGCCAGCCATTTCAGGAGCGACCATGCCTCGCCAAGGCTGCGGGTGTCCCGTACTCTATCGAGTAAGGTATCCCACTTAGTGGGATACCCCATCGGCTCTGCGGAAGCAACGCCGGACGCCGGCCCGAGCTTCAGCCGCGCCGCGGGTATCGTCCGCGCGTCCCCGAAGTCGGCTGGGTTGCCCCCCGCGCGTCGCGCCCGGTGCAGCGCCCATGCCCGCGTGATTGAAACCTCACTTCCGTTGGGAAGGGTCGCGGCCGCGCTTATGCCGTCTCCCAGTCCGGCGCGCAGCCTATGTACCAAGCCCCTGGCGAATACGACGCCGGCGGGAAGCGTTACGTGGAAGGGCGACGCCGGATACTCGTCGAGGGCAGAATGGGCGGGAGCCAACCGCACCCTCGGGTCTGGCCCGAAGACCTCCCGGAGATACTGCATTCGCTGGCTCCCGGCGCCCGCGGGCGTTTCGATTCTGACCACCAGGTCATGCGCGCGGTCTGCCAGGACATCCACCACGGCCCGGACCACCCCGTCGGTTGGACGGGTTCCGGCATCTATGGTCACCACGTACTGCGGCACCAGGAAGATGCGGCCTGGGCTGTTGCCCCGGAAGGAGGGGTGGGCAATCAGATGGGATGCTTTCCCTCTCTGGATCTGACTAGCCCGTTCCTTGGCGTCTCTACCTTCCTTCCATAGGCTCTGCTCCCAGGCATAGGCGTCTCGGACCGGCACGAGCAGTCCGCCGCGGGTGTAAGCGCGATAGCAGAATTCGGTGTCCTCGATTCCATACCGCTTGAAAGATTCGTCATGCCCTCCCAACGACCAATAGAAATCCTTGCTGATCCCAAAGTTTCCGCCTATCATCGCCCGGAACAAATCGTCGGCCCTCGAATCCAGATGGTTGTTCCTGGCCATATAGCCTTCGATCCAGGGTGGCTCCAGCGGTCGGTCTGAAAGCAGCTCTTGCAATGACCCTTTCCGACAGCGGATGTTTTCGGCGCTGATACCGTCCATCGACGCAAAGTATCGCCATCCCAGGGTCAAAGCGTCTGAGACGGCGTGGTGCCACCGGGCGTGGGCCGCCATCCAGTCTGCAATGGCTATCATATCGCTGTCGAGAAACAGCAGGATGTCGTGGGCCGCCGCCCGGGCTCCGTTGTTCCGCGCCCGGGCCAGCCCGAAACCGAGGCGCTCCTGGCGCACTACCTTGACATCCAGCGAGGTTGAGGGCGGGCAGGACAGCGGCGGCTCCGACCCATCGTCCACGATTATCACCTCGAACATATCCCGCGGGTAGGTCTGACATTCCAGAGCGGCCAGAGTTCGCTCCAGCGTCTCGGCGGGTGTCTGGTAGTACGGAATAATCACGCTGACCGGCATAGTAGGCGTGAACGCATCCAACGGCTCCACCGCCGCCTGCCGCCAGTCGTTGTACCGGACGGATGCAGGTTTGGGCGTCATACCGGCCGCCTACCGCCTGAGGGCCGCGCACCGCCGCCGGAGCGTGACGGCGAGGCTCCTCAGGAATGACCAGGCATCGGCCGGGCTGCGGATGTCCTGCATCCAGCCGAGCAGGGTGTCCCACTTGGAGGGATAGTCCACCGGCCCGGCGCGCCTGGGCTTCAGCGTCTTGGCGGGTATCGTCCGCGCCTCGCCGAAGTCGGCGGGGCAGCCCCCCGCGCGGCGCGCCCGGTGCAGCGCCCATGCCCGGGTGATTGACACGGCGCTGCCGTCAGGGAGAGTCGAGGTTGCGGTGGCCGCGCTCCCCAGCCCGGCGCGCAGGCGATGCACCAAGTCCCTGGCGAACACGGCGGCGGGAAGCGTGACCTGGAAGGGCGACGCCGGAAATTCGTCGAGGGCGGAACGGGAAGGAGCGATGTGCACCCGCGGGTCCGCGCCGAACTCGTCCCGGAGCCGTTCCATCAGCTCGGTATCGCTACTCGCAGACGCTTCGACTCGCACCTCCAGGTCATGTTCCCGGTCGGCCAGGATATTGGCGGTAGTCTTGATAATCGGTTCCGCCGGATGATACCCCGCCTTGATGGTTACCACGTACTGCGGCACCTGGAAGATGCGGCCGGGCCGATTGCTGCGAAACATGGGATGGGCGATGAAGTGCGCCGCCTTCTGGCGTTGGAGTTGATTGTCCCGGTCTTTGTCTGTGGTCTCTCTAATCTCTTTCCGGAGGCCCTGGTGCCAGGCCGGGGGATCCTGTACCGGGACCAGCAGCCCGCCGTGGGTGTAAGCCCGGTAGCCGAACTCGATGTCCTCCATTCCGTACCGTGTGAACGATTCATTGAACCCGCCCGCCGACCAGTAGAAATCCCGGCGAATCCCCAAGTTTCCGCTCAGCGTCACCCGGAACAAGTCGTCGGCCCTCGATGTCAGATTGTTGGTTCTGACCATGTGGCTTTCGGTCCAGGACGGTTCGCCCGCCTTCTCCGATAACAGCTCTTTCAACGGCCCCGGCCAGCGGCATATCGTCTCTGCGCTGATGCCGTCCGCTTGCACATGGGGACAGGAACCAATGGTCAGTGCGTCGGAGACCGCGTGATGCCAGCAGGCGTGGGCGGCCATCCAGTCCCTTTCCGCCAGCATATCACTGTCCAGAAAGAGCAGGATGTCGTGGGCCGCCGCCCGGGCTCCGTTGTTCCGCGCCCGGGCCGCCCCGAACCCGCGACGTTCCTGACGAACCACCTTGACGTCCAGCGGCGTCGCAGGGAGGCGCTCCAGCGGCGGCTCCGACCCGTCGTCCGCGATTATCACCTCAAACAGCTCCCTCGGATAGGTCTGGCCTTCCAGCGCGGCCAGGGTCCGCTCCAGCGTCTCGGCGGGCGTCTGGTAGTAGGGGATGATGACGCTGACCGGCATGGTGGGCGTGAAGGTATCCAACGATTCCACCGCCACCTGGTTCCAGTTGTTATGATACACGGATGCGGGTCTGGGTATCATTGTCTGCGACTTTATCGGGGGGGGGGGGAGGGTAGCCAACACCCAAGGAGGGCGG
>CAYGAY010000032.1:0-36888 GCA_964347975.1 uncultured Dehalococcoidia bacterium
GTACCGCATAGACCAGTACGGCGGGTGTCACCACCGCTGCGCGAGGGTCGCCCTCTGCCCCCCAGCCTGCCCCGTGCCTGACACGGGGGCGCCCCGTACTTGATACGGGCCGGAATCCAGGCGGGGCCGGGCGTGGGGCGGTCAGCACGCGCGAACTTAGGACTGCAATTCGCAAACACGCTCTCTGGCCGTAGCGCCGACAACCCGAACCCCCGAACCCGAAGCAAACCAACCAGTCCAACCAACCAAGCAAGGAGGAACATCGCAACAACTACTGTTCCCGGTATTCCGATCAGATCTGATCGGAATACCGGTCGGAATGACGGAATTCAGCGCCCGAAATTTTAACCATTGTTCCGACCCTTCCACATTGCGACTTTTGGATTCCACCTGCGTCGCCGGCGCTGATGAATGTATTCAGGCTTTGCTCCAGCATTCATCTTTTGAGGCCACGTCAGTCGCCGGAGATGCAACCTTTGGCTGGGGACTGGACCGTGTTAATCTTCTCTAGCTTCAGCCCACTACATGGTCGTATCGTTCCAGGCAGGACGCAACCACCAGGTCAACGTCTTCGTCCAACAGGTAGCCCGATTGGGCCAACGCCAGCGCGGCCTCCCTGGCCTGGCGGGCGTAGTCGTCCCGGTTGGCGTACCGTTCCGCTACCGATGGCCTGGGGTCGCCGGCAGAGCTGCGCTGCGCTTCCGTGGCGGGGAACCAGTGCGTTGAACCCTGCATCGACATCAGCTGTTCGGGAGCTCCGGTGTCGGGGTGGCGCAGGTTCCAGCCGGTGTGGGTTCCCACCGGCACGCTGAGGTCGGGGAGACGAATGCCGGCCAGTTCGTTGCCGTCGACGTCGGCGGCGGATACCAGGCATGGGTACTCGCGTCCTTCTTTCACGGGATACGCAGCAATACCGGCGCTGCTCTCCGGCCCCACGTCGATCTCACGGATTCGCCATAGCCGGGATTTGTCCGGTGCGCTCTGACCCGGAATGGACGGCAGACCGCCCAGGTACGCGGATTGCGAAACAGCCGTGCCGTCGTCAAGTCGAGGATGTTGGCTGGCCGGCGGTTCAACGCCGTCGGTGACCCAGCGGTCCAGGTTGACCAACGCGGCGCGCAACAGCGGGATGTAATCGACAGCGTTGTAGAAGTGCAAACCCGTGGAGCCGTCCGGACCCAATCCAGCCATCAATTCGGGCGCTCCCGGGAGATGCTGGGTTCCGGCAAACAGGTAATGCCGGGTTTCGTCGGCGGGTTTCAGATCAACGCCGCCGATGCTGTCAATTTGGGCCAGGCAGCCGTCGCCGCGCCAATATTCGGCGGACGAGTTGGTGTACACGATTTTCGGGACCGCGTTCAGCTCGCGCAGGCGTCGGAGCAAACCGTCGTCCTGCTCCGTAAGCGTATCGGTGCGATCATTGTCCGCAAAGGGGAACTGGTGGCCGAAACCGGGGTTGGATTGGCAGGATGGCTGAGCGAAACGGTGGTTGAACTCGCCCATCCGCCCGCCGGCGACGTGAGGCAGCAGACCGTCAAAGACGGAACGGCCATCTTCATCCAAGTTCAGGCCAAGATAGACCATATGGCGCAGGAGACGGCCGCATTGGGAGACGCCATGACCGTAAATACGCTCGTAGCCGCCCGGCGCAAGGCTGAGCTTCCCCGGCTGCCGCAGCCAGGTGGCCGCTTCGCGAATAGCCAGCATCCCGCAGCCCACCACCACGGGGTTGGCTGCCGTGTAGATGGCGTAATAAATCCTGCCCGGCTGGAACCCACCTTCAAGGCTGATGTGCTCGGCATCCGGGAAATGCCATTGCGACCGAGGAATTACGGTGTCCTGCCCGTCTTCCCAATCGCGGACCAACAGCATGGCGTTGGGGTCATCGAGGTCGGCGACGGGATAGGGCCGGTGTTCGCGATTGGCGAGGAGGCGGGTGGAGTCAGTGGCGTTGGGGCGCATCTCGACGCAGGCTTGTCCAGTGACCGGCGAACCGTCAATGAGAATCCCGGGAGCCTCCAAACCGAGCAGAGCGGCGCTGCGATACACGTCCCACTGCCAGCCTATAGAGAGGACGGAATAGCCGTGGCGCAGGAGGAAGCCGTCACCCTCGGGGATAGCATCGGAATCGATGGGGGGCGTCGGCCCCCGGTTGAAAAACGCTATGGTGCGGCGTCGCCCCCGGTTCACTGCCTCCACTATCACCCGTCCGTTGCCGCGGGCCGGGTCTTGGGGGGCCACCAGGGTAAAGTCGGACTCGAACCGCACCAGGCCGGCTTTGTCGAGAGGCGCATACTGTAAGTCCACGATGGACTGGTTGGCCGCGTTATTGGGGTCAACGGCGTAAGTCAGCGCTCCCTCAATGCGTTCGTAATCGCCGGCATCGGCAAAGGATTTGCCGTCGGCATATGGTTGGCGGCTCCTGATATCAACTGCGATGACGGTCATGTTGGATCTCCTGAGAAAATGGCTAATCCGGGAATCTGCTCCGGCTCCACTCCAGCGCAGCGCGCAGTCCTCCCTCGGCGCGGGTCCGAGAGAACTCCTCTTGCTCCGGAGTTTCGGCAGTGTCGAACTGCGTCATCAACTCCAGGTTGTGGTTGAGCGCGGAGAGGAAACCGGCGGATTCCAGTGCGCGGTTAATCGATAGCTTGGTGGCCTTGATGCCGATGGCGGGGATGTTCTTGATCTTGGTGGCAACTCGCTCGCACTCGGCGATCAGGCTGTCGTGAGGCACCACCCGGTTAACCATACCGATGCGAGCGGCTTCGTAGGCATCCATCATGTCGCCGGTAAGCATCAATTCCTTGGCCATGGCCAGGTTCACCGAATAAGGCGTCATCAGCAGGGGCGCGCCGAACCCCAGACGGATCTCAGGTTCGCCCAGCATTGCGCGCTCAGATGCGATTTTGACGTCGCAGATCTGCACCAACTCGCACGCGCCGCCCAGGGCGTAGCCGTTGACGGCGGCGATGACCGGTTTGCTCAGGTTCCACACCATCAGGAAAGTATCAATGTTAGCCTTCAGCCGGGACCGGCGACCATCCACCGACAGCGGGCCGCCGTCGGCTTCACCGGCCTCGGATTCGATGTCAAAGCCTGCGGAAAAGGCGCGGCCGGCCCCGGTCAGAATCACCGCCCGCACGTCGGAATTGGCCTCGATACCTTCCAGCGCTTCACGAAACTCCGCCATCAGAGTCTGGCTCAGCGCGTTCAGTTTCTCAGGTCGGTTCAGCGTGAGATATCCAATGCTGTCCCGTTCGTCATATAGCAGTGTCTGAAAGGCCATTTTCGGTCCCTGGGCTAATGTCTGTCTGGCGCCGGAGCCACATTCAACATCCTGGCTCAAATGTAATCCTCCGATTGCGGCGATTATAGCAGTCTCACTTCCACACGGAGTCGATGGTTTCCAATGCGAGGGTTGCCCTATTGAGCCCGGCCCTTTCTCACGTTCGCCGGCAGGTCGGGAATGGAATGAGCAGAGTGGGGCGATGCAGACAAACTATCTCTGATTGACGTTAGCACGACAGCGTCAGTCATCGGATTAATCCACCCTTCGGCAACGCCGCGCCGCCAATCAGAGTTGAAACTTTCTCGCTCGGCGACAATATACCGTCGTCGCCCACCTGGCGGCGCCATACGCTGCCCTCCGTCAATACTTAGTGGGGCGGATCATTGTCCGCCCCCAAAAGTCACTCACACTTGTTCCATCCGCAGGAATAGCAGGTGAGGCATCCCTCCTGGTTGACCACGCCGCCATTGCATTCCGGGCAGCGTTGGGCGAAGCCGACCGGGTGTGCCGAACTGGCGGAGTGGCCATTGTCGCTCGACCTTCCGTTGCCGTTGCCGGCGCCTCCCGCCAGGGTCAGTTGTACGCCGTCCGGCGGATGGCTGCCGGGGTTGATGCCGCTCATCAGGTTGTCCAGCACCAACGCCACTGCGTCAGGTCCAGAGCCGACCAGCACTCCTTCGTCCCAGGCCGGACAGCAGGTGATGCCCCGCAGTTGGCGCGTGACCTCGCCGGTTTCGATGCCGGCCCGCAACGCCAGGGAAACCAGGCGCGATACCGCCTCCAGCAGCGCGGCATCGCAGCCGCCGGCCTTGCCCATGGTGCCGAACACCTCGAAGGGCAGACCGTCGGAGTCAACGTTGACGGTGACGTACATATTGCCGTGACCGGTCCTAACCCGCTCGGTTATGCCATGGATCTGGCGAGGCCGTCCCCGGGGCACTCGCGGTCGGGGCACTTCTATCTCCACCACGGCGGACTTGCCCTCGGTGTGCGCCGGTTCAGTCGTTGTCCCAGTGCTCAACACCTGCTCCGATTTGCTGCCGTCGCGATAGACGGTGATGCCTTTGCAGCCCAGGGTGTAGGCCGATTGGTACGCCTCGGCCACATCGTCAACGGTGGCGTCGTGGGGGAAATTGATGGTCTTGGACACAGCGTTGTCCGTGTATTCCTGGAACGCTGCCTGCATCCGCACGTGCCAGCGCGGATCTATATCGTGGGACACCCGGAACACGTTCTTTACCCAGCCGGGCACGTCCAGCTCTTCCAGCGAGCCGAGGGCGGCCAACTGCTCCATCAGCTCTTCGGAGTAAAACCCCTCATGGCGGGCCACGGCCTCGAAGTACGTATTGCCCTCCACCAGACGGGTGTTGTCCATCACATTGCGCACGTAGGACAGGGCGAACAGGGGCTCAATGCCGCTGGACGCTCCGGCGATGATGCTGATGGTGCCGGTGGGGGCGATGGTGACCGGAGCGGAGTTGCGCATCGGGCGAGCGTTCGGGCCCTTGTTGTACGCGCTGCGTCCCCATTCCGGGAACGGGCCGCGAGTTTCCGCCAGTTCACCGGAGGCCCGATAGGTCTCATTCCGGATGAACCGCATCACCGCCCGGGCCAGCGCCAGCGCCTCATCGCTATCGTAGCGGATGCCCATTTGGATGAGCAGATCCGACCACCCCATCACCCCCAGGCCGATGCGCCGGGTGCGCCGGGTCATGTCGGCGATCTCCGGAATCGGATACTCGTTCATATCAATCACGCTGTCCAGCATATGGACGGCGACAGTGATGACCGCGGCCATCCGCTGCCAGTCAATCGCCACGTCGGCGTCGGCGTAGCGCACCATGCGGGCCAGGTTCAGCGAACCCAGGTTGCAGGATTCGTAAGGCAACAACGGCTGCTCGCCACACGGATTGGTAGACTCGATATCGCCTAATTGCGGGTTCGGATTATCGCGGTTGATACGGTCCAGGAATACGATGCCCGGGTCTCCGGTGCTCCAGGCCAATTGGGTCATGCGCTCGAATACTTCGCTGGCGTTGAGCCGACCCGCCACCTGACCGGTGCGCGGGTTCACCAAGTCGTAATCCTCGCCGGCCGCCACCTTCTCCATGAACTTTTCGGTGACTGCCACCGAAATGTTGAAGTTGTTCAGATGCCGGCCGTCCTCCTTAGAGTGGATGAACGCCAGGATGTCCGGGTGGGTGACGTGCAGGATGCCCATGTTGGCGCCCCGGCGGGTGCCGCCCTGCTTCACCACGTCGGTGGCGGCGTCAAAGGCGTTGATGAAACTGACCGGCCCGGAGGCCACGCCGCCGGTGGAACCGACCACGTCGCCTTCGGGGCGGAGCCGGGAAAAAGCGAAGCCGGTGCCGCCGCCGCTCTTGTGGATGAGCGCCGTTTCCTTGACCTTGGTGAAGATGGCATCCAGCGAATCCTCAACCGGCAACACGAAACAGGCCGACAGCTGTTGCAGTTCTCGGCCCGCGTTCATCAGGGTCGGCGAGTTGGGCAGGAACTCCAGCCGGCGCATCACTTCGTAGAACTGGTCCTCGACGGCAATTCGCTCCGCCTCGGTGGCCCCGTATTGCATTTCCGCTTGGGACAGGTTGCGCGCCACCCGGCGGAACATTCCTTCCGGGTTCTCCAGAACGTTCCCCTCCCGGTCCTTGGAGAGATAGCGGCGCTGCAACACCACCCGGGCGTTATCGGTCAGCTCTCCGATTCGGTTGTTGTATTCCTCCGCGACGCCAGCGGCCGCCATGGCATCCCGGATACGCCGCCTTGCCCCATGGGCGGATTCCGGGACTGGCGTCATATTGATGCTTGTTGCAGTAGCCGTCACGATGGCCTCCGTTTCGCATTTCTCATGGATGCGGGTTTCCCATTTTTCATCGTCTGCTTCAACATTCCAGTCTAACCCAATCGACGTGCCGATAAATTGATTGGATAATTAAATGCGCGGCGGGGCGCCGGGTCCGGGCGTCCCGCCGCGGCGATGGTTACGCGCTTGCTTCGCTTCTTCCGTGCAGCGACTGCAACCGCGCGGACAGGTCCAGGTCAAACCTCAACCCCTTGTAGAAGTAAAGCACTGGGATCTCGCGCGCTGGCCTCATATCCAAACCGGTGAGCATGGCGGCGACATCCTGAATACGGTGGACGATGCCGGCCGGATCGGGGCTTTGCCTGGTCACCAGGCGCACCACGCCGGCGGTAATCCGGATCCCCAGGCTGGTCAGGGTTTCGCAAACCATATCGGCAAAATCCTTCAACGCCCCGTCCGCAAAGGGCCGGGTGGCAACGAGCCGCATGGCGAGCCCGTTGCGCGTGTTTCGGCAGCCCGTAACCGGAAACGCGGTCCGCAACTGCCGGGCAACCTGCGAGTCGTACCCTTCCGGACACGGGCCGCAATTGATTTCAACGTTGTACTGAATTGTCTGCTGCATTTGGTCAAGCTCCAGAGCCTCTAGCTCTTCGCGGATGGATGTCAATGCCTGATTATTGCTACGCCCGGGCAACCCGGACAGTTCATGAATCGACCCGGTTGGTGGTCGTATTCATGCAAACAGGCCATCATCCTCCTGCGACGCCGGCAGCGCCGCCCAGCAACTGACCAAACAGGCCCGGGCCTCTCGGTCCAGGTCATCCTGCAGTTCGGCAAAGGGGTTGGGGATCCACGAGTCGCCAATGTCCACGTCGTTGACCTTCCAGTCAGACGGAACCCACATCTTCCGCAGCATATCCTCCATATCGTGGACCCGATTGTTGTGGGTCAACAGCCTGGTAAAGGCGGAGTACTGAACGCTGCTGCTCATAATGGTGTTGAACACCTCCGTATTGAGTTGTGGTTGGCGAGCAGATAGCAATTTTGCCGAATCGGCTTGACCGCGAGCGCCCGGCGATGGTGGCGACGCCGGCGCGCCCAGAGTCCCATTGTTTGTTGTGCGACGTCTTCATACGTTGGTGGCAGATGCAGTCAGACGTCGTCACGCCGTGGGCCGGCGTCCCGGCGCGGAGCGGCGAGTCCCGCTCCGGGTGCGGGTGCGGCGGTTGGACACCGCAGCCACGCTAAGCAGGGGTTCCGGCTGGCCCTGCCGCAAGGACTGGGCTTGTTCCTCAAAATCGCCGGCGGCCTGGAAGTCGAAGTACACCGACGCGTAGCGCATATACGCCACTTCATCCAGGATACGCAGCCGCTCCAGGACCATCAGCCCCAAGTCCCGACTTTTGACCATACCGCTGCCCAAGCGCTGCAACTCCGTTTCAATGTCGTCGGCGAGGCGATCAATGTCGCGACGGGAAATCGGTCTCCTGGTACAGGCCATGTCAATTCCCGAAACCAACTTGTCCCGGTTGAATTCCTGCCGTCGGCCATCCCGTTTATCCACCAGCAGGACGGGCAACCTGACCTGCTCGTGGGTGGTGAAGCGCCGGCCGCAGGACAGGCATTCGCGCCGGCGGCGTATGCCGTTCTCGGCGTCTCGCGAATCGGTAACCTTGTTTTCACCGGCGTCGCAGTAGGGGCATTTCATGTCGTGGCAAACCTTTTGGTCGGTTTTTCAAACAATTTTTGAAAATGGCATATATTGTGATTCTTCCACGAAAAAGCACAACTTGTAGTGGTCGGATTATAGCGGAGCAAGTTGCCCTTTGGCACCAAAGGTAGGTCGCGAATTTGAGCCGATTTCGCCAATTTGGGCGGCTCCACCAGCGCTGACGAAAAAATTGCCCCCCTCCCAAAAGGAGGGGGGCAAAAGGCTTCAGACGGATCTGAGCGTCAGCGATTGAACCCCCGGCGGTTCTGTCGGTGCTGGAGGAACGTGGGCAACTCGTAATCTCGCCGCTCGGGAACATCCATTTCGCCCAGCAGCTTTGCGATTTCGTCCTCCGTTGTCTCCATCACGGCGGGGAAGTCCGCGGCCACCATGGTCATCTTAACCTCATCATCCAGCCGAGCATCCCGGTTGGTGCCGAAGATGATGTTGGCGTTGGGGTCGGCCAACTCTTCTACTACCGCCGCTGCCTCCTGCACCTCCTGAAGTGACAGGTTGTTGCCGCCGGTGAGGACGAACAGAATGCGGCGCGATCCTTCCAGCGAAATGTCCAGCAGCGGGCTGGACGTGCACTGCCGCGCCGCCTCCCGGGCCCGTCCTTCGCCTCGACCCCGGCCAATGGAGAGCCACGCCTGGCCGGCCCCGGTCAGAATGGTTTTCACGTCGGCGAAGTCAACGTTGATTTCTCCCGGAACCGTAACCACTTCCGCGATAGCGCTGATGCCCTGGTGCAGCACCGAGTCCGCCAGTTTCAGCGCGTCTTCCCACGAGTAGGAATCGGACTGCTCTTCATTGAGGGCCAGCAGCCGGTCGTTGGGAATGACAATCATGGTGTCAACGTGGTCTTTCAGGCGCTCCAGCCCGTCATCGGCGTTGCGCCGCCGCATCTGCGCTTCAAAGCCGAAGGGCCGGCTGACCACGGCGATGGTCAGAGCGCCGCTTTCCTTGGAGATTTGAGCCACGACGGGCGCCGCCCCGGTTCCGGTGCCCCCGCCCATGCCTACCGCTATGAACACCATGTCGGCGCCGCGCACGGCCTGCTCAATTTCGGAGCGGGATTCATCCGCCGCCTGCCGGCCCAGTTCAGGCTGCGCTCCGGCTCCCAAACCACGGGTCAGGTTCCGGCCCAGCGCGATCCGATAATGCACGTCGCACCGCGCCAGATGCTGGGCGTCAGTATTGAGCGCATAGTACTCGACCACCGGCAGCTTTTCCTTATACATACGGCTCACCGCGTTGGAGCCGCCGCCGCCGACGCCCAGGACTTTGATCAACGGCACGCCACGCCCGATTTCCGGGATCATGCCATCAGTCACATCAAAGCCACTGGCCGGCTCCCATGACGCCGAGTTATCCTGAAATATCATCCTCGTTATTCCTCCTGTTCTTGGTGTAAAGGAGCAGAGTTGTCGGCTGAAAAGACCGGGATTTTGCGCCGTCAATCGCGCTCGGACTGGCGTGATGCGACGCGGGCGAAGGGCCGCCGCAGCAACGCGCCCGGTGACCAGTTGCGATCCTTCGGTTCCCGGGTGAAACCCGGTTCGGTTTGATTCCGGTGTTTGACTGACCATTGGAGCGCGCCCAACAACGCGGCATACTCCGGTTGCCGCATGGAGTCGGGCAACCCGGCATACCACAGGGGCGCTCCAACCCGGACCTGGGTACGCAGACCCCGAGCCGTCATTTCCCCGAAACCGGGCATACGCGCTGCGCCGCCCGTGAGCACAATGCCGCCGTGGGGCGGGGAAGCCATTGCCGCTTTGGACAATTCTTCGTTAATCAATTTGAGCATCTGCAATGACCGGAGGTACAACGGCTCGCAGAGTTCCCGCCGCCGGACGACCCGCTTTAGCTGAACTTGCGTCGCCGGTATCAGTACCTCTTCGTGTGGGTCCAGGGCATCGGGCAATACGTGCCCATGGTTCAGCTTCAACTCTTCCGCAATCTGGTAGGGAATACGCAAAGCCACTGCCATGTCGCGCGTGAGCTGGTTGCCGCCAATGGGAACCACGGATGAGAAAAACGGCGTCCCTTCCCGGTAGGCGGCAATTTTGATGGTGCCGGCTCCTATGTCCACGATAGCCACGCCCATCTCGCGCTCATCGGCGGTCAGAACCCCTTCAGCCGATGCCAATGGGTGCGACACCATACCCTCCACGCCGATTTTGCACGCCTGGAGCACTCGAGCCGTGTTCCCCAGGGGAACGGACATCCCACGTACCACGTGGGATTCCAGCTCCAGTTCATTGGTGTCTAAACCGGTCGGGTCTCGCACGCCGGCCACTCCGTCCAGCCGGTAGCGCATGGGAATGATATGCAGCATCTGCTCGGACCGGTTGTTCAGCTGCTGTTGCAGAACGCCGGAGGCGCTGTTAATCAGCGAACGCAGATGCTGCTCGGTCACGGTCACTGAATCCCTGCCGCTGCCCAGCATTTCCGTTGAATTCTCGCTCACCAGATGGTCGCCGTTCACCACAACAAAGAATTTCTCTACGGGATTGCGGCCCACATAGCGGAGGCATTCGTCGAGGCTGTCGTGAACGGAATCCTTGACCTGATTAAAATCATCAATGACCCCTTGTCCTACCCCCAGGGACGGGACCGAACCCATGCCCAACGGCTTGAGCTCTCCTTCCGCCCCCAGTCTGGCGACGACCGAGGCTACTTTGCTGGTGCCAATATCGATAGCGGCGTAAATCGGTTCCCGTGACATTTGCAACTTCCTTGCTTGTATGATTTGCCGATTGAAATAAAAGGTGACCAACTGGACCGCCGCGGTTCAGAGACGTTCCGCCACCCTCAGGCGCGCGCTGCGGCTGCGGGGGTTGGCTTCCCTTTCCGAGACAGTCGGCCGGACGATGCGGCGCTGCACCAAGCGCAAGGTTGGCGTATGCTCGCATACGCACACCGGCAGGCCGGGCGGACATCGGCAGGTGGCCGATACGTGGTCCATCCAACCTTTGACCAAACGATCTTCCAAGCTGTGATAACTGATGACGACCAGCCGGCCGCCGATACCCAGCAGTTCCTGCGCCTGGTCCAATCCGGTTGCCAGGTGTTCCAACTCCCGATTGACCGCAATTCGAAGGGCTTGAAACGTTCGGGTAGCCGGGTGCTGGCCGGTGCGACGACCACCGACGGCCCGCGTCACCAGATCAGCCAATTGGCCGGTGGTGTTGACCGGGCGGGCGTTCACGATGGCCCGAGCGATGGCGCGGCTCCGGCGTTCTTCCGCGTTCTGGAAGATCACATCGGCTAGTTCGCGCTCACTCAGGGAGTTGACCATATCTGCTGCGGTCGCTCCCTCAGGGTCGTAACGCATATCCAGCGGTTCATCCCGCTGGAATGAAAACCCGTATCCTGGGGAGTCAACCTGGCGCGAAGAGAAACCCAGATCCAGCAAAATCCCGTCGGCAGCGGTTATGCCGTTTTCTACGGCAATGCGCGTCATTTCCGCATAGTTCCCGTGGGCCAACCGGGCCCGCTGTCCATAATCGCGCAGGCGGCGCGCTGCCACCGCCAACGAACGCGGGTCGCGGTCGATGCCCAACACCACTCCATCGGGCGCCGACGCATCAAGTATGGACTGAGCGTGACCTCCTTCACCCAACGTTCCGTCCACATAAATGCCGCCGGCTTTCAGAGCCAGGAACCTTAACGTTTCTTCCGGGAGCACGGGCCGATGCTGATGTGCCGCGGCTTCACCGGAAGCGAGCGCAACAGGCCCATAAGCAAGCCCCGGGAAAGTCAAGCCATACGACTTGAACACCGGGGGGGGTTTTACTGCCGTTGCCAGCACCGTCACTGTCCTGGTTGGAAACTGAAAACCGCGCGAAATGGCTGCCCTATACAGGTCAGCCCGGTTTCGCCCAGTAATCTAACAAAGGGGTATGACGCCGCGCCTGTTGCTGGAGATGCACAATTCGCTGATTTAAAAAAATTTCAAATTCCTCCTGAAACATCTCCGTGGCGGAAGACCCTTCGGTGAAGTCTTGACCCGCCGCTGGCGATCCCGGCGTATTGCCGGCCCATGGCCACAACGCCCGTGACCTTCGCTTTTCGCGAATCGGCTCGGTGTGCTATACTCGCACACACCAGCGGGCAGGCCGGTGGCGACCGCCCTGCCCGCCGTTTTTGCAGCAACATCAGCCCATAGGAGTGAATCCGCGGTGAAGGTCACCAGGGAAAATTCATCACCCATCGAAGTCACGCTGACGGTGGAATTGGCCGCCGAGGACGAAAATCCCTTCATCGAACGGTCCTACCGCCGGACTGTTTCGCGCATCAACATCCCGGGCTTTCGCCGTGGCCGCGCCCCCCGTCATATCGTGGAAAGCATGGTGGGGCGCGTCGCTCTGGTGCAGGAAGCTCTGGAGTTCATGGTCCCCGAAACCCTGGACAAAGTCCTCCAGGATGAAGAGGTATCGGCCTTCGCCGAACCGAGCATCGAGGTCACTGACCTGGAACCGGTTTCTTTTACGGCGAAGGTCCCCCTGGAGCCCACCGTTGACCTGGGCTACTACCGGTCTATCCGCGTTGAATCTGAAGCCGCGAGCGTTGAAGACGAAGCAATCGAAAACATGCTCGAACGGCTGCAGGAAGAGCAGGCCGTTTGGGAACCTGTTGAAAGAGCGGCGCAATATGGCGACCGTCTGAACATCAATGTCCACGGAACCATGGCTGAAGAGACCGTGGTGGAGGACGAGGACGTGGAGTACGTTCCCAACGAAGAGAACGTGCTGCCATTCCCCGGCTTTGCTCCCAACTTGGTCGGCCTGGCCGAAGATGACGAAGCCGAGTTCAGTATAACGGTGCCGGAGGATTACCCCAGAGAGCAGTACGCTGGACAGGAAATCGATTTCAAAGTATCCGTGCTGTCGGTGAAGGAAAAGAACCTGCCCGAACTGGATGACGATTTTGCCAAATCCGTGGGACAGGGCTTCGACGATCTCGCCTCTCTCCGTACCAATATCCAGGAATCTCTGACCGCCCAGGCCGAGGCGGCGGCACGCAACGAACTGGAGCAGAAAAGCCTGGAAGCCCTCTGCGATACTGCCGTGGTAAACGCCTCGCCAATCCTCTACGAGCGGGAGCTGGACGCGATGGTCGCCGACCGCGAGCGAATGTTGCGCCAGCAGGGCCTGGACCTGGCCACCTACCTGCGGTTCGTGGGCAAAACCGACGAAGAGTTCATGGATGAAATGCGTCCCACCGCCGAGAGGCGCTTGGTGAGCGGTCTGGTCCTGCGGAAACTGGCTGAAGTCGAGGAAATCGAGATCACCGACGACGACGTGCAATCCGAAGCCGACCGCCTGTTGGGGTTGTCCGCCGGCGAAGAAGCGGAAGAGACGGCCAATCTCGACTCCCTCCGCGAGTTCCTCGGCTCCGAGTCCACGCGAGACAACATCCGCTCCAGCCTGCACAGCCGTCGCGTCATGGAGCGCTTGACCGACATCACCCAGGGCAAAACTGACGCCGACGAACCCCCAGCCGCTGTCGCCGGCGAGGACGATGCAGCAGCGCCGGCCTGATCCCGTCGCCAACAACCCCAGGAGACACTCCCAATGTCGCATTTGCTAGATCCCTCGGGACGTCCGATGCCAGCCAACATCATTCCGGGGATTATCCGACCCACCAACGAAGGCGAACGCGCCTTCAATCCTTACTCCCTGCTGCTCCAGGCCCGCATCATTTATCTGGGCACGCCGGTGGATGACGATATTTCCAACGCCATCGTGTCCCAGTTGCTTTACCTCAGTTGGGAGAGCCCGGATGAAGATATCACCATGTACATAAACTCCCCCGGCGGCTCCGTCCTGGACGGCATGGCGATTTACGACACCATGCAGTTGATCAAGCCCGAGGTGGCTACGATCTGCATCGGCAAGGCCGCCAGCATGGGGGCTGTACTGCTCTCTGGCGGCGCGAAGGGCAAACGCTACTGCACTCGCAACTCCACCGTCCTCATCCACCAGGTGATGGGCGGTATCCAGGGTTCCGCTTCAGACATTGAGATAACCGCCCAGGAGATCCTGCGATTGCGCGAGCGCTTGAACACCATCCTGTCGGAAAACTGCAACCAGCCCTTCGATAAAGTGTCCCGGGATTCCGACCGGGACTACTGGATGGACGCAGAGACGGCGGTGGAATACGGCATCGTTGACCACGTTTTGGATCAACTTCCCGACGCGTTCAACCGCGCCGTCGCCTAGCAACGCTCTGCCGGCGTCCTACCGCGAACCATTCTGCCATTCAACAGGAGACCCCAATGGCCGTTCCTTTTGAAGATTCTCCCTTGTTGCAGCCCACCAACATCGTCCCCATGGTCATCGAGACCAGTCCCCGGGGCGAGCGGGCTTTCGACATCTATTCTCTTTTGTTGCGCGAGCGCATTATCTACCTGGGCACACCCATCACCGACCAGGTGGCGAACGTCATCATCGCGCAACTGCTCTATCTGGAGCGCGAGGACCGGGACCGGGACATCAGCCTGTACATCAATAGCCCCGGCGGCTACATCGCGTCCGGCCTCGCCATCCTGGACACCATGCGGCTGATCAACTCCCCGGTGTCCACCATCTGCGTCGGCACCGCGGCCAGCATGGCCACCGTGCTGCTGGCCAACGGCGAGAAGGGCAAACGCTACTGCCTGACCAACTCCACCGTTCATATGCACCAGCCCAACGTGGGCAGTTTCCAGGGGCAGGCCGCGGACATCGAAATCCAGGCCAAGGAGATTGTCCGCCTCAAGGAACGGCTTAACAAGATACTGTCCGAGGCCACCGGACAAACCATCGAAAAGATCGCCGATGACACCGACCGTGACTTTTTCCTGACTGCCGAAGAAGCCATCGAATACGGAATCATTGACGAGATACTCGGCGCGCCGGAAGAAGAAGCCACCGCCGAAGCGGCCTGATTCCCGCCTCTGCCACACATCAACTCTTCCCCGGCCTCAGTATCGCGCCATGACCACCGGTAGCCGCAACGCCAGCCGCAACTCCCACCGTTGTGTCTTTTGCGGTAGTCTGTTTCCACAGAACCGGCTGATGCGTCCCCCGGGACAGAGCCGGGGCGGCATCTGTTTCGACTGCATACGGGAATTGGCGAACTATGTGGCCGAACGTGGGGCCAAGAAAGGGCGCGGCGCCGGCGCCGGCGATGCCCGCGCGCCTAACGGCAACGACCGAGTGGAGGCCACGGAAGGGGCGAGTGTCAAATCCGGCAGTTCCCGCCGCACTGTGGTCCCTCGGGAGATCTACGCCAGCCTGGACTCCTACGTCATTGGCCAGGAAAAGGCCAAAAAGACTCTTGCCGTCGCCGTGTACAACCACTTCAAGCGGATTCGAGACGAAGCCGCCTCCCGGGATGTTGAGGTGCAAAAATCCAACATCCTGCTCATTGGCCCCACCGGGTCGGGCAAAACCCTGTTGGCGGAAACGCTGGCTCGAACCCTGGAAGTCCCCTTCGCCATCTGTGACGCGACTTCTCTCACCGAGTCGGGATACGTGGGCGAGGATGTGGAAAATATTCTGCTCCGACTTATCCAATCTGCCGATTGGGACGTACCGCGAGCCGAACAGGGCATAATCTACATTGACGAGCTTGACAAGATCGCCCGGAAAGAAGGGGTCAATCGCTCCATCACCCGCGACGTAGCCGGCGAAGGGGTGCAGCAGGAACTCCTCAAAATCATCGAGGGCTGCATTGCCAACGTTCCGCCCCAAGGTGGCCGCAAGCACCCCCACCAGGAGATGTTGCAGATCAACACCCGCAACAT
The DNA here is from genome assembly GCA_964347975.1 of uncultured Dehalococcoidia bacterium. Classification (GTDB taxonomy): domain Bacteria; phylum Chloroflexota; class Dehalococcoidia; order Lucifugimonadales; family UBA3495; genus Bin87. Next base: position 15,623 of record CAYGAY010000032.1, read on the forward strand.
CCTTTTCATCTGCGGCGGCGCGTTCGACGGCTTGCAGGAGATAATATCAAAGCGCGTCTCTTCCGGTTCCTCCATGGGTTTTCTGGCTCAAAACCCGGAGCGCACCGACAAAAATGGGACCGGTACGGCAACGCTGGAGCAAGTCACCCCGGAGGACTTGCTCCAATTCGGTTTTATTCCCGAATTAGTAGGCCGGCTGCCCGTCGTGTCGGCATTAAAACCGCTGGATCGGGACGATTTGGTAAGAGTGCTCGTCGAGCCGAAGAACGCAATTGTCAAGCAATACCAGCGGCTTTTCCAACTGGACAACGTCAGGCTGGAGTTCACTGACGACGCGTTGGAAGCCGCGGCGGACCGCGCCTTGACGTACCAGACCGGGGCGCGAGTCCTGCGTCACATTGTCGAAGACGCCCTGCTTGAGGTGATGTACGAACTGCCGTCGCTCGCCGACATTGGCCGGTGCGTCGTCCACGGGGAGGCTATCCGCGGCGAAGCATCGCCACGCCTGTACCGCCGCGGGGGCGGCCGTTACCTAACCCTGAGATCCGCCATTGCCCGGGCAGCTACGCTGCAAAAGAAGTCCGCTTAGGCGGCGTCTTCAGCGGCAATGGCCGCCTCGATCTCATGAGTTAGCGGCAGACCCTTGGGATACCGCTGCCGCAAATGATTGCCGTCGGTATCCAACGCCTGCCCCGGCTTGACCATCAAACGACCTTCGGCAACCGCTTGGAGCGTTGCCAGCATGAGATGGGGTTCCCGACGATAGCCTTCGGCGCGGATGCGCTGGAACAGCGGGTTCTGCTCGGCCTCGACCGCCCGCACTTCGGCCACGTCCCGCTCGGCCAGCGCCTGCCAATCCGCGTCAAAAGCTCCGCCCACGATGGGCACCACGCAATGGGACAGGACCGGCCCCCGGTCAACCTCCTCGGTGGCCAGGTGGATCATTGCCCCGGTTCGGGTGGCCCGCGTCTTGATTAGCTGCCAAATGACCGATTGCCACGTTCCGATGGGGCCGTCCGGCAGTGCGCCGTGCAGGTTCAAAAGCGGGTAGCGCCGACACATTTCGCCGCTGCAAATCAGCATATAGCCGGCCAGCACACAAACGTCGGGCCGGTAATCCCGCAAAAGCTCCATCACGTCGCGGTCAAATCCATCACGGTGCCGAGCCATCCCGCCGCCGCCGCGCTCGCGAAGATAACGGCTCGACGACAGCGTTACCAGGGGCAGGCCGCGAGAATTCACCAACTCGAAAAACGCATCGGAACCCTCCGCTTCACCTGGTTCCCGGTTGCTGAAAACAAACTCGATGCTCGCTTTCAATCGGCCATCAGCGATGGCATTGCAGAAAAAACCAAGCAGGCCGCGTGAACCCTCGCCCCGACCGGTGGAAAACCAGCCTATCCGCAACACGACATCCTCCCGATCCGCGCCGAAGCCTCAGAATGGCGCGTCGTCATCGTCGAAGAGCGACGGATCGTCCGGATCCAGCGGGGGCGGCAGGTCCCATTCGTCGTCATCCGCTGACGCGCCGTCGGTTGGCGCCACGTTCCCCCGGCCATCTCCGATTTGAGTGATGCGGAGTTCCGTTTCGTTGAGCAACTGCTGGCACCGACTGGCCAACTCCATGCCCTGGCGGTACAGCAGTTCCGAGTCGGTCAGCGACAGTTCGCCCCGTTCCAGCCGGGTTACCGTATCCTCGAGTCGGCGGTAGGCTTCCTCAAACGGTAAGGTGGCCAGTTCGTCAAGCCACTCTGCGGTAAGATCGGTCATGATGAAGGTTTCCCGACAGCCGGATCAAAGGAGCGGCCGCATGGCGGGTGGCGGTGTGGAGGACTGGCGGCGGCGCGAGCCACTAGATCGACCGTTGCGGACGTCGCCGCCAGCCACGCGACTGATCTCTGCGGGCAGACGCTCCACAGCCGGCCCGTTGCCCGCCGCTTTCCTGCCGGCAATTGCATCCAAAGAGCCGCCGGCCAGGGTTATGTCCAGCGCCACTCCGTCCGAAACCTGGCCCGGAGCAGTGAGCACGGAGCTGTCTTCCGTGCGGCGCACCACCGCGTAGCCACGCCGAAGGGTGGCGGCGGGATCAAGAGCGGCCAATTTGGCCCCCAGCGTCGCCACATCCCGCTGAAGCCATTCCCGCCTCAGCCGCATAGCGGCGAAACCCCGTTCCGTCAACTCGTCGATCTGCCGACGCAGCAGTCCCAGGTCCGGCGCCCGGCGTTGCAGACGTTGCCGTAGGGATTCCAACTGGCTGCGCTGCCCTCCTACACCGGCAATCATCACCGACGTCAACTGTTGCCGCGCGCCGAAGATGTTGGCTAACAGTTGGTTCCGATCAGGCGTAGCCAGTTCCGCCGCTGCCGAAGGGGTGGGCGCGCGGCGGTCGGCGACGTCGTCGGCAATGGTGTGATCGGTTTCGTGGCCTACGCCGGACACCACGGGGATGCCGGAGGCGAATATGGCCCGAGCCACGCCCTCGGAGTTGAAACACCACAGATCTTCCAACGACCCTCCACCCCGCGCCACGATGATAACGTCGGCCAACCCTTCATCGTTCAGGTTTGCGATGGCCCTGGCAAGCTGTTCGGCGGCCACGTCGCCCTGAACCGCCGACGGCGACAAACGGAGTTCGGCCAGCGGATACCGCCGGCTCACCACATTCCGGATGTCCTGCCAAACCGCGCCACTGGGGGAGGTCGCCACGCCGATAACGCGGGGGAACATGGGCAGCGGACGCTTGCGGGAGGGATCGAACAATCCCTCCGCCGCCAGTTGTTGTCGCAACCGCGCCAGTTCCAGGGCCAGGGCGCCGGCGCCTACGGGCAGAACCGCCGCCACCTGCATATTGGCCTCGCCGGACGGGGGGTAGAAAGTGAAGTTCCCGCTGGCAAGTACCTCCTGCCCCTCTTCCAGATATTCCTGGCCGGAGCGGCCGCGGAACATGACGCAGCGAATGCTGCTGCCATCCTCCCGCAGGCTGAAATAGGAATGGCCGGAGGCCACCGTCCGCAGATTGGCGATCTCGCCCTGTACCGTCAGGCGGGACAGCAGGCCGTCCGACTCAAGTTTGTCCTTGAGGTAGATGGCCACCTGGCTGACCGAGTGGACTACCGGCGACAGCATGGGCGCTCCATCTCTGCAACGTACCGAGCCGGGCCTACGAGACCCGTTCCGAATAGGTGCCGTTGCGGGTGTCCACGCGAACGCGGGTGCCTGGGGTGATAAACATGGGTACGGTGATGCGCAGGCCGGTTTCCAGGGTGGCCGGCTTGTTGCCGCCTTGTGCGGTATCGCCCTTGAATGCCGGCGGAGTATCCACCACTTCCAGCTCGACGTGTATGGGCAGGTTCACGTTAATGGGGTTGCCCTTGTAGAACACCAGCTCGACCATCATGCTCTCGGTCAAGTAGCCCAGGGCATCCCCCAGTTGCTCAGGAGTCAACTCGTGCTGGTCAAAGGTTTCCTGGTCCATGAAGTAGTAGTGGGAACCGTCGGTGTAGAGGTACTGGGTTTCCCGGTTGTCCACCTCGGCCACGCTGAACGCCGTATCGTAGCGCTGGAAGGTGCGCTCGATGACCGTCCCGTTGATGAGGTTGCGCATCTTGATACGTGTCACCGGGGCGCGTTGCTGCATCTTGTGCCGCTCGTAATCCATCACCTGCCACGGCTGGTTTTCCAGCTCGATGACCATGCCCTTGTTCAAATCGCCAAAGTTGATGCTCATGTTCGTGATCCCCTTGCGGTTCGCCTGCCGCTGCTATTGAACTTCAGCCGGCCTCGTCGGCGATGATGCCGGCCAACGCTTCCAGTGCCGCAGTATAGCCTCTCCAACCCAACCCGGCAATTTGACCCAGGGCCGTATCGGCCAACGCCGACCGCCGTCGCCACTCCTCGCGGGCGTGGATGTTGCTCAGATGCACCTCAACCACCGGAACCCCGGCATCGGTAAGGGCGTCTTTCAGAGACAGGCCGTAGTGGGTCAGGGCGCCGGCGTTCACCACGACACCGTCAATTTGTCCGGCGCTCTCCTGCAAGCGGTCGATGAGCGCCCCCTCGTGGTTGGACTGAAAGCAGTCCACGGTGACGCCAAGATGCTCGGCCCGCTCCGCAATCCGCCGGTTGATCTCATCCAGCGTTAACGTGCCGTAATGATGCCGGTCACGCCGCCCCAGGGCGTTGAGGTTGGGCCCGTGCAGCACCAGGATGGCGGTCATGCGTCCGCGCTCTCATCATCGGCAGGCTGCGCGTTGTCCGCCGCTGTCGCCAGCGGGTGGAAGTCCATGTAGGCACGTCGCGCCTCCTGCTTGGTGATATGGGTATAGATCTGCGTAGTTGACACGCTGCTGTGCCCCAGCAACTCCTGTATGACCCGCAAATCGGCGTCGCCTTCCAGCATATGACTGGCGAAGCTGTGCCGCAGCGTATGGGGGTGGATGCCTTCTTTGAGGCCGGCGCGGGCAGCGTTATCGCTGACGACTTTCTGGATGCTGCGACGGGACAATCGCTTCCCGTAGCGGTTCACGAACAGCGGGGCATCGGTTTCCGAACTGCCGGCAAGTTGCGGGCGGCTGTCGCTGAGATATTGGTCGAGGGCCTCGGCCGCCTCGTCTCCATACAGCACCCAACGTTCTTTGTCGCCTTTGCCCCGCACCAGGATTTCCCGACGCCCGTGATGCACGTCGCCCAGGTTCATCCCGTGAAGTTCGGCCAACCGGACTCCGGAGGCGTACAGCAACTCCATTATGGCGCGGGCGCGCAATCCTTCGGGCGTCTCATCATCGTCGGTGGCGGCCAGCAACCTTTTTGCCTCGCCTTCCACCAGGAAGGTCGGGAGCGGCCTTTCCACTTTGACTGGGAAAGACCGGGCGGACGGCACCGGTGTTGATTTGAACCAGCCCTCCTGTACCAGGAAGTTGTAGAAAGTCCGCAGAGCGGTCAGCTTGCGTACGATGCTGACCCGGGCGTATCCGGCGGGTCGGGGCCCATCGGTACGGCCCACCGTAGCCAGGTGAGCCACGTACGCCCTCAGCAATTGACGATCCATGTCACGCAGATCATGCCCATGCTGGCGGACGTAGGCCAAAAACGTGTTCAGATCGTCCAGATAAATCCGCCTGGTGTTGTCCGACAGGGCCCTCTGACCGGTCAGGAAAAGGCTGTACCTTTCCAGAAGGTCCGGAGTGGCCGGAAAGCAATCCTGCGCCGGGCGCGGCGCAACGGCTGTTGTATCAGTCGCCAACGGACGCCAACTCCGCTTCGCTGGGCGCGGCATCCCCGGCTGACCCGGGTGGATCGCCCTTCCACTTGCAAACGGTACAGGATGCCCGCCCCCGCGCCGCGGCGACCAGCATACCTTCGCACTGCGGGCAGGGCGTCGTCAGCGGCTCAGTGTTAACCAGGAAATCACAGTCGGGGTATTTGGCACAACCCCAGAAAGGACGGCCCGATTTTCTGGCCCGCCGCTCCACAAGGTCTCCGCCGCACTTGGGGCAAGGCGCGTCGCTCTTCTTGACGATGTTGCGCCGGTTGTCGCACGGATTCTCCGGAGCATTGTAGCCGGTGCAGGCCAGGAAGCGCCCGTATCGCCCCGTCTTGACGACCATGGGCCGCTCGCACTTTTCGCAGACCTCATCGGTCGGCTCGTCCGGAGGCCGCTCGCCGGTATCGCGCAGGTTTCTGGTGTTTTGGCATTCCGGGTAGCCTGAGCAACCCAGGAACCGACCGAAGCGGTTCATTTTCATTGCCATGGGCCGCCCGCACTTTTCGCAACTGGGGGTGAACTCGTCCTTCGTATCGGTGACGATCTTGTGGAACGGTTCATAGAACTCCCGGAGCATGGGTACCCAGTCCTGCTCGCCCTGGGCCACGTCGTCCAGGTCTTCCTCCATTTTCGCGGTGAACTCGAAATCCATGATTTCGGCGAAGCGCTCAGTGAGGAGGTCGGTCACGGTGCAACCCAGTTCCGTAGGGGCGAGACGGCGCTGCTCCCGCTCCACGTATTCGCGCTCGATCAACGTGGCGATGGTGGGAGCGTAGGTGCTGGGACGGCCAATGCCCTTCTCCTCCATCTCCCTGATGAGAGTGGCTTCGGTGAAACGGGGTGGCGGCTGGGTGAAGTGCTGGTTGGCCTCCAGTTTGTTATTGATCAGGCCATCGCCGGCCGCCAATTCGGGCAGGGCGCTATCTTCGCCGTCGCCGGCATCGTCCCGGCCCTCCCGGTAAACGGCGCGGAAGCCGGCGAACTTGAGCACCGACCCGGTAGCGCGGAAACGGAACACGCTGTCTGAGGGGGCGACGCAGCGGGCGTCGATTCCCACCGTGGTCGCTTCCAGCAAGGCATCCGCCATCTGGCTGGCCAACATCCGCTCCCAGATCAAGGTGTACAGACGGAGCTGGTCCCGATCCAGATAGGGCCCCACGACTTGCGGCGCGCGCGCGATGGAGGTGGGACGGATGGCCTCGTGGGCCTCCTGGGCATTCTTGCTGCGCCGACGGTGCGCCCTGGGCTTGTCCGGCACGTACTCCTTGCCGTAGCGTTGGCGGATGTAGTCTCGCGCCTCACGCACCGCAGAGTCTGCGACGTTAACGCTGTCAGTACGCATATAGGTAATCAGGCCCACCGAGCCTTCGTTTCCGATATTCAGGCCCTCGTACAACTGCTGCGCCACCGCCATGGTGCGCTGGGCGGTGAACCTGAGCTTGCGCCCCGCATCCTGCTGCAGGGTGCTGGTGATGAAAGGCGGCGCCGGCCGTTGGCGACGCGGTTTTTTCTCCACGCTGTCCACGGAGTACGCGGCCTCCCGGAGTTCGGATTCCAGGCTCCGCGCGGTATCCTCGTCGCCGATGGTCAGTTTGCGCGAACCCTTGCGGGAATGCAGGGTGGCCGTGAACAGATTGGGCTGATTGGAAGGGTCGGTGTCCTTGTGCAGTTCGGCTTCCAGGGACCACCATTCCTGGGGCACAAACGCGACGATGGCCCGTTCACGCTCCACGATCATCCGCAGGGCGACGGATTGCACCCGGCCGGCCGACAATCCCAGCTTCACTCTCAGCCAGAGCAGCGGGCTGATCTCATACCCCACCAGCCGGTCCAGGATGCGACGGGCCTGCTGGGCGTTGACCAACTGCATATCGATTTCGCGTGGATGATCGAAGGCGTCCTCGACGGCCTGTTTGGTAATCTCGTGGAAGACCACGCGCTTGGGCGGGCGCTCGAACTTGTCCCAGCCGGCTGCCGCCTGCAGGTGCCAGGAAATTGCTTCGCCCTCCCGGTCCGGGTCGGTGGCCAGGAAGATGTCGGATGCCTGAGCGCCGGCCTCTTTCAGGCCCTTGACCAGGTCGCGCTTGTCACCCAGCGTCAGATACTTCGGCGCGAACTCTCCTTCGGTATCGACGCCCAACGTTGACTTGGGCAAGTCGCGCACGTGGCCCATGGACGCGGTCACCACATATTTGTTGCCCAGGATTTGCCCGACGGTGCGGGCCTTGGCCGGAGATTCGACAATCACCAGCCGTTTGCCTCGGGTGGAAGGCATCCCCAGGGCTCGTCGCGCCGCGCTGGAGGCCCGGCTCCCGGCGGATCGGGACTTGGCAGCCCGTTTGGCGCCTCCGGTTTTGCCGCCGGCTTTGGCGGTTCCGCTGGTCCGGCGGGCCTGCGACGAGGATTGCTTAACGGTCTTTTGGGTACCCGTTTTGGGTGGCATCGATCAGGTTTGTCTCCAATTCAGCCGGACAACCGGTAGTGCATTGTGCCTACCTGTTGCACCAGGCCCTTCAATTCCAGCATCGTCAGCAGGCTGCTCACCTGCATGATGGGCATCTCGCTGACACGCGCCAGGTCGTCAATATGGATGGGATCCTTCGTGACGTGCTGCAGCAATTCGGCTTCTTCGGGGTCGGCGCTTTCCACGCTGACCTGTTCCCATTGTACCGGGTTGTCTGACGTGGCAACCGTTGCAGTATCGAACTCATTGCCGGCAATATCGCCGGACAGCGTCAGCCGAGATCCGGTTCGATCAAGTTCCAGTGGAATCTGTCGCTCGGTGGCGTCCAGACCGATTTCCACCAAGATGTCGTTGACGTTGTTGACCAGCTTGGCCCCCTCACGGATAAGCCGGTTGGTGAGCTTGCTGGTTTCTGAATAGATACTGCCCGGCACACAGAAGATCTCCCGGTTCTGTTCCAGGGCATGATACACCGTCCACCGGGTGCCGCTGGCCTCGCCGGCCTCAGTAATCAGCGTTCCCAAAGTCATGCCACTGATGATGCGATTACGGCGCGGGAAGTTAGACGCCTCGGGCCTGACACCCAGGGCAAACTCGCTGACCACAGCGCCACCCTCCGCAACGATGCGCTCGGCAAGCCGCAAGTTCTCCCTGGGATACACCGTATCCAACCCATTTCCCAGCACGGCGACCGTCCTGCCGCCGGCGTCGAGGGTAGATTTATGCGCCCGCGCGTCGATGCCCAGGGCCAGCCCGCTGACCACTGTGATGCCCCGGACGGCCAGCGCGGCGCACAGGTCTGTAGTAACCCGATATCCATAGTCGGTGGGCCGCCTGGTACCCACCACCGCCACCGCCGGCTCATCCGGAACGGGCAATGCGCCTCGGACGTAGAGCACCGGCGGCGCATCGGCGACTTCCCTCAATCGTTCCGGGTACCTGGCGTCATGCCAGGCAAGCGCCTCTACGCCAGCCTCGGCCAGTCGCTCCAGCTCACGATGGGGAACTATCGACTGGCGGGCCTCCGCTATTGCCCGGGCTACCGCGCCGCCGACTCCAGCGGCCCTCAGCTCCCGCAAAGGAGCGTCCCAAGCCCGTTCCATGTCCCCACCAAAATGCGCCTCCAACATCCGGAAGCGGGCGGCGCCCAGGCGAGGGACCTGGCTCAATGCGATCCAATGTCCCAAAGTATCCGTGACCACGGTATTCATGGCCGTGATTCTAACATAGGCACAATTTTTGCAACAATGCCCGACGAGTCACCAGAATGCCATCCGGCCCTGCCGTTTGCAGCGCGCAAAATCTTTGGAGGTCGAGGGCCGGAGACAACCTCCCGATGCCGAGCGTTTCTTGCCCGACCCCACGCCGTCGGCTAATATTACGCCAATCTAAACTCCATCAGCGCACGGAGGTACTGATGCGGTATGACTACATCGTGGTTGGCGCCGGCTCCGCCGGCTCCACCATTGCCACGCGCCTTTCGGAATATTCTGACAAGAGCGTCCTGCTGCTGGAAGCCGGCCCCGACTATCCTGACTTCAACCACTTGCCCGATGACCTGAAGCTGGGGAACAACGTCTTTTTCTCCGCCTATGGGCCCCATAGCTGGGCTTACAGCGCGCGGGTCACCGCACAGCAGACGGATCTGGTGATCCCCAGAGGCAAGGCAACCGGCGGCTCTTCGGCCATCAACGGCCAAGTGCTGTATCGGGGGATACCGGAAGACTACGACCGCTGGGCGGAGTGGGGCAACGATGAGTGGGGTTACACCGACGTCCTGCCTTTCTTCCGACGCATGGAGAACGACCACGATTTCCAGGACGACTGGCACGGCACCGACGGCCCCATTCCGGTGCGCCGCTACCGGCCGGACGAATGGCTGCCCCACTCCAACGCCTTCAAGGAAGCCTGTCTCGCCCTGGGCTTTCGGGACGACCCTGACCAGAACCACCCCGAATCCACCGGCGTCTCGCCGCGCGCCCGCAATACGCTGGAGGGCGTCCGTATCAGCACCGCGCTGGCCTACCTGAACCTGGCCCGCCATCGCTTGAATCTGAGCATCCGGGCCAACGTGCCGGCTTGCCGGGTCATCTTTGATGGGAAGCGCGCCGTGGGCGTGGAGGCGGAAAGCGGCGGCGAGTGCTTCACGGTTGAAGGCGATCAGATAATCGTCAGCAGCGGAGCCATCGCTTCACCCCAGCTGCTGCTCCTCTCCGGCGTGGGGCCCGCCGACCACCTGCGCGAGGTGGGGATACCGGTGGTTCATGAGCTGCCGGGCGTGGGCCAGAACCTGCGTGATCATCCCTCCGCGTGCGTCCTGTTCCGCGCCGCCGGGGACCGTCCCGACGTGCAAGCCGCCGCCATCCAGGTGGGCTTGCGCTACACAGTGGAGGATTCATACCTCCGCAACGATATGCAGATCACACCCCTGCTGATGACCTCCGAACACCGCCCCGCCCAGGTGGTCATCGACGACGACGAAAATTACATCGGCATCAGCGCCAGCCTGCAATTGGCCCTGGGCAAGGGCGAACTGCGGCTCAAGTCCAGCAATCCGCTGGAGTATCCGTACCTGGACTACAACTACTACCAGGAACCCTTCGACTTGGAGCGGATGCGCAAGGCGATTCGCACCTGCGTAGAAATCGGCGAGCATCCGTCCTACCGGGAAATCCTGCTGGAACGGGTAAATCCGGTGGACGCGAAACTGGCCTCCGACGCGGCTCTGGACGACTGGCTGATGGCCAACTCCGGCACGTCCCACCACGTGTCCGGCACCTGCAAAATGGGACCGGCCAGCGACGAGATGGCAGTGGTGGACCAGCAGGGCAGGATCCACGGACTGGAGAACATCCGCGTGGCCGACGCGTCCATCATGCCGGACTGCATCCGCGCCAACACCAACGCCACTACCATCATGATCGGCGAGAAAGTTGCCGACTACATCCGCGCCGGCAGATAAGACACGGCAAATCCAACGTTACAGGGGCGGGTTTGAAACCCGCCCCTACGTGGGTCAACGCCGTCAAATGATGCGCGGCACGGGTACGCCGGGGATGTTCACTCTCACTCGGCACAGCTCGTGGAAGGTTGTGATGTACAGCGTGCGCCAGTCGCCGCCGCCGAAACCGACGTTGGTGGCGCGTCGTCCTTCACCCAGGGCGATGGTGCCCAGATGCCGTCCGTCGGGCGAGATGATCCATACGCCTCCGGGGCCGGTGCTGTAGAGATTGCCCTCCAGGTCGCACTTCATACCGTCGGGCACGCCGCCGCGTTCGTCGTTCACCACACAGAACAGCCGGCCGTTCTCGATGCCACCGTCGGGCCGCACGTCCCACGCTTTGATGAGGCCGACACGGGAATCGTTTATGTAAAGGATGCTCTCACCAGGCGAAAAGCACAGCCCGTTGGGGCCGACGTAATCATCCACCAGCAGGGTGATGTCGCTGAGGTCCGGTGAAACGCGGTACACGCCCGCGTACCCCAACTCCATCCCGGGATAGGTGTCACGGTAGGGGTCGGTGAAATAGATCGCTCCGTCGGACTTGACGACGAGATCGTTGGGCCGGTTGAGCCGCTTGCCCTGGTAACTGTCCGCCACGACGGTAATGCTGTCGTCGGTTTCCCGGCGGGTGACCCGCCGGGCGGCGTGTTCGCAGGCCAGGAGACGGCCCTGGGGATCGCGGGTCAGCCCGTTGGCTTCGTTGGTTTCCGTGTGGAAAACGGACAAGCCGTCGGCATCGTTGTAGCGCATCCGGCGGTTCTGCCCGATATCGCTGAACAGCAGGTAGCCGCCACTGCCGTCACTGGGATCGGCCCACCAAACCGGCCCTTCCGCCGGCCACCAGGGGACGCCCAGCGCCGAGCCGTCGCCTCCGAAGCCGCTGGCCAGCCACTCCACCTCCTGCTCCAGGTCCAGGATTCGCTCCAATCGGGGCGCGATTTGCTCAATCGGCATACTGTTTTCTCCTTAGGCGTTAACGGACGCCGGACAGCGCCCGGTCCAGATTGAACGCGGAACTGATCAGGGCCAGGTGGGTGAAGGCTTGCGGAAAATTGCCCAGCCCCTCACCGCTGGGGCCGGTTTCTTCCGCGTACAGGCCCAGGTGATTGGCGTAGCCCAACATCTTCTCGAACATCAAGCGCGCCTGATCCAGCCGGCGCGGGTTTCCCCAACCGGCGCGGGTCAGCGCTTCCACCAGCCAGAAGGTGCACATATTGAACGTTCCCTCGTGGCCGGTGAGACCATCGGGCGACTGCTCCGGGTTGTAGCGGTACACCAGGCTGTCGGACACCAGCCCTCCCTGTTGCGGGGTGCAGTTTATGGCGTCGATGGTGCTCAGCATCCGGGGGTCTGTGGGAGACATGAAGAACACCAGGGGCATAATCAGGTTGGAGGCGTCCAGCGAAGCGCTGCCGTAGTGTTGCACGAAAGCCTGGCGTTCGTCGCTCCAGCCGTGTTCCTGGATGTCCTCGTAAATCGCGTCGCGGGTCGCGATCCATTTGAAGCGCTCCGACGGGAAGGAGCGTGCTTCGGCCAACTTGATGGCCCGATCCAGCGTCACCCAGCACATTAGCTTGGAATAGACGAACTGCTGGCGTCCGCCACGGGTTTCCCAGATCCCTTCGTCGGCCAGTCGCCAGTTGTCGCACACCCAGTTGGTCATCTGCCGGAGCTTGGTCCAGAAGTCGAAGGAGATGGGTTCGCCATACCGATTGAACAGATAGACCGAGTCCATCAACTCGCCGTAGATGTCCAGTTGCAGTTGGTCGAAGGCGCCGTTGCCGATGCGGACCGGCCTGGAACCGCGGTAGCCGTCCAGATGGTCCAGGGTGAATTCGTCAAGCTGCCGGCGACCATCTATGCCGTAGAGGATCTGGATGTTGCGCCAGTCATCGTCGAAGGGGTCGATCTGCGCTTCCAGCCAGTGCATGAAACGACTGGCCTCGTTGGCGAAGCCGATGCGCAGCAGCGCGTAGAGAGTAAATGCGGCGTCACGAATCCAGGTGTACCGGTAGTCCCAGTTCCGCACTCCGCCCAACTCCTCCGGCAGACTGCACGTTGGAGCCGCGATGATGGCCCCCGTCGGTTCATAGGTCAGCAGCTTCAGCGCCAACGCCGACCGTTCCACCATTTCCCGCCAGCGACCGGTGTAGGTGCACTGGGACAACCAGTTTCGCCAGTAAGACACCGTCTCCTCAAAGAGCTCGTCGCTCTCCTTTTCCGATGGGCAGTGGTAATCGGAAGCTTCGTCACCCATCACGCCAATGGAAATGGTGGTTGACTGTCCCTCGTTGAGGGCGAAAGCGCCTACGACGCCGCCCTGGTGCACCTCCAGGAGAACGTCCGTGGACAATTGCAGCCCCAAACTTTCGGACACGAACGACGCTCCGTTGGCGTTGATCTCGGTGCGGTGGCTGTCCCTGGCGTAATTGAACGCCGGGTAGCACTCCAATATGAACGGCACCACCCCACGGACGCAGTTCACGCGGCGGATCAATTCGGTGTGCCGATGGGGATGCTCTGCTGTGGTAACCGGCATGAAGTCGATTACTTCCGCCACGCCGTTCTCGGCCAGGAACCGGGTCACCAATACGTTCGTCGCCGGCCAGTAGACCTGCTTGTACACCGGCTGACTATCGAGGAAAGGGGCGATTTTGAAATAACCGCCCTTTCGGTCATCGAGAATTGCGCCGAACACGCTGGGAGAATCAAAGTCCGGACAACAGAACCAGTCCACCGACCCGTTCACGCCCACCAGCGCGCAGGTCCGCATATTGCCAACGATGCCGTAGTCCTCTATCGGCAAATATGCCATGGTTCAATCCGTCGGACTAACTTTCCGACGCCGTAAGGGTCGCCACGCTGAATACCACGCGGAACGGGTTGCAGTAAATCACTACGCTTTTGACGTCATCCAGAGAAACGTCCGCCGGAATTTCGTAATTCTGCGACCCCACGTTCCCCTTGAGTTTGCCAAGTTCCACATACCCGGCGTCGGCCAGGTCGGAATGGCCCTCCGGGGTTGAAGCATTGGCCAGCAGCACCCGCAGGTCGGGGCCGTTGGTAACGCGGAACTCGTCCAGCCGCAGGACCAGATGGCCGCCACCGACGTCGTACACGGTGGCGGACCCGGAACCCTGATGGAACCGGTCGGCGTCCTGGAACTGCCCGGCCAGCCTGGACTGCGGTTCTTCCTGCGCTGTCGCAGCAGTCATTTCCGGCATGGTTTCCGAAACCGAACGAGCCCCCATACCGGCCGCGGCCGCCATCACTTCCTCAACCTCCCCCATGGTCATGCCTTCGGGGACGACCGCTCGCGCCGCGAGGGGAAACTCCTCAGAGACCTCGGTATCCGTCCACAGCGGGCTGAGCAGCCACCAGGCCAGCCAGGCTATGGGAAAAATGGCAACTATGCCGACCCCTATCAGCACATAACGAAACATGGCGGCACCTATGATTTGAGCAAACAAATTATCCGGAAAGGGCGCCCCGCAACCGGGACAGCGCGTTTCGCACTGTTTCAATGTCCGCGGCGTTGGGCGCTGCTTCGATATACGCCGCGAAGTCGTCTGCGGACTGTTGATGGTTGCCGGCCTTCAGGTGGACCACGCCGCGGTCGCGCTGTTCCTCGGGGCGGTTGGGCAAAACCGTCATCAGGGCGCCGATGGTGGTGATACAGCGGTCGAAATCCTCGCGGTCCCAGTAAATGGCTTTCAGGTTGCGCAGGATGCGGGCGAGTATCTCCCGGTGCGTGACCGGGTCCAGGTGGGACGATTTCAGCCGCGCCCCGTCGCCGGTGGCCTCGCGCATCAATGCGCCGCACTCGTCGCGGTTGAGCAGGAGGCCCCCGTTAAAGGCGTCCACAAAGAAGTTTTCCTCGCGCCGGTGGCGGATGAGGAAATGCCCCGGCATACCGATTCCGAGTATCGGAACGCCGGCCCGGCGGCCCACCTCCATGCAGAGCAAGGACAGTGTTATGGGGATGCCCAGGCGACGCTCCAAAACCTGGTTCAGGTAGGAATTGCGGGGGTCGTAGTAGTCGTCGCGGTTGCCGGCGAAACCGATTACGCCGAAGAGCAGGTCGGTGATGGCGTTCAGTTCCTGCAAGGCGTCGGCATGGGCTGGCATCCGAGAACGGGCCGCCTCGGCCATCCGGTCCAGGTTGGCGCTGGCGCCGTCGATATCGACATTGGGGTCGTCCGTCACCGCAATGAGCAGGGCCCCCAACGCCAGGTCGAAATCGCCGTCAGCCGAATCGACGGCGACGGATTCCGACAGTCGTTGCAACTCAAGAATCGCATCTGCCGTAAACATATAAGCCACGCCTCGTTTGGTTGCCGGCTACACGCTGATGCCGGAGTTCCGGCGCCGACGAAATTCGGCGGCGCTCACGTCAGCCACCGGGGGATTGCCCGGGTAGCTGGCCTGTTCCGCCGCCACCGTTTCCTCTCGCTCCGCGATGTCTCGAATCTCCGGTACGTCAGACCCGCAGGCTTCGCACCAGGCCAACTCGCCGGTCATGAGCCGCATATTGTCCTTCTTCACCGTCATGGCGCCGATTTCGTAGCCGCATTTCGCGCACCGGCGCACGATGGTGACATCGTTGATGGGCATGGCAACGTCCCCCTTTCCTCGGTGTAGCGGGATTCGGGCCGGGGCATCAGCGAGCGGTGAAACCGCCGTCCACGACCAACTCGGCGCCGGTTACATAGGAAGCGTCGTCGCTGGCCAGGAACAGCACGGCGTTAGCGACCTCCTCCTGACGGCCCTCGCGGCCCATGGGCACCTGATCCTCGATCATCTCGCGGCGGCCTTCGCGCACGTCCTCAGTGGATATATTGCCCATCATGGGCGGCATATAGCCGGGGTGGACTGAGTTGACCCGGATATTCTCTTTGCCGTAGCGCACGGCCATGGCCTTGGTGAAGATGCGCACCGAACCCTTGGAAGCATTGTAGGCCGGATGCCCGCTGAGCATACCCACCAGGCCGGCGATGGACGAAATGTTGACGATGGACCCGCCGCCGTTCCGACGCATCTGCGCGATGGCGTGCTTGGTTCCCAGGAACACGCCGGTGGAGTTGATGTCCATGATGCGGGACCAGGCTTCCAGGCTGTCGTCATCGGGGACGGCGCGGCTGCTGATGCCGGCGTTGTTCACCAGGATGTCGAGCCGGCCGAACCGGGAAACGGCTTCCGACACTACGTTGGCCCAGGCGTCCTCGCTGGTCACGTCGGTAGGCACGAAAACGCTTTCGCCGCCGGCCTCGTTGATTTCCGCCTCCACCTGCCGCCCGTCGTCGTCGCGAATATCGGCGATGACCACCTTGGCCCCTTCGCGGGCGAACAGCCGGGCCTCCACCGCGCCCATGCCGTGGGCGCCGCCGCTCACGATGGCAACCTTGCCTTCCAGTCGCATACTTCATCTCCGGGATGCCGGCCCATGCGCCAGGGCCAACATACCTAGTCGGGTTGGTATAGGCACCAGCATAACCGCACGACGGCATCCGTTCAACCATCCACCTTGGGTCAGCAGCTTTGCGTGGCCCGCGGTTCCGAGCGCAAATATTGTCTGCCGGCGCCGGAGTGTGGCACCATGTCTCCCCATGTCCAACACGTTGTTCAGCCAATCTTTCCTGGAAGCCGGCTTGCGGGAGACGGCAGAGTACCAGCAGGTCAGCCCTCAACTCCTCTCTCATTTCGGCCAGGATTTGCGGGCCCCCTATACGTCCTTCGTCAGCGCTTTCCAGACCTCCAACGAGGCCCAGATTGAGGACGCTCTCATCCGCCCCGTCCTGAACGCCCTGGGCTGGAGTTATCTCCCGCAACAGCCCATTCCGGTCAGCGGCAAGACCCCCGACTATATGCTGTTCGCCGACGATGACGACCGGGCCGCGTTCACCAGCGCCGGCGATCTATCACGGTATCCACTGGCGCCGGCCGAAGCGAAAGCCTGGGGGACCAATCTGGACCAGCGGGCCGGCGCGCTCAGCCCCAGCGCGCAGATCCAGGAATACCTGCGGCAATTCTGGCAGTCCACCGGCGGGCGCGTGAAGTGGGGCATCCTGACCAACGGCGAAACCTGGCGGCTGTACCGGGCCACCGGGCCGGGGCCCGACGGAAAGTTTTACCCAACGCAAGACAAATGGTTTGAACTCAAGCTCAGCGAGTGCATCGATGACGCTGGCAAAGAACAGCGCCGCCTCTTCCTGCTGTTCTTCCACCGGGACGCCTTCCGTGTCAGTGACGACGGTTATTGCTTCCTCGACCGGGCCTTGGCCGAGGCGGAAAACTACGTCCAGTCCGTGGTTGATAACCTCTATGATGCCGTATTCAGCGAAGTATATCCCCGATTGATTGAAGCGTTTTACCGGGCCGAACCGGACGCAGACCCGGATGAAATACAGCAAGCCGCGCTGACGCTGCTGTACCGCCTGCTGTTTTTGATGTACGCTGAAGACCGTCGGCTGCTGCCTACCGGGGATGCCAATTATAACCGGGTCAGCCTGCGCTCCCTGCGCCGGACAATGCTGGGGGAGTTGGCGACCAATCAACCTTTCACCTCCCGCGTACCTGTTTATTGGTTGCGCCTTCAGGAACTGTTCGACTGGATTGACCAGGGCGAAAGAAGCGTTCGTCTTCCCGCATACAACGGCGGCCTGTTCAGCCGGCAAAGCTCCGAACTGCTGGCCCGGGTACAATTGCCCGACGCGAGCCTGGCCAGCATCGTCAACAACCTCGGCGCGGCGCCAGTCAACGGTTTAGACGAAAAGGTGCTGGTCAATTTCCGCGACCTGTCCGTGCGTCAGCTCGGCTCGCTCTATGAGGAACTGCTGGAACGACGCCCGGTCGTCCGCGACGATCAGGTCGAGCTCCAGCTCCAGCCCTACGCCCGCAAGGACACCGGCAGCTACTACACTCCGCCGGAACTGGTGCGGCTCATCGTAGAGCAGACGCTGGGGCCGCTGGTCAGAGAGCGCGAGGATGAATTCCGCCACCTGGCGCAATCCCTGGCTTCCGACACCCGGCCCCGGAACGCCCGCCGCCGCGAGCTGGAAGCCGCCGACCCGGCAGAGGCCGTCCTGCTCCTCAAGGTTCTGGACCCGGCCATGGGCAGCGGTCATTTTCTGGTCGCTGCCCTGGACTATCTTACCGAGGAAATCGACCGCCTGGTGGGATACGCCGCCGAAGTGGCCGACTGGCTGCCCGCCGACGGTCCCTATGTATCACCGTTGCAGGGCCGCATCGAGAACGTCAAGGCGGAAATCCAGCGGCAAGCCGCCGCAAACGGCTGGGACGTCGTCCCCGACGACCTGACCGACCGCGCCGTCATCCGCCGCATGGCCCTGAAACGCTGCATCTACGGTGTTGACCTCAACCCCCTTACAGTGGAACTGGCCAAGATGTCCCTGTGGCTGCACAGCTTCACCGTAGGCGCGCCCCTGTCCTTCCTGGACCACCACCTGCGCTGCGGCGATTCACTGGTGGGCGGCTGGCTGGAGCAAACCGGCGAGGATATACGCGCCGTCGGCCAGTTGTTCGCCGGCAACGTTATCTCCGGCCTCACCGCCGCCGCCAACGAAATTCGCAGCATTGAGCAACTCAACGACACCGACATTGCCGAGGTCAAGGAATCTGCTACGTTGTTCAACAGCATGGAGCAGACGGTGCAGCCCTTGCGCAATATGGTTAACTTTTTCGCCGGCCTGCGCTGGATGGCCGCCGGCGAAAACGCCCGCCCCCTGGCCCTGTGGCGGCCCCGCCAACTGCGCCGGCAGATTGGCGAGGAATATACCGCCGGCCTGGAGTGGTGGTCGCTGCAAGACCGCGGCGCGCAACTCAATCTGCTGCAAAGCGGACCTGACGCCATATCCGACGCCGACCGGACGGCCGACAATTTTGACGCCGAGGCATTCGACCGCTTCGCCGACCTGTGGCGCTCCGCCCAGCGACTGGCCGCCCAGCGGCGGATGCTCCACTGGGAGCTGGACTTCCCCGGCGTGTTTGACGGCTGGCAGCCCCGGCGCGGCGGCTTTGACGCCATCATCGGCAACCCGCCCTGGGAAGTGGTGAAATTGCAGGAAGTGGAGTGGTTCCGGCCCCGCCGGCCAGATATTGCGTTGGCTACGCCGGCGTCGCGGCGACGGGCTATGATTGCGCAGCTGGAAGCCGACGGCGACCCCTTATACTTGGATTACTCGGAGGCATTGGAGCAGGCGGATACAATGCGGCGGTGTGGGCGTGCCAGTGGTGACTATCCGTTATTGAGCGGCGGCGATACCAACCTGTACTGGTTATTCATGGAACGGGTTGCTGCTTTAGGAAACCCGAATAGTGTTACTGCCCTGCTCACGCCGTCAGGCATCTACGCTGACCGGTCAGCAGCCAGGTTTTTCCGATCCATCGTTGAAGCGAACCGTTTGCTTGCTCTGTACGATTTTGAGAATAGGCGGGGGCCGGGCCGGGGAGAATTTTTTCCTGATGTGGACGACCGCTTCAAGTTCTGCACTATGATAGTAGGTGGGACTTCTCGCACTGCTGACGAAGTGCATTGTGGTTTTTTGCTACACGACCCTCCGAAAGATACGGATACGGAACGGTTACTTACGATGCGGGCTACCGATTTCGCTTTGGTGAACCCAAAC
The DNA here is from genome assembly GCA_964347975.1 of uncultured Dehalococcoidia bacterium. GTDB lineage: Bacteria > Chloroflexota > Dehalococcoidia > Lucifugimonadales > UBA3495 > Bin87. Next base: position 34,999 of record CAYGAY010000032.1, read on the forward strand.
ACCGGGACGGCCCCTATATTCCTTAACCGACGAGATGCCGACATTGCATTGGCTATCTACCGTAGCCATCCGGTTTTGGGATCTGAAAATGGAGACATTGCAACTCATAATGTCATCACCCGATTTGCAACCGTAGCGCATATGACGAATGACAGCGGCGAGTTTCGCACTGCCGAGCAACTAGTATCCGAAGGATACTATCCAGTAGAACTGAATCGGTACCGGATGGGCACTCAAGAGATGCTGCCTCTATTCCAATCTAGGATGATTCATCAATACGATCACCGGCTGAATGCGGTTGGATTCAATCCCCAAAATGTCTACAACCCTTATATCAATGTCCCAATAACTGAGGAACAGCATCGCAATCCCTTATTTTACTCCAGGCCCCATTACTGGATTCACGAGAATTTTGTAAGTGGTAAATTCCCCGATACCCCAGCGTACGCTATCGGTTTCAGGAACAACGCCAGAACACAAGATGAGCGCACGCTCATATCTACGGTTGTACCGTGGGCAGGTTACGGACATAGTTTGCCGATAATGATTGCTGACTCCGCGGAAGTTGCAAATGTTTTCAATGACCTTGCACCGTTGTGGGCCGCGAATTTCAGCAGTTTCGCTATGGATTTTGTCGCCAAACGCAAACTCCAAGGCACCAACATGAGCTACTACATCTTGGAGCAACTCCCCGTCATCACCCGCGCCGCCTACGACCGGCGGATTGGCGACACCACCGCCGCCGAGCTGGTGCGCGACCATGTGCTGCGCCTCTGCTACACTGCCTGGGACTTGCAGCCCTTCGCCCAGGCCCAGGGCTATGAGGGCGAACCTTACCGCTGGGACGTGGCGGAGCGGCGGCACCTGCGGGCCCGGCTGGACGCCCTTTACTTCATCCTCTACGGCCTAGACCGGGATGACGCCGCCTACGTCATGGACTCCTTCCCCATCACCCGCCGTAACGACGAGCGGGAGCACGGGGGCCGCTATCTGACGAAGGAACTGATACTGGCCTACATGAACGCGCTGGAGGCCGGGGACACGGAGACGGTCATTGCCCTCTGAGCTGGGCGGGGGGCGATTAGCGGTGGTAAGCAGTGGCGTCGGCTACGGCGTCGTAGTCGGCTCTGGACAGCCAGTGGCACCAGAGGTTGCCGTCGGATGACGACAGCCGGCGACGGCCGTCCCAGGCGGCCACGGCGACGTGGCGAACCCCCGCGTAGCGATGTCGCGTGAAATTGAGAGCCGGCAGCAAGTCGGTGTCCGTGGACATAATCACGCCCACGTCATAAAGCCCGTCAATGGCCATGGTCACGAAGTCGATGCACAAGGCAACGTCAATGCCCTTTTCCTGTGGCGGCAACCCGGTTCGACGGGGCGGGTAGCGAAGCCATCTCCAAGTCAGGCTTGCGCCATCCGCTTCCCAACGGGAGCATTGACGCATATGGGCGGCGTAGGTTCTTGGCGCCAAGTTTGGGTCCGGGCGTCCGGTATAGATCCGGGCGTCAGTCAAAGCGCAGGCAGTCCCGCTGGGGCCGCCGCGCGCCGCGATGAGTTCTCCCAGCCGCATTGGGCTGAACTGACCGTAAGCCGACGGCCCGCCGTGGGGGAAGAAACCGTCCCTTGCGCCCCGATAAGCATTCTGCGCGTCAATGAACAGGACGAGTCTCAGCGGTTCCGTCATAGTCTCGAATCGTCAAAAAAATACCGCTCGCCAGCCACTCCACCTTTACCGGCAGAGAGACGACGAGCAACATTGGCGTCAGTGTAGTTGCCGCCGCGGCCGGTGTCAAGCGCGGGAAAAGCCCATAAGGAAATTTCGCTGCTGACGATTTGGTATTCCCAACACGCGCTGGTATTAGATTAAGCCCAGCCGGAGGCATATGAGGG
>CAYGAY010000033.1:0-36755 GCA_964347975.1 uncultured Dehalococcoidia bacterium
TCGCCAAGTCGGGATTGCGGGCAGAATGAGCATATTGTTGGGCTTCACACCGGACCGGTTATGAGGATTGTACCAGATTGGCGGGGGCCGTAATACGGCACGCCATCCGACGCGTCTGCGACTTTCGCCGTAATGAACGGGTGGTTGCCGAAAAATCGTAACGACGATTTTGGAAGCGCCTTGGTTAACAACTTATTCTCCTTGAATATACGCTACCAGCGGGCGTAAAATCGTCGTGCGGGGCTGGCTTCCGGTCAGCCCCGTATCGGCGTGTGCAACCTGCAAAGTGGAGGCCCAAAATACGATATGGCTCTGACCGGACTGCTATCTCTCGTCGGCGCACAGCCCTGGATGCGTCAGCATTTGCGCAACATGGAACGGCCCTCCGCCCATGGTTCGCTGGCCGTGGCAGCCGAATACCAGCCCCTGTACGTGGGGGCCCTGTGGCGCCTGCAACACCGTCCGGTGATCGTTTTGACCCCTCGCCTGGAGGATGCCCGCCGGCTGTACGACCAGTTGCTGACCTACCTTGGCGAGGACGCTTCCGTTTGGCTGCTGCCGGAGCCTGAGGTTCTGCCTTTCGAGCGTTTGGCCGTTGACGCAAGAACGGGCAATCAACGGCTTTCTGCGCTGGCGGCGTTGGCCGCCGGTGGGAAACCCGACACGGACCCGCCCCTGGTAATCGCCCCCGTCGCGTCCGCGTTGCGCTTTACCCTCTCCCCGGACCTTGCCCTTGGTCGGCACCCGCGGATCCAGGCGGCGAGTCGCCTGCAAACGGGGGATCGCATCCCGTCGGTCGATGCGCTGCTCGAGGCTTGGGTGCAGCTGGGATACCGCAGGGAGCCGCAGGTGGAAGCCCCCGGAGCTTTCAGCCTACGCGGCGGCATATTGGACGTGTTCCCGCCCAACGCCGTGTTGCCCTACCGCGTGGAGCTGTGGGATGACGAAATTGATACCATCCGCCAGTTTGACCCCGAATCTCAACGGTCGGTGGGAAATGCCGGCAACGTGTCCATCATCGCGGCCCGAGAGCAGTTGCCGGAACTCTGTGACGGCGGCGCGTTCGACGAACGGCGGGGCCGCATCGACCTGTCGTCGTGCAACGCCGCCACCGTCATGCGTTTTCAGGAGGAGTTGGGAGAACTCATCACCGCGCCAAACTCTGAAACCCTGTCTTTCTACAACGGCCTGCTCAACTTCCACACCCTGGCCGACTATCTGCCGCCAAGTTCCGTCGTGGTCCTGGACCGTCCCAACCGTCTCGCCGGCGAAGCGGAGGAGCAGAACGACAAGTACAACCGGCAGCGCGCCACGAGACAGGAACGGGGCGAACTGCCTTATGGTTTTCCTTCGCCTTCCACTGACTGGGAGAGCATCCGACACCAGATGCAGGGCGCAGGGGTCGCCACCGTCGATATGGAGCGTTGGGGCGGTGAAGACCAACCCGGGCTGGTGGAAACGTTGGCCGACCGCAACGCCGGCTTGAGTTACTTCACCGAGGATGTTGCGGCGCGTGTGGCAGAACGTGGCGCGACGGTGGCAGTGAGCCAGCACGCAGCGCGATTATCCGAGGTTCTCGACGAAGCCGGCGTCTCGGCTCATCTGGTGGACGACCTGCCCGCCCGCCCACGCGCCGGGCGCGTGTATGTATTGTCCGGGACGTTGCGCCGGGGATGGCAAGTTCCCGGGAGAGACGGCGCCCCCGCCGTTGCAGTGTACAGCGACGCCGAACTGTTCGGTACCGTGAAGCAGCGGAGTTTCCGACCGCCCAAAGCCCATCGCAATCTGGGCGACGCCGTATCCCTGGCGGACCTGACCCCGGGCAGCTATGTAGTGCATATCGATCATGGCGTGGCCCGGTTTGTCGGCGTCACTCACCTCGAGTCCACCGGGGACGAACGTGAATATCTGGTGCTGGAATATGCTGAGGACGACCGCCTCTACGTGCCCACCGAACAATTGGACCGGCTGGGCGCCTACGTCGCCGCCACCGATCAACCGCCGACGCTCACGCGCCTCGGCGGCAGCGAGTGGCAGCGCATCAAAGATCGAGCCAAAGGCGCCGCCCGAGAAATTGCCGAAGAACTGCTGCGCCTTTACGCCGTCCGCGAAACCGTCAGCGGGCATCGTTTCGGCCCCGACGCTACGTGGCAGCGCGACCTGGAAGATTCTTTCCCCTTTCAGGAGACCCCCGACCAACTTCAAGCCATCCAGGAAGTGAAAAACGACATGGAAGAGGCCAAGCCCATGGACCGCCTGATCTGCGGCGACGTGGGTTACGGCAAGACCGAGGTGGCGCTGCGGGCGGCGTTCAAGACGGTGAACGAAGGAATGCAGGTGGCGGTTTTGGTGCCCACCACGGTTCTCGCGCAACAGCACTACGCCACCTTTGCCGAGCGACTGGCTCCCTACCCGGTGAAGGTCGAAGTGTTAAGCCGCTTTAGAACCCAGAAAGAGCAAGAAGAAGTGGTGGTGGCGGCCCAAACCGGCATGGTGGATATCGTAATCGGAACGCACCGGATCCTGCAGAAGGATATGGGTTTCAAGAACCTCGGCCTGGCCATCATCGACGAGGAGCACCGTTTCGGGGTGGCCCATAAGGAACGGCTCAAGCAGATGCGCGCCGAGGTGGACGTACTGACGCTCAGCGCCACGCCCATCCCACGCACGCTGCACATGGCGCTGGCCGGCGTCCGCGACATGAGCGTGATCCATACTCCGCCGGAAGCGCGCCTCCCGGTCAAAACCTTCGTTTCAGAGGACAGCGGCGAGCCGGTCCGGGAAGCGATCCTCCGGGAACTGGAACGCGACGGGCAGGTTTTCTTCCTCCACAACCGCGTGCGGACCATTCACAACGTCGCCGAGGAGTTGGGCAAATTGGTGCCGGAAGCGCGGATCATCGTCGGTCACGGCCAGATGCCGGAGTCCGAGCTGGAAGACGTCATGGTGACTTTCGCCAACCGGGAGGCCGACGTCCTAGTATGCACCACCATAATCGAATCCGGCCTTGACATGCCCAACGTCAACACCATCATCATCGACCGAGCTGATCGCTTCGGCCTGGCCCAGCTTTACCAACTGCGCGGCCGCGTCGGACGTGGCGACCACCGGGCCTACGCCTACCTGCTGCTCCCCGACAATCAGGAGATCACCGAGGCCGCCGGCCAACGCATCCACGCCATTCTCGAATCCAACGAACTTGGCGCCGGTTTTCGCATCGCAATGCGTGATCTGGAAATACGCGGCGCCGGCAACTTGTTGGGCGCCGACCAGAGCGGACAGATCCATGCCGTGGGCCTCAACCTGTACTCCGAGCTGCTAAATCAGGCGGTGCAGGAACTCGGTGATGAGGGTGCGACCGCGCCCCGCGCCGAAACTCAACCGCCGCCGCGGATTGACTTGCCGGCCCCCGCCGTAATTCCGCAGGAATACATCGCCCACCTGCCGGCGCGGCTGGCGTTTTACCAGCGGCTATCCAACATCGCTGACCGGGCCCTCATTCCCCCGGTGCGCTCGGATATGCAGGACCGTTTCGGGCCGCTGCCGGAATCGGTGGAAAATCTGCTGACCATAACTGACTTGCGGTGCCTGGGAGCCCACGCCGGCGTCGAGTCCATTGCCGGAGCAGACGACGGAATAATAACCGTAGTGTTCCGCCAGCCGGTGGGCGATGCCCGGCTCGCCTTGCAAAAGAAGATGGGCCCTGGAGTAAAAGTGGGACGCCGGGATATGGAGGTGCGAACCGCCGGGGACACCGACTACGGCCTGGCCCGGCTGGCCCGCGCCCTCCGCCGGGTGGCTGCATTCGTTGCGGAAATGCAAGAGGCCCTGGCAGCCGCGCAAGATGCGGTCCAGCCGGTCGCCGATGTACCGCCGCCGTCCGCGAATGGCGCAAAACCGCGCCCGGCACGACGACGACGGCGCTCGCGGCAGCCCGTGGCCGCCGACTGACCGCCGGGCGCTACGGGCTATCGGTTTCCAAGCCAACCACGGCGTGAGCGCTGTGCCGGCTACGGCGGCGGCGCAGCAGGGATGCAACTACCGCAGCAATTGCCGCGGCCCCTGCAATCACGCCCACCACTCCAACGACAATCCAGATTGCCGTGTAGTTTTCATCACTCATCACCGACACGGAGAGCCGAGCGTTGGGCGCGTCGTCCGCGGGGCTTTGTCCCATTGCGTTATATTCCCAATGCTCGGTCTCGCCCAGGCTGGCGCCGAAGTCCATTATCTCCCGCAAGTCGGCAGATTTAACCACCAGTTCCAGGTTGACCCGCACTTCGTCCTCATCCCGGAACTCGTTCCACTGTTCCACAAATCCGCCCAGGGACTCGGCGCGGGCGCGGATTTGCCCGGCGACGTCGATAGCGTCGGAGGCGTCCAGGGACAGGTGGGCGGTCAAATCCACATTGGAGCGGATGGCCAGCCGCAGCCCGGCGTTGGGCGCGTCGCCAGCCGGCGATGGGCCTACGGAGTTCAGCTGCCGGCCGGACGCCGCCCCCAGCGTGGCGGCATAGTCCATCAGCCCGGCCAAGTCGGTTGACCTGACGAAAGCGGTCAATTCTACAACCGTGCCCCGGTCTTGCTGGTACTCGCGTTTCTCGCCGATGTAGCCATTGAGAGACTCGACGCGTGAAACGATGGCGGCGGCGGTTGCGGAAGGGTCGCCCACGGCCAGGGTCAAAGCGCCGTGAGGCGGGTCGGCGGCGAAACGGGGGGGCAGTTGCAGGTTCACTTGTATCAACGAGGTTGCCACCCGTCCGGTCAGGTTGCGCTGGGTAGCCTCCACGTGCTCAATGTCCGAGCGGACTTCGGCAATCCGCCGCTCAATGTCGATGATGTCCTCGACGGTGGCGGCGTTTTCCAGCAGGATTACCAGCCGTTCCTCCTGAGCGTACCAGGCGGTGAGGCGGGCCTCGTTATCAATCAGCCGCTCGGTAACGTCGGTGGATGAAACGCCCTCATCGGTGACCCGGCCCAGGCCGCGCAGGGCGTCCATCGTGTTGTCAAAGCGGTCAGCCGGCACCCGGATGTTCACGGACGCCGAGCGGTAGCCGCCCTCACCGAAAATTTCCGCCGATTCCACCCAGCCGCCGCGCTGGATGGCCAAGGCTTCCACTTGGCGAACCGCCGGGTCAATGTCGGCAACCTCCAGGCTGATGCGCGCTTCCACGATGAGCTGGCGGGCGGCTTGGGGTTGCGGTTGCGACGCGGGCGAGCCCGGGGGGCCGGCCACCGTACCGGCCATCCTTTCGACTTCCACTTCCTTGATAACCTCGCGCACCGGGGCAAAGGCGGCAGCGGGAGCGGCAGTTGCCGCCGGCGCCGGGGCTGCCGGCATCGCGGCGGCGGGTGTGGCGGCGAGAGCTGCATCAGAATCCATAACAGCAATAGCTTGGGGCGATTCGGCAGAACCGCCGCAACTCAACGCCATCGCCATCAAGCCAATGATTAGCGATACACCCAGCAATGCTCGTCGGGAACTGGGGATGTTCATATCGATACTCCGACGCAATGTTGGATATTTTACGGATTTGCCGGACAATTGGATTGTCAGCCTGAACGAACATTATGCTACAATCGAAATATAGTCGGGGTGTAGCGCAGTGGCTAGCGCGCCACGTTCGGGACGTGGAGGTCGGTGGTTCGAATCCACTCACCCCGACCATTATTTTTGCCCGAACAGGAGGGATGCCATGCCCCGCCGCAGTTTCTGGGCCTGGGGGATGGAGGACCGGGAGCCGTCGCCGGCCGACTACTCCACCATGGCGGAACGCATCCAGGGCCGCTATGGGGTTTCTTTGCCGTCGCCCGTACCACCCAGCGACGCCGACCTCAACCTCCGCAAGCCCCGGTTTACGCCGCATCCTCTGGTGGCCGAATTCTGCGCTACCGACGACCATGACCGGGCGGCGCACACCTACGGACGCAGTTTCCGCGACCGCATCCGGGGCTTCAATTACCATTTCCCCAACCCGCCCGACGTAATTGCCTACCCGCGAACTGAGGAAGAAGTCACCCGGGTTCTGGATTGGTGCGCCAATTCCAACATCGTTGCCATACCCTACGGCGGCGGCAGCACGGTCGTCGCCGGCGTCGAACCGCCCGAAGCGGACAAAGTCTGCACCATAGACCTGAGCAACCTGGGCCAGGTGTTGGAGATAGACGAAACCTCCCGCGCCGCCCGTATCCAGGCCGGCGCCCTTGGACCCGCGCTGGAAGCGCAATTGCGGCCCCACGGTTTCACCCTGCGGCACTTTCCCCAAAGCTTTGAATTCTCCTCATTGGGCGGTTGGATCGCCACCCGCAGCGGCGGACACTACGCCACCAACCATACACACATTGACGATTTCGTCGAATCGGTGCGGATGGTCACTCCCGCGGGCATCTGGGAATCGCGGCGCCTGCCGGGTAGCGGAGCCGGCCCCTCGCCGGACCGCATGGTCATCGGCAGCGAGGGCATCCTGGGCATTATCACCGAAGCCTGGATGCGTGTTCAGGCCCGACCCCGCTTCCGAGCGTCGGCCGGCGTGGTGTTCGATGGAATGGCAGCGGCATCGGAAGGCGCGCGCCTCATCGCCCAGGCCAAGCAGTGGCCGGCCAACCTCCGTATGCTTGATCCTTCTGAAGCTGAGGATTTCGCAGGTCTCGACGGAAAGCAGGCGTTGCTTATCATCGGGTTTGAAGCGGCAGAACTGCCCCAGGGTGAGAACATTCGCCAGGCGGTGGCCATCGCCCGGGACGCCGGCGGAAGCATCGACGAAGCCGACATCCTGGTCGCAGACGCCGCAGAGCGTTCCGAATCCTCAGCCGGCCGGCAGGGGGCGGTGGGGAGTTGGCGCAATTCGTTCATCAACGCGCCCTACGAGCGCAACGCGACCATCGGCTTCGGCATCGTCGCTGAGACGCTGGAAACGTCGATCACCTGGGAACGCTGGCCGGCGATGGACGAAAGGGTGCGTTCCGCTTTGGAGGATGCCCTTCAGCGCACCTGCGGCGGCGGGCGGGTGTCGTGCCGTTTCACCCACGTGTACCCCGACGGTCCGGCTCCCTACTACACGTTCGAGGGTCTAGGTAAAGTCGGTGGCGAGTTGGAAGCCCACGCTGAGATCAAGCAGGCCGCCTCCGACGCCGTGATGGCCGCCGGCGGCACGATCACCCATCATCACGCGGTTGGCCGATCCCACCGCCCCTGGTACGACCGGCAGCGGCCGGACCCCTTTGCGGAAGCGCTGCGGGCAGTGAAACGGACGGTTGACCCCAACGGGATTCTGAATCCGGGCGTGCTGATTGACCCCTGAAACTGGCAGGAGGGACTTGAAAATGCGCGGCGTAGTATTCACCGGAGACCGGGAAGTTGAAATCCGCGCTTTGCCCGACCCGCATCCGGGGCCGGGGGAGAGGTCGGTTCCGACGTCACTGAGGTCGCCGTGGGCGACCGGGTCATGATGCACCACTATACGGGCTGCCGAGCCTGCACCATGTAAGGAGCTGTTCACCCATCGGTTCACGCTGGACGATGCGGACGCCGCCTACAAGCTATTTGACGCCGGAGGGACGGGGAAGGTTTGCTTTACGTGGGAGTAAGGTAAAGTCCTCTGCCACCACTGGAAGGAGAAACGCTGATGCGTAATTTGACCTGCTACGCTTGGGGCAAACCCGGCGATTGGGAGGCGCTCTGCGTTGACTTGGACATCGCGGCGCAGGGAGCGGGTTTTGAGGAAGTGCGAATTGAGCTTGCCGACGCAGTAGAGACTTTTCTCGATTACGTAGCCGATTTGCCGGAAATTGAGCAGGCGGCGCTGCTAAAACGCAAAGCTCCGGTATGGCTGCGGATACGGCTGGAGTTGCTGAGCCGGGCTTATGCGTTCCGGTCGCTGTTGAAACACCCGGCCAACGGTAACGAACGTAATCTGACCGCATTCATTGTGACTCCTTCACAGTGACCTACCGCCAAGTCCTCGCCATTTTGGAACAGCATGGCTTTGCCTTCGCACGTCATGGCAAAGGTTCACATCGTGTGTACGAAGCCGGTCCCAGCGGGCGGCGTTGGGTGGTTATCCTCTCTTTCTCACGGCTGGGCGAGGATGTTAAGCCCGGAACGCTGAGCTCAATTATCCGGCAATCCGGGCTTGACCGGAACCTTTTCCGTTAGCCGGTCAGTCGAGGCAGCACCTTTTTGTTGAACAATCGCAGAGACTCCGTCTGCATTTCGTCCGGCATCAGGTTCCCATAGTTGATTTCGTAGATGAGCTGGTCCAAACCAAGGGTGTCTTCCAACTCGGCCAGGCGTTCCGTTACGCTGTCGGGGGTGCCGTACACTACTTTGTCGCGGAGCCAGTCGTCGTAGTCCATGCCCAGGATCCGCCGGCTCTGCTCCCCCCAGTCGCCCAGGGTGCCGGTACGACCCGCGTAGGAACCGACGCGCTCGCCCAGGCGAACGATTGAGTTCATGGCCGATTCTTTGGGGTTGCGGTAGGCCAGATCAGCGTCCTCGTTGACATAAATCGGCACCCGCAAGCCGACCTTGCCGTCTCCGGGATGGCCGGCGGCTTTCCAGGCGGCGCGGTATTCCGACATCGCTCCTTCCAATTCGGCCAGCGTGAATACGCGGGAGGGGTTAACGATCAGCGAATATCCCATCGCGCCGATAATCGGGAAACTTTCGGCGGAGGTGACGCCCACCGTGATGGGCGGGTGCGGTTGCTGGTAAGGGCGGGGAGTCACCGTCAGCTCGTCGCAGGAATAGTGTTCGCCGTGGAAGGAGAAGGTTTCCTGAGTCCAGGCCGCCACGACCACTTCGAGGAATTCGTCAAAGCGGCTGCGGCTCTCCTCGAAGGTTACGTTGAACCCCTCGTGGACGTTGGGGAAGGTGCCCCGGCCCACGCCCAGCTCGATGCGGCCGTCGCTGATGTGGTCCAGGGTCGCCATTTCCTCGGCGACGCGGATGGGGTGGCCCAGGGGCAGGCAATAGACGGCGGTGCCGATGCGCATCACGCTGGTCTTGGCGGCGATGGCCGAAGCGATGGTTACGGGCGAGGCCAGTACCCGCTCCATATTGAAGTGGTACTCGGCAAGCCAGACCGACTTGACGCCCAAGTCTTCCGCTTCCTGCACCAGCCGGAAGGACTGGGCAAAGGCGTCGTGGTGGTCGCCGTCAATGGGCCTGGGGAATTCCAGAAACAGTCCGAACTCCATTACTGTCCTCCTTAAACCTGGGAGCCTTGAATCCGCCGCTCGCGGCCCTGCCATTCCTTGTCGCGCAGGATGTACTTCTGAATCTTGCCGGTGGCCGTTTTGGGCAGTTCGCCAAACTCGACGCTCTTGGGCGCTTTGAAGTGGGCGATGCGGTCGCGGGTGAAGTTGATGACTTCTTCAGCGGTTAGTTGTCCGCCGTCCCGGGGCACGACAAAGGCTTTCGGCACTTCGCCCCACTGCCGGTCGGGAACGCCGACGACGCAGACCTCCAGGACGGCGGGATGCTCCATAATCACCTTTTCCACTTCCTGGCTGGAGATATTCTCGCCGCCGGAAATGATGATGTCCTTGGAGCGGTCTTGCAGCTCAATGTAGCCGTCGGGGTGCCACACGGCCAAGTCGCCGGAGTGGAACCAGCCGCCGCGGAACGCTTCGGCGGTGGCTTCGGGGTCGTCGTAGTAGCCTTTCATCACGGCGTCGCCCTGCATCACCACTTCGCCCATAGTTTCGGCGTCGCGGGGTATGTCCTGCATATTTTCATTCACCACCCGCAGGCCGGAGCCGTACACCATAAAGGGGACGCCCTGCCGGGCCTTGATGCGGGCCAGGTCGTCGGCGGTCATCGTGTCCCATTCGGGCTGGCCGGCGGCGACGGTGCAGGGGCCGTAGGTTTCGGTGAGGCCGTACACGTGGATGATGCGCGCGCCCATCCCCTCGATGGTGCGGATGACCTGCGGAGCCGGGGGTGCGCCGGCGGTCATAATCGTCAGGCCGGACAGGTCGGCGGAGGCGGCCTCGGGCGCGGCGTACAGCCCGGTCAGCACGGTGGGCGCGGCGCAGAGGTGGGATACGGATTCCTCCCGGATGAGGCGATAGACTGCGGCGGGTTCAACGCGGCGCAGGCAGACGTGGGTTCCGCCCACGGCGGTTACGGCCCAGGGGAAGCACCAGCCGTTGGCGTGGAACATCGGCAGCGTCCAGAGGTACACGCTGCGCCAGTTCAGGCCCATTTCCAGGGCTTCGCCGAGGGCGTTGAGATAGGCCCCGCGGGGGGTGTACTCCACGCCTTTGGGCATTCCGGTGGTGCCGGAAGTGTAGTTGATGGTGGTGGTATCGTTTTCCGACGCCGGGCCGGGCAGTTCGGGCAGGGGGGCAACGCCGGCGAGCCACGCTTCGTATTCGGGGCCGGGGATGTCGGCGGCCAGCGGCGCGGTGTCCCGCACTTGCACGTAAGTCTCCACGCCGGGGCAGTCGTCCCGTAACTGCCGCACCGTGTCGGCCAGCTCGGAATCGAAGACCAGCGCTTTGGAACCGGAGTGGTTCAAGATGTAGGCAATCTCCCGCGGTGACAGACGGATGTTCAGCGCCACCAGCACGGCGCCGATGCCCATGGGGCCGTAGTTGGCCTCCAGCATGGCGGGCAGGTTGGGTAGCAGAAAGGCGACCCGGTCGCCGGGGCCAACGCCGGCGCTGCGGAGGGCCGCCGCCTGCCGGCGCACCCGCGCGTAGAACTGTCCGTAGGTAGTCACTGCGCCGTTGTAAATGCAGGCGGCTCGGTGGGGATACACGGAAGCGCTGCGCTCCAGAAACAGCAGAGGACTTAGATTTTGCAGTGATGCGCTTGCGGTGGTCATAGCGTGACTCCGATGGACGTACGGCGGTTTCCATTGCTTTTTATCATAGGATTTGCGCGGTTGAAACTACTTTGTCCATCCTTACGAAATCAGCAGTCCGGGGTCCAGCCTGTGATCCCGACACCAGGCGCGTGATGGTTTCCATCAAATGAGCACCTCCCTTTTCGTGGGAATGGCGATTATCATACGCATCTAGACGTGCGAGCCCCGTGCTATTCTGAACGGCGCAGGTTCAATTGTCCAGACGACGGCACTTATGATGCCGGTGCGCTCTCGTCTCGGACGATCCACCAGCCGACATCGGGTACTCTACGCAGGATTATCGAGGACGAATATGACTGCAACGCCGTTAACAACCATTCCCACCCGCCGGGGCAAAGCGGCTTTCGCATCCGGGGGCCAAATCGTCAAGGTAATCAATACTCACGGACAACAAGTGGTTGACACCTGGGCGTTCAACCGCGCCGACCTGACGGAGTTCATGTCCATGGAGCATTCGCGGACCTCCCTCGGCCGGATCATGCCTCTGGCGGGCCAAGCCATGGTGACCAACCGCCGACGCCCCATCCTGACAGTGGTTGAGGATACCTCCGGTGGTATCCATGATACGCTGCTGGCGGCGTGCGACCGTTACCGTTACGAACTGTTGGGTTGCGAGGAATATCACGACAACTGCACCGATAACCTGGCGGCCGCGTTGGCGGAACTGAACTTGGTCCCTCCGGAAACGCCCAGCCCGTGGAACCTGTTTATGAACATCCCCGTGGAGAGTGACGGAACGGTCAGTTTCCGGCCTCCGGTTTCCAGGCCGGGCGACTACGTGATCCTCCGGGCGGATATGGATTGCGTCATCGCTTTTTCGGCGTGTCCGCAGGATATGGTTCCCATCAATGGAGTGGATTGCGTTCCCACGGAAGCCCATTTCCAGGTCATCTGAACCGGAACGCCAAGAGCCGCGTTCCGGAGATTCCCCACGCCTTGCTCCAAATCCCGGCGATATTCAGCCCAATGGGACAAGGCGCTGGCAGACAGCAAGAACCCCGCCGTCAGAGGCGGGGCTTCCGCAATGCGCCGGTTGGGTTTAGTTGTCGGGAACGAACCAGGGCTGTGCAGCGGCCTCGTCGGGCCACAGGAATTCAAACCCGTTTCGGATCGCGTTCTGCCGGTCCAGGTCTTCCCGGTCGCCAATGTGATAGTAGGCGTCAGCGGTGAAATCAGCTTTGACGTCGGCCAGCAGGTGCTTGGCCACCGTGAAGTCAACGACGATGTCGTATTCTTCCCATAGCGAGCGCTGGCTGCTGGGCGGTCGGTCGGAGCAGCTTCCGATGAGAAAGCCCTTGTCCTGGACGACCCTGACCATGTCCATGGTCAGGGGACCGGGCGGGTCTCCGACCTCCAACGTACCGTCAATATCAAAGCTGATAAGTATTGCCATCTGTTTCCTCTCTCAACGGGTCGGGTTTCCCGACCCCCCAAATTGGGCGACCTCGCAAGGCCGCCCAGAGCGCCGGTCAATCCTGCATGGCGGATCGTGGGAGCACTAGTCGGGCGTCGCGCTCCACACGGTGAAGTTCCCTCCCATGGGCATAGGACCGCCGGAAACGGCGATTTCGGGTTTGACGCCGGTTAGCGTGCGGTCGCCGGCCCTGCCCTGTATCTGCTGAATGCAATCGGTGTGCATCCAGAATCGGCTGCGGCCACTGCCGATGTTGCCGCCGCTGGCCAGAATGGGGTTCGGCCCCTCGATGCTGATATCGGTCTGGTAGAAATCCAGCGCGTCACCGGGCTGCATCCCGCGATACCGCAGACCCTCGATGTGGAACTGGTGGAACTGGGCGAACCCGTCGTACATATTCTCGAAAGAGAGATCTTCGGCGGTGATGCCAGCCCCCTCGTAGATCTTCCTCCCGGTGGTGGCGGTTTCGGCTTCCACCTCCTCCAGGGTGGGGGTGATGCTGCGGGCAACTCCCCGGCTGGAGGCATGGTTCAGGATGTACACGGGCTTTTGCGCCATGTCCTGGGCGCGGTCCGCGGTGGTGAACAGATAGGCCGCGGCCACCATGATGGGAATGTCGTTATCGAACAGGTTGGCGGGCTTGGCGATCCACCGGGAGGACAAGTAATCCTCCGGCGTCAGTTGTTCGGGACGGTGCTGCGCCCAATAGCCTTCTGGGAACAGCAACCCATTGCGCCGGGAGTTTTGCATGAAGGGGGCCATCATATCGTGGTTCTTGCCGTACTTAGTGCAATACTGCGCGAACTGCAGGGCGGTGCCGTAGCAACCCGGAGCGCCCCACAGGGTGCGGCCCGGGCTGATGGCGAAGGTGCCGGGAACCTCGTCGGCGGCGCTGATGCCCCCGTGGTTATAGCGACCTTCCAAGTTGTGCCAGCCCTTCAGTACGAGGCAGTTGCTGGCGAGGCCGTCCCCCACGGCCTGAGCCGCCACGACTATTGCGGCCGACATACAGCCCGGAGCGTACATGGTGAACTTGACGTTGGTCAGTTCCGGCATATTCTTCAGGAGCCACTCCGAACTGAGCTGGCCGATGCCGTCCAGTGGGTCGTCGGTAGGATTGAAGGCGTTGACCACGTCCATCGGCACGGGCTGGTCGGCCGGCCAATGGGCGCCCGTGGTGGTCACGGGCACCAGAACCAGGCCGTCAACTTGGTCCGGCGCGACACCGGCGTCAGCGATAGCCTTGCGCAACGCCAGGATGCTCAACGCGCCGACAGAGGTTTCGGCCCGGCCATCCCAACGGCGGGCGGTGGGAGAGTGCCCAATACCCACGGCGGCTACCTTGCCCCGGTGTTCCCAAATTCCCAAGCCTTCGGTGGAACGATACATAGATTCGGGAGCCATCTGGGTGGTCATAACAAACTCCTTGAGAATGCCGCGGAAATCCCGACGCAACGGTCGGGCCGCCTGGTTTTTTTTGGTGGAACGGTTTCGGGGGCGTTAGGGCACAATTTCCCATTCCGGGACTTTTTGACCGTTGGCCGTGGCTTCAAATATCACCCGCACGCTGGCGCCCACCGGGACTTCATCCGGCGCGGTTCCCGGCAGATGTGAATACATCAATATGCCGGGGTCTTCCTCCAGCATGATGACGGCCAGGTTGAAGGGGAGGTCTTCTTTCAGGGACGCCACTGGGCAGTCGTACACCACGCAGTAGTTGTAGATGGTGCCCCGTCCGCTGACTTCCCGCCAGACGACACTCTCGCCCTCGCCGCAGATTTCACTGGCGGGGCGGGGCGGGAAATACAGGCGGTCGGAGTTAGTGCAACTCTGCACCACCAGACGACCTTCGTTAGCGGCTTCGAAGAATGGCCTCGTCAAATCATCAGGCACTACTCCCTGTTTCATTATATCGCTCCTTTAACATGACGAGTCCCTGCCGAATTTGTCCAGGGACACATCACAAGACATAGAGATTTTGTGGGGCCAAGAATATGCGGGATTCTGACCCCATGTCAAGTTGAGGCTGCGATTGCAGAACACCCCTCACACTGGCCCTTTCCCACCGGGGGGAGCGGCAATTTCCGCGCGCCACCCTAGGGCATGACCGTGGTAGTCACCAGGCCGGGGTTGGGTGGAATAGCGACATCCGGCGGTATGGTCACGCTGAACACCACCGGAAAACTGATGACGCCGCGTTCGGTGCGCGCTTCGCCGGACACTTCACTTACCTGCGCGTCGAAAGTCATCCCCGGCAGCGCGCTCAGGGTTACGGAGGCCGGTGTGCCAGCGTTGAGGCGCTCGATGTAGTTGGTTTCCACCAGACCGAGGATGGATACGTCGGTGGGGTCAACAATCTGAATCACCCTGGCGTCCACGGTGACTATATCGCCGGCGCTGGCGGTTACCAGACGGACGGTGCCGGCGATGGGAGCGCGCAGGATGGCGCTTTCCAGATCTTCCTCCGCGTTGTCGTAAATTACGGAAACCCGGTCGATGTTGGAGCGGGCCAAGGCCACTGCGGCAGCGTCGGGGCCGGCGGCCAGGTCGTCGCGGGATTCGCGGGCGGTAACGACGGCTTGCCGAGCAGTGGCGACCGCCTGGGTCAGCGCGTCCTGTTCGGCCTGATCGGGGCCTTTCTCCAGGCGGGCGAGACGGTTCTGCGCGGAGTCCAGGGCGAGACGGTTGCTTTCCGCGATGGCCTGCAGACGGGCCAGTTCCAGCTGATCAACGCCCTCCTCGACTTCGGCGAGGTCACGGTCGGCGCTATTCAGGCGCTCGCGGGCGGTGTTCACGGCGGCTTGCAGCAAGGCGAGACGGTTCCGGTCGGGACCGGCGCTTTCATCGCTGAGGTCGCGGTTCAGGCGAGCCAGCCGGTCTTCCAGGACGAGCACCCGATTGGCGGCGGCGGCGCGGTCAAATTCCTTCGGGCCGGTTTCAAGGTCGTCCACTTCATCAGTCCAGGTTTCTACGGCCCGCTCGGCTGCGCTGACGGCGGATTGCAAGGCATTGAACTGCACCACATCAAAGTTTTCGCCACCGGCGAGGGATCTGAAATCGCCCTCAATCGCCCGCAACTGAAAAGCGGAGAAAGCCTCTTCCGCAGCGTCTAGATCGGCCTCAGCCTGGGCCAGAGCCTGCCGGGCGCCGGCCAATCTGTCGGCATGGTTGACATCAAAATCCCGTAGGACATCGCGGGCCTGGTCAAGGTCCTGTTCCGTAGTGGAGATATCATTTTGGAGAATGGTGAGAGCCTCGTCGTAGTCGGGAAGGAAATCATCCCGGGCCTCCTCGGCGGTATCCAGGACAACCCGGGCCCGTTCGCGGGCTTCCAGGGCCTGGGCGAAGCGTTCGCTGTGCTCGTCGGCAAAGTCGGACAGGGCTTCCTCAGCCCGGTCGAGGTCGGCGGTGGCGCCAGCGACGGCCTGGCGGGCGTCCCCCAGGCTCACGTTGTACTGTAGCTGGAAATCATCCAGCCGCTCCTGGGAGTTGTCCAGATTGACCTCGGCCTGGGCCAGGGCGCTTTCAGCCTGGGCCAGGGCGTTCTCGGCGCGGGCCCGCACCAGAGGGTCGGCGGATTCCAGGCCCAGGACTGCATCCAGCTGGTCCCGGGCGGCGTCCAGGTCAAATTCGGCCTGGGCGGCGGCCCGTTCCAGTTGGGACAGCGTTTCGGTGTCCAGTGTAGCCACTGCGTCGCCGGCGGATACGGTGTCGCCGACGGCGATATTGACGGCGCCAACCTCTCCCGGCACTTCAAAGGCCAGGTCGGCGCGGGTGGTGAATACCAGCTCGCTGCGGACGCGGAAATCGCTGACGGCGGCCGGCGGGGCGTTGACGGCGGCCGCGGGCGCACCGCCGGAGTTGGCGGCGTCGGATGCGCCGCCACAGCCGGCAGCGAACAGGACCAGCGCAATCGGCGCCAGCAGCAGGGATAGAGACCGAAGCCGGGAGCGGCGAAATGATGATGAGAAGGGGCGAAACAGCGTAGGGTTCAATTGACAGCCTCATTACGTTGCCAAGGGGTCATCAATCCGCGGCCGGAGTCGGCTCCGGGGCCGGCCGGCGGGCAATCAGGCGGACGATGCGGCCCCACAGGTTGGGGATGGATTCGTGCATCAGCATATAGGTTACGGGCACGGCAACCAGCGTCAGGAAGGTGGAGCTGATGAGGCCGCCGATGACCACGGTGGCCAGTTCCGCGCCGACGAATCCGCTGGATGTGCTGAAGGCCAGCGGGAAAATGGCGAGGATGGTCGTGAAAGCGGTCATCAGGATGGGACGCAGGCGGGTGCGGCCGGCCTCGACCACGGCGTCAAAAGCGCCGGAGCCTTGCGCCCGCAGCTGGCTGACGAAAGTGAGCAGCACGATGGCGTTGGTGACCACGATGCCGATGAGGAACAGGAAGCCCATCATTGCGGGCAGGCTCAGGGCGCGTCCGGTGACGGTGAGGGCGACCAGCGCGCCAACCACGGCCAACGGCATACTGAGCACCACGATGAACGGGTCGCGCAGCGAACCCATGGTCGCTACCATCACCAGATAGACCAGCGACACGCCGATAATCATTGCCAGATAGACGTTTTGGAACTGCTCCTGAAGATCGCTGGCGAAGCCGCCCTGCTGCACGGCGACGCCCGGCGGCAGCGCGGCGGCGGCGATAACGCGATTCACCCGCGCGCTGGCGGCCTGGGTGTCGCGCCCCTCAAAGGCGCCGGTGATGGTGGCCGAGCGGTCGCCGTCGTAGCGGGTTATCACCGACGGCCCCAAGGTGGTTTTGACTTCGCTGATGGAACCCAGGGAGACGCTGCCCAGCGGCCCGCCGATGGTCAACTGCTGCAGCTCGGGAATGTCGTCCACGCGGTCGTCCCGCCCCCGTACGATGATGTCATAAACGTCGCCCATCAAATTGACTTCCGCCACGTCGGAGCCATAGACCCAGGTGCGAACCTGGCCGGCCACGGCCTGCGCGGTGAGGCCGTAGCGGCCGGCCGCGGCCGGGTCAACGGCAAAGGTCAGTTCCTCGGTGGTGTCGCTGATGTTGGTTTTCAGGTTGACCACGCCGGGGACGGTTTCAATCCGGGATACCAGGTCGCGGGTGACCGTCTGGACATTGCTGAAATTGCTGCCGGTGACGGTGACTTCCAATCCGGCCTCCGGGGGGCCGTCCTCGTCAACGTAGAGCTGGATGTCCACGTTCTCCTTGTCGGGCAGCTCGGCGCGGAGTTGGCTGATGAAGTCGGGCGGGGCGTCGTCGTGCACCGGGATGAAAAAGCCGGCAACGTCGTAGCCGCCTTCGCCGGCGCCGGGGCCGAAGTCCTGGCTCAGCGCGCCCAGGGTGGACTGGTAGGACGTGATATAGCCTTGCTCGGCGTAGGGTTCCAGAATCCGCTCAACCTCCCGCACTTCCCGGAACATGGCGGCGGCGGCGGTATTCTCCGGCATCGTGATGTCAATGCGGAGGGATGCGGCCTGCCCGGAGGAGAACAGGGTGATGGGCAGCACGAAGATGAGGGACAGACTGGCGGCCACGGCGACGATGCAGCCGGCAATCACGATGAGCCGGTGGCGCAAGGCCCAGAGCAGCGGCGGCGTATAGACGCGCTGGAGCCAGGTGTCGCCGCTGGCGGCGTCCGGTTCGGTAGCCATATCGTTCCCGCGCAGCAGCAGGGAACCCAGCACCGGCACGGCGGTCAGGGCCACCAGCGTTGACGCCAGCAGGGAAACGCATACCGTCTGGGCGAAGGGCAGGAAAAACTGGCCGACGATGCCGGGAATGAACGCCAGCGGCAGGAACACGGCCACGGTGGTCAGCGTAGAGGCTACGATGGCCGGCCCGACTTCCCGCGCCCCCCGGACGGCGGCGCTGGCCCGGGGCTCGCCGCCCTGCACGTGGCGGTAGGTGTTTTCCAGCACCACGATGCTGTCATCTACAATGCGGCCCACCGCGATGGCCAGCCCGGCCAGGCTCATAAAGTTGAGCGTCCAGTCGAACACGGCCATTACCAGCATGGTAATCATCACGCTGAGGGGTATGGAAAGGGCGATGATGAGGGTGGGACGCAAGGTGTTGAGGATGCCCCGCAACGCCGAGGGCCGGATTTGGAGCAGGAACAGGAAAATCGCCAGCACGGCGATGGCGAATCCCTGGGCGCCCTGACTGGTTACGGCGCTCAATTCCGCTTCCAGTTCCGGCCCGTCGTTATCAAGCACCTGCAAGTGCACGTCGGGGGGCAGTTCCAGGTCGTCAATGACGGTCATCAGTTCGCGGGTGATTTCAATGGTGTTGCCTTCGGGCAGGCGCAGCACGGAAAGGGACACGGAGGGCTGGCCGTTGGTGCGGGCGATAGTGGCGGCTTTCGGCGTGTCAATGGTCACCTCGGCAACGGCAGACAGCGGAATGGGGGTTATATCGCCGGCGGCCGGGCCGGCGGCTCCGGGGCTGCGGCTGAACCCGACGGGAACGCTGCGGATGGTGTCCAGGTCGGTGTAGCCGTGCCAGGTACGCAGCACCACGGATTTGTCGTTATGGCTGATGGCGCCGGCGCTGATGTCGGCGGCATTGGCGGAGACGGCGCCGACTACATCCTGGACGGTCAGGCGGTATTCGTCCGTCCGGGCCGGGTCAACGATGACGGAAACCCGTTCGCGGATACCCCCCTGCACCTCAACGTCATAAACGCCGGCCACGGCTTCCAGGCGCGGGAGAATATCGTCGTCAATGATGCGCTGGAGGGAGGGAATGTCGCGCTCCCCGGTGACGCTCAGCAACATTACGGGGAAAATATCGGAAGTGAGGCGGATGACGGTGGGGCCCCAGGCGTCCTCGGGCAAGTTGAGTCCGCTGACCTCGCTGCGGATTTCCTCCTCGGCGCTTTCAATGTCGGCGCCGGTGGTGAAATTGGCGGTGACCAGCGAGAAGCTGGAGGTTGATATGGACTCCAGCTTTTCCAGGTCGGTCATGCCGATGATGGCGTCCTCAATGGGAGTGGTTATCTCCTCGGCCACGGTGGTCGGGTCCTGCTGGTAGCCGGCAAAGACGAAAATGGTGCCGAAGCTGATTTCGGGGAAAAGCTCCTGGTGCAGCCGGTCGTAGGAAAATACGCCGGCTGCCAGCAGCAGCGCCATCACCATAATGGTGACCGGCCTGCGACGCAGGGCCAATGTGGTCAAGAAGGTCAAAATCGCTCCCGGCAGGCGGGCGGATTCAGCGCGCCCGTGGCCGCGTAACTTCGTGAAATAATCCGCTGCCTGAAAATTGTACAGAACGCCCGGCGATGTGTACACTGCCGCCACTTTGCCCAAGGAGCGCAAGATGGATTTCGCCCTGTTCTCCCATATTCCATGGCCTGAAGGATATACGCAAAAGGGTCTGCTTGCGGATTTATCCGAACAAGCCGTGGTGGGCGAGGAATTGGGCTTCAAGGGAATCTGGCTGGCGGAACACCACTTTACGCGCTACGGATTGGGGGCCTCGTCGCTGGTTATCGCCAGCAACATTGCGGCGCGCACCGAGCGCATCCGCCTGGGCACGGCGGTGCTCATCCCGCCTCTCCATCACCCCGTTCGCCTTGCCGAGGACACCGCCACTCTGGACGTACTGAGCGATGGTCGCGCGGATGTTGGGTTCGGCCGTGGCGCCGCCGGCTCCGAGTACGTCAATTTTGGCATCGACCACGATGAAAGCCAGGCCCGCTATCGGGAAACCATCGAGATGGTGGAAACGTTGTGGACGACTCCCGACTGCACGTTTGACGGGAAATACTACTCTGCAAAGCATCTGAACCTGGTGCCGGTTCCGCTGCAACAGCCGCACCCTCCAGTGTACGTAGCGGCGACGCGCAGCGCGGAATCCCTCGATTTTGTGGCGTCAACAGGCCGCCGGCTGATCATCGGAGTGGTGCTGAACACTGACGCTGCTATCGACTTGCTGCGACGGTACCTGGATATTTCCAAGGCCAGCGGTCATTCGACCACCGCCACCGATGTCCCGTTCTTCCGTTACTTTTACGTGGCGGATACCGCAGAACAGGCCCATCGGGACGCTCGGGACGCCCTCAATTGGACCCTTGACATAAACACCTGGCGGAGGGAGTTCACGGTGGGGAGCGAGGTGTACCACAGTATCGACGACTACCGCCGCCGCCGCGCCACGTTCCCGCCAACCTACGAATACCTGGCGGAACACCGGGCCTTTATCGGAACGCCGGATCAGTGCGCCGCCAAGATACAGGCTCTGCATGATGCCGGCGTCCGTTACTTTGGATGCAACTTCGCCTTCGGCGGTCTGGACCAGAAGAAGCAGCTGCGGTCAATGGAGCTATTCGCCCGGGAAGTTATGCCCCGCTTTATCGACCAGGGCGCGGCGCCCTAGTCGTTGCCGGCTGCCCGCGGTATTGGCTCACGTTGCGTCCCGACGTCCGTTTCAACCGCCGGTCTGCGACCGGTGAGGGCGCGATAGAGCGTAATGGCAACGCCGGCGGCCATCGCCGCGCCCAGCGCCAGGAAGGCCCAGCGCAATCCGGCAACGAACGCCGTCGCGACTTCAGGGTTCACGGCTTCCAGCTTTGGTTCCACTCCGTAAGTCGCCATGGTCGTAACTACGATCATGGTGGCCACGGCCACGCTCACCACGTTTGCGGAGTTTCGCACCAATTGAGTGAGCGCCGAAACCACGCCGTAGCGGCTGCGCTCCACGACGCTCAGGATGCTGCTGCTGTTCGGAGAATTGAATATGCCGTTGCCTGAACTCTGCATCATCATCGTGCCGATCACCACCCAAACCGGAGTACGCTCCGCCAGGGCAAACCCCAGGATAAAACACCCCGCCGCAGTTATCGCGATGCCGCATACCGTTGGAACGCGCCAACCGAAACGGTCAGCCACTCGGCCGCTGAAGGGGCCAATCACCACCATGCACACGGCTGGCGGAATCATCATCAGTCCAACCTGCTCCGGTGAGTACTCCAATACCCGTTGCAGGTAGAACGGCATCATAAACCGGGCCGCTGAGGAACCGAAAAAGGACAGCCATGCCGCGGCCACGCCCAGCCCGAATATCCGGTTGGCAAACAGTCGCAGTTCCAGCATTGGCGAATCGACGCGCAACTCCCACCAGATGAACGCCGCCATGAGGACGACAACCGCAACTGCGCCGACGACGACCGGCGTTGACAACCAGCCCAATCCGCTTCCGTTGCCCACAACCAGCAACAGCACCAACAGGAACATCCCGGACACCGCGGCTCCGGTCCAGTCAAATGCGTTTCGCCCCCGGTGATACTGACCCGCATTGGGACCTCGTTCCAGGAGGAACCACGCCATTACCAGGACCAGGCTGCCGGCAGGGACGTTGATGAAGAAAACCGACTCCCAACCCAACCACGCCACCAGGAACCCACCCACCGCTGGTCCTGCGATAGCTCCCATTCCCACCACGCTCAGGTGCGTCCCCAGCGCTTTGCCCCGCTCCGAGTCCGGGAAGGCCGCTATCATCATCCCCATCCCGCATCCCTGGACCATACCCGCGCCGACGCCCTTCAGAACGCGCATCGCCACCAGGAACTCGAGGCTGGTCGCCAGCGACGCGCCCAGAGAAGCAAGCACGAAGATCGCCGTGCCCGTCACGTAAACCCGGCGACGCCCGATAACATCGCCCAGCCGCCCCATCGGCAGGAGCAACACGCTGATGACCAGGGCGTAGGCAACCACAACCCACTGCACCGACTCCAGTGAGGCATCGAAATGCGCCTCGATACCCGGCAGGGCGACCAGCACGCTGCCGTGGTCAACCACCGAAAAGAACGTTCCGGCCGCGATCGTCCAGAAGGCCCACCACTTGTAGGACGGGCTGGTCGTGATTCGCTGGATCAATTCATATAGCTCTACGCGGACGAAGTGAACTGATTACTGATTATAATGCTATTTCCGCCGAAGTATGCCGCAAAAATGGGGTGGCGCTACGCATCATGCCAGCCGGCGCACCCGGCCCAGCGTCGCACAGCAAACCAGCGCCAGCGCCAGCCCCAAAGCCCCGATGATGGCCATTGCCGCGGACGGAGACGTGACGTCCGAAAGGATGCCGACCCCCAGGCTGGCCGCCACCAGGAACCCCCGGTCGAAGCTTTGCAGGCTGGTCATCCGCCCTCTCAGGCGGTCCGGCGCCAGCGTTTGGATCAGCGTCCCACGGCTGGTGCGAAACACTGCCTGGCTGAACGCCATGGCCGCGATGATGAAGAATGCCAATGCCATCCACTTCGCGTAGGCAAACATCAGCAGCGTTACCGAACTGGCTATCGCGGTCCCCAACGCCACCTTCCCCTTCGGAAAAATGAAGCCGAAGGACGCCATGAACAGAGCGGCCAACAATCCGCCCACTCCGGTGATGGCCAAGAGATAACCACCAACGTTTGCCTCGCGTTTCAGTACCTCGGTAGTGAACACCGGAAAGAGGAACCAGGCCGGATGCAGGATGATGTTGGGAATGATGGACAGCAGCATCATTTGGAAAAAAGCCCGCTCGCCGCTCCAGATGTAGCGTAATCCTTCCGCCATGTTTGCCAGGGCGGATCCCCGCTGCCGAGCGTCGCCAGGCCGGTAATATGGTGTCCGCAACCGCGAGATCATCGCAACGTTGCAGAGATAAAGGCACGATTCTATGGTGAAGTTCCAGAAGTAGCCCAGCGTGAAAATCAGAATCCCACCGACGAACGGGCCCACGATCCGCGTGCCCGTTATAGTCAACACATTGGTCGCCAGGGCGTTGCCCAGCATCTCCCTGGGCACGGTTCCTGCGATCAGGGATTGGCGCATCGGCTGCACTATGGAATGGCAGGTTCCGGCCAGGATAACGTACACGTAGGCATGCCACACCTCCACGCGTTCCGACAGGACCAGCAGCGCAAAGGCGAGAGCCAAACCGGCCATCACCGTTTGCAACGTCATGACCAGCTTGCGCCGGTCAAACCGGTCGCTGAGGACCCCACCCCAGGGTCCCGCCACCAGTCCAGGCAAGGTGTTGATGCCGCCGACGGTGACCACCAGCAATCCGGCAACGGTTGAACCTTCCGACAGGTCCCGTACCAACCAGCCCACGCTCAACAGCTGCAGCCACTGGGCGTTGTTGGCGAAGAAGTTCCCGAACCACAGGAACCGGAAATCTCGGTAAGCCAGCCACGCGTCCAGCGTGTGCAGGCGGGGCAGCCTGGCGACGCGAAAAATGTTCCACCTACCGCAAGGCGCGTACCCGCCGCAGCCTCGCCACGCCGGCCAGCGTCATTGCTAATCCCACGGAGCCGATAGCCAGGATCGCCAAAGAAGCCGATGTGAAGTCCGCGAACATTCCGATGAGTACGCTCACGCCGATCAGGAAGGAACGCTCATACGCCAGCAGCGCCATGGTGCGGGCGCGAAAACGGTCGGGAACTATCGTTAACACCAGCGTTCCCGCGGCGGTGCGAAAGTAAGCCTGGAAAAACGACTGGATCGCCAGGACGACGAACGCCGCCCAGAGCCAGTACGAATAGGGGAAAAGCATGGTGGTTATGGAGCTCAAGGCGGCCGCGACGAACAGGACGTAGCCGCGGCGGAAGGGAAAACCCCAGGTGGCGATAGTCAGCGTGGAAATGAGGCCGCCCCATCCCGTGACCGCCAGCAAGTATCCGCCCATGTTGGCGTGAGCCTGCAACACTTCAACGGTGAACAGGGGTAACAGGAACCACAGCGGGTGCAGGATGGTGTTGGGAATGATGGACAGTAGGGCAATCTCCAGGACTTCCCGCTGTTGCCGCCACAGGTGCATGATGCCGTCCCTGATGTCGGCGAATGGAGTGATACGCTGCGTCTCTCTGGTGGGCGCGGCAGTGTAGGGGATCCGCATGGGCAGCAGCATCAGCACTACTCCCGCGTAGAGCGCGGCTTCCAGGGCGAAGTTCCAGGAGAATCCCAGAGTGATAATGAGAATCCCGCCGACGAACGGGCCGAAAACACGAGTGCCGGTGACGGTCAGCGTGTTGATGGCATAAGCGTTGACCAGCGCCTCGCGGGGCACGGTGTTGGCAATGAGCACCTGCTGCATGGGCTGGGTAATTGCCAGGCAGGAACCCGAGATCAGGACGTAGGCGTAGGCGTGCCAGGGCCGGACGTAGTCAGTCGCGACCAAAAAGGCGAAGGCCAGCGCCAGCGCCGCGCTGCCGGATTGCACGCCGATACACAGCTTGCGGCGGTCCAGGCGGTCGCCCAGCACTCCGGTGATGGGGTTGACCAGCAGACCCGGCAAGGTGTTAATGCCGCTGACCGATACGACCAGCAGACCGCCGATACCGGAACCCTCCGACAGGTCTTTGACCAACCATCCAATGCTCAACAACTGTAGCCATTGGGCGGTGAAACCACAGAAATTGGCGAACCACAGCAGTCGAAAGTCTCGATATTCCAGCCAGGCGTCCAGCGTATGCAAACGCGGCATTCTCAGGAAGCCAAAAATAAGCCTGCTCTCGTAGCGCGGTCGTGCCCGGCATGGACTCGGCGGCCGCGCTGACAGGTTGCGCGGGCCGCTGGCTGCCACATAGTGCGCCCCTGCCGAAAGGATGTCAATGCTGCCGATTGTTCCGGACCATCGCGGCCCCCATGCTGTGGTATGATGGCGCCCACTGGAAACTGCGCCATTTGCCCGCCCCAATCTCCCGGTATCCGTCCGAGGTCGCCCCATGACTCCAGCCAACTCCAAGCCTGTTGCTGCCCCCACCGCCACATCCGACTCGCAACGCGCTCTGATCGCCCACCTGCTTCGCCGGGCCGGTTTCGGCGCAACTCCCTGGGAGCTCGACACATATTGCGCGCGGGGTTATGAGACTACGCTGGAGTGGCTGCTGCACCCGGAGGCCCAGCCGGATCTGGAAGAGGACATCATCGAGCGGTACTACATCGACTGGAAAGAGAGCCGGAACATCGAAGGCGCGCTCACCGAAACGGTGTACCGGATGAACGGCAACGCCGGCGTCAAACCGTTGCAGGAAAAGATTGCCCTGTTCTGGCACGGTGTTTTCGCCACCGGCTTGGCAAAGGTTCTCCACGAAAAAACCATGCTCAACCAGATTGATTTGTTCCGGGAGTATGGTTTGGGCAGTTTTCAGGAACTACTTCGGCGACTGGCTCGCGATCCGGCGATGATTTTCTGGTTGGATAACAACTTCAACCACAAGCATGCGATCAACGAGAATTGGGGCCGGGAACTGCTGGAACTCTTCTCCATGGGCGTCGGCATGGACGGCCAAATGAACTACACCGAGGACGACGTACAGGAAGCGGCCCGATCCTTCACCGGCTGGACTATAGACGACGACAACGTGGCCAGCATCCCCTACGGCAAGACCCCGTGGCTCTTCCGTTATAATCCGGACGACCATGACGATGGCACCAAGACCTTCCAGGGCGAAACGGGCAATTTCGACGGCGACGATATCATCGAAATCGTGTGCCGCCAGCCGGCCACCGCTCGATTCGTCAGCCGCCACCTATACAACTTCTTCGTCGCCGACGACGCGCCGGTTCCGGCCTGGCAGAACACGCCGCCGGCCAACCCGGAAGCCATCGCGTTGCTGGAGGAAGAATACTTCCGCTCCGGTTACGACATCCGGTCCATGCTGCGACTAATGTTTGTTTCGGACTTCTTCAAGTCGGAAAACGCCCGCTTCGCTCGGGTGAAAAGTCCCGCCGAGGTGGTGGTGGGAACCCTGCACCTGGTAGGGGATTTCAAGTTTCCGCGCACCGGCATCATGGACACGGCCCTGGAATGCCGCTACATGAACCAGGACTTGCTCAATCCGCCGTCGGTGGAGGGTTGGCATACCGGGCGGGAGTGGATCGACAGCGGTAGCATGGTGGAGCGCATCAATTTTGTTGCCGACAACCTTGGCGACGCAGCGCATTCCGGCGTCCGCAGCATGGTCGACATCCTGCTGGCGCGTGAACCGGACGCCGCCAGCCCGAACCCGATAGCAATAATCGACGGGTGCCTGGAGCTGCTGGGCTGCGTCGTTTTGCGGGAAGACAACCGGGCGGCGTTGATTGGGCAGGCGGACCAAGCCCTGAGCGAGGGCGCTGATGCGGAGTTGGTCATCCTCAACGCACTGCGGATGATTGGGTCAACGCGGGAGTACCAGTTCGCGTAGGCAAGAGGGAGCCTGATGTCTGGTATATCCTTTACTCCCGAACCGGTTGAGGGCGCGATACGCTACGGGATGCGCGGCGACCGCAGCCGTTACGAATTAGAGCCGGGCGACGCCGCACAAAAGAACGTTACCTACGGGACCAACTTGGCCCACTACCGGAGTGTCTCGCAAAAGTGTCTGGACGAAGGCGACTATCTGCAAGCCGCCGAAAAGTCTTGGGGCGCTTATGCCCAGACCATCAAGGCGACTTGCGCCGGCTATGGGATTCGGGTTTCAACGCACGCCAACATACTGAGCGTGGCTCAGGCGCTGACGGCGTTGGCCGCTGCGGCAGATGACGACGGCGCAACAACGCTGCGGAGAGGGTTCAATATGGCGAGGAGCCTCCATCAGCATTTCGATGAGAACGACCTTGAGGACGCCGAAGTAGCGCGACAATCTGCTGAAGTGATGGACGCCATCGACCTGCTGCAAATGCTGTTTGGCCGGGGGTGAATGATGCAAGACCGCATGGAGAGACTGGCGACTTTTGCGGTTAAATGGCAAAGGGCTGGCGAACTTATCTTCAGGGATGCCAACAGGTGACCATCAAACTGGAACCCATTCCGTCGGCCGCCGCGCGTTGCATGAACGATGCGCAGTTGCGGTTGGCGCATACCGCTGACCGTCTCGCTCGGGAGCGGTTCGCCGGGCGCGCTGCTGCTTATGATGCGGCCGCCGAGTTTCCTGCGGAGAACTACGACGATCTGCGCGACGCCGGCCTGCTGACTTTGCGGGTGCCGACTCGGTTTGGCGGTCACGGCGTTGACCCGTTAACTTTTGCAATGTGCATCCTGGCGGTGGCCCGAGGCTGTGCTTCAACCGCCCTGACACTGACGATGCACACCAATGTCGTCGGCTCCTTCGTAGGCGGATTGGGAACGCCGGAGCAGCGCCGCCGCTATTTCGCTGAAGTCGTCGAAGGCGGTCGGCTGTTCGCCTCCATTACCAGCGAACCCGGCGCCTCGGCCCGGGAACGGTTCGTGCTATCCACTACTTTTACTCCCGTCGGCGATGGAGCCTACCGCGTTGCGGGAACCAAGCATTTCTGCTCGTTGGCCGACGCTGCCGATTATTTCTTCGTGTCGGGGATTGTAGCCGGCAGCGGCGGCGGGCCGGATAACCTCATTTCCGGTATGATTCGCAGTGACCTGAGCGGCGTGAGGGTCACCGGCCAGTGGGACGCGGTTGGCATGAGAGCCACGGCCAGTCACACCGTGAGCTACGATACCGTCGCTCCGGCTGACACAATTTTCGGACCGCCGGGTCGGTTGCTTACCGCAGACTGGGGCAGTTTCTCGTTGGGTTACGCGGCCGTGTATCTGGGTATCGCTGAGGCCGCCTACGAATACATCACTAATCAGGCCGCCAGTCGTTCCTGGACGCCGGGTGGCGACACGATGATCCATTATCCCGCCACGCAGCAAACCATCGGACAAATGAGCGTAGCCATCCAATCGGGCCGGCTTATGTTGGTTGACGCCGCGCTTACGGACCGGGAGGCCGACCCAACTGACGCCGTGCTGGCGGTGAACCGCGCCAAGCAATACTGCTCCGAGGTGGGCGCCACCGTCACTGACGCGGCCATGAGGTTGGCCGGAGGGAGCGGGCTGCTGAAGTCGTCCCCGTTGGAACGGCTCCGGCGCGACTCGCTATCCGGCCCGGTGATGCCTCCGGCCAACGACCGATGCCTGGAAACCATCGGCAAGCTGGAATGCGGATTGCCAGCGGTCACTATTGAACTAACCTAGGAGCGGGCATGACCACCGTCGTTGAATATCCACTGTCCGTTACGGGACAGTACCAGTACCATGACGTAATCGGTTTGCTGTCCGGCGGCGGTCCGGGTTTCAGCGGTCCGGTGTCGATGGCGCTGGGCCCGGATGGCCTCCTTCACGTAGCGAGCCGCGCCAATCCCAACCAGCCGGAAGCGGTACGAGTAAGCCGTTGCACCATCGACGGGGATTATGTTGGGGAGTTCTGCGGCTGGGGTGAAACCCCTGGTCAATTCATCTGGGTCACCGCCATCGCCTTCGGGCCGGACGGCAATCTGTATTTGTCCGATGAAAATACCCACCGCGTCAGCCGGTTCACTGCCCAAGGCGAGTTCATCGCCTGCTGGGGTGAGTTCGGCAACGGTCCCGGTCGTCTGAACAGACCCTCGGGCTTGGCTTTCGCACCGGACGGGACGCTGCTGGTCACGGATTCATTGAATCATCGGATCCAGCGGTTCACTCCCGATGGCGCGCTCCTCGCGTTTTGGGGAGAAATGGGTGTCGGCCCGGGACAGTTCGATATGCCCTGGGGCGTTGCCGTGGATGGAGCGGGACATGTGTACGTTTCCGATTGGCGTAACGACCGAATACAGAAATTTGACGCCTCTGGCGCCCACGTCACCACCTTTGATGGCAAAGACAACGGCGACGGGTTCTCTCGTCCCAACGGATTGGCGGTGGACAGCGGCGGGAGGATCTACGTTTGCGATTGGTGGAATGACCGCGTGCAGGTCCTGGAAGAGAACGGGCGCGTGATCGACACCCTGATCGGGCATTCGGGGACCTCAAAATGGGCGCGCACGTTCCTGGACGCCAACCCCGACATCGAGGAAAAGTTAAACCTGGCGACCCAGAATATCGAACTCAAACGCCGTTTCTACCGGCCTACAGCGGTGACGGTGAGCGACGACGGTCTGGTCTTCGTGGCCGACTGCTACCGCCATCGCGTGCAGATCTACCGGCGGTTGTGATTAGGGTAGGATTGATGATACAAAAGACAGCAAGGTGACGGAGGTTTATGATGGCGCGGAGAGAAATCAGCCCCGAGGACGCCGAGGCTTTTGGCAAGCGGATTTATGAGGAAAAAGTGCGTCCGACGCTCAATGGCGCGGAGGAGCCAATCGGCTACTTCCTGTCATTTGATTTCGACAGCGAGGATTGGGAGTTGGACGATAAAGTGCACAAGGCGGCACGTCGGCTACTGAAGCGCCGGCCGGACGCGGATGTCTACACCGTACGCGTTGGCTATCCTGCCGCGTTCATTTCCTATGGCCCCTAACCGGGGGTTTTACGGTGATTAGTGGCAATGTCAATCTGATGCGACGCCCGGCCATTACCGTGGCGTTGATAGATGGCGATGGACAGGATAGAACTACGGAAGCGCATCTGGACACGGGATTTACCGGGGACTTGACGCTGCCGAAGGCCGTGATAGAGCGATTGGGACTCGCTCCGGCTGGCCGTTTGGGTCGCTACAGGATAGGCAACGGCTCTACCACTGCGCTCAATACCTACGAAGGGACAATCCGGTGGCACGATGAACTCCGGCACGTTGACGTTCTGGAATCGGAAATCTTCCCCGTCATCGGCGTCGGCCTGCTGTGGGACAATAGCCTGTGCATTGACTTCAAACACGGCGGCGACGTTACCATAACCGAGTTGCCAACCCCCTGACGGCGCAAGGAGGCAATCATGACCAGCAGCAACGGGTACCGGGCCAATCAGCAAGTCGGGACCACCGTCCTCATCGTGATGATGGAGGTTGACGAGGCCGACGACGAAGTGTTCAACAAGTGGTATAACGAGGAGCATCTGCCGGAACGCATGTCCATTCCTGGCTACATCAGCGCCCGCCGGTTCATGCTGGATCCAGCAGACGAGCAGGCTAACGGGGCGCTGCGCTACCTGTGCATTTGGGAATTGGAGAACGACAGTCCGCTCCAATCTCAACTGTACAAGGACCAGAACGCCAGGCCCACGCCGACCAAAGAAGCCGCCGGCGCGGTAGTCAAACAGCGCGCGAGGGGCCTGTACCGCCAGATATTCCCGGCCCGTGGCGGGTTCGACGACCGGGCCGGCTATACGTACCCGGACGGCGCGCGAATCGGCGCGTAGCGTCAGAATTCAGCGTTGCGCGGAGTGCGAGGGAACGCGATGATATCGCGGATGTTTTGCATCCCGGTGGCAAACTGGACCGTGCGCTCGAAACCCAGGCCGAAGCCAGCGTGAGGCGCAGTGCCGTAACGCCGCAAGTCGAGGTACCACCAATAAGGGGCGTCATCCAACCCGGCCTCCGCCATGCGCGTCCTCAGCACGTTCAGGCGTTCTTCGCGCTGGCTTCCGCCAATGATTTCGCCGATTCGCGGCACCAGCACGTCCATGGCGCGGACGGTCTCACCGCCATCGTTCAGGCGCATGTAGAAAGCCTTGATGCTGCTGGGGTAGTCGGTAACGATCACCGGCCGGCCCACTTTACGCTCGGTCAGGTAGCGTTCATGCTCTGATTGCAGATCGGAGCCCCACTCTACCGGGTATTCGAAACTCTCCCCCGATTCCTGGAGGGTAGCGACGGCCTCGGTGTAGGTCATACGCTCAAAGTCGGAATTGGCTATATCTTCCAGCGTGGTGATTAGTTCCTTATCGTAGAAACGATTGAAGAACGCCAGATCCTCCGGACAATTTTCCAGGACGTGGGCGAAGATGTAACGGAGAAAATCCTCCGCCAACTGCGCTAGACCGTCGAGGTCACAGAAGGCGACTTCGGGCTCCACCATCCAGAACTCGGCGAGATGCCGCGAGGTGTTGGAGTTTTCGGCGCGGAAAGTGGGGCCGAAGGTGTACACGTCGGACATGGACTGGGCGAAAATTTCCGCTTCCAACTGGCCGCTGACGGTGAGGAACGCCGGCCTTCCGAAGAAATCCGCGTTGTTGTCCACCTGTCCCCCGGCCATGGGAAGATTATTGAGGTCCAGGGTGGTGGCGCGGAACATCGCCCCGGCGCCCTCAGCATCGCTGGCCGTAATGATGGGCGTCTGGACGTAGAGGAACCCTCGCTGCTGAAAGAATTGGTGGATGCCGAAGGCCATGGCGTTGCGGACCCGCGCCACCGCGCCAAAGGTATTGGTGCGGGGTCTCAAGTGGGCCAGCTCGCGAAGAAACTCCAGCGTGTGCCGCTTCTTCTGTAGCGGGTACTCTCCCGGGTCCGCCCCGCCGAGCAACTCCAAAGTGTGGGCAACGATTTCGTACCGCTGACCTCGCCCGGGGGATTCCTGCAACGCTCCCCAGGCGCTCACGCTGCAACCGGTCGTCAGACCGCTTACCAAACCGTAATCCGGACAGCCGGCATCGACGACGATCTGAAGGTCGGCCAACGTGGAGCCATCGTTGATTTGAACGAAGGCTACGCCGCCGGAAGAGCGAACGGTTTTGACCCACCCCTTTACGTTGACGGGGTTGGGAGCGTCCGCGACGGCCATGGCGGCAAGGAGGTCTCTGATGCGGGTGCGTTGGGCAGGCATGGCGGGCCTCCGAAGAGAAGGGCTGATACCCCGATTTTAGCACAGCGCGCCGGCCGCCAACTGCTATATCTCCGGACGCTCCTGATGCCACGTCGTTACCTGCTGGTAGGCGTGAGCAGCGTTCAACAGTTTGCCTTCTGACAGGTGTGGGCCGATCAGCTGCAATCCCACCGGCATCCCATCGCTGAACCCGCACGGGACCGACATGGCCGGCAGCCCGGCGACGTTCACCGGGAGGGTGTAGATGTCCACCAGGTACATCCGCACCGGGTCATCGGTTAGCTCCCCGATGGGGAACGCAACCACCGGCGAGACCGGGGCCGCCAATACATCCACTTCCTCAAAGACGCGGGCAAAATCCTGCCGGATCAGCGTTCTCACCTGCTGTGCCTTGTGGTAGTAGGCGTCGTAATATCCCGAGGACAGGGCGAACGCGCCCAGCATGATGCGCCGCTTCACCTCCTCCCCGAAGCCATCCTGTCGGGTGCGCTCCATCGCGGCCCACATATCTCCGCCTCCCTGGTGGGAATATCCGTACTTCACCCCGTCATAGCGAGCGAGGTTGGCGGAACATTCCGAGGGCGCGATAATGTAATAACAGGCCAGCGCATACGCGGTCGTGGGCAGGGAGACTTCGCGGAGCTCCGCTCCCAGCGCAGACAGTTGGTCTATGGCGGCGGAAACCGCTTCCCGGACTCCCGCATCCATTCCTTCCGCGAAGTATTCCTTGGGAACACCAAGACGCAAACCGGAAATATCACCCGTCAGGCCGGCGGAGTAATCGGGTACACGGTCGGGCAGCGAAGTGGCATCCCGCGGGTCGTGGCCGGCGATGGCCCGGAGCGCCAGGGCGCAGTCGGCGGCGTCCCGGGCCAATGGCCCAACTTGGTCCAGCGACGAGGCGTACGCCACCAACCCGTAGCGGCTCACCCGTCCGTAGGTGGGTTTAAGGCCGGTGATGCCGCAGAACGACGCCGGTTGTCGGATGCTGCCCCCGGTGTCGGTGCCCAGGGCAAAGGAAGCCGCGCCGGCGGCCACCGCGGCCGCCGAGCCGCCGCTGCTCCCGCCCGGTACGCAATCTATGTTCCAGGGGTTCCGTGTCGGGAAGAACGCGGAATTCTCCGTAGACGACCCCATGCCGAACTCATCCATGTTGCCCTTGCCCAGGAGTACCGCTCCCTGCTCGCGGAGGCGCGCCACGGCGGTGGCGTCGTACACCGGGACATATTCGGCCAACATTCGGGAGGCGCAGGTGGTGGCAACGCCTTTGGTGCAAAGCAGGTCTTTGACCTGCATGGGGACGCCGGTGAGGGGGGCGGCCCGGCTCCCTTCCCGATGATGGGCGGCGATGCGTTTGTCGGCATCGGCCGCCTGCCGTCGGGCGACATCGGCAGTCACGGTTAGGTAAGC
The DNA here is from genome assembly GCA_964347975.1 of uncultured Dehalococcoidia bacterium. Classification (GTDB taxonomy): domain Bacteria; phylum Chloroflexota; class Dehalococcoidia; order Lucifugimonadales; family UBA3495; genus Bin87. The sequence goes on from CAYGAY010000033.1 coordinate 33,199, forward strand.
GGACAATCGCCCATCCACCGCCGCAATGCGTTCGAGGAAAGCTTCGGTGAGTTCCGCGCTGCTGATTTCTCCGTCGGCCAGCAGACGGGAAGCCTCGGATACGGTGAGTTGCCAGAGTTCGGGCACTGCTTTACTCATCCAATACGGCGCGCACCTGGAAAAAGTCGCCCCGTCGTTGCGGAGCGTTGAGCAGGGAATCTGCTGATTCCAGGCTGCCGGCCGGCTCGTCTTCTCTCAACACCGTATCCAGCCCGGCCACATGGGAGGTCGGCGGCACGCCATCAGTATCCAGCGATTGCAGCGCCTCAAACTGGTCCAGGATGTCCGAAAGCTGCCGGGCGAAAACCTCTTTTTCTCCGTCGGTCAGCGAGATGCGGGCCAGGGCGGCGATGTGTTCAACCTGATGCCTGTCGATTAGCATAGTGTCTGGAGTATTCTTGTCGCGTGGAAGTTGAAACGGCTAGGTGAAGTCGGCGAGACCTGACGAATAATCCGTTGCGATCTGAGTGGATTGGCCGTCAGTCGCCTCGGCGATTAGTTGGGCATCAATGGACGACATCCCTTTCTCCGCTGCCAGCATAAAGATATGGGCGGCGTTGGATAGCAACTCGCGCGGCAGTTGGCCCTTTTGGATCAAGGCAGACAAGCCGTCGTCAGTGAATGGCTTGATAGATCCGTCTTCGCCGTGGTCGAGGCGGTAATAGTCCAGATGAGCGGTGATGATTGCCGTGGCCTGCGAAGGTGTCGGCAGGGGTAGTTCCACAGACGCTGGAGCATCGGGGTCTAATCGGGCAAAGGATGACAGGCCGGCTTCGTCCCACGCCGCCGACAGCCGCCGTATGACCGAGTCGTGGGTAGTCAACACGCACGAAAAGAAGCCGTAGGCTGAATTGGCGTATCCGGGCCGGACAGTGCAGATGCCCAATTCTTTGGCAAACTCGAGCTGGTGTCGTCGCGCCATCTTGTCAGCTAGGTTTTCAATGTCGTCGATGAACAGATATCCACCAGCGAAGCCGGCGGCCCGTAGATAGCGAACAATGTCATTGAAGAAAAGGTTGCAGGCGTAATCCAACCCTTTTGTATCCCGCGGGATATAGTAAGGACGCAGGTTGCCATCCCGCCGGAAGCTCTGCAACAGTTCTTGGAACCGACCCTCGGCCAACGCTTGGGCCGCTGCCGCAGTCACACCTTCGCCCAACAGCAAGCGTTCGATTTTGTCGTCAATATCGTCGGACTTTAGCCCGATGGCTTCCAAGATGGCGTCGTCCAGAAGGTTCACAAAATCGGTATCGCCGCCAGCATTGATTACAGAGTCAATCTCACCGTCTGACATTTGGTCCCGCCGCAACGCTGCGCGGGAAGCGCTTAACACGCCATTTTCGCAGACATCAACCAGCGCGGCCCACGCCAATTGCTCCATCCAGCGCCGATCTACCTGGTCGGGAAACGCCACGTAGACGACCACGGCGGAAAATTGGCCGTTGAACTCCTCGTATCCCCAGTCGGGATTGATACGACGCTGGAAATAACGCAACAGGGCAGTTTTGCCCATGCCGCGCCCCTGATAAGCTTGGCCTTTAGCCCATAGCGAAGCTAGTTTGACCCGTCCGCCAAAATCAGAGGGGCGGATCAGCAGGCGCTCGAATTTTTCGATCTCCGCCTGTACCGACGAAGTAGCGAATATCTCACCGTTGCGGCGGGGATCATTACTGTGCGGGTCAATCACGGGCACAGCGGAAAAGGGCAAGTCTCGCATCCCCAACCGCTCGTATGGAGATGCGGTTTGCTGAGTTGGCCGGTTGGGAAGACGCAGCATTATGTTCTCCTGATCAAATTGTGCAGTTGGCTGGTTTGGCGGCGGACCAGCGGCTTGCGATTGGCCGTAATCCCATCGTAGTGGAACCCGACCGACAGCGGTGATGGCGTGCGGTCAAGTAGTCGGTTAAGGCCATCATCGAATGCAGCCTCAGGTATGAGCAGATTTTCGCAAACGGTGTCGCGCAGGTCGGGGATGTCGTGGTAACCAGCGATGGGAGTTAGCGCAAGCATGGCGTCGTCGATAGCGCTGAGCAGGATGTTCTGATTGTCGCTTTCGGCCATATCCGGTTCGCAGAAGAGTATCCGGTACGTTTCACCATTGGATAGCGAGAGTTCCAAGGGCGTGTACCAGTCATACGGTCCTGTTTCGACAACGCAAGGGGAATAGGTCTTGTAGAACTCGCAACCCTTGACCGTGGCGCGGCGGAGGTTCAAGAGCCTCAAAGTGGTCAGACGAGCGCACATACCACGGAAATTAGCCACGCCCATTCGCTGATCCGGCAAGAACTGCTTGATGATCTTGGCGTGCAGCGCGTCACGAATCTTGCTGGGACTTTGCTCACCGTGCTCGGCATGGATTGCAGCGGCGACCGAGGCAGCGGCGCCCCCGAAGGTGGGAGCTAGCAGAGTTTCAAGGTAGCCTGCCTGTCCAATGTGTTCCGCCTTGACCTCGAGCGGGCGCCATACTGGGCCGGCAGTGATATGATTTTGCACCACTGCGCGGAGGTTGTCGTAAGTTTGCAAATGGGTTCGAGCCATGAGGTGCCGTAAGGCGACGGCGTTTTGATCCGCCATCAGATCCAAGATATGCCGCCCTGATTCGGTCAGATCATATCTACTCCCGGCTGATTTTCCCTGCGATTTCACGAAGCGGAACTGCTCCAGTTCCGTACATATTTTTTCCGCAGTTCCCTGGTACGTCGTGCCGGGCGCCGCTACCATCAAACGTTGGTTTCTGTCGCTGACGAACTTACGAACGTTGCAGGCGATAGTTTCTACCTGTTCGGTACGCTTGGAGGTAGCAGGCATACCGAACAGCACGCGCAACCCGATGTAGTGGTAAGTAACGTCGGTAATGTTGTAGCTGCTGATGTTCATTTTAGCCATCACCCCGCACGTTGGGCGCGTCGAAAGGCTTGGTAGATTGCAATGCAATCACTATTAGCCTGTCGCAGTTCCCATGCCAAATCGTCCACATCAATAAGTTCGACCGCTCGAAGCAACAAGCCATCATCTGAAGACAAGCCGTCGTCCGAAGAAATATAGCTGCATCGATAGTCTAGCCAAGTTTCCCGCAAAGCAAAAGCCACACGATTGAGATTGGCGCAAAAATCTTCAAAACGGGTCAACGTCTCCGAAGCGACTTGCAATCCTCGATCCAACTCCACTTGCATTGCCATTGCGTTATTGACGAGCACCGGGAGAGGTCGTATGTCGGAGGCTACGGGGTGAATGCCTAATCCCAAGCAGGCAGCTAGCCCTCTGTCGTCAAATGATGTACTCGACATAAAGGCCAGGCAAACATCCTCCGACGCCAGATCAGGGTTTGCCAGCATATAGTCAAGTACTTTCGCAAAGAACACAATGACGTCATTTTTACCTGGCCTGCCACCAAGATTCTTCAACTCGGCGACTGCTGTTGCTACGCCAGTTCTGGCTACTATGTCAACCTCGTGCAATGTGCGGTATTCCCAACACGCGCTGGTATTAGATTAAGCCCAGCCGGAGGCATATGAGGG
>CAYGAY010000034.1:0-35690 GCA_964347975.1 uncultured Dehalococcoidia bacterium
GGGGGCGTGTTACTATTTACCCCCCACAGACCGAGTTTGTAAACAGGCCCTAGGAGTTCGTCTCTGCCCGGGCCGTCACGTCGCGTGGTAATTGTACCTTTGTTCACCCAAAATACCCCTGCCCCCCGTTCACATGCACCGTCTGCCCGGTGATAAACCCGCCGTCGTCGGTGCAGAGAAATGCTACCGTGGCCGCAATCTCCTCCGGCTTGCCCTGGCGGCCCAGGGGAATGCCGGAGGAGTCGGGCACTCGGCCGGCGTACCACTCGGGGTTGGCGCGGGTGGTGTCGATGCTGCCGGGAGATACCACGTTGACCCGGATGTTATGGGGCGCGAACTCCGAGGCCAGGCTGCGGGCCATGCCCACTATGCCCATCTTGGCCGCTGAAACGTGGGCGCGCAGCGGGCTGCCCCGGAAGGCTCCATCCCCGGTCAGGAACACGATGCGCCCGAAGTTGTTGTCCACCATCTGCTGTATGACGCCCCGGGTCGTGTAGAACGAGCCGTCCAGCACCACGCCCCGAACATACTCCCAGTCTTCCACCGTCACCTCGGTAAAAGGCTTGTGGGGCCGGATGGCGGCGTTGTTCACCAGAATGTCGATGTGGCCGAAGGTTGACATGGCGGCGTCAATCATGGCGTCCACCTGCTCTTTCTGCGACACGTCGGCCAGGACTGGCAACGCCTTGACGCCCAGCTCCTCCACCGCAGCGGCCGTTGCCTCGGCCTCTTCCCGGTTGCTGCGGGCGTTGACCACGATGCTGGCGCCCGCCGCGGCCATCATCAAAGCGGTGGCCCGCCCGATGTTCCGGCCCGACCCGGTAATCAACGCTACTCTGCCGTCCAGTTTGCCCATGATGCTGTACCTCTCTGCGAATCCGCCGCAAATGGGGCGGGTCTTGATCAGGATTATAGCGTACCGTTACCGTTGCCCCTATACTTTGTTGCCATGCGTTACGTTATGACCGTGCTGGCCGTCATTCTGCTGGCAGCCGGGGCAACTGCCGGCTGCCTCTTTGACGAAACCGATGAGGCGGTAGAGCCCACGCCAAACCTGCGGGCTACCATCGACGCCGCCCTGGCCCGGGTCCCGGTCGTTCCGTCGCCGGAAACTCCTCCACCCACAATCGCGACGGTCAACCCGCCGACGGCCTCGCCTGCCGCCGCTCCACCGCCCCCGCTCTCGGCAACGCCGCGGCCCACGCCGACCGTACCGCCCGAGCCATCCGCATATGACCTGGCCGAGGTACGCAATTGGGAATATGCCCGGCAGAACGTTCCCGTCGCCGCGACGCGCATCAGCGGCATTGCCTGGATTGCGGACGGTTTGCACGACGTTGCCGAGTTCAACGCCGCCGAGCGGCTGGTCAACATCGCCATAGACGCCCCGGACACGCTGAACGCGCTGCTGGACGGCGGGTTTCCGGGCGACCGCCTGGAACCCCTGGACCTGCCGGCCCTGCTGTCCCTGCAACGGCTGGCGCAGAACCGGCCGGAGCGGCTGGCGCAACTGACCGACGCGGACTGGTTCCGCAACGGCCTTACCGAGACCGAAGCCGCCATCGTCGCCGTGCTCTATGAACGCTCCCGGTTCCAGTCCCCGGAGTTTGACGACATCGTGAACGGTCCCGGAGCGGTCAGCGTCGAGACGCGCTACGCCACCAACCGCGCCGGCCAGTCCGTGCCCATCGCCATTATCCGCGAGGCCGGCGTGCTCAATTTTGACTCGCAGGTGATGGCCGTCGCCCAGGCCGCCGTGCCGGTATTTGAGGATATGTTCGACGCGCCCTTCCCGACGCCGGCCATTGTCATTCACGTTACCGATTACGTTGTCGGTGTCGCCGCCGGCGCCAACTACCAGACCCACGTCACTCTGAAATCCGAAATAGACGCCAATGAAAGGCCGGACTTCAGCGCCCACGCCGTTTTCCACGAGATTGCCCACTATTATCTGTACGCCAGGCCGGCGTGGTACGCCGAGGGCGGCGCCGACTTCGCGGCGTCTTACGCCCGCCACGTCACCCAGGGCCGCCCCATTGAGGCTACCAACAGCCCCTGCGCGGCAGCGGAGTCGTTGCGCCGGGTGGAGCAATGGATGGAGTACTATGGCCCGGAAGCGCAAGCGGAAGCCGACTTGTGGCAATGCAACTATTCCCTGGGAGAGCGTTTGATGCTGGCTCTCTACGACGCGCTGGGCGAGGAGCGGTTCCTACAGGGCTGGCGGGATCTGTACGGATTGCTGGCAGCGGAGCCGTCGTACCCGTCGCAGCGCCATTTCACCGAGGCGGAGCTGCGCGCCGCCTGGCTGCGCACTGGCGGCCGGGAAGAGCAACCGGCGCTGGAACACATCTGGGACCAGTGGTATCGTGGCAGCGCCAGCCGCGTCGCCGCCGCCGCGCCCGACCCGACGCCGCCCGACCCGGCCTTGCCCGCCGTCAACGGGCGGATTGACGCCGCCTACATCGCCCTGAGCGAAAACCGCGAGCCGGTGAACGGCTTTTCCGCCGGCGAAGTGTCCGACTGGGTATTTCTGACGGTAGAGCACTCCTACTCCATAACAGGCAGCCCCCAGGAATTGGCCTTTGAGGTAGTAGAGTATTTTGAGGACGGGTTCGCCACCGGACGCCGCAATATAACGGTGACGGCGGAACCGCAGTACTCCGGCGGAACGCAATGGCTGTCGGTAGGCCCGAACCCTCCCCAACGGTGGGCGCCGGGCCGCTATTGGGTCTACGTGTACGAAAGCGGGCGCAAGGTGGCCGAGGTGGAGTACGAGGTTACGCCCTAGTCCACTACTTCGGGAGTTTGGCATAGCGGTTCGTAGTTCATCCAAAGGGATTCCTGCCGCGGCTGGCGCACCGAGTGGCAGTTCTTCTCCGGCGCGTCCACCCGCCGCCAGCCCGCGTACAGGGAATCGTACAAATCGCTGCGGTAGCCGGATATGGCGGCCCGGCCTTTGATTTCGCGTAGCAGGTCGGCCAGTTCGGTATGCTCGGCGTCGCTCATTTCGCCGTAGTAGGCGTGCTTGTCGCCGCGGGCGTCGTGGACATAGGGCGGGTCCAGGTAGAACAAGGTTTCCGGCGTGTCGTAACGACGAATTACTTCCAGCGCCGGCGCGTTGTCAATCTGCACCCGCATCAGGCGGTCGATGATGGGCGGCAGGCCCTCGATTGCGCCCAGCCAGCGGGACACGGCCCCGGCCATGCCGGAGCGGGAGGTCAGGATGCACTGGGCCCAGCGGCCTTCCGACGAGGTTTGCGCCAGGCCGGTTCGGGTCTGGCGGGCCCGCACGTAGAACCGCCGCGCCCGTTCCACGTCATCCAGTTCCGGTTCCGGCGTGCATGCCAGCGCCAGTTCCTCGCGTGAGAACGGGGTCAGCGCAATCTCTTTCAGCAGGCGCTCGCCATTCGCCGGATGCCGGAGCGTGGCGAAAAAGTTGACCAGTTCGGAATCCAGGTCATTATAGGTCTCCACCGGCGCCGGCTCCCGGTTGATGAGCACCGCCGCCGATCCCCCGAACACGTCGCAAAAATGCGTGGCGTCACTGGGCAGGTTGGGCAGCAGAAAATCGAGATGGCTGAACTTGCCGCCATACCAGCCGAAGGCGATTTTCCGGCGGCGGCTGTGCCTCGACCGGGCGGCGCGGCGGCGCGGCAAAGCTTGTCTCGGACTTGTCATCTGGTTGCTGACTGGATCGAATTTGTGCGTGGCACTGTAACGCCTAATCCGGTTGCCGGTCAACGGCGTCAGCTGACGAGGAAATTTCGCTACTTCTTGGTTCCGGGCGATCCCAATTTTTCGGCATAGCCAAATTCCCCACAATCACGGCAAATGCAATCCGCGTAGCCCATGCTACACTGCCCGCGTGTAACGATGCAGCAAGGCGCCGCAGGAGTCGAACTATGACACAAACCGTGAAAGCTAGATTCGCCAACGGGGTACTCACCCCGTTGGAAACCATTGACCTGCCGGAAGGCGCGTTGGTCTCACTGGACATCGGAGAAATCTCCACCACAGAGCCGGATGCGCCGGCCGTCGAGACGGAACCTTGGACCGTTGCCAGCCGCGCGAGCCTCATCGACCGAAACGAACCGGTCAATTACAACCGACTGAACGATGAACTGATGGATGCAGAATACTTCGAAAAGGAACGGAGAACCAGGAAACGCCGCGCATGATCGTACCGGACATCAATATGCTGATCTACGCTCACAACCCTGACGCGCCAGAGCATGATGTTGCCCAGCGCTGGTGGCAAGGTCTGCTTCACGGGACTGAAAGCGTCGGCATCCCCTGGGCAGTGGCAACGGGGTTTGTGCGCGTAATTAGCATTCCAGGAATGCTAATTTCCGCAATGTCTCCGGCCAGTGCCGCGGATTCCGTTGCAGACTGGTTCGGACACGACCACATCACCCCGATCAACCCGGGCGACGGTCACCTGCGACTCTTCCAGAAGAACCTCGCCGCCGCCGGTAGCGGAACCAAGCTGGTGACCGACGCCCACATAGCCGCATTGGCCATGGAACACGACGCCGAGCTCCACACCAACGATTCTGATTTCGCCCGCTTCCCCGGTCTGCGCTGGCTAAACCCACTCGCATGACCATCCTCCCCGCCAGTGCCGACCGCGCCCGAGTAGCGAAATCTGCCCTGCTGACAATCCCCCTTTGACTCCCCCAGACCTCCAACCTAAAATAGAATGTATGTCCGATTTGTCCCACATCGTCGCCCAGGAAACCCAGGACGGCCGGCTCATCGTCCGCTTCCTGGCCGCCGCCATGGACGGCCAACTCTCGGACTTCCAACCCGGACACCGCCTCGCGGCCGCCCGGCTGCTGGTTAAACTCGGCTTCGCGCCGGCCCCGCCCGCTGTCCCGGCCCCGCCTCCTCGCCCCGTCAACCGCCGCTCCCCGCCCGAAGCCCCCGGAGCAGACCACCGCCTCCGCTGCGAACTAGCCCGGATCGTGCGCGAGGAAACCGACCAGGGCCGCGTCGCCGTCCGCTTCCTCGTCTCCGTAATGCAGGGCGAACTCCCCGACTTCAAGCCCGGCCACCGCCTTTCCGCCGCCAAAGAACTCCTCCAACGCGGCTTCGACTGCGCCCCCGACGCGCTGGCCCCCCACCAGGCCGTCGCCGCCTCGGCCGAATCCCCTCCCGACCCCGCGGAAGTCGAAGCCCGGCGACAACTTCAGGAAGACATCGACTTCAGCCGCCACGGCCCGGTGTACTATGAAATATACCCCTACCCCTGCGTCTGCGAAGACAACCTCCATGACTGCGACGGCAACGCGCTCAGTCCCCAGGAATGCCAAAGAGCCGCCCATCACGCCCCCGCTAACGCCCATTTCATCAGCGACCGTGATGCAAATGCCCGGGCAGCCCTGATGGCCCGTTACGCCGACTACGTGAACCGTCGCAACGCGCTGAACCCTCACAACCCCATCGACATCAAATGCGTCCAGTGGCCGGGGTCTTGGCGTCCTCCCGGCCCCGAACCTTAAGCGGGGTGTGTGACAATCTAACCCTCTCCCTGAAAGATCAGTTGGGAACCCAGACCATTGCGCCCACTTCGGTAAACTCGCGGTTCACCTTGGTCCACGAGTCGCCGGCGTCGTCGGTGGAATACAGCTCGCCCATGAGGCTGGAAGCCAGCACGAAATCGGGGTCCGCCGGGTGAGTGGCGAAGGCCCAGATGTTGGAGTTGGGTTCCACGGGCAGGGGACGCCTCTCCCAGGTCCGCCCACCGTCGCTGGAACGGTGGATGGCCCCGGCGCCGCCGATGGCCGTGTCGCCTACTGCGGAGAAGAGCACGTTGGGATCGTCGGTCTTGACGGCAATGCCCCGGCTGTAGGGAAGCGCGAACTGGTCGGTGGTGACCACGGACTGCCAACTTTCGCCCATGTCGGTGGTGGAGTAAATCTCCCGGGGCGTGCTGGCGATGACCCGGTTCGGCTCGCCCGGGCTGATCGCCATGCCGTGGATGTCGGGATGCACCCCACCCTCAACATGAGTCCAGGTGTCTCCACCATCCAGGCTGCGGTACACTCCGTCCACTTCGACGCCCGCCCAAACCGTGCGGTGATCCTTGGGGTCCACCATCAGCATGGTCACCATGGGCGGCCCGATGTGGCACTCCTGAGCCATCTGGACGGACAGCCTGCTCCAGCTCGCGCCGCCGTCCCGCGACCGGAACAGCGCCGCCGGCTTGATGCCCACAAAGATCGTGTCCGTGTCCTGAGGGTCGATGGCGATGGACCAGATGGGCGCGCCGTCCATGGGCGACCACAGCTTCTCCCACGTCGCCCCTTTGTCCTCGCTGCGATAGATGCCGTTGTCCGCGCCGGCCAGGATGCGGCTGGGGTTGTCGGGATACGCCGCCAGCGCCCTGACCTGGCTGCCCAGGGGGAAGGGGTCTCGGATCCGGGTCCAGTTTTCGCCTCCGTCGGAGCTGTGCCAAACGCCGCCGCCGAAACCGGTTGCCCCCACGCAGATGCTGTAGTTCTTGCTCATAGCGATTGCCTCCTCGTCAGGCCCGTCATACCGACTTGCTCCGGTATCCGGAAATCTTTGCTCTTTTGACGGTGACCTATGCCTTTGCCGCTCTGGATTCCCGCGTTCGCGGGAACCACGTGATGGGCGCGGGAACGACGGTTCCTGTACTCCTGCCACGCTATCCCGGCAGCTCGGTAATGGTGATCCAGCCCGGCCCTTCGCCCAGCGGATGGGTTGCCAGCCGGGTCAACCTGCCCGAATCCCCGTCCACGCCGAAGATGGCCATTTGGCCTGAATCCTGGCCGGCGGAGTAAATGAACTTGTCTTGCAGGTCCAGGCACAGGGCGTTGGGCCTCGGCTCCGATGGCATGATGCCGTTGGACGTGAGCGCCCCCGTCGCCGCATCCACCGTGTAGCAGGCGATGCTGTCATGCCCCCGGTTGGGCGCGTACAGGAACCGGCCCGAGGATGTTATCTGGATTTGGGAGCAGGTGTTCCGCTCGCTGAATCCCTCCGGCGGCAGCGTGGTGACCGTCTGGAACAGCGCCAGCGTGCCGCTGGCGGTGTCCAGGTTGTACGCGCTGACGCTGCATCCCTGCTCGTTGGAGAAATAGAGCACGTCCAGAGACGGGTGAAAGCAGAAGTGGCGCGGCCCCAGGAATTCCTCCGGGTCCACCGTGGCCGGCGAGTTGGGGGTGATGTGGCCGGTGTCCTCGTCGAACCGGAACTGCCAGATGGAGTTGGGGCCGTTGCCGGCGATGTGGGGCACGAAGGCGTAGGCGTTGGTCGGGTCGGTCTGCATGGCGTGCGCCCCGGTAGCCGTTTCCAGCCATTCCACGGGTTCGCCCCCCACCGAGCCGTCATCCCCGATGGGATGCACCGCCACGCGGGCCCCCTGGTAGTAGGACGACAGCGCAAACCGCCCCCGCCGGTCGGTGGCCACGTACACCGGCCAGGCGTCCAGGGCGACCGAACCGTTCCGCGTCAGCCCGCCGCTGGCCTGGTCAACCTCGAAACTGACCAGCTGCGTGACCTCCCGGCAGCCCACGTATAGAAACCTCCGGTCGGGACTGATTGCCATGGTGAACGGGCCGCCGTCCACGGCAACGTCAGATTGCAGAGTCAGCCCGCCGGTGTCGGGGTCGATGGTAAAGACCGAGATCTTGTTGTCGCCCTGCACGGCAACGTACATGTAGTAGGGCATTGTTTTCTCCTGCGCTCTTCCGGGCGTTTGGGAGCCGGGGCCGATTTGAAACCCGCCCCGGCGCGATTTGGATTGGATGTGCTATGCGCGCCAGTATATCATTACCTCTCCCGACGCTCCCGGCAAATCGTCAGAAGCGCCAAAGTAATCCCGCAGGAACGCCGCCGGGCGCCTGACCCAGGAGGAAAAACAATGGCTGAACAACCAATCCGCGTGGGCCTGATCGGCGCCGGCGGCAACGTGCGCAACCGCCACATTCCCGGATTCCTCGGTGTAGAAGACTGCGAGATTGTGGCCGTGGCCAACCGCACGGAGCAGTCCGGCCGGGTGATCGCCGACCAGTTCAACATTCCCAGGGTCTACCGTAATTGGCGGGAGCTGCTGGAGGACGACGAGATCAACGCCGTCTGCATCGGTACTTGGCCCTATATGCACCGCGCCATGACCCTGGCCGCTCTGGAGGCCGGGAAGCACGTGCTGACCGAGGCCCGCATGGCCAACGACGCCGCGGAGGCAAGGGATATGCTGGCCGCCTCCCGGGCCCACCCCCACCTGGTTTGTCAGCTCACGCCAACCTCCACCAGCTACACTATCGACAACGTCATCAAGCGGCTGATCGACGAAGGCCGCCTGGGCGAGCTGCTGTCGGTGGATTTCACGTCACTGCAAAACAATTTCGCCGACTTCGACAGTCCTGTTCACTGGCGGCAGGACCGGGCCCTCAGCGGCCATAACACCCTGAACATCGGCGCGTCCTACGAGTCCATGATGCGCTGGCTGGGTCGCGGCAACCGGGTCATGGCCATGTCAAAGATCCACGTGCCATATCGGCGGGATGCGACCGGGCGCATGACCTCCGTAACGATACCGGACCACGTTGACATCCTCTACGAACTCGCCAACGGCGCCCAGGTGCATATGCAGATGAGCGCTACCTCCGGCCTGAATCGCGGCAGCCAAATCTGGATGTTCGGCGCCGACGGGACCATCCACGTGGATTCCCAACGTCGGGTTTGGGCCGGCCGGCGCGGCGACACCGAGCTTGCCGAAGTGCCCAACCCCCCGGAGACCCAGGCCCGATACCGCGTTGAGGAGCAATTCACCAACGCCATACGTGGCACCGAGACCGTCGATATGGTGGACTTCGAGACCGGCGTTCACTACATGGAATGGACCGAAGCGGTGTACCGCAGCGCAATGACGGGGCAGGCCGTTTATCTGCCCCTGTAGGCGATGTTGCGATTCGGGTAGCGTTCCGTTTTAGGTCGTTCGGTTGATAATCCGTCGCTCCGGCGAAAGAACGTCGCCCCGTACTTGATACGGGGCCGAAGTCCAGAAAACGCTGCTGGATTCCAGCTTTCGCCGGAACGACGAGTTGGGACTGAATTGTTTCCTCAACTCTGAACGGTTGCGTGGCGAAGGGCCTACGCGCCGGCCAGCTCTTCATATGGAGGTTCGGGCATACCCTCGACCCAGGTGGGGTCCCGCAGCTCCAGGCGGTTGCCGCTGGGGTCGAAAAAGTACAGTTCCCGGCCGCAGAACACACCCCTGGCCCGGTACGTCAGATGCTCTATCCTGATGTTCCTCTCGCGGAACACTTTGCAGGCCAGCTCGAAGGTCTCGGGAGACACGGTGAAGGAATGATGCGCCCCCGCATCCTCCTGCAATGGCCCGTCCACCGGATTGGGACGCTCGCAAAGCAGGATGTTGTGGTCGCCCACGTTGAAGCAGGACATGATGTTGTTCCCCAGCCGTCCCACCGGCGCGAGACCCAGCAGTTCCCCATAGAACTCTTCGGCTTCCGCCAGGTCGTTGACCGGGATGGACCAGTGGGTCACGCCTTCCACTTTCAATATTGCCATGATTCCCTCCTGCATCGGGGTAATTTTCCACCAGCCTTGAATATACATCCACGTCACTCCTGCGCAAGCCGGAGCCGGAAGCGATCTCACACGTACCCACTTTGTCATTCTGCGGCGGTCGTGGAATGACCGGTTATAGTGCGTATGTCTGAGCAGAAGCGGTATACTGGAGGAACTGCGCAGCTAGTGAGCGAATTCGGTTCCCGGATTCCCCCTTTCGCGGGAATAACGTGGTAGCCATGGCGGGGCAGCGTCACGGCAGCGCGCCGGCAATGCGGAATACGTCGGCAAGTTTTTCGACGCCTTCCCATATCTCGCTCTCTGTGGGGAGCGCGAAGCACAGCCGTATGTAACCGGCGGCGGCGTCCGGGTCTGCCGACCAGTCGGGCCCGGGGTTGAACGCGATGCCTTCTCGCAGCGCCGGAGCGACCAGATCGCGGGAGTCCACGCCTTCGGGCAGCTTGACCCACAGGTACATGCCGCCCCGGGGCGCGTAGAAATCGACGCTGGGGCCGAAGGACTCGCGGAGGGCGCTGCTGAGGGTGTCGCGCTTGCGTTTCAGAGACGACCGCATTTCGAGGATGTGGGCATCGTAGTGGTTGTTAAAGTAATCGCCGACGATCATCTGGTCCATGACGCCGGTGCCGGCGTCGTTCTTGCGGGAGAGCAGGCGGCTCATCACGTCCCACGACGCGACGACATAGCCGAGCCGGGCGCCCGGCCCCAGGGTCTTGGAGAAAGAGCCGATGTGCAGCACCCGGTTGGTGTCGTCCAGGGAGCGGATGGCGTTCTCGTATTCCCCCTCGAAGATGAGATCGGCGTAGCATTCGTCCTCGAATATGGGGACGCCGTATTCCTCGCTCAATTCCAGCATACGCTCCCGGCGTTCCATGGTCAGCACGGTGCCGGTCGGATTCTGGAGCGTCGGGATCGTGTAAATGTACTTGGCGCGCGCGCCTTTGCTCCGCAGCTCCTCCAGCGCCCGGGCCAGATGGTCCATGCTCATGCCATCCTCGTCCAGGTCGATGCCGACGATGTTGACCTTCCGGCGTCGCAGGTTGCCCAGGGCGCCGGAGAAGCTGAACGCCTCGACGATGGCGGTGTCCCCCTCCTCCAGCAGGACTTCGTTGATCAGCTCAATGGCCAGGCCGGAGCCGGAGGTAATCAATACTTCGTCGGTCGTCACATTGATGCCGCGATGCCGGGCCAGCTTGTCAACCACGAACTGGCGCAGGGGGATGATGCCCTGGGGGCCGCCGTCGAAGTTGTACATGGCGATATTGCGGGAGTCGCCGCGAAACACCCGGTTTGCCGACTCGATGAACCCCGCCATGGGGACCATATCGGGGTCGCTGTGGCCCCCGATGAAGTTGTACCTGGGGTGGCCTTCCCACGGCGCCGACGGGGGCGGCAGGTCCCGATTGAAGAGCGCGGAATAATCCAAGCCTGTCCCTGGCATGAGCTGATCCTCCGGTATGGTCGGCGCCCCTCCGCGCGTTGGCGAAGCCTGCGCCGGGAGCATACTAACATCGGCGGCCGGGGGCGTCGATGGTTGGGATATTGCCATGGTTGGGATATTGCCATGGCGGCGGAAGGCAACGAAACTTTCTTCAAAGCGACCAGCATCGATGGGAAATCGGTAACGATTGCCCGCCGGCAACTGCCGCGCTCCCCCGCACTGGTGGCGGTGGCGAACCAGCATCGCCTCGGCGGCCCACAGACCTGGCAATTCCCCGTGTGATATCCGGGCGCGCGCGAAAACCACTCCGGCCCGTGCCGGGCCGGGGATGGTATCCTTAATGTCGCGCGAGGTGAAACCGCTTGAACGACCGTACAAACCACCACATCCGCAACCTGGCCATCATCGCCCATGTTGACCACGGCAAGACCACCCTGGTTGACGCGCTCTTGAAACAGGGCCGCGTTTTTCGCGCCCGCCAGCAGGTGGGCGAACTCATCATGGATACCAACCCCCTGGAGCGGGAACGGGGCATCACCATCCTGGCCAAGAACGCCTCCGTATCCTATCGCGGCGTGAAAATCAACATCATCGACACGCCGGGCCACGCCGACTTCAGCGGCGAGGTAGAGCGGGTGATGAACATGGCCGACGGCTGCCTGCTGCTGGTGGACGCCGTGGACGGCCCCATGCCCCAGACCTCCTACGTGCTCCGGCAGGCGCTGCGGCAGAACGTCGCGCCCATCGTCGTCATCAACAAGATCGACCGCCCGGAGGCCCGCCCGCTTGAGGCCCTGGGGCTGGTGCAGGATCTTTTCCTGGATCTGGCGACGGACGCCGACCAGCTGGACTTTCCCGTGCTTTACGCGTCGGCCCGGCAGGGCTACGCCACCGCCGACCCGGACCGGCCGGGAACCGATATGCAACCCCTGTTTGAAGCCATCCTGGACTTGCCCCCGCCCGCCGGCGACCCTGACGCGCCGTTACAGATGCTGGTGGCCGCGCTGGATTACGACAACTACCTGGGCCAGGTGGCCGTGGGCCGGGTCACCGGCGGCGTCCTCCGGGCGAGGGACAACGTGGCCCTGCTGGATCGCTGCGGCGCGGCAACTCGCCACAGCCTGGAGCACATCTTCGTGTTCTACGGCATGGAGCGCGTCGCGGTGTCGGAGGCTTACGCCGGCGACATCGCGGCGGTGACCGGCCCTGAGGGCGTCGCCATCGGCGATACCATCGCCAGCGCGGAGGCGCCCTGCCCCCTGCCGACGATAGACATCCAGGAACCCACGGTGCGGATGACCTTCGGCGTCAGCACCTCCCCCTTCGTAGGCAAGGAGGGCGCGCGCTGCACCTCGCGCAACCTCCACGAGCGGCTGATCCGCGAGTTGCGCACCAACGTGAGCCTGCGGGTCGAGACCACCGAGAGCCCCGACGTTTTCGTGGTGGCCGGCCGGGGCGAGCTGCACCTGTCAATCCTGGTCGAGACCATGCGCCGCGAGGGGTACGAGTTCCAGGTTTCCCGGCCCGTGCCGGTAACCAAAAGAATCGACGGTAAGCTCCACGAGCCCTACGAAATCCTCAACATCAGCGCCCGCGAGGAGTACGTCGGCGTGTTGACCGAGTACCTGTCCGGCCACCTGGCTCAAATGCTGGACCTGCGCTGCGGCGAGAACGGCTACGTCCACCTGGCGTACCGGATACCGACCCGGGGCCTGATCGGGTTCAACGCCTTCTTCCTCCGCACCACCCGGGGCGACGGCGTGAAAAACAGCAGCTTCGCGTCCTACGAACCCATGCAGGGCGAGATAAAGACCCAACGCGGCGGCGCGCTGGTGGCTTCCGAGGGCGGCCCGGCGGTCACCTACGGTTTGCTCAACGCCCAGCGCCGGGGCGATATATTCATCGACCCGGGCGCTCCGGTGTACGAGGGCATGGTGGTGGGCCGCCGCCGGCAGGAGGGCGACATCGAGATCAACGTCTGCCGGGAGAAAAAACTGACCAATATGCGCTCGTCAACCGCCGACGTCGCGGAGCGGCTGAACGCCACGGTGCGGATGAGCCTCGAAGAAACCCTGGAGTTCATCTCCGACGACGAGCTGGTGGAAGTCACACCGCAGAACCTCCGGATCCGCAAGATGCTGCTCTCCGCCCACGACCGCAAGCGCCAACGCCGGGACGGAGCCAGGTCGCGGAGCTGACGGACGCCGGAAACCCTATCCACTCCGCTGGGAAAAGAGATTACAAGGTAGTGTCTCACTATGAACATCAAGGAAGGGGCCAACTCCATGACCTCAGAGGAAATTCAAGACCTTAAAGAGCAGGTGCGGAGCCACCCCGAGTTTGGTTTCGTTACCAGGAGCGGGCGTACTGGCAAGATTGACGCCGTTGACTCTGATAACCAACAAATCGTGGTGGATACCCCCAGGGGGAAATCGTTTACGTCTGGCGTGGGGAATAGGACGATAATCAAGCGGGTGATTAAAGGGGAGGAAGAAACCCTCGCCTTTGCCGACCTGACTCCCGGCGCCCTGGTAACGGTAGCCGGGCCGATTAACGATGAGCGGGGGAATGCAACCACCGTTGAGGTTGTGCCTGTGGGGAAAGACGGATTTACCATAACTCCGTCTGATGGCGCCGGGCCTTTCCAAATGCCCGTCCTGCCCTGACCATGGGTACGCGCCAGCCCGCGCTTTCTTGCAAATCACACCGTAGTTCCTGCTTTCGCAGGAACCCGGGAAAGCCAGGCGATTGGGAACGTCGTCCGGGCATTAAACCCGCTGGATTCCCGCTTTCGCGGGAATGACCGGCTGGGCTCTGACCGTTACTCACCGGCCTTATGCGGATTCAGCCGCCCACGAAGCGGTCGCCGAAGGTGGACGCCGGATAAGCGTCGCCGCCGGCCACCGACCGCCGGCGGGCTCCAGCCGCCGCGTCGGGCGTTATCGGAGCACTGTAGCCGTTTCCGCTATAATGTCCCGCAGCAATCAATCTAATCCGGGGCATAATAGCCCGTGGAGGATCCATGAAGTACGACATTATCGTGGTTGGCGGCGGCGCAGCCGGTTCGACCCTGGCGGCCCGCCTGGCCGAAGACATCAACACCTCTGTCCTGCTGCTGGAAGCCGGCAACGACTATCCCGACCCCAATGTTCTCCCCGACGACATCAAGTTCGGCGGCACCCGGTACGCGGAGGCCCAGGACTCTATACACAACTGGGCGCTGCGCGGCGCCATAACCCCGGAGCAAGGCGAGATCCACGTTGCCCAGGGCAAGGTCATCGGCGGCGGCTCTTCCATCAACGGCCAGGCCATGCAGCGGGGCTTTCCCGAGGACTTCGACGATTGGGCCGCCCGGGGCAACGACGAGTGGTCCTACGCAAAGATCCTGCCCTTCTACCGGAAGATGGAGCGCGACCTGGACATACAGGACGACTACCACGGCGCGGACGGCCCCATGCCGGTGCGACGGCGTCAGTCGGGTACCTGGGCGGACATCCAGAAAGCCTTTTACGACGCCTGCCTGGCCGAAGGGTACGGCGCGGTGGAAGACACCAACGGCCCCAACCCCACCGGCGTCGGCGTGTCGCCCACCAACAACCTGGGCGGCATCCGCATGAGCGCCGCCCTGACCCATCTGGGCCCCATGCGACACCGGTTGAACCTCACGGTACGGGGCAACGTGTACGTCCGCCGGGTCCTTTTCGAGGATGATTCGACCGGCTCGCCGCGGGCGGTGGGTGTGGAGGCCGAGAGCGGCGGCGAGATTTTCACCGTCCACGCCGACCGGGTCGTGCTCAGCAGCGGCGCAATACGGTCGCCCCAGCTGCTGATGCTGTCGGGGGTTGGGCCGAAAGACCATCTGCGGCAGTTCGGGATACCCGTGATTCACGATAGTCCCGGCGTCGGCCAGGGATTGTGGAACCACCTCAGCGTCCACGTCACCTACAAGGTGAAGGATGGCAAGACCCTCGTCGGCGACCTGGACGCGCCGCACTTTGGCCTGCACTACTCCGCCGAGGGTTCCGAGTACACTAACGACATGGTCCTCCGCAGCAGCACGGTGGTTGACGAGCGGGAGGAGAAGGTTGCCGGCGTCCGCACCCGCTACAACACCGGCGACGTTCCGCCGGAACGGGCGGCGCGCATTTCTTGCACCCTGGGCCTGCCCGACGGGTCGGGCTTCGTGCAACTGGCGTCCTCCGACCCCGCCGTGCAGCCGGAGTTCAACTACCGTTACCTGCATCATCCCAACGACGCCCGGCGCATCCGCGATGGACTGCGCAAGGGAGCGAAGCTGCTGGAGTCGGACGCCTTCAAGGACGTGTTCGACTTTCGCATCAACCCGCCGGACGAGATCCTGAACGACGACGATGCGCTGGACCTCTGGGCGCGGCAGACCGTGGGCACGGCCCGCCACGTTTCCGGCACCTGTCGCATGGGGCCGGACGGCGATGGGATGGCCGTGGTTGACCAGTATTGCCGGGTGCGGGGAGTGCAGGGGCTGTGGGTGGCCGACGCCTCCGTGATGCCCCGGGTTCCCCGGTCGGGAGGCATCCACCCCACCGTCATCATGGTGGCGGAGCGGGTGGTTGACTGGATCGCGACGGGATAAGGCTGCCGATTCCGTCATCGCGCGGGGTGGTAACTTCATCGGGTCATGGCCGGCGCTTCCCATATTTCCAGCGCCGGTATGATCCGGTTCACCGCCCCGTAAAGTAGCGAGGTTCAGCATGACCACCACCGACAGAGCCATCACCAAGGTCGAGCAACCCGAGGAATTCCTGGTGTTTCCGGACCCCCCGGAAATCCCCGAAGACAAGATGACCAACTTCGACCACCTGGCCGCCAACGGCAACGTCCACTACCTCACCCTCCACTTCGGCAATCCCGACACCACGTTGGTGGCCGGCGAGCGCTACCTGGCCCTGGCGCCCACTCGGGATCTGACCGGGCTGCGCTATCCCGACCTGCTCATCGCCTTCGACGTGGACCCGGAGACCTACCGCCGTCGTCGGGCATACGTCATCGAGGACCAGGGCAAGCCGCCCGATTTCGTCATGGAAGTCGCCTCCCCCAGCACCAGGCGCATCGACGCTACGGCCAAGCGCAACGACTACGCCGCGCTGGGCATCCCGGAATACTGGCGCTTTGACGAGACTCTTCGAGGTCGCGGCCCCCGGCTGGCCGGCGACCGGTTGGTGGGCAGTGAATATGAACCCATTCCCATCGAGGAAGTCGGGGAAGGAATGTTGCAGGGATACAGCCCCGTCCTGAACCTCCACATCCGATGGGAAAACGGCCAGCTGGCCTGGTATGACCCGGACACCGGACGGCGCATACTTACCTACGCGGACCAGCGGGAACGGGCTGACGCCGCCGAGGCCCGGGTTCGAGAGCTGGAAGCGGAAATCGAGCGCCTTCAGAACGGCTAGACAACCGGTTCGGCCTCATACGTACCCACTTTAACCGGTCATTCCACGACCGCCATAGGCGGGCGGACGACGATCACGTCCTTGCGACGCCTGCCGAGGGCCTTGCCCGGCACGACCTCAGACTCGCCTCTGCCGTAGGCCGGCGCGGTGCCAAAGCAGCTGATGCCCAGGTCGATGGCCCGGTTCACGGCGGCGTCCGGCTCCGAGCCGGACACGTCGCCCTAGGTGCCGCCCATCTCCCGGCAGCCGAAACCCCGGGCCGAGACGGTCATGTCCGTGGGGCCGAAACGTCGGTATTCCATGGGGCCTCACTCCAAATTGGGCCACGCGCCCCGGCTGGGCGAAACGCCCTCGTAGGCGTGGGCAATGCGGAACAGGTTGCCTTCCTCCCACGGGCGGGCGATGAACTGCAATCCGATGGGCAGGCCGGCTTGGCTGAACCCGCAGGGCACGGTGATGGCCGGGAAGCCCGTGGCGTTCATGGGGCTGGTGTTGCGGGAGACGTGACCGGAGCCGGGCCCGCGCACCTTCTGGCGTCGGCCTTCCGCTTCGATGGTGTCGGCGTCGATGCGCGGGGCGGGCAGCGGCGTGGTCGGCGTCACCAGGAAGTCCACCTCCTGCAACACGCGGGCGTGCTCTTCCTTGATGAGACGCTGCACCTTCATGGCCTTGGAATAGTCCCGGCCCAGCACGAACTGGCCGGCCAGCGTCCGGTACAGGGTATCGGGGCCGTAGTCCTCACGGCTGGACGTGATGTAAGGTTCGTGGGTGACCACGCTGTCGGCCATGCTGGAGAAGCGCAGGGCGCCGGCGTACTGCATGGTGGGCACGCTGACCTCGCGGGTGGCGACGCCCAGTTCTTCCAGGGCGGCAATGGCCCGGCGCGCGGCGGCTTCCACCTCGGGATCCAGGTGGTCGTAGTAGTAGTTGGACGGGATGCCCATGGTCAGGCCGCTGATGCCGCGCTCCAGGATCATGGCGTAGTCGTCCACGGGAACCGGCGCGGTGCTGGGATCCAACGGGTCATAGCCGGCGATGGCCTGCAACACCAGCGCGCTGTCACGGACGGAGCGCGTCATGGGGCCGATGTGGTCGCCGTTGAAGCTGGTCACCAGCAGCCCGCGCTGGCTCACCCGCCCGAAGGTCTGCTTGAGGCCCACAACGCCGCAGAAAGAGCCGGGCAATCGCACCGAGCCGCCCAGGTCGGTGCCCAGGGACGCGAAGGTGACGCCGGCCGCGACATTCGCGCCGCCGCCGCCGCTGGAACCGCCGGGGATGTGGTCAACGTTCCAGGGGTTGTGCACCGCGCCGTAGTGGGGGTTGTTGGAGGTGGCGCCGGCGGCGAACTCTTCCAGGTTCTCCTTGCCAATGATGATGGCGCCGGCTTCCTTGCAGCGGCGGACCACGTCGGCGTCCTCGTCGGGCACGTGATCGCTCAGCACCTTGGTTCCCAGGGTGGTCCGAATGCCGCCGGTGGCGATGTTGTCCTTGATGCCGATGGGTATGCCGTGGAGGGGGCCGCGATACTCGCCGCGGGACAGAGCATCCTCGGCGGCTTCGGCCTGGGCCAGGGCCGGCTCGCGCATGATGGTGATGAAGGAGTTGAGGGTTGGCTGTTGCCGTTCGGCCTCGGCCAGCGCCGCCTGGGCCAGGTCAACGGGAGATACCTCCCGCGCCTGAATCATGGGGGCGATTTCGGAAATGGTCAGCTTGAGCAGCTCGGAGCTAGGCATCGGCTTCTCCTCCTCCATCCGCCGGCCGGAGCAAGCGGGCGGACATGACGTCGGACAGGTCGAGATCGCGCAGGTTCTGCAACTCGGTCAGGTAGTTCTCCAACTCCGGCTTGACCAGTTCCAGCTCGGCGTCGGACAGCTCGAACCCGCCGTATTCGGCAATAATGCGCTTCATGGTTTCGTCGGAAATCGGCATTCGCCACACCTCCCGGTGTCGTACACCATCGCTAAAGGTAGAGGTTACGTTAAGCGGGAGTGTACACGCCGAGGGCTGGGGGCGCTAGCCTGAAGCCCGACACCATCCGATTCAAGAACGCCTATCGTCGAGGGCGTCCACCACCGGGAACCGCAGCGGATCAATTCGACGGGACGGGCGTCGCCGCGAAAACTAATCCGGTTGGAAGATTTGCGGAGGTTGGTGATTTCGTCGCGATGCAAGCCGCCGTCGTGCGCCGCGACCGGCTGGAATCTAATGTGGGCTCCGGTTGGCAAGAGTTCATCCGCGATGGCAACGCCGCCGCGCAGCTGCGCCAGAAATTCGCTGGCCCTTTTCCTGCCGGTAGTCAATTCCACAGGGACAACCCAGGCACCGCGGTTTGGGTCGTTGCCGCCGACAAACAGGTAGTCGCAATGCTGACGGCCTCGAACCAATAGGGCAGCCCCTTCGTGTTCCAGTCTGACCAATACGTGCGGGTTGGGCACGTCGGACAACGAGAGTCCGCAGCCACCATCGCGGCATGAAGCTGAATGGCAGCGCGGGTCCGTTCCTGTCCGCACTGCTTCAACCGGATCCCTCGGAGTCATTCTCCGAGCTCAACCCGATTGGTAATGCGCACCCAACGATTGTAGAGCGCTTCGGAGACTAGGCCGAATCCGGAGGGGAAGGTTCCGGAGTCCGGATCTAGGCAGATCTCCTCCACCACGGACCCTTCTTTCTCTCCGTTGGGTTTGAAAAACCACGCGCCGACCTCTGCCGCGCTAAGAGCCAAGTCAGCGCCTTCGATCCCGGCGCGGCGCTCCGGTGCAAGTTCAGACAACTTCACCAAGTTCGCCAGCTCTTCCAGCACCCACTCACTGTGAGTGGTTATGATGATGCGGATGCCCGCCTTCACGGCCGCCGCGAGAAGGCGGGTGAACTCCACTTGCGATTCCGGGTGCAGGTGGGACTCTGGTTCCTCAATGATAAGAGTGTCGCCCGGCTGTACGACATGGCGAAGATACAAAGCGACCGGAGCTAATTCAGATACCATCGACGAGGCGTTCATCAAGGGCAAATCGCGCTGCCAACCTGATGGCCGATACGCGAAAGAAGGGTAATCGATTTGAGACCGCTCAACGCGAACGGCGCCACCCATTAACCTTCGTTCCAATTGGCCTGCCAACTCGTCGTTGCTTTCCCTATCCCGGAAGACAGGTCCCGAAGCCAACGCTACGAGCTGCTCAAGAAAGTCACCGAGGACGCCGGACAAAACGGGCATCGGAGAATCTGGACGCAGTACCATACGAGATGCGCTAGCTATCAACCCTCGTACTGCCACTTGATGCGCATGCATCACACCGGCGCGGTCGGCGGGCAGATAATGCGCCGGCCGCCCCAACGGTCCGACGCTGCGAGACAGAATTACGCCAGCTAGAGCAGCAAGATATACACGAGCGTTATCCTCTCGTTCGTTTTCAGGAGCTTCCGGTGACCGGAAAAACCAGGGAGTGTGGACGTTTTGGAAGATCTGTGAAGGCATGGTATCCGGTATGCTTGATCCGATACTGGTACCTTGACTAGCCAATTCGATCTCATACCTGTAACCGTCACCGCGATCAAATACGTTTGAGACGGAGCTACGCATGGAACGTCCCGTCATATCCGAACCCGAATAGTGAACCAGGCTCTCAGTCTTGTCGATCCCGAAGCATCTTACGATTTCTTCATCCAAGACTTTGCCAAGGGAGCCTACACTGCCCAGAGCGTTACGTACCAAATCAGCGATCTTTTCGGACAGGTTTGGGACGAAGCTTTGCTGTCTGGCAGTTTCCACCATAGAATGCTCAATCTCAACCCACGAATAAATGTTATCAACATCGGTTGCGTTTAGGGCGATGTTGGCTAGGGGCGTCATGATTGGCGGTCTGCGAAAAAGCATATGCCCTGGCATTCGTCCGTGGCGGACAAGCCCGGAATACGAACCGAAAAATTGGTGCAATGCGTAGATCAAAACTGCCAGGTACGATTTCCCTGTGTTGCTGGGCCCCACGAAAACGGTCATCGGGCGCAACTCGACCGTACCCTCGGTGATGGGGCCGAAGTTGGAGACCTCCAACTTGAGGCGTTTGGTTTCGGGTGCCGTGACCATAATGGTTTTCTACCGGGTTGGGCCTATGGGCATTCTAGCAGACCGGCCGGCTCACGCTGCGAGATTGCCGCTTGGCAGTCGCAATGACGTTAAGCGGGCATCCCCGCTCTGGCATCGGCAAAGCCGTTGGCGTTATAGTTAGGCTGCATCCGGCGGCGGGAATTTGACCCAGATCATGACAACCTCATCGCAAGTTTATTACCGCAAGTGGCGGCCCGGCACCTTCAGTGACCTGGCCGGCCAGGAGCACGTTGGCAACACGCTGCGGCAGGCGGTGATGCAGGGGCGGGTCAGCCACAGCTACCTCTTCTGCGGCACCCGGGGCAGCGGCAAGACCACCACGGCCCGCGTGTTGGCCAAGGCCGTCAACTGCCTCAACCCGGAGCAGGGCGACCCCTGCGAAGAATGCGCCATCTGCGTGTCCATCAACGAGGGGCGCAACCTGGACATCATCGAACTGGACGCCGCCAGCAACCGGGGAGTGGAGGAAATCCGCGAGATCCGCGACAAGGTGCACTTCCAGCCGGCCCAGAACCGGCGCAAGGTCTATATCATCGACGAAGCCCATATGCTCACCCGGGAGGCTTCCAACGCCTTCCTGAAGACGCTGGAAGAACCGCCGGCCCACGTCATCTTCATCCTCTGCACCACCGAGGCCGACCGCATCCTGCCGACCATCCTCTCCCGGTGCCAGCGTTACGACTTCCGCCGCCTGCCGGGGCAGACCATCTACGACCGTCTGGCCTACATCACTGACCGGGAAGGGGTGGCGATACAGCCCGACGCCCTGCGCATGGTGTCCCGCAACGCCGGCGGCTCCATGCGCGACGCCCTGAATATCCTGGAACAACTGGCAGTATCCGCCGACCGGGAGATCACGCTGCGGGACGTTGAGGACGCCTTGGGCATCGTGCGCAGCGACGCCTACCTGTCCCTGGCTCAACAGATGCTGGCCGGCGATACCTCGGGCGCGCTGGAGACCATCAACCAGGTGGTATGGGAAGGCGGCGAGCCCCGCCAACTGCACCGGCAAACCCTGGACATCCTGCGGGCCATGCTCCTGCTCGCCTGGGACGCCGGCGACACCCTGGACTTGCCCGACGACACGCTGGCCGGACTACGGGCGGCGGTGCAGAAAACCGACCCCGCCAGCGCCCTGCGGGCAGTGCGTATCTGGGGCGAAGCCAACCTGCGCTACGACGCGCCGTCATCTCTGCCTCTGGAGATCGCCGCCGCCGAGATCTGCCGGCCCGCGCCCTTGGCCAATAACGTCCCAACGGCGCAGGAAGCGCCGGCTCCAACGCAGTCCCGGCCGCAACAGATGCGCGCGCCACAGCCGCAACGGGAACGGGAGCCGCCCCGCAGCGCTCCGCCGCCGCAGCGGTCGCAGCGTCCCGCCTCCGGGCCGCCGTCGTCGCGTCAGCCACCGCCCGGGAACGGCGGCCCGCCGCCAGCCCGCTCACCCATGCCGGCCGCCGCGCCCGACAGCCTGCCGGGACGCTGGGGAGAAGTGGTGCGGCGGCTGGGTCGGGAAAAGGGCAGCAAGTACAACCTCGGCGCGCTGCTGCGGGATTGCCGCCCCGACAGCGTTCACCTGTCCGATGATAACGCCACGCTGGTGCTGCCCTTCAGCAATGCCGCCAACCTGGACCGGATGCAGGAAGAACTGAATGACCGCCGGGTTCGTGATACCATTGAGCAAGCGATTGAACAGTGTTTCGGCGAGCGTCATCCCTTCACGGTGACCTTGGCCGGCGCCGTCGGCGCCGGCGCTCGTCCAACCCGCAGTTCCGTCCAGGACAGCCCTCTGTATCGCACCGCCATTGGCTTGGGAGCGCGTCCTATCGAGGAAAACTAAATTGAGTTAACGATTTGAAAGTTCATCCCGTCATTCCCGCAAAAGAACCGCCTGCCCCGTGCTTGACACGGGGCGGGAATCCCGAGGGTGCCAAGCGAGGCCAGCGTTCCTGTTGCAGACGCTTTCCTGGGTTCCTGCTTTCGCAGGAACGACAGCGCAATTTTCAACAAGCCCGCACAACCCGGCAGGAGGCCCAGACACAGCCATGATGAACCGCAAGATGATGCGCCAGGCCCAGCAGTTGCAGAACCGTCTGGCCAAAGCCCAGCAGGAACTGGAAGAGATGAGCGTGGAAGGCTCCGCCGGCGGCGGCGTGGTCCGCATCACCATGACCGGCAAGCAGGAGGTGACCGCCGTCGTCATCGAGCCGGAAGCCGCAGAAGACATTGACCTGCTGCAAGACCTGGTGGCCGCCGCCGTCAACGACGCCTTCGCCCGCGCCCAGGAACTGGCTGCCCAGAAGATGGGCGCCGTGACCGGCGGCTTGAATATACCCGGGCTTTTCTAGATCCGTCATGCCGGCCCTGGTATCTGCGGGCCGGGGCGAATATTTATTCGCTCTGCTTATGCCGCATATTCCGGTCAGAGCATCATGCCCAGCGAGGAAAGTGAACGCCCGCCCGATGACCGACGCACACTGCCGGAGACCATCACCGCCGGCGGCGTCACCAGATGGCTCACCAGGCATTTGCGCGACTATCCCCGCCCCGGAGTTACTGCTGACGGAATTCAGCACGTTCTTGAGAACTGGGTTGTGCGCGGCATCTGCACAGACTATAACGGCAGTGTAAGCATGACCTATTGGGGGTTTATCCCCGGTCGCGACATGATGTTGCGAGTCCCCGTTTCGCTGGATGACGCTGAGATTGTATCGGCCCATTTCGACCAGTGGGCGACTAGGCGAATTGCCGAAACGGGCCGCCCCTGGTTTCAGGAACGTTGCAGAGACTTGGAGGTGCGAGGTGAAGGTTAAATACTACGCCGAAGACGACGCCTTGATCATAATCGCGAACGGACGAGGACGCAGCGGTGGGACTTTGCGATATGACTTTAGGGTCATACTCGACTTTGTGGACGAAGGTAGCGAAGACGTTACGCGGATAGACATACTGGATATTGGACGGTTCCTTCCGTTGGGCGCAAACCGAGGCTACGACGCCAACACCGACACTCTGACGCTGGGCGACAAACCCGACGCGG
Organism: uncultured Dehalococcoidia bacterium; assembly: GCA_964347975.1. Taxonomy (GTDB): domain Bacteria; phylum Chloroflexota; class Dehalococcoidia; order Lucifugimonadales; family UBA3495; genus Bin87. The sequence goes on from CAYGAY010000034.1 coordinate 23,589, forward strand.
ACTATCGCGTGGTGGACAACGGCGACTTCGTCAGTTATCAGCAGTGGTTTGACGATGGGAGCGAATGGGACGTCGTAGCCGTGGATCTGCGGCAAGCGTCGGTGCATCTTGCGCCGGTTCTGGCCGCTCTGTCCCAGCCGGCGCCGGTCAGCGGAGGGTAACCGCCGGCGCGGCGGCGTGAGCGTCATGGTCAGTGAATACAACCCGGGCACCGCCCGCTCTCTGGGCCGGCTGATTGAGGAGCTGCACCGGCTGCCCGGCATCGGTCCGAAGAGCGCCCAGCGCCTCGCCGACCACATCGTCCAGATCCCGGCGGAAGAAGCTCGATCGCTGGCCGACGCCATTGTTGCGGCGAAGGATGGCCTCCTGTTCTGCGACGAGTGCCGTAATCTGACCGATGCCTCGCCCTGCGATATTTGCGCCAACCCCCAGCGCAACCGGGAGCAGATCTGCGTCGTCGAGGAACGGCGCGACCTGGTGGCCCTGGAACGCACCCGCGCCTATCGGGGGCTGTATCATGTCCTCCACGGCGCGCTGTCGCCGCTCAACGGCGTCGGGCCGGAGGACATTCACCTGCCCCAGCTCTTTGACCGCCTTCAGGATTCCGACAACCCCTTCCAGGAACTGATCGTCGCCACCAACCCCACGCTGGAGGGGGACGCCACCGCCGATTTCATCAACCGCCGCCTGGCCGGCGCCAGCATACGCATCACCCGGCTGGCTCGCGGCCTGCCCGTGGGAGGCTCGCTGGAGTTCGCCGACGAGACCACCCTCAGCCGGGCGCTGGCGGGCCGGAGCGCGCTGGAATGACACGCGATTGCCCCATGGTTCGACCGGCTCGTCACCCGCGGCGCTCCTCGCAATTACAATGACGCTGCCTCGCACCTACCGCGCCGCCGGCCTGACGCTGCGGAAAACCCCGGTCGGCGAGGCGGACCTGGTGTCAGTCATCTACACCAGGGAGCACGGCAAACTGGAACTGCTGGCCCGGCGCGCGCGGCGTCTGACCAGCAAGCTGATGGGCCACTTCGAGCCGCTCACCCTGCTGCGCTTGTCCCTTGCCAGGGGCCGCGCGCTGGACATCGTGGCCGAGGCCGAGGTGGTCACCGCCTTTCCAGAGGTCAAAGCCGACTATGCCACCATCGCCCGGGGCCTGTACGTGGCCGAGTTGGTGGATGGTTTCAGCCCCCTGTCCGCCGCCAACCCGGAGCTGTTCGACCTGGCGGTGCAGACGCTGGAAGCCATCGGCAACAACCCCACCGCCGAGTTGCCGCTGCGTTACTTCGACCTGCAACTGCTCGGACTGTCCGGCTTCCTGCCGGAGCTCTATCACTGCGTGGAGTGCGGCGAGGAACTGGAACCGGAGCGGCATCGCTTTGCCGTCGGAGCCGGTGGAACGCTGTGCCCGGATTGCGGACCGCCCGATGTAGTCGTGCGCTCGCTGTCCTTGCCGGCCTTGAAGGTGCTGCGTCTGCTGCACCGCACCGGATCGGTCGGCCGGCTGCCGACGCTGAACATCCCGGCGGCAGCCCGCGACGAAGTTCACGGCACGCTGACCGCTGCGCTGCAGTACTGGCTGGACCGGCAGGTGCGGTCGCAGGCTTTCCTGGGCACCGCCAAATTGCCCTGAACTCGCTGTCGTCTCTGTTGACCCGGCCCCGGACAAGGGCGTAAAAATCTGGCATCGTTGCGATAATGCAGACCGGAAGCGTTTTGTGGGGCGAAGGAAGTATGTATGTTCGATAAGCTACTGGTTGCCAACCGGGGCGAAATTGCCGCCCGCATCATCAGGACCTGCCAGCGCCTGGGTATCCCCACCGTTGCCATCTATTCGGAGGCTGACGCTGGCGCAATGCACACTCAGCTGGCCGATGAGTCGGTGTGCGTTGGCGGCGCGGCGGCGGCGGAATCCTACCTGAACATCGACGCCGTGCTTAATGCCTGCCGTCAAACCGGCGCGCAAGCCATCCATCCCGGCTATGGGTTTCTATCGGAGAACAGCGAGTTGGCCCGTCGCTGCAAGAATGACGGCGTGGTGTTCATCGGTCCCGGCGAGGAAGTGCTGAGCCAGATGGGCGACAAGCTCTCCGCCCGCCGCGTGGCCCGCAAGTCGGGCCTGCCCGTGATGCCGGGAACCGAGGAGCCGGTCGGCGACGACGAGGCCATCACCCGGGCCTGGGAGCTGGGCTTCCCCATGATGGTCAAGGCCACTGCCGGCGGCGGCGGCATCGGCATCCACGTCGCGCACCGCATGGCGGAGCTGGAACCCATCATTGCGCGCACTCGCCAGATTGCCCAGGCCGCCTTCGCCGATTCCAGCCTCTTTTACGAACGCTATCTGCAAGACGCCTCCCATATCGAGGTGCAGATCATCGCCGACCAATACGGCAACGTGCTGCATCTGTACGAGCGCGATTGCTCCATCCAGCGACGCAACCAGAAGCTGATCGAGGAGACGCCGGCGTCGGTCAAGCTGCCCGGCGAGGTACGGAAGCAGATTGGCCGTTTGGCCCGCCAGTTGGGACGGGAGGTTGGTTACACCAATGCCGGCACCGTGGAATTCCTGGTGACTGACGACGGGCATTTCTACTTCCTGGAGATGAACCCCCGGTTGCAGGTAGAACACGGCGTGTCCGAACTGATCACCGGGCAGGATATTGTGGAACTGCAATTGCAGTCCGCCGCCGGCATTCCCTTCGCCATCCGCCAGCGGGATATTCACGCCAACGGCCACGCCATCGAGGCCCGCGTGTATCCGGAGGATCCGGACACCTGCCTGCCCAACGTGGGCGTGGTGACTGACCTATACCTGCCCGAGGGCGAAAACGTGCGCGTGGACACTGCCCTTTGCCTCGGCTACGAGGTTTCGCTACACTACGAGCCGTTGCTCGCCAAGGTCATGGCTTGGGGAACCGACCGCGCCGCCGCCATCGCCACGCTGGACGCGGCCCTGGCCGACTTCCGGCTGGAAGGCGTGAAAACCAACATCCCCCTGCTGCGGGACGTGCTGGCCAGCCCGGAGTTTGTATCGGGCAGCTATCACACCGGCAGCCTGGCCGCCATCCTCGAGCAACGACTACAAGCCAAAGGCGTGAAGAGTAGCATGAACGGGAACGGGACCAGCGTGAACGGACACGTACCCCCTGCCGGTGACGGTTCCGTCGCCGATCCACGGGCTCTGGCCGCCGCCATCGCCGCCGCCGTTGTGGCCAGCCAGGCCGCCCGGCCGGGAAGGGACGCCCCGGACGGCGGCTCCCGCTGGCGCGCCCAGGGACGCCGGGAACTCTTCCGCTCGCGGCTGGGGAGCGCGTCCTGGTAACTTGACCACCATCAGAGTACGCATCGGCGACCACTGGTACACCGTTGAAGTAGGCGACCTCAGCCAATCGCCGGTTCAGGTAACCGTTGACGGCGAGACCTTTGAGGTGGACGTAGCGGCCGACGTCGGACTCGCGCCACCCCGTCGGGGCCGGCCGGCCGGCGGCCTCAGCGTGCCTGATGCTCCATCGGCCCCGCCGGCCGGTTCCGCCGCGACCGTTGCCGACGATATTCTCCGTTCGCCCATGCCGGGGCGGGTAATGTCGGTGCTGGTGCGGCCCGGCGACGCCGTATCCGCCGGCGACGAGGTATGCGTGGTGGAAGCCATGAAGATGGAGCAAAGCATCCTGGCCCACCGGGATGGGGTGGTAAAGACGGTGTTCGTACAGCCCTTGGATTCCGTCAACGCCAACGACCCTTTGGTAGAATTAGAGTAGCCAATCGCCCCCGGAGGACGGCCCGCCATGCCAGGAAAGCACGGACAATACCCCGTCGAAGTCGTCGCCGAAGTCAAGTCGATGGAACTGGACCTGGAGCACAACGGCGTCTATAAGATGCAGTTGCAAGACGGCTCAACCATCTTTGTCGACTTCACCGCCTCTCAATGGGCGCACATTGAGAGTATGCACAACCGCGGACGGTACAGTATCAAAATAGTCGGGCAGGGCGATTACGCCGACGGTCGGCTGAAGCGCATAGTCAGCATCGACCTTACGAAGACGCGCCGGGTAATTCCGCCGGAAGATCCGGAGATGCCTACGTTGCTGCACCGGCTTGCCGAGATTCGCAAGAAATACCCGGAAGACATTTGGGATAACGTACCAACAGATGCCGCAAAGAATATGCACCATTATCTCTATGGACGGCCCAAGGTGGACGAGTAATGCTTCCGGTATTCGCAGATGCCTGTTACTGGATTGCCATTCTGCATGAACGGGATGCGCAACATGAAATGGCATTGCTATTGCAATCGGAGTTTCGGTGGCGGCACAAAATTACCACTGAAATGGTGCTCGTTGAGGTTCTGAATTTTTTCGGAGAATTCGGGGCCAGGGGCCGCCAACTCGCTGTGCAAATGGTCAGGGATTTGACGGCTGACGACACGGTCGAGGTCATCGCACAAACCTCGTTGCAATTTTGGGACGCTGTCGATTTCTACAATGCCCGCCCCGACCAAGAATGGGGCCTCGTCGATTGCGCCAGTTTCCTGCTTATGACGGAGAAAAACATCCAGGAAGCTCTGACCAACGACCGCCACTTCACCCAGGCCGGTTTCACCATTCTGATGTAAAAGGTAGCCTTTCATGCCGCAGGAAGTCATCTACATCAAGGGCGCGCGCGAGCACAACCTTAAAAACATCGACGTAACCATCCCCCGGGATCGTCTGGTGGTGATTACCGGGGTGTCCGGCTCCGGCAAGAGCAGTCTGGCCTTTGACACCATCTATGCCGAAGGGCAGCGCCGCTATGTGGAATCGCTGTCGGCCTACGCCCGGCAGTTCCTGGGGCGCATGGACAAGCCCGACGTTGATTACATTGAGGGCCTGTCGCCGGCCATCTCCATCGACCAGAAGGGCGTTTCCCACAACCCGCGCTCCACCGTGGGCACCGTTACTGAGATTTACGACTACCTGCGCCTGCTCTTCGCCCGCGTCGGCAAGCCCCACTGCCCCAAGTGCGGCAACCCGGTGGCCCGCCAGACCGTCCAGCAGATTGTCGATGCCATCCTGGCCCTGCCCGAAGCGTCCCGCATTACGCTGCTGGCCCCGAAAGTCCGCCGCAAGAAGGGGGAGCACCGCGAAGTGTTTGAGGCGGCCAAACGGGGCGGTTTCGTCCGCGTCCGGGTCAACGGCGACGTGATGCTGGTGGAAGACACCGACACCCTGGCCCTGGACAAACAGAAGTGGCACTACATCGACATCGTTGTTGACCGCCTGATCATCCGCTCCGACACCGAACCCAGCCGCGTCACCGAGTCAGTGGAAACCGCCCTGCGCGAGGGCGAGGGCGTGCTGAACGTGGGTCGGGAAGGCATGGACGACCTGGTGTTCAGCGAGCAGTTCGCCTGTGTCGCCTGCGGCGTCAGCCTGCCCGAAATCGAGCCGCGCACTTTCAGTTTCAACAGCCCCCACGGGGCCTGCTCCACCTGCGCCGGCCTGGGCTACCAGCTGGAAGTTGACCCGGCGCTGGTCATTCAGAACCGCTCGCTGTCTCTGCTGGAGGGGGCCATCGTGCCTTGGGCGCGGTCCGGCGCGTCCAACGCCTGGTACGCCAGCATGATGGAGGCCGTGGCGCGGGAGTTCGACTTCTCGCCCCACGCTCCGGTGCGCGAACTCACCGATGAGCAAGTGAACGTTATCCTCTACGGCGCCGGCAAAAAGCAGGTGCCGGTGCGCCATCGCACCGGCCGGGGCCGCACCTACTCCTGGAACACCACCTACGAGGGCGTAATCCCCAACCTGCAACGCCGCTACCGCGACACCGAGTCCGACCATACCCGCAGCGAGATCGAACGCTACATGGCCCAACGCGCCTGCCGTTCCTGCGGCGGCGCGCGCCTGCGTCCGGAAGCGCTGGGAGTGCTGGTGTGCGGGCGCAACATCATGGAAGTTGCCGGCCTCACCATCGGCCAGGGGTTGCAGTGGGTGCGCGGCATCAAGCCCGGCGGGGACATTGGCGGCAATGGCAGCAGTGCCAACGGCCACAACAACGGGCATCATCCTGCCGACACTCTCATCCCGGCCGGCAACGGCGCAATGCCGGCGAAAGGACGCCGCCGGCGCAACGGCAAGCGTCCCCTCGACGTCAGCCCGACCCTGACCACCCGCGAAATGACCATCGCCGACCAGATCCTCAAGGAGATTGAGGGCCGGCTGCACTTCCTGGACAGCATCGGCCTGGACTACGTAACGATGAACCGCACCGCCCGCACGCTGTCCGGCGGCGAGGCCCAGCGCGTCCGTCTGGCGACGCAGATCGGCAGCGGGCTGACCGGCGTGCTCTACGTGTGCGACGAACCCACCGTCGGCCTGCATCCCCACGACGACCACCGGCTCATCGGCACCCTGACCCGCCTGCGCGACATGGGCAACACGGTCATCGTGGTGGAGCACGACGACGCCATGATGCGGGCCGCCGACCACATCGTTGACCTCGGCCCCGGCGCCGGCGAGCACGGCGGCAAGATAGTGGCCACTGGCGACGTGGCCGAAGTGATGGCTAACGAGGCATCGCTGACCGGCGCTTACCTCAGCGGGCGCAAGCGCATCCCGACGCCGGAAGAACGGCGTCCCGGCAACGGCAAGTCCATCGCCGTAAAGGGTGCGCGGGAGAACAATCTCAAGGGCATCGACGTGGAGTTTCCCCTGGGATTGCTGGGCTGCGTCACCGGCGTCTCCGGCAGCGGCAAGAGCACGCTGGTGTACGACATCCTGTACAAGCGGCTGGCCCAGGCCGTCGCCCAGGGCCGCGACCGTCCCGGCGAACACGACGAGGTCGCCGGCATCGAGCACGTCGATAAAGTAGTGAACATCGACCAGTCCCCCATCGGGCGGACGCCGCGCAGCAATCCGGCCACTTACACCGGCGCGTTCACGCCCATCCGCGAGCTGTTCGCCACGCTGCCGGAAGCCCGCATCCGGGGCTACAAGCCGGGCCGCTTCTCCTTCAACGTCAAGGGCGGGCGCTGCGAGTCCTGCCAGGGCGAGGGCTACATCCAGATTGAAATGCAGTTCCTCCCCGACGTAACCGTGCCCTGCGAGGTATGCCAGGGCCGCCGCTACAACCGGGAGGCGCTGGAGGTCACCCTGCGCGACCAGTCCATCGCCGACGTGCTGGCGATGACTGTCGAGACCGCGCTGGACTTTTTCTGGAACTACCCCCGCATCCGCAGCAAGCTGGAGACCCTGCGGGACGTGGGCCTGGGCTACATCCGCCTGGGCCAGCCGGCGACGACTCTCTCCGGCGGCGAAGCCCAACGGGTCAAGCTGGCCACGGAACTGTCCCGCCGCGCTACGGGCCGCACCCTGTATCTGCTGGACGAACCGACCACCGGCCTGTCCTTCGAGGACTGCGCCGCCCTGCTGCGCGTGCTGCACCGCCTGGTGGACCAGGGCAACTCCGTCCTGCTCATTGAGCACAACCTGGACCTCATCAAAAACTCCGACTGGATAATCGACCTCGGCCCCGGCGCCGGCGACCAGGGCGGCAACCTCCTCGCCTGCGGCACGCCGGAGACGCTGGCCGCAATCGAGCAGAGCCACACCGGTCGCTACCTCCGCGAAACCCTGCGCCAGGCCGAACTGGCCATCCCCGCCGACTAGACCGGACCGCCAGACAAGTGAACGCCGTGGCCAATGCAACACCCGACCAGCCCTTGCAACTGCCCAGCCTGGTCATCAAGAACTTCCGCGGCATCGACGAGCTAACGATCCCGCGCCTGGGCCGGGTAACGCTGCTCGCCGGCAAAAACAGCGTGGGGAAAACGACGGTGCTGGACGCGGTGCAAATTTGGGCGGCCCGCGGTGACGGGTTTGCTGTCAAAGAAATACTGCGCCTTAGGGGTGATGTTATCGTCGCTATTCGGGAAACTGGTATTGAACAAGCTGTCCCCGATTGGTCGTCACTCTTTTATAACCGTTTGGTGGGAAGTGTTGTAATTTCGTTAGGCCCGATCGACGGTTCTGACACGCTGCAAATTCGAGAACGTACACGGCCGGAAAGCAGTGTTCATCTAATACAACAACGCCTGGCTGATGTACTTCCGACGGCTGGTATTGAACGCGAGTTTGGTAATTCCGGTCATTGGATCGAACTGGAGCCGTTGCTTTTGGATTGGGATTCGCCAAGAATAATATGTAACGTGTTGGGCCCAGATATCTCTACCGACGCGACCAACGAGCGATTTTGGAACCATGTGGCCCTCAGTCCTCAAGAAGATCGGGCTGTAGAGGCATTGAACTTGGTCACAGATATAGAGGTGGAACGAGTCGCAATAGTGGCGTCAAACGCGGATAACGGAATAACCTATCGACGAAGGTTGATGGCGAAATTGAAGGGCCGAGATCACCCAGTGCCCGTTCGAAGCCTTGGTGAGGGTGCAGTTCGCACATTCGCTCTAGCTCTCGCACTGGCCTACAGTGCCGATGGTTTCCTCCTCATCGATGAAGTCGAAAACGGCCTTCACCACTCAGTACAGCCCAAGTTCTGGGACATGGTCCTCCGAACCGCCCAACGCAACAACGTTCAGGTCATAGCCACCACCCACAGCTGGGATTGCGTCACCAGCTTTGCCCAAGCCGCCAACGAGCTGGAAGATGTGGAGGGGATACTGGTCCGTATCGAGCGGCCCCCCGCTGGCCTTCGGGCCATTACCTACGATGAAGCCCGATTGGAGAATATAGCGAAATATGGGATTGAGGTGCGCTGATTAATGATTAACCTCAACCCGCGTCCCTCCGACCCGCTTCTGCTGGTTGAAGGAGAGGATGATAAGCACGTCATAAGGCATTTGTCAGAGCGTTGGGATCAGACACTGGAATTCGCCATCAAAGACTATCAGGGCATCGAAAACGTCCTGCCCAATATCCGCGACCATATTGATGAACCCGGCCGTCCTGTCGTTGGTATTGTAGTGGATGCGGACACTCACACGCTCAATACCTGGAACCGGGTTTGCGGCCAAATCCGCAACGCAGACAAGACCATATTCCCAATTCCTGCGACTCCGGACCCCAACGGCGTCGTCATCCCGGAAAACCCCGATAGCGATAGTCCACGGGTTGGTATCTGGATAATGCCGGACAACATTTCCACAGGTGAATTGGAGGGCTTCATATCCCAAATGATCCCAACCACCGATAATGTCTGGCCTTTGTCCCAACGCTACGTTGATCAAATCCCGATCAGCGAGCGCAATTTCACAGAGACCAAAACTCTCCGCGCCCAAATCCATGCCTGGCTTGCTACACGCGAAGACCCAAGGCAAATGGGTTTGGCTATTGGCGCACATGATTTGGACATTAATGGCGAACTCTGTCAGAAATTCGTTGCCTGGCTTACGCGACTGTTTCGATAGCCCGGCCACTCATTCCCGATTCCCACGTGCAATGCCCTCCCCACCCCCACCCGCCTCCTCCCGTTCCGGCCGCGTTGCCGTCACCATCAGCAGGGACACCGCCGCCAGGTTGATGCCGAAGATCAGGAACGCTCCCTCGTAGGTGTCGAAGCGGTCCACCGCCACGCCAGCTACGGTTGGCCCCAGCGCCTGGCCTCCGACCTGCGCCGCCAGGCCCCATGACCTTATCGCCCCCATGTGCAGCCGGCCGAAGTAGTCGGCCCAGATGAGGCGGGCGATGATGTGCAGTCCCCCCACGCCGAACCCCAGGATGAACGCTCCCAGCACACCCACCGCGATACCGCTGGCGAAGGCCGTGACGATCGCCCCGCCGGCCACCACCAATCCCGACGCCGGCATCACCAGCCGGGCCGCGAAACGCTGCGACAACGCCGACCAGAAGATGCTGGCCGGCGCCTGCGAGATGGCGAAGGTGCTGGCCGTCCACACCGCCACTGACGGCGGTACGCCCTGGTCAACGAAATGGGGCACCTGGTGCAGCGACACCCCCGCCTGCACGATGAACCCGGAGAAGGCAAACAGGATCATCAGCCAGAAGGCGCGAGTTTGCATTGCCTGGCGCGGCGTGAAGTTGATTTCGTCGGCTGCGTTCCGGGGACGCCGACCGGCCGCTGCTGACTGGCCGCTGGCTAGGTCTCTCGTACCGCCGTCGGGTTCCAGTCCCAGGTCTTCCGGGCGTCGCGCCATCAGCAGCATCGCCGGCACGACGCCTACCGCTACGGTCCAGATGCCCAGGGCGTACCACGCCGTTTCCCAACTCCAGGCGCCGATGATGACCTGGGCCACCAGCGGCATCACCGCCAGGCCCGAACCCTGGGAGACGTGGTTCAGCGCCAGCGCAAAAGGACGGCGGCGGATGAACCAGTTGCTCACCGCCACCGAGGTGCCCAACTCCAGCGGACTGGCGAAGGTCGCCCGGCCCGGCACGTACACCAGGTAGAACAGCCAGATCTGGTTGACCGCTCCCAACGCCACCGCGCACAGCCCGGCAATGCCCGACGATATGCCCACCACCATGCCGGCGCCGTAGCGGTCCAGAACCGGCCCCACCAGCGGGGCCGCCACCACCGCCAGCGCTCCGCCCAGGCTTACTGCCCCGGCCACCTGGGCCCGGGTCCAGCCAAACTGCTCGGACATGGGCACCACGAACACCGTCAACACCGCCACCGACATCAGGGGCCGGGACGAGTAAGACGTGATGCCGGACAGGCCGAGGATGACCCACCCGTAGTAGAAGGGAGCGGCCCGCGCCGCGCCGGTCTGCAACGCGCGCATCAGGCAGCGCAGTATCGGGTCAACAGCAGCGCCGGTGAACGTCTCAACCGTTCCGCAACCGCTGTAGTTCCGCTTTCAACTGGCGGACGCGGGCCTCGGCAGTGTCGGCGCGGGCCTCGGCGGTGTCGGCGCGGGCGCGTTGGTCGTTGTAAGTAAGAATATGCCGGCCCGTTGCCGGGTCGTACCACCCCAGCTGGCCCTGTTCCCAGCGGAGGTACAAGTTCAGGACGCGGCTGTACCCCTGCCGGACGTGGTCCGCCGGTTCGTCAATGGGGATAGGCGCGTACCGGCCGTCGCGCAGCCGATCCCCGGCCAGCAGCGCGCCGTGGTGCCGCCCCGTTTCGTCAAAGCGCCAGTATTCCAGGATACCCAGTCCCGCGTAGTCATCCCGCTTTTCGCCCACGTCAATATGTCCGGTGCGGGGCGACGCGATTTCCAGCACGAAGTCCGGCGGCTTGCCCTGGTCCGCGATGATGTAGCCGTTGGATGCTTCGTAGGCTTGCGGGTCCACGTCGAAAGCGACGAGCAGGTCGGGATAGCGGCTGCCTTCCAGGCGGCGAGTGGGCCTGATGACCACGTAGCGTTCGCCGGCGACCAGGGTGGTATCGGGGTTGCCCAGGTGGTGGACGAGGTGATGGACGCTGCCGGTGGTGGCGAGGTGTTTAAAGCTGGTCATGTCGTCGGGCTCGCGTTCCGGCGGGTCCGGCAGCCGGAAGCGTCCCGGAGCGGGCGGCAGGCGTGGAGCTTTGTTTGAGGTGGTCATAACGCATCTCGTGGGGTTCGGCGCGCGTTGCCGGAGTTGTCTCGGGAGAACGGGCGGCGGCGGATTGGCCGCCAATACGACCGACGCCGGGTCGGCACGCCGCAGCATCGTCGCCGGCGCCGTCATTATAATGTATATCGCGCTCCGGTGTGCGCCGGCGGCCAGTCCAGTCGCGAGGGCGACGCCGGCAACTTGCCCTTACCGTTACTGACATTAGGGGTCGCCACTCTCAAACGCCGCTTGGATACCAGGTTACTCGCAAGGCCCCAGAAATTTCTCGCCATCGAAATGGATCAGGTGCGTCGGCGCATCAGCAACCCATACCTCAGTTTCCCAAGCTATTTCAGGTAAGTAACGCCGCATCGCCGACCTGTCTATGAACGCAGTTACGTATATTATTCCGCAACGGCAATCCGCAAAGATATCTCTGAGCTGATTGCGTCGCAACGTGCTTACGGGGCCGTGCGACGTCACTGCCTCGACGACCGCCAGCCAATCCCTCTCTACGTAGTGGATTATCACGTCGGGCATGGGGCCGGGTTCATCCAAAACAACCCCTAGGGCGTGTTGACAAACTCCACCCTGAAAGTGACAACATCTTGTAGCAGGT
>CAYGAY010000035.1:0-33745 GCA_964347975.1 uncultured Dehalococcoidia bacterium
GGGAACACGGGGCGCTGCGCTGGTATGACCCAATAGCCCAACGCTACCTGGACACATTCGACAGCGTAGCCGACGCGCGGGACGCCGTGGCGGCCCAGCGGGATGCCGAGCGCGATGGACGCATTGCCGCCGAAGCCGAAGCGCAACGGCTGCGGGATGAAATCGCGCGGCTGCGGGAGAACCGGACGTAAAAGGCCGGAGTCTATTGGACGGCAATCATGAAAGGGAGTTATCGCTATGACCGAATATCTGGAAGGCATCGTAGAATCGGGACAGGAAGCGCAGCAGCTCGCCACCGATTTCGCGTTCACGGAAGGCCCGTTGTGGCATCCCGATGGTTACTGGCTGTTTGTTGACCTGCGCCGGGAGCCGCCGGTGATTCACCGGATGTCTCCCGCCGGAGGAACGCCCGAAATCATCCGCGAACCCAGCGGCGGCACTAACGGGATGACCCTGGACTTGCAGGGCCGCCTGCTGATGTGCGAGGGCGACAACCGCCGCATCGCCCGCATGGAACCCGACGGAACCATCAACGTGGTCGCTGACCGCTGGGACGGCAAGCGGTTCCACCGCCCCAACGACATTGTTTGCCGCAGCGACGGCAGCATCTACTTCACCAACCCCAGCGGCCGCGTTCCCGAGGCGGAACAGGAGATCGAGTGGCCCGGTACCATTCACCGCATCGCTCCCGACGGGTCGGTGCATATGTCCGCCCACGACATCGACTTCCCCAATGGCATCGCCTTCTCGCCCGATGAGTCGACGCTCTACGTGTCCAACACCCGCAAGCTGGGCGAACGCCCCGACCAGTATTGGGACGGCGAGGTCAAGCCCAACCAGTTCATCCAGGCCTATGATGTGGCCGCCGACGGCTCGCTGAGCAACAGCCGAAGGTTCGGCGACATGGCCTCCGCCGAGGACGGCGTGCCCGACGGCATGAAGGTTGACGCTGAGGGCCGCGTCTATTGCACCGGCTCCGGCGGCGTGTGGGTCTTTTCCCCCGCCGGCGAGCATATCGGCATCATCCGCGTCCCGGAGATCCCGGCCAACTGCGCCTTCGGCGGGCCGGATTTTCGCACCATGCTGTTCACCGCCCGCGCGTCGGTGTACTCCCTCCGTATGACCACGCCGGGCAACCCGCTGCCACGAGCCTGATCTTTCCATCTTCACCCTCGCCATGACCCTCTCCCGTCAAGGGAGAGGGAGTAAGGACCGGTATATGAGAGAATTTGATGCCATCGTCATCGGTGTCGGCGGTATGGGCAGCGCCGCCGTCTATCACCTGGCCCGGCGCGGTTGGCGCGTGCTGGGCCTGGAGCGGTACGACATTCCCAACGAGATGGGGTCGTCCCATGGCGTCAGCCGCATGATCCGGTTGGCCTACCATGAGGACCCGTCCTACGTCCCGTTGCTGTACCGCGCCTATGAGCTATGGCGCCATCTGGAGAACCTGGCGGGAGAGAGGCTGCTGGTGACCACGGGGTGCGTACGCGGCGGCGTGGGCGCCAACAAGCTGCTGGAAGGTTCCCTGACAACCGTGCGGGAACACCATCTGCCCTACCGACTGTTGAGCGGCCCTGAAGTCAACCGGGAGTGGCCCGGCTACCAATTGCCCGAAGATGCCGAGATGCTGTACGAGCAGCAGGGTGGTTTCGTTCTCTCCGAGCGGTGCATCGTCGCCCACGTGGCCGGCGCGTTGGAAATAGGCGCGGAAGTACACGGCCGGGAGGCCGCGCTGGAATGGGAGCCAACGGCGGCCGGCGGTGTTGTCGTGACCACCGACAAGGATACGTACTCTGCCCGCCGGCTGGTGGTTACCGCCGGCGCATGGGCCGGCAAAGTCGCGCCGGAAGTCGCGGAGCACGCCGTGCCCGAGCGGCAGGTGCTGGGCTGGTTCGCGCCGTATCGCCCCGAGTTGTTCAAGCCGGAAAGCTTCCCCGTGTTCGGTATGGAAGTCGAGGAAGGGCGTTTCTATGGCTTCCCGTCCTATGGCATCCCCGGCTTCAAGCTGGGAATGTTCAACCACTTCCGCGAGCAGGTGGATCCCGACACCATGGACCGGGAACCCAACGCCCGCGACGAGGCTGCCCTCCGCCAGTTCACCGAACGCTACTTCCCGGAGGCTGCGGGGCCCACGCTGGCGCTGAAAACCTGTATGTTCACCAACACCCCCGACGAGCATTTCATTATCGACACTCTGCCCGACCATCCCCAGGTGTCGGTGGCCGCCGGATTCTCCGGCCACGGCTTCAAGTTCTCCAGCGTGGTCGGCGAGATAATGGCCGACCTGGCGGAACACGGCAAGACCGAGCGCGATATCGGGCTGTTCCGGTTGGGGCGGTTTGGCGACAACGACGGCCGGCTGTAATAGGTTCAGCGAGGTCAGCCTGATGGAAAAACTCTTCGCCAACCCCTTTCCGGGAATGAACCCATACCTGGAGAGCAGGTGGCTGTGGCCGGAAGTTCACAACAAAATCATCGGCGATATGCACCGTTTTCTCCGTCGCGCGCTACCGTTCCGGTACACGGTCATTATGGGGGAACGGATTGGCATTGCCAATGACCCATCCCGGGACCCGCCGCCGCGGTACGCCATCATACCGGACCTGGCGATTGCCGGCGGCGGGGTTACGGGAGACCGCGGCTTTCATCCCCAACTGGGAGAAGGCAGCGTGACGGTATGGATGCCTGTAACGGACGAAACGGTTCGGGAGTGGTTCATCACCATCGGAGAGCGCAGCCAGGACGACCCGGTAACGGTTCTGGAAGTGCTGTCCCCCAGCAACAAGCGTACCGGACATGGTCGCAGCCAGTATCTGGACAAGCGGGAACGGGTTTTGGAAAACCCCACCCATATCGTCGAGATTGACCTGGTGCGAGTGGGCCGGCCGATGCCGGTAGCAGGGTACTATGGGGACGCTCCCTATCGCAATCTGGTCAGCCGCTCGGAAACTCGCCCTGAATTGGAACTGTACCCCTTTCGCCTGCAATCCGCCATCCCCGACGTTCCGGTGCCGCTGTTGGAGGGGGACGACGAGCCGGCAATTCCGCTGGGGGCAATGGTGCGTGACCTGTACGAGCAGGATTACTACTTCAACTATGTTGACTACGACAAAGACCCGGAGGGGCCTCTGTCGGATTATGACCGGGAATGGCTCGACCGCATTTTGCGCGAACAGGGTTTTCGCTCCTAAAGGACGCCGCTATGAGAATCGCTGACGTGGCAGCCATCGCCTTGGTCTGGCCCGAAGCAGGTCGCGAATACCGGACCTCCCTCCGGCCCATTGGCCATGTCGGTACAATCCGACCCGAAATTGTCGCCGGCAGGAATACCCTGTCGGATCGCCCCGGCTGGGGGATCGAGCTAGACGAGCGAACGCTGGAACGGCGGGGTTCCTGGGCTTAACGTGGTCTGGCTGCTGGTTGCCATTGGCGGCGCTGCCGGGTCGGTGCTGCGGTACGCCGTGGGCCGGCTGGCGGCGCATTATCTGGGCGCGAATACGGTGGTGGGCACTTTCGCGGTCAACATCGCCGGTTCCTTCGCATTGGGCGTGCTGGCCACCATGTTCATATCCCGCAGCGACTGGCCCCTGGAACTGCGGGCCATGGCGACGGTGGGGCTGCTCGGCGGTTTCACCACCTTCTCCACGCTGGCCTACGATGGCGTAAGGCTGCTGTCAAGCGGCGAGTACGCTCGCGCCGGACTGTCCATCGCCGCCAATCTCGTCGTCGGGCTAATCGCTGCCTACCTCGGTGTGCTGGTTGGCCGGGCGGCAACGTAACCGCGCTGCAACCGCGCGAAGCATCAGCGGTCCATCATTCCTTCCAACCGCACTTTCACGTCGGGCCATTCGGTGTCAATGATGCTGAAATAGACCGAATGGCGGTTCACGCCATCCCGGGCGATGTGGTGGTTGCGGAACACGCCCTCCTGCTGGGCGCCGATGCGCAGGATGGCCCGCTGGGACCGCTCGTTGCGGTGATCGGTCTTGAGGCAAACCCGCAGCGCGCCCAGATCCTCAAAGGCGTGGCGCAGCATCAGGTACTTGCACTCGGTGTTGACGCCGGTGCGCTGGTAATCGACGCCATACCAGGTCATGCCGATCTCCAGCGCCCTATTGGGCCGGTCAATATCCAGGTAGCCGGTGGAGCCGATGGCCCGTTCCTCCGCGCCGTGGATGACGGCGAACTGTACGCACTCGCCCGACGCGTTGCGGCCAACGCACATATCCACCCACGCGCGGGCGTCGTCCAGGCTGGTGAACGGTGGAGTTGCCAGATAGCGCCAGATCGATTCTTCCTGCCCGACCCGGTATAGGTCCCTGGCGTGCTGCTGGCTGACCGGTTCCAACCGCACCTGCTCGCCGACCAGGATGACCGGCCGAGGGTCCATGATCCGCACCCCGTCCGATGACACCGCCGGGCTCTGGATCCTGCCGTAAAAGGGTTTACCGGGTTTAACCCCCTCATCGTCGCACCGAGCTATGTAGTCTTCAATGGAGACCTCGAACTCCCTGCGCAACCCATCTACGTCGGTTGCTTCAAACACTGCGTAGAATCTTGGATCAGCGTTAATCACGGCGCCGTGAAGCGACCTGGTGGAATCATCGTACGCCACTGCCGCAATATAGCCCTTGTATTCCATCAAGTTGTTCATCGTGGCTTTCTCCAATTTCTTAGAAAAACCTCACCAAAGTACGGACAGGGGGGCGTCCGAGATTCGGGCGTGGATGCGGACGATGAATCGTCACGCTGCCTCGCCTTTTCTGAATCGCACCCGCGAGCCCGCTCCTTCAGCAATTTCAACATTCAGCGCGCATCAAAGGCACGACCTCAGCCCTGCATACATTCGATAGCGTCGGCGTCGCGAAAACGCGCTCCGAGGTACGGCGGTGTCTTGAGCGCAACGAGGGTATTATACCAGAAGCGGCGCTGCGGGCAGCCTAATCGCCGTCCCCGGCGCTGGCCGCTGGCTGGGGCGTCCTGGTTTCCGTACCGATCCACCGCCGCTGGCCACGAATCGGCGGGCGGGGCCGCGTGCAGAGCAGGAAAGCCAGGGCGCTGACCAGGTACATCGGCGTGAAGGTAGCCAGCACCAACCAGTAGGATTCGGTTAGCCGGTACACCATCCCGGCGAAAAGAGGCGACGCGAAAAGTCCGATGTTCATGAATAGACTCATGAACCCCATCAGCGTAGCGAACCGGCCACGACCGAAATAATCGCTGAGCATCAGCCAGTTGACGGAGGTGATGCCCTCCACCACGGCGATGCCGATTACGAAGACCAGCAACCCCACGATACCCGGGCCGAGCCACAGGCCCCACATGCCCACCGCGCCGATGGCCATGCCGCCGGCCAGCATCAGGTTGGAGGGGAACTTGCCCGTTGTCACGCCCAGGATGAAGCGTAGCGGAATGCCCAGGAAGAACATGGCCGCAACCCAGGCCGCTGCCTGGTCGTCGGAGAGCCCACGCTCATCCAGCATGGCGAAAATGTGGACGAGCATCCCGTTGGTCACGGTTACTCGCATGAAGGCGCCCACTGACATCAGCCAGAAGGCGCGGGTCCGGATGGCTTCCTTGAAGGTGAAACTGACCTCGGCCTCGCCGGAGCCGCGCCCCCGCCGTCCACTGCCCGCGGCGGTACGGTCCACGGGAGGGTCCCCGTCCGGACGAAGCCCCATGTCCTCGGGACGGCTGCGAATTATTAAGGATGCCGGCAGGGTGAGCGCCAGGATGCCGACGCCGGTCCAGATGAGCGTCTGTCGCCAGCCCAACCACTGGATGCTCTCGTTGAGCAGGGGAACGATCAAGGCCCCGCCGCCGGCGAAAGCGGTCATCAGGGAGGACATGGCGACGTGGCGGCGGCGTATGAACCACTGGTTGACGCACGCCATGAGGGTTTGTCCCAGCCCCGCCGACTTGCCCAGGGAAATCACGCCGGCGAACAGCACCAACAGCATCCAGTATGAATTGGCCTGCGACAGCAGGATGACCCCAATGCCTACCGTGATGGTTCCCGCGAAAACCATCGGCCTCGCGCCGAAGCGGTCCACCAACCACCCGACGGCCGGCCCGGCGACGCTGCCTTCGGCGCGGGCCAGGCTGAACACCAGGGACATCTGGTCACGAGTCAGACCCAGGGAAGACTCAATAGGCAGCAGAAATCGGGGGAAGCCCTGGGAGATGGAGCCGTTGCCGAACATCCCCAGGATAGACGCGGCGGCGACAATCCACCATCCATAGAAGATACGCGGTTGCCGCCGCTCTTCGCTATTTTCAATATTTGCCACGACTTAATATTGATAAATTATTCGGTCAGTCAGGGTGAAACCAGCGCCACGCCGGCCGCCGCAAAATTTCCTCCGCGCTCTGGCAGATTTCACGTAGCGTTTCCGCCGCCGGTCGAATGGCGCGAACCTGTCCAACGCCCTGGCTCATGTACACCGACGCCAGTTCCGGGTCCTGACGCGCCCGGGCCTGAGCTACGTCCGAGGCGAGCTCTTCCCGGCGAGCCAGTACCTCGTCATCCCTGCCGTGCCACTCCCGCACCAGGCGGTTGCGGTACACCCGGCCGGCGATGCCCGGCGGCCAGGGATCGTCGCCCAGCAGGTCGTACAGGCCGGTGAAGATCGTGTCCTGCCCGCCCGCCAGCAGGATGCGCTCCTTGAAAGACTGGGGAACTTCCACTGCCTCGGGAGTGGCGAGAAAAGCGGTGCCCAGGGAAGCCCCCTGCGCCCCGGCGGTCAACGCCGCGGCAAAAGCCCGGCCGGAGGTGATGCCGCCGGCGGCCAGCGCCGGAATATCGGGAAACTCCTCCACCAGGTCCACCAGCAGCGGCAGCAGGTTCATCTCGCCGGTATGACCGCCGGCTTCGTTGCCCTGGGCCAGCAGTACGTCCGCCCCGTTAGCCACGGCGACGCGCGCCGCCTCCGGGGATTGGACCTGGCAGATAGTAACCGCTCCGGCATCCCGGGCGCGGCCCAGCCATGGGTGGGGGTCGGCAAAGGAAAATATCACCACCGGCGGCCGCTCCTCCAGCGCAATCTCAAAGTTCTCCGGGGCAATCTCAATCAGTTGGGTGATAAAACCCACGCCGAAAGGACGGTCGGTTTGGGATCTGATGTATCCGATCTGTTCCCGGAACCAGCCCGGACCGAAACTGTTGCTGCCACCGAAGGTGCCCAGTCCGCCGGCCAGCGAGACCGCCGCCGCCAACGTACCGCCGCTGTGATTGCTCATTGGCGCGGACATTATCGGATAGTCCAGACCGAGCAGATCGGTGAAGCGAGTGCGGAGCATCGTTGGCAACCCCTCTGCACGGTCTGCGCCCATCAATCTCAGACGCTCGGCGGCGCGATAATATCGTCCAACCCCAACTCGGACCACCGCCGGGAAACCCGCTCCCGCACTTCGGAGCTCATCTCGATGTCTGGAGGCCATTCCCGGTAGTAGCCTTCCTGCGCTCCCTTGCGGGTGGCGTCAATGCCCACCTTGCTGCCGAAGCGCGGCGTGGGCGAGGCCACGTCCAGGTCGTCAATTGGTCCGTCCACCAGCACCAGATCGGTGCTGGGGTTGATGTTGTTGGCGACGCGCCAAGCCACTTCCGACGGGTTCTGAACATCCACGAAATCGTCCACCACGACGATAACCTTGGTCAGGCTGAGCAGGCCCAGGCCCCACAAGCCGTACATCACTTTGCGGGCGTGGCCGGGATATTCCTTCTTCATGGACACCAGAACCAAGTTGTGGAAGATACCCTCCGCCGGCATATTGATGTCCACCACCTCGGGCAGAACAAGGCGGATGAGCGGCATAAAGACCCGCTCGGTTACCTTGCCCATCCAGTAGTCCTCGGTGGGCGGTCGCCCGACGAAGGTGGTGGGATAGATGGGGTGGCGCCGACGTGTGATGGTGGTCACGTGGAATACCGGGTACGGCTCGGCCAGGGAGTAGTATCCGGTGTGGTCGCCGAAGGGACCCTCCATCCGTTCCTCGCCCGGCGTGACATAGCCCTCCAGCACGATTTCGGCGTTGGCCGGCACCATCAAATCGACGGATACGGCCGGCGTGAGTTCGACGCCGGCGTCGCGTATGAATCCGGCCAGCACCATCTCATCCACATCCGGTGGCAGGGGCGCGGAGCCGGTCCAGATTGACGCCGGATCGCCGCCCAGGGCCACGGCCACTTCCATGGGTAAAGGGTTCGGCTTTTCGCTGCTGGCCCGGTAGTGCCGGGCGCCCACCTTGTGGGTTTGCCAGTGCATCCCCGTGGTGTTGCGGTCGAATACCTGCATCCGGTAGATGCCGTAATTCTGCGTTCCCGTCCCCGGGTCCTTGGTAATCACCAGCGGCAGTGTTATATATGGCCCGGCATCCAGAGGCCAGCACTTGATGATGGGCAGTTGGCAGAGGTCAACATCCTCGCCAGTCAGCACCACCTGCTGGCAAGGCGCGTCGCGGACCGTGCGCGGCTGGTAGGAGCCGACGTGAACCAGGCGGCCCAGAGCGCGCAACTTGTTGAGCATTCCCTGGGGCGGGCCGCCCTGCACCATCTCGATCATGGCTTCCAGACGGCCGGCAAGCTCGTCGGCGTCCTCCACATCCAACGCCCAGTTCATACGCCGTTCGGAGCAGAACAGGTTGATGGCGACGGGTATGTCGTGGCCAATTACGTTCTCGAAGAGCAGGGCCGGGCCATCGGCGCGCAGGAGCCGGTGGGCTATCTCGGTTATCTCCAGCTCCGGGTTGACCGGAGCGGAGATACGATGGAGATCGCCTTTGCTTTCCAGAAAGGCGATGAATTCACGCAGGTCACGGTACGGCATCTCAGCTGAACCAACTCAGAGCCCGTACCGGCCAGGAGCGCCGGAACTCCGGCGTCAGGAATTGCGCATCCGGTTGAAACAATCGCTGCAATAGACCGGACGGTCGCCGCGGGGTCGGAAGGGAACCGTGGCGTCGACGCCGCAGTTGCTGCAAACGATGGGAAAGGCTTCCCGGGGGCCGCCGTAGTCTCTGCCGCCGCCGCCGCCGCCGCCGTCCCGGGGCTGACCCCGACGGGCATTGCGGCACGAAACGCAGCGCTTGGGATAGTTGGTGAAACCGCGCGAGGCGTAAAATTCCTGTTCGCCTACGGTAAAGAGAAACTCGGCGCCGCAGTCGCTGCACTCAAGGGTCAAGTCGGAAAGAGCCACAATTAATCCTCCGGCGGGATCGGTAATCACGATGCACACTTTTTGGTCTGATTTCGTCGGGCACAGTGATTTCGATACCCAAGGAACGCGGACCGGCGCAACCCGTTCTTAACCCACTATACTTGCAACCAACGCCACAAGCAACGATTTTGGCAGCATTTCGCGCACAATACTGATGTACGTCCGTTCAGGGCGTGTCGTCAATTTATCCGGTCATTGCTGCGAAAGCAGGAATGACGGAAATGGCGCGGATTGGCGCGTGGCGACTTAATTTGAGGACAGGCCCTCAAGCCGGCTCGGCAATAAACACCGGAATCCTCCGCGCCGTCCGGTTCTGGTATTCCTCGTAGTTGGGAAACTCTGCCACCGCCGCGGCCCAGACCCGCGCTCGTTCCGCGTCGTCCTCAACCTCCCGCGCCCGCATCGTGTGAACCTCGGTTCCATCCCGAATCTCCACGTTGCCGTCGGCCCGGAGGTTGTACACCCACACCGGGTTGGTCGGCGCGCCGCCCCGGGAACCCACCAGCACGTAGTTGTCGCCGTCCTTGACGCGCATCAGCGGCGTCTTGCGGATGGCCCCCGTCTTGTTGCCCCGGTTGGTGACGACGATGACGGGCAGCCCCGTATCCCGCAGCGTAGTCCCCTCCGTCCCGCCGCTGCCCTCGTAAAGCTCCACCTGCTCGCGCACCCACTCCGTAGGCGATGGTATGTACTCTGGCATTCTGTAACTCCTCGCGATTACGTTGACGTATCATAACCCGAATCCGGTCCAATCCGCTCGCTCTGCGTCAGGAACGCCGTCAGCGCGCAGGCCAGGCCGATAAAGAAATTATACGCTCCCATGGTGAGCAGATGATGGGACGATATGCTGTACAGGGCCATCACAACTGCCCAGACTACGATTACATCCCGGGCCGGGGACTTGGGCATTGTCCAGAATACCCGCAGCAAAAGGAACAAAGTCAGCAGGTATAACGCCAACGGGATGACGCCGGCCTCGCCCCACAGCATCAGGTAAGTGTTATGGACGCCAGCGGGCTGGTCCAGGTGGGTAAGGGGCAGGCCATCTATAGAGTGCAGCTGATACAGGCCGTTGCCGACGATGGGCGATTCCCGTATTTTGCCGATGCCCGTTTTCCACAAAAGCGCCCGGTTGGATAATCCCCCGCTGCTGTCTTTGGCTACGCCCCGGAAGGCCAACGCTACCCCGACAGGCACGGCGGCCGGCCGTATCGGGCCGATGGCGGCAGTCTGAGCCATGTACTCCAGGCCGTCCTTCTCGTAGTACACATAGGCGCGGAGGAATTTGCCCAAGTCGTCGGCAGTCGGGATGTAGCGGAATGATCCGGCGCCGGCGATGTCGGTCCAGGCGTCGGCGGGCGTATCGGCGTCGCTGGGCTGGGCGTCGGCGCGCTGCCACCGCCAAGGCTGAACCGGGTCGTCGTCGGCCCGGTGGGAAGTGTCGTGAACCAGGTGGACGACGATGACGCCAGACACCCGCATCACGCTTTCCTTGCTGATGACGCCGGCCACGCCGATATTCGCCGCCGGCCTGGGCTCAGGCGACTGCCTTCCGATTTGCTGGATCAGGTCAACTATTTGCAGGTTGATGAGCAGGTAAGCCAAGACGCCGGTCAGGCCCAGCGCCGTCAGGCCCGCGCGCCAGAGGTCTTGCCGCAAGCGGCGCACATCCAGCAGTAAAAACAGAACCAGTATCGCGCCCAGAACGATGACCGCCATGTTGGAAACCGTCGAAAACACGGCGGCGACTCCCAAGACTAAAGAGAGCGCCAGCGGGAGAGCGCCAGTGGGAGAGCGCCAGCGGGAGAGCGCCAGCGCTACCGTCAGGCAAGCGACAAAGCTGGCGTCGTTGGGGTTGCTGAAAGCGCCGGTGAATCGGTTCAGCCGGTACTCCGGCAGTACACCGATATGCCATAGGAGCGGCGAGGCCAGAATGACTACGCAACCGGCGGTCAGCGCCACCAGAACCCACTTCAGCAGCGCCTCAACTCCGATGCGTTCCAGCAGCGTCCGCCCACCGAATATGGCCGCCAGCGTAACGACGAGATGAAAACCCTGGCGCAGCACGTCAAGGCGCGACAATTCGGCGTCGGCAGCCAAGGATACGGCAACGCCAATGACCAGATAGGTCGCCATGGTGGCGAGGATTAGAGCTCCGGGCCATCCCAAAGCCGGCCACCGGCGGACGCTGACGAAACTCAGCACCAGCAGGCAGCAGAGAAGAACAACCTCCGACACCAGCGACCCTACTATCCACCCACCTCTCAAACTAATCTGGACCAGGACGAGCAGCGTCCAGAACGCAAAGGCAATGGCGGGGATTGCCGCGAACTCCAATCTCCGCCCCAGCGGCGGTATCAGCCACAGCACACGTTTATCCCCTGGGGCGTGTCGTCAATTGCATTTTTTCGTCGTTACCATGAAACTAACGCCGTCGTTCCGGCGTAGGAACGTCGCCCCGTACTTGATACGGGGCCGGAACCCGGAGGTCTGGGCTATCGTGGCGCGCCGGCATTGCGGTCATTTGTCAACACGCCCTGGCCAAGGTTGAGCGTATCTCGGCTTCAGGATAGCACATCTCCCTCCCCGTCAACCTGACGGCCGACGCAACGGCGGACACGGCCGGCGCGCCGACTTTGAAACGGCGGCCCGCGAAAAGCTGGGCATCATAAAGAAATCTCCGCCGCTAGCCAGCCCTGCGTCCTGGAAGTGATAACCGGCGAGGAGCCGGTGTTCTCCCAGTATTACCGCCAGAGAGTTTGCCCCGCAGCCTGGGTGGATAGCCAAGGGGTGCTATGATGTACGGCAGAAGACCTGAAGAACGGACGGGGACACAGCCTTTGACCAGGCAGTATAGAAAGACAACGCCGTTTTGAATCAAATCACAGAAACTACGAGACTGAGCTATGAAAACCATCACCATATCCGTGGACGATGAAACCTACCGCCGCTGTCACCGCAGAGCGGAAGCGGCGGGAACCTCGGTGGAGACATGGGCCGCCACACGCTTGGCCGAGCTGGCGTCCCAACCGGTTTCGGAAGCCGAGTTTGAGCGCTTGCGCCAGCTGCAGAACAAGGTGCTGGGGGACATGGACGCGCGTGGCATTGGTTTCCCGGCTGCCGACCGGCTGTCGCGCGACGAACTTTACGACCGCAATGCGTTTCGCTGATACCAACATCCTGATCT
Organism: uncultured Dehalococcoidia bacterium; assembly: GCA_964347975.1. Taxonomy (GTDB): domain Bacteria; phylum Chloroflexota; class Dehalococcoidia; order Lucifugimonadales; family UBA3495; genus Bin87. Next base: position 12,406 of record CAYGAY010000035.1, read on the forward strand.
ATGCGGTCAGTCCTATGCCGGAGGACGCCAGTAAGCGGAGCGTGGCGCGTGGCTTGCTCAACGAAACGGACCTTGCCCTGTCCGTACAGGTCTTGCAGGAGTTTTACGCTCAAGTGACGCGCCCACCGCGTCCTTTGCGTCCATGGGTATTGACTCACAGCCAAGCGCTGGCCTTCCTGGAACCACTGTACCGCTTTCCAATCCGGCCGGTTGACCTTGCGGTGCTGCGCGAAGCCTTTGCCATCCGTACCCGGTTCGGCCTGAACTACTGGGATTGCGCCATATTGGCCGCCGCCCGCCTGCGCGACTGTGAAACAGTGTATTCCGAAGATATGAGCGCTACGCAAGATTACGACGGCCTGCGCGTCATCAATCCTTTCGCGCACTTGCCACAGCCTGCATAGAAAAGCCTTGGCATCCGACACGCCCATCATCGTCATCGGCGGCGGCCCGGCCGGCGCCGGCGTCAGCACCCTGCTGGCCCGCCGGGGTTATGCCGTCATCCTGCTGGAACGGGAACGTTTCCCTCGTGCCCACGTGGGCGAATCGCTGCTGCCGGCCAGTATTCCCATCCTGCGCGATTTGGGCGCCCTGGATGAGGTGGAGCGGGCCGGTTTCGTAGTCAAGCGCGGCGCAACCATGGTGTGGGGCGTTGACCGGGAGCCGTGGAGTTGGTATTTCAGCGAAACCAACGCCAGCAATCCCCACTCGTACCAGGTATGGCGCCCCGAATTTGACGCCATCCTGCTGAACAACGCGCGCCGCGCCGGCGTGGACGTGCGCGAGGGCTGCCAAGTTACCGGCGTGATGTTCGATGATGGCGGCCGGGCGGTCGGCGCGCAATGTCAGGATACCGAGTTGCCGGCCCAATTCGTGGTGGACGCCAGCGGGCAGGGTGGGCTGCTGTCCCGCCAGTTGGGATTGCGGCAGTGGGACGATTTTTTCCGCAACCTGGCCGTGTACGGATACTTTAAGGGCGCACAGCGATTGCCCGACCCGGACGAGGGCAACATCCTGATTGAGTCTCAGATGGGCGGCTGGCTGTGGAACATACCCCTGCGCGACGGTTGGGCCAGCGTGGGCGCGGTGGTGGACGCGGAAACCGGGCAACGGGGCCTACAGGAGTTGGGGGCGCAGGGTTTCCTGGAATCTCAAATCGCCGCCGCGCCGCGCCTGGCCGGCATGATGGCATCGGCCAAATTGGTATCCGGGCCGGAGGTGGTGCGGGACTGGTCATATCGCTGCCGGTCGCTGTACGGGCCGGGGTACATACTGGTTGGCGACGCCGGCTGCTTTATTGACCCACTGTTTTCCTCCGGTGTCCACCTGGCCCTGACGTCGGCGACGATGGCTGCCGCCGCTGTGGCGTCTTCGCTGGATGACCCGGATATGGCCGGCCCGGTGGGGCAGGTGTACCAGCAGTTGTACTACAAGGAGTACGGCCATTTCCGCGAGTTGGCGCGGCTTTTCTATTCCAGCAACCGCACCGCCGATTCCTACTTCTGGGAGGCTCGCCGGCTGTTGGATAACGACCCGTCCCTGGCGCCGCGCCAGTCATTCATCCAGGCGGTGGCCGGCCAACCGCCCCGTGGTTACGAACGCGCCGTGCTGTCCCACGGCCTGGCGCCGGCGGCTTTCAGTCGCAGCGTGGCCGCCGTCGAGACGGAACGCCAGCGACGCCAGGCCCAGGGTTTGCCATGGGACGCGGGCCTCCGCCTGGCCGACGGGGTGCTGCTGCAACGTCAACCCGTGCTGTCCGACGGCAAATTCGTTTGGGGGTACGGACTGGTAACCGACGGGCACCCGGAAGGTTTGCCATGCAGCGGCCTGGTTGCCCGACTGCTGACCCAGCTGGACGGCAACCGCGCGGCGGGCGACGCCATCGCGTTGCTATGCGCCGGCATGGACACGGCTACGGCAGGGCAGGTTCAGCAGGCGGCGGCGCAGGCGTTGCAGATTCTTTACGTGGATGGGGCGATAACGGCGTGAGGGGCGAATAATATTGACGCGAACAAGTATAATGCGAACATATAACCGACGGAGACTCTCTGATGCCTTACCAACTCAACGCGGTGAACCGGGGTATGTATATTGCCGACAACCTCGACTTCCTCAAATCCCTGAATGACGAGTGCATTGACCTCGTTTGCATTGATCCGCCTTTTGCCAAGAACGAGACCTTTGGCCGCAAAAACGCACGGGACAAAGACCCGCTGAAGCCGCCCCTGACCGAGCAGGAGCGGCAGGTAGAGCTGGACCTGCTGGCGCGGTGGGGTATCCACAACGAACAGGAGGCCGACAAAGCAGGGATAGACTGGCCTGAAACCCGCTACAAGGATTTCTGGTCGTGGGAAAACGACATCCACGAAGAATGGCTCACCAGCATCGAGCAGAACCACCAACCCGTCAAGGAGTTGATTGAGGCCACGCAGCACGTTCACGGGTCGGACACAGCCGCTTACCTGTGTTATATGGCGGTGCGCCTTTTTGAAATCAAACGGGTACTTAAACCGACGGGAAGCCTTTACCTGCATTGCGACCACACGGCGGGAGCTTATCTCCGGCAACTGTTGGACGGGATCTTCGGGATGGAGAATTTTCTGAACGAAATCATTTGGCACTATCGTAGTTTCCATGGCCAGGTGCGAACTTATTACCCGCGCAAACACGACTCTATCCTGTTCTACCGGAAAACTAGAGAATGGACGTTCAATCGCCAATTTAATGAAAGCAATGAGGATACAATTGACTTTACCAGATGGAAGGATTATCTCGTGGATGGTCGCAAGATTCTCGGCGGAAATATGCCGATGCAGGATACGCGATTCACACGATTTTATAGACGCTGGGTGAGAGAAAATGGACGGGAGCCGATGGCAGACGATGTTGTGTATGAAGTCCTTGGGCAAGCAGTGGACAGTGTTTGGGACATCAAACCGGTTGACCCAAAGGATAAAACGGAACGCCTCGGCTACCCTACTCAAAAGCCCATAGCCCTGGCAGAGCGCATCATCAAGGCCAGCAGCAACCTTGGTGACGTAGTGCTGGACTGCTTTGCCGGATGCGCATACGTAGCAGTGGCGGCAGAGCGCTTGGGGCGGCAGTGGGTGGCCTGTGACATCAACCCCAGAGCGTGGACCGTGTTCAAGCGGCAATTCAGCAAGCCGCAGCTGGCGCTGCTGGACTGTCAGGAACCAGTTGATAGGGGGGTGCTGCTGGACAACGTGGCTACGGTACACGGCCCCGACGAGTTGCCCGTCCGCACCAGCCCGGATCATGAGGACACGCCCGATACTTTCGCCCTGCCGGAGCGCAAATTCAAGGTTCCGTCCAGCATTTTCACCAATCAGGAGATGCTGGAATATCTGCTGTCTTTGTCGGACTGGCAAGCATGGTGCTGCGGGTTTGCCAATCGCCGGCAGGACGGCACGGCAATCCCGACAACACGGAACTTCCACCTTGACCACGTTGACCCCAAATCAAAGGAAGGGGCCAACGAAATCTACAACCGCGCTCCCCTTTGCCCCTATCACAACACGCGCGAGGGCAATCAATGGATCCACCTGGCCGATTACCGCCAACAGATCGCGGACGCCGGGGAGATGATGGTGGACAGCGTGAACGACCTGCCTAACTTAGCCGAAGTCAATCACCGAGTGCATCTGTATTGGGCGCAGGAATTGCCCAAGCGCAGACCCCAAGCCATCTTGCTATGAGAGAGGTTTTTACACCCTCCCTTATGGCTTCACCCACGTCTCCGACCATGCGATGCAGGCCGTGCTGCTCTGGGCCGGGCCTCGGGATTCCAATGACACGACCCCGCTCAATGCCCGGTCGCCCACCGTGATCTGCGCGCTGCGGGCTGGGAAGAAGCAGCTGTACACGCCGTGAGTGCGACCCGATTCGGGCCCGGCCGGGTTGTTGAGCACGAAGGGCGTGAGGAAGTCGTGCCAGCTGAGCGCCACCGTCTCCGTTGCTGCCGCGACGGTCTCGTTGTAGGCGCTTTCTATTCCCCCGGACCTGCTGAACTCTGCGGGAATCACCGGCAGGTCGGGGTCGGCGAACTCCGGGAACAGCATACTTTCGATTTCTTCTTGCAGATAGCGGGTCAGCGCGATGTTGTCCGAATAGACGCGCACCGGGTCGCGCTCCAAATCGGCGCTTTTGAGGAACAGCACGTGTCCCGCGCCGCCGGGCGACCAGAGAACGCGCCAATGGCTGGTGCGGGTGGTCTGTTCGCCGCCGGCCTCTTGCGACAGCCGGATGAACGAGTTTTCGCCGGTCAGACAAACCTGATTGGGATCAACGGGGGTGGTCATGGTATGGCATCTCCTGTCGGTTCAGGGGCGCAAGGTAGGCACGTTGTACCGTTCAATCCGCCAGTCGTCGGTGATGAGAATGAGGTTTTCAACCTGCGCCTGGGCGACCAGCATCCGGTCAAAGGGGTCGCGGTGGTGCAAGGGCAGGTAGTTCATCATAGCTACCTGTAAAAATCGTCGATGATGTCTTCCGGGGTATCGCAGAAATCTTCAGGCAATTCGTACTGCCCATCCCACAGACCTATTTTCACCTGCGGGCGGTAGGCGTCATGCGGGATTAGCTTTACCCACGGCTGGCCGTCTTTGACGATGACCACCTCGCGGGCGAACCAAGCTTTGCCGGCCAGTTCGGCCATGTCTTCCGGCAGTTCGTTCACGTCAACCCTCATTTCGTTCCCCTCCCAATTCGGGCCGTCGGCCAGGACGCTGCCGCCATTATAGCCCATCCGCCGCCGCTCGCATGGTGTTCAGGTACTCGTTGCTCGCTCCCTGTATCAACCGGCCCACGGTGTTGTGGAAGTAGCGCGCGCCCAGCTCCAGGTAATGGGGCACCAGGTTGTCCGGACAGCTGCAGCCGGCAGTGACGCCCGCGGCGGCAATCTGCTGCACGCCTTTCTCCACCAGCGCCTGGACCTCCGGGTGGGTCTGCTGGCCGGGGTAGCCCATGCTTTGAGAGAGGTCTCCGGCGCCGATGAAATAGACATCCACGCCGGGGACTTTGACCAGTTCGGGAATGTTCTCGATGGCTTCCACTTCTTCCAGCATCAGGCAGACCAGGGTGTTGCGGTTGGCGTCGGCCACGTAATCGGGCGTTGAGCTGTTGAACCCGTATTCCGCCGGACGCCCCCCGCTGAACAAGCCTCGCTCACCTTCGGGGTAATACTTGACGGCGGAGACGGCGGCGCGGGCCTCGTCCGCCGTGTTGACGTGGGGCACCTGCACGCCCCAGGCTCCCCGGTCCAGGAAGGGCGAAATAATCTCCGGGCGGTTCCCCACCGGGCGCACGATGGGAGCGGTTCCCGAGTACTCGGCGGCCCGGATCATGTCCTCCGCCAGGTCCACCGTGATGCTGCCGTGCTCGTTGTCGATCAACACCCAGTCGTAGCCGAGATACCCCAGCATTTCCACCACTTGCGGCGAAGGGAAGGTGATCATGGAGCCGAATACCGGCTGGCCGGCCTCGAGTTTTTGCTTCATCGTGTTTTCGCGCATGGCGCCTTGCTCCTATCCAGCGATTTCCGCTGGTACATTTGAGAGAATGCTATGCTCGGTTGGGTCTATCGTCAACACCGGGTTGCGCCTCGCGCTTTCCCCTGAAGACAAGTATCCGCTTGCGTTGGATGAGAATTAACACCGTCGCGTAACAAAAGCGTAACGGGTTCGTAATCGTCTGTTAATCGGCAGGCTGCAATATGAGGCCAGCGGCGGCAACTGCCACACTCACGCCGTCAGCGTTCGGGTATCGCCATGACTATGCGCCCCAGGCTCCACACAGCCACCGGTCAGTCGGCCCGCGTACTGATGCTGGGTTGTGGGTGGGACACTTTGCAAGGAGCCCTGGCCGCTGCCGCCGACACCGGAACAATAGAACTGCTGGGGCCGGAACCGATTTACGATGCCGAATCCGATTACGGCCCCGATTCTCCGGCCGTGCTGCTCCTGGCCCCCGACTCCGACGGGGTTCCGTTCAGCCGGGACGCCGCCGCTCCCCTGGTGCTGCGGTGTATCGCTGACGATGAACTGGACGCGCCGGACATCTACGACGAATCCGACGATTTTGTGACGGTGCCGTGTTCGCCGGCGGAGCTTATCAAGCGCATCCTCCGTCTGGCTCGTCGTTACGAACGCTCTGCCGCGTCGGCGGAATCCATCGTGGTGGGCGGCATTACCCTTAACCCGGCCACCTACCAGGTCACGGCCAACGGCCGGCCCGTGGATCTGGCCTGGCTGGAGTTTCAGCTGCTGTCGTTCCTGATGGAAAACGTGGGCAAGGTTTTCACCAGGGACCAGCTCCTCGCCAACGTTTGGGGAGTGGAGAATATCGGGGGCACGCGCACCGTGGACGTCCACATCCGCCGCCTCCGGTACAAGCTGGAAATCGGCGGCGATACCTACTTCCGCACTGTGAAAAACGTGGGGTACGGCATGGTGGAGCCTTAGCCATCGCCACCAGTGGCGTGGATCCCGCAGGGGCGGGTTGGAAAGCCGCCCTTACGGGTCACGCGTCAACGATGTTGGATGATTACCACTCGGCCGGCAGACTCACCACGCCGCGGATGTTCAGCAGGTTGTGGTATTCCAACTGGTCCGGGTCGGAGGCGAACCGGAAAGGCGGGAACTTGCGCGTCAGGGCGCGGAAGGCTTCTTGTCCTTCCAGCCGGGCCAGGTTGGCGCCCAGGCAGTGGTGGATGCCGCCGCCGAAGGCCACATGGGGGTTCGGGTAGCGGGTGATATCCAGGTCTTCGGGATTCTCGAAGGCCATGGGGTCCCGGTTGGCGGCGTTGATGATGACCATCACTTTCTCGCCCTCGCGGATCTTCTGCCCGCCCAGCTCAATGTCCTCCAGAGCGATGCGGGGAGCGCGCTTGACGGGAGAGTCGTAGCGCAGCAGTTCCTCGGTGGCGCGCACCAGCAGGCTGTCGTCCTCCTTGAGCATATTCCATTGCTCCGGATTCTTCATCAGCGCCATGGTGCCGTTGCCCACCAGGTTGATGGTGGTCTGGTGCCCGGCGATGAGCAGCAACAGGGTATTGCCGAGCACCTCTTCTCGGCTCAGCTCGCCCTCGCGTTCGCCGATGGCCAGGACGGAAAGCAGGTCGTCCGACGGCTCGCCCACGCGCTTTTCCACCAGCGGATTCACGTAGTCGTTCAGCGTGGTGATGGCCTCATGCACCCGGGTATGCCGGTCGGGCGACTCCTGGTCCAGCGACAGCAACTGCCGCGACAGAGTACGAATGAACTCCCGGTCTTCCGCCGGCATACCCAGCCAGTTGGCGATTACCAGCACTGGCATGGCGTTGGCGAAGTCCTTCAGCACGTCGATCTCACCGCTTTCCGGATCAAAGTCTTTCAGCAAGTCCTGGATGATGTTCTGCACCATCGCCCGGAAACGGTTGTCGATGTACTTGGGGTTGAACACCGGGTGAACGGCGCGGCGCATCCGCAGATGGTCAGGCCGGTCGCGGCGGATGAACCAGTTGTTCATATAGTCGAGGTTGAACTTGTACTTGGGAAAGTCCTCTTCCGAAATCGGCGGACTGGGCGGTTTCGCGTCGCGCAGGAACACCTCGGACGAGAAATACTCCGGATGGCGCAACGCCCATACCACCGCCTGGTAAGACGTTACCACCCAGGTGTCAAACTTGGCGTTCCAGTACACCGGGGCTTCTTCCCGCAGCATCGCATAGTACGGATACGGGTTCCGTAAGTTCTCCGGGGACAACAGTTCGTCGTGGATTCGATCCTTCAGCATCGTGGCAACCTCGCTACCGGGTCATAGACTGTGCAGGGTAATGTTGCCGCAAGGCGCCGGGGTTGTCAACGTAAAACCCCGCTACTACCAGGACGATTGCAAAGTCGCCTTTCAGCCTTTGCCCCATACCATCACTACGGCGAAAGCCGGAGTCGATAGGCATTGATGGGGCAAAGATGTTCTGGATTCCGGCTTTCGCCGGAATGATGGAATGACTTTGCAATCGTCCTACCGCTACTACCGCAGCGAACTGGCTGAGTACAACTTCCGCCACGCCCACCGATAGGCGATTATCGTTGGCAACTCCCGCTGGGCGTCGTCATTAGCGACCGCACGGACGGCGCCGGTCTCGTCGTCCTGCCAGAGCCTCACGGAGGTATCGCCAACCTTGGCATCGATTGGGCCGCGCTCGATCACTATCGGGTAGGGCCAAGCTGCCGCCTGATCGCCGATGACGACGCCGACTACGTGGCCCTCGCCCGGCTGCCGGCCCCGATAGGTTAGCGCCGGCACAGTAGTAGCCAGGACCCGGGTATCGGGATGCGCCACACGCCACTGGCCCCAGGTAGTCAGCTGGGATGGCATTAGTGTGAGCTTGACGCCGGCTAGGGGTCCGGCAATAGCCTGGCCGGTGGGCTGGGACCAGATGGCGCCGGCGCCGTGGTCGTACCAGGTCATCGCCCCCTTATAGAGCGCGCCCTGGTTGCCGAAGGTGAGCGTGTCGTTGCCCACGCTACGCCGGTGCGCCAGGGCGGTGTAGCACAGCGGGCACCAGGTGATCAGGGCCGGAACGCCGCCAACGGTATCGTTCACCATCTCCCGGTTGTACAGAATGCCAGCCGGGTAGGCCCTGGAATCCCCGTTGATGGTCAACCCGATTACCAGTTCGTCCTCAGGCAAATCGGCTTCAGAAGCCGGAACGAACTGAGGATCATAGATCGGGGCGATAGCGTCCGGATAGCGCAACTGCTCATACTCGGCGTCAACAAACGTTGCTGCCGCCGGCCCGTCGGGACCGATTACCTCGTCGGCGCCGGCGAGATGATATGCAGCGACGGAGTCGGGCTGCGGCTGGGGGCGGCGGACGTCCGGCAACGCGGTGGGCCCACAGGAGGCCAATGTTGCCAGCGCAAGCAAGCACGCCGGCAGAAAGGTGATTATGCTCATCTGCCACATCATCCGATTGTAGCGGATGATGCGGTGAGCGAGCTCAGTCGGCGGCAACACTTGCGCTCGGCGCGGCAGGCCGGCGCTTCAGGAGGGCCGCCAAGGCCCAGCGTCGCGGAGAGACGGCCACCGTCACCAGCAACAAGCCCACCGATACCATGACGATGGCGGGGCCGGTGGGCAGGTTGAAATAGAAAGACAAGTAAAGTCCGACGACGATGGCGACCAGGGCCGAGGCCACCGTGGCCACCATCATTCCGGTCAAGCGGCGCGCCAGTAGACTTCCCGTGACCGCGGGCACAACCAGCAGAGACATCACCATGACGTTGCCCACGGTTTTGAGCGCGGCTACCGTGGTCAGCGCAACCAGCAGCGGCAGCAGGTATTCCAGGAAGCGGACCGGGATGCCGGCGGCTGCGGCAACGGAGGCGTCATAGGTGGTGAAGACCAGTTCCTTGTAGAAGAGACGAACCACCAGGACGACGCCTCCAGCCAACGCTCCCACGGCCAGCACATCGTTCCAGGAAGCGCCCAGAACGTTGCCAAAAAGGATACTGAGCAAGTCGCCGGAGTAGTTCTCGGAGACGTTGATCATGATTATGCCCAGGGCGAAGCCGCCGGCGAAGAGCACGCCGATGACCGCATCCAGACGCACGCCGGACCGGCGCGATACCAGGGATATGGCCAGGGATGCCGGGATCGCCCAGAGCAGGGCGCCCAGAAAAACGTTGACGCCGAGGAGGAAGGCGGCAGCCATCCCGGTAAGGGCGGAGTGGGCAATGGCGTCGCCGAGAAAAGCCATGCCCCGCAGCACGACGAAGGTGCCCACCACTGCGCACGCCGTGGCGGCGAGGGCCGACACCAGCAGCGCGCGCTGCATAAAGCCGTATTGCATCGGTTCAATGATCAGATCTAGCATGAGGGGACATTGTACATTGCGTCAATGACCGCCCGGGGCAGCGTCGGCACAAACCGGCGGTCTGCCCGTGGGTCAGTGAGATGACCCACGGGCAGGCCAATCCAGGCGCTTGATGGGGAGCCGTTCAGCGCAGCAATTCCGCCACCGCATCGGCGTTGGCGCGCATCATGTCAAGATAGCCGGTCCAGGGGTCACTGGCAGCCATGGATTGAATGATGCCTACCTGGATCCCGGAGTCGCGGGCGACCTGTTCCAAAGCGTCGTCGGAGAATTGCGATTCGGCGAAGACGGCAGGGAGGCCCTGGTCCTCAACCAAGTCCAGCACCCGCGCGATATCGTCCGGCGAAACATCGCCGCCGTGGCCGCCGACGAAGGCCATCACCTCGAAATCGTAGCGCGTTCCGAAGTATCCGAAGGCGTCGTGGAAGGTGACCAGCACGCGGCGCTCGTGGGGGATGGGGGCAAGGGTGTCGGCGATGTAGGCGTCGAGCGCTTCCAGCTCGGCGATGTAGGCGGCGGCATTGTCCAGGTAGGTGGCGGCGTGGTCCGGGTCGGCGGCTACCAGGCCGTTGGCGATCTCGTTCACGTAGTGGACGACCAGGCGGGGGTTCAGCCAGAAGTGCGGGTCGCCTTCTCCGTGGTCATGGTCATGGTCATGGTCGTGGTCGTGGTCGTGGCCGTCACCGGATTCGGCTTCGCGCTCATGGCCGTGGTCGTCGTGTCCCGCTTCGGGGTGTTCGTCCTTGTCCAGAATGCCGACGAAAGCGATCTTGGTGGGCTTTCCGTCAACCTCCCAGTGGCCTACTACTTCCAGGTCGTGGGTGTCCAGCGCGATGACCTCGCCCGCCGCCGAATCGGTCACAAAGATATGGCCGGGAGCCGTTGCGATGTGGGGCCGCGCCCAGAAGCCGGGATCAATTTCCTCGCTGAGGAAACCGGAGGCAGAGGCCAGCAGGTCCAGGTCGTGGGCCTCGTACATCCGCAGTTCCCCGTCGCTCATCACGACCAGCAGGAGTTCCCCGTCATAACTCAGGGCTACTTGAATGGGACGCCGGCTCTCGGTGGCCGGGATCAATTGATCCATTTCGCCCGCTTCAGGCTCAACTACGTAGAGGCCCACGGCGGAACCCAGGGCGAAGAAATGGTCCAGGCCGTGATAGCCCCAGACGGAAGTCAGGCGGAAGTCTTCAGGAGACCCTTCCGGCGCGGAAACGAAAACGTGCTCGTAGTCACCGTCGTGGGCTTCAATGGCCAGCACGCCGCCGGTGCAGCCGAAGACCACCATGTGTCCGTTGCCAGCGTCGCCGTGGAGGTCGGGACAGCCTTCGGCTCGATACAGCGCGTTGCCATCAAGGTCCCAGATCTCCGCGCCGATGGGCAAACGATACTCCTCAGGATTGCTGGAGTAATCGGGGTGCTGGATGGTGACTGCGAACAGGTCGTCCTCCATGGGTATGACAGCGCCGTGGTGGGGGCCGGCGTTGAGAACTGTGGGCGTGTAGGAAGCGCCGTCGTGCTCGAGTTCGTGCTCGTTGATCAGCACCACGTCTCCGGAGCCGTCGTAGTAGATGGCGGTCCATTCTCCACCCACATACATGTGAACCGGGCGGTCGCCAGTCAGGTCAAACCCCAGTCGGCTGAAGTCCGACTCCACCAGGTCGAAATGGTCGCCATGCTCTTCCAGGTAGATGCCGCCGTCGAAAACGTGGGCGGTGTTGGCGTCGCTGGAAACGGCGATGGCGTAGCGTCCGCTGTAGGTTGGGTAGATGCGTCCGGCGCGGGAACCCAGGTCATACTCGCCCTGGTGCACCGTTCCCGATTCCAGGTCGATGACGGACATCGCGCCGCTTTCGCCGTCACCGATCAACAGCCGCCCTTCCAGAGCCACGTCCCCTTCTTCGTGGCCATGGCCATGGTCATCGTGATCGTCATGATCGGCGTCGGGGAACGGGAGTTCAACCAGTTCCTGGGGTTCCAGACCGTCCGAGGCGATGACGTGGACCGCTTCGGGAGAAACCGCGTTTTCGATGAGTTCTTGGACCGTAACGGACAGGTTGGCGCCATTGCTTATTACAACACTTGCTTCGGCGATCCGTACGCTGTCCTGCGGCGTGCTCTGCCAAGTGTGCACGTCGCTGCCCGGCGGCACGAGGCTGCTGGCGGACACGCGATCGCCGCCGACACGGGCCGCCAGGTCGGCAAGGATTGCATTGCCGGCGACTACGTTGATGGGTTCAGCAACGGCCGCGGACGCCGGCGCAGCGGGGTTAGCCGGCGCGTTGGCCGGGGCCGCGTTGGCCGGAGCTGCGTTAGCCGGGGCTGCGTTGGCCGGGGCTGCGTTGGCCGGAGCTGTGGATGATGCGGGCGCTGCGGACGCCGGCGCGGCAGCAGGGGCCGAACCTGCGGAGGACGATGTGTCGGCCGGAGGGAGCGCCGACTCTTCGCCTCCGCAGGCGGTCAAGAGGAGTGCCCCGGCCATCAGCGCAAAGGCGATGGCCGCGGCTCGAAACAAGGCCGAGTGGCTGAAGTGCGCGATACGGTAGTGGGTGCGGTTGTTCATTGGGCGTACTCCGTGGGTGCGGCTTGGGACTTAAAGGAGGTCCTGACGTTGGGTATCAAATTGGGCTATAATAGATACCGAGTATCAGTAATCGCGATATAAAGATACTACATATCTATAGAGAGGGAAAATAAAGAACGGCGGGGCCTCAGGTAGAGGAGCACTCGCCGCAGCGGCCGTACACCTCCAGCCAGTGACCACTCATCTGGAACCCGACCGCCGCCGCCGCTTCGCGCAAGGCCTCTTCCACGTCGCATTCCGCAAGGTCGGTGGATGCGCCGCATACGGCGCACAGCAGGTGGTGATGATGCCCCTGATGGCTGAGCTGGTAGCGCAGTTCGCGGTCTTCCAGCAGGACGCGGCAAACCAGATCGGTTTCCACCAGCAAGCGGAGACCCCGGTACACCGTGGCTCGGCCCACGCAGGGCAGGGCGGCGCAGAGTTCCTCGGCGGTGAAAGGACGGCCCTGGGCGGCGGCGGCGCTGATTACCAGGCGGCGCGGTTCCGTGTCGCGGTAACCCAGATCGGCCAGTTGGGAAACGATGTCGTCCACCACAGCGGCGGAACGGGGCCGGGGGTGATCATGGCCTTTATGACGGGGGCTTGACGCGAGCATTGATGATACACCGTATCGTTATTATAACGGCTGTGGGCGCGTTGTCAACACGGCCGCCAGCTCGCGCGTACCCACTTTATCATTGCGACCCCGTACTTGATACTACGGGGGTGGCAATCTCGTCGGCGTAGCAATGGCCGTCCCGGCAAGACTCTCGTGGCCGGCAGCCGGCGCCACCGGAACGAGATTCCATCGCCCGCCCGCGGCGAGCGTGGAACGACAATCTGAAGTGGGTACGCATGAGTGCCGTCAGTCAAGACTTGGAAGCGAAAGTTGTTCAGGGTTTCCTCCTTCGGATGCTCGGTTGTTTTGGTTGGTTTGGCTTCGGGTTCGGGGGTTCGGGGGTTCGGGCGGTCGGCGCTACGGCCAGAGCGCGTTTTTGCGAATTGCAGTCCTGAGTTAGCGCGTGCTGACCGCCCCTCTGGTGACGCCCAATGCCGCAGCCACATCACTCTGTTCCAGCCCCCTGGACCAATTCCCAAGCCCGCAACCGACAGGCTTCCTTCCGATCAGCAGGCGGCGCTACTGCGGCGTCATTCACCAGGCCACTATCCCACGTGCGCAGCGCAATGTTTAGACAACGATTCACGCATCAGTAAATTGCAACGCTGCCCCCTGCTATAATCGCGCCGCATCTTGACCTTGCGGAGGGAAATCTGATGGGCTGGTCAATTCATCACCCGGTGGGGTTGATACATTATACTCCGGCCGCGTGCCAGATGGGCTATACGCTGTTCTCCACAACTCGGGGCGGCAAGGACGCCTACCTGATCGACCTGAACGGCAACATCGTTCACCGCTGGCATTCCGAGGAGGGCATCCACTACGCCTACCTGTTGGACAACGGGAATCTGCTGTGCCGTACCTTCCCGCCGGAAAACGCCGGCGGATATGAGACTGTGGGCGGCTCCTCGGCCAGCATCATCGAGCTGGATTGGGACGGCAACCTGGTGTGGGCCTACCGGGACAATACGCTGCACCACGATTACGAACGCCTGGCTAACGGCAACACCCTGCTGCTGATGTGGGAACCCCTGCCCGACGGCCTGGCAGCCCAGGTGCCAGGCGGCTTCGACGTAGATTTCGCGCTGGGTATGCTGGGCGACGTAGTGCGCGAGGTTGCGCCGGACGGAACCACGGTGTGGGAATGGCGCTCCTGGGAGCATCTTGACATCGCCGAAGACGTTATCTGCCCCCTAGAGGCCCGCCGAGAGTGGACCCACGGCAACAGCCTGAACGTCACTCCCGACGGCGACCTCATCGTGAGCTACCGGCTCACCAGCACCGTTGGCATCGTTGATCGAGCCACCGGAACCTTCAAGTGGAAGTGGGGGCCGGGCGAAATCTACCACCAGCATCATCCTACGTGGCTGGACAGCGGGCGCATCCTGATTTTCGACAACGGCGGCCACCGCCGGGGCGCCAGCTACTCCCGCGTCGTGGAGGTTGACCCGGCCACCAATGAAATTCACTGGCAGTACCAGGGAATGCCGGCCATCTCTTTCTACAGCTACAATATCAGCAGCGCCGAGCGACAGCCCAACGGCAACACTCTGATTTGTGAAGGCGCCCCGGGCCGTATGTTTGAGGTAACACCGCGGGGGGAAGTCGTCTGGGAATACATCAACCCCTTCTTCCACTACAGCGAAGCGGCCGGCGGCGCCGGCGGAATGGAGTACACCAACGCCACCTTTCGCTGCCATCGCTACAGCGCCGACCACCCGGCCCTGGCCGGCCGGGACCTGGACCCGGGGCGCTATTCCGGCACGAACCGGCTGATGAGGTGAACTTCTGCCGGCTGGCGACCGAATTAGTTTGCTTGACGACGCCCTTTGTCCGTGCTATTCTCGCGCCACAATTGAATAAGTTTCTGGCGGGAGCTTGGTTATGCCAGGCTGAGAGGGCGGCCGTAACAGCCGCCGACCGTTGCACCTGATCCGGGTAATGCCGGCGTAGGGATTCGGAATTGCAACTTGCTTGCCGTCAGAGTTACCAAATCTGGCGGTTTTTTTTGTTGCGCAAACGCTCTTTGACCGAAAGGGCGGGGCAGCGGGGAGATTCGTATGCTTGATACTGGAGTCGGAATCGCAACGGTGGTGCTGGTTTGCGCCGCTTTTCTGTACCTGGGAATTTCGCACATCGGCCGGCGGCGGCAGAGTGTGGAGGAGTACACGGTGTCGCGCAACCACGCGCCGACCAACGTGGGCATCGCAACGCTGGTGGCGTCCATGTTCGGCACCTGGGTGCTGCTGAGCCCCGGCGAAACCGGCGCCAACTTCGGCATCATATCGCTGGTGGGTTACGCCCTGGGCATGGCCGGCATCCCGGTGATGTTCATGTTCGTCGGCCCGCGCATCCGCCAGCTGATGCCCAACGGACATTCCGTCACCGAATACGTCCGGCACCGTTTCGGCACGGTTCCCTTTGTCGCCATCTTTGTGGTCATCATCTTTGTGATAGGCATATTCATCACGGCGGAGATGACGGCCATCACGGCGGCGGTGAGCATCCTCACCGGGTCGCCGGCCTGGGCGACGGCTGTGGCCGTGGGCGTGGTGGTCTTTGCCTACACGGCCTACGGCGGCCTGCGGGTGTCCATCTACACCGACCGCATCCAGTTCTGGGTGCTGATACCCGTCCTGCTGCTGCTGGTGGTGGTAGCCGCGGCGCTGGTCGGCGGCAAGGGCGTTTGGGAGGCCGCCGGGCAGGCCGGCCTGCTGTCGGTGAAGTCATCGGGCAGCTACTTTTTCGGCATCGTGCTGATTATCGGCATCGTGGCGTCCAACGCCTTCCACCCCGGAATGTGGCAACGGGTCTATACCGTGGAGAGCCAGCGGGCGCTGAATCGCAGCCTGTGGGGCGCCGCGGCCTTGGCCATCCCCATCACCTTCCTGATGGGCATTGCCGGCATTACCGCCGTGGGCAACGGCTCCGTGGGGCCGTTTGAATATCCGGCAGTGGCGGCGGCGCTGTTCACGCTGGCGACGGACGTGTTCCCGCTGTGGATGCACTTCCTGATTCTGGTGTGCGCCCTGATGCTGGCGATGAGCACGCTGGACACCATGGCAAACGGCCTGGCCAGCGGGATAGCGGCGGATTTGGCCGGCGTGGGAGTGCGGCGCAACGCGCTGATGTTGCTGGCGAGGGCGGTCACTGTGGTCGTCGCCATTCCCGCGATTATCGTGGCGTCGCAGGGACACAGCGTGCTCTACGTGTTCCTGGTGGCCGACCTGCTGGGAGCGGCCATCGCCGTGCCCATGCTGGTGGGGCTATATTCCAGCCGGATGCCGGGCTGGGCGGTGCTGCTGGCCGGTGGGGCCGGCATCGTTATCGGAGCATTGTTCTACCCCAAGCCCGACCTGCTTTCGCCCTGGGCGTTGACCGCTCCCATCGGCGGGCAGATGTTCTTTGCCTTCGCCTCGGCCCTGGTGGTGTCGTCGGCAATTGCGGCGGCGGTGGTGTGGGGTATGCGACTGGCCGCGCCGCAGCAGAAGTACGACTTTGCCGCCCTGAACTCCAACGTGCGGCTGATTGACGAACCGGCGTTGAGTGGCGGCGGGGACAACTAACCAAAATGCCGGGCGAGTAATTATTCGCCCGGCGCAAATTGCAACAATAGCAAGGAGGAACTGCGACGATGACCATCGTGCAAAGGGATTTTCTCAGCGAGCAGGCTCAGGTTGACCCCGAATCGGTGCGGCCCTTTCCCAACTCCCGCAAGGTGTACGAAAGGGGCAGCCGCCCGGACATTCGCGTGCCGATGCGGGAGATAACGCTGGCCGACACCCATTCCAGCGACGGGGTGGAAAACAACCCGCCGGTGTATGTGTACGACACCTCCGGCCCCTACACCGACCCGGACATGGCCATCGACGTGCGCCAGGGCCTGCCCACGCTGCGCCGCCGCTGGATTGAGGAGCGGGGCGACACCGACGAGTTGGACGCGCCCACTTCCGAGTACGGACGGCGGCGGCTGGCCGACGAATCGCTGGCCCCCTTCCGGTTCAGTCATATCCGCAACCCCCGGCGGGCCAAGCCGGGCCGGAACGTTACCCAGCTGCACTACGCCCGCCAGGGCATCGTCACGCCGGAGATGGAATACATCGCCATCCGCGAGAATATGCGGCGACAGGAGTTTTTCGGCAGCCCTTTGATGGGTAGCCGCAAGGCGATGAATTTCGGAGCCAATCTGCCAGAGTTGGTAACGCCGGAGTTCGTGCGCGACGAAGTGGCGGCCGGCCGGGCCATCATTCCCTCCAACATCAATCACCCCGAATCGGAGCCGATGATTATCGGGCGCAACTTCCTGGTGAAAATCAACGCCAACATCGGCAACTCGGCGGTTACTTCCAGCATCGAGGAAGAAGTGGAAAAGATGACCTGGGCCACCCGCTGGGGCGCGGACACCATGATGGACCTGTCCACGGGCCGGAACATTCACGAAACCCGCGAGTGGATTATTCGCAACAGCCCCGTCCCGGTGGGCAGCGTTCCCATCTACCAGGCGCTGGAAAAGGTGAACGGCAAGGCGGAAGACCTGACCTGGGAGATATTCCGCGACACGCTGATTGAGCAGGCGGAGCAGGGAGTGGACTACTTCACCATTCACGCCGGCGTGCGGCTGGCCTACGTGCCGCTGACGGCGAACCGCGTCACCGGCATCGTGTCCCGGGGCGGTTCCATCATGGCGAAGTGGTGCCTGTCTCACCACCGGGAGAGTTTCCTCTACGAGCGCTTTGAGGAAATGTGCGAGATTATGAAGCAGTACGACGTGGCCTTCTCCCTGGGCGACGGCCTGCGTCCCGGCTCCATCGCCGACGCCAACGACGAGGCGCAGTTCGCTGAGCTGGAAACCCTGGGAGAGCTGACCAAAATCGCCTGGAACCACGACGTGCAGGTGATGATTGAAGGGCCGGGCCACGTGCCGATGCAGCTTATCAAAGAGAACATGGACAAGCAGTTGCAGGACTGCTACGAGGCGCCGTTCTACACCCTGGGGCCGCTGGTTACGGACATCGCGCCGGGCTACGACCACTTCACTTCCGGCATCGGCGCGGCCATGATTGGCTGGTACGGCACGGCGATGCTGTGCTACGTGACGCCGAAAGAGCACCTGGGCCTGCCCAACCGGGACGACGTGAAAGAAGGCATCATCACCTACAAGATTGCCGCCCACGCGGCCGACCTGGCCAAAGGACACCCGGCGGCGCAGATTCGGGACAATGCCCTGTCCAAAGCCCGCTTTGAGTTCCGTTGGGAAGACCAGTTCAACCTGGCGTTGGACCCGGACACGGCGCGGGACTACCACGACGAAACATTGCCGAAAGAAGCGCAGAAGGTGGCGCACTTCTGCTCGATGTGCGGCCCACACTTCTGCTCGATGAAAATCACCCAGGACGTGCGGGACTACGCCAAGAGCAAGGGCATCGGGGATACCGCCGCCGCACTGCTGCTGGGTATGCAGGAGAAATCCGAAGAGTTCAAAGCGTCGGGCAGCGAGGTGTATCAGAACGTGTAGGCAGCATTCTGTTTCAAGTGGTTCGGCTGATAATCCGTCACTCCAGCGAATGGCGGAGTCCAGAAAACGCTACTGGATTCCGGCTTTCGCCGGAATGACGAGAAAACTAAACCACTTAAATTGCAGCGCTACCCGTCATCAGGAATGACGGGCCGGCAGATTTTAAGCGCGATTACCCCGGAGCGCCGGTTGCCGCTACACCAAATCATCGTACCGTATGGTAAAGTGGCATTGTTATGCTACGTTTTCTCTGGCCAATCCTGCTGATGTTCGGCCCGCAGCTGGCGCCGCGCATCATCAAGTTCGTGCGAGCTCTATACCGATTGCACCGGGACTCGCGGGTCAACCTGCTGATCAAGCTACTGGTGCCGCTGGCGGTGGTGTACGCCATCTTCCCGGTTGACCTGGTGCGGGACCGGATCCCCTACGGCCTGGGACGCTACGACGACATCATCATTCTCGGGCTGGCGGTGTGGTTATTCTGGAACTTGTGCCCTCGCGCCGTGGTTCGCGAGCACATGGGCGAGCCGCCGCCGCCGCGTCCTGAAGACCGGGATCCGGACAGTGTGGTGGACGGCCAGGCCAGGCCCACCGATCAGTCAGAAAACCGGGACGCCGACGACAACCAGCGAAGCTGACCCGCCGTTTGCTCCGATAATTTTGACGCCATAGGGGCGGGTTTGAAACCCGCCCCTATCAACAGGTGTACCTATGTCGCAAACCCGTGAGTTGAGATCCCCGGCAACGTCCTTGACCGGCGATGGAATATCGCTGTACGTTCACGTTCCCTTCTGTCTTAGCAAGTGCCCTTACTGCGACTTCAACACCTATCAGGGAATCGAGTCCCAGTTTGACGACTTCGCAACCGCCGTCATCCAGGAAATTACGGCCTGGTCAATCGCCCTGGGCCGGCCTCCCGTGAACACGGTATTTCTGGGCGGCGGCACTCCATCCTACCTGCCCGATGGCGATGTGGCCGGCATTTTGGACGCAATCGCCGGCAACTATTCCGTTCGCGCCGACGCTGAGATTACCGCTGAGTGCAACCCCAATGACCTGACCGCCGCCCGGTGCGCGGACCTGAGAGCAGCCGGCATCAACCGGGTGAGCATCGGTGTGCAGAGCCTGGACAACGGACTCCTGGCGATGCTGGGGCGCCGGCACGACGCTGCCGAAGCCAGGGAGGCGCTGGCGCGTTGCCGCCAGGCCGGCTTTGACAACGTGAATCTGGACCTGATGTACGGTCTCCCACAGCAGGACATGGACCAATGGCGGGATACGGTGACACGGGTCATCGAGTTGGCGCCGGAACACCTGTCCCTTTACGCTTTGACGCTGGAGGAGGGGACGCCCCTGCGCCGCTGGGTGGAGCAGGACCGGCTGCCCGAACCCGACCCGGATCTTGCCGCGGATATGTACGACCACGCCCGGGCTGCCCTGGCCGACGCCGGCTATCGTCACTACGAAATCAGCAATTGGTCGCGGGAGGGCCGAGAGTCCGAGCACAACCTGGCCTATTGGCGCAACCTGCAATGGCTGGGCGTGGGGCCGGGGGCACACTCGTCCTTGGTCGGCTGTCGTTTCTGGACGGTGCGCTCGCCGCGGGAATATGCCCGGCGAGCGCGGGAGTGGGCAGCAGCGGCCGGCCCATGGGCCGGCGTGTCAGCAGATAGCATCCGGGCAGTTCCGACGGTTGACGACCTGGAGGTCATCGACGAGGCAACGGCGGCGGCGGAAACGATGTTCCTGGGGCTGCGCCTGCTGGATGGGATGGACGTGTCGGCGGCCTCGGCTCAGATTGGCATAGACTTGTCCGCTCGCTACGAGTCGGAATTGGCCGGGCTGACGGCGGAAGGGTTGTTGGTGTGGGAGGCAGACGGACGGCTGCGGCTGGCGGAGGAGGCGTACCTGGTGGCGAACCAGGTTTTCACGCGGTTTTTGCCGGAATAATCCGCTATGTCGGAGATGGCATCTAGTCTAATCAAGGGGATCCTTGCCCGTGGGCGCAATCTGCGGGAGCATGTGAGTCCTTCAATTGTGGCCGCGCTGGTCATATGTGCGGTTCTTGAAATGCTCAGCCGCTCGCTCCCACCGGTCCTGCAAAATGAGCAATGGGCAGAAAACCCACTTACGCCTCACGTAGTTACCGTTTTCAATGCCCTCTTGATGGTAGGTTTGGCGGGTGTCGGGGTTTGTATCGTCTTCATCGTGGTTGGTGTGGTGCGATGGTTTTTCCGCCGCGGCTAAAAAGGCTTTTGAGCATTATCGCTATCATCAGCAGGGCCGCGAGTATCCAGGCAATCACGCCCATAATGAGAATGATTGTCCCGACCAGAATGACGACAAGGTTCGGGATCAAGTACGCTCCAAATAGCGCCACCAGAAAGCCGATTCCCACGACTCCCCCGATGGCGTAGAAGGCATAGTCCAGCCAAGCCAATGGTCTGCGCAGGCTGACCGCTGCCGGTACGCCGTCGCCAACACCGATTTGCTCCACTGAGTTGGCTGGGGCTGGGGTTTTCGACGGGATTCCGCCGGCTTCGATTGGGTCGCGCTGCACGTCGGGTGTTGACATTTTGCCCACTCTCCAGCTCCATCTTACCATTTGGCAGAATCGGCTGACAAATGCGGCGTTCGGCCCGTCCGTTCCCGCCTGTGCTAAACTCCCGCCAGCGGCCTGTGCGGACCGCTTCTTCACACCATTACCATTGACTACTAGGGCCTGTTTACAAAGTTGGGCTAAATTGAGCACGATTTGGTTGCTGTTTT
>CAYGAY010000036.1:0-32357 GCA_964347975.1 uncultured Dehalococcoidia bacterium
TTCCCCGGCACCGCATAGACCAGTACGGCGGGTGTCACCACCGCTGCGCGAGGGTCGCCGCTCCGTCTTTACAGCGGAGCAATCGCGCCTTACTCCCGTCATTCCCGCGAAAGCGGGAATCCAGGCGGGGCCGGGCGTGGGGCGGTCAGCACGCGCGAACTTAGGACTGCAATTCGCAAAAACGCTCTCTGGCCGTAGCGCCGACTGCCTGAACCCCGAACCCGAAACCAAACCGAACATCTCACCCACGCAACCGACCAAAGGAGGAAAACCCGAACAACCGCCCTTTACCGGGCCTGTGCAAAGCCTTTCTCATTCCCCTATCCGGCGCGCTCCGCGTAAGCCTGCCGGGCCCGGTCGATGGCGCGCACCCGACCGCCGACCAGGTCATCCTGCCGTTCCTTGGCCCACTGGTTGGACGCGGCTGTGCTGAGAACGCTGCCTTGGAAGTGGGGCATGACGTAGCGGGCCATCAACTCGTAACTCTTGAGCATCTTGTCCCGGGGCGCCCAGTCGATGGTCTGCACCAGGAATGCGCCGAAACCGCCGCTCTGCTCACCCAGCCGTTCGATGGCTTCGATGCAGTCGTCGGGAGTGCCGATGATCCAGCTTCCGGTATCGGCCATGTGGTCGATTACCTTATCCAGCGGGCCGTCGTACACCGCCTTGCGGCCGTTGGTCCCTTCGCTGTACTCCCGCAGGTAACGGCCGGCGCCCATGCGCGCATCGTCCAGGGCCTCCTTGCGCGTCTCGGCCAGGTGGCAAGGCAGCACCAGTCGCCAGTCGTCGCGGTTCATGGTGTTCCCGTGCTCAGCGGCGGACTCTTCCGCTATGCTCCAAAGCCCCTGGAGATCGGAGGGGCCGGCGGAAGGATCCCGGGGTACGGTGATGGTCAGAACTGAACAGCCGTGCTTTCCCGCCAGGGTCACGCCCGCCGGGGACTGCACCGATGCCACGGCGGTGTGCATATAGGGCCGCTGGTACGGGCGCAGCTGAAGCAGGCCCTCCTTCAGCTCGAACCAGTCGCTCTGGTAGGTGATCGGCTCCGTCTCGGTGAAAAGCCGCAGGATGATGCCCAGGGACTCGTCCATGCGCTCCCGCTGCAACTCGTGGGGAATGCCCATCATGTAGGCATCGCCGGGCAGGGCGCCGGGGCCTACTCCGAAGAGAACGCGCCCGTAGGTCATATGGTCCAGCTGCACCATCCTGTTGGCCACCATCAGCGGGTGATGATACGGCAGGCTGACCACGCCGGTGCCCAGCTTGATGCGGTTCGTGCGCTGGGCGGCGGCGGCGATGAAAACCTCCGGAGAGGAAATAATCTCCCAGCCGGCGCTGTGGTGCTCGCCGATCCAGGCCTCGTCGAACCCCAGCTTGTCCAGCCATTCAATCAGCTCCAGGTCGCGCTCCATCGCCAGGGTCGGGTTTTCGCCAACCCGGTGGAACGGGCCAAGGAAGATGCCAAACTTCATTCGCTCGGGAAACGCCATATCAGGTCCTCCTCCAGTAGTGGGGCGCGGTGGGCGCCCTCCCGCTCAGCTGGAACCGGCGGGACAACGGACACCTCGCAATATGCGGCCATTCTGCGCGCCGTGTTATTCCCTGTCAATCAAGCGCATCCCTCATGCGTACTGCTTTTCTCGACCTGTCATTGCGAGCGAAGCGTGGCAATCTCGTTGCCCAAGGCCGCCGCCGTTTCAGTCGTGAGATTGCCGGATTTGTGAAAAATCGGGCTGCGCTCCTCGCAATGACAAAGTGGGTACGCGTGAGAGTGCATCCACTCCAAAACGCCCCTGAGCGCCGTTCAGATGCGCCGCTCCCGGTGATCATGCGCCCCACGCAGCGAACCTGTTGCCGCAGCCATAACAAAAACCGGGGAGCGTCGCTCCCCGGCCCGGTTTCCGAAGGTTTAGCGTCTGGCCGGCTAGTCCGCAGCCTGCGGGGCCATCTCTTCGAGGGGCATGGCTGCCGGGGACTGCGCTGCCTTTTCGTGCCGGCGGAGGATGAAACGGGGCACGATGACCCAAAGGGCGAACAATCCAACGAAGGCGGCGCCGGCGGCTATGGCAATCATCTCAATCTGTCTCCAAGCTGGTTTTGGGCGAAAACAGCCCTATCTGCTTGGAAAGCAGTATCGCAATAGATTGTTACGCGAATTTTGCGCCAATGTTACGCTTGTGTAACTGATTGCCGGAGTTCGTCAAATCTCGGGGCGAGCGGCCGGCTCCGGTTTTGGCGCTGACGCCAATTAGACTCAGGTTCGCGTCGCGGCGACGCCAAGCCACCAGTGGCGCCCCTTGCCCCGACGTTTACGTTGGTAGCCTCTTGCCCGAAGCTCCAGGCCAAACTTGCGCTGGCTGTGAGCAAGATAGCCGTTCTCCAGGCACCAGCGGGCATACGAAGTATAGAGGTCGCCAGCCAGGGCCTTCGCTTCGCCTCCCGTGGCGCAGGCATTGGCGACAAAATCATCCACCGGCCCGTGCTCGCTGGCTTGGGATGCGACGCTGAAGCGGGGTTGCGGCGGGCCGTCGGGGGCAACCCAGCCGGCGGCCGCTTCAGCCCCGTCCACCGCCGGATTGCGGCGATGTGGGCGGCCCTCTCCGCTGCCGTAGCCCGGCTCGGCGATGGTGGGACCTTGGGTCATCCCCACAGCAGATTGCAGCTCGGCCATTTCGCCCATGGCTCCATAGTCGCCGGTGGCGGCGCGGGCCGCCGGTTGCGGTAAAGCGCCGTCGAGACAGTAAGACGCGAAAAGTGTCAGGTCTAAATAGCGGGACAACCCGCCGAAATGTTCCCAGCGTATCTCCTGACCATGCCATTGTCCGGGGTTCAGCGCAATGCGCAAGTCCGAACCGGAGAAGGTCTGCCGGTAATCGACAGGGATGTCCCAGACCGGGGCAAGCAGGTTGCCTTCCAGGCTGCGGGCAATCAAGAAGACGACGGCGCGAACGGTTCGCAGGTCGGCGTTGGTTTCGGACAATGGATCATCGCCGTAAGCCCCTTTCAACTCCCGTTGCGTCTGCATGGCGGACAGGACGAACGCGCCGCGTATCTGGTTGCCGGCGCAACGCAGCAGCGACCGCCGGTCATGCAGGTCCAGCGGAACCCCCGCGTTGATCCTTTCGCCGTCCGGCATGTGAAGTTCGGCCCCGGACGGGAAAAAGGAGACGGAAATCAGACCACGATGCGACGCTACGAACAGGGCCATCGCCAGGCAGAGGTTTTCCCTGGCCAGTCGGACCCGTTGGCCCGCAGTCATTTCCGTGGTGGACGGAGACACTGTCCGGTTGGGGGCAAAGCAGGGACGAAACGTGCTTCGCCCCTGCTTTGCGGCGGCGGCGCCGCGTTCCCGCGCGGTCTAGGTGTTGATGTCCATGACCACCTTGATGATGTTGTCGTCGCGCTGCTCGTACATGTCGTAGGCTTTCTGGATATCGGAGAAGCCGACGCGGTGTGTGATCAGCTCGCCAGGATCGGCCCAACCCCGGGCGCGCAGGTCCACCATGTCCTGGATCTGGCTGATGGGGTCGCCGCTGCGGGCGCCCGTGGTGGGGATGATGCGCGGCTGCTTGTCCATCCATAGATTATGTTCGATAGGCACCATGTGGTCGGTCTGGATGCCGAAGATGATCACCTGGCCGAACTGGCGAACGTGACGGAAGCACTCGTTCAGGGAGTCGGGATAACCAGCGGCTTCCACAACGGTGTCCGGGCCCTGTCCCCTGGTGATCTCCATCACGGCTTCGTGAACGTCTTGCTTGTCGGGGTTGATACGGTGGGTGGAACCCATCTGCTTCGACTTCTCCAGCCGGTAGTCCAGCGGGTCAACTACGATGACGTTGCGCGCGCCCATGCGGGAAAGGATCATGGTGAAGCTGAGGCCGATGCTGCCCTGGCCGAAAATGAGGATGTTCTGCTGCAGGGGACTGCCCATCTGACGGCAAGAATACAGCACGGTTCCCGGAGGCTGGCACATGACCCATTCGTCCAGCCCATCGTACTCGGGCAGAACGGCGATGCGCCCGGGGCCGGACAGCACGTACTCGCAGAGGCCCCCGGTTCCGGGAAACGGAATGACTATCACGCGCTGGCCCTCATGGTATTCGTCGGTCTTGCTATCGACGATCACGCCGGCCAGTTCGTGGGCGCCCTTGCAGGGAGCCATGGGATACTCGGACTCGTCGAGCACCGGCCCGTAGGTGTGGCGTATATCGGAACCGCACACGCTGACGCGCTCCATCTTGACCAATACCTGGCCGTCAGCGGGCGTTGGGGTGTCAACTTCGGTGAACTCCCAACGCTTGGGGGCAACTAGCTGGGCTGCTTTCATATTTAACGCTGCTCCTTATGACCGGATGGGTTGGTCAAATCATAGTATGCCGGCGTAATTGGGGCAACCCGCCTACTCATCCTGCGGCGGGCGGCGGCGATGGCGGAAAATGTCGGCCAGCGGTATCTCGAGGCCGGGGAGCAGCGGCGTGGTCAGCGTATCCTCCGCGCCCAGCAAACCACGCTCTGAATAGGCGCCTTCCCGCAGTGCCAGCAGCCTAACCGTGTCGCTGCGCGGGTCGCAAATCCAGTATTCCCGGACGCCGGCCTCAGCGTAAATTCGTCGCTTGCGCGCCAAATCCCGGCCCCGGTCTGACGACAGGATTTCCACCACGATGTCCGGCGCGCCTTCAATCCGACTCCGGCCGACGATGCCGGCGCGCTCGCTGAGAATAATGGCCACGTCAGGTTGCAGGGCCCGCTGCAATTCCTGCGATAAAACAGTGGTTATATCAAGATACAGCTGGGCAATTGGCTCCGCAAAGGCCTCCAGATAAAACTCCAGGAGGAAACACCAACGAGCTAACAAGAACTGGTGATCCGGATTGGCTGATGGTATCTGATAGAGCGCTCCGTCGTCCAGTTCAAACTTTTCATCGGTTTCGCCTAGGGCCAGGAACTTATCCAGAGACATCCGGGTTCCAGTGCGAAGTTTCGGCTTTGCGGTAGTCATGGCGGCAGCCTCCCACCGTCTTTATTTGCCCAGCGGGCCGTGGAAGCGGGGGAGGATTTCCTCGCCGGCCTGCTCCAACTGCTCCATGGACTCCGTGCCGGCGCAGAGGGGACGGATGACGAACTTGAACCCGCCGGCGTCGATATACTGCTGGATGAAGTCGCCGACCTGCTCCGAGGTGCCGACGGCCGAGAACTCAGTGAAGTGGGCGTCGGGGCGCTGGCGGGTGACGAACTGCTCCGATTTGGCCTCGCCGGCCTTCTGGTCTTCGCAGATGTAGTAGCCGATGAGGACGCCCACATGGTCTTCCTCGATCTCCCGGTCATATTGCTGAGCGGTCTCAAAGACGATCTCCCGGCCGGCGCGGACTTCCTCGGGGGTCGCGCTGGACACCAGCCAGCCGTCGCCGACGCGGCCCACCCGCCGGGCCGCCGCCGGGCTGCGTCCGCCAATCCACACCGGGGGCGAGGGTTTGAGGAAGGTACGGGGCGTGACCGACACGTTGTGGGTGGTGAAGAACTCGCCCTCGTGGGTAACCCCTTCCTCCTCCCAGAGGCGGCGCATCAGCGTTATGGCCTCGTCGGTGCGCCGGGCTCGGTCGGCCTTGGGCACGCCGCAGGCTTCATACTCGTCGGGGTCCTCCTGGCCGAGACCGACGGCGGGGAAGAAGCGGCCCTGGGAGAGCCAGTCCAAAGTGGCAACCTGCTTGGCCAGCACCACCGGATTGCGCAGGGGCAGGGCCAGTACGCTGGTCCCGAACTTGAGCCGGTCGGAGTAGCCGGCCACCAGGGACAGGGCGACCATTGGCTCCAGGCTGAAGCGGTCACTGCAAATCCGGTCGCTGAGCCAGATGGAATCGTATTCGTGCTTGTCCCCCAACTCAACCAGGATGCGGAGAAAGTTAGGGTCGTCGCCCCCCTGTCCAAATGCGCCGGGGACGTAGCCGATGGCAACGCTCATGTTTTACTCTCCTTACTGGTTGCTGGTTGTTGGTAGTCGTTTCCAGCGCCGCAATCAGTTGCGGCAAATACACCACGACTATCCGGTACACAGTCCACATATCCAAAGCGTAGTAGTCATGCGCCAAGTGATTGCGCGCGCCTCTAGCCTGGTGCCAGGGGATTCCCCGATACTGCCGCAGTGTCGCCGGGTCGGTTTTGCTGGCGGCCTCGCCAACCACCGCCACCAAGTAAAAGATGGCCAGCTGTAGTTGGCGGTCAGCGCATAATTCCGTATAACTGGCGTTGCCCAGCGTTGCCATGGCCTCTTGACCGTAGTGGACCATATCGACAATCCGCTCAGCGTCAGTGCGTCCGTTCATACTGAACTTCCACGCTTTCCAGTATCTTGGCGAGCTTTGCGGGTTCAATACCACCCAGAGTATCCACTTCCGCAAAGCAGCCGAGAATCTCTCCAAGTTCATCACCCATCGTGAATATCTCCCACCCTACGCCGACGCCCGGCTCGAACTCCGCCAGAAAATTGACGTCCGCGACATGGATTATGGAATCCCGCCGCGGTCGGGGCAGCTTGGCCAGCCACCGGATTTTTTTATGCTGGCAGAACTCGGCGATTTTGTCTTTGGGCATCGGGATTTCCATATAATCCGCCCGGTCGTACTCGATTTTCCCCTCGAACGGAGTGTTGTGCAGGTACAAATCCCTGATGTGGAGATGCAGGTCGGTTTGCCGGTTCAGGATGCCGCTAATTTCGGTTTCCATCTTAACCAGCGTCGCCAATGGCGGCGTATCGTCTCGGGTAAATTCAATCAACATTGCCGCCTCGCTGTCGGCGTCGGGGCCGGTGCGAACGGGTTCATGCAGCCAGGTCAGCCGCCGGACTCGGTAGCGCTGGCAAAGGGCTGCGATTTCCTCTTTCTGCGTGGCGGTGGTTTCAATCATAATGTTCACCCAGCCTCATTGTAGCAAACGCGGTTGGGCCGGCCATCGCTCAGCCGCCGATGGGTTCCATACCGGCTTCGGCGCGGGCGTCGTTGATGTGATCCAGGACGCGCATCCGCAGCGGCGGCAGTTCGTAGCCCAGGTCGGCCATCATCCGGCTGTTGTCCACCAGATATACGTGAGGCACCGGGCGGTCGCCGGTGGTGATGCCGGCGTCGGGAATGTAGGAGCGCACGATGTCGGCCACGTCGGCAATCGTCGCCAGTTCGCCGCCGCTGATGTAGATGTGGTGGTTCAGACGGTCGGCCAGGGCGACGCGGACGAAGATCTCCGCGGCGTCCTCGGCGTGGATCATGGGCGAGGCTTCCATCGGGTCGAAGTCCATGCTCACCGGCTGCCCGATAGCCGGCAGAGACATCATCAGGCCGCCGATCATGCCGGTCATGCCGGTGACGCGCCCGTGGCCGAACACGGTGCAGATCCGGACGCCGCGAATGTCCAGGCCGTGCAGCGTCCGGTAGCGGGCGGCGGCGAAGTCGTTGACCGCCTTGGTCATGCCGTACACGTTGATGGGCGCCGGCAGGTCGTCCTCGATGAGGGGACGGTCGCCGAAGGTGTCCTGGACGCCGTACACGGCGATGCTGCTGGCGTACACCACGCGGCGGATGGTGCCCCAGCGGGCAGCTTCAAAAACGTTGTTGGTGCCGTCGATGTTGACGGCCATGCCGGTGGCCGGCCGGTCCTCGGTATCCGGCGGTAAGAGGGCGGCCATGTGGATGATGCGATCAACGTCGTGGCGGTTGACGGCCTCCAGGATGTGGTCCAGGCGGGTCACGTCGCCCCGGTAGATGGATATGCGGTCCAGCAGGGATTGCAGGTTGGCCCGGGGCGGCGCCAGGTCGAAGCAGACCACCTCCTCGCCGCGTTCCACCAGCTTGCGGATGATGCGGTTGCCAATAAACCCGGTGCCGCCGGTAACCATCACGGACATTGAGAAACCTCCAGAGCGACCGCCGGCGGAATACGGGATGAGCAGATTCAGGGAAAACCGGCAGCGCAACGCTGGGCAGCATGATACATCAAAAATCCGGCCCAGCGGGAAGGCGGGAGCGCAAGGAACAGGAAGTGGCCCGGTCCGGATGTGCTGTCCCTTACTAGTGGGCGTCCAAAAAGCGGCCGTGAATTTCAGGCGAGAGATGAGATTGTGAAGAAACTCCCACTCACCCCAGCCCTCTCCCGCCAAGGGGAGAGGGAGTTTTTTACACTCGCTGAGCGCCGAAACCCTGCCGGTTTGCCGCGCGGCGACTCACTCCCCACCACGACTAACCGCGCCAAGGTCAAGATACAAGACTCTGCGTCGCCCTTTCCGTGCCAGCGAACATCCAGTAAGGGGGAAGTTCCGGTATTGCCGGTAGCGTTCCGTTTTAGGTATTTTGATTGATATAGGAGTTGCGCACTTAAAATCCCACGCCTGTCACTCCGGCGAAAGCCGGAGTCCAGAAAACGCTGCTGGATTCCCGCCCCGTGTCAAGCGCGGGGTGACCCCGTGTCAGGCACGGGGCAGGCTGTTATTTCGCGGGAATGACGGTGTTGAAGCCCCCAACTCCGTAACTCCTGTGCCATTCTGAGCGTAGCGAAGAATCTCGTTAGCACAACGCGCACTTTGGGAAAATCGCCGCCGCCATTGGACCGGGATTCTTCGGCTATGCTCAGAATGACACGGGGCAATGGAAAGACTGTCGGTAAAACCGTCTGATTTGGCCGCCGGCGGGCCCGCTACCCCATAGCGTTCACGCCCGTCATCCCCAGCCGGAATTGCCCCAGGTTATCGTAGGCGCTGCTGTTCACCATAAAGTGCTGGGCGGCGGCGTTGATGTCGCGCAGGCACCGCTGCAATACCCGGTCGTTGTAGATGGCGTTGCCGCCGCCGTAGCGGAAGGCGGTGGCGGTCACCTGGCAGGCTACGTCGGTGGCATAGACGCAGGCCCCGCGCAGCCGTAGCTGCCGCTCCAGGTCGGGACGCTCTTGGCGCCGGCAGAACTCCCAGGCGTCTTCTATCGCCTCGCGGCACAGGGCGCGGGCGGCGCGAAGTTGCTGGTCGCATTTGCCCAGGTCATGCTGCAACGCGCCCCGCTGGGCGATGGGCGAAGTCAGGTAGCCCCGCTGGTAGGATCCCGCCTGCAACGCAATCTCGTCCAGGGCGCGGCGGGCCACCCCCAGGGCGAAGGCGGCGTGGTCCGGCGTGACGAAACCCGGCCGGCCCAGCCAGAACAGCGGTCCGCCCTGGCGCGGGTCGGTGGACATCAGGTCGAAGGCCAGGTCCTCGGACACAAAATAGTCGGTGAATACAAAATCGCGGCTGCCGGTGCCCTGCAAGCCCATCACCTGCCAGTTGTCCAGGAACTGCACGTCCGCGATGGGCGCGGCGAATATCATGTGCTCCGGACCCGGCTCGTCATCGCGGACAATGCGGAAGCCAGCCAGCAGCCACGATGAGTGGGCCGACCCGCTGGCGAAAGGCCACCGTCCGCTGACCCGCCAACCGCCTGCCACGGGCGTCGCCAGCCCACGGGGAACGATCGCGCCCGAGGCAATGGGCATCCGTTGACTGGCCGAAGATTGACTGGTCGAAGATCGCTTGCCAAAAATGCGCTCCACGCCGGCGTCGGGCAGGAACGCCCCCAGCCACGACGCGCTGGTGCTATTGATGAACGCGCACCAGCCGGCCGAGGGGTTGATGTAGCAAAGCTCGTCGCACAGTTCCAGGTACAGCAGCGGGTCGCACTCCGGCCCGCCCAGCTCCCGGGGCACTTTCAGCGACAGCAGACCCTCGCGGTACAAGGCTACCACCGACGGCCACGATAGCGTCTGGCCGGCGTCGTTGGCCTCGGCGTCCGCCTCCAGGATGGGCCGGATGCGAGCGATGGCGTCCAGCAGGCGACGGCGCAAAGCCTCCCGCTCGGTGGGCAGTGCGGGGATGCCGAGGTCTTCCAAAGCGGCTACGTCAAAGGGGGCGGGCGTGTCGGGAGTGATGAGGGTGGTGGTCATACGGCGGCCTCTTTGGGTTCGAGTGCGCCGGCGTGACCAGCCAGGCCGGATTTGGCAACGGCCCGGTCGTCGTGGACTGCTACGTTGTCCGGGTCCAGCGCAATGACGCGGTCGTAGTCGGCGATGGCGCCGGCGTAATCTCCCTGTTCAGATTTGGTGACGCCCCGGTTGTGGTAGGCATCCGCGTCATCTGGGGCCAGTGCGATGGCGCGGTCAAAGTCGGCGATGGCGCCGGCGTAATCGCCCTGTCCATCTTTGGCGATGCCCCGGCCGTGATAAGCCGCCGCGTCGTCCGGGGCCAGTGCGATGGCGCGGTCGTAGTAGGCAATAGCGTCGGCGTAATCACAGGCATCCAGTCTGTAGTCGCCGAACCTGAGGAAGTAAGCTGCATCGCGCGGGGCGTCCGCCTGGGCAGCCCGGAGGGCCTGGATTTCATCGTCGGTAAGGGCGAAACCGTCCCGCAGTATGCGCAAGGCAATCCGGCGGTCTTCGTCGTTGCCGCCTAGAAGGTCAACGGCGGTTTCATGCATCATCCGGGCAAATTCTGGGTCCTGCAGGATACGGTCCCTGACGTAATCATCATGTCGGGTAAGAACCATGTTCTTGTGCTCCTCTACCGGTATCGGTCACGGAGTCGTTGAGATTGGGCAGTGTCCCGGCGCTGTTGCGATGCTTTATCCCCGCCAGTCAAAAGCCATACTGCATTTGCCCCTTGACGGCAAAATATAGCCGAATGCCCGGCCCTTTGCCCCTCAATCGGCGCTCGCAAATACCGGGAGCGCTCGGCAATGGCTTGTAGTCTCCCCAGTTGCCTTCTGACATCTGGTATAAGGCTGAGTTAACACGGCGCACCGTTGCGATGTCTAGGGTCCTCACCCATTCATCAAATTCGATGGTTCGCCGGATTTCGTACATCGCGCTACGCCCCGACCGGCGTCTGCTCAATCTCCTCCATCAGCGCGGTCAGCATTTCGGCTTCCGGCACCACGCGGACTTTTTCGCCCTTGCGGAAGATGATGGCCCGGCCGGCGCCGGCGGCAATGCCCACGTCGGCGTCCTTGGCTTCTCCGGGGCCGTTCACCTCGCAGCCCATCACGGCCACCTTGATGTTCTTGTCCGTCTTTTTCAGCAGCGCGTCCACGTCGTTGGCAAGCTTGCGGATGTCCACGTCGGCCCGGCCGCAGCTGGGGCAGGCCACCATGGTAGCGCCCTTGTCCCGCAGGTTCAGCGACTTCAGGATTTCAAACCCCGTGATGACCTCCTCCACGCTGTCGTCGCTCAAGGACACGCGGATGGTGTCGCCGATGCCCTCGTACAGCAGCACTCCCAGGCCCACGGCGGTGCGGATGGAACCCGACTGGGCCGTGCCGGCCTCCGTGATGCCCAGGTGCAGTGGATAGGGCGTCATCTCGCCCAGCCGGCGGTAGGCTTCCACCGTGGTGGGAACGTCGAAAGCTTTCATGGAAATCTTGATCTGGTCGAAGTCCTGCTCCTCCAGCAGGCTGATCTCCCAGAGGGCGGTGGCGACCATGTGGTCAACCACGCTGTAGTCGCCGGCCTGGGCCTCGCCGGCCTTGGGCAATCTATTCACCAGGTCCATGTGCCGGGAGAATCCGCGAGTGCGCCCGATGCCGCCCACGGGAGGCAGGCTGCCGAAATTCACGCCGATGCGGATGGGAATGTTCCGCTCCTTGGCGGCCTGCACCACCTGGCGCACCTGGTCCTCGTTGCGCAGGTTGCCGGGGTTCAACCGCAGGCAATCGACCCCGCCTTCAGCGCACTCCAGCGCCAACTGGTAGTGA
Source organism: uncultured Dehalococcoidia bacterium (assembly GCA_964347975.1). Lineage (GTDB taxonomy): Bacteria > Chloroflexota > Dehalococcoidia > Lucifugimonadales > UBA3495 > Bin87. The sequence continues at coordinate 11,754 of CAYGAY010000036.1, forward strand.
AAGTGTATGTCGGCGACCAGGGGAATATGGATCTGCTTCTTGATCTCCGCCATCGCCTTGGCGGCTTCCATATCGGGCACGGCGGAGCGGATGATTTCGCAGCCGGCCTCCTCCAGTTCGTGGATCTGCCGCACGGTGGCCTTCACGTCGCGGGTGTCGGTCTTGGTCATGGACTGGACGGTAATGTCGGCGTCGCCGCCAACCTTGACGCCGCCCACGTACACGGGCTTGGTAACTCGTCGCCTGGTCATAGTCATCATCACACCGCCATTTCAGTTGATATGAGTGGGGAATAAATAACGGAGAGTGTTGGTCAATTGCTATGCGCGGGGCAATGATACACGATAGCCGTTCGGGGCTGCCACCGCCGACCGGCTACGGGAACGGCGACAAACCGATGCCGTATAATGCGGCAACCCCGGGCCAGCGTTGCCCATCATGCTGAGGCGAACGATGACCACCATCAAACCGCGCTTGATGACTGCCGACGAATTCCTGGAGATGGAGCGGATTCCCGGCAAGCGCTACGAACTAATCCGCGGTTTTCTAACGGAGAAAGAAGCGGGCACAGGAGATCCTCACGGTGCGACTGTATTCAGAACTAGTGGCATAATGTTCCAGTACACTGAGTCCACTGATTACGGCGAAGCCCGGGCTGGCGAACCCGGCTACCAACTGGAATCCAACCCTGACACTGTGCGTTGCCCCGATGTGGCCTGGTTCGCCCCTGGGCGCATCCCGCCAGGGACCGTTGGCTTTCCGGATCTGACGCCCGACCTCTGCGTTGAGGTCGAATCTCCCAGCAATTCCCGCTCCGACCGCCTGCCGTCCGACAAGGCTCAGATGTGGCTCAACTTCGGAGCGCGAGAAGTCTGGGTTCCCAACCCGGCAACGGTCACCGTCACGAGATACTTTCCCAACGCGCCGCCGGTGATATTGGGCGAAGATGACATTCTCGCCGGCGGCGATCTGCTGCCGGGTTTCAGCGTACCCGTTTGGCAGTTGTTTCGCCGCCGGCGATAGACGGACCGACCGAAGCGATAGACGCAACTCGCAACCGCCGTTAAGTTATAATGGGTTCATCAATCCCTCGCGACGGCTCATGGGCCCGTGAGATTGACAAAATACGCCCGAAACAGGTATCAGGCAGGTGTTGGCGTGCGCGAAGTAATCCAAGAAGCGGTCAATCAGTTGGAATCGGGTAATCCCTGCGTGCTGGCTACGGTGGTCCGCACCAAAGGCTCCACGCCGCAGAAAGCCGGCGCGATGCTCCTAGTACGGGAGAACGGCTCCGCGGTCGGCACCCTGGGCGGCGGCTGCGTGGAGGGCGACATCTGGTTTGCCGCCCGTGAAATCATGCGTAATCACGGCGGCCCGGAGTTCAAGGATTACTACCTCAACGAGGACATCGCCGCCCGCGACGGCTTGGTCTGCGGCGGCACCATGTACTTCTACCTTGAACCCTTCTGGGAAACCGACGACTTCTCCGACATCGGCCATGAGCTGCTGGGCGCTTACGACGGCGCGGAACCAGCCGCCCTGGCCACCATAGTCCGCTCCGACGGTGACACGGCCGCCCTGGGAGCCAAGCTGCTGCTGCGCTCCGACGGGTCCATCGCCGGCGGCATCGGCACGGCGGAACTGGACGAACTCGCGCTGGAAGCCTGCGGCCGGGTCGCCGCCGTCGGAGCAAATGAATCCGTCACCATCGACGACAAGACCGAGCTGTTTGTCGAGGGCTTCACTACCCCGCCCACGCTGGTGATGGTGGGCGGCGGCCACGTGGGCAAAGCCACCGCCGACCTGGCCCACCGCCTGGGTTACCGAGTGTACATCGTGGACGACCGGGAGGACTTCTCCAACGCGGAACGATTCCCCTACGCCGAGGAGACCATCGTCGCCCCCTACACCGACTGGGCCAAGCATCTGGACATCAACGTAAACAGCTTCATCGTCGTGGCGTCTCGGGGCCACTGGTTCGACGACGTGGCCCTGGAATCGGCGCTGCAAACCCGGGCTCGTTACATCGGCCTGCTCGGCAGCCGCCGCAAGACGCTGATGATCTACCAGCGTCTGCTCCAGGAGGGCGTGCCCCGGGAACGGCTGGCCCAGGTTCGCGCTCCCATTGGCCTGGACATCGGCGCGCTGGAACCGGAAGAACTGGCGGTCAGCATCATGTCCGAGGTTATCATGGCCCGTCGGGGCGGCAAGGGTAGCCCCATGACCATGGACGACTGGTACCTGGAGCGCGCCGAACGCCGCGCCCACCGGGCCATGGGCCTGCCGGCCGACTGACCAACTTTCCAATGGCGACAGCCAATCGCTCCGCGAAACCCGGCAGAACGCGACAAAGCTATGACTGCTACGACCGCAACCGGCCAGCCCATTAACCCGCATTCCATCGCGCGGCAGTTGATCGGGGATCTGAACGGCGATCTCGAATCTCGCGCACTCCTGACTGAAATTTTCACCAGCGAGGAAATGCGGCGGGACAAGGAACGCTTGTATGCTCTCGAAAGCGCCGTTCCGCAGTTGATCGACCTCCTGAAGGAGATACTGGACTCACTCCCCACGGCGATGGTCAAGGCGTTAGAGCCGTTGGGGTCCGCAGTCGATAATCTGCAAACCGATTTGACTAACGTGGGGAGGATTCAGCAGGCCGTCCTGCCTCAACTCGAAAGTCTGCAAGCCTCGCAGCAGGCCATCATGCCCCAGCTCGAAAGTCTTCTGATATTTCAGCAGACCATACAGGCTGAGATCGATGCCATCCGTGACACCCTGCGGACTGCGCAAGCGACCATCGGCAACCTGGACAATTCCGTTGCCGAAATTAAAGGCTGGGGGTTAGAGTTGTTGAGTTCCCGGCGCATCAGCCGATACGCCAACACTCTCAACATGACTGGTCTCCGGGAAATACCGCAGAGCCAGATCAGGAGTATCGCCGAAGACGCTGCTCGTCAAAAGGACATCACCACCGACGAGATGCGGCAAGTTTCCAATGCCGACGCCTATTTTTACGGACATAGTTCGATACTACAAGACGACGCCTATCTTGTCGTCCAAATTTCTTACACAGTCAATAGCAATGATGTTTCAAGGGCCATCGACCAATCTGCGATCCTCAATAAGATCACTGGGAACGCCGCTATTCCAGTGGTAGCTGGCACCTATCTGAGACCCGATGCAGCAGCAGCAATCAATGGCCCGGTTCGGGTGTATTACGTTCCCATGGGCAACGGCAACTCGCTGCGGGCCTGATCTCCTCGCGCATCCAGCGCCCACCATCTCCACACCTGGTTGCGCCGGCGCGGAGTGAGGCTGGAGTGTCCCATTCAGAAGTCATCGTAATCGGCGGCGGCATCGCCGGAGCATCTGCCGCCTACTACCTCGCCGGATACGGCCGTTGCGTTACCCTGCTGGAACGCGGCGAGATCGCGTCGGAAGCGTCGGGCGTCAACGCCGGCGGCATCGGCGCCCTGGGTTGGGGCCACGCTCCCGACCTGGAAACGCACCTGACCATGGGCAGCCGGCAGATTTTTCGGCATCTGCAACTGAACTTGGGCTACGATATCGAGTTCCGTGCCTCCGGCGGCCTCCAGGCCATACAGAACGCAGAGCAGTACGCCTATGCCAGGGACCGGGCGCTTGCGTTGCAGTCCCGCGGCTATACGGCTGAGTTGCTCGACGTAACCGCGGCGCGGAGCATCGAGCCGGAGTTGAACCCGAAGTTGGCTGGGGCATTGTACTTCCCACTGCGCGGTCAGGCCGACCCTCGAAAAGCCACCCGAGCTTTCGCGTCCGCCGCAGCGGCGCGGGGCGCGCGGATCTTGACCGGACAGGAAGTCACGGGCATCGCCCGCACCGCCGACGGCGATTACCGGATTGTCTGCTCCGACGCGGAGCGCCGCGCCAACACGCTGGTACTGGCGGCAGGGGCGTGGTGCCGGCCGTTGGGTCATATGCTGGGCATCGATATACCCATCGTTCCGGTGCGCGGGCAGATGTGGGCGACGCAGCCGATGCCGCCCCGGGTGTTTCACGGAATGGCGGCGGTGGAATCTTACTCCCATTGGAGCGCCAACCCCGGCGGTGACGCCGACACGCCGCCTGAACTGACCCATGTCGGCGGACGGCGGGTCACCCGTCATCTCTACGGGCGGCAAACCCGGGACGGCGAGATAATCTTCGGCGGCGACCGTCAGGCGGTGGGATATGACCGGACGGTCGACGCCGGCGGCATTGAGGTCAACTTCTCTCATACCGCCGAAATCCTGCCCTTCCTGGGCCAGTTGTCCATCGACCGCACCTGGTCGGGCCTGATGCCCTTCTCCCTGGACGGCCGCCCGATCATTGGTAAGATACCCCAGCTGGACAACCTGTACATCGTCAGCGGCCTGGCCTCATCAGGTTTCGGGCGCGGCCCCATGGCGGGCAAGCTGGTCGCCGATTACGCGCACACCGGCCACCGACCCCAGGTACTGACCGAATCCGACCCGGCCCGGTGCGTGACTTTGTTGGGCTGACGAGACGGCATCTTCCGCAAACCCGACCCAACCGGATAAAATTGTCTTACCATCCACGAGCGCCAGCCACTATGATCACTCCCAACCCAATCTCAGAAATCCTCGAAGCCCTGGAAAACAACCCGGAGATCGAAGAGGCGCTGCTACAGCGCACTCTCACCCGGGAGTTGCTGGCTCTACCGGAGCAGGTTGCCTAACTCACCGCCACCGTTGCCGACATGCCGCGGGTCTTTGAACAAAGGCTCTCCGCACTGGAAGCTAAGCAAGATGCCACCGCCGCCCGCTTCGAAGGTATCGACGCCCGCTTGGACACTGTGCAGGGGCAACTGGACACCGTGGCCGACAAGCAGGATACCATGCCGGGGCAACTCAGCAACCTCACTGGGACTGAGTACGAGCGGCGAGCGATCAGAAGAGCGCCCCGCCTTGTCCGGAGACACTTGGGCGCGCCGAACGCGGAGGCGCTGGTCGCCATCAACCGACAGAACGGACGCGCGATCACCGACCTGGTCAACAATGTCGTCATGGCCGGAGCCGTCACCGAGGACGACGCCGATGACCTCGACCGGGCCGACATCATCCTCCGGGGCAATTCACCGGAGGGTGACGGCGTTCACGTAGTCGCTGAGGTCTCCATCACCGTGGCTGACACGGACGTTGACCGTGCCGGCCAACGGGCGCCTATCCTGCACCATGCCAGCGGCGCCACGACCCACGCCGCCGTGATCGGCGCCTCCATCTCAGACGCCAACCGCGAACGCGCTCGCGGCAGCCAAGCCACGGTCATAGCTCTGATCGACTGAGCCGAACGTCAACACCGCTTCTCCCCAATCACCGCAGGCGTGCCAACCGCAACCCGCCGGGTGGAGTACAATTGCCCCGGCGTCCCAGATCATTAACGTCTCCCCGTACTTGATACGGGGCACGCGCCAGGGAGGAGCCATGAAGCGCAGCGCGTCCCGGATTCTCACCACCCACACCGGCCGCCTGCCCCGGTCTCCCGAGCTCCAGGAACTGCTGCGGCTGCGCGAGGATCGGCCGAGTTTCGATGAGGCGTCGTTCCGCGCCAGCGTCCGCGACGCCGTGGGCGACGTACTCGACCGGCAGCAGAACGCCGGCATCGACGTGGTGAACGACGGCGAGCAGGGCCGCTCACAGTACGCCACCTACGTCAAGGAACGGCTCACCGGCTTTGAGGGCGAGCGGATGGCGCGTTCTCGCCCGCGCCTTGATGATGCCGACTCCCCGAAATACGCCGCCACGCAGACCCATATGTCCTCCCGCAACATGCCCCAACCGGCCTGCACCGGGCCGATTGCCTGGAAGGACTGGCCGGCCGTGGAGCGGGATATCGCCAACCTCCGGGAAGTCTCAGCCGGCCGGCCGGTGGAAGAGGTATTCATGACCGCCGCCTCGCCGGGCGTCATCGCCAACTTCCTGCCCAACGAGTACTACGCCGCCGAGGAGGAATACCTGTACGCCCTGGCCATGACCCGCGTCTCCCAGTTCTCCCACCTCTCAGTGGACGACTTCAAGAAGATCGTGGAAATGCACGTTGAGGTCATCAACTACGCCCTGCGGGGCATCGACCCGGAGCGGACGCGGCTGCACGTCTGCTGGGGCAACACCGAAGGCCCGCATCACCACGACGTTCCATTGCGGGAGATTGTCCATGGGATATTGCAGGCTCGCCCCCTGGGGCTGTCAATCGAGGGCGCCAACCCCCGGCACGGCCACGAGTGGCAGGTGTGGGAGGATGTGCGACTACCCGAAGGCAAGGTTCTCATACCCGGCGTGCTGGACACCACCCCCAACTTCATCGAGGATCCGGAACTCATCGCCCAGCGCATCCTGAACTATGCCAACGCGGTGGGCCGGGAGAACGTCATCGCCGGCAGCGACTGCGGCTTCGGCGCCTCCGCCTGGGGCCGCAAGGTGGAGGCCAATATCGCCTGGGCCAAGCTGGCGTCAATGGCAGAAGGGGCGCGGCTGGCGACGCAAGATCTATGGTAATCCTCCCAACTCTGTCATTGCGAGCGAAGCGTGGCAATCTCATCTCGGGAACGGTGGTTGCTCCAGCGACGAGATTGCCGCGTCGCTGCGCTCCTCGCAATGACAGCCCTTATGCCCAAGAACTGCGACGCCGGCGTGGGACAATAGCTTGAGACTCACTGCCACGCTGACCCGGGCTTCCACGCCCCTGGGCATCTTTCGCCATCGCAATTTCGCCTTCGTATGGTGCTCCACTGCCCTGGTGGGCATGGGGACGCAGATGGAGTCGGCGGTGCTGGGCTGGTTCGTCCTGACGCTGACCGATTCGCCCTTCCTGGTCGGCTCCATCGCGGCGGCGCGCATGGCGCTGAACTTCATGGCCCTCTTCGCCGGCGCAATCTCCGACCGGCTGCCCCGGAACCTGCTGCTCATGTCGGTGGAATTCATCATGGGTTCCATGGGCATCCTGATGCTGGCGCTGATCCTGACCGGCCTGCTGGAGGTCTGGCACATCTTCGCCATCACCCTCTTCATGGGCGTGATCCGCCTGTTTCAGATGCCCGTGGCGCAGTCGCTGGTCGGCGACACCCTGCCCCGAGAGCGATTGAACAACGGGGCGGCCTTCAACACCATCGCCATGAACATCGCCATGCTGTGCGGCCCGGTCATCGGCGGCGTGCTGTTCAAGAGTTTCGGTCCCCAGGGGGCCTACCTCGCCATCGCCGGCCTGTACCTGTGCAGCGGCTTGGTCGCCTCGGGCATCAGGCTGGAACGCTCCGAGAGCGGCCGGCGGCCCGAATCTGTGTTGCGCACCATCACCGACGGCCTGCGCTACGCCGTCGGCAACCAGGTCATCTGGGCGGTGCTGACGGTGGCGATCATCATCAACTTGGCCGGCTGGACGGTACACACCGGGTTGGCTCCTATCTTCGCCCGGGACGTACTGGGAACCGATGCGGCCGGCCTGGGATTGCTGCTTTTCGCCTTCGGCGTCGGGGCGCTCAGCGGATCCCTGGGACTGGCGATGACGCCTAACCTCCCCCGGCCCGGTACGCTGCTCATCATCGCCGTGGTGATGTGGCACGCGATGATCCTGATCTTCTCCCTGTCCCGCTCCTTCTACCTGTCCATGGGCATATTCGCGCTGGTGGGCATGTCCTTCGCCGCTACACAGGTGTTGATCCTCACGCTGCTGCTGCGCGCTACCCAGCAGGAGTTCCGGGGTCGGGTGATGGGCCTGCGATCATTCGCCATCCTGGCCTACAGCTTCGGCAGCGTGGCCGCCGGAGCCATCGCCGGCGTTTGGGGCGCGCCGGGAGCGGCCCAGGTAGTTGGGTTCACGGGTATCGCGCTGGTCCTGGCGCTGGCGGTGGTCGCGCCCAAGCTGCGGCAGGCGTGACGTGCCTGCGGTCAACACCAGTCCTGTTATTTGCTGACACTCCGCCAGCGCCGTTACTCGCAGCTATCGTCGCTGTCGTCGTACCCCAGCTCTCTGGCCAGTTGATAATCTTCGTCAGCTCCGTCCACATCCCCCATCAACTCACGAGCCAGCCCACGGCCGTATATGGAGCGACCGCTTGCAGGATCGAGCTTAACTGCTGCATCGAAATTCGTCAGCGCCAGTTCCAGTTCACCGCTGGATAAGTGGGCGTTGCCGCGGCAGAAATAAGCTATCGGGTCGCCAGGAGCGAGTTTCAGCGCTCTGTTGCAGTCAGCAATCGCTTGCTCATAGTCCCCTTTGGCCAAATAGGCGTCCCCACGGAACCGATAGGCAAGCGGCTCCTCAGGTTTGAGACGCACAATAGCATCGTAATTGGCAATTGCCTGGTCAGGATCGCCATTCATGCGATATGCCGCTCCCCTGCCCAGGCAGGCCGCCGCATTATCGGGATCGAGACGCAGTGCTGTGTCAAAATCTGTGATTGCCTTGTCGTACTCCCCTTTATACCGAAGGCAATCACCTCGTACACGGTAAGCGTCGGCATGGTTGGGATCCAAGCGGATAGCCTCGCACAAGTCGGCGAGAGCGTGGTCCAACGCATCCTGTTCCCCGTAACCCTGTCCTCGCTTGTAGTAGGCCATCGCATCGTCAGGTCTGAGGCGGATGAGTTCGCTCATGTCAGAGATCATACGTTCCCATTGCTTCCGGTTTCCGAATAGAGTGCCCCGCAGCATATAGGCCCCCGCGTGGTCAGGGTCCACCCGCAGCACGGCATCCAAATCCGCGATAGCCAGGTCGTCTTCACCCTTGGCGAAATGTGCTAGCCCTCTGTTAAGGTGGGCATAGTCATCATCGGGACTGAGCCTGATGACGGCATTCATGACGGCGATCTTCCGGTCGTATTCAACAGTGCCCCCGTCGTCCGCCTTTTCCCGGCCAAATTCCCGGAGCAATTCCATGAATTTGAACGTGCCGTCATCTGCCCCGAAATGACGGGCCAACCTGGAATATCGCCGGTGCTTTTCGTCATCGCCGGTCAGTAGGGCGATTTCCGAAGCCGCCACCAAATGGGACGTCTCCTCGGGATCAAGTTCGAGCGCAGCCTCGAACGCCGCCAGCGCTTTCGGCAATCGGCTCAGTTTCCAGTACATAGTCCCCAACGCGCTGTGGTAACGGGAATCCAATGGCCCACATTCCGGTTTCACGGCAAGCAGGTGTTCTACGGCCTCCGCCGATTTGCCGGTATAGTGCAGGGTCAAACCAATTTCGGTCCAGGGGAGAATCCATTTGGGATCCAGCGCCACCGCCAGCCATAATGCAGCCAATCCCTCGTTGACGATCTCAGCATCTTCACTCCCGATGCCGATGCTGGTTTTCACAAAGCCCAGCGTACAGTGGTTCGCCGGGTCCAATGGGTCGAGCCGGGCCGCCGTTTCTACCTCGGCCAGGGCTTCCCATAATTTCCCAGCTATACTGAGTTCCAGGGAGCGCCGGTAATGAGCATAGGCGTCGGGATTGCTCACGTCCCAATCTTCCAGCAGACGGCCTTCCGTCTTCTGAATGAGGGCGTCCGCCTCTGCAAGGTTAACGTTCACATTGACCGAAAGGACGCGGTGGGCCCATTCTATCCCGGTGGCGGACCGCAGGTCCGCACGCCATTCGTCGTCCGGTTCCCGGTCAATCAGTGCATTTAACAGAGGTTGAGCGCGTCGCGCATTGGCGCCCAGATCTGCCAATACAGTGAGATTTTCTTCACGGTCTTCGGCAGGGAATTGATTGTCAATGATCTGATAGACTGTCTCAGCGTACCCGCGCAACCGCTCGATGGCCTCGGCCACAGATTCCTCCCCGATGTGCTCGGCCAACAGGTCGGCGACATCGCTGACCCAGTAGAGGGCTCGCAATTCAAGGGCGATGCCCGCTACGTTCGAACCTTCAATGTTGTCAGCCAGAGTTTTGGCTATCTTCATAATGTTGTCATCGGACGGGCGAACTCCGTGGTACATCCAGGCATCGACGGTGTTGTTGCTCACCTCGACAGCCTCGACAAAATCTTCCAAAGAGAGGGAAGTCTGCCGGCGCTTTTGGTTGAGGTAATTACCTCTATTAGTACGGCTCGTCCAACTGAGCAGTTCCAGCGTCGCCGGAGACGATCCGGCAAGGCGCAGATGGGCGGCTACCCTGATGGCTAGGTCGATGATGGCGAGTCTGATGTAGGCTTCCCAGATCATCAGCAGGTGACCGGGCAAGACCCGCGCCATCCTGCGACGTAGGAACGACCGTGACATGTCCCAGTTCTCCGCGTGCCACCGTAGTGTGTCGGCCAATGCCGGTGCCAACTTGTAACCGGCTTCCTCCGCCTGCGGCGATGCAATGAACCCTGCGCTGGTCAACACATCCGCTATGGCACCGATAATCTCGTCCCGGCTGGAATCTTTCACCAAGCGCTCCGGATCGCCGGAGAAATACCGGCGGGTCGTTCTCTTGCGGAGAACCGGGTGCTCTATGCCCAATCTTGTAACCAGAGCGCCGATTATTTGGCCGCTGGTGGGAAGGCGTGGGGTCACTTCGCGTTCCGGCATAACATCCTCCTTGTATTCTCTACCAATCATACAAGCCGTCCCGTAGTCGGAATTTATCGGGAGCGACCGATACTTCCCGCAGCGCGGCAGCGACGCCGACCTCGTTTATGGGACGACTGTACACGTGGGTTCCGGCCATGTTGTCGAAGAAGCGGCCTGCCGGATCGACCATCATGTAGCTGCCGGTCATCAGGTCATTGCTTTCCGGAACCACCGTGACGCCCATCGTCTCCACGTTTCGGTTGCGGGCCACGTAGCCCGCGAATTGTTCGGGAGTAATCACCAAGTCATCAACCGCCCCGTCGTTCTGGCCGCCCACCGGGAGTACCTGTAGCAACTTCCACCGCTCCGGGCACGCTTTGATGATGAAATCGGTCAGGTCCTCGTCGCAATTGCTCCGCGTCACAACCGTGTTGATTTTCAAGCGGATGCCCCGCTCCCTCAGCAAATCAATGATGCCCAAGTAGTTGTCCTCGCTCAGGGGGCCGGCCTTGGTCGTTCGCCCCAACTCTTCCAGCTTTTGCTGCTCCACCGTGTCAATGCTCAAAGCAGCCCAATCAAGGGAGTTTTCCACTTGGTCCAGCCACTCTGGCGTGATGCGGCTGCCATTGGTGACTATGGACGTGGTGAGACCCCGCTCCTTGGCTAGCTGTATCAGGTCAGGCAACCAGGGGCAGAGCGTGGGCTCCCCGCCGGCGACGTTGATTTTATTGAACCCGGCCTGAGCCAGCGCCGCCACCACCGATAAGCAATCCTCTCGGTTCAAATGACCTTCCGGCAGGATGCCCTTGCCCACGTCCAGGAAAGTAGCGAAGCAGAATCTGCATTTCATGTTGCAAGGCTTCCACAGGTGAAAGTTGACTGACGGTATTTCGGTGGCTACGTTCATTTTGCCCCATGAAGGTCTACGGTTCAGTAAACCGGTTGATTTTTGATAATCATAGGGGAGCCGCTACTGATAATCAGCCCCATTCACGCGGACAAACCGCGTTCAGCAGCCAAATGGGCAATGGGCTAATCCGCCGTCTACTGTCACAAGTTACCTTGCGGCGCAATCCGACCAGGATACCGCGCCTACGCCTCCTCTGCCGCAACCCCCACCGCACGCCGCTCCGGCCGCCGCGCCAACGCCATCAGGATCATCCCTGACGCCTGTGCCGCCGCCGAGAAGAGGATCAGGATGGTGTAGCTGCCCGTCAGGTCGTACACCACTGGGCCTACAATCTGGCCGAGGCCCAGGCCGCCGGCCTCGAAGGGACGCATGGCGCCGGCGATGGCTCCGTAGGAGTCCCGCCCGAAGTAGTCAGCCAGCGCCATGTACACCAGCACTTCCATCGAGCTGTGGAACAACCCCCAGAACACCCCGTAGGCGTAGGCTGCTCCCAGCGAGTTGACCTGCAACAAGCCCAGCGTCGCCAGCGCCGATACCGCCATGGCCGCGACGATGCACCAGCGCGGCGTGAACCGGCCCGCCACCTGTCCCCATACCAGGCTACTCAACGCCAGGAAGGTGCTCACGCTCAGCACTCCCGCCGCCTGCGGGGTGGTCAGCCCCGCGAACTCGTGCAGGTACGGCACCAGGCTGAATCCCAGGCCCGAACTGCCCGTCACGTTCAGAAAGGCCACCATCGACACCAGCCAGAAGGCTTTGGTCCGCATTGCCTCTCTGGATGTCCAGCTGACCGGCGTCGCCGTCCCGCGCGATGCGACGTGCCGGCCCCGTCCCGCCGACGCGGCAACTGCGGGGACTGCCGGCGCTTGCGCTCCGTCGGGCAGCATGCCGATGTCCTCGGGCCGCCGGCGCATGATGACCACCATCGGTATGGCCAGGAACAAGCTGAAGAACCCGATCAGCCGGAAGGCCGTCCGCCAGTCGTACAGCACGGTGATCACCGAAAACAGCTGGATGATCAGCGCCCCGCTGACGGGACGATAGATGCCGGTGAATGCCAGCGCGATGTTGCGGCGGCGGTTGAAGAAGTTCACCGCCATGGTGCGGGGCACCACGCCTATGAGAAAGGGCTGGCTCACCGCCCGCCCGATGACCGCCGCGATGAAGAACTGCCAGGCGGTATGCACCTCGCCAAGGACCACCATGGACACGCCCACGACAAGCACGCCACAGGGCATCAGCCACCTGGGCCCATACCGGTCCGCCAGCCGTCCGGCGAAGGGCGCGAAGAACCCCGACATCCACACCCCGCAGCTGGACGCCAGCCCGATGCTGGTCCGAGACCAGTCGGTGTCCGCCAGGATGTAGCTCTGCACCCCGCCCAGCACCACGCCGGCCACCGCCGTGGCCACGAAAGCGCCCGTGCCCGAAAGTCCGAGCACCAGCCAGCCGTAGTAAAAGGGAGTGTTGGGACGCCAGTTAAGGAAAGCCGAAAGAGTGGAGGCCATAAGTCTGGCCCCTTATATCAGAAGCGCCCGCAATCTGGCTATCGTCAGAATCAGGATTTGCCGGATTTGAGGATTAGGGACTGTTTACAAACTGGGAATCACACTGTCGTTCCTAGGAGGCTTACAACCTGGTCGTTGACCCGGCCGGCGAAAGCCTGCTTCTCGCCGAGTCGCTCTCCCTGGGGTGGGGCGGGTGAAACGGCAATCAGGACAACTCCAGCAAGGATGCTGTATCGTCCCGGTAAAAGTCCCGCAGGTCGTTGTAGCGGTTGCGGAGCAATGCCGCGACCTCGGATGTCGGGCAGTTGCCGAGGCGAATCCATATTACTTTCGGCGGGTGCCCATGGGCGAGGCTGAGGTTCTGGTAGTCGGTATCCTTGGTGGCAATCACCAGGCCGCGCTCCCTGGCGTAAGCCCAAATCACGATGTCGTCGGCAGTATCCATCTCCAAATCCCAGACATGGAGAGATTGGGGATACAAGTTCGCTAACGCTCTTTTGAGGACCGGAGACAAGTTATGGTCAAACAGCAACCTCATAGCGGCTGGGGATGCCGAATCCGTCGCTTGGGTTCCGCGGCAAAGGCAAAGCAGGCCAGAATGTCCTCCCGCGTCAGGTAGGGAAAATCGCGCAGGATTTCTTCCTCGGTCATCCCCCCGGCGAAGTATTCCAGCACGTCGTACACTGTGATGCGCATACCCCGGATGCAGGGCTGCCCGCTGCGTTTGCCCGGCTCAACGGTGATAATTTTCTTGTAGTCCACTGACATCAGAGCTTGCCATCCTGAGTATTCTAGTCAGAATTATACTGCATACAGGATACGCCTTAACCCCGGCGGGCAAACGCCCACTGACCACATATTGGTCACTATACGGAGTGCTCCAAACGAAAAGCGCGGCCAACCGCGGCGGCCCCGCTAACCCTGCCACTGAAAGGGGAAAAGGCCATCACGATGGACACCGCAATCGCCCTTGGCAAAGCGCTGGGCGGCGCCCCGCAGTTCTGGACCAATCTGAAGGCCGATTACCAACTTACCCTGGTGCGGGAACGCGCCAAGAAGGCCCGCGCAACCGTAACCGTCAGCCGCGCTCCGCCCTCGGCCCGCAGCTCCGCCAGCCGCCCCTGCGCCCCCAGAGCCGGCGCTGCGCCCGCTTCCGCAACCTCACGGTGCAGACCTTCCCCAATGTCATACTTCGGTATCGGCGACTTCCATAGGTGCTTTTCCGAATCCCGCGTATTACCGGCTATGTCTCTGATTCTGCCGATGTCGGTGGCCTCGCTTGCGCTCCGGCTGGCGTCGGTCAGCCAGAAGTTCAACCCCAGCGCCGACTGGGCACGTCCACGCTGGAGGCTTACAACATGGTGGTTGACCCGGCCGGCGAAAGCCTGCTGCCGGCGGAGTGGCTCTCCCTGGGCTGGGGTGGCGGGTGAAGCGGCAACGGTTTTTCGGCTGCTGGAGCTGGCTTGACAACCGGCTGTCCGCTCTGTATATTCACCCATAGGGTGAATGATGGAAGTCATTTTCCGAACTAACCGGCTGCGACGCTGCTACGAAGAGTCGGCCCGGGCAGTCCAGCGTTGGGGGCCGGAGGTTGGAAGAATGTACATCCGCCGCATCCAAATGCTCTATGCGGTCAAAGACTTTCACGATGCCTACCAACGCCCTGCGCTCCGCCTGCATCCGTTGCGCAGCTCACAGAGAGAAGAACTGTCTATCTACCTGACCGGTCGCTGGCGTCTCATCGTTACGAAAGGCGAAACCGAGGAAAGCGTAATCATAGAGGAGGTAAGCAACCATTATGACGACTAAATCTCCGCGCGTGTTTTCTGACCTGCCGATACCGCCCGGCGAAGTGTTGGCCGAGGAGCTCGAAGTCCGCGGCATGACCCAGCGGGAGCTCGCGGCCCGGCTAAACCGCCCGGCGCAGGTCATAAACGAAATTATCCGGGGCAAAAAGGCCATCACGCCGGACACTGCAATCGCCCTCGGCAAAGTGTTGGGCGGCGACCCGCAGTTTTGGACTAATTTAGAAGCCGACTACCAGCTTACCCTGGCACGGCAAAGAGAGAAAGTTGCCCTGAACGCCGAAATGCAATGGTTGAATGAATACCCTGTCACAGAACTTATCAAGCGCGGTTGGCTAACCGCAGGCCGGGACAAGGAAAGCAGATTGAAAGCCTTGCTGGACTTCCTCGGCGTTGCCAGCATTGAGCCGAAAGTGTATCAGGCAGCTATCGGATTTCGCATTACGGAGTCGGCGCAACGCAAGGTGTCCCCCGGCGCTTTGGCAGCTTGGCTCCGTAAAGGAGAGCTCGACGTGCAAAACATCCATACAGATGATTATGACGCCGAAGCTTTCAGCACTGCGCTCACCGCAATACGCGGGATGACGGAGCATTCGCCACGGGAGTTCATCCCTGCGATGACGACGCTCTGCGCGGAAGCTGGGGTGGCTTTTTGCATGGTACAGGAACTTCCAAAAAGCGGTGCTAACGGTGTAGCACGGTGGCTAACCGACAACAAAGCCATGGTCCAAATGAGTATCAGGAACAAGTGGGCCGACATTTTCTGGTTCTCGTTTTTCCACGAGGCCGGCCATCTCCTGAAACACCGAACACAGCGCCGTATTGTGATAGAAGGACTCAATGCAGACCCTGACATGACGCAGATGGAGACAGAAGCGGACCAGTTCGCTCGGGATTTCCTTATTGCTTCTGAGGACTGGAGCGATTTCTGCGATGAAGGCTACTTTGCGCCGAACTACATTCGGGAGTTTGCACGGTCAATCGGGGTAGCCCCGTTCATAGTGGTGGGAAGATTGCAGAAAGAAAAAAGAGTTGGTTACAACCGGCTCACGGAACTGAAACAGCGTTATATGTGGTCAACGGGTTCGGACAGATAATATTGTGACGCTCTCCGACACTACGGACACTACAAATGAGTCGCATCACCAAGGTGGAGCAGTTATGAAATTCGTCCAGCATGATCTCGGTCAGCGCAAAAGCGGTGAAATTGTCGAGGTCGTCCTATCCGGGAATGCAGCCAACGTCAGATTCCTCGATAGCTCTAACTTCAGCAGCTATCGAAACGGGCGGCAACACCGTTACATTGGAGGTCTAGCGAAAGGGTCTCCTGTACGGCTACAGATACCTCACTCAGGCCATTGGTATGTGGCAGTTGATATGCAGGGCTTAAAGGGGAGCGTTCGCTCCTCGGCTAGGATTCTTCCACGTGCTTTACCTCCTATTCAGGAGGCTCCGCTATCTCAATTTCCTAGTTTGGTCCAAGCTAATCCCTTTGGTGATTCATCGGATTCCACCAAGAAATATGACGTGTTCTGTGCACACGCATCCGAAGACAAGGACGCAATTGTACGTCCTTTGGCCGAAGCACTCAGAGCCGAAGGTTTAGCCGTGTGGTACGACGAATTTGAAATGAGGATTGGCGACAGCCTGCGCCGCAAGATTGACTATGGACTCGCCAATTCGCGGTTTGGGATTGTGGTGCTCTCAAAGGCATTTATTGGCAGAGGATGGACTGACTATGAACTTGATGGGCTCATTACAGGGGCTGTGGATGGAAAGCAAGTTTTACTTCCGATTTGGCATAACATTTCCAAAGACGAGGTAGTGGAGTACAGCCCTTCACTAGCGGACACAGTTGCCCGTAGTACTACTACTCATACGGTCAAGGAGATCACCGAGGAGATTGCAGATTTGATTCTGGGGCGTTCTATCTAAGCGGCAGATACAGATGAACCTACCCCCAGCAGCCGCCCCACCGCCCCCTCCACCGCCGCCCCCTCGGCCCCAGCGCGCAGCCACGCCCGCAACTCCCGCCGCGCGATAGTCACCGTCAGCCGCGCCCCGCGCTCGGCCCGCAGCTCCGCCAGCCTATCCTGCGCCCCAACCGCCGCCAGCCGGCCCGCCTCCGCAATCTCACAGTGCAGCGCATCCCCAGCGTCAAACTCCGGTATCGGCAACTTCCATAAATGCTTGTGCAAATCCCGCGCCCCGAACTGCCCTTTGTTCATTAGCGGCGTTACTGCTTCATACAGAGCATCACTGTTGATGATGGCCAGTAGGTAATAGGCTTCCTGGATGTCTTTGCAAGCAACCCAATATAACTTGGTGTCAATGATGGCGCCGCTATCATTAACCAACGACGCCGTTGGTTGACCATTTCCCGTATAAACCACCCGCACTGGCCGCCCATTGTGATTGCCTTGCCATTCCAGTTGCGACGACAGTTTGCGCTGGTAATCCAACTGTCCCAGCAGGTTTAGTTTGGTCGCCGGCTGTTTGTTCGTTTCCCACAGCCCGCTGACCGTCTGCCACCGCCCCCGCATTCGCCGTTCCAGCCCGCCCAGGCGGATGCCGCCCGGCCCATCGGCGTCGGCAGGTATCCGGTATTCCCCCCGCTTTACCGGCAGAATCGCCTTGAGGGGTTCCAGAGCGGCGTAGGGAACCACCGTTTCGCCCAGATGCACGTCATAAATATGACCGTTTTCGACGGTTTGCCCGGTGATAACGGTCAGGTCCAGACTGCGCCAGGGCTCTTTGTCCTGCGCCCCCCGCCGGGGATTGACGGTGATGGTCGGCGCAGCCTGCACGACGGCAGTGTTTTCCGTTTCAGTCACAAAGAACAGGCAGCGCGGCACGATGGACGCCCCTTGCCGGGAGTAACCGGCGTAAGGCGAATCCCCACTTACGGAGGTATCGGTTATCCCGCTCCATACCCGCCGCACATTCACATCGCCCGCTGCCCCCTGCCACTGTTCCACCGTGCCGTCCAGCGGCGTTGCGTCGGCGTTTTCGCCCACCCGTTCCGCAAATGCCACGCACGATGCCACCGGAAAGAAGGTGTTGGGTTCCAGCTGTTCCAAGTCCCACGCCGGCTTGTGCCCAAAGTTGACGGCCAGCGTACGCCCCGGAACCCGGCTGCGGCCCCGGCCTGCCGGCCGGGACGCCCACGACCCGGTGCGCCATTTGGCGTATTGGCCGCTCTGCAACGCGCTGTGGGGTAGCACCATCCCGATTGTGCCGCCGTCGCGCAGGTACAGGTCAACGCAGCGGGCATAGAACAGGCCGGCCACGTCCTGGTGGGTGGCGTAGCGTCCGCCCTGCCAGATGCCGTACAGGGTCTTGCTTTGGCGCTCCAGTTCGTCGCGCAAAATGCTGGCCGTGTTGCGATAGTTCAGCCACGGCGGGTTGCCGATAATCACGTCCACCTTGCCCCGGCTCAAGGCCACCGGGCGCACCAGGTTGCGGGTGTAGTAGGCCCAGATGTGGTTGCGCCCCGCGTCGTGCAGCCGTTGCAGCGTGGCGATGGTGGCGGTCAGGGTTTGCCGCTCGCCGGCGTCGGTTATGGCGTGGTCGTCCAGCGCCAGCAGCGGGTCGTCGCCCCGTTCGATGTCGGCGGCCACCTGGCTCAGCAGCGAGTCAAAGGTCTCGGCCCGGTCCACCAGGCTCACCGGAAAAGTGAGCTCCGAGTTCCCGTCGTCCTCCACCTGAATGGTCACCTGGCGCTCGGCGAACATATCGCCGGCGCGAAAGCGCAGCTGGAGCGCATCGCCCAGATAGACCGGGACAAAGCCGGAGGCGTTGTAGCCGGCCGCGACGGCAGCGTTGATGGCCGGACGGGCGGCCAGGGCCCAGGCGGCCCTGGCCAGATGCACCGCCACCGGATGCACGTCGATGCCGGCGACGGCGACCCGCAAGCGATCCAGCGTCTCCTTGGGGTCAAGCCTTGCCCCCTCTCCCTCTGGGAGAGGGTTGGGGTGAGGGTCAATCTCCGCCGCCTCCAGAAAGTGCGTTACCGCCGCGGCGACGAAGGTGCCGGAGCCGCAAGACGGGTCCAACACGCGCTGCCGCAACGGATCGGTCACCAATTCTTGTACCATCGTCCGGGCCAGCCAGTCGGGGGTGTAATACTCGCCCAGGGTGCGCCGTTCCTCCGGCGGGATGACCGTTTCGTACAGGATGGCGGCGATGTCGGGCGGCGCGTTCTGCCAGTCAAACCGGGCCACCCGCCGGGCCAGGGCGCGGATAAGCGCGTGGCCGCCCACCTCATCGGGCCAGGCGAAAAAGTCGGATTCGACGATGCCGCTCAATCCGGTGGCGTCGTGGAAGCGGCGGCCATGGAGCAGGTCGGCCGGGTCGCTTTCCGCCACCTGCCGCAGGTCGATTCCGAAGGAAGCCTGCACCGCCATGCCGATGACCAGGCTGAGGTAGGTATGGCGGATAAACAGGTCGTCCAGGGCAGTTTGGTCGTGGGCGATTTCGCCCAGGGCGGCGCGCAGCAGGTCGAACCAGAGGCGACGCTTGACCTGGACGGTTTCGTAACCGGCGGCGTTGACGTACAGGGCCGCCAGGGTATCGATGTCGCGCCGGTAGGTGGCGCTGCCGGGGCCGAGGCGCTGCTCTACGCCGGCGCGGTCGGCGGGGATGCTGTCCAGGGCAAACAGGGCGCTGTCCCGCAGCCATTCGTAAAGGGGCAGCCACCCGTCGGGCGATTCCAGGACAAAGCCGTAGGGCGGGGCGGTGTTGACCGGCCCGGCGCCGGGCCAGCGCAGCAGCCAGTGCTTGCCGTCGGTGAGGATGCCGGTGCGGACGCCCTTGCCGGCGGATTTGGATAGCTCCAGATAGTCGTCCAGCTGCTGGACGTAGGCCGGATTGGGGTCGAAACCGCCCGCGGTGCCGATGCGTCGCTTGAACTCGATGAAGGTATCCAGGGCGGTGAGGTCAACGGCGCGGCGGCTGTCGTCGGTGGGCGGGTTTTCCTCGATGATCTCCTGGGCTTGAACCAGACGGGTCTCGATAAGGAAGTCCCGGACCGCGGTGGTGATGTTGGCTTCAGGCTCGCCGTTGTCGTGGCGGTTCAGGATGGCCTGGGCCGCCCGCGCGTACACCGGGTCGTTGGTGTCGAGATGCTCAGCCTCACTGGTCACAACGAGATTGTACCAGCGTCAACAACCGGACGATAAACCGGTGACAAAACAATCCCCGGTTTGTGTTAGCATTCGCCGCGACACTTCAACCATCGGGGAGGCACCATGGGTTCCATACGCTTGTACACTGGAGACGACGGCCATTCTCACATTGAACAGATCGATCCGCCCTCCCATCCGCAGTGGAGCCAGTTGCAAAACGCCAAGGGGATCATATTCCGCGCCTCGCCTCCGGGGTATTTCAGCGATTGGCACGTTGCGCCCCGCCGGCAGTACATCATCACCCTCGCGGGAGAGGCGGAAATCGGCCTCGCCGACGGCACGGTCCACCGTTTGGGGCCGGGCGACGTCAACCTTGCCGAAGACCTCACCGGTCATGGACACACCACCCGTGTGGTAAGCGATGTTCCCCGGGTGACCGCCACCATTCATCTGGACGATTAGACCGCAGCACGGATGCCGCGCTCAATGACAGCGCCGCGAAAAGCGCATAACGCGGCCATCACAGCAGGAAGCAAAGGCTCACGCGTACCCACTTTGTCATTGCGACCCCGTACCCCGTGTCAGGCACGGGGCCGGCTTTGATACGGGGGCGGCAATCTCGCCGGCGTAGCAATGGCCGTTCCGTCAAGGCACTCGCAACAGTAAAGTGGCGACCGCCGGAACGAGATTCCATCGCCCGCCGGCGGCGGTCGTGGAATGACCGGTTAAAGTGGG
>CAYGAY010000037.1:0-30365 GCA_964347975.1 uncultured Dehalococcoidia bacterium
CCCCCCCCCCGCCAACCCCGCCCCCCAGCACACCCCGCCGGCCCGGAAGTCGTATTATCGTTTTCAGGGACGCGCCAGCCGGCCGCTCCTGCCTCGACCACTCGATAAGGCACAGCGCAGCGGTGGCGGCCAGTGAGATGGCGACGTACTCCAGCCGCGCCCACGGCAAGGCGAAAGCAACGGCGGCCAGCGGCCACCGCCACTGCGCCGGGTTCCGGGCATACAGCATCAAAGCCAGGAAGAACAGCCCCAGCATAAACAAAGCCGCCGCCGCTTCCAATCCAAGAAACAAGGCGCGGTATTGGTAGAGGGTCGGCAGTGCGGCGAACAGCAGCAGCCAGGGCAAACGCGCCAACCATGCAGCTATAACGACCAGCGCAACGCCGCCGGCAATGAGCATAATCTCGAATGCCTTGATGCCAAACAGCGCGGCTTCCTTGTCAAATACCCAGTAAAACGGCGTAATCAGCAGCATCCAGACCGGGTGGTAACCGTTAGTCTGCGTAATGCCGCCGTCGAAGGTGGAAAACTTGCCATCGGCCAAGTGGTAAGCTATCTGGAAGTAATAGAAAGAATCATCGGTATTCGCGCTAAGGACATCAATGAGGTCGAAGTTCGCCAGCATATACCAGGCAAACCCGGCGCCATAAGCCAGGATGCCAGCGAGAAACAGGACGAACAGGGCGCGCCGGAGATTATTCAGTGTAAAGCCTTGTCGGCCATTCCCGTTACTGTTCAAGGTCGAGCTCCTCTATTGTCAGAATAACACAGTGGATGCATTATTTAACCATTGGTGCTAGTTAGTGTCAGAGGGTAAAGTGTGCGATGGATGCGCCCTTGCGCGTCCGGTTCCAGCCCATTCCATTGCACCAGAATGTTGAATGCGGCCACCGTGTAAGCCAAATGCGCCTCAAATCCTTCTCAGATACGATGCCGCATTCGTTCAGTGTTCCACACTACCGTCATCATGGCAAAGGTGGTCTCCACTGGCATCCGCTCGTTCCATGCCCCGCGACGGCAGAACTTCACGTTGGCTGGGTTGCCTTTGGCAGCATGAAATCCGGTGTCGGTCAGTCAGCACGACCATTTGACCATCATAGTTTGCCAGCAAGGGCGGAAAGGTCTGGTCGGGCGCCTTGGCCGTGGCGCAATCCCAATCGGTAATCAAGCCCAGCTTGTTGAGCGCGACACCGAGCTGGCCGCCGATGATCCAGCGATGATTGGAGAGGCCCTTCTTGCCGATTGCTCCGGGGCGGCGGCCCTCCCGTAGGGGATGGCGCAGTGCCACGCCATAGCTGTCCGCCAGTCCCCGGAGGGTGGGCTGGGTCAGAAAGTAGCCGGTCCAGCAGTGGTGGGTGCGCCGCCGGCGCCCCAGGCGGGTCCGCTCCGGCAGTTGGGGGAACCGATGTCCATAGTTGTCCCTGAGCCAGGGGTAGAAGGCCCGCTGACTGACCGGTTTCATGGCCTGCAATACGCCGATGGTGACCAGTTCGCTGATGGACCGAATGGCCCGGGAGTGGCGCGGGGCGTCGGGCAAGGCATCGTCGATCCGGCAGAACAGTTCGGTGCTAAAATCGGTGATGTTTACGGGGTTCCTCCTGCGGTTTGTCGACTCACAGGATGCAGGAACTCCGTGGCGTTTTCAACCTTCCCTCAAACTAGCACCAATGGTTACAACGGCTTTTCGGACATGGCGAGGCGCTCCATCGCTACTTTTACCGTGTCCACTTGCCAGACCACCAAGTCGGGAACAACTTCCGCCAATGCCAGCGGATTTTGGATGCGCTGTTGGCTGCGCCCAATTCGGAGATTGCGAAATGACGACACCGGAATCTGCCCAGCCGGAGAGCGTTGACTTGCGGGGTATTTGGTCACACGAAGCGCTTGATTTCACGCCCTGGTTGGCAAATAACCTGCATCTGTTGGGCGCAGCGGTGGGCATAGATCTGAAGTTGGTTCAAACCGAAGCGTTCGGCTGGGCCGGCTTTTTGGACATCCTGGCGGAAACGGTGGATGGCGGCAAGGTGGCCATTGAAAACCAGCTGGAGGCTTCCGACAGCGACCATCTCGCCAGGCTGATGGCTACGCTGCTGAGTGGGATACCAACATCCTCATTTGGGTGGCGCCGCAATTCAGTGAATACCACTTAAGGATGCTGGGCTGGCTTAAGAACGCGATGGCCGACAGCAAGGAGATCTACGCCGTCACAGTGGGTCTTGTTCGTGGCGGTGACCTGCGCCCAACGGACGCCAATTCCGTCGGCCCGGGTTTTCACCCGGTTTTTGCTTCAATCGAGTTGCACAACAACTGGCCGAAGCCGCCGATTCTCACACCCGAAGAGCAAGAGAATTTGCCTCAAAAGCGCCAGGCGTTTTTCCAACGGCTGCGGGAAGACCTGCGCGGTAACGAATTCGCCGACCGGGCAGCTCGGATATATGGGCAATACCTAACATTACCGTCAGGCTTTTCCGGCATTTCATACACTGCCGATTTTGGATGGAACAGGCCCTTTGTGTACCTCTGGATTTCCCTCGGAAGCCGCGCGGACGAGCGGGCGGAAAGCAGACGAATTTACGACGCGCTAAGTGAGTATCAGACAGAGTTGCTCCGCGAGCTGCCAGATCTGCAATTTGATGTGATCGGCCAGCACGGCGGTTGGCGTCGGGTCAGCCTGGGAATGACTCGGGATGGACACTTGGGCGATTCTGACGAAACTGTGGACGAAATAAAAGACTGGATGAGCGAGAACATTTTGAAGCTCAAGGATGTGATTCAGCCAAGGCTTAAGAAAGTGATGGAAGCGTTCCAACGGAACTCGGAGGAGGAAGGGTCGTGAAACTCACCGAACTAATCGCCCAAGCGCCCTGGCGCGAAGCCGTAACCTACCGCCATACCTGGCCTCACGAGTACGTCCTGCTGCAAAAGGACAGCCAGCGGGAATTGTTGGAGGCCGTCTGCGGGCGGTTTCGCAACGGCGAGGGCGTTCCCGGCCGGTTTTTTGGGCTGAGCAACGTCTATCTGTTCATCGGAGATTACAAGTACTGGCTGATGACGCCTTACGATAAAGTGGATTGGGACGACGAGGAAGTGCTGAACCGCGCCCCCTTGTATCGCGACCGCCGCGACTTTATCATCCAGCCCGGCGACACCGGCAAGCGCGAGGACTACCCCGGCCCGCCCTGGCGGTAGCGGCAGGAAGCGTCAGGAGACGACGTAGCTATAGCTTCATCCCTATGACAACTGTCTCTCAACCTCCGTGTATAATGCCGACATAGACAGCAGGACGGTTTTGCGAAGGTTGCGGCAGGATGGCTGGTATGTTGACCGGATCACAGGTTCCCATCATCAGATGAAGCATCCTACAAAGCCGGGGACTATGACGGTGCAGCACCTGCTGAAGGACATCGCCCCAGGGGTTTTGCGCAATATAGCAAGACAGTCCAGCGTCAGCCTGCGACGATGAGGAGGCAGTATGGAACGAACTTACTTCGCGTTGGTTCATAAAGACCCGGACAGCGATTATGGAGTCGTTTTTCCTGATCTGCCGGGTTGCATCTCTGGAGGCAGCACTTTTGAGGAAGCTCGGGAGATGGCGAGAGAAGCTCTGTCGTTGCGGCTGGAGGGGATGGCCGCAGATGGAGAGGATTTTCCTCGGCCGTGCTCCGCGGATGCGGCTCTGGCGCATGAAGACGCCTTTGACGCCATCGCCTTGATTGTGGTTGAAGCTTTGCCGGAACGCACTGAAGAAGAGGCGCGGGCCGCCTTTGATGCGTTCATGGCGTCGGAGTACGGGCAGCAACTTATGCGGGAAACGGCGCCGGAATGGGAGCAGCATGAAGCGGCGATGCCGGCGAATTGACTGGTATGGATGCAGGAAGGTAAGGATATGTCGGCACCGGGAAACGGCTCCGCGTCGGTGGAAACGCGGCAGTACGACGTGGCCATCGTGGGCGGCGGCATCATCGGCCTGTCCACGGCGATGCAGCTGCTGGAACGCTCGCCCGATTTGAGCATCGCGGTCATCGAAAAAGAGGCGCAACTGGCCCAGCACCAAACCGGTCACAACAGCGGCGTCATCCACTCCGGCATCTACTACCGGCCCGGCTCGTGGAAATCGACGTTCTGCGTGGGCGGCAAGCAGCGGCTGATTGAGTTCTGCAACGAGAACGAGATCGAGTACGATCCCTGCGGCAAGGTGATTGTCGCCACCGACGAGAGCGAACTGGGCCGCTTGGATGACCTGTACGAGCGGGGCATGGCCAACGGCGTCCCCGATCTGGAGATGGTGGGGCCGGAGCGGTTGGCCGAGATCGAGCCGCACACCTACGGAGTGCGGGCCCTGTGGGCGCCCCACACGGGCATTGTCGATTACGCGCGCGTCGCCAATGCCTATGCCGGCAAGTTCCAGTCTGCCGGCGGCGACATCTTCACCGGCGCAGCGGTGACCGGCGCGCGCCGTACCGCCGGCGGAACCGCGCTGGAAACCCGGCGGGGCGCGCTCCAGGCCCGGCACGTCATCAACTGTGGCGGCCTCTACGCCGACCGCCTGGCCGCCATGATGGGCGAGCAGACCGACGTGCGCATCATCCCCTTCCGCGGCGAGTACTACAAGCTGGCCGAGGCGAGCCACGACCTGGTGAAAGGACTGATCTATCCGGTGCCCGACCCACGCTTCCCCTTCCTGGGAGTGCACTACACGCGGAACATACACGGCTACGTTGAGGCCGGGCCAAACGCGGTGCTGGCGTGGGCGCGGGAAGGCTACCACAAGAGCAACATCAACCTGGGCGAAACGGCCGGCGCGCTGACTTTCCCCGGCTTTTGGAAGATGACGGCGAAGCACTGGCGGACCGGTATGCAGGAGATGCACCGTTCCTACAGCAAGTCGGTGTTCGTGAACGACCTCAGGAAGCTGATACCGGAGATACGCCCGGAGGACCTGGAACCGGGCGGCAGCGGCGTCCGCGCACAGGCGGTATCATCGTCGGGGACAATACTGGATGACTTCCACATCCTGAGGGGGCAACACGCGCTGCACGTGCTCAACGCGCCGTCGCCGGGGGCCACCTCGTCGCTGGCCATCGGCGAATACCTGTCGAGCATGGCAATACGGGATTTCGGGCTGCCGGAGAGCGGATAGCCGCCGGCTTCAAGCGGGCATTTCCAGGCTTCAGGATGTGTTTGTGAGCGCTGAAGACCGTTTTCGGGACTACGAACTGGATGCCGTCGTCTTCGACGAGATGTTCCATGCGGACGGGCGGGTCAGGGAAGGATGGGAAGCGCTCCGTCGAACGCTGGACGCGCTGTCGGCCGAGGAGCTGACGGCCATACAGGAACGGGTAACCCGGTCGTTCTCCAACGAGGGCATCACGTTCACGGTGTATGGCGATGAGGAAGCCACCGAACGAATCATCCCCATAGATTGTGTGCCCCGTCTGCTGGCGGAACGGGAATGGCGGCAGTTGGAAGCCGGCCTGACCCAGCGGATTCGGGCGTTGAACCTGTTTATCCAGGATGTGTACGGAGAGGCCCGCGCAATTGCTGACGGCGTGATACCGCCGGATATGGTGTATGAGTGCCCGCAATACCGCACCCAGATGAAAGGATCCACCCCGCCGGAGGGAACGTGGGTGGCAATCTGCGGTACCGACCTGGTCCGCACCAACGAGGGCTACCGGGTCCTGGAGGACAACCTGCGCGTGCCGTCGGGAGTGTCGTACATGGTCGCCAACCGCAAGGCGGTGAAGGCGAGTTTCCGCCGTCTCTATCGCAGTTCCCGGGTTCTGGAAGTAGAGCAGTACGGGCAGTTGCTGGGCGAAACTCTGCGGGAACTGGCGCCGGGCGACCGACCCAACCCGCGGATCGCGCTGCTGACTCCGGGCGTTTATAACTCGGCGTTTTACGAGCACATGTTCCTGGCGGGGGAAATCGGCGCGGAACTGGTGGAAGGCCGGGACCTGCTGGTGCAGGACGGCTGCGTGTACATGCACACCACCACCGGCCTGGAACGGATCGACGTGATCTACCGGCGGGTGGACGACGACTTCATCGACCCGCTGGCATTCCGCTCCGACTCGGTGCTGGGCGTTCCCGGCTTGCTGGACGCCTATCTACGAGGCAACGTCGCGCTGGCCAACGCGCCGGGAACCGGAGTGGCCGACGACAAAGGCGTGTATGCCTATGTGCCCGACCTGATCCGATACTATCTGAACGAAGAGCCGCTGTTGCAGAACGTTGAGACCTACCTGTGCCGGCGTCCGGAAGAACTGGAATACACGCTGGACAACCTGAATAAGCTGGTGGTGAAGCGGGTTGGCGAATCAGGCGGTTACGGGATGCTGGTCGGCCCCCACGCCACGCCGGCGGAGCGGGAGGAATACGCCATAAGGTTGCGCGCCGACCCCAAAGACTTTATCGCCCAGCCCACGCTGGCCCTATCCCGTTCTCCCTGCCTGATTGATGGAAAGTTTGAGCCGCGCCACGTTGATCTGAGGCCGTTTGTACTTCACGGCAAGGTCACCCGCATCGTGCCCGGGGCCTTCTGCCGGGTCGCGCTGCGCCAGGGCAGCCTGGTGGTTAACTCCAGCCAGGGCGGCGGCGGCAAGGACGTGTGGGTGCTGGAGGACTGACGCCGATGTTGGCCCGTAGCGCGCAGGGGTTGTACTGGATGGGACGTTACCTGGAGCGGACGGACCACCTGTGCCGGCTGCTGCAACTGCAAACGGAGGCGCTGGTTGACCGCCCGGTTGAGGAGATCTATGCCGGGTGGAACCGCATCTATCGCAGCCTGGACCGGCAGCCGCCGGCGGCCGGCCTGACCTTCGAGCTGATCGGAAATTTCGCCGGCGCGGAAGAATTCACCCTGGCGGATTCATACACCCTGGCCGACGACCTGACCTTCGAGCGGGCGAATCCGGTGTCGGTATGGAGTTGTTTTGCCTCCGGACGGGAAAACGCCCGCCAGATGCGCCACTGCATCAGCGGCGAGATGTGGCGGGCGTTGAACCTGGCTTACCTGCGCGTTCAACAGATCAGCATCCTGGACATCTGGACAAACTCGCCGGAGAGTTTCTACGCATCGGTGTCGGCGGACATAGACACCTTCATGGGGGTTGCGGCGGCGACGATGTACCGGGACGAAGGCTGGCATTTCATGCGGCTGGGCAGGTACCTCGAGCGGGCGCAACTGGTCGGCGGGCTGCTGCTCGCCCAACTGGAGACGGACGCGCCGGACGCGGAACACGCCGAATCGGACTGGGTAGCGCTGCTGCGCGTGTACCACGCCTTTGAGGCTTACCACCGGGTTTACAGCGTCGAAATCATCCCCCGACAGGTTCTGAATCTGCTGGTTACCGACTCCCTCCTCCCGGGTTCGGTGTGCCACGCGCTGGATACGGTGGCGACGGAACTGGCCGCCCTCGGCGCCGGTCCCGACGCGGCCGCCAGCGCGGCGATGCGACGGCTGGCCGGCCGGGCCAGCGCGATGCTGCATTACGAATGGCCGGACAGCGCGAACCGCGAGGGAGTGCTCGAACAGGTTGCCGCATTTTGCCTGGAGCTGCACAACCTGATAACGGCCACATACTTTGACTATCCGGTGACGGGCGCCCCGACTCGCTGACGTTGGCGCCGCCGTCTCCCGCCGCTGCCGGCGAGTATAATCCTGGCAGTTTCGACGAATTGGAGGCGGCGCGACCATGCGTATTACCAACGTGGAAGCGGACATCGTTCGCATTCCTTTGAGCACCCGTTTCAGCGGCAGCGTTTATCAGATTGAATCCCGTTGCACCATCGTCGTCAGGGTGCATACGGACGAGGGTCTGGTCAGCGAAATCTACTCCGGCGACGAGCGCGCGGGCTATGAACTGCTGAAAGACCTGGTGGTGGGGCCGATGGCCGAGGCGGTGAACGGCGAAGACCCCATGGCCATCGAGCGGTGCTGGCAGAAGATGTTCGCGCTGACGCCGTACATCGGCAACAAAGCCATTGCCATGCGGGCCATCGCCGCCATCGACATCGCCCTGTGGGACATCACCGGGAAGGCGCTGGGCGTTCCGGTGCGGACGCTCCTGGGCGGATACGCCGACCGCGCTCCGGTGGTGCGGTTCGCATACTATGTGCCGGGCCGGGATACGGCTTTCATGGTGGAGGATTTGCTCCACCAACGGGAACGGGGCATCGGCGGCGTCAAGCTCAAGGTGGGCGGCGTCGCGGTGGCCGACGACCTGCTGCGGGTGCGCGCCATCCGCGACACTCTGGGCGACGACTTCATCATCGTGTGCGACGCCAACCAGGCGTGGACGCTGGAGGAAGCTCTGGAGTTCGCCGGGCCGGCGAAGGAGATGGGCCTGGCCTGGCTGGAGGAACCGTGCCGCTGGCAGAACGCCGATAACGATATGCGGCAGGTGCGTCTCCGCACGGGCATCCCGGTGGCCGCCGGCCAGGGGGAGAGCAGTTCGTGGGGCGGACAGCGCCTGATGGATACCGAGGCGGTGGATATCCTCAACATCGACGCGGCCATCTGCGGCGGCATCTCCGAATGGCGTCGGGTAGCCGGCGCGGCCCGGATGCGCGGCATCCGCATGGCCCACCACGAGGAGCCGCAATTGGCGATCCAACTGCTCCCGGCCCACTCCCACGGATTATTCGTGGAGGTGTTCGAGGAAGAACGGGACCCGGTGTACTACCGGCTGAACAGCGTTCTGCCTGAGTGGGACAGCGGCGAGATGATCGCGCCGGACGAGCCGGGCATGGGGCTGCGCCTGGATGCGGCGGTGCTGGAGGAATACAAAGTTTATTAGGATACGCAAAGGCGCGGAGACGCAAGGACGCAGAGCATGGGCGCTTTCAGAGTCGATTTGTGGGTGGGCAACATTTTCACTGACGCCAGCGCTACTGTTTCGGCATTGGTCGATACAGGAGCCACGCACTCGATGATTCCGGCCAGCGTGCTGCGCGGGCTGGGGATTGAGCCGGTTGAAACCAGAATATCCCGGATTGCCGACGGTAGCAGAATGGAGTTGCAAACTGCTTGGGCCAGGTTCTCGGCAGAAGGGCGCAACGCAGTGGCCCGCGTCTCTTTCGGGTCGGAAGGGGTGTACCTCATGGGAGCGACCACGCTGGAGGATATGGGCCTGGCGGTTGACCCGGTGGACCAGCGATTGGTCGTGCAGGAAGTCCTGCTGATGCCCATTGTGGGATTATGAATGCGCCGGACAGCAGGCGCAATGAGAGTGAGAGCTGCAGCATCTTATAAAGGAGGTTCGGTCATGGAATTTGACAAAACCCCGGAGGAAGCAGCCGTCATCGGGCGGAAAATCTACGAAGGGATACGCGCGGAAATGGAAGCCAACCACCAGGGCTGCCTGGTGGTAATCGACATCAACAGCGGCGACTACGAAGTGGGCGAATACGAAGGTATGCGCACTGATCTGGAACTAACCGAGCGGCTGTTCCGGCGGCGGCCCGATGCCGACACTTGGGCCGAACTGGTCGGCCACGAGTATTATATCACCGCGCATCTTTCCTGGCGGCAGACTATGGAGTTCCTGGCCGAAAAAGCAAAAGCGCGGCAGGCCAATGATTAGGGGTACGGTAAGGCCGGCGCAGGATGACGGCCCCGGCCTGGAAGCGCGCATCGTCATCGACATTGTGGGCAGCAGTGGGATTTTCCAGCCGGTGGAAGTGGTAGTAGATACCGGATTCGCCGGCTGGATGTCGCTGCCCGCGCGCATTGTCTTTGAGCTGGGTCTGGAATACCGGGGGAACCGGCCGGTCACTCTGGCGGATGGCAGGCAATACCCAAATGATACGCACTTACCAAGTCGCCCTGCTTTGGCACGGCCAGCCCCTTGACGTGCTGGCGAACATGATGGGCGATAAGCCGATGATTGGCACGGCGTTGCTGTCCCCGTGCCATCTGGCAATTGACTTGTGGGACAGCGGCGCGGTAGTCATTGAGGAACGCCGGCCCCCAACGTAGCGGCGGCCGGGAGCGGCGCAAAGGAGTTTCACGATGGCAGATCTGGGAACTATTGAACGGGTTGACCTGCGGGAAGTATGGCCCAATGAAGCGGCGGATTTTACGCCGTGGCTGGCGGCGAATCTGCATAATCTGGGCGAAGCGTTGGGGCTGGATTTGGAATTGCAGACGTCAGAGGCGGCGATGGGCTCGTTTTCGCTGGACGTACTGGCCCACGATTTAGGCAGCGGCCGGCCGGTGATTATAGAGAACCAGCCGGAGGCTACCAATCACAGCCATTTGGGCCAGCTGCTGACCTACGCCGCCGGCTACGACGCCTACGCGGCGGTGTGGCTGGTGCGCGACTTTCGCGACGAACACCGGGCGGCGCTGGACTGGCTCAACCAGCGGACGGGAGAGGACACGGCGTTTTTCGGCGTAGTGGTTGAGGCGATACGTATTGACGACTCCCGCCCGGCGCCGCAGTTCCGGGTAGTTGTGATGCCCAACGACTGGTCAAAAACCGCGCCGCGAAAAGTGAGTCCGGCTTTGGCCGTTAGGCCGAGTGGAGAACGCTACCGCGTCTATTTCCAGTCTATCGTTGACACTATGCGTGAACAGCATAACATCACTACCCATGCTCGACCGAGTACACGGAGTCGGCACGACTTCGCTTCGGGCTTTCCGGGTATATGGTTAAGGCTCGCGCTCGTATCGCAAGGGAAAGCAAGGGTTGACGTTCATATCAACGGGAGCGATCAAGATGCTAACAAGCGAGTGTTCGATTACCTTGAAACCCACCAAGAAAGTATAGAAGCTGAACTTGGCGGTGCCCTGGTATGGGAGCGATTGAATAATAATCGGAGGAGCCGCATTTCAGCGATACGGGATGGGAGCATTGACGATGCCCCGGAGACGTTGGAGGAATTGCAGGAGTGGATGGTAGAGCGGCTCTTGGCGTTCAAGCGGGTGTTCACGCCGCATCTCCGAGAACTGGCAGCGTACAAGTGATACACTGGTTGCCGGCAATCAGCGTTGCACGGGGGCAACCAATATGGGCGATTTCAACGTGGAGCTGCGAATCGGCGCCGCCGACCTTTCGGCCTGGGAGACGGTAAGCGCGCTGGTTGATACCGGCGCCACCTGCTCCATGGCTCCGGCCAGTCTGTTGCATCGACTTGGCATTGAGCAGCAGGAAACGGTTGAGTTTGAACTTGCCGGCGGCGAAGTGGTCGAGTACGAAACGGGCTGGGCGGCATTCTCCGCGGCGGGCAAGATTGGCCGGGCGCGAGTGATTTTCGGGCCGGACGGCGAATACCTGCTGGGCGCGACGACGCTGGAAGACCTGGCGCTTATGGTTGACCCGGTGAACTATCACCTGGTTCCAACGAGGCGCTTGCTGAAACGCGAGTTTCTCACCAACGGGTCCGAACCCTACGCCGGCGACTGAATCGGCCAGCGTTGACGCTCCCCGTCCCCGGTGTTAGCATCGGCAGCAATGATGAGATGTATCGCCCGCACGGAATGGAGGGTCAATCATGGACTTTGGACTGTTCACCACCTGGAACGCCGTTTACGAAGGCGGCAAGGTTCCCTGGGACCCCGAATATCAGGGTGGCAAGCTACTCGAGGCCCAGGCGTACAAGATGAACTTCAAGGAAATCGAACACGTTGAGGACGCGGGATGGGATTACGTCTGGCTCGGCGGCGGTCATTTCTCCACCCAGGGCAGCATGGATCCCCAGTCCCTCATGCTATCCGCCGTCCTTGCCAACCACACCGAGAACATCAGGATTGGCACCTCCATCCACCGCCCGACCCTGCGGCTGCCCGGGGAGACGGTATCGGAGCGGGCGCTGCCCCACGAACGTTACGCCTTTGACAACCTCCAGCTGGAGGACCCCTTCCAGGTCGCCGAACAGGTCGCTATAGTGGACCAGATCAGCGAGGGCCGGTTCATATACGGCCCGGGCGCACGCACTCGGGGTTCCGACCAGCGCCGGGAATACTTTTACGAGTACCTGGAGCTCCTCAAGCAGCTCTGGGACGAGGACAGATTCTCCGGGTTTGAGGGCAAGTACTTCAACTATCCCGCCTTCTACGAAGACTACATGAGCATCCCCAAGCCGGTGCAGAAGCCCATGCCCATGCTGCTCCCCGTGGACAGCCAGGAGAGTTTCGTGCCCATGGGCGAGCACGGCTATCGCATCGCCATCGGCGCCGGCAGTTCCCCCCACAACCTGCGCGGCTCCGCCATCCTGCGCGAGGACGTGAAGGCTTACCGCAAGGCGTGGGTCGACGCCGGGCACGAGGGTGAACCCACCACCGTGGTCCGTGTGCCCACGCTGGTTGCCCCCACCCAGGAAAAGGCCGACCGCCGGGTCGAAGACCTGATGAACCTGGCCCGTATTTACTACGCCGGTCGGGTCGCCATCGGCAGCACCGACGCGGGCAGCGCCGGGCCCGACGCCACCGAGGAAGTCAACCTCTTCGGCACACCGGAAGAGGTGGTCGAGAAGATCCATATGTTCCGGGAAGCCTTCACCACCGACGAGATCATGTTCGAGTGCAACTGGACTTCCTCCGTCCCCCGCGAGGTGGTCATGGACACCCTGAAGTGCATCTCCGACGATGTGATCCCGCACTTCAAGTAGTCACCGACGATCCGGTTACCGAGCCCGCCCCGGACCTATGGCGTTTCGGGGCGGGATTTCCTACTCAGCAGCGTAGAGAGTTTCAAATGGGCGCATTTTCAACGACCGTTCGCGTGGGCAATCCAGCCGGCGGCGATACGCTCGAAGTGGATGCGCTGGTGGATACCGGCGCTTCTCACTCCATGTTTCCGGCGTCGTTGTTGGACGCCCTGCACATAGCCAGACGCTCGCAATTTGACGGCACGCTTGCCGACGGCGGCGAGGTATCCTACTGGAGTGGGTGGGCGTTGATTGGCATTGACGGGGAAGAGGGCGTTTGCCGGGTGATCTTCGGCCCGGAGGGAGATGACAGCAGCGTGCTCGGCTCCACGACGTTGCAGATGCTGATGTTCAAAGTTGACCCGGTTCGTGAAGTATTGGAACCAACCACACGGGTGCGCCTTTGACAAGATGCGCCGCGCCCGGCACTCCCCGCATTTACTGCTGCTGTTGCTGCTGTTGGACGAAGCGGCGATACACCTCTTCTTCCGACAGCGCCTCCTGGTGGAACCAGTTGTCGTCGATGATCCGGTACACGGCGTTGAGGCGTTCCAGGATTTCGTTGGTGAGGAGCAGGGCATTCAGCGGCGTGTCTGGCATCGCTGAGTCGTACTCCAGCGTCAGCGCGGCTTCGGACATGGCGCGGATCAGCTCCACCGTGCCCACGTGGGTGGCGTTGCTGCGCGCGGTGGCGAGGCTGTGGTAGATGGAGGAGGCTTCGTGCTGCTTGAGGAGCATGACGAGGGACTGACTGGGATCGTCGATGCTGATGCCGCGAATGGCGGCGGCGTTGCCCAGTGACTGCTGCAAGGTGAGCATATCATTGCCGTTTTCCACCGCCATGCGAGCGAAGGCGTTGACCACGCGGGCGATGTTCTCCGCCCGTTCCAGCCATCGCCCCATCCAGATGAGGTTGTACACCCGGGAGTCGGTAAGCCAACGGTCGCTGCGGTAGGTGATTGACCTGGGTTCTACCATCTTCGGACTATGCTCCTCTCGTGGTCGCCGGGGCTACTTATGAGTCGCCCCTACCGTGGTTACGAACCGTCCAACAGTCTCAAAGCGTCTGCAATGGAAACCGTCTCCCGGTCGAAAAAGACTTCGGCAGTGGTCATATCCAGTTGGCCGGAGCCTTTTGACACAAAGGAGCCGGACACGGGCGGCACTTCCGAGTAGTCGCGGCCCACGCCGAACTTCAGGTAATCGGTTCCAGTGTTGATGATGAGACCTCGAGTGGGGTCGGCGGGCAGCCAGCCCAACCGGGGGTGCAGAAATTCGAGCCAGGCGTGGGTCTCGCCCGGCTGCCTGGTGAGCAGGCCGCTGACGTAGCGGGACGGGATGCCCAGGGCGCGGAGCATGGACAAGCCCAGATGGGTCATGTCCTGGCATACGCCGCTCATGGCTTCCAGGACGTCCGCCGCCCTGGTATTCACCGATGTGTGGCCGCGCTGGTAACGCACGTTTTCGTAGATCCACCGCACCACATTGCTCACCGTATCCAGCAATGTGGTGGCCCCGCCGGCGGCAACCAGGGCGGTTTCCGCTACGGTGGCCGGATCGGCCAGGCG
This sequence comes from uncultured Dehalococcoidia bacterium, assembly GCA_964347975.1. Classification (GTDB taxonomy): domain Bacteria; phylum Chloroflexota; class Dehalococcoidia; order Lucifugimonadales; family UBA3495; genus Bin87. The sequence continues at coordinate 14,223 of CAYGAY010000037.1, forward strand.
GGACGCCGTGAGGAACTCCTGCGCTGCCAGCCCGTATTCGACGCCGGCCAGCGGGACGTCGCTCACATCCGGCGCTAGGTCGCTCAGGCAAACGTGCCCGGCGGCGGCGATGATCAACTCCTGGTGCGGCGCGGATATGCGGACCCGATGGACGGTGTTGCCCAGGCGGTCGGGATAAACGATCTGGCGGCCCCGCGGGGTTGTGGCCACTTCGCCGGCGCCCGGTTTCTGGTAGGGACCGGAGTATGCCGACAGCCGGAGGAAATTATCGTTCTGGACCACTACATCGGAGTATGTATATCTGGCTATGTAGGCGTAATGCACCGGGACCGTCTCACGTATCAGCGGACTACCCAGCTCGGTTTGCATGACCCTCCCGACGAGTTGTTGGTGACCCGGCTGTTGGCCTCCGACACGCGGGTCAGTCCGCCGGGGAAAACAGTGACCTCTCCCCGACCGTTCTGCACGGCGAACACGCGCAAGTCAACGTGGCGCTCCTCAAATTCGCCACTGGACTCGTCAAAGACAAGATGTTGGGAGAAATCCAGGGTTTCCTGGGCAATGAACACCTGGGGTTGTTCAATCAGCTGCTGGGACAGGCGGCTGCGATAGCCCTTGTCCAGATCGGGCATGATGAATACCCCCAAGCCGCCGTAACCCTGCCGTGTTTTCAACACCAGGCGGTCCAGATTCTGCAAAACGTACTGCCGGTTGGCCGGCGAGCGCAGGTCATAGCTCATCGCCTGTTCCAGGATGGCCTCTTCTCCCAGGTACGTTTTTATCATATCGGGCACCCAGAGGAACACCAGTTTATCGTCACCGGCGCCGGCGCCCATGGCGTTGACCAGCACGACCTTGTGGTTCAGGTAGGCTTCGGTCAAGCCGGGAACGAAAAGCTCCAGGTCTTCCACCCGGCGGTAAATGAGATCAATCTCGAAGTCGCCGTCGATGGCACGGCCCCACACTCGGCCGTTGGCGCCAATGTAGAGGTCGGAACCTTCCACCAGCGGGATGCCCAGCAACTCCGAAAGGTAACGGTGTTCAAAAAATGCGGAGCCAAACTTGCTGTCGGTGAGCAGGACGCATACCGGATCATCGGTATCGCACAGCGACGCGAACATATCGTGGTAGCCGGAGCGAATGTCGTAGGGGACGATGTCGTAGCCCTGCGCCAGTTCCGGCATCACGTTCAGCCCGAGTTCGGCAGTCTTCAACTGGTAGCTGATGCCCGAGGGTATGCGCAAATTATCTTCCAGAATGACATATCGCCCGTCGCCCATGTGCACCAGATCGATGCCGTAGATGTGGACGAACACGTCCTGCGCGGGGCGGTAGTCCTGCAACTCGGGGTTGTAATGCTGGCAGGAAAACATCACGCCAGGAGGGACCACCTGCTGGTCGCCGCAGTAGAGGTTCAACAGGAAGTGGTTAATCGCCTTCAGTCGTTGGGCCACGCCGCGAGAAATGGTGTCCCACTCGTCGGCGGAGATGATGCGCGGGATCCAGTCGGTGGGCACGGTGCGAAACTCCCGTGGGTCCAGCATGAAGGTGAAGGCGTCCAGGTCGGCGCGATGCTTGGCCTCGCGCCAGCGACGTTGCAGCTCGGGCACGCCCAAGCGGTCCAGGTTGTCGATCAGGCTCTGATAGACGCGCTTGGTGGAGCCGTCGGCGTTCAGACATTCATTCAAATGATGGTTGGCGACGCTGGCATCGGTAAGCATGGGGTTCCCAACTTTTGGCGATGTGGACTCCTTTGCCCACGAGTGCACGGCTACAGTCGGGAATACGATGCCACGACGATATTGCGACGCAGTTAACTAATTGTAAAAAGTAGATTTCGCCCGGCGGCATGTCAATATTCACGCAACAGGGCCCGGAAACCAGCTTGCTCGAAATCACGGTCATAGGCCAGCGCGTCGGTGATGCCCCTCTCTCCCATTATCAGGAAACTGTGACAGTCCACCAGACTCCAGCGTTGGTCGAGGCGGCTGGCGTATCGTTCAATAGCATTTGCCAGTGGAAAATCCTGGAGCAGAACGACGGTCATATCTGGGTTGACGTAAAGTTTTCGCGCGGTATCCGCGCCTTCACGACGGCTTCGCGGGCCGTGCCGCGCCATGCCGTTCAGAAATTCGGCTATGACCAGTTCGCTGGTTACAATGGGCCTGTTGCCGATGCGCTCTGTAATCTGCATAGCTTTTTGATGCCATTGATCTCTTGGATTCAACATAGCTATCCAGTACCCTGAATCCCCATATACCTCAGTCACTATTTACTTCCTTCGGCCAGCCGTACAGATAGTGCTTGAAATTCACCGAAAGATCGGTCGGGAGTTCATCCAGAGCTCCCTCCGGCATACTCTCGTGGATTTCGTTAAACATCTGCAGGATTGCAGCGGCGCCTCGTGGCGCGTCCGGGTCCGGCGTTTGCGCATTCCGGCCTAGAAAACGCCGCCACGCCGGCCGCAACTTTGCGCCATCGTGGTCAACTTCCAAGTTGAAAATCTCGAGGGCTGATGCGCCCAGTCGGTAATCGTCCTCCGGGCCGAATACTACCGGGCAGGGCCATTCCTGTCCTTCAATTTTGAAGCGGGCCAGTCCATAGCCCAATTCCACTTCGCTACCGTCAAAACGGGTGAACACTACCTGCCGCCGGGGAGATATGCCCAGCTTCTTCAGCAGCGACGCCGGTAGTACGGAATGCACCGAGTCGGCATCGACCACCGCCGACACCGGGGACGGGTCACCGCTGTCAGGGTGGCCAACGCCGATGGCTACTTTGAACATTGGCACAATGCTCACCTGACCCTTGGAAACTATCGCAGTTGACTTTACCGGCTGTTTTTGCCAATTGTCCGACCGAGTGCCAAAACTGCGGCCGACAATATGGCAACACCTATGATTCCTCCGCAGAGCTCAAACCATACCGCCTCAGCGATCCTGCCCAAAATGATCACAGGCAATAGAAAACCTTTGAGCTGTGCAGTCACAGGACCCAGCTCTATTGGTGGCATTGAATCAGGCAATAGGACGAGTGCTGGGATCGCAATCGCCAGTGCCAGCATGATTGTTGCCCATTTATTGATGGTGTTCATCTACCTTCTCCCAACGAAGGCTAGCTTGCGAACCACCGCCCATCGCTATCCCTCATCCCCAATCTTCAGCAGGCTCAAAAACGCCTCCTGGGGCACCTCCACCCGGCCGACGCGCTTCATGCGCTTCTTGCCTTCTTTCTGCTTTTCCAGGAGCTTGCGTTTGCGGGTTATGTCGCCGCCGTAACACTTGGAGAGGACGTCCTTGCGCATGGCGCGGACGGTTTCGCGGGCTACGATGCGGCTGCCGATGGCGGCCTGGATGGGCACCTCGAACATCTGGCGCGGGATGGTGGCGCGCAGCTTTTCCACGATGCTGCGACCCTGGGCCACGGCGTTGTCCCGGTGGCTGATCATGCTCAAGGCTTCCACCGGCGTCTGGTTCACCAGGATGTCGATGCGAACCAGCGGCGCGGCCCGGTAGCCCTCGAAGGTATAGTCCAGCGAGGCATAGCCTTGGGTGCGGGATTTCAGCTGGTTGTAGAAGTCGGCCAGCATTTCTGCCAGGGGCATGGTGTATTCCATCACCACCCGGTTCTGGTCCGATTGGCCGGATGCTTCGCTGCTGCCGTTCTTCCCGCCCACGCCCTGGATGTACTCCATGCGGCGGAACTCGGAGCGGCGGGCGTGCATCAGCTCCATCACCGCGCCCACGGAGCGGCTGGGAGCGACAATGGTGACGCCCAGGATAGGTTCGCGGATTTCCGAGATGGCGTTGGGTTGGGGCAGCAGGGACGGGTTGTCCACCCGCATCACCTCGCCGCTGGTCAGCAGCACCTCGTAGGCCACGCTGGGAGCGGTCACGATGAGGTCCAGGTCGTACTCCCGTTCCAGCCGTTCCTGCACGATTTCCAGGTGTACTAGTCCGAGGAAACCGCAGCGGAACCCGAAGCCCAGCGCGCCGCTGTTCTCCGGCTCAATGGTCAGAGAGGCGTCGTTGAGCTTGAGCTTCTCCAATGCGGCGCGCAGCCTGGTGTAGTCCTCGCCGTCCGAGGGATACAAACCGGCGAATACCATCGACTTCAGCTCAACGTAGCCGGGCAGTGGAACCTCGGCAGGGGCGGCGTTGTTGGTCAAGGTGTCGCCTACGGCGCATTCCTGCACGTCCTTGAACCCGGTGGCCACGTATCCGACCTGGCCGGCGTACAGCGCGTCCGTCGCTGTGGGTTCCGGCGCGAAGACGCCCACCTCCATGATTTCCACCGACTTGCCGGAGGACATTACCCGCAGGCGGTCGTGGCGCGAGATGCTGCCGTCGGCCACGCGGACGTAGGCGATGATGCCCTTATAGGTATTGTAGGTGGAATCGAACACCAGGGCGCGGAAGGGATCCGCTGCCCCTCCATTGGGCGGCGGCACGCGCTCCACGATGGCATCCAGCAATTCGCGGCAACCCAGACCGTCTTTGGCGGAAACAAACATCACCTCGTCGCGGCGGAAGCCGAAGATCTGCTCCAGTTCGGCGGCGACCCGTTCCGGTTCGGCGGAGGGGAGGTCCACTTTATTGATGACGGGTATCAGTTCCAGATCGTACTCCAAGGCCAACAGGGTGTTGGCGATAGTCTGCGCTTCCACGCCCTGGGTGGCGTCCACCACCAGCAACGCACCCTCGCAGGCGGCCAGGGCGCGGGACACTTCGTAGGAAAAGTCCACGTGGCCGGGCGTGTCGATGAGGTCGAGCTGGTACTCAGCGCCATCGGGCGCGCGATGCGTCATCGACACCGCCTTGCCTTTGATGGTGATGCCCCGTTCACGCTCCAGTTCCATCTGGTCCAGAAACTGCGCTTTCATGTCCTGAGGCCGGACGGCGCCGGTGATCTCGAGAAAGCGGTCGGCCAGGGTGGATTTGCCGTGGTCAATGTGGGCGATGATGCAAAAGTTGCGTATGCTTTGCTGTTCCATAACGCTGATTATGGTAGCACGGCGGCATTCCGGGCGGCAACGCGAAGGTCAATCTCGGTAGCATTCCGTTTTAGGTGGTTCGGTTGATAATTCGTCACTCCGGCGAAAGTTCGTTACTCCTGAGAAAGCAGGAGTCCAGAGCGTACAATCGGCTTCATTCGCGCAACGAAGCTGCCGGTTTCGGACACTGGATTCCGGCTTTCGCCGGAATGTCGAGAAAATTAAACCACCTAAATTGGAACGCTACCCGCGCCAGCGCAGGATTTGACACGGCGAAAAGCGCCCGCTTATAATGCGGGCGTCCGAGATGTGAACGGCGCGGCTGTACTAAGCCTTTCCCTGCCGCCGTACCGAGACTGCTCAGCCCAGCATCAAGCGGCTTCCCTGGTGACACAAATCAGGTCTTTGCCGATTGTATGCCCAGCAACCATTAGTGGAACGCCGGCTGGCCGGCAAGCGACCCGTCGCTTAACCTTTTGGTTCATCAAACACCTATGCCCACTAAGTACATTTTCGTGACCGGGGGCGTGGTCAGCTCCATCGGCAAGGGTATCTGCGTCGCCTCCATCGGCCGCATCCTGAAAAGTCAGGGGCTCGCCGTAACCGTCATCAAGCTGGATCCCTACCTCAATGTGGACCCGGGCACCATGTCCCCCTATCAGCATGGTGAAGTTTTCGTCACCAAGGATGGCGGGGAAACCGATCTGGACCTGGGCCATTATGAGCGTTTCATCGACGTTGAACTCACCCGGGACAGCAACGTCACCGCCGGACAGACCTATCTGGAGCTGATTACCCGCGAGAGGCGGGGGGATTTCCTCGGCGGCACCATCCAAACCGTGCCTCATCTGACCAACGAAATCAAAGACCGGCTGACCGGACTGGCCGCCAAGTCCGAGGCCGACGTAGTGGTGGTGGAAGTGGGCGGCACCGTGGGCGACATTGAAGGTTTGCCTTTCCTGGAGGCCATCCGCCAGATGCGCAACGCGGTGGGCCGCAACAACGTTTTTTACATGCATCTGACGCTGCTCCCCTACATATCAGCTTCCGAGGAATTGAAGACCAAGCCCACCCAGCACAGCGTGAAGGAATTGCGCAGCATCGGCATCCAGCCCGACGCGCTCATCTGCCGCAGCGACACCGAGATTACACCCTCCATCCGTGAAAAGCTGTCGCTGTTTTGCGACGTGGAATCGGAAGCGGTGTTCCCCATGCCCACCGTTGGCAACGTGTACGAAGTTCCGCTGATCATGGAACACTTCGGCGTGAGCCGCTGCCTGTCCGAATCGCTGGGACTGGACGGTCATTGCCAGCTCGAAGAGTGGAGCGGCCTGGTTCACCGGATGAACTCCGTGGAGAATTCGGTGCCTATCGCCGTGGTGGGCAAGTATGTAGAGTATCCCGACTCCTATATGTCGGTGCGGGAAGCGCTGCGCCACGCCGCCGCCTCCCATGGTTTGCGGGCCGACGTCAAGTGGGTGCATTCCGAGGCGGTGGAGCGGGACGGCGCGGATGCCTACCTGAAGGACGTCAGCGGCATCGTGGTGCCGGGAGGTTTCGGTTCCCGAGGCGTGGAAGGAATGGTGGACACCAGCCGGTATGCTCGCGATAAGGGCGTTCCGTACCTGGGTCTCTGCCTGGGTATGCAGGTGATGGTAATCGATTGGGCGCGGGCCGTAACCGGTTTGAAACACGCCAATTCATCGGAACGGGACCCGGACTGCCCGCATCCCGTTATCGACATCATGCACGGACAGAAGGGCGTCACCGACCTGGGCGGCACCATGCGCCTGGGACAATACCCCTGCCGCCCCCAGGACAACACGCGCGCCGCAGCGGCCTATACCGCCTCTGAAGTAAGGGAGCGCCATCGTCACCGCTACGAAGTCAACAACCAGTATCGCGAATCCCTTGAAGCCTCGGGAATGGTAATGAGCGGGTTGTCGCCCGATGGCGAATTGGTGGAAGCGGCGGAAGTCCCCGACCACCCATTCATGGTTGGCGTCCAGTTCCACCCCGAGTTTCAGTCTCGACCCAACCGCCCGCATCCCCTTTTCCGCGCCCTCATCGGACAGGCGCAGCAGACCGTCCGCGAAGGGAAGCAGATACCCTTCCGGCGCGCCGGCGGATGGTCTTTCTCTTCCGGCTAGTCGTTTTACCCAGCAACTTCCCGTCATTTCCCTGCGGGAGTGCGCCAATGTTGATGGCGAGCCGCCCTGCGCTCCGATTCGCTCGGGACGCAAGTGGGGGGTCTGCGCCAATGGAGGATGAAGCAGTGAAACTGTTTCTGGATACCGCCAATATTGACGAGATTCGCCAGGGCGCCGAACTGGGCGTCATCTCCGGCGTCACCACCAACCCGTCGCTGGCGGCCAAGGAAGGCATCGGCGGCGCCGCCGGCTATCGCGCCGCGGTGCAAGAGATCGCCGACATCATCGATGGCCCTATTTCTGTGGAGGTGGTGAGCGCCGACGCCATCGGCATGATTGCCGAAGGCCGCGACATCGCGGAGTGGATCCCCAATCCCTGGGTCAAAATCCCCAGCACCGAAGAAGGATTCAAGGCCATCAGCGTCCTGGCCCGCGACGGCATCCAGGTGAACCAGACCCTGGTTTTCACCGTGAATCAAGCCCTGCTGGGCGCCAACGTCGGCAGCGCTGTGGTCAGTCCCTTCGTGGGTCGCCTGGACGATATCGGCCAGGACGGGATGGCCCTGGTGCGGGACATCGTGGACGTGTACCGGCAGCAATCGGTGGAAACCCACGTGATGGCCGCCAGCATCCGCGGCGCCCGCCACTGCGTCACCGCCGCCCAGGCCGGAGCGCACATCTCCACCGTTCCCTACAGCGTATTGATGCAGATGGTAAAACACCCCCTGACCGATGCCGGCTTGTCCAGGTTCCTGCAAGACTGGCAACAAGCTTCCGGAGGCTGACAATATGGTCCGCGCCCGCCCTGACACTGCCGCCGCTCCTCGCCGCCGCCGTCGCCCGCCCGCTGCCGACGACGCTGCCGGCGTCGCCATCGCTGAACCGCTGCCTGTTGACGCTGACGCTGACGGGCGGTCCCCCTACCCCAACGGCGCGCCGGCCGGGCGGGCCGTGGACATTGCCGACCTGATGTCGATGTCCCACGAACTGCTGCTGGAGGTGGCGCCGGAAGTCGGCGTCCGTGATGACGGCTCGCTGGCGGAACTGGGTCGTGACGCCCTGTTCCAGAGGGTCAGGCAGAGCGCCGCCGGCCGCAACCTCCTGACCGCCTCCGGCATCCTGGAGGTGATGGATGCCGGCCATGGCCTGTTGCGTTCAATGCAATATCCGCCGGTCTCAGGCGACGTGTTCGTCGGTCAGTCCCAGATCCGTCGGTTCAACTTGAAGACCGGCGACAGCGTGACCGGCACGGTGCGCCCGCCCAAGGAGGGTGAACGGCGCTACGGACTGACCCGCGCCACCAGCATCAACCTGCTGGAACCCGAGCAGCAGAAACCCGGTTCCCGCCGGATTTTCGAATCGCTGACGCCGATCTTCCCGGACGATCACGTTGTCCTGGAAAATCCGCAGGGCGGTCTGTCCTGTCGCATGATCGATCTGTTCGCTCCCATCGGCCTGGGACAGCGGGGCCTGGTGGTTTCGCCGCCCAAAGCCGGCAAGACCACGGTGTTGCGGCAAATCGCCGCCGCCGTCAGCGAAAACCGGCCCGAAGTCATCCTGATGGTAGTGCTCATCGGCGAGCGTCCCGAAGAGGTCACCGAGATGCGTCGGGCGGTGAATGGGGACGTTTTCGCTTCTACCTTCGACGAATCGGTGGAGGAGCAGTGCCGCGTCGCCGAGCTGGCTGTGGAGCGCGCCAAGCGCATGACCGAAACGGGTCGCGACGTGATGATCCTGCTGGACAGCATCACCCGTTTGACCCGCGCCTATAACCTGGCCCTGCCCACCTCCGGGCGCACCTTGTCCGGCGGTATCGATCCGGCGGCGCTCTATCCGGCCAAACGGTTCATCGGGGCGGCGCGCAACCTGGAAGAGGGCGGTTCGCTCACCATAATCGCCACGTGTCTATTGGACACGGGCAGCCGTATGGACGAGGTCATCTACGAAGAGTTCAAGGGCACCGGCAACATGGAGCTGCACCTGGACCGCCGTCTGGCCGACCAGCGTTATTTCCCCGCCATCGACGTGGTCCGCAGCGGGACCCGCCGCGAGGAACTGCTGTACGACTCCGAAACGGTTCCGCAGATCTGGCTGCTCCGCCGCATGGTCACCCTGGCCTCCGGCAGCGACCAGGCCAACATGGGCGACGCTACCAAGCGCGTCCTGGAACGTTTAGCCCGCACCCGCACCAACTCAGAGTTCCTGACCAATCTGACGAAGGACGCGTAATTTTTCCGTCGAGAATGGTGGAGGGAGCGCCGGATATGACGTATTCCGCCGTTCCAGCCGGGCAATGCGGTAATTGCCCGGCTTTATAGTTAGCGGGGCATGGCCTATTCCGTTGCGGGGCCTTGGTCAGCGCCGCCGGCCGCTTGTCGCCGCCGGGTTAGCAGCAGCAAGACAACCGCCGCCGCCGCTGCTATCAGCGCGACAATTACCACCACCACCAGCAGCGCGATAATCCAAGCGTTATTGTCATCATCCCCGGACGGCTCTACGACCGCCGGCCGGTCCCGGGCCCCGGTTTCGCCCACCACGGCGGCGGTAACTGTGGCCGCAATGGCTGCGCGGTCAATGGTGGGCGGTGGCGGCACGGGCGTTGCCGTCGGCGTGGGGGGTACGGGCGTTGGCGTGGGTTCCGGCGTGGGAGTGGGTGTCGGGGTTGGGGTTGGCGTGAGTGTGGGCGTTGGCGTGGGTTCCGGCGTGGGAGTGGGCGTCGGCGGCGCCGGCATGGGGGTGTTCGTGGGAATGAGCGTCGGCGTCGCCGGGCGGATCGGCGTGGGAGTAGGCGTTGGCGGGGTATAGGTTCCCTGCTGCAATGTCAGGGTTGCGAATGCGCCGGGAAGCGTATTACGGTCGGCATCGTGCACCCGCAGCGTCGCCCGGTGCTCGCGCCTTTCGGTTTCGTACCGGTGATAGTCCTCAGGAATCACGGTGTTGCCGGAGAACCCGCCGGAGCGGTCGGAGCGAAACCGGGACGATCCGGCGAACTCTAGACGCAAAGAGCGGTCAATCTCAATATAGTAGCCGTCAGTGTACCGTTCCAGGCCAGTCACGGTTACGGTGAAAGGTTCGCCAATCTCTACCACAGCCGGCTCGAGGACCAGTTCCGGCGACGCAATCTCAATCTTATCCAAGTCAACAGTAAGCGAGCGCAGGGGATAGCCGGCGATGCTGACCACAGGGGTCACGGGCTCGCCCGCCTCAAAACGGGCGGGAATCCGGTAGTCATATTCCCAGGGATTGCTCTCGGCATAGATGCTGGCGACCCGACGACCGTTGATTTCCAGCTCGATGTCGGGGGGAGTGTAATAGTTGCGGTCCGGTGGGAAATTCCAGCCCTTGATAGTGATGGAATCGCCGGGGGATAACTCGGCATCGCCAGCATCCAGTTCAAGTTCCAACAGGGCAATGTCAACCTCGGCGGTGGCCTTGATGCCTTCGCTGTCGATAATCTCCAGGGTTTCCGTGCCGTCGGAAGCGAGGAACTTGCTAATCAGGTCGGGACGGATTTCGCCATCTGCGTCGGCGATGACAACGGAGGCGGTAAAGCGGCCCCGTCTGACTTCGGGGCAATCATCGTCATCGTAAATGCGGTCACCGTCCAGGAAGGCCAGCCTTACGCCGCCCAGTCGCACTCGGCAGACCTCCTCGCCGGCCAGATTGCGGGCATCAATCAGGAAACGCTGCCCCAAGCCGACCCCCGCTGAGCCGACGCCTCTAACGTTGAGGTCAATATCGCCGATGGTGACTTTGGCGGATACCGATGGGCCGTCGCCGAATTCGGCGCGGACGCTGACTGTGCCGGCGAGGCCGGGGGGCAGGGTTACGCTCAGGGTGTTGCCGGATTGCCTCCAACGACATGGGTTGGAACACCTCAGTCCGGCGACGGACACTGCCGTAACGTTCAAGTTGCCGCCGCCGACAATCCGGAAATCAACTTCCTCACCGGGGGCAGCTTCCGAACTCCCCACCGGCTCCAGGCCGGCGGTTATTTCAATGCGAACTGACGTGTTGTTATGCCGGCCGGCGCCGTCAACGGCACAAATCTGGTACTTGCCGGACTGCGAGAACGACGCAGTGGCGATGTCCACGTCAATGGTGAAACGATGGTTGGAATCGACATCTGCCGAACCGATTTTATTCCCGCTGCGGGCGATGGCATCGCAATCAACAGAGCCGTCACTTCGTTCAGCGTACAGATTGGCAGTAAAATCGTCGGTGAAACCGATGCCGGTGAAGGTGGCGGTTTCGCCGTAGCCAAGTTCGTCGTCGTCAACTTCCAGCGTAGCATCTACGCCCAGCTTGGCAGTCAGCTTATCACCGCCGTCCCATTGTATGGAAACCTCGTATGGTTCGTCATCCTCGGCGGGCAGGTCGGGCAGGCGGAGGTTGCGCAAGGTAATTCTGCTGATATCCTGAGTAACCTCACTGCAATTGTCAACATCTTCCCACGCCTGGCAGCCCGGAATTACGATTTCCTGGGGTTCGTCATCGTTACGGTTGATGTCGGGGCGATACTCTGGGGTATAACGCCGTCCGGCGCGGATGCTGACATCCTCCTCATCGAAACCGGAGGGGATGGTCAGTTCCTCGGGCAGCAGGATGGTAATTTCGCTGCGCACATCACCAGGGCGGCAGTCGGCGGGCGCGAACCGGAACGTGAGGTCAACGGTAGCGCCGGGGGTGGTGTCATCATCCTGATCAAGTTCCAGCCTTTCGCAATCGGCGCCGGACTGGCCCGAGGGCGCGCCGCTGGCCGGCTCGGCTGTGATGACCAGAACCGCGAGGGCGGTTGCCACCGCCACGATGCCCAGCAGCAACGCGGCGTGGCCTCGCCGAATGGCGGTCATGCTCGGTTTGGTGCTGTCGTCAGTAGCGCGCATGGTATCCCGAAACTGTACTTGGCTTTGGCAGACATTGCGACGGCTGCTCGCAGTGGCGGGATGATACCATTATACGATACGCGATTAGCCGCACCGCCCTGGCAACGACACGAGGAGCTGTATGTCATTATAATGGCAAAGGGGCGGAGGTTATTGACCATGACGACTACCATGCGGCCATATACGGGAATGCGAATATCCGTCGCTGAGTTCCTGGAGCTTGAACTGCCCGAGCCGGACGACAAGCGCAAGATGGAGCTGGACGACGGAGTGTTGTACATCATGCCCAGACCCAGGCCAGACCACCAGTTCGTACGACGCCGCTTCGGCCACCACTTTGATAGCTACTTAGACAGCTTTGCAGACCCGCCGGGTGAAGTGCATGACGATGTTGTTCTCGCCCTGCCTTCGGAACTGCCCCGGCTTTTCGTCCCCGATTTAGCCATTATCCTGCGAAACGGGAGAGCCGCGGTTGGCAACCGAATGCTGGAAGGTGTGCCGGACATCGTGATAGAAGTCCTGTCCACGGATCGCAACCGGGACCTGGTGCGGAAGCGGCAGGTGTACGCTGAGGCTGGCATACCGGAATACTGGATTTGTGACCGCCGCGACGATACTGTGCGGCAACTGGAGTTGCAGGATGGCAGGTACGTGGAACGTGCCCGGCTGACTATCGGCGATACGCTGACCACGCCGCTGCTGCCCGGCCTGTTAATACCACTGGCCGACGTGTTTCGCCACCGCAGCCGGCCAGCAAGTAACGACTGATCTGACGCCCCGGGGATTTCCGAAAATGACCACGCCAACGAAACCACGCAGCGGGATGCGAATATCCGTCGCTGAGTTCCTGGAGCTTGAACTGCCCGAGCCGGACGACAAGCGCAAGATGGAGCTGGACGACGGAGTGTTGTACATCATGCCCAGACCCCGGATTAGACACCAGTCAGCGCAAGTCCTGCTTGCTCACTACTTCCTGATCCACTTTGATGGTTATGCGGAGCCGCCGGGTGAGGTATACACGGACGTCGTTGTGGCCTTCCCGTCAGAGCTGCCGCGTCTTTTTGCGCCAGACTTGACTATCATCCTGCGGAACAACGAGGCCGTGGTGGGCGACCTTATGGTGGATGGAGTTCCAGATATAGTGGTTGAGATACTCTCCACCAATCGTAACCGGGACCTGGTGCACAAGCGCCGGGTGTACGCTGAAGCTGGCATACCGGAATACTGGATTTGTGACCGCCGTGACGATACTGTGCGGCAACTGGAGTTGCAGGATGGCAGGTACGTGGAACGTGCCCGGCTGACTATCGGCGATACGCTGACCACGCCGCTGCTGCCCGGCCTGTTAATACCACTGGCCGACGTGTTTCGCCACCGCAGCCGGCCAGCAAGTAACGACTGATCTGACGCCCCGGGGATTTCCGAAAATGACCACGCCAACGAAGCCACGCAATGGGACGCGAGTGTCCGTCACCGAGTTCCTGGAGTTGGAGCTTCCAGAACCGGACGATAAGCGCAAGATGGAGCTGGACGACGGAGTGTTGTACATCATGCCCAGACCCAGACCGCGTCACCAGTGGACCAAAGGGGAGCTGTTCTACCATTTCAGGCATCATTTCCGCAGTTTTGCTGAGCCGCCGGGTGAAGTTTATACCGAAGTCAACGTGGCCTTGCCATCGGAATTGCCCAGGCTCTTCGCGCCCGACTTGACCGTAATCCTGTTCGGCGGCGCGGCAATCGTTGGCGACCGGATGGTGGAAGGAACGCCGGCTATCGTGATCGAAGTCCTTTCCACCGACCGGAATCGCGACCTGGCGCGCAAGCCCCAGGTGTACGAGGAGGCCGGTATCCCGGAGTATTGGATATTGGACGAACTCCATCAAACCGCCCGGCAACTGGAACCTCGAAATGGCGAGTATATGGAGCGGGCCGTGCTGACCACCGATGATACCCTGGCCACTCCTTTGCTGCCCGGTCTGGCCATACCCTTGGCCGACGTGTTCCGCCAGCCCGGCCAGCCGGCGCGGTAACCGGCAGTTCGTCATGTCCTCACGCTCGGGAAACATACTCATCGTTGACGACGAGGCCACCTCCACCATCGTGCGCGCGGTGCGCCGCCGTCTTGAGGACGAAGGATGGGGCACCAAAGTGGTCGGCAAAGAGGAGCATGGCTCGGCCGACGATATGCTCTGGGCCACCATGGCCGCGATTGACGAGCACCTGCCCGATGGAGTCATCCTCGACGTGCGCCTGGGCGAGTACCGTGACGACCAGTTCAAGGGCCTGGACATCCTGAAACGCATCGTGGGTCAGCATCCCGGGCTGCCGGTGCTCATGTTCACTCAGTACAGTCAGGGCGTCGAGCGGGACACCGTTGCCCGCAGCGCGTTGCGGGTGGAGGCACCGGTGGAGTTCATCGACAAACTGGCTTCGCCCGAAGAGGTGGCCCTGCGGGTGCGCCGGCTGGTGGGGGCCGAACCGTCCACCATAACCATTGGCGACGGCATCGTCGTGGATACCGAAGCGCGTACCGTGCAGGTGCGTGACGCCGGCGGGCAGTTTGCCCCGGTTTCCGACATTTCCGGGCGCCGCTTCGACATCCTGGCCGAGCTGGCCCAGGCGTGGTATCGCAGCCCCGGCAACGTGGTGCCCTTCGACCGGTTGGAACGGTACCTGGTGGGGGACGACACCCGGGCTTCGCTGCGGGTGCGCATCCGCGAGATCAAGGTCTCAATGGGCCGCGCCTTGGGCGCCCCGCTGGGGGCCAACGACTTCATCGTCAGCGTGCGTGATCGGGGCTATCGTCTGCTCCCCCCGCGATAACGAGGCGGTCCAGTGGCGGATATTCCATCGCAAAGCGCCCCCGCTCACCCGTGGCCGGCATTATCCGGAATGGCGCTGGCCATCGTTGGCCTGGCGCTGATGGTATTGTCTTACTTCCTGCCGGCAGACTGGCCCTTTGCGGAACTCTGGGCCGTGGAGCCTCTGGCCTACATCGGCATGGCTGGCGTGGTCGTAGGATTGGCTGTAGCCGTGGGCGCGTACCTGGTGACTGGTTCGCGGAGGCGTCCTGTAGAGGGTTTCAGCGACGCCGGCGACTGGAGTCGTTTGACCGAACAGCACTTCGAAGCCTTCCAGCATGACCTGGGCCGGCCCATGAGGCGCATTCTGGGCAAGTGTCGAGAGGCCCGCGGCGTCCTCGCGGCCACTGGCGAAGACGTTTCTGTGGTGATACATGAATTGCTGGACGAGATCGAAGAGCAGGCCCCTTCGTTCCGGTTGATGATGGCCAACATCCAGGTGTTGATCAACCTGGAAACTCCGGACGCGCCGGTGGAGCGTTATCCGGTAGAACCGCCGGCGGTGGTCAGTCGTATCGTAGAACGTTACGCCGGGCAGGCCATCGAACAGGGTAAGGACATCGCCTGGTGGTCGGAACCTGAGGACTTTGGCCTGGTTTACTCAGACGCTACGGCTTTGGAGCATATCATCGCCAACCTGGTTGACAACGCCCTGCGCTACGGGGGCGACTATATTGAGATTACCGTGACCCGCGACGCAAATAATTTTCAGGTACGGGTTTCCGATGATGGTCCGGGGATTCCGGTACAGTACCGGAACCATCTCTTCGCGCGAGGCTGGACGCCGGAAATGGGTCGCAGCGAAGAAAAAACCTCGTCTGGATTGGGACTGTATATCAGCCGCACGCTGGCGCTGCGCTACGGAGGGGATCTCACCGTAGCATCCACCCTGGCATCCGGCGAAGGGCCGCGCACCGTATTCGCCTTGACTCTTCCCGTCAGCGCGCCCGTGCTTGACCTTCGTAAATCACCCGTCTGACCGGGCCGGACTACGCAGTTTTGCGCCAGCAGATACTAGCGCTATCGGCAGCATTTCTGCTGGTCGTAGTGTTTCTGGCAGCGTGGGGTCTCTCGGTACCCGGAGCGCCGGATTTGCCCTTCCAAGCCCGGAGTGAACCGACGCCTACTCCCACGGCACAGCCTGACCCGCCAGCCCCCACTCCCCCACCGACACCCACGCCGACGCCTTTGCCCCCACTGACGCCCACGCCAACGCCTTTGCCTCCACCGACATCCACGCCGACGCCCGCCGC
>CAYGAY010000038.1:0-29806 GCA_964347975.1 uncultured Dehalococcoidia bacterium
CCTGCCGCCGCTGCCATCGTCGCCCCCTCACCGCTCGTATTGTCCCACCTTTTACTCCCGTCAACAGGACTTTGCAATCGTCCTGCCGCGGCCACAAAAAGCGTTGACAATTTGGGCGATTTTGCGTAGCCTGTTAAGGCACTGGCGAAGACCGGAAAGGCCCCGGACAATGCCGGGGCCTTTCTAGCAATTGGCGGGTTACCCGCCAGCGCGGTCGGCGTCAGCGCACCCCGCGCCCCGGTGGCGCAATTGGCAGCGCAGCCGATTTGTAATCGGCAGGTTAGGGGTTCGAGTCCCCTCTGGGGCTCCAAAGGCAATATACGTCGGTCAATCACCGGAACAACCGACCAGGCAATCGAATACGGAGGGGTGGGTGAGTGGTTAAAGCCACCAGACTGTAAATCTGGCGCCCTGACGGGCTTCGCAGGTTCGAATCCTGCCCCCTCCACCATTCCCACTTTTGAAAGATCGTCGTTCCGGCGGAAGCCGGAATCCAGGTGCACTGGATACCACAAGCAATACCAAATCACGCCCAAGTAGCTCAGCGGTAGAGCACGTTCTTGGTAAGAACGGGGTCGGCGGTTCGATTCCGCCCTTGGGCTCCATCGGCGTCAAGAGCCCGCCGGGGACACCCGCGGGAGGTAAAACAACCAAGGGAGCAAGGAGTAATTCGCCACCATGGCTAAGCAAGTCTTCGACCGGTCCAAGCCCCATGTCAACGTGGGTACTATCGGTCACGTTGACCACGGCAAGACCACCCTTACCGCCGCCATCACCAGCGTGCTGTCTCAGGAGAACAACGCCAACTTCCGCAGTTTCGATAGCATCGACAACGCGCCGGAAGAAAGGGCCCGCGGCATCACCATCGCCATCGCCCACGTGGAATACGAGACCGAGAACCGGCATTATGCCCACGTTGACTGCCCTGGCCACGCCGACTACATCAAGAACATGATCACCGGCGCGGCTCAGATGGATGGCGCCGTCCTGGTGGTCTCCGCTCCCGATGGCCCCATGCCCCAGACCCGGGAGCACATCCTCCTTGCCCGCCAGGTGGAAGTTCCCTCCATCGTCGTCGCCCTGAACAAGGTTGACATGATGGATGACGAGGAGCTGCTGGAGCTGGTGGAACTGGAAGTGCGCGAGTTGCTCAGCGCCTACGACTTCCCCGGCGACGACACCCCCGTCGTCCGCGTCAGCGGCCTGAAGGCCCTTGAAGGCGACGCCGAGGCCATGGCGGGCGTCCGCGAACTGGTCAAGGTCATGGACGACTATATCCCACAGCCTTCCCGCGTCACCGACCAGCCCTTCCTCATGCCCATTGAAGACGTCTTCGGCATCAAGGGTCGCGGCACCGTCGTCACCGGTCGCGTCGAACGCGGCCAGCTGAATGTCGGCCAGGAAGTGGAAATCATCCGCTCCGGCGACGTGCGCAAGACTGTCGCCACCGGCCTGGAAATGTTCCACAAGCTGCTGGATACCACCGAGGCAGGCGACGCCGTGGGCGTGCTGCTGCGCGGCGTGGACCGGGACGAGGTGGAGCGCGGCCAGGTGCTCGTTGCCCCCGGCTCCATGCGCCCCTACCGTCGGGCTGAAGCCGAGGTGTATGTGCTGAGCCAGTCGGAAGGCGGTCGCCATACCCCCTTCTTCACCGGCTACAAGCCCCAGTTCTACATCCGCACCAGCGACATCACCGGCGAAATCGCTCTCCCCGACGGGGTCGAGATGGTTATGCCCGGCGACAACATCACCATGACCGTGCAACTGATTACGCCCATCGCCGTCGAGGAAGGTCTGCGCTTCGCCATCCGCGAGGGTGGCCGCACCGTCGGCGCCGGAGTCTTCACCAGGCTTTTGGAGTGACCTGATGGCCCGCAAGTCCACCGACGCCCGGCAAGTCATCACGCTGCAATGCACCGACTGCCGAGAGCGCAACTACTCGACCATCAAGAACCGGCGCAGCCACACTACCCGCATGGAATTGCGGAAGTATTGCAGCCGTTGCCGCGGCCACCAGGTTCACCGCGAAGTGAGGTAGCCGACCGTGGCCAGGGCATCGACTCGACGACCGGCGCCGATCTCTCCCCGCGCGGTGGGGAGAATTGGCCCGGTCACCTTCCTCAGAGAGACCATCTCGGAGCTGCGCAAGTCCGTCTGGCCCAGCCGCGAGGAAACCGCCCGTCTGACGGCCATCGTCATCGTGCTGGCCATTGCAATGGGCTTCTTCCTGGGGCTGTTGGACCGGATCTTTGACTACGGTATGGGCTTCGTCATCGGTCTGCGGCAGCTTCCCTTCTGATCCACGCCGTTCGCCCACCGCAGTCGGCGAACCCTTCCCAGCGGCTCTGATCGGGACGGAGCGACTTCCCGCGTGACGCCCCATCGCCTATCTTTGGGTAGCCGTCGGAATGGCGTTGCGCCCCCCGCGTGCCCCTAACCACCTTTCAACCGGGTGCAAGACAATGACCACAATGCAACCGCCCGCCGATCTGCGCTGGTACATAGTCCATACTTATACAGGCCAGGAGGACATGGTCAAGCGCAACCTGGACCTGCGCCGCCATAGCCTCGGCATGGACGACCGCATCCGACGGGTGGAAGTGCCCGCCGAGGAGGAGATCGTCCGTAACAAGGGCGAGCGCAGTTCCCAGCGGCGCAAGCTGTTTCCCGGGTATATCCTCGTCCAGATGGTCATGGACGACGAAGCCTGGTTCCTGGTGCGAAACACTACCGGAGTCACCGGGTTCATCTCCGCTGAGGAGGAAGGCGGTGACCGCCCCCGCCCTGTGCCGCTGGATGACCGGGAAGTTGACGACATCCTGGACCGGGTAGCCTCGGGCGAACCCCGCGCCGTCATCGGCCTCGCTCAGGGCGATACGGTCCGCATTTCCGAAGGCCCTTTCGCCGATATGTTGGGCCGTGTGGAGGAGGTGGACGAGCACCGCGGACAGGTTACGGTCCTCATCTCCGTCTTTGGCCGGGAAACCCCCGTCGCTCTGGACTTCATCCAGGTGGAAAAGGTCTAATTCCTTACCAGGCCACGTTGACATTAGAGAATAGCAAGCAACCCTTCCCGTCTCTTCATATCGCAATCTCTGGATTCCGGCTTTCGCCGGAATGACGACTAAATTGGGAGGCCCTCAGTGGCAAAGAAGGTACGCGCCGTCATCAAGCTGCAGCTGGAAGCGGGGAAGGCCACCCCGGCTCCGCCGGTGGGACCAGCCTTGGGTCAGCACGGCGTCAACATCATGGCCTTCGTCAAGGAGTACAACGAGCGCACCGGCAGCCAGGCCGGCACCATCGTCCCGGTCCACCTGACCGTGTACCAGGACCGCTCCTTTACCTTCGTCACCCGCACCCCGCCGGCGTCGGACCTGCTCCGCCGCGCCGCCGGCATCGAAAGGGGCCAGGGCGACGCCCGCGCTCCCATCGGAGCCGCCATCTCCAACGAGATGCTGCGCGGCATCGCCGAAGACAAGATGAAGGACCTCAACGCCAACTCGGTGGAGCAGGCCATGAACATCATCGCCGGCACCGCCCGCAGCATGGGCATCGCCATCGAGGGCGACTAGAAATCACGAGGAGAACACCAAAATGCCCAAGCACAGCCGTCGCTATAACGCCGTCGCCGAGCGCATCCCGGAAGACTCCGTGTACCAGCCGCGCGAGGCCATCGACCTGGTAAAGGAACTGTCCACCGCCAAGTTTGACGAAACCATGGAGGTCCACCTCCGCACCAACGCCGACGTCCGCCACGCCGAGCAGCAGGTGCGCGGCGTCACCGTCCTGCCCCACGGTCTGGGCAAGCAGGTGCGCGTGCTGGTCTTCGCCAACGGCGAGGCCGCCGACATCGCCCGTCAGGCCGGCGCCGACTACGTGGGCGACGATGACCTCATCGCCCGGATCGAAGGCGGCTGGATGGACTTCGACGTCGGACTGGCCGTCCCCGAGATTATGTCCAAGATCGGTCGGCTGGGCCGTTACCTGGGCCGCCGCGGCCTGATGCCCAACCCCCGCACCGGCACGCTGGTGCCGGCTCGAGACCTCCCCCGCGTCATCCAGGAATCCAAGGCCGGCCGCCTGGAGTTCCGCACCGACCGCACTGCCATCATCCACGGCCAGTTCGGCAAATCCTCCTTCGAGACCGACGCCCTGGTGGACAACCTGACTGTGTTCATGGACTCGGTGATGCGGGAGCGCCCCGATGCCGTCAAAGGCTCCTTCATCAAGTCTGCCTACATCACGTCGTCCATGGGCCCGGGCATCTCGGTGGACGTGGCGACGCTACAGGTCATGAAACCGGAGTAGCGGCGTATTGTGCCCTGTGCAATCGGCATCGCTATAGTGATCCCGGCCGCAGCCCTCGCTGCGGCCATATTCTTTAAGGGTTTTCGTACCGCAACCACTACTCCGTCATGGGCCTTTGGCAATACGGACTGGAGTGCGGAGCCTGGCCCCGATTCTGACTGTCCCGCCTATCGAATCACCAGCACCGGCGCGTTGGAGTGACGGATCACCCGGTCGGTGACGCTGCCCAGCACCATGCGCCCCACGCCGCTGCGCCCGTGGGTGGTCATCACCACCAGGGACGGCTGCGCGCTCGCCCGATCAATGATGGCCTGCGCGATATTGCCGTTGGTCACGTGTTCAGCAGCCACTCCGTGCGCGTGATCGATGGCCATGCGATTGCTCACGTCGGCCAGGTACGCAGCGACGTCCTCGGCGTCCTTGGCGACCAGATCATCCGCAGAATCCAGTTCCCAATCGACCATCCCGCCCATTTCCGCCGTCGTGCCCATCAGCTCATGACGGTAGTGCTCCATCGTCGGCGTAACCCGCAGGACGGTAATGCTGGCCGACAGGGCCGCCGCCATGCTGATAGCATGGGGAATCGCCAGTTCCGACAACGCCGAACCATCCAGCGGCGCCACTACGGACTTCACCGACGTCTCCGGGGAAGCCGGGCCGACCACGCTGGCCCGCACCAGGAGCATGGGGTTGGGTATCGTGTGCAGCACCTTGTCGGCAACGCTGCCCATCACCCACCGGGAGATGCCGCCGCGCCCGTGAGTGGACATCACCACCAGCGCCTCCGGATCAATTCCCGCCCGGGACATGATGATCTCCGCCGCCGGCCCGCGCAGGGCCGTCAGGCTCACCGCTATTCCGCTGGATTGCAGGCGCTGCTGCGCCGGCTCCATCGAAGCTTCCGCTCGCTGCCGGGCGCCGCCGTCCAGCTGCGCAATCACCTGGTTCCCCTGCACTCCCAGTATGCGGGTCGGCAGAATATCGTAAGCCTGCACCAGCTCCACCGGAACCGACAGCGACTTGGCTACCAGCTCGGCATAGGGCAAAGCCTGTTCGGACAGTTCGGAACCGTCCAGCGGAACGATTACTTTTGAGTACATGGCGTTGGTATTCCTCTGTTATCAAAATTGGGCTGACGCTATTGTGCATCACAAAGGCAACGCTGGCAATTCCGGTATTCGCTATAAAGCCGGCACAATATCCGTCCGGGCAAAGTCGTTGCCTTTGAACAACAACGGCAGCCCCCGCGACACAGCGAGCGCGTAGGCGAAAGTGTCGCCGAAATTGAGCTGGGCCGAATGCCCGCGCCCTTTGCCAAAACGCGCGTATGCGTTGGCGGCCAGTTCGGCTTGCTCCGTATCAAAAGGTACTATTACAACAGACGGTTCTTGGAGCAGAGCTTGAGCGCGCGCATATACATCCGCTCCCCGACCCATCGCCACGATGAATAACTCCACTGCGGTGGCAGCGGAGACCAGCGCTGGCCCGGATTCTTCAATTGCCCTGCGGATGTCAGCAGCCTCAGGCTCTTCCGCTGCCAAGGCCACCAAAGCCGAGGAGTCGGCTGCAATCATTGGGGAGCGCCTTTTCGGGATGAACTGTTACCGGATTGGGCCGGCTCAGTGTCGTCCAAATAGCCTTGCCGCGCCATTTCTTCCGCGTTTCGCTGCGCGACGGTATCCCTGCGCTCGCGGGTGTACAGAGGCTTGGGTTCAGCTGTGCTGTCGTCAAGGTACTCCAGCGCCATATCCAGCGCCCGCTCAGCGGCGTCGGGGCCGGTAAATCCCAGCCGTTGCGCCAGCGCCGCGATACGGGCTGCAATGTCCGGTTTGGTCACGGTGGTCATAACGATGCCTCTCACTCACTTGCTCACTTGGGCAGCCCGAATTCGTCGTAAAGGTCATCCTGCAAAAGCTGGGACAGAGACTTGCCTTCCGTATCGGCGGCGATTAGCTGGGCGACGTACTCGGCGCGGTAGCGTTCCTGCATGGCGGCTATCTCCTCATCAGTGTACCACCGCTCCCACTTGCCAGCGCTTTCGTCGAGGTAATCAAGAGCGGCGATGATTACCCGCTCGCCGGCATCCGGGCCAGTGAAGCCCAACCGCCGCGCCAAATCGGCGACGCGGGCGGCGGTTTCCGGTTTCAGGGTGGTAGTCATATCGTTTCTCCCTGCGGCTATGGCGCGGCCTGCACAAACACGTCGGCCGGGTTGACGCCACAGTACGTCAGCAGAGCTTTGGTTTGTGATACGGCCGTACGACTACTGATGTTCTTTTCTACAAACAGAGGTGTTCCGTTTATGGCACCAGTGTTGGTGAATCCATTCCCCTTTTGATGAACAGCACTGGTGTTAACAATATAACGCTGATTGCTTGCCGGCACCGGAACATTGGCTGCTGTGAGTCGCCTAGATGACCATAGCCATGCAGCCGTATGTTCAACCATATTGAACCAGTATCGCAATGGTTCAAAGCTGTTGTCTGGAAAACGGATAGCCAGTGGCAGTTGTTTATCACCCGACGCATTGGTGAACGATGACAATGCAACCCAACCTGCCGGCGGTGGGCTGGTTGCCGGTTGCACTGGTACTGGCGGTTCAACAGGTGCGGGTTCCGGGTTCACCGCAAAAATCGGTTCGCTGGCCTTCATAGGCTGCCTCGACGTCAGGTTAGGGCGCCAGAGCAACAGCAGTTGCAGAGCGGATTCGTAAGCCGGCCGGTCGACAACGGACACGTTCAGAATGCGGCGGTCGTCAATGGGCGCCTGGTCAAATACCCGGTACAACTCCCAATGGTTGCCATCAGTGAGGGCCGTGTATGGTACGCCCGACATATTAGCGTAGCTCACCATCTGCATCCGGTGCGACGCCAGCGATTCGCCGAAACGCTTGGCCTCAATAAACGCCGCCGGCTTGCCATCGTGCCCCAACAATGCGTAGTCAGCCCAGCGGCCACTGACATTATACTCCGGCGCCACCAGCGCCGGGTCGGACACGTCCCACCCAGCGCCCGCAGCAGCGGGTCAATCAGCGCCAGGCGCGTCCGTGTTTCGTTTTCCCGCAGGGTGGCGCCGTGCTCCCGTATGCGCTTTTGCAGCGTTTCAACTACGCTGACCAAATCGTCAAGCATTTCCGTCCCCTCGCGGTTCAATCAATCATGCTATACGTTCCGCCGCCGCCAACTCCCGCCTCACGACGCGCAGCGCTGCCAACACCCGGCTAATCGGTGTACAGTAGTCAAGGCTCAACAGTTTGTCCACGTCCGTGACGCTTACACTCAAACGTTCCGCCAGTTCTGACCGGCTGATGTTCTGCTCCCGCATGGCGGTGTAGAGGTCCAGCTGGGCGGCGATGACCGGCTGCACCGTCAACAGCTCCTGCCCATCTTGGAACTGGCTGGGCGTGGGCAATTCCTTCCCCAAGTGAATGCAGGCACTCAGCGCTACGACGAGGCAATCCTCAGCGAGGACCAGAGATTCCTTGAACGTAAAGCCGCCTGTGACTGCGCCTTGCACATCAGGAAAGGTAGCCACAAAACCATCCCCATCTTTCTCATTGCCTTCAATGTTGCAAGGATACAGGTATCGCATAATCAGAACTCCCTTGCTTCGATTCCCAACTGTCGCAGCATGGTGAACAGCGTTCTTCTGGGAATCTCGCCATGTTGCACCGTAGCTTGACGGTCGCCCAGGTGAAACGTCCCGTGACTCCCTTTGCCCTGCACCGGGTCGAAATAATAATCCAAACCGTTGCGCCTGGCGTAACGACGGGCGCGCCGCACGAACTCCCGGCCGTTCATCGTCGCATTGTCCCACTGTAATGGCGCGCCCGTCAAAATAAGCCGGTGTCCTTACTCCCGCCAGCGCAGCGTCTCGATCACGCTGACCAAATCATCAAGCGGCATAGCATTGCTCCTGGTGCGAAACGGTTTATTGGATTCCCGTCTCGAGGATAGCGAGGAACCGTGCCGAATTGATTATTTTCGGTCCCCATGTGGTTCCCCAATGGCAGGAGATGCCGGCGGTCGCTGGTTACCAGGTAATCAGCGGCAATTTCCACTGTGCACTCCAGGATGCGGTTATCAGCATGGTTATGTTCGATAACCGGGTCTTGCCGCTGCGGTTCAACAATGTTCGCCGCAGCGGTCAACAGTGCGATGGCCTGCTCAATTTGCGGCTCGTCCCAGTCGAACTTGCGCCTGAGGACTCCGGCAACCTCTTCCAGTATAAATAGGGAGAGGTACAGTCGATACCAGCCGCGTCGCGCCAGTTCCAGGATACGACGCTCGTTGCCGGAGAAATTCAGGCCGGATATGATGATGTTAGAGTCCAGGACAACTTTCGTACCTGGCGACCCTGAACCTCATCTCGGTACTCAGCTACAGCGTGCTCTACGTCCTGAGGGCCGAGTCCGTGCTCGCTAGAGATTAGTTCCCCGTATTGAAGCACTCGCTGCCAGGCCCGTTCCGCAAGGTAAAAACTAATCGCTTCACACAGCAGTTCGTTCCTGCTACGCCCTTCTTCTTGCGTAGCTGCATCCACTTGGTTGGCCAGCTCCGGCGGCAGAGACAGAGTGACGGTTCTGATAGCGTTGGACATACTGTTGCTCCTTATTGCCGGGCTCCTATTTCGCCAATTGTACAGTAACTATTACACGCAACGTCTGCCGGGGCGAATAGTTATTCGCCCCGGCCCTTGCTGATATATTCGTTACTCCTCCAGCGTAGTAATATCCCCCGGGTCCAGCCCCAGCTCCTGCGCCTTCAGCAGGCGACGCATAATCTTGCCGGAGCGCGTCTTGGGCAGCGTGGGCGTGAACTCGATTTCCGCCGGCACCGCAATCGGCCCCAGTTCTCGCCGCACGTGCCGCTGCAACTCGTTAATCATCCGGTCGGAGCCTTCGCTGCCCATGCGCAGGGTCACGAACCCTTTGATTACCTCGCCGCGCAGCTCATCGGGCTTGCCGATTACCGCCGCCTCCGCCACCTCCGGGTGCGACACCAGCGCGCTCTCTACTTCGGCGGAACCGATGCGATGCCCGGCCACGTTGAGCACGTCGTCCGCCCGGCCCACCACCATGTAGTAGCCGTCGGCGTCGCGCAGGGCCACGTCGCCGGAGGAGTACACGCCGGGCACCTGGTTCCAGGTGTCGGCATATCGGTCGGGGTCGCCCCAAACCGTGCGGGAGAAGTGGGGGAAGGGCCGCCGGATCACCAGGAAACCGCCCCTGTCCGGTTCCTCGATAGGCTGACCCTCCCGGTCCACTATATCCATCACCGCGCCGGGCAGCGGCTTGCCCACCCGTCCGGGGCGGGAGGCCATGGTCGCTGTCGTGCCCAGGCACGGGCCGCCGGTCTCGGTCTGCCACCAGTTATCCACCATATGCGCCC
The DNA here is from genome assembly GCA_964347975.1 of uncultured Dehalococcoidia bacterium. Lineage (GTDB taxonomy): Bacteria > Chloroflexota > Dehalococcoidia > Lucifugimonadales > UBA3495 > Bin87. The sequence goes on from CAYGAY010000038.1 coordinate 9,698, forward strand.
ACTCGCCGCCGCCGCAGATATGCTCGTAGGCCCAGCGCAGCGCCTCCGGATTCAGCGGCTCGCCGGCGCAGGTCAGAAACCGCAGCGAGCGCAGATTATACCGGCTGGCCGGTTCCTCGCCGTAGCGCATCAGCATCCGCACCGCCGTAGGCGCGGTGAAAATCACGTTGACGCCATACTTCTCGATCACCTCATAGAACACTGCGTTGTGCGGGAAGTCCGGCGCGCCCTCCCGGAACACCGTGGTCGCCCCGGCCACCAGCGGCGCATAGACGATGTAGCTATGGCCCACCACCCAGCCGATGTCGGACATGCACCAGAACACGTCGTTGTCCTTCACGTCCCAGAAATTCTTGAAGTGGTAGTGGGTGCCCACCATATAGCCGCCGTGGACGTGCACCACGCCCTTGGGCTTGCCGGTGGTGCCGCTGGTGTAGAGGATGTACAGGGGATCCTCGGCGTCCATCACTTCGGCGGGGCAGTCGATGGAACTGGTTGCCAGCAGCTCGTCGAAATCCACTTCGTTGGCCCGCAGGTCTTCGCGGTCGATTTCCCGCCGCCAGACCACCACATGGGTCAGGCTGTCGCAGCCCTCCACCGCCTCGTCGGCGATGCCCTTCAGGTCAACGCGGTTGCCCCGGCGATACCCGTAGTCGCCGGTAATCAGAACTTTCGCCGCCGCGTCCTGGATGCGGTCCCGCAGGGAGCCGACGCTGAACCCGGCATAGACCACGCTGTGGATGGCCCCGATGCGGGCGCAGGCCAGCATACTGATGGCCCCCTCCGGCGTCAGCGGCATATAGATGACTACCCGGTCGCCCTTGCCCACGCCCAGGGATTTGAGGCCGTTGGCGAAGCGGTTCACCTGCTGCGCCAGGCGGGCATAGGTATAGACCTGCTCGGCGCCGTCCTCGCCCAGCCAGATCAGCGCCGCCTTGTTGCGCCGCTCGGTGGTCAGGTGCCGATCCAGCGCGTTGTAAGCGATGTTGGTCTGCCCGCCCACGAACCAGCGGAAGTTGGGATATTCCCACTGGAACACATCGTCCCAACGACGGAACCAGTGCAGTTCCTCGGCAGCCTCGGCCCAGAACCCTTCCGGGTCGGCGATGGAGCGTTGATAAACGGCGTCGTAGTCGTCCAGCGTCGCCTGTCCCGAAACGTGAGGCGGCGGCGGTATCTCGCCGGCTTCCTGCAAAAGATGGTCAATCTGTCCCTGCTGAACCATAAAAGCGCACCTCGCAATTAGGATTATGCGGTCTGTCGTTCATTGTACCGGGAATGACCAGGTAACGTTCCATTTTAGATGGTCTGCCTTCACGTAAGGGCGGGTTTCAAACCCGCCCGCACGCCGCGAAATTACCGGAATCCTGCCCTACTTGAGTTGCAACGCTACCGAAAGGCAAGTGGGCATTGGGGAAAGCGCAGAATCGGATATGATGGGCGTTGTGGCTTTCCTCTCACGCGTACCCGCTTTGTCATTGCGACCCCGTACTTGATACGGGGGTGGCAATCTCGTCGCCGGAGCAAACATCGCTCACCCAACGGGACTGCCCGATTTGTCAAAGATCGGGCCAGGCTCCTCGCAATGACAAAGGGGGTACGCATGAGACCCCTTGCCCGGTTGACAAGCTCACCCCCATTCAATTACCTTTTACCTGACGGTTAATTATATGCCGAATTCAACCCTTGACCGGACTTTCTCTGCCCTGTCCGACCCGACCCGGCGCGCGATGCTGGAACGGCTGGCCCGCGGCGCGGCTACCGTTACGGAATTGGCCGCGCCCTTCTCCATCTCCCTGCCGGCCATCTCCAAGCACCTGCGCGTGCTGGAGCGGGCCGGGCTGGTGCGACAGCAAAAGGACGGCCGCGTCCGCCGCTGCCACCTGGTCGCTGCCCCCATGCGGCAAGCGTCCGATTGGGTCGCTCAGTACGCCCCTTCTGGGAAGGACAGCTCGACGCCCTCGCCGATTACCTCGAAAATACTGCCCCGCAATCCAACCACTCCAGCTTGCATGAGGATAGCGCCGATGGTACATCCGGCGGCTGAATCCGATTATCGGCTCATCATCTCCCAAACCATCAGAGCCTCCCGAGAGCGCATTTTTCAGGCGTGGACCGACCCCGTCCACCTGCTCCACTGGTGGGGCGCCCACGAGGGCTGGACGACCCCATTCGCGGAGGTTGACCTGTGCGTCGGCGGCCACTACCGCCTGGGTATGCAGGACCCGGAGCAGGAACACCCCTACGTGGTGGGCGGCGTTTACCGCGAGGTGTCTCCTCCCGAACGACTGGTGTTCACCTGGGTTTGGGAAAGAAGGCCCACCGACACCCCGGGCTGGATACCCTCGGAGACCGTCGTGACTCTGGAGTTCTTTGACCGCCAGGGCGCAACCGAAGTACTGCTTACCCACGAACGATTCCCCGACGAGAACATGAGGGACCAGCATAACGACGGTTGGCAGGGTTGTCTTGACCGGCTGAAGCAACACCTCGCTGCGGCTGCGGTCTGAAAACTTACGGGCACAGCCCAAAATCACACATCATCCCAGGAGGGACAAACGCGGCATGGCAAAGGCTATCTAATGACAAAGTGGGTACGCATGAGGACATCCTCCCTCTTGACCACCTCGTACTAGAACATATATCCTAATCACTGCCAGGGCAAAACAGCTGTTGCATCCCATCCCCAGGAAGGCGGGATTTCACTTCGACAGCCAACCACCGTCAGTTTCCAAATCGCAACCGGTCGCAGCCGGGCAAAGTTCTGTTAGACCTGACCGCCTCACCATGGTTGCCCACTGGACCACCGGGACTGTCCGTGCCCGCGCGCCGGGACGCCCAACGGCATCCTGAGTACACGAAAAAGTAGGGAAAATAGTTGCGTACCCCCGGCCGTATGCTGACAATGCAGTGAAATCCTGCCTTATCAGTCCAAACTGCAAAGGAGCCAATCCACCCACCCAAATTGACAGCTCTCCACGTCTGTACCTACAATCCCAGCAACTCAAATCTATAACGCTCGGGTTCCGGCTCGACGGGAGGACAACATGGCTGAATTGCTGGGGCTGGGATGTTCCCACGGCCCAATTATTCTGACTCCGCCCGAGGCATGGTCCCGGGGCCGGGAGCGCATTTTCGCCCGTGTGCCGGGCTACCAACCGCCGGCCGCCCTGCTGGAAGAACTGGGTGATGACAACGGCCTGAGCCGGGACATCAGCGACCAGCAGAAGGTCATCGAGTCTTTTGAAATCATGCGCGACCGCCTCCACCAATGGGAACCGGACGTCCTCATGGTCATCGGCGACGACCAGGCGGAGAACTTCCTCCAGGACAACCTGCCCCCCTTCTGCCTGTACACCGGCGCCCAGGTGGACGGCTACCCCTTCCAGCGCCCGGCGGCCCGCACCAACCTGTGGAACGCCGAGCCGGAGACCAAATTCACCTTCCAATGCCCCAAGGAGTTCTCCCGGGAGATGCGCAACTTCCTGATCCGGGACGGGTTCGACATGGCTTCCTCTAGCGCTCTCAAGGGCTGGGATTGGGGCCTGGCCCACGCCATCATCAACCCCCTGGTCTTCCTGGATCCCCAGGGCAGGTTCCCGCTGCTCCCCCTGTTCGTCAACTGCTACGGCGAAGAGGCCGGCCCCGACTACCCGCCCCGGCCCACGCCCAAACGATGCTACCAGCTGGGCCAGGGCATCCGCCGCTTCCTTGACACCCGGGACGAGCGCGTCGCCGTGGTAGCCTCCTCCAGCTGGTCCCACAGCTTCCTCGCCCACAAGTTCCAGTGCCGCGCCATCGACATTGAGACCGACCGGCGCAACCTGGAACTGGTGCGGACGGGCCAGGGCAGCAAGCTGGCCGAACTCACGCCGGAGGAAATACAGGATTCGGGAGACCACGAAATCCTCAACTGGATCATCGCCCTGGGCATCCTCGGCGACGTTCCGGCCGAAATCGTGGATGTCCGCGAATCCCACACCCAGCTCGCCTACCGCGTCGCCGCCATCTGGGGCTGACCCGGAAAAGAAGGTATCGGATCATGGTCACAGTACTGGAGCCGCGAACCCAGGCCGGGAGCGGCACGGGCCATCGCAGCTGCGACGGCTGTCCCCGTTGCCAACGCCCCGACAGCGGGATGTGCAACATACCCCATCCAAAATTCGCCAACCGGCACCCGGTCTGCAAGGTCTGCGGCCATTGCGTCCTGCGCGGCCAGCATCAGGACGACGCCTCCGACCTCGACGACCACCCCGGCTTCACCCCCGGCGGTCCGGGGTCAGCGGGAAAACCCAGCCTCAACTGAACGGCGTTCCGCGCCGCCGGTTGAGCAATTGGGACAGGTCCGCCATCACGGGGTGACTCGATGATGCAGCCATTTCATTTCCGGCTCATTTCGCTGCCGTTTCCAATCCCCACTCCCGGAGCTTTCCATGCTGCCGTCCTACCTCACCCACGTTTTCCCCGACACTGCCGACACCAACGCCGCCGGCCACCTCACCCTCGGCGGCTGCGACACCCTGGCCCTAGCGGAGCAGTACGGCACGCCCCTCTACGTCCTTGACGAGGCCACCCTGCGCTCCCGCTGCCGCCAGTTCGCCGGCGCTTTCGCTGGGCGCTACCCCAACTCCCAGGCCGTGTATGCCTCCAAAGCCTACATCAACCCCGCGCTGGCCCGCATCTTCGCCGAGGAGGGCCTGGGCCTGGACGTGGTATCCGGCGGCGAACTGGCTGTCGCCGTGGCCGGCGATATGCCCCTGGGCAAGGTGTATTTTCACGGCAACAACAAGACGCCGGCCGAGCTGGCGGAAGCCGTGGCCGCCGGCATCGGGCGCATCGTGGTGGACAGTTTCCACGAGCTTGACCTGCTGGAACAAATCTGCGCCGAGGCCGGCAGGACGCAGGATATTCTGGTGCGCGTCTCCCCCGGCATCGACCCTCACACTCACGCTTACACCACCACCGGCATCATCGACTCCAAGTTCGGCTTTTCCATCCAGACCGGCGACGCTGAGCGCGCCATCATCCAGGCCATTGCCGCGCCGCACCTGAACCTGCTGGGGCTGCATTTCCATCTGGGTTCACCCATCTTTGAGCTGGAGCCGTACCAGGCCGCCACCGACCTGGTACTGCGCTTCGCCGCCGGCCTGCGGGAGCAGGGCCTCAACCTGCAAGAGTTCAGTCCCGGCGGTGGGTTCGCCATCGCCTACACCCGCCACGACCAGCCGCCGGCCCCCGGCGACTACGCCGACGCCATCGTCGGCGCGCTGACCGCCGCCTGCGACGAATTGGGCATGGAACAACCCAGCCTGGTCGTCGAACCGGGCCGTTCCATCATCGGGCCGGCCGGCGTGGCCCTGTACCGCATCGGCGCCATCAAGGACATTCCCGGCATCCGCACTTACGTCAGCGTGGACGGCGGCATGGGCGACAACATCCGTCCCGCCCTGTACCAGGCATCCTACGAGGTACTGTCGGCCAACCGTCCCGCCGCCGAACCCGACGCCACCGTGACCATCGCCGGCAAGTATTGCGAATCGGGCGACGTGCTGGCTTCCGACATCCTGCTGCCCGCGCCAGCGGCCGGCGACGTCATCGCCATACCGGCGGCGGGCGCCTACTGCCCGTCCATGGCCAGCAACTACAACCTCAACCCGCGCCCGCCCATCGTACTGGTCAACAACGGCGAGAGCCGCCTCATCCGCCGCCGCGAATCCTACGCCGACATGATGCTGTGCGACCTGTAGAGTGTATCGGCTAGAGTGTATCGGCTAGAGTGTATCGGCGTGTCTGTTCGCAGGTAATCTGTTGAAACTGGAATCGCGCAGCAGCCCGGATCAGGCACTGTGCTATAATGCCGGCGATCAGGTAGCTGTGAGACACCGATATGACCGCGTCCGAAGTCGCCGTTAACGCCTACATCCTGTACGCTTTTATGGGCGTCATCGTTCTGTTGCTGATTGCGCTTCTGGGCGCCGTGTTTAGTATGCTGTATGTGGTGGGGGGATTGAAAGCCGATATTGCTGCCCTGTGGCGTGCGGTCGGCGAGATGCGTCAGGACATCGCCGACCTCAGGGAGCAGATTGCGCAGTTGCGGGAGCGTGTTGCCGAAAACCGCGGTTTGCTATTGAACCTCCACCAGCGCATTGACCTGCTGATGCGGCATCGCCACGACGAGGACACGGGCAACGTCGTGCTGACTCCCGCCGCTCCTGAACCGGAACCCGTGGCTGATTAACGCCGACCGCTGCTCCGCATCTCCCACGAAATGTGGTCCGTAATCGGCCAAGACCACTTGTTGCGTCAACTTGACGCCAGCCTGCAAGCCGGGCGCGTCGGCCACGCCTATCTGCTCACCGGCCCGCCCCACGTCGGCAAGATGGCGCTGGCCCTCGACCTCGCCGCCGCCGTCAACTGCGCCATCGTCAACGGCCGGCATCCCGGCCCCATGTTTGCCGACGCGGCGGCGGACGCCGGGCCGTGCGGACAGTGCGAACCCTGCCAGCGCATCCGGCGCGGCGTCCACGCCGACCTGAACATTGTGACCGTGGGCGGCGACTCCCGCGTAACCACCCGCGTCAGCATCGAACAGGTGCGAGAGGCCCAAAACTTCCTTTCGGTCACGCCGGTTGAGGGCGCGTGGAAGGTGGTCATATTCGACGGCGCCGAAACCCTCTCCGCCGGGCAGAGCGAGTCGGCCAACGCCCTGCTCAAGACGCTGGAAGAACCCCCGGAGCATGTCCTGATATTGCTCCTCACCACCAACGAGGACGCCATACTGCCCACCATTCGCTCCCGCTGCCGCGTCCTGTCGCTGCGCCCCATGCCCGGCGCGGCCCTGGCCGAATATCTGACCGTCCGGCATAACGCGCCGGCGGATACCGCTCGCTGGTTGGCGCGCCTGTCCCGGGGCTGTCCCGGATGGGCCATCAGCGCGTTAGCCGACCCCGCCTTGCTGGATGAACGCAACGCCGAGCTGGACCGCATCGCCGCCACCACCGTCGCGCCCCTGGACCAGCGGTTCGCCTTCGCCAACAGCCTGGCCGGTTCATTCTCCGGCGACCGGGAGTCGGTCCGCCAGACCCTTTACCTCTGGCAGCGCTGGTGGCGCGACCTGCTGCTGGTCAAAGAGGGAGTCGCCGAACACATCCAGAACATCGACCGGCGGGACGAACTGACCGCCCAGGCCAACTCCGTCTCCACCGCCGGCATCGTGGCCTTCCTCCGGCGCATCCAGGAAACCCTGATTGCGCTGGACGCCAACGCGAACCCCCGCCTGGCCCTGGAATGCCTGATGCTGGCCGTCCCGGCGGGGTGAACCCTGCGCCACCGCCTCACACCGCCTCGTACACCTTCACCCGCCCCTTGCTCGCCACCCGCAGCCGTCCCTGCTTTTCCAGGGCGCGAACGGCCTGCATTACCTGCGGGTCACCGTAGCGGCGGAAGCGGCCGGTTATCTTGCTCTGCGCTCGCGGCGTTTCGCAGTATTCCCAGACCTGCTCGGCCAGCAGATCCCCGATTTCCGGCAATGGCCGCGCCGGCCGGACTATCGTATGCCCCGGATTGCCGTCCACCGTCTCGCCCGGCATATATTCCAATAGACGGGCGTGCCTTTCCAGAAAGGAGCGGATGCGTATGCGCATCGTCCCGCCGGCCCCGCTGGAGCCGTAGCCATGGACGACATCCAGGGTTTCGGACGTTGCATTCCCCGACCGCAGCGTGCGGTTGTACCGGTCAATGAAGTCAGCCAGACCTTCGGCCCAAGTTTTGCCGTGCAGGTCAATGCTGTCCATGCCGATTCAGTCCGCCAACGCCCCTGCTGCGGCCAGCTTTCCGTCGGGCGCGCCGCCGTCGCCTTTGCGATTGCGGCCCGCCGCCTGCCAGGGAATGTACTGCCGCCACTCATCGAGGATGGCCCGGTTTTCCAGGATCCGGTAGGGGTTGGGTTGTGGCGCCGTGGGAACGCGGCGCAGCTTCATGTTGGCTTCTTCCGGTGTGCGGCCCGCTTTGTCCAGGTTGCAGCGGCCGCAGGCTGCCACCACGTTGTCCCACGTGTGCGGTCCGTGCTGCCGGCGAGGCACCACGTGGTCCAGGGTCAGGTTCTGGGAGCGAGCGCCGCAGTATTGGCAGGTGTAATGGTCCCTCAGGAACACTTCCTTTTTGGACAGGCGGCGCGGCGCGAAGGGCCGCTTCACCAGGTACACCAGTCGTATGATCGAAGGCGCATCGTGGATGGAGCTGAAGGTGCGAATGCGCGCCGAATCGGTACGCTGTTCCAGCAGTTCCGCCTTGCCCTTCGCCACCAGTACGATGGCCCGGCGCACGGTGCAGACGTTCACCGGGACATAGTTCAGGTTCAGCACCAGCACGGGAGCGGTGAGCCGGCCGGGAAGGGGAGTTCGGCTGCCCGGTTGGTCATCCTCCGTCGGGGAAGATGCTGCCGCCTTGCCCGTTGCGGCTCGGGCGGCGTTCGCGTGTCGGCCCCCGGCTTTCGCCCGGGCCGCGCCTTTTCTTCGACTCGTTCGTCCCCGGCTTGCCATCTGCCAACCTCAACGCAGGTAGCGCATTCGCTGCCGTGTCGTGCCGAATATCGTCGCTATTACCGTTTCAACGCAGTTTATTATACCCCACTGTCCATAACCGTCATATATCATAGGAGCCATATCCAAATCGCCAATCCGATGAGCAGGCCCAGCAGCAATCCCCCGGCGTGATTGATGCGTAGCACGGTGGCGTCGTAGCCCAGGCGTTGTTCCAGCCGTCTGCCGAAGAAGCCCACGCTGATGACGCAGATGACCCCCGCAAAGGCCAGCGGGGCGTACACCAAAGCCGCCCGCTCCGCATCCTTGAACGCCCAGGCCACCGCCACCAGCAGCGCCACCACGGCCAGCGAAAGGGCCATCCGCACCAGTCCGATACGGAATCCCCATCCCATGAGAAAGCACCAACCGGCCAAACCCAGCAGATGCCACTGCGAGTCGAATATCCCGAATTCCACGCCCGAATTGTCCATTATGTGCCAAGATGACGCAACCACTCACGCGCTCCTCTCTTGTCATTGCGAGAAGCAAAGCCCGACCTTTGACAGATCTGGCAATCCCGCTACGCTACGCTAAACTAACCTGCACTCAATCCAGGAACATTCAGCATGACCAACCAACCACCACGTCGCGACGGACGCCGCTGGGATGAGCTGCGGCCCGTCCGCATCACCGTTGGATGCCAGAAATCAGCCGAAGGTTCGGCCCTGATCGAAATGGGAGATACGGCGGTATTGTGCGCCGCCTCCGTGGAAGAACAGGTGCCCCGGTGGATGCGCGGCAGAGGCGCCGGCTGGGTCACGGCGGAGTACGATATGCTGCCCCGGGCCACGTCGTCCCGCCGCGCCCGGGACCGGGACACCGGACGCACTGCCAGTCGCTCCCAGGAAATCCAGCGCCTTATTGGACGCTCCCTCCGCGCCGCCACGGACCTGAATGCCATGGGCGAGCGGGCCATATACCTGGACTGCGACGTGCTCCAGGCCGACGGCGGCACCCGCACCGCCGCCATCACCGGCGCCTATGTCGCGCTGCGGGAGGCGCTGCTCTCATTGGTGGACGACGGCAAGCTGGAAAGCATCCCCCTGCGCCGCGCCGTAGCCGCCATCAGCGTCGGCCTGCACAACGGCAACCTGCTGCTGGACTTGAACTACGCCGAGGACGCCGCCGCCGATGCCGATTTCAACATCGTAATGACCGACGCCGGCGACGTGGTGGAAATACAGGCCACTGCTGAGGGCGCGCCCTTCCCTCGGCAGCGGGTTGGCGATGCAATAACGCTGGCCGCGAGGGGAATGGAGGCGCTGTTTGCGGCGCAGCGGGGAGTGATGGCGGCACTCTAGCCGGATGGCTCATCGCCGCCAGCGATTGCCAGTGAGTCGATGACGGGCAGTAAAACTGGCGCGATGTATTGTGTGATGCGGTCAACTTCATCTGGAACGTTTTCCGCAGGCGTGCTGTTGGGATGTTCCGCGTCTCTAGCGTTGGCAGAATCACTTTTGGATGCTCCTCGGATTATCGCCAGAGCCAAAAATACCACTGCCGTAGAGAAGGCTTTGCGCACCGCTTCCAGAGGCTGATTCTTTATACGGCTGTGGTGATGAATATACTCATTATCTACGTTGACATAGAAATCCCATGCGTCTCTGGTGGTGGGATTCGACGTATCAGGGGCGACGAGAACAGCCGTTTTGCTGCTGAATAGCCCCAATGGATGAGATGTCCATTCACATTCGTACACTTCATAGATGTTTGGTGATTTTACGGTCTCCGCTCCACCGCCTCGCTTTTTGCCGCCGCCGCCACCACCGCCTTTTTTCGGCTCTATGATGTTCACTTTGACCGCATTCTCCATACAGTCAACGCGCGATTCGTCGGCAACGGCAACGGTGAAGTTGAAGCTGTCGCCCGGTTTGATGAGCGAGGGCGGCAAAGCGCTCGTATCCCAATGAAAACGAGCGACGCCATTATTTGGGCCGGTGCGGTCCCAATGGTTGGTCCAGTCATTGCCGACATCGTCAGCAATTGACCAGCTTCCCGGGGAAACTTTGCGGTCGAAATAATTGTTCTCGGCGTCAGTTTCAAACTCCAGCGTGACCGTCCTTCCAACGCCAACGCCCCATTCCTGCCGCTTTGGCTTGAAATAGGTTGGGAACTGACGGCCTGCGAATATGCCGGCCGGGTTCGGGCGTGGGCCGCGCCCAGTTTGCACAATGGTTGAACCTTCCAGTAGGTATTTCGATATTTCGGGATTGCCGGCCAGTATTTCTTTGAGCAAGTCCTCCCTGGCGGAGGCATCGTCATACTTGCTGGCAATAGCGTCGTCGCGGCGCTGCTTCTCCAGGAAGCGCAGCCCCTCATTATTGAAAAGAAACTCTTCAAGCTTGCGCTCAATGTCCGTAGCCAGTTTGGAGTCGGCGCGCAGGCGGTCCCGACTGTTCATAAACAGCTCTTCAAAATCCCGTCGGGCGATGCTGCTGCAATCAACCGTGACCAGCAGGTCGTTGGCCAGATAACTCTTGCGCACGCTCTGGCGTCGGAAAAATCGCGTTGAGTAGGATGCGTGCAGCTGCCCGTTGTACAGGAACAGGACGCCGTGCTGGGTAGTGCGGTGGCTTTGGTAAGCACCCGGTTTGAAAGCAAAAATGCGCGCTTTGACCTGATGTTTTCCAATACCCATGTCGGCGCTTTGCGGGAATCCTGATTCCAAGTCTTCAGCGTTGCGCTCCAGGTCGGTAAGTATGCCGCGAGCGCCACGGAAGTCTGCGTTAGCGCTGTAACCGCGACATTCGTACAGCTTCACTGGCAAAGCCGGCTCAGCCAGGGCAATCTCGATTCGCCGAATTAAACCGCTGCCGTCGCTCGGCATTATGATGCTGGAAGCAGTCCCTTGCCAGCGGTATTCGTACAGCTTTACCAAGGAGCCGTATTCGGCATCTCTGACGTAGGGCCCATTGCGGGCCGGAAAGATTGGGTAGGCGTCTGCGGGGAAAGAAAGTACCTTGCCATATCCGTAACCATCCGAAGGCAAAGGCGCTAAGTATTGGAACACCGAACTGCGAGAATCACTGGAAGGCTCAATACGCCGGACAATGGTGAATCCCCATTCGCTTGACCGACCTGATGCAGAGCCGTTCAATATGACTGGGTTGCGGCGCGAAATAATCAGCTGGAGGTTGTACCTTTCACTACAGTAGGGTAACGCGCCAGTAGCGCCCATATTGAATTTGCCTTGTACGAAATGAGTTCCTATTTTGTTGTTGCGATGCAGCGACAGGAAAGTGTTGGGAAAATCGTCAGGCGTTTGCCCTTCGCCGTTATCGGCGATGGTTAGGCAAGGATGTCTGCTGCGGGAATTGCCGCGCCCTTCGGGACGCGCGCCGGTGGCGGTCACGGTTATGAAATCCCCTTCTTCGTTCAGTCTGGCGTTGGGCCAATTGGACAGGCGACCGCTACGGTCTGGATCAAATGGCCCGCCATCCCCAAAGTAGCGATGCACGGCCTCGCGAATCGATTTGGGCGCGTGGGGAGATTCCGGGTCTTCGCCGCGCCGCAGGCACTCATTAGTCAAGCGGGCGTCAATCGCGTTAACGATCTTCTCCACCAAAGCGGCTACAGCCTCGCTCTGCTGGTTGCCGATGGTGCCGTAGTTGTTTTCCAAGTCGCCGTAAGGACGCCAAGCGGTGCGGTCATCCCAATACCCGGCGTCCTTGAGCGTTTTTACGACCGTTTCCTCGCCGTCGGCGTAAAGCAACTTGTTGCACAACATCCTGGCGTCCATTTTCTCCCACATCCCCTGTCGGTTTTCGGCGGTCCATCCCGGATTGTCCGGGTCCCGAGCGATGCCGACGTTGATGGCGGTTTCTTCGTCGTACTGCGCTGCGATTTCGTCAAAGGTCAATTTGCTTGCCACCAGCTCGTCAAAACTCTGGGCGGTCAGGTCAGCGTTCTTCGTCATGCGTTCTCACCTCTGGGGCATTCGCTCGGCGCAGACTGATGATGCGTATATTATCGCCGCGCACCGTATAGCTAACGGTATGCAGATGTTCGCCAATGTAGCCAATGGCTCGCCAACGCATTTCGCCGTAGCGCGGACTTGGCTCAACTACCGCCGTTTCCCATTGGAAAGCCTCTTCCACTGCCGCGGAATCAATCCCGTGAGGGACTGGCAAAAAAGTTGCAGGACGACAGACATTTCAGTGCATCACCGCCCCCTCCACGTCCAGCAGCGTCAGCCCGTAGCCCAGCCCCCGCAGTGGTTCCTCCACCTGGTCCCGGTCGCCCACCACCAGAACGGCAAGTCTATCGGGCGAGAGGTACTCGGCGCCCACCCGATGGGTGTCGGTCAGGCTTACTCCCGCCAAGCGTTCCTCAAACGTGTGGAAGTAGTCATCAGGGAGGCCGAATTGGGCCAGCGTCACCAGTTGGCCCAGCAGTTGCGCCGGACGCTCGAACCCGGCGGGATAACCCAGGCGCAGGCCGTTGCGGGCGTTTTCCAGCTCCTCATCGGTGAGGGGACGCTGGCCGCTGATGTCCTCGAACTCCCGCAGGGTTTCAAAAACGGCATCCCGGGTCACCGCCGTCTGCACGCTGCCGCCAGCCGACAGCAGCGACGGCGCGTTGTACCACGATATGCCGGAGTTGTAGCCGTATGAATACCCCTTGTCCTGGCGCAGGTTCTGGTTGAGGCGGGCCGAGAACTGGCCGCCGAAAGCATAGTTCAGCACCAACAGCGCCATGAAGTCGGCATGGCTCCGCTCCACCAACGGCATCCCGGCGCGGATGACTGACTGGGCCGCTCCCGGCTTGTCGATCAAATAGATGCGCGGCCCGCCGGCTGCCAAACCGCCGGTTGCGCCGATACCGGCCGCCGCCTCCGCCGGCGCTCTCCAGTCGCCGAAACGCTCCTCCACCGCTGCCACCGCCTCGGCAACGCCAACATCGCCCGCCACTAGCAGGCAGAGACGGTCGGGCCGGAAAGCCTGAAAGTGCCGCGCCAACATATCGGTCCGTTGTGCGGCGGACACCGTGGCCTCGTTGCCCAAATTGGAGTGAGCATAGGGCGATTCCGGCCCGAACACCAGCGGGCCGAAATTGGTGTCGGCCACGAAACCGGCTTCGTCGCGGGCCCGGCGCAGGTCGGTGATGCGTTCCCGTCGTACTCGCTCCAGCTCGTGATCCGGGAAGCTGGCGTTGCGCGCCACGTCGGCGGCCAGGCCCAGCGCGTGCCGCCAGTGGCGGTGCAGCGTCTCCGCCGTCAACAGGGTCAGTTCTTTGCGGGCCTCCGTTCCCAGCCGCGAGCCGATATGCTCGAAGGCGGCGGAGATTTCCTGGCTGGTGCGCGTTGTGGTGCCTTCGTCCATCATCGCCGCCGTGAAGGATGACAGGCCGGGCAGTTCCGCCGGGTCGTCGATGGCCCCGGCCCGGGCCAGCAGGGCGAAGGACACCAGCGGCAGGCCCGGCCGGTTGGCGACGATGACCTCCATTCCGTTGCTCAGGCGTCCCCGCTGGGGTGTGGGCGGCGCGAAAGCCGGCGTCGGCCCGCCGTCCGGCTGCCGTGTGCGGTCAACCGTGACTGTGGCGGTGGACAGCGGGCGTTCGGGGTACACCCGCATTCGCACCTGCCCGCTGTCCATTATTTGCCGGTGCACCCGCAGCACGTCCTCTCGGGTGACCTTGCGGTAACCGTCCATGGCCGTGTTCAATCCATCGGGGTCGCCGGTATACACGTTGAAGTAGTTGAGGGCGTCGGCGCGCCCGCCGAACCCGCCCACGCGGGCCAGCATCCGGTAGTGCTGCATCTCGATACGGTTGATGGCCCGCTCGAACTCCTCGTCGGTTGGCGGCTCCGTAGCAATGCTGGCCAGCGTCTCTTCAGCGGCCTCTTCTACCTCACTCAGCGTATGCCCGGCCGCCGGCGTTAGTTCCATGCGGAACTGGCCGGCGATCTCGGCGGCATAGTAACTCACCGACGCCGACTGCGCGACCTGCTTCTCATAGACCAGCGTGCGGTACATCCGGCTGCTGTGCCCGTCGGACAGGATGGCTCGCAAGATGTCGCCGGCGTCGTCGTCGCCGGACAGGTTGGCCGGCGCCAGCCACACCGAGTACAGCCGCGGCAGCGTGACCCGGTCGGTCATCGCCAGGTCAACCCGGCCCGTCAGGGGCGAATCAGCCCTCCCGATTCGGCGCACTGCCGGCCCCGGGTCCAGATCTGCAAAGTAGCGGTGGGCCAGGTCAAGGGCCGCATCGGTGTCGATGTCGCCGGCGATGGCAAGGCTCGCGTTGGACGGGGAATAGTACCGGCGGAAGAAGTCCTTCACGTCGTCCAGCGTGGCAGCGTCCAGATCTTCCTGGGAGCCAATGGTCATCCAGTTGTACGGGTGAGGCAGCGGAAAAAGGGCCTGCTGGATGTGCCACTGGGCCATTCCGTAGGGACGGTTCTCGTAACTCTGCCGCCGCTCGTTTTTCACCACGTCGCGCTCGGTGTCGAAACCGTCCTGGTCCAGGGCGTCCAGCAGGAACCCCATGCGGTCGGCCTCCAGCCACAGCGCCAGCTCAAGGTAGTTGGACGGCACATCCTCCCAGTAGTTGGTTCGGTCGCCGGTAGTGGAGCCGTTGAGGGTGGCCCCGATCTTCTGCAACGGCTCAAAATGGCTGGCCTTGTGGTGGCGCGTCCCTCGAAACATAATGTGCTCGAAGAGATGGGCGAACCCGGTCCGTCCCACCTCTTCGTCCTTGGAACCCACGTGGTACCATACGTTGACCGCGGCCACCGGAATGGAACGGTCCTGGTGCAAGATGACATCCAGGCCGTTGGGCAAAGTGTGTTTCTCAAATGCGATACCAGCCATAAAGCAGCGTCCTTTGGGAAGCGGGAAAGCGGGAGGGATGCGTCATTGTAGCATCGGTTCTTCTCGTAACGCGCCGGTTGGATTTGACATGGTTTCATCTCAATGCTAACTTCCAAATGTCAAACCAGACTTCGTACCAGCAAAGAGATTGGCGGTTTCGCAATGATCGAATCGGCAGTGACTGCAAAAGGGCAGACGACATTACCTAAGGCCGTAAGGGACGCTCTGTCTCTAACGGCTGGCGACCGAGTACGCTACACTATCCATGGTGGCGAGATACGCATCAGGAAGGTGCTCCCCGTCAGCAGTCTTTACGGCGCATTACCGTACGATGGCCCGCCGGTGTCCATCGAGGAAATGCAGGAAGCCATCATTTCTGGTGCGACTGACGCATGATTGCCCTGGATACCAATGTTCTGGTACGCGACATCCAGGAACAAGCCGAAGTAGCACGGGACTTACTGGAAGGGCTAACATCCGAAGCGCCCGGTTTCATCAGTCGAGAAGTTACTATCGAAACGGCTTGGGCGCTCGAACGGTCATACCAGTTTTCACGCGAACAGATTGCGGAAATTCTTGAAGAGTTGACCGCCGTTGACAATCTGATATTCGAAGCCGGCGACGACGTGGCGCGCGCGGCTTTGCGCTTCCGACAAGGCGGCCCAGATTTTGCCGACTTGATGATCCTGGCCGCGGCAGAGCGCGCCGGAGCCCGTCCGCTCTTCACGTTCGATCAGGTGTTGGCCCGCTCACCTGGGGCAGTTTTGGTCACCATCAACCCGGTATGAATTACAGGGAGCTTCTTCCCCCGTGCTCTACGAAGTCGAAGTCGTCGCCGACGGCAACAGTCCTATGGACCTCAACCGGGTCTTTGACCTGCTCACCGACCCCCGGCCGGCGCTGCGTATCGTCGCGCCCGATCCCATGGGCAACGATGTCTGGTGCGACGTTACCGGGTGGGAGAACGGGGCGCCCTGTCCCGC
This sequence comes from uncultured Dehalococcoidia bacterium, assembly GCA_964347975.1. Classification (GTDB taxonomy): domain Bacteria; phylum Chloroflexota; class Dehalococcoidia; order Lucifugimonadales; family UBA3495; genus Bin87. The sequence continues at coordinate 26,075 of CAYGAY010000038.1, forward strand.
CATGGCCGCGCTGTCGGAGGATTCCGGCGAGGGCGTGATAATGCTCATCTACGGCGGCGAGGACGGCATACGCCTCAAACCCGCTGAAGATCCCGCCGACTGGGACACCGCTAACGCCCAGCAGTGGGGCGAAGCGTGCCTGATGCTGGGCAGCGACGCGCGAATCGAATACGCCTCTTCTCAGTGGGACTTTTCACAACACCCCCACTGAAATCTCCTCTCCCTCTGGGAGAGGGCTAGGGTGAGGGCGCTCCCTCATCCGGCGGCGCGTCGGGCCATTCGTCGGAAGGCGAAACCGGCTTCGCCTCGGCGGTCAACGTAGCCAGTACGCCGGTAAGATCCCGGCGGTAGCCGCCCTTGCGGTCCTTGCGGGGGCGCATCCGGGCGGTCGGATTGGCTTGGAGCCGGTGATAGAGTTCATCGCTGCCATCATCCAGGCAATCATCCATGGCAAGGGTGGCAACGTACACCCGCCGCGCCGCCGATTCAGCCTGGCGCTGCATTATTTCCTGGTACAAGCGCCAGCAGGCGGGGCTTTCCAGCGCGTCCCGTGAGCAGAGCAGGGCTACCCGGTCAAAGTTGCGAAAACGGCTCATCGGCGGATAAACCTGCGTGTTGTAAGCAGTCTCCTCGTCGTCTGCCAGCAAGCTCCAGCACTGCATTCCGCGCAAGCGCAGTTCGCTTTCCAGCCAGACGAGTATCGTGTCGTCAGCAACCGACCCGATGAGCAATATGCGACGGTGCGGATCTTCCCGGTTGACCAACATTGCCTGCCCATCGATGAACTCCGGCGGCACTCCCGCCGACATCAGGAACACTCTGGGGATGCAGCCGTGAGACCGGGCCAGCGTGTCCGCGCCCACGATGCTCGGCCCCTCGTGTCGCAGGGTCTCCAGTCGCAGCGCCTCGCTCAGGTCGCAGTCGGCGAACAACGTCATGTCCACTACGCCGTCTTCCAACAGCGTCCGGTCCAGCCGCGTCCGCACCAGTGAGGCGCGGCGCAGGTCGCAACGGGTCAGATTGGCCACGTTCAGGCAGGCGGCGTTGAGGCGGGCCCCGCTCAGGTTGGCGTCGGTGAGATCGGCCATGGTGAGATCAGCCTCGGTGAGGTCGGCGCCGGCCAGGTTTGCCCCCGCCAGCGTTGCGAAGGCAAGGTCGCAGTTGGAAAAATCGGCCCCCCGCAGATCGGCGCCGCTGAGGTTGCCCCCCTGCAAGTTGGACCGGATGAAGGATATGCCGGACGCATGGGAGTCGGCGAAGCTGGCCCGGTTAAGGTTACACCGGGATAAGTGGGCCTCCCGAAGCCGGGCGCCGCCAAAATTGGCGTTGCGCAGGTCGGAGCGGGTGAGGTCGATCTCGGTCAGGTCGTCGAAGGCCAGGTCAACGCCCGGCATTCGTATGCCGCTCAAATAGGCTCCGGACAGGTCGAGATGAGCGCGGCCCTGGAAGAAGCGCGCCCGCCAGCGCGCGACGGCGAAAGTTCGCCCTTTGACAACGGCGACGTGGTCCGGGTTTGCCAATCCTCTACTCCGGATGGGCGCGGCCAGCGAACCCGGTCCCGGATCCATCAAGAACCGGGGCCGTCAGCGCGGCCTCTCGCCCCGCGAAAGCGGGCATCACGTCGGCGGCGAAGCTGGACAGCTGTTCGCGAAACTCGTGCCAGGGCATTCCCTCGGGCCATTGCAGGATGATGTCTTCCAGGCCGGGGTATTTATCCTCAATCTCCCGCAGGAAGGCAATGAAGTCGTCGGGGTTGCCGCAGAACCAGGCCTTTTGATCGACACCGTCCTCGATGCGTGGCGTGCGGGCCGGCGCTCCGGGAGTGCCCCAGGGTCGTCCCTGCTCGTCGGTGTAGCGGACGAAGCCGAAGGGCGCGAACCACTTGTAACGCTCGTCGTGGAAGGGGCGCACCCGCTCGATGGCTTCCTCGCGGCTGCCGGCGATGTAGAACCCGAACCCCAACGCCATATCGCCGCCCAGCAGGATGTCTCTCCCGGCGGCCGTGGCGGCGTCGTGGTACTGCGTGATCATTTGCTCGGCGTACCGTTCGCCCGTCAACGCCACCATGGCCTTGATGCCACGCTCGGCGATGTAGTTCAGCGTGCGTCCGCTGGCGATAGGCTGCCAGATTTCCACCGGCCGGGTCAGGGGGCGGGGAACCATTGTGATCTCTTTCAGGTCGTAACCCCGGTAGGGCACCTGCGGCGGAATGGTGTAGTGCTTTCCGCTGTGACTCCAGGAATCTTCGTTGAACGCCTTGAGGATGACCTCCATCTGCTCCAGGAACAGTTCCCGGTTCGCGTCGTTGTCGATGACGGGCGCGCCGAAAGTCTCCACCTCGCGGGAGTGGTAACCGCGCCCGACGCCGAAGATCATCCGCCCGCCGGTAAGAATGTCGGCCATGGCGAAGTCCTCGGCCACGCGCAGGGGATGCCACATGGGGATGATGTTGAACGCCTGACCAAACTTCAGGTTCTTGGTCTGTCCGGCCAGGTGGACGCCCATGAGGATGAGGTTGGGGATACATTCATAACCCTCATGCTGGAAGTGGTGTTCGGCCATCCACATGCAATAGAAGCCGCGCTCGTCCATGTGCCGGGCCAGCGCCTCCGCGTGCTCGTAAGCCTGGGCCAACTGGGCGTTGGTATAACGGCGCTGATCGGCCGGCGTCCCGTCCGCCCCCACGTTGTCCAGGTCAATCTGACCCACGTACAGAACCGAAAACCGCTTAATCATCCAGCCAATACTCCCGTGAGATAAGTGTCGTCGGGCATTATAGCATGGGGTTGGACGAGCGGACGGCTGTTGAGCTCCTGCTTCCCGCGTCGGCGGGAGTCCAGCGTTCAGCCATTGCGGAAACGGCGAATTTCCTCCTCTAACTCACCCACCCGCGCCGCGGCGCAGTTTCCTGCGGTTGCCTTGGGCGCGCGGTTCGGCTACTGGCGGCGCGCTATCAGGTATCCGAACACGCCGAGGGCGATGAGCAGCGGAACGCCGAGCGCGATGACCAGCGTGGGCCTTTGCCGGGGCAGCGCGACGACCCTGTTGACGGCGTCCGTGGCGGTGCCCCAGATGCCTTGCGGCGCTGTGCCATCCCAGCCCAAGGGGCGGTTGATTTCCTCCGGTTCCCCGGCTTCGGGTTCCTGCGGTTCCGAGGCCGCCCTCGGTTCCGGACTTGGCGCGGGCGCAGTCGGCGAGGCGCTCTCCGCGGTCGGGGGCGTTGGTAGAGTGGGCGGCGGCGTGCTGGGCGCTGTTGGCGCTACCGTCAGCGCAATGACGGGAGTTGGGCTCGCGGTTTCAGTCGGCGGCGTTGTGGGCTGTGGGGTCGGCGTTGTAGTGGGAGCGGTCGTGTGGGCAGGGGCCGGGGTTACGGTCGGCGGGTCGTCGTCGCGTTCGGTGGTGTCGTTCACAGGACGCGCTATAGTCGTTGGCCCCGCGGTTGGCGTCGTAATGGGCACTGCTGTTGCTACGGCGGTCGGAATGGCGGTCGGTACAGCCGTCGGTACAGCCGTCGGCACGGCGGTTGGAATGGCGGTCGGCATTGCCGTAGGCGCTGTCGCCGGGGTGGGCGCCGTAGTGGCGGGCGGTGCGGTGGCTGGAGGCTCTGTAGTGGCCGGAGGGTTGTCGTCGTCGTCGTCTTCTTGCGGCGTGGGTGTGGGGGTCGGCGTAGGCGTGGCTGGTGGTGGGAGCCATCGTGGAGGGCTCCAGGCCCCTCCCTTTCAGGACAAACAC
>CAYGAY010000039.1:0-28852 GCA_964347975.1 uncultured Dehalococcoidia bacterium
TCGGGGGCGTGTTGCTATTTACCCGCAGACCGAGTTTGTAAACAGGCCCTAGGAAGGCTGGAAAGCAGGCAACCGCCTGACCCATTATAGTCGGCTGCGTCGGGCGCAACCACCCGGAAGTTAGCGGTCTACGCCGCAACTTGTGCCGGATAGAGGATCACTACCCGGTCGGCTTTCCGCAATTCCACCTGAACGAGCGCGGCCACGCCTTCGATGTTGTCGGCACAGCGTCCACAGCACGCCTCATCATCAAATCAAAAGAAGGCCCGCATCGACCGCCTCTGAAACCCTTACTGCCTTGCACGTACACAAAAACATCGGCTTCCTCAACGATCACGGTACGCATCGCGGGTACCTGACCGTCAATCTGCTCTTAATATCCATATTCGTCAACACATATCAGCGAAAGACGGACGCAGGATTTTCCGGTGGTTCCTGCGCTTCCATGCGGCTTCATGTAACCTGCCCACCTCCGTCCTGAGCCGACGCAATTCCCATCACAAACTGGGTACGCATGAGAGGGCAGGGCCATTCCAAAGTCAATCCGTCTCTCCCGCGCAAGCGCAATACAGCAGGTCGTTGCGCTCAGGATGTTCTGGATTCCGGCTTTCGCCGGAATGACGAGAAAACTAAACCGCCTGATTGCAACGCTACCCAGAGGAGACGCAATGTATTGACAGCTCAATTGCCCGTCGATAGACTGACCCCTGCTTTCTTACTGCGTTCACATTAATATCCAATGCGTACTTTGTATGCTGTTCGCTCCATCTAATGATCATACAGAATCGGCCGTCGGCGCCCCGAAATCGGAGCGCTACGCGCTGAGGTTGTCCGGGTTATGGAAAACCTTTCGCGAAGTTCAAGCGGTGGCGGACGTGAGCCTGGACTTGGAGCGTGGGGAGATCCTGTGCCTGCTAGGACCCAGCGGATGCGGCAAGACCACCATGCTCCGCCTGATCGCCGGGTTCGAGACACCGGACATCGGAACCATCCGCATCGGCGCCCGGCTGGTGTACGGCCCAGGCGTCAACGTGAGTCCGGACAAGCGTCGGGTAGGCATGGTGTTCCAGGAAGGAGCGCTGTTCCCCCATCTAACAGTGGCGCAGAACATCGCTTTTGGCTTGGAGAAGGGAAAGCGACGCAAGGCACAGGTGGCCGAGGCCCTGCAACTGGTGAATCTGGAGGGCTATGACGGCCGCTACCCGCACCAGCTGTCGGGTGGGCAGCAGCAGCGGGTGGCGCTGGCCCGGGCGCTGGCGCCTGAGCCGGACCTGATACTGATGGATGAACCTTTCTCCAGCCTCGATACGGGCCTACGCAGCCAACTGCGAACCGAGGTGCGCGCGATCCTGAAGGAGCGGGAAGCCACCGTGGTGTGCGTGACCCACGACCAAGGGGAGGCGATGCAGACGGGAGACCGGATCGCGGTGATGAACGAGGGACGCATCGAGCAACTTGGGGATCCGGAGCAGGTGTTCAATCATCCGGGCACGCGATTCGCCGCCGAGTTCTTCGGCACGTCGGACTTCATACCGGCGTGGCGAGACGGTGAGCAGTTGGTCAGCGAGGTGGGACGGGTTCCCTGGCTGGAAACCTGGACCATGGCATCGCCCGGGAGCGGAGAGTTGCAGGTCATGGTACGGCCCGACTGCCTGGACATGGATCGCGATGAAGGTGGCAACGGAGTGGTTCGCCGTCGGGAGTACCTGGGAGCCTTCAACCTCTACTCGGTGGAGTTGAGCTCGGAACGCTGCGTGCGCGTGATGAAGTCGCACGTTGCTCATTTTGAGCCGGGGGCGTCAGTCAGGATTTTCTTGCGCCAAGGCCACAGTCTGCTGCCCTTCGTCAACGGCCGTGCGCTTGGCGACGAACCCGACCACAACCGTGATATAAACGTCGCGCAAGGCTGAAACTCGAAGAGAGACCGCCGGATTTGTCAAAGATCGGCCTGCGCTCCCTGGCGTTGACAAACCGGGCGCGCGCGGCAACGCTCCACTAGCGCCCTTTATACCGCCCTGTTATGATGACACGGTACGCGACGGCCTTCGTACCGTTGTTCAGGGAACCTGTGGATCAAGAGGGCGTATGACTACCAAATCCGCCGCGCCGGTTACCGCGCCGATGTACTTCGGCTGGTACATCGTCGCCACCTGCTTCTTCGTGTCTTTCCTGTCCATGCCGGGGCGGCAGGGGTTTGGACTCTTCGTCACCGAGATGGAACCCACCTTCGGTTGGGACCGCTCCGACATCTCGTGGGTCGGCTCGGTGGGCTTCCTCATCAACGGGGCCATGCAGCCCATCATGGGCGCCCTGTTCGATAAGTACGGCCCCCGCCGCGTGTTCGGTATCGGCCTCTCCATAATGGGTCTCGCCATCATGAGCCTGTCCTTCATGATGGACCTGGAACACATGGTGAACCTCGGCGTCGTCAGCATACCACTGGACCTGCTGTGGTTCATTCTAGTCTTCTCCATCATCATCAATACTTGCCTGAGCGCGGCGTCCATCACCAATATGCTCGCTCTGGTAGTGCGCTGGTTCCGGCGCAAGCGCAGCAAGGCCACCGGCCTGGCCGCCGCCGGCACCTCCATCGGCGGTCTGTTGATGATCCCCTTCGCCGCCTACCTGATGGGCATTATCGACAGCGCCACTCTGAACATCGCCGGTATGGAACTGGTAGGTTGGCGCACGGTGTGGTTCATCCTGGGAGCCATGGTGGTGTTCCTGTCCGCGCCCCTGGCCGTGTTTTTCCTCCGCCCCAACCCCCAGGAAATGGGGCTGAACCCCGACGGCGACCCAAATCCGGAGAATGCCCCCGCCGGCAGCGCTCCCCAGCGTGGCCTCTCCGGCGGCCACTATGAGGTAAATAACTGGCGCCAGTGCTTCAAGACGCCTCCCATGTGGCAATTGTCCGGCGCGTACGTGGTCTGCGGCATCACTACCGGCCTGTTGAGCATCCACTTCATCCCCTACGCCGAGGACGTGCTGCCCGACACAGTAAGTTTCCTTTGGATGACCTTCGATGACAAAAAGGTCTTCGCCGCCTTGATGTTCGGCATAATGACCGGCCTCAACGCCGCCGGCGTCATCATCACTGGCTTCATGGGCGACCGGATGCGCCGCAAGAACGTGCTGGCCCTGGTGTACGCCACTCGAGGCGTAGCCTTCATGTGCCTGGTCTTCCTGCCCCTGTTCGGGTACGGGATGCTGGGGTTGGTAGCCTTCGCCCTGCTCTCTGGTATGTCGTGGGTAGCCAGTGTGCCCCTCACCTCCACGCTGACGGCTGACGTGTACGGCTTCCGCGCCCTGGGGACCATCAGCGGCTGGGTGTTCTTCTCACACCAGATCGGTTCCTTCTTCAGCATCCAGTTCGCCGGTTACGCCTACGAGTGGTTCGGCAACAGCTACTTCTGGCCCTTCCTGATCGCCGGCCTGACGCTCATTCCAGCAGCCATCGCGGCCTACAGCATCAAGGAATACCATTACTCCGGGCGTTACAACCCCCGGTCCGCCGAGAGCGGCCCCCAGCTGGCCACGGCAACCGCTGGCGCTCGCTATTAGGATAGGGCTGATTTCCCGTACTCCCACTCCTGGAGGTGACGGGGATGACTGGGATAACAATCGCAGCGATACTGGCCGCCCTGGGGCAGCACCACGGGGAAGCCGACCCCACGTTGCTCCAATGGATAATGGAGGCGCTCAGCCACATTTTGCTGGGCACACTCGGCTTCACCGAACTCACCATCGTCATCATCATCGGCATGATTATCATTGCCATGCCGGCCCTGATATTTATCGCCTACTGGGCCAGCGTCCGACGGGCCGGATCGAAGCCGGTGAACGCGCCCGGCGAGTTTATCGTACCTGCCGAGGGAGAGGAGTAGCTTATGGCCACGGCCTACACTCAAAAACAAAAATATCCTCGCCCCCCCGAACCCGATGATGGTGTGCATTACCCTGACGCAGACGGCCTGCTCCCCGTAAGAACGATGTACCAGTTCGTCCCCCAAGCCTATATGCAGCAGGCCCTGTCCACCTGGTTCGCCAACGACCCCACGGTTTTGGTCGCCAGCAATATGTTCATCTATTACGCGCCGGGGGATGGCAACGCCTCCGTTGCCCCCGACCTGTACGTCATTCCCCACGTGGGCAATGCGCGCCGCAAGTCGTACTTCCTGTGGCTGGAAGAGCAAGTTCCGACGTTCATAGTGGAAATAGCATCGGACAGCACCTACCAGAATGACTTAAGCTTCAAACGCCGCCTGTATGAGAGTTGGGGCGTGTTGGAATACTGGCTGTACGACCCCACGGAGGAGGGCCACTTGGAGCCGTTCCTGCAAGGCTACCGCCTGGCAAGCGGGAGTTACGAGGCCATTGCTGTCCGGCTCGACGTTGAAAGTGGGCAGTTGCGTGGCGACAGCGAGGTCTTGAACCTGGAATTGCACTGCGCCCGGGATCGGTTCCGCTTCTTTGACCCGGCGAGCGGCCGCTATCTCCTCGATTTGGAGGAAGCAGGGCAAGAACGACTTGCGGCGGAGCAGGCCCGGGACCAGGAGCGGGCCACACGCTTGACGGCGGAGCAAGCCCGGGACCAGGAACAGGCCGGCCGGTTGGCAGCGGAGCAAGCCCGGGACCAGGAGCGGGCGGCCCGACTGGAACTGGAACGCCTGCTGCGCGAACGTGGCATCGAACCGCCCACTATCACATCGTGAGCCGTGCTATCATCAAATGCCATGTGCGCCACCGTTCGTAAAGCCGTCATACCCGCCGCCGGGTTGGGCACCCGGTTCCTGCCGGTCACCCGCTCCGTGCCCAAGGAGCTATTGCCCATCCTCGACCGGCCCATGCTGCAGTACGTGGTGGAAGAGGCGGCGGAGGCCGGTATCACCGCCGTTGTTGTCGTAACGTCTCCCGGCAAGGAAGGCATCGCCGAGTATTTCCGCCCCCGTCCCGATCTGGAAACCCGCCTCGCCGCCGATGCCGCCCTGCTGGAAAAAGTCAGTTCCGGCGCGCGGCTGGCCGACGTGTCCTTCGTGATCCAGACGGAACCGCTGGGTTTGGGGCACGCCGTGCTGACGGCCCGGGAAGCCGTCGGCGACGAACCCTTCGCCGTCATCCTGCCCGACGACATTGTGGAGCACACTCCCGGCGTCCTGTCCCAGATGCTGACCGCCACCGCCAAAGACGAAGGCGCGGCGTCAATAGCAGTGGAACGGGCGCCCTGGGAAACCGTACACAACTACGGCGTGGTGGACATTGAGCCCACCGACGGGCGGCTGCGCCGGGTCAACGGGCTGGTGGAGAAACCGCCGCCGGGCACGGCGCCCTCTAACCTCTCCATCGTGGGGCGCTACCTGCTGCCGCCGCAGATATTCGAGTGCCTGGAGCGCACGCCGCCGGGAGCGCGGGGCGAGATCCAGCTGACCGACGGTCTGGCCCTGTTGATGGAAAATGTCGCGCTCTACGCCTACGAGTTCGAGGGCGCCCGCTACGATGGCGGCAACCCCATGGGCCTCCTGCGGGCGTCGCTGGAATACGCGCTGCGACGGGAGGACACCCGCGAAGCGGCGACCGAACTGATCCGCGGGCTCGCAGCCAAGTTGCCGCCTCCCCGGTTCAATTGACACTCCCGACGGGGCCACCGTAGAATTGCCGGGCGATTTGCGGGCAGCCGGCGCAATGATGCCACTGCCCCGCTTCAGCCTTGACAGAGGAGAAGCCAAGCCATGGCTACGAAAGCCTTTTTGCTGGTTGAAACCGCCGTTGGTCGTACCCGCGACGTGGCCAACACCTTGCGCGATTTGGACGGGATCGAATCAGTTGACGTGGTCACCGGCCCTTATGACATTATCGCGGTTATCTCCGGAGAGGATATGTCGGTGGTCGGTGGACTGGTCACCGAAAAGATCCACACCGTAGTCGGCGTAGTACGCACCGTTACCTGCGTGGCCGTGGACGCTTGACGGTCGCTAACCATGCTGACGACCCTTGGATTCCGGCTTTCTCCGGAATGACGCAATGATAGCAGGAGGCCCAGTTGGAGTATCGATTTACTCCCGACGAAGACCGGTTCCGAAGCGAACTGCGCCAATTCATCCAGTCCGAATTACCGCCGGATTGGGAGGGGGGCGGGCGCTGGCCCGAGGAGTACGACTGGGACTTCACCATGCACCTGCGGGGCCGGCTGGCCGAGCGGGGCTGGCTGACCATGCACTGGCCCGAGGACTATGGCGGGCAGGACGCCTCTCCCGTGCGTTCGGCCATCTACAACGAGGAACTGGCCTACCGACGCGCCCCGGGACGGGACATTTTCGGCGTGCGAATGCTGGGACCGACCCTGATGATCCACGGCAGCGAGGAGCAGAAGCAGATCCACCTGCCGCCCATCGCCCGGGGTGAAATCCAGTGGTGCCAGGGCTACAGCGAGCCGGAGTCGGGGTCCGACCTGGCGTCGTTGAGCACCCGGGCCGTCCGCGATGGCGACGAGTACATCATCAACGGAACCAAGATCTGGACCACCCTGGCCCACCGCTCCGACTGGATAATGTGCCTGGCTCGCACAGACCCGACAGCGCCCCGGCACCGGGGCATCAGCTTTATCCTGGTGGACATGAAATCCCCCGGCGTTGAGGTGCGCCCGGTAATCAACATGACCGGCGGCCATGAGTTCAATCAGGTGATTTTCGATAACGTGCGCGTGCCCGCCAGCAACCTCGTCGGGGAGGAAAACCGGGGTTGGTACGTCGCGGTGACCCTGCTGGACTTCGAGCGTTCCGGCATCGACTATTCGGCCATCGCCCGTCGCCTGCTCGACGACACCCGGGATTACGCGGGCAAGGTGTCGCGCAACGGCGTCAAGGTTACCCGGCAGCCATGGGTACGCAACTTGCTGGCTGACCGCTACGTAGAATGCGAGGCGGCCCGTCTGATGGCCTACAACGTGGCCTGGATGCAGAGCGAAGGCTTGGTGCCCAACAAAGAGGCGTCCATGAGCAAGGCCTTCGGCAGCGAGACCCTGCACCGCTCGGCCAACAGCGTACTGGAGATCGCCGGTTTGCCGGGCGCGATGGGGCGCGGCGAAGAACGCGCTCCGCTGAAGGGTCGGCTACCCGAAAACTGGATGATCAGCTTCTCCCACAAGATCGCCGGCGGCACTTCGGAAGTGCAGCGGGGGATCATCGCCGGACGAGGCTTGGGGCTGCCGCGGGGTTAGCGCTGATGCGTTCCCCAAATCGCCACAGGGAGCGATTACGGTCGTCATTCTGCATCGCCATCCTCCGGCAGGCTGGGCCAGGGCGCCAGGCTGGCGAAGACAACGGCCTCGGCATGCGTCAGCTCTCGCATGGCTTCGCGACTGCGGCTGAGGACGCGGAACACGGTGCGAGGCGTTATGGAAAAACGCTTCGCGGCATCGGCAATGGATAATCCTTCCTCGTCGATGATAGAGGTAATCCGCAGGTCCCGGGCCAGCCGGCGGTATTTGCCGAACCACTCCATGTCATCGAACTTGCAACGGGGCAGTGGGCACTCCAGGCAGGTTACCGCGACCTCGCATCCGTTATCCTCATAGTGCTCAAAAGACGTTTCGTCGCTTTGGTGTTGGCTGGGCGCAACGGCGTTGATAGCGTACATTGCCAGACTCCGAAACAGACGTTCTAATACTTTTGCAGATTATAGAACGCCAGTTCTTGCGCCGTCAACCGAACATCCCCTCATGCGTGCCCACTTTAACTTGTCATTCCACGCTCGCCGTAGGCGGGCGATGGAATCTCGTTCCGGCGGCGCCGGCTGCCGGCCCCGAGAGTCTTGCCGGGACGGCCATTGCTACGCCAACGAGATTGCCACGCTACGCTCGCAATGACAAAGGAGGTTGGCATGATGCACGCCGGCTGGCGGGCGCGTGTCGGGGCAGTCCCTGACCCTGGGCAGCGTGAACCTTACTCTGGGTATGGCAGGCGTCCTGGCTGGGATGCTGTTTCTACCCCCGGATGATCAGGATCCCATGCTCTACTGCCTCACCCTACCGCTTATGCGACGATTACGAGTTTCGCGCGGGCTGACTTTCGGGAATCTTGTCTAATATTCCAGCATCATCCGCTGCAGCTCTGCCGGGTCCCTGGTGCGGGTCAACGCCAGCATCAGCAGGATCCGCGCTTTCTTTGGATGCAGATTGTCCGCCACTATGTAACCCTGTTCCACAAAACGGCGGGTCTGCACCACGCGACCCGTGCCCACGTGGGTAGCCAAAAGCACCGGCACCTCGGCGGCGATGGCGCGTTGCAACCCCGCCATGAACGTCGAGGGGGAGCCGCCGCTGCCCAAACCGGCGGCCACAATGCCAGCGACGCCGGCCTCGACCAAGCCGTCAATGACGGCGCTGCCGGCGCCGGCGTAGGCGTAGGCGATGTCAACCTGGGGCAGGCGGTCCACGCCTTGGAGATCGAATTCGGAATCTGCCGTGTGCCGCCGCTCCGGCCTTCGGTAGTAAGTCACCGCGCCGTCTGCGTCGGCGTACCCCAGAAAACCCATGTGCCCGGATTGGAAGGTCTCCACGCGATAGGAGTCGGTTTTGGTCACGTCGCGAGCCGATTGGATCTCGTTGTTCAGCACCACCAATGCGCCTCGGCCGGCTGACTGCTTCGCGGCTGCGACGCGCACGGCGTCCAGCAGGTTGTTGTCGGCATCGGTGCCCATGGCCGAGGGCGGACGCATCGCTCCCGTTACCACGACGGGCCGGGCGTCCCGCACCGTCAGGTTCAGGAAATAGGCCGTTTCCTCCAACGTGGCAGTGCCGTGGGTCACCGCCGCGCCGGCGGCTTCCGCATCGGTGGCGAAGCGCTCGTTGATACGGTTCGCCAGCATCAGCCAGTGGTTGGGATAGACTTCCGTACTGCCTACGTTGATGATCTGCTCCGTCACCACGTCGGCCAACTCGTTGGCTTCCGGCACGCGGGCCAACATCTCGTCAATGGTCAACTGATGGCCCTGATAACTGTAATTGGCGAAATCGGTGCGATTCTCACCTACGAAGGATATAGTGCCTCCGGTTCCGAACAAATACACCCTGCGCCTCGTTTCCCGTGCCATGTGAGTCCTCCCTGTCGTTCTGCCCGGCAAGGATAACACCAATTGACAACCGACCGGGGGCTATCTACCATCCCGCCATTGGAGCTGCCCAGTCCTTGGCAGCCGGCGAGGGGAACCCTATGAAAGCGTCATATTTTGGTTGCATGGGCTACGCGGAACGGGACCGGTTCCCGGAGGGCTGGCCGGTTCCTCCGTCTTTCCACGATCCCGAGGTTTCCATGCGCTCTTACGCCGAAGGCATGGCGGAGTGCGAACTGGCCGAAGATCTGGGTTTCGACTGGATAAGTCTTTCCGAGCATCACTACTCCGGCAACCGGACTACGCCCAATCCGGCGGTGATGGCCGCCGCCGTGGCGGAACGGTGCCAAAGCGCCCGGATCGCCCTGCTGGGACAGCTGCTGCCCCTGAACAATCCCATCCGCGCCGCCGAAGAGATCGGGATGCTGGACAACTTGACCGGCGGCCGGCTGGTGGCCGCCTTCATGCGCGGTACCCCCAGCGAGGATCAGGTGTACGACCTGAACCCCTCCGAGGGGAGAGGGCGACTCATGGAAGCGATGGACCTTGCGCTCAAAGCCCTGACCGAACCCGAGCCGTTCTCGTGGGAGGGCCGGTTCTACCAGTATCGTACCGTGTCGGTTTGGCCCTGGCCGGTGCAGCGGCCCCTGCCGCCCATCCTGGTGGCGACCCGCAGCGACGACGGCGTGAAGTACGCTGCGACGAAGGGGCTGGGCCTGGGAGTCTCCTACGACCACCCCGATGACATGGCCGGCGTAGTGAGGAAGTACCGGGAATGGCAGAAGAACGCCGGCCGGGAGCCGGAAGATGACCAGATCGTCTATCGGGGCGGCATCTGCCTGGCCGAGACCGACGAGCAGGCGCAGTCCCTGCGGGACCGGGTTCATGCCGCCGGCGGCGGACGGGGCCTGAACATCGGTCGTTCGCTGGCGCAGGCAGTCCAGGCGGCGCGGGCCGGCTCGGAGCCGGAGTCGTTGATGCTCGGCGCGTCTCCACAGGGGGATAGGGTCGTCAGGCCCCGAACCCAACTGAACTTCGTTGGCTGTCCCGACACGGTGGTCAAGCAACTGCGAGAGTATCACGACAAATGCGGCGTCGGGGTGGTGGACCTGGCCTTCCAGCAGCCCGGCCTCACGCATCGAGACGTGATGGTCGAGATCGATCTTTTCGGACGGGAGGTGCTGCCGAGGATTCACGAGTTTTGAGGATTTACGTTTGATACAATGCAGACGCTATTTTCGACAACCCACAGGAGGCGCAGCAACATGCCAGTCCATCATCAGGCGCAGGGGGCGGGCGACGTTACCGTCCACAAGATTGAGAATATGGGTTCTCTGGGCAACAACGGCTACATCGTCATCTGTCCCGAGACGAACCAGGCGGTTTGCATCGACACGCCGGACGAGCCGGAGAAGATGCTAAACGAAGTGCGGGAGGCCGGCGTTGACGTTCAGGCCATCCTGGTGACTCACGGGCACGGCGATCACCTGGCCGGCTACACCGAGATAACCGGAACCATCGGCGCGCCGGCGGCAATCGGCACTGCTGACGCCAGCCTGCCGCCCAGCCCGCCGCAGCGCCAGCTCAACGACGGTGACACCGTAACCTTCGGCAACCAGACCATCCGGTGCATCCACACTCCGGGCCACACTGACGGCTCCACCTGTTTCCTGGTGGGCGGCTTCCTGTTCTCCGGCGACACCCTGTTCCCAGGCGGGCCGGGGCGCTCTCGCAGCCCCGAGGCCTTGCAGCAGGAACTGAACAGCATCAGCGCCAAACTGCTGACGCTGCCCGAGGATACCTACGTGTACCCCGGCCACGGCCCTGAAAATACCACCATCGGCGAGGCGCTCCGGCGGTACAACGTGTTCATGTCCAAGGATCACCCGGCCGACCTGCAAGGCGACGTGGACTGGCTGAATACCTAGGCAAGACGCGAGCGACCCACCCTCACCCTGACCCTCTCCCATCAAGGCAGAAGGGATTTAGTAGGTTTTGATGTATCAACGCACCGTAATGGAGAACGGGCTGCGGGTGTTGACGGCGGAGCTGCCGCACACCCGCAGCGTGTCCATGTTTGTCGCCGTGGGAGCCGGCTCGCGGTATGAGCCGGACGAATTGGCCGGCCTGTCGCACTTTCTGGAGCACCTGCCCTTCAAGGGGACGCGGAGCTGGCCCACCGCCCTGGCTATCTCGGAGGCGGTGGAGGGCGTCGGCGGCATAATGAACGCCGCGACGGACCGGGAGATGACGTCCTTCTGGTGCAAAGTCGCCAGCGTCTATGCGGACCGGGCGCTGCCGGTGATAATGGATCTGATCAGACACCCGCTGCTGGAACCTGCCGAGATGGAAAAGGAGCGGGAGGTCATCCTCGACGAGTTGCGGATGACCAACGACTACCCGGCCCAAGTATGCGACCTGCTCATTGACCGCGCCTTGTGGCCGCGCCAGGCCATGGGCCGCGACGTAGGCGGCACCGCTGAGTCGGTGGCGGCAATCGGGCTGGCCGACGTCCAGCGGTACATGGCGCGACAGTACCGGCCCAACAACGTGGTTATCGGCATCGCCGGAGCCATCAGCCACGACGACGCCGCGCGGTTGATCGCCGATGCGACGGCGGACTGGGAACCCGGCGAATCCCTGCCGTGGGAGCCGGTTTCAATGCCTTCCGGCGACATTCCGGCCATGCTCCTGGAACATCGCGCTACTGAGGACACGAGCATTTGCCTGGGATTGCCGGGCTTCGCGCTGGCCGACGCCGACCGTTACGCCGCCACGGTGCTCAACGGCGTACTTGGCGATGGGATGAGCAGCCGTCTTTTCCAGAACTTGCGGGAAACCCGAGGTCTGACCTATGACTGCCATAGCGCCCTCAGCAGCTACCGCGACTGCGGCGCATTGGTGGTGTCCTGCGCCACCGAGCCGCGGCGGGCGGCGGAAGCCATCGCGGCGACGCGAGATGAACTCAAGGGGTTGCTGCAACCGGCTCCGGCGTCCGAGGTCCACAAAGCCCGCGAGTACATCAAGGGCCGGCTACTGATGCGCATGGAGGACTCCCGCGCGGTGGCGTCCTGGCTCGCGTCCCAGGAACTGCTGATGGAGGAGATTACCACGCCCGACGAGACCGCTTCCCGGATCGATGACGTGACGCCCCAGGACGTGCTGCGCGCTGCGGAAAGGCTGGTGGGCAACCCCGATCTACGGTTGGCGATAGTGGGGCCGCACGATGATGCCGCCGAGTTTGCGGCGGCGTTGAGCGGCGAGTAAGGATAGGTCAATCTCCGCCCATTGGTTTGACTTGCCAACAAACGTCACATAGACTGGGCCTATCACCAACGCTCTGACCTGATAGCTGACGGCAGAGAACATCGCTCTCACAGATGTCGCGAGGAGTTCCGAAATTATGAAGCGCATTATGTTAGCCCTCGCAGTCATTGCGAGTGTCGCGTTTATGACAACCCCGAATTGGGGGGGGGGCGATAACATTGCCCGCGGTCAAGCATCTTTGACGGCCCCTACCAGCGTGGTGGCGGTTAATGGGGCCAGCCCCGGTGAAGCGGTACTCTCCTGGGATGCGGTAGATGACGCCAATTACTACCGCGTTGGCTGGATGGCAGACCCGGACTACCGCGCAGCTGCGGCGGCCTATCCGAACACGAACCGGTGGACGGAGGAGTTTCGTTACTCCGACATCGCCAACCGGGGACAAACCTCGCGCACCATAACCCGGCTCTCGCCGGGCATCGACTACTGGTTTGTCGTCGGCAGCAAAGAGAGCCTTTACGGTTCACCAAAGTGGTCAAGCTGGGCGGCGCTGAAGCTGGCGGGAGCCCCAACACCTTCAGGGGCGCCGGGCGCTCCAATACCAGGGTCAACGTTTTCGTCGAGCGCGCTCCGGTATCAAGCCATCGACGCCGGCAAAAACCACACCTGCGGCATCAAGCAGGACAACACCGTGGAGTGCTGGGGCGACAACACGCAGGGGCAAACCAATGCGCCGGAAGGCCAGTTCCTGGCCATCAGCGCCGGCGGCGTCTATTCCTGCGGCATAAACTTCGAGAATCAACTGCATTGCTGGGGCCACGCGGCGATTCCATCCCCGCCCGACGGCAACTACACCCACATATCAGTTGGCGACGAGCACGCTTGCGCAGTAACCACAGCGGTGCATAACGCAAACCGGATCGTTTGCTGGGGCTTGCCCAACAACGACGGGCGAAACGCTAATCAAGCAGAGATCCGTAACGATCCGTGGGTATCGGTTAGCGCGGGATCTGACTACAACTGTGCGCGCACTCGCGTTGGTGGGTTCCGTTGTTGGGGCAACAACCCGAGAAACTACCACAGATTTGCAGATGAACATCGTTTGGTGGGCACCAGTGCCGGCAACATACACATTTGCGGACTGTATGGTAATGGTTTTGTCACATGTCACGGCAATGACGTGCATAAACAGGTGTCAGGGCGACCCAATGCGCAAGATGAAGGCGCGGCCGAAGATTTCTACACCTACGCCGCTATCAGCGCCGGCGGCGGACATACCTGCGGGCTTCGCACCAAGGGGAACATTCGTTGCTGGGGCGACGACTTGCGCGGCCAGGCCACGCCGCCCGGCGATAACGAGGAGCTGAGAGCCGGAGAGGTGGGCGTTGGCGACTTTATCGCCGTCAGCGCCGGCGGCGCCCATACTTGCGGGCTGCGCGACAACGGCGTTGCGGTGTGCTGGGGTGAGAATAACCACGGCCAAGCCACGCCCCGCTAGGGGCTAACGGCAACCGGCCGGCCCGGTTTTGCCCACGCATGCGGTGGGCAGGACCGGGCCTTTGCGCTACATCCCCGGGCGAAGTGGACAGGACCGCATTATCATTCGCCCCTGCAAATTGTTGGAACCTTTGCTACACTCGGCATTACTGAAATCAAGGCGGCAAGACTATGCCAGCCACGCGCTACAGCCTGGTTCCGGGGATGATTCGCAAGTACGAGCAAGGCCCTTGATTTGGCGTATCAAGAGCTGATCACGGACAATGCCGGGATTATGATACGATTGAGCCGACCCACAGATGTTGAATCGGCTCAAAGCAGCGCTTCTGAAAATCGGCAAGTGGCTGGTAAATCCCACCGGTTGGCAGTACCGCCACTTTTGGATATCGCCATTTGGGGTGTCGGCATCAACTTTCACCTGGTCAGGTCAATGGACGTTATGGCCCGATTGGAATAAGGTTGCCGATATGGCCGGCCTTGGCGTCATATCTTACGGCGTAATCGCGGTAGTGGCAGAAGGAGGTCTCATCGGGATGTGGTACGCATTGTCAAAAATCGGCAGAGATCTTGAAGAACGCAGAAGGCGGCGACAGGTGGCGGCGGCCGAGAATTTCGTAACGGCGATAAAAGCGGTATCAGCCGGACCAGAACGAGCGCGCATCGTGCAAGCGGCAACGGATAACGGCATACCTGAGGATACGCTAATCGCGGTGGCGGAAGAGGCCGGCGTCTCCCTGCCGGGGAGCCGGCGAAATCGCCGCCGCCGGCGGCGACGGCATTTGCCGGCATCCACCGGCTAACCCGCTTCAAACGAAGGAGGCAGAACCATGGCCGCCACACGCTACAGCAAGGTGATTCAGCTCTTGGAGGAGGGAAAGCCGGTATTTGGCACCGGGTTGATCTGGAACGGCAATCTGGACGAAATGATGTATTTCGCGGACTCCGACTACGATATGGTGATGATCGAGATGGAGCACGAGGGATTATCGTTCAACAACCTCCGCGCGTCGCTCCAGTTCCTGCTCAACCGCAAGCGCGTGGCGGACGGCGGCAGCCTGATGGCCGATCCCACGCCCGTGGTGCGCATCCCGCCCAATACCCGGGAGCAGAACCAGTGGGTCATCAAGCAGGCGCTGGATACCGGAGTGTATGGCCTGATCCTCCCGCATCTTGACACGGTGGAAGGGGCGATGTCGGCGGTGCAGGCGGCGCGGTATCCGCAGGTTCCCGGAGCGGCCGATTTTGAACCCCACGGCGAGCGCGGATGGTGGCAACGCATCGCTCCGCGCTACTGGGGCCTGTCCGCGTCTGAATACTACGACGCCGCCGACCTGTGGCCGCTGGACCCCGATGGCAACCTGCTGCTAATGGGCATCGTGGAGGAGCCCACCGGCGTAGCCAACCTGCCGGACATCCTGCGTCAGGTCAAGGGCATCGGAGCCGTCTGGGCCGGCCCGGGCGATATGTCGGTGGCCCTGGGACACCGGGGCAATGCGAACCACCCCGAAGTACAGGAAATGCTGCTGCGGATCCTGGGGATTTGCAAAGACGCCGGCGTACCCTGCGCGGTGGGCTGCACCGCAGCGGAAGTGCCCATGCGACTGGAACAGGGGTTCAGCATCCTGATTACCGCGCCGACGCGGACGGCCGGGGGGTTGGAGGAAGGGCGGAGGATTGCGGGGAGATAACCGCCGGTCATCAGTTCTCAACGACGGCAAGGGGCGGGTTTGAAACCCGCCCCTACTGCAAGTCAAAAATGTACTCGCGGACGGCGAAGGAAAAGCCGGGCAGGACGTCTTCTCCGTCCAGCGTTTCGGGGTTTTCCAGCATCTCCGGTTCCGGCTGACCGGCGCGGTAGATATAGACCCGACGCTGGCGCGGGTCGATCAGCCAGCCCAGGCGCGCGCCGCCGTCCATCCAAAGCTGCATCTTGCGCTGCAAAGGGCGCAGGTTGTCGCTGATGGAGCGGATTTCCACTACAAAGTCGGGGGCGCCGGGGAAGACGGTTTCACGCTCTCGCTCAGTGATGGCGTCGTATCGTTCCTGGGTAACCCACGCGGCGTCGGGGCCGCGGAGCGCGCCGGTGGGCAGACGAAAGCGGCTGGTTTGGGACAGGTTAACTCCGCCGTTGGCCCGTCTCCAGATACCCAACTCAACGGCCATCTCAGTCTCGTGACGGTTTCCTCTCAGTCCAACCATAGGCAGAATCACCAACTCCCCGGCTTCGTTGATTTCCATCTCGTAGTCATCGTTCTCCACGCAGAACTCGATGAACCGGGCCGGGAAATCGTCGGCCCGGAAATCGATGCCCAGGGCGGCAAGGCGGAGGCGGATGGCGCCGGGGGGTTCGGCTCCGTCGTCGCCGGCCGTCGGAAAGGCAGTTACAACCTGCTCTTTGGGTATGGTAGTCATGGTCTATTCCGGCTGGCGGTCAGGGTTGCCGTTGGAGCGCTCCCGTCGCAGTTCCGCAATTTCCGCCCTGAGGTTGGCAACTTACTGCTGCAAGGAACGAACCGCAGCGTCATCGTTCCGGTTCCGGCTGTTGCTGAGGACAGCGGCAACTATTTCCTGGTTATGGCCAATAGTGGCAGCTATCATCGCTATCGTTTCCTGATGGCGGCGCTCCGCGTTGGCGTCCTGCTCGCGACGGACACGCTCGCTCTCGGCGCGCGCCTCTTCGCGCTCCCTGCGGCGTTCTCTGATGTCAAAATAGCCGGATAACACTTGGGGCAACTCCCAGCGCCGCGAGCATAATGGCGATGTACGCTCCTGCTTGCAGGTAGGTCAGGAGAGTCCATTGCTCCACCGCCATTGTACCCTAGCTGCCCGGTTACGGTACGGTGGGGCCGCGCAGGTAGTTGAACAACGGCGCGTCGGAGCCGATGATGAGGGTGTCCTGCTGGCCGATGATGCGCTGGTAGGATTCCAGGCTGCGCAGAAAGGCAAAGAGTTCCGGATTCTGGGTCAAGGCATCGGCCAGGATGCTGATCGCCTCGGCTTCGCCTTCACCACGGATGCGGTTGGATTCTTCCTCGGCGCCGGCCAGAATTACGTCGCGCTCGCGGTCGGTATCGGCGCGGATCTTGCGGTCCTCCTCTTCACCCTGGGCGCGGAAACGGGCGGCGATACGGTTACGCTCGGCGCGCATCCTGGTAAAGATGGACTGAGTGACGGCTTCGGGGAAGTCGGCGCGCTTGATGCGAACGTCGATCATGTCAATGCCGAAGTTGTCCCTCTCGATGTTGTCGCGGACTTCCTGGAGCACCTCGTCGAGGATTTCAGTTCGGGTTTCCTGCCCTTCAACCAGGGGCAAACCTTCCTCGTCGAAGACGGGGGCGCCGGTTTCGTCAACCTGCGGTTTGGCGCCGATGATGTCGGTGCGGTCGCGCAAGGCCACCCGGTCGCGCAGGGTAGAGGTGACGATGTCGCCGAGGCGGCTGCGGGCGTTGCTCTCCGTTTGCAGGGTCTTGCGGAACTGCACCGGGTCGATGATCCGGTAGCGGGCGTAGATGTCGATCACCAGGTTTTCCTTGTCCTGGTCGGGCATTGACACCGGCGGGGCGTCAATGCGGAGGATACGCTTGTCCAGCCGGACCACGGTGTCCACGAAGGGAGCCTTGGCATTGAGGCCGGGGGCAGTGCGGGTACCCACCACTTCACCGAAGCGGAGGATGATGACCTGTTCGGTTTCGTCAACCACGTAGAGGGCCTGACGCAGCAGCACCAGAGCAACGACGATGACGATGGCAGCGATTATAAGGTTGCGCATTGCGGAGTTCTCCGGGCGGGTGGCAGTGAGCGAGAGCTACCTGCGGGTTACGGGCTGGGGCCGATGGGAGCAGGTATGACACTCCCGTTCTGTCCGAGAATGAGCACCGGTTCGGTTTCAGGGTCGACGATTATCTTGGACACCCCGGGGAGGACGTTTTCCAGGGCCTCCAGGTACAGACGCTGGCGTGTTACCTCCGGGGAACTCAGGTACTCGTTGAGGACGGCTTCAAAGCGGAGGGCTTCACCGCTGGCGGTCAAGATGCGGGCCTGCCGGAAGGCTTCCGCTTCCTGGACGATACGGGCCGCGTCACCGTTGGCGCGGGGGAGCACGTCCTCGCGATAGGCCTGGGCCTGGTTGATGCGGGTCTCCCGCTCCTGGCGTCCGCGCAGCACGTCGTCAAAAGCGTCACGCACTTCTTCGGGCGCCTTGACGTCCTGGAGTTGGACCGAGATCACCCCGATACCCGCCTGGTACTCATCTAGAATGGACTGGAGCCGGGAGCGGGTGTCGGTTTCCACCGCCTCACGGCCCCGGACCAGCACGTCGTCAATGGAACGCTGGCCCACCACCAGACGCAGGGCGGCTTCTGCGCCGTCCTTGAGGGTGCGCCCGTCGGGGCGGCCCTCGGGAACGCCGCGAATTTGCTCACCCGGATCGTCCACGTTGAAGAGGAAGTTGTTGAGGTTGGTGATGCGGTACTGGACTACCATCTGCACGTCAACGATGTTCAGGTCGCCGGAAATCATCAGGGCTTCGTCAAGAAAGGGCGTGTTCACGGCGGCTTCGTTGGATCGGAAACCGAGTTCCATGCGGCGGGTTTCGGTGACGAGGAGGACGTCCTTCCGGCCCACCGGCGAAGGCCACCACCAGTGCAGTCCTTCTTCAGCGACCGGGCTGCCCTGGACTGCGCCGAAGAGACGCAGGGCGGCGTTTTCACCGGGGCTGATGGTGTACACCCCGGTGGCGGCCCAGATGATTATGAGCAAGGCAATTACGGCCAGGACCAGGATGCCCAGGTTGCCGCCGCCGAAGCGTCCGCCAGACCCGCCAAACATGCCGCGCAGGCGGCCCAGCAGTTGCTCCAGATCGAATTCGGGTTGTCGGGGTGGCTGTTGCCCCCCGCCGGGTGTGAACATTAGTCGGGTCCTTTTCGTGCGTGAATAATGAGCCGTTGCAGATTGGCAGCCGTTTTCGCTGTTACGATTGTCGTGACAAGTATCGCGAGATTCGTAAACGCGCCGGATGCCCGCGACAGTATAACACTAACATCCGCAGGCTGGTTTATAATGGCGCCGCCGCCGTTTTCAGTATATTTTACGGCAGATCCACCCCAGCGGGATGCAAGAACTATGACCACACCCCTACAGTTGCAATCCGACCAACCGGGAAACCGGCCCCAACCTCACGGGATCACCGTCAAAATCGGTGAGGACATGGCGCGGGTGCAGGTAACCTGCCCTCATCAAAGCGGCCTGATATACGCCGTGCCCGGTGACCGCAGCTGGGTTTGCACCGATGAGCTGCGTCCAGCCCATGCCATGGCCGGGTTTTTCCGAGAGCTGACCGCGCTGAAAGACCCGCGCGTGGAGAGCCTGATGCGGGAATGGGGGCTGTATTATCGCAGCCTGCCGCTGGACAGCGCGGAAAACCCGGGCGACTCTTAAGAACGGGCTTGCGCCCATCCCATCGCGCCGGGGGTACGATACGCCGGGGGCGGGTTTGAAACCCGCCCCCGGCAATTTCGGGCCATGCCGCTCTAAGCCGTCAGTCATCACCCGGCGAGGTTTCGGGTATGGGGTCCAGTGTAACGGCGCTGCCGAAGGACGGGGCCGGGTTGGGCAGCGGGCCGCCCTGAGTTACCGGGGGCGCCGGCGGAGCGTAAGGTGACGGCGCCGGCGTGGGCCGGGCCGGCTCCGGTTCGGTGCCCGGCGGGTCATCGTTGAATAGCGCTGTTAGCGCGTCGCCGGAGATGGCTTCGTGCTCAATGAGATATTCGGCGATCTGCACCAATTTGGGCTTGTCGTCGATGAGCAGTTGCTGGGCCTGGCGGTAGGCGGTGTTGATAAGGTGGCGGACCTCGTCGTCGATCTCCTCGGCGATCTTGTCCCCGTAGTCACGTTCCTCGCTGATCTCCCGCCCGAGGAACACCATTTCCTCGCGCTTGCCGAAGGTGCGCGGGCCCAGGCTGGCGGACATGCCGTAACGCTTGATCATGCCCAGGGCGGTCTTGGTGGCCCGCTCGATGTCGTTGCTGGCGCCGGTGGTAACCTCGTCGAAGATCAACTCTTCGGCCACGCGCCCGCCCATCATAACCGACAACATATCCTGGAACTGGTTCTTGGTCCAAAGATAGCGGTCTTCCTCGGGCAGCAGAGTGGTGTGACCGCCCATGTTGCCCCGGGAGACGATGCTGATCTTGTGTACCCGGTCGGCGTGAGGCAGGTGCCAGGCCACCAGGGCGTGGCCGGCCTCGTGATAGGCGGTCATCTCCTTCTCGCGCTGGTTGATGACGCGACTCTTGCGCTCGGGCCCGGCGATGACGCGCTCAATGGCCTCCTCAAAGTCCTGCATGAAGATGCTGGACTGATTCTTGCGCGCGGCGAGGAGGGCCGCTTCGTTGACCAGGTTGGACAGGTCAGCGCCGCTGAAGCCGGGGGTTTCGCGGGCGATGACTTCGATCTTGATCTCGCGGGAAAGGGGCTTGCCGGCGATGTGAACGTCCAGGATGGCTTGCCGGCCAGTCACGTCAGGGAGGTCCAGCGTGACGCGGCGGTCGAACCGGCCCGGGCGCAGCAGGGCCGGGTCCAGGATGTCGGGGCGGTTGGTGGCGGCGATGACGATGATATTGGTGTTGGTCTCGAAGCCGTCCATCTCGACGAGGATCTGGTTGAGGGTCTGCTCACGCTCGTCGTGGCCCCCGCCCAGTCCGGCGCCCCGGTGCCGGCCAACGGCGTCGATTTCGTCAACGAAGAGGATGCAGGGGGAGTTGCGCTTGGCTTGCTCGAAGAGGTCGCGCACGCGCGCCGCGCCCACGCCGACGAACATCTCCACAAACTCACTGCCGGAGATGTGGAAGAAGGGAACGCCGGCCTCGCCGGCAACGGCGCGGGCCAGCAGGGTCTTGCCGGTCCCCGGCGGGCCGACCAGCAGCACGCCCTTGGGGATCCGCGCGCCCAGTTGCAGGAACCGCTCCGGGTATTTCAGAAAATCAACGACTTCTTCAAGCTCGGCCTTGGCTTCGTCAACGCCGGCCACGTCGTTGAAAGTCACCGACGGGCGATTGAAGGGCATCATGCGGGCCCGACTGCGCCCGAAGCTCATGGTCTGGTTGTTGGATCCTTGCGCCTGGCGCATCATCAGCAGGATCAGGCCGCCGAAGAATATCAGAGGCAGGAAGTTGAGCAGGATGCCGAAAACGCTGCCGAAGCCGCTGGAGCCTTTGTACTCCACCTCCGGAGCCGACACCTGGTCAAGGACGTTGTTCTCCGCCAACAATTGGATGAGGTCGGTGTTCCTGCCGATGCGGCTGGTGTACTTCTCGGCCTCATCGCCGCGTCCGACCCGGGGGATGATGGTCAGCTTTTCGCCATCCACGATGATCCGCTCGATCTGGCCGCTGCGGGACTGGTTGAGCACCTGCGTCAGCGAAAGGCGCTCTCCACTCCCAAAGCTGGGGATCATGGTGTAGATGATGACGATGACACCGATGATTATGAGAAGGTAGATGAGGCTGTTGCGGACCCAGCGATTGTTGGTCATAGCGTTCCTACCATTGGCTGTGGCACGTTTGCGTTGGGATGCGAGCGACCCGGCGGAGTTGGGGTATCATATTACCTTTCTGCGGAAATAATTGCAAAATCGATGGTTCGTGGCATAGGATATGAGCGGTTCTGGTCTTGACTAGGCCGCACATGACGCCAATGCACATCTTTCCCGATCTCAAGACGACCTGCGCAGGACATAGTTGCCATGGAATACGCTCAATTGGGCCGTACTGGATTGACCGTGTCCAGGGCCGGGTTTGGCGGAGGCGGCATCGGACAAGTCTGGGGGCCCACCACCGAAGAGGAAGCCATCGCCGCGGTTCATCGCTCGTTGGAACTGGGCATCAACTTCTTTGATGTGGCTCCGGCCTATGGCGACGGGAAAGCCGAGGAAGCCCTGGGCAAAGCCCTGGCGGGACGCGCCGAACCCGTGGTGATTGCCACCAAAGTAAGGCTCCGCGAGGACGAGATGGGTGACGCGCGCGGAGCGGTGCGTCGCTCGGTGGAGGCCAGCCTCCGCCGGCTGCGCCGGGATGCCGTGGACGTGCTTCACGTCCATAACCGCTTCACGGAGCGCCGCGGCGAGGCGCCACACTCGCTTTCCGCGGAGGACGCCCTGGGGCCGGTGCTCGAGGCTTACCGTGAGGTCCAGCAGGCCGGCATGACCCGGTTCATCGGATTGTCCGCCATGGACCACTACGTTCCTACCATGGTTCGGATCATCGAAAGCGGTGAGTACGACACCGTCCTGGCCTACTACAATCTCCTCAATAGAACGGCTCAGGAACCCCCGCCACCCGGTTTCAACTTTTTTGACAACGGCCAGATAATCCCACTGGCCAAAAGCCTCGCTATGGGCGTGATCGGCATACGCTCCCACGCTGCCGGCGCTCTGACCGACGCGCTGGACCGGGCTCCCCGAAGGGGCGACGCCTTGATGGAGCAGGACCTGGCCAGCGCGGCCAAGCTTGGTTTCCTCCGGCACGGCTCGATACGGACCATGTCACAAGCGGCGATGATCTTCTGCCTGATGAACCCCGACATTCATACTACTGTACCCGGGGTGAAAAACCGCGCCGAAGCCGAGGAAATAGCCGGATGCGTGGCCCTTCCGCCAATCCCGACGGCGGATCTGACCCGCCTGCAGGATCTGTACGACCGGGGTTTTCAGGATTGAAAACCATCCCCATGCAACGCTATGGCCGATGAAGTGCAATGGTCAAATCCGTTTGATGAGGCCGGCATCGAGGAGATGGCCGACTGGATGGCCCCGCACGTCCGCGAGTCTCCCCTGTTCAGCCTTGGGATAGCCTCCGGCGACGCTGAGTTGCTGGCCGTCCTTCTGGAGCGGTTGATGTCCGAATACCTGGAGTATCGGGAACTGCCCGGCAAGGTTCGGCGCGAAGGCAACCTGGTGTACTTTTCGGTGGACGACAACGACAATGACCAGTCCGACGCCGTTAACATGAGCGTTCCGCTGTTCCGCGCGCTGATGCTCCGCCTGCGGGGGCCCGGACGCTACTGAAGCGGCCCGGCGCCGGCCTGGACCGGACAAATTACAACCGGGCTGTCTCGTATTCCGTTGAAATCGGGGACATGGAGTCCAGGTCCCAATCAAATATGAGCACAGCGGAATCCTCACCGCAAAATGCTTCGAGCACGCGCTTGCCGTTAAGGGCGACCACGCTGACGGCTTCGTTGAAGTCAAGATCGTCGGCTTCCCATCCGGAACGGTTGCACACCATGATGGGCAGGCCCGTGTCCAGGGTGCGCTGCTCCCATTCGCCCAGCGGCCCGCAGTCGCCCGGCCCCCACGACGCCGGGGATACCAGCAATTCCGCGCCCCGGTCTTTCAGGATGCCGGCGACGTCGTTACGGTAGGCGTCGGCGCAGATCACCACTCCAACCTCCGTGCCGTCGCAGTTAATGGGAGCGACTTCCGCGCCGGGGGACGACCAGGCTTCCGGGCCGCGCAGCGCTTTCACCTTTCGGTGCCGACCGATGATGCTGCCGTCCGGTCCAATGACGAAAACGGTGTTGTACATCAGTCCGGCGTCCGGGTCGCGTTCGGGATGAGAGAGGAACACCGTCACGCCGCGCTCGGCCACCTGGCGGCAGAAACTCTGCATCCAGTCATCGGGTTGCGGGCGAATCCAGTCGGTGCCGATGATCTCGGCGAACTTGTAGCCGGTAATAAACAACTCGGGGGTGATGACCCACTGGGCTCCCATCCGGGAAGCGCAGGCGAGACCCTGCTCAACCAGAGAGCGATTGTGGGCGATATCGGCCACCACCGGGGCCAGGTGCAACATTGCGACGCGGAGCGGTTTCATGGGCTCCCCCTCCCGATTTCCTTCTGACTATGAAGCAGCGGTCCCGCCCGTCAAATGGGGTTCGTCGGGCTACGGCTGGTATAGGATGCGCCCGCAGGTACTACAGGGCACCTGCCGGGATTTGTCACGCAGTTGTCGCAAGACGTTGCTGGTGAGGGTCATGCGACAGGCCAGACACACCCGGCCATTGTCCACCATGGCGATGGCGGTACCGGACTTGTTGCGACGCAGCCGTTCGTATCGTTGCAGGTCCGCCGGAGGCAACGCAGCGGCGAAGCCCTGTCGCTGGCTGGCGGCGGTTTCCCGGTCGGCTTCCAACTCAGCCAGCCGGTCATTCAGGGCCTCGATGAGTTCCTGCCACTCCACCTCAGCCGCCGCCATCTCGTCGCGAGCGGCCAGGGCGGCGGCTTCGTGAGTGCGTTGTTCCTCTTCCAATTCCACCAGCAGTTCGTCCATTTGGTTCAATTGGTACTTGGCTGAATCGACTTCCCGCTGGATAGCCGAGAGATCGCGTCGGGAGGTGTTAGAGCTGTAGAGGCGGGCTTCCAGGCTGCTGAGCCGTTCCCGCAAGCGTTCCATTTCTTCCCGGCGGGACTTCACGTTGGCGCCAACGGCTAGGGCCCTGGCGTAGTGGCGCTCCGCCTCGGTGGTGAGGTCAGGCCGGTTCACGCCGGCGGCCAGTCGCTTTTGGAGACGTTCTCGTTCCGCGTCAATGCCATCTATGCGATGGTCGATCTCTTGCAGGTTGTACAACTGTTGAGGGGTAGTCATTCTCACCCTGCCTGCTTCGCTATGGGATAATCTGGGCGGTTCAGTCTAGCAGGGTTGTGGATAGATTTACAGGCCGGTTAGAAACCCGATCCGACCGGATACGACCCTGCGGCAATCTGCTTGCGCCAGGACATCGGCCGGCGGCGACGGCGCCGGGGCGGAAGTGTACGCGTCGGCTGGGGATGGTAACATTGTGCGCGCGCTTGCATCGGCGCCATGGGCTGATTATCGATTTGCGGGCGCCATCCGGTCGGTACGCTCCGGGGAGGATTCGTCATGAAGTTGGACGGTCAGGTAGCAGTCATCACGGGCGCCGGGCGAGGCATTGGGCGAGCCATCGCCCTGGCCTACGCCCGCGAAGGCGCAAAGCTGGCGCTGGCCGCACGCAGCGAATCCGAGCTCCGGGAGGCGGTCGGCGCCGTCTCGGAACTGGGTGCAGAAGCAATTGCAGTCCGCGCCGACGTCACTGAGCAGCAAGACACGGAACGGCTGGCCCAAAGCGTCGCAGATCGGTTCGGGCGTATTGACGTGCTGGTCAACAACGCCGGCATCTCCGGCCCGGTCGGTCCGCTGCAAGCCAACGACATTGCCGACTGGATTAGTACCATCACCGTCAACCTCACCGGCACGTTCCTGGTATGTCGGGCCGTGATACCCGTGATGCTGGGGCATTCACGCGGCAAAATCATCAACCTGTCGGCCTATTGCTCCAGCAAGGCGGCGGTGGTGCGGCTCACCGAAGTCCTGGCCCAGGAACTGGCGGGCACGGGGATTACGGTGAACGCCCTCGGCCCCGGCTCGGTTCATACGAGTATGTGGGACCAGATGACCGAGCAAGCCGCCCAGGCCGGCGCCGATTTCATCCACCAGTTGGGCCGGCGGGTAACGTCCGGCGGCGGCGCGTCCATCGACGAGTGCGCCGAGCTGGCGGTGTGGCTGGCCTCAGCGGAGAGCGGGGCGCTGACCGGAAGATTGATCTCGGCGGCTACCGATGACTTTCGGGGCCTGTCGCCAAGGATAGCGGAGGTCATGGCCGGCGACGCCTACACGCTGCGGCGGGTGGCGCTGGACTAGGATACGCCGACGGTGGGGCGACTTGCCGGCCGTTGGCTTCATGCCCATGCGCGCGGTGGAGCGGGCGATGGGATTCGAACCCACGACTTTTTGCTTGGGAAGCAAACACTCTACCACTGAGTTACGCCCGCTCAGCAACGGCGCCGGGATGCGGCGCACCCGCATAATACCACAGGCGGGGGCGGTTTTTCATCCGTGAGGATATCGCTACTGAAACCCGCGGATCCGGACGCGGTTATTGAACCGTGTGAACCGTCCAGTGTGGATTGGGCCAAAGGTAGCGGCCACTGAGTTGTTCCGTGGTGACGACCGCGTCGTTGCTGGTCAGCACGGTGAAGCCGTGCCAGGCGCCCCGCTCCAGCCGGCGGATCGTGTACTCCACGCGCCTGTTGGAAACCGCCAGGTTGCGGGCGTCTTCGTCAACGTAGATGATGAAGGCGTTAATCCAAATTTCGAAAGCAGTCACTACCGCGTGGTTGGGATGATGGTGGGAGTCGGAGTCCCCGTGGTCGCACTGACGACGTTTGACGTGGTGGAAAGACCTGCCAGGCCAATGCGGTACAGGCCAATGTCGTCGTTGTGCTGTCCCGATAGCCCCTCCGATGGGTTATATCCGGCGATGCTGACGGCATAAACCGCCGTGGTGGCCCTAGCCGGCAGATCCCATATCTGGCACCCGTGCCCGGTTACGCTGGGGGCAATGCGCTCGTGGGTATCAACCACCGCAAAACCGGAGCCGGCATCGGAATCCATGATGGTATCCCAGCCGGCATCTAATCTGCTGTCGCTGTTGTAATCGTGCCTGTAGTTCCCGCACACCTCGACAAAACGACGACCGTAGCGTGGGCTGTACAGCTGGTTGGGGTCAGCGGCATAGGGCAGCCGGATGCGGGTCGGCGCGGTCACGGTGGTCAGCGTGAAGGAACCGTTGGCGCTTTGCGTCGTACCGCCCACGCTCAGGTAGCCGTCGCCCAGCGGTAGCCCCGTGATGGGGCAGAAGTCCCCGTCGCCGGCATGGCCCGCCGCAGTAGTCAGACTTACCCAGGATGACCAGACGGGGTTTCCGTTGCGGCCGGCTTGGCTGCCGACGATAAACCAGTAGTCTTCGCCTGGCGTCAGGCGGGTTGCGGTGTAGGCGGTTCGGCCGGCAATGTCCACGAATACGAACCGCTCCAAAAAGTCGATTCCGGCGGCTTGCGCGGCCAGAAGATCGGCGTTGGCAATCCAGCCGACGCGGTAGTGACTCGCCCCAGGGACAGCATCCCAGGATACGATGACCTCGCCGGTGTTGGAGCCGTCGCGCAGGGTGATATTCGCCGGGGGTGCGATGTTACCCGAGCCGGGAGTTGGGGTTGGGGTTGCCGTTGGCGGCACCTGCGTTGGGGTTGGGGTTGCCGTTGGCGGCACCCGCGTTGGGGTTGGGGTTGCCGTTGGCGCTGCCCGCGTCGGGGTTGCCGTTGGCGCTACTGCTACCGCCGAGGCCGGCAAGAACGCCAGACCGTGCCCCCAAGTGTTGTCCGCCCCGGAAGGCCCGCGCTCGCTGGCGTTCCGTTTCAGGTAGTTGACTACCTGCGCCGGCGTGTAATGGGGAAACCGCTGCCTCACCAGCGCTGCCATACCCGCCACATGGGGGGCCGCTTGACTGGTTCCGGGGAACCAGCATGGGGAACCCGGGGTGCGGGGGTACGCCGTTGATTGCCCGCAGGCGATGCCGGTGATGTCCGGCTTGGTGCGACCGTCGATGGTTGGGCCGCGGGAGCTGTAGGCGGCGATGGCGTCAGTATCCCACCAGTGGGTTGCGCCCACTGCCATCATGCCCGGGTTGCGGCTCTCCTCTGGGTTGCCCATGTGGTGGCTAGCGGAATGGTATCGCAAATCACTATAGTTCCACGTGTGCAGCTGTATCCACTCGGGGAGAGTTGCGCAGCTATGTATTGTTATCACCAGGCCGTAAATCCCGTCGGCTTGGGACGCGGTAACTGGTTCCGCAATAAGCGCTGCCCGTGGATAACTCCCTGCACTGCCGTCCTGTACTGTGTCATCAGCAAAAAGTGCGCGCCATCTATTATCAGTGTATACAGCCAGTACCAAGTCCAGGTCACAATCTGCATTGCCCCAGCTGTCATCCCATCGCATAATGGCGAGGATTGAGTCGCCTTCATTTATCGTAAACTGGTTCACTTCGGACTGAGCCGTGAAGTTATGTACGCCATCTCCTTCCGTATCCGAGAATGTGCCATACCATACTTCTCCGGCACTGTTGCCGGCGGAGTTGCTCCACAAAATGCCCTGGTTCACCGCCGCGTCAACAGTTTTGAGCGGGCTGTTGCCGAAAGGGGATGTGCCGTCGCCAGGGCCGTCGGGCGGGCGTCCTACCGAATGATTTATTACCTTGACTCCCGCACCGGCCATCCAATCAACGGCATTTCTCAAATCCCCCGTCGTATGAGGATGTGCTATGTAGAGATCGACGTCCGGCGCCACGTCAAGCAACGTTTCGGCAACCCCCGTGCCGTGTTCGCTGTCCACTTGGCAATCGCTCAGGCGTGAACTCGGCGCCCGCGCGTCTTCGAAGTAACACCGGGCGGTCACGCTGCGGGGCAGTTCGCCGCTGGCCTGCAACCGGCTGAACTCCTCGAAGCCAGTGTCGATGACGCCGACCTTGATGCTCTGCCCGCGGTATCCTGCGTCGTGCCAGGCGTCGGCGCCGTGCAGGGCCACGCCCTGGCTGATGACGTTGCCCCGGCTCTGGGCGGGCCGGGGCGGTATGACGGTATCCACGCGCAGGACGCCGGGTTGCTCGGAAGCGGCTCCTAACCGGGGCGGCGGAACGTGGGCTTCAATATAGTCCTCGCCCACGTTGCGGACGAAAATGTCGTTGTCCTCCAGGTACCGACGCACATCGGCGACGCGCTCCGGCGCAACGTAGAACGTCACCAGCACGGGTTCGGCGGCCTGGCCCGACGCGCTGCTGTCCGGGCTTGCCGCTTTCCTGACGTTCAACGATTCTTCCGCCAGCCGGTTCAGGTTGGAGTCCAGGTTGGGATACCGGGGCGGCTCTTTGGTAATCGGCGGCAGGTCGATCTGTTCCTCGAGGTCTCCCGGTTGCGCCAGGAAGCGCTCCGGGGCCGGCTGCGACGGTTCCTGCGGAATGCCGGCGGCGAGAGGTCTCGGCTCATTGGCCGCGAACAGTATGCTGCCGGTTAGCGCCGAGACCGACAGAACCGCTATCGTCATCAAGGCCAGCCAGCGCTTTCTCATAGGCTTAATCG
>CAYGAY010000040.1:0-27669 GCA_964347975.1 uncultured Dehalococcoidia bacterium
GGGGCGTGTTACTATTTACCCCCCACAGACCGAGTTTGTAAACAGGCCCTAGGGCATCAATCGATCACGAATACATCCTTTGCTACGGCACGTCTATCCGAGGCGATGAGAGGAAGGCCGAACTGTACTCTAACCCTGATGATGACCCAAGGGGTGATTGGGCCAGCGGTAACATGGTTGGACTGGCAACCAAAGAGTCCCGTCCAAATCTACATTTTGACCTCATCGATCCGAAAACGGGGATCAACTATGGGTGTCCGCCCAGAGGATGGCGGTATGACCAGGCGCGTATAGCCGAACTAATCATGGATAATAGAATACTTTGGCCGCAACAGCCAGAAGGAAGGCCCAGAGTCAAAGTGTTTTTCAATGAGTTGCAAACTAAGTTCACTGGATTTTCCTCAATAGTTGGTGATGGTGTTTTCACTAGAACCGGAACTCGAGAGATTGAGGAGATTTTTGGTACTCGTGTCTTTGAGTTTCCCAAATCCCACAAACTAATGCGCGAGATCGTTCTTCAGTCGTGTCCCGATGATGGCATTGTTTTAGACTCATTCGCCGGCAGCGGCACCACCGCCCACGCCGTCCTTGCATTGAACAAAGAGGACGGTGGCAGCCGCAAGTTCATCCTCGTGGAGTGCGAGGACTACGCCGACACCATCACTGCCGAGCGGGTGCGCCGCGTCATCAACGGCGTTCCCGGCGCCCGGGACGCGGCGCTGCGGGAAGGATTGGGCGGTTCGTTCACCTACTGCACACTGGGCGCGCCCATTGATACCGAGGGTATGCTGACCGGAACGCATCTGCCGTCCTATCCGGCGTTGGCGGCCTATCTGTTGCACACGGCGACGGGCATTTCCGCCGGCCGCGAGGCGCTGGTTCCGCAGAACAACGACGGCCTGTTTTACCGCAACGACGCTACGGGCACGGACTACTATCTGCGGTACGAACCGGATATTGAATGGCTGCAAAGCAACGCGGGAATGCTGTACGAATCACAGGCCAAGCGTATCAGTGTCGGCTATCGTGAAGAGCGGCGCAAGGCGGTGGTTTTCGGGCCGGGCAAGTACATTGGGCAACGCGACCTTACCGCCATGGGCATCACATTCTGCCAGATACCCTACGAAATACATCGGGGCGGGTAGCGCTGTGATATGCTGGCCTTGTCATGGGCCACTGGTGGGAAAGGGATTGGCTGCACCGTCACGCGATAATCGCGCCCTTCGGGATTTTCACAGCGACGATGCTGCTGACGTGGTATCTGGAACGGTGGCAATGGCAGGGCCGGGCCAGCTGGGAACAGGCTACGGAGCAAGTTGACCTGGGCGCGGTAATCTATGCCATGGTGGCCGTACTGGCCGAGCAAGGAGTCAACATGGTGTTCTGGGCATTGCAGAAAAGAAGGGAACGGCAGGAAAAGCTGCGGGCCGAGGGCCGGGCGGAAGTTAAAAAACAATACGAGGAGCGACTGGCGCGCGTAGCCGAAGAGGCGCGGGAAAAGGGCATCACGCTGGAATCGCTGCGCGAGCCGACGATGGAGGGTTCGGGATAATGTTCTGGGCTTGGGAACCGCATAAAAAGCGGATGGCGCGACGCCGGGCTGAGACTTGGGCCGAGGCGCTCGCCAAAGCCAATACCGATGACAAGCCGGAAATCGCGGCGTGGCTGGAGCAGGCCGCCCGCGAGCAAGGCGTCGCGCTGCGCGAACCGCTGGAAAGATAGAGGATTAGGCGATGAAAATGACCGTAACTATTGACCGTGACGAAGACGGCGTATGGATTGTGGAGTGTCCGTCTATTCCGGGTTGTGTCAGCCAGGGGGAAACCAAGGATGCGGCCCTGTCCAACATACGGGAGGCTATCTCGCTCTGTATCGAGGTGCGGGCCGAGCAGGGCCTGCCGTTGACCATTGAGACAAGGCAGCTGGAGGTTGCCCTGTAATGCCGTCATTGCCGGCCATCAGCGGCGCTGAAACGGTGCGCAACTTTCAGCGCTTTGGCTGGGAAGTGGCGCGCCAGCGTGGTAGTCACATCATTATGATCAAGCCTGGAGAAATGACGACGCTCTCCGTGCCCAATCACCCCACTGTCGCCAAAGGAACCCCGCGCAGCCTGATTCGTTCCGCCGGCCTTACCGTGGCCGAGTTCTGCGCCGCGCTGTAACAGCTGTGGCAGGTATTCGTAATGGACCTGAAAGAGTACCAGGCCAGCGCCTTGGACGCTTTCACCCGCTGGCTTGACGCACTGGAGGAGGCGCGTTTGCGCTCGGAGACTGGCATTGCCGCGTTGCAGGACGCCGGCGTGGACGTTCCGCCCGACTTGCGCGACTATCCCCGGACGGCGTGGCAGCGGCTGTCCGAAGCCGGCGGCGTGGCCGATACCGCCGGCCAGTACGTCAGCCGCACCGACGACGCCGGCCGGCCCATTCCGCATATCTGCTTCAAAGTGCCCACGGGCGGGGGCAAGACCCTGCTGGCCGCCGCCGCGTTGCAGCGTTTGCATCGCCAAACCGGGCTGACGCTGTGGCTGACGCCGACCAGCGCCATTTACCAACAGACCAAAGCCGCCCTCAAGAACCGGGAGCATCCCTACCGCCAGATGCTGGAGATGGCCAGCGGCGGGCGCGTCAAGCTTATGGAGAAAGACGACCCGTTGACGGCGGCCGACGTCGCCAACTACCTGTGCGTCATGCTGGTCAGCCTGCCGGCGGCCAATCGCCACCGGAACCGCGATTTTCTGCGGATGTTCCGGGATTCGGGCCGTTACCCTACGCTGTTCCCGGACAGCGACGTTGCTGATGACCCTGACGGCGATGTCTTGCTGGGCGACGCTCGTTTGCTCCATGACTATCCTGACCTCGAACGGACTTCCGAGAATGGCCCGGTCAAACGCAGCCTGTTCAACGTGTTCAAGATGCTGCGACCCGTGGTGGTGCTGGATGAAGCGCACAAGGCTTACGGCGCGCGGAACCCGGAGGCCAACGAAGAGTTCGCCCGCGCCGTGAGCCGTCTTGACCCCAGCCTGGTGATCGAATTGTCGGCCACGCCTAACCGCGGCATCAGCAACCTGCTGGTGGACGTTACGGGCATCGAGCTCAAAAACGAAGAGATGATAAAGCTGCCGGTGCAGGTGTCGTCCTTTATTGAAGCCGAATGGCAGTACACTTTGGGACAGGCCCACGAGGAACTGGAACGGCTGGACACCGAAGCCAGGTCGTTGGCGGCCAACGGAGGCCGTTACATCCGCCCTATCGCCGTAGTGCGCGTGGAGCGCACGGGCCGCGACCAGCGGGACGGTGAGCGGGTTCATTCCGAGGATGTTCGGCAGTACCTGATCCAAAGCCTTGAGGTTCCGGAAAGCGCCGTCGCGGTCAAATCATCGGAACTGGACGAATTGGGCCGTGACGACCTGCTGTCAGAATTGTCGCCGGTGCGCTGGATAATCACCAGGGCGGCATTGATGGAAGGCTGGGATTGCCCCTTCGCTTACATGTTGGTGATGCTGGACAACACCCGAGCACAGCGGGCCATCACGCAGTTGGTGGGCCGGGTAATGCGTCAGCCCTACGCCCAAAGGACGGGGCGGGAGCCCCTTGACCAATGCTACGTCTATTGCTGGAACACCGACGTTGGCACGGCGGTGGGCCAGGTCAAGAACGGGCTGGAACAGGAAGGATTGTCTGGTTTGAGCGATGACGTGCTGGGGCGGGCCGTAGAGTTTCGGAAGGTCGCCGTGAATCGGCGGGAGCGATTCCGCGACCAGGACATCTTTTTGCCGCTGGTGCTGCACCGGAACGGCGACGGTTGGCGCGAACTGGACTATCAGCAGCACATTCTGCCGTCAATTTCCTGGACGGCTATCGACGCTCCCGACCCCCAGGCCAGCCGGCCCGACCGCGCCCGCCGGCAAACGGCCAGCGTTGACGTTGGCGACGCTTTGCCCGTCTTTCACGGCGACCAGGAGTTGTTCATTGACAAGACGTTGCGAATCGCCTGGTTCGCTCGCCGCCTGTCCGATGCGGTCCCGAACCCATGGCAGGCAACTCGCGTCGAACAGAGTTTGATGGGGAAACTGCATCAAGCCGGCGACACTGACGATGAAATTTACGACCGGCGTTCCTACCTGGCCTACGCGCTGCGGGAGTACGTAATCGACACACTGGAAAAGCAGGCCGAGCGTGTCTTTGCAGACAAACTGCGCGCCGGCGAAATCCGCTTTGACCTGGAAGCGGGGCAACCCAACTTCCGCATGGTGGAGAGTTACGAAATCCCCATTACCGATGACTATGGTCTTATGGCCGGCAACGACGGTATGCCCGTTCAGCTCAGTCTGTTTGAACCAATTTACACGCAGCAGTTCGATTCTGCCTTGGAGCGTAACTTCGCCCGCTATCTGGACGAGCAGAAAGCCGTGCAGTGGTGGCACCGGGTGGCCGTTCGACAGCGGGGTGATTACTACCTGCGTGGTTGGAAACGGGAACGCATCTGGCCTGACTTTGTGGCGATGGGCGGAGAAACCGACGGAAACCCCCACGTGCTGGTTTTCGAGACCAAAGGCAAGCACCTGGATAACCCCGATACCGATTACAAACGCCGCGTGCTGGAAACCCTGCAAAACGCATACAACTGCGGCACCATGACCGTGCGCGACGGGCCGGCCAAAGGCGCCTTCCGCCTGGTTTTCAATCAAGAAGGGTTTCCGGCGGCATTGGCAAGTCTAAACGGCATCTATGCTCCCTGATCATACGCATAGACCAGGATGTTGGCGTCCGGGAAATCCCTATTGCCCATAGTATAGCGATAGGGTCGGTCGGGCCGTTTCAAGTTCCGGATTCCCGCCGCCTCCTCGGCTCCCCTGATGGCTTCCCGCATCTTGGCGATGCGCTCCAGCCGGGCGCTGGCGGGGCTGTTTCTGGGGTGGCCACGATTGCCGCTCGGAAAACATCGCCACGGCGGATGCCGGGTATAATGTCGTCAGTCTTCCAGGAGGCCGCGCCCAACCATGACCCAATCAAACGTTACCGCAATTGAAGAACGCCTTTGGACCTACGACGCCGTCCGCGCTGGCCAGGCCGGTCCGCCCACCCGGATCACCCTGTCGGCAGAGCATATCGCCGAATACGCCGCCTGCGCCCAGAACCCCGACTCGCGCTACCTGATGCCATCGCCGGAACCGGCCGGGGGACGGATGATGGCAATGCCCACTATGGCGTTGACCTACGCGCCCCTCCTGCGGGACGAGATCGCCGAAGCCAACGGGTTAGTTGCCCAGGAGCGTTCCACAACCGCGCGAAGGCAGACGCCCTTCGCCAAGTGCGAGATGCGCTGGTATCGCCCGGTGTATGCCGGCGAAACCTTGACCGGCAACCGTCGCGTGTATCAGAAATACGAGCGTCGCGGCAGCAAGTTCGTCACGTTCCGCGTTTCCGCCTTTGATGAAGCCGGGGCGGTGGTCGCCAGCTATGACTACACCTGCATCTTCGAGTACGCCTCCGGGCAGCACTCGGTTCCCGAACCCTTCGATGGCGCTCCGGCCGCCGCCGATGCTGCTGCGGTTCCCAACCCCGGGCAGTTTCTCACTTGGGAGCAGGCCCACGCCGGCGCT
This sequence comes from uncultured Dehalococcoidia bacterium, assembly GCA_964347975.1. Lineage (GTDB taxonomy): Bacteria > Chloroflexota > Dehalococcoidia > Lucifugimonadales > UBA3495 > Bin87. Next base: position 5,603 of record CAYGAY010000040.1, read on the forward strand.
CCCCTGCCACGTACCCTGGCCGTGGGAGAAAGCGCCGAGAACATCCTGCGCAAGAACGCCCAGCGCCTCGCCGGCCGGCCCAGCGAGAGCAATATCCATACCGACGAGGAATTCGCGCGGCAGAACATATTCGGCGGCGCCGTGAATGCCGGCCCGGCCACCATGTCCTACGTTGATCGTTTCCTGGGCCTGAATTTTCCGCCGGATGCTCTTTACAACGGCGGGAGCCTGGCGATGCGGGCTATCACGCCCTTCCGGGCCGGTGATGTGGTGACGTTCTCCGGGGAAGTGACCGGATCCGGCGGCAATCTCTACGGTCAGCGCAAGGTTCAATGCCGCGTTCGTGGGACCAACCAGCGAGACGAGCTGGTCTGCCTCTCCGACGCCACCGTCACCATGGGATAGTCAAAATGAACATGCTCGCCGATAACGATGCCATCGAAGCCCGCGTGCGCGCCATGCTGGCGGACTTGGAGATCCGGGACTGGGAGTGGATCGCCATTGATCCGCAGTATGGGGACACCGCCGATTTCTGCGCCCAGTACGGATATGACTTGCTCCACTCAGCCAACACGATCATCGTGGCCAGCAAACGGGGGGCGACTGCCTATTCTGCTTGCATCGTCCGCGCCAGCGATCGGTTGGATGTAAATCGTCGGGTGCGCCGTCTGATGGGAGTATCGCGGGCGTCCTTCGCCTCCGCGGATGAAACCATGGCACTCACCGGCATGATGATTGGCGGCGTAACCGCCCTGGCCCTGCCGGAAGACCTGCCGATATACGCCTGCCAGCGACTGCTGGAGATGGACTACATAATCCTAGGCGCGGGCAGCCGCTCGGGCAAGGTCAAGATGCCGCCCCGGGAACTGTCCAAACTGCCCGGTCTGGAGTTTATAGATGGGTTGTCCCAGCCGGCACAGTGATTAATGCGTCACGAGTTGCGCATAGGACTTACGCACTCGAAACTATTCAATCGTCGGTCTAGCTATGCTGATCCACCGTCGCCGTTCAGTTGGCTGAGAATTTCGGGCGGGAGTCGCACGTCGTGCTCCTTCAGCAACGCAGCAATGCGTTCCCGCTCTTCCTTGCGGCCCTTCGCTAAGCCCTGTTCCAAGCCCTGTTCCAAGCCCTTGGCAATGGCCCTTTCATCTTTGGCCCTTGCCCATCGTTCAACAGTGTCTTTGGCGGCGAAAAACATCGCGATACCTCCGTACAGCAACGCCGCTGTAGGGAACAGCAGCGCAGTTGCCACTATTATAACGCCGGTTTCGTCAACGGCCAGCCGGCTGAGTAAGCCGATCAAGGGCCACCCGGTGCAGGTTGAGCATTGGTTGACCCCGATCGCTAGCCACATACTCACGCTGATTGATACCGCGCCGTCGAAAAACCCCCAGTTTGGCCGGCGTCCATCACGATTGATCATTTGCGTTCATGCCATGCAGCTACGCTACGGTCCCCAGGGTGGCGCGGCCGCCACGTCGCCATCGCTGACGATGTCCACCACCGCTGGACGGTTGGCGCTGACGGCCTGGTCCAAAGCGGAGTTGATCTGGTTTGGGTCAGTGACCCGGATACCCAAGGCGCCCATGGACTCCGCAATCTGGGCGAAGTTGGTGTCGTTGAAGCGCCACAACTCCCCGGAGTTCCCTTCCCGTCCCTCATAGGCAGCCTCGTCGCCGCGCCGGTCCTGGTTCAGGCCGCCGTTGTTGTGGACGACAATGACCGCGTTGATGCCATAGCGCACAGCGGTTTCCAGCTCGCCGATGTGGTACCACATCCCGCCGTCGCCGGTCCAGCAGACCACCGGGCGGTCGGGTACGCCGCACTTGGCTCCCAAAGCAGCGGGCAGGCCCCAACCCAGGGAACCGGCGGCGCGGAGGTAAGATTGCTCCGGATGGCGCAACTCAACCATACTGCCGGTCCAGATGCCGGCGTGGCCCGTGTCAGCGATCAGGACGGCGTCGGACGGCAGGAAGTCGGTCAACTCCTGGCACAATCGCTCCGGGCGGATCGGAACCGCGTCGGAAGTGAGCACAGGCTCGTGTTCGTCGCGCCAGTTCTGCACGTGCTCCTGCGCCTGTTCCACCCACGATGCATTGCCGCCGGTGGGTTCCAGAACGTCGATGAGACGTTCCAACGTGCGCTTGGCGTCGCCCAGCAAACCGTAGGCAGCCGGGTACGAGCGACCCAGTTCGCTGGCGTCGATGTCGATCTGTATGGTGGGAGTGCCCACCTCTGGCAGACGCCAATCCAGCGTAACCTGGCTTCCGGTATGGCTGCCGATGAACAGCGCGAGGTCGGCTTCTGAGACCACTCTATTGGCGGACCAACGGGAATAGCTGCCCACGACGCCGACAGATAGTGGATGGTTTTCGGGGATGCAGCCCTTGGCGTTGAGGGCGGTGGCCACGGGAATGTTGAGCATCTCGGCCAAACGTACCACCTCGGCCTGTGCGCCCGATGCCGTAACCCCGCCGCCGGCTACGATGACCGGTCGTTCCGCCTGCGACAGAATGCGCGCCGCCTCCCGCACTCTTTCCGGTTCCGGCTCAGGACGGAAAGCCGGCCGTTGCGTGAAGGGCTCCTCGACGATGACGTCCGTGTCCAAAACGCCGTCGGTGATGACGTCGCCGGAAATGCCGGAAAAGTCCAGGTGCGCCGGCAGGGTCTGGCCCGTGGTTACCTCGCGGAAGGCCTGGCGCAACAGGTGAGGCAACTGCTCCGCCGTCTCCACCTCGACGCTGTACTTGGTCACCGAGGCGAAGGGGCGGGAATGCTCGATTTCCTGGTAGGAATTGCGGTGCCGGTGCATGGGCGGGCGGTGGCCGGTAATCGCAATTACGGGTGAAACGCCCAGGTAGGCGTCCTGCAAACCGGCGGCCAGGTTAGCCGCGCCCACTGATTGGGCGAAGCAGAGACCCGGCTTGCCAGTGACCCGGGCGTAGGCGTCGGCCATGTATGCCGCTGATTTCTCGCCGTGGCTGATGATGCGCTTGATGCCCACGTCCTCCATCTCAACCAACGCGCGGCGGATGATGGCAGGGACAAAAAAAACGTGGGTCACGCCGTATTCCCGAAGGGTTTCGGCGAGGAACCGGGCGCCGGTCATGGTGGGCATCGGAGGGCCTCCTTTGAGGTCAGATTGAAAAATCGGCCGGCGCGCCGAGCGGCGGACGGCCGATGTGGAACCGGAGCTGTTTTCGCGGCGGATTAAGCCGAGTCAGACGCCACGCTCGTCAAACACTTCCTTGGCAACCTGGACTGCGTTGGCCGCCACTGGCCAGCCGGCGTAGAAAGCCATGTGCATGATTACTTCGGCGATTTCGTCGCGGGTAACCCCGTTGTCCAGGGCGCGGCCAATGTGTCCCCGCAGTTGGCCGGTGCGGTAGAGGGCGGTGAGAGTGGCCACAGTGATGAGGCTGCGGTCACGCTTGGAAAGGCCGGGACGCTCCCAAACGTCGCCGAACAGAACGTCGGCGGAGAATTCGGCCAACCGAGGGATGACTTCCTGCATTACGGTACGGGCTGCGGGCTGTGTCATGATGTCTCCTGTGCAGTGTGGGGTAGATTATCGACGTCGGAAGCGGCGGGTTGCGGTTGGTTGAGGGTTGAGTTTTACGCCGGGCGGAACATGGGCAGGCTGATGTTTTCGTCGATTTCCTCGAAGACCACCTCAACTGACATACCGCACTGCACAGACGCCGGCCGGATCTCGCCTTCGGCGAATTCAATGCCAACTATCCAGGTGGGGATGCGAGGGCCTTCTTCCAACTCCACCACGGCAGCGATATAAGGCACCTTGTCGCGGAACGCTGGGGTGGGGCCACGGTGGACGATGGCGAAGGTGTGGAGGGTTCCTCGCCCGCTACTCTGGATCCAGTCGGTGTCTCGGCAGAAGCACTCGGGAAACGGGCAAATGTCCCGGGGATAGAAATACGCCCGGTCGCAGGCGGTGCAGTGGCGGAGCCAGAGTTCGCCTTCTTTGCATTTCTCCCAATAGAAATCGGATTCCGGTTGAGGCGGCGGCAGGGGTATCTGGGGGGCGGCCTGGGTCATATGCGCTGATCTCCAGTAGGGGATTGGTAGGGTTGACAATGACGCCGCTCGTAAGCATAACGACCGGACGGCCCACGCGCAAGCAGCGCGCCGGCAATGCGAAGCTAGCCCGGAGCAACGACGTTAATCCCGGCGAACCGGGCGGTCAAAGAGATGAACCAAAACGACCCTCTCCCACAGGAAAAGAGGGCCGTTTTACACCGCTAATCACCGGCTGGCCGAATGTTTCGCAGCGTTGCTGGGTGTTCCAGAGTTTGACGCGCCGGTCGCCGTATTCGGCGCGAAGACGTGAAGCGCCTAGTCCTGGGTGATGTCCTCCCCGGAGTCCACGCGGAAACCGACGCCCATTTTGACTTGGTACCAACTGGCGCGACCATCCTCGATTTGCCCGCGGATCTCCCGAACCTCGAACCAGTCCAGGTTGCGAATGGTCTGCGCCGCCCGGGCGATAGCCCCGTCGATTGCCTGCTGTAAGCTTTCGTCGGAGGACCCAACCAGTTCGACTATCTTGTAAGTGCTGCCAATTGCCATGTTTTGCTCCGTTGTATGTTGTGTTGGGGATGCCTGATCTCGTCCGTCAAATCACGGCGACGCGATATGATAGCACCGTAGCATGGCTGGGCAACAGGGTTCCCAGGCAGCGATCAGCGTTCCGTTTTAGGTGGTTTGATTGATAATCCGTCATTCCGGCTTTCGCCGGAATCCAGTAGCGTTTTCTAGACTCCGGCTTTCGCCCGAGTGACTGCCTTGCTGTTTTGCGCAGCCCTGCAATAACCCTGCGAATCCTGATTCTGACGACACCCTGTTACAATTGGGAGCCCCGGGACGCCGGCTTGAACAGAAGTGCCGAGAGGTCGACCATGTCCATAGCAAATGCCAACCGACACATCTACCTTAGCCGTCGCTTGCTGGAGCAGGCCAATTACGAGCTGCACACCATGGGCGACCGGGTGCAGGCTTCGGACAAGGCTTCCGGCGCCGTGGCCCAGGCCGTGAAAGCCATCGCCGAGGACCGCAATTGGCGGCACCGCTCGCACAACCTGCGCCGGGATATTGTTGGCTTGCTGGCTGAGGAGTTCCAGCAGCCGCAAATGCGGCATCTGCAAGCCATCGCCGACCAATTGCACGACAACTACTATGAGGACTGGCTGAGTGAAGCGCTGGTAACGGGTTTGCTTGCCGACATTAACTCGCTGATACCCCGGTTGTGGGAAGCGCGGGAACGGGGAACGAACCGGGACTTTATACCCACTCCCTTGCAGCAAAGGACCATTGACCGCCTGCTCCTCTCGGAAGAAGAAGCCCTTGCCGACGAAAGCATCGACTTGCCCCCACCCATGCCACCCTTCAATCCCCCGGCCGGCTGATCGGAACCGGTCGGGCTGCCGCATAATGCTATGCTGACGGGGCATACCGCTTTACGCTTTTCGCAAACGGGGAGCGCTGGGAGCTGACCATGATTGCAAGAATACCGTTGATCCTGGAACCTCAGCCGGAAGGAGGATACACCGTTACATCTCCCCTGCTCCCAGAGCTGATAACCGAGGGCGACACCATCTCCGAGTGCCTGGCCAACGCGGAAGATGCGTTCGCAGTGGTATTGGAGATCTACGAGGACGAAGGGCGTCTCCTACCCGCGGGTATTTACGTGGAGGATTCCGACGGCCCGGTGTCCATCGAAGCTGTAGTCTCTGTCCCATGAGATACCGGGAAGCCGCCCGTAAGATCGCGAGGGCCGGGGTACTGCTTATGCTGTGATGCTGCTGGTGACACAACCGAAAGGCTCCGATAGTGACGCCGCCGAACTGTACACAGCACTGGACGTTACTGTATAAAACCGTCTATGACCGCGCAACCCAACTTGCCCGATATGCCGTCCGGCCCCGCTGGCTTGATGCACGAGCAGACATTCAATGAAGCGTTGGCTGATGCTCTACGCGCCAGACGCCGCGCTTGGCGCGATGACGCGCGCTACATAATCGCGGAACGCCAGCAGGTGTTTGACGACGCCGGCAGAGAACGTCCTGACATTCTGGTTGCGCCGCCGGACATTTATCCGGTAGTGGTTGAAGTGGAGTGGGGTCAGCCAGCCTTCGGAGACGCCCGGCGCAAGCTGGGCCGGTGGGTAAGCGGAACCCCGTTTCCGGTTCGGTCGGCCATCGCCGTAGGCGCGCCGTCTGAAATACGCAACTGGTCAAATGACGAACTACGGGAGCGATTAGCTCAGCCGGACGGTTTGGAACTGCGGTACGCTATTCTGTCCGCCAACATTCGGGGAGATGAAACCGAGGTTGATCTTTCCGATGCCGACGTTAGCGTATGGCCCGCTACCGGCTACGTAACCGGTACAGTGGACGACTTGGCAGTGATGTGCGAATACGCGGCCGCGCCGCCGGCGCTGGTGTCCCTGACCGCCAATCAGGTCGCCGCCGACATCCACAGTCTTGCCGATTATCTTTACCGCACTATGCCGCCGGGCGTCGCCGGGGCCATCGCCGGCATATTGGGCCAGCGCCAGGAGATGCAGGGGTTGCGGATGGCCTGCTGCATCTGGCTTACATCGCTGCGGCTGCACAATCTCCTGGCGGCCGGCTCTGCGTCACTGCGCGAGAGTGGGCTGCGGTCAATCGCACAGCTGCGGGCTGACACCGGCGGCGTCATCACGCTGGGAGATTTGCGAACCGAGTGGGACCGGATACTGGCCGTCAACTACGGGTCCATATTCAATACAGCGCGGAGTGCGTTGGACGACCGCATACCTGACGCGGTCGGTTCCGACGCCGTATCACGACTGGCCGGCATGGCGGAACGCATAACCGCTCTGCGGTTGGGTAACCGGGTGGACTTTGCCGGCGAATTGTTCCCGCTTCTGCTGGACGACCGGGAGGAAACGGCGGCGCATTACACTCTACAGGAAACCGCTGAACTGCTGGCGCAATTGGCCGTGGCGCGGCTTGACTTGCCGGACTGGTCGGACTCGGGCGCAGTAGCCAACCTCCGAGTAGCGGATTTGGCCTGCGGCACCGGAGCGCTGCTGCGGGCTGCTTACCACGGCATCCGTCGCCGGCACGAAGCAGCCGGCGGCAATGCGGAGGACCTGCATCGCGCCATGATGGAGGGGTCGATCACCGGCCTGGACATCAACGCCCTGGCGTCGCATATGACCGCCGCCGGGCTGTCCACTGCCGAGATTGCCACGGAATACCACACCGCCCATATCGCCGCCGTGGCCGTGCTGGGCGGCAATACCGGCTCCCTGGAACTGCTGGAAACGGACCAGATTACTGACGTAACCGGTCAATTGGCCCGCACTGCAACTACCAACCTGGAGCAGCCCACCGCCATTCCCGTCCCTCACCACAGTCAAGACCTGGTTATCCAGAACCCGCCTTACTCCCGGGCCCGGGGCGACCGCCGGATGTTTGACGTGACCGGAATCACCGAACCCCAGCGCCGGCGCAGCGTGAAACGACTGACTGCTATCCGCAACAGCCTGCGCAACGCCGGCAACGAAATGCCGGACGGGCAGGCCGGTCTGGGCGCGGACTTTTCCGCCTTGGCCGGCAAGAAACTGAAACCCGGCGGCGTTTTCGCCACCGTCCTGCCCCTCACTGCTGCGCATTCCGAGTCTTGGGAAGGCTTCCGCCGCACGATTGAGCGTGAGTACCGGGAGATAACCGCCATCGCTTTCACCGCCCACGAAGGCGCGATGATGTCCGCTGACACCTATATGAACGAGATGCTGCTGGTGGCGACGCGGCGGACAAACGAAGATGAGGACGAACCCGCGCGAATTGTGTGCGTGAACATCAGCGCCATTCCCCAACAGGTCGCCGAATCATACTGGTACGCCAAGTGGATTAACGACCTTCGCCGGGCGGACGCCAGCAACGGCGTACTCTATGAAGGCGGCCAGCGCATCGGCAGCTGGACGGCCATCACGCCACCGTCGGCCGGTTTCCCGTGGTTCGCGGTGGGAATACAAGACCACGAACAGGTGGCGGCGGCCGGCGAGCTTTTGGCCGGCCGGCTGTACTCCCAGGAAAGCCAACAGCGGTGGGATTTCAGTCTGCCGATGACCACCCTTGACCGGGTGGTAGCCATCGGACCAACTCACGACTTGATAGGACATCCCCGTGGTGGTGATGGACGCGGCGCATTCACTTTTGACCCCATCGACCCGCGATATTATCCAACCCATCTATCGCTGTGGGCCGCCGACGCCGAAACGCAAACGCGGTTGCTGGTGTCGCCAACCCACGATGGACAACCCGCTACGAATGATGAAGCGGAGCTGCGGCAGATGATCGACCAACGCAGCGATTTGTTCATATCCCGTACTCTGCGTTTGACTTCACAGGCGTTGGCAGCGGCCCGGTCTGACCGGCTTATGATGGGCGGCCGGGCCTGGACTGCCCTGCTGTCCGATGATGATGACGTCAAGGCCGCGCTGGTCATTTGGCTCAATTCCACGTTCAGTCTGATCGTGCGAACCTCTTACTCCCAAACCACTCAACCGGGACGGGCTACGATGCAAGTACGGGCGCTGGCCGGATTCCCCGTTCCCGATTTCACCGCCGACAGCCAGGCTGGTGAACAGGCCAGGGCAATTGCCCAACAGCGTATCGGCGAGTTGGCAACGCTGGAACTGCGGCCAGTCTCCTACGCCTTTCAAGATGCCAACCGGCATCGCATTGACCGCGTTGCGCTGGAAATGCTGGGGTTAGGTGAGAACCAGCAGGCCATCGCCGCTGTTGGCGCCTTGCGCAACCGGTGGTGCCGGGAGCCCTCGGTCCACGGCAGCAACCGTGCGATTATGCAGGCGTTGGGTCTCGGGCAAGGGTGAAAAATCCTTACCCGCTCAAAAAGCTACCCCCGTCAGCCGCAGCGTCTCCGCCAAAGCCCACTCTGCATCCTCTGGCCCCCGCACCAGCAAGTGTGGACGTTGCACCGGCTGGTCGGCTATGGCCATGCGGGAATACACCTCCCAACCGGCGTCGCTCTGGGCGGCTTCACCTGCGCCGGAGGCCCGGTCGGCCATCCGTTTCCACACCAGCCCCGCGCTGGCGGTAAAGCGGATGATCAACGGGTCAACGCCCACCGACTCCGCCGATGCGTACAGCGGCGCGCGGACGCCTTCGTTCAGATTGGTGGCGTCAAACACCACCGAATGACCGTCACGCAGGTAGCCGCGGGTCAAGACGTGCATCGCGGCGAAGACCCGGCGATGCTCCCGCCGGCTGTAGCTGGGCTGCGGCGCCAGCAGCTTGCGCGTCCGGTCGCTGTTCAGCCACACGAACGGGGCGCGCGCCACCAGTTCACGCGCGAAGTGGGACTTGCCGGTGGCGGGCAGTCCGCAGAGTATCACCAGGCTGGCCGGCCCGTCCTGCGGCGGCGGCAACTCGCCGGCCATCGCTGCTCGCAGCAAGGGTAAATCCCGGGGGCGCAGCCCGCCGGCCGTCCAGAACTTGCGACGCGGCCGTGGCGCTGAACCGGACAATGCCCTCCACCTTATCGGTTGCGCTGACTAATTGAGTGTCACGATAACAACGCGCGCACTGCGTACTGGATCACCACCAGCGCCACCATCACTACCAGGGGACTGAAATCAATCATCCCGGTCTGCGGCAGCATTCGCCGAATTGGTCCCAATACCGGCTCAGTGAGGGAAAACACCACGTCGTAAAGCCTCACCAGGACGTCGGGCGCGCCGTTCCCCTGCATCGTCATGTACTGGACGACGAACCCCAGGATGATACGCGCCAGCAACAGCAGGTAACACAGCGTGATGAAGAAGCTGATGAGTTGCAGCATGGCGAGTTACGGAGCTCGGGCGCGCGGTCAGCCTTTGCCCAGCTCGATTGACTTGAGATACGCCGCGTTCACCGCGTCCACCACCGCCGCCGGCACGCCGGCCCTTTCCAGGGCCTGCAAACCCTCGGCGGTGGTGCCACCCGGCGACGTGACCATGTCCTTCAGTTCGCCGGGATGCCGGCCGGTCTCAGCCACCAGTTGGACGCTGCCCTTCACGGTTTGCAGAGCCAGGCGCCGAGCGATGTCCCGGGGCAGCCCAACGTACACGCCGGCGTCAATCAGCGCCTCCACGATGAGAAACACGTAAGCGGGTCCGCTGGCGCTCAACGCCGTCGCCATGTCCATATACTTCTCATCGTCAACGTAAATCTCGTCGCCGATGGTGGACAGTATGGCGGCGGTGGTGTCGCGGTGCGCCTGGCTCACCGCGGACGCGCAGGTCCACATGGTCATGCCGGCTCCAATCTGAGCCGGCGTGTTGGGCATTACCCGGATGATGCCGGAATGCTTCAAGCCAGCCGACAAGGATTTCATGCGGGTTCCGGCCACGATGGACAGCAGCGACTTTTCGTCGGTGAACCGACCGCCGATGTCACCATAAACCTTGTACAAGTCCTGCGGTTTGACCGCCAGCACGACCAGATCGGAACTGCTGACCACCAGGCCGTTGGCTGGCGACACACCGACCCCATACCGTCCCGCCAGATAATTCCTCCGCGACGCCACCGGCTCGCCGATTATCACGTCGCCGGCTTGGGCAACGCCGCCGTCCAGCATCCCGCCGAGGATGGCCTCCGCCATGGTGCCGCCGCCGATAAACCCGATGTTCATATCGTCAGTCCTCACCCTTGCCGTCGGTCAGGCCATGCTTCAGGGAAAATCCCACGTCGGACGTGTCGCCGATTTCCAGGCTTTCGTTGCCAGTGAGCCGGCGCAACCGCCTCATCTGAGTATTGCTGGTGATGGTGAATGGGCGCGGCGGCATGGCGGTCAGGTCGATCAGATCCGGCAACACGTCTTCAACCCGGTCCATCATTTCGGCCAGCTGTTCCCTGCTACGGTGATTTTCATAAAAGTTCTCGTGGCCGACGAAGTACGCCAGCGATAGGGCATTGGACTGGTCGCCATCGAAGCCGTACTCCATCACGATCTGACTAAGTATCGCATGAATGTCCTGGTGCGATTCGTGCCGCCAGCCCCGTTGGTCTGCGATGGCTTTAATGGGATGCACCACGGCGCCCCACGCTTTTTCACCCGCTTGCAGACGGCTGCCAGTGGCCAATTCTTCCCGGGCGTGGATGATCATATACTGGCTGATCTGGAGACGGTCGGCGACGCTTTGGGCCCCTGGCGGCGGCAAATCCGGTGCGGTACTCATCGCCTATTCCTCGCCCCAGCCATCGGTCAGTCCGTCGCCCCGGGCGAAGGCCACCGCCATCCGTATCGATTCCACCATGGATGTGTGATCGGCGAGGTTCTTGCCGGCGATGTCAAAGGCAGTGCCGTGGTCGACCGAGGTGCGGATGAAGGGCAGTCCCAGGTTGGCCGTGATGCTCTCTTCAAAGCCGTACACCTTGACCGGAATGTGCCCTTGGTCGTGGTACATGCACAGCGTCACGTCGTAGCGGTCCTGGATGGCCTGGTGGAAGATGATGTCCGCCGGAACCGGACCGATGGCGTTTATGCCCTCGCTCTGGGCCTGCCGCACCGCCGGCGCGATCTCCTCCGCCTCCTCGTCGCCCAGCAAGCCGCCGTCGCTGCCGTGGGGGTTCAGCGCGGCCACGCCGATGCGCGGGTGGGCGAAACCCCACTTGCGGAAACTGTCGTCAGTAAGGCGGAGGTAATCCAGGATGCGGTCCTTTTTCACATAGTCACAGGCCACCCGCAGCGAGCGGTGAGTGGTAAGGTGAACCACCCGCAGGTTCTTCGCCATGAGCATGGTGGCGACGGTCCTGGCGCCGGAGAGTTCTTGCAACAGTTCCATGTGCCCGATGGCCTCGTAACCGGCCAGCGCCGCCGCTTCCTTGTTCAGGGGAGCGGTGGCCAAGCCGTCCACCACGCCGGCCCTCGCCAATTGTCCCGCCTTGCTCACCCACTCCATGGACGCCTTGCCGCAGGGAACGCTCAGCTGCCCCACGGTGATGTCCTCGGCATTGAGATTTCCGATGTCCACCACGTCCACCACCGAGGGGTTCTCGCCGGCCGAGGTGGGATCATCGGTATGGTTGATGCCCAAGGATGATTCGGTGAGCTGGATCGCCTGCTCCATGGCAAAGACGTTGCCAACCACCACCGGTCGGCAGGATTGATAAATCCTGGGGTCGGACAGAGCCTTCACCACCACCTCCGGGCCGATGCCGCAGGGGTCGCCCATGGTAATGGCGATGGCCGGGCGCTGAGCGCCGGAGTCGGTTGCAGATCCCATAACAAGCCTCGCGTTGCGGGGGGCGGATTATAGATTATAGTCCAATGCGCCGCTGATTATAGCACGCCGGCGAAGTGGGGCATCGCGGGTGAGCGCGTTTCATCGGTGTCTTTCGGTTTAGCGGGAATTGTGCTTTTTCGCGCCGTATGAAGGCCGGGTTTGCCAAAAGTGCGGGCAGGTTCGAGACCTGCCCGGGATACGCGGAAAAACGGGGTGGCCGGGTCATGCGGGTTTGCGGGCCGACACCTTCACGCTGGCCACGTTAAGCGGCGTTTCATCCTCGTCAAACCGCAGAGCTTCATCGGTGGTGTCGATTTCCACGAAACCTGCGGACACCATGCGGCCCAAGTAGGTTTCCCGGTATTCAGCGCCCCCGACGCACGCTGCCCAAGCCTGGGCGTCGGTCAGGCGCGGGCCGTCCGCAGTCAGCGCCAGCATATCGGAGACGTGCAACCGGCCACCGGGGGCCAACACCCGGAAGGCTTCCCGGAACACCGCGTCCTTGTCGGGAGAGAGGCAGATCACGCAATTGCTGATAACCACGTCCACGCTGGCGTCGGGCAGAGGAATGTCCTCAAGGTGGCCTTCGATGAACTCGACGTTGGTGAGGCCCATGCGGTCGCGATTGGCGTTGGCCAGGGCCAGCATCTCGGTCGTCATGTCGAGGCCGAAAACCTTGCCGGATTCCCCCACCTGGTCGGCGGCGATGAAGCAGTCGATACCACCTCCCGAACCCAGGTCCAGGACCGTTTCGCCGGGGCGGAGGTCAGCCAGGGCGGTGGGGTTTCCGCAGCCGGCCGATGCCGCCATCGCCTCCACCGGAAGGCCCTGCAGCTGCGCGTCGTTGTAAAGCCTTATGGCGTGCTCGGTATCCGCCGCGCCACAGCATGACGCCCCGGTGACGCCGCACCCGCAGGCTGCCGCATCGTGCCCGCAATCATCAGCCCCGCAGTCGCCGTGGCCGCAGTTTTCCGCTCCGCAACCGGTACCCTGCTCCGGCGTAACGTCGGTCAACTCGATGACCCGCAACGCTCGCTGACCGTAGTGTTCCTGCACGGCGTGGCGTATGTCTTCGGTCAAAGATCCGTCGGGATTGTTTGGCATCGTCGTCATCAGCGCCTCCCATCAGGGCTGTGCAGTGATTCACCTCATTAGGTAAGTATAATGCTACGCCGCCCTATGCCTGGCGTCAAACGCTATGAATAGTCAGAACAATCGCGCCATCACCGTCCTTCCGGCAAAAGCCGGAGTGATGGATTACCAACCAAACCACCTGAAACGGAACGCCACCGAGATGATCTGCCGGATTGTCGGTATGGCGCTCCCCGTGTATATTGTTAACTACCGTGCTTGGCATAATCCGCGCTGGGCTCGATAGGTTGTTCCGTGCAGCATACCAAAATCAGTCTGGGCGCTTGGGAAATTACCGTTGACGCAGTTGAGCAATATCTTTCTGCGGTTGGCGACCAACTGCCCATCTATCTGGCGTCCGGCGCCGCGCCCCCGCTGATGCTGGCGGCCCGGGTTGTGGGGCGACTGCTGGAAAGATTGTCCTTGCCGGACGGCGCGATACACAGCCTTCAGGATGTCGAAACGATCAATGCGCCCCGGATCGGCGCGCTGGTTTCCGCCGAGGCGCAGATAGAACCGGCTCGCCAGAGGGGCGGAATGCGATTTCTCACCGTGAACTACACCGTGACCGAAGATAGCGACGGCTTGATGCTGATGCAGGGGCGCACGACGATTCTCCTGCCCGCGGATACCGGCCCGGACCGATGACTGACCCAATGGCTGCCGAAGCGGTTACTGACGGATTATCGCCACGGGAGGTTGGCGACACGCTGCCCAAGGCCCGCCGCGCCATCACGCGCCAGGCCATCGACGCTTACCGCGCGGCTTCCGGCGACAACAATCCCCTGCACTATGACGACGAATTCGCGGCGGCCACCCAGTTCGGCGGCGTTATCGCCCACGGTATGCTGACCCTGGCCCTGGTGACGGAGATGATGACGCGGGCCTACGGTAGTGACTGGCTCTCCTCCGGAAATCTGCGGGTACGGTTCCGTGGCGCAGCGTATCCCGGCGACGTGCTGGAAGCAACGGGCAGCGTGGCCAAGCGGGAATTCACCGATAATGGTCTTATCGTAACTTGCAATGTTGAAGTCCGTAGTGCACATAATGATAGCCGCATCATTACCGGGTCGGCGAGCGTGATATTAAGCCCGCCGGCGCAGGGGGAAGCCGGGGAATGAGTACCAACGGAAACAAAGCGAGGGTTCGCGTCGCAGTGGACGCCATGGGTGGAGACTTCGGCCCGCGAGAAACGGTGCCCGGGGTTTTAGCCGCTCTGGACGATCATCCGGAATTGCACGTCACGCTGGTGGGTGAAAGAGGCGCCGTGTGCGGGGAGTTGTCAAAATACGACACGGCGGCCCGCTCGATTGCCGTTGCGTCGTCGGAGGGGAAGATAGAGGACGACGAGCAACCGATTGCGGCCTTGCGCCGCAAACCGCGGTCCTCAATCGCCACCGCCATGGGATTGCTCCGCGCCGGCGACGCCGACATGGTGGTTTCCATGGGCTCCACCGGCGCCACCATGGCTACCGCGGTGATGGCGCTGGGTCTGCTGGAAGGGCTGGAACGTCCCTGCATCGGCGGAAATTTCCTGGGCGTTGCGCCTCATACGACTGTCGTTGACCTGGGCAGCAACGTGGACTGCCGACCGGCTTTGCTGTTGAGCTTTGCGGCCCTGGGCGTCGCTTTCTCGCGCCGGATATTGAGGATCGAAAACCCGCGAGTAGCCCTGCTCAGCGTAGGCGAAGAGGCGTCCAAGGGCAGCCGTCAGGTCCAGGAAAGCCATGTCTTGTTCCGCGACAGCCCTCTGAATTTCGTCGGCAACGTCGAAGGGATGGACTTTTTCACGAACAAGGCGGACGTCATTGTTTGCGATGGATTCATCGGAAATATATTGATCAAGTTCGCCGAGGGGCTGGGGTCGGCCCTGGCGCCTTTGCTGCACCGGCATCTGGCGGAAGTTTTGCCCGCCGAGCAGGTCAAGCAGGTGGCAGAAACGTTGTGGACTACTACCAACCTGCCGCGCACCATGGGCGGGCCGCTGTTCGGAGTGGATGGCCTGGTGATGATTGGCCACGGCTCCTCCTCCGCTCGCGGCGTCGCCGGCGCAATCGATACCGGCCTGCGTTGCCACCGCCTGGAACTGGTGGAGGGCTTCCGCCAGGAACTCGCCGAACTGCATCACCCAGCGGTGCGAGAGGCGTGAACGCGAACTCTTTACCAATGGGCGAACTCTTTACCAAGGCGAACTCTTTACCAATAGGTAGGGTATTGGAATGTACACAATTGACTTGAGCGGTCAGGTCGCGTTGATCACCGGTTCGTCCCGGGGCATTGGGGCGGTGATCGCGAAACGACTGGCCGCCGCCGGGGCCTCGGTGGGCATAAATTACCGGAGCAGCGCCGCCGATGCCGACACGGTAATTGACGGGATCCGAGCGGCCGGCGGCGAAGCGTTGCGAGTCCCCGGCGACGTGTCGGACGAGAACGCCGCCGAAGCCGTAGTCAAGACCACCGCGGATCGGCTGGGGCGACTGGACATCCTGGTGAACAACGCCGGCATCAATCGCGACCGCCTGGTAATGCGAATGAACGCCGCCGATTGGGACGATGTGCTCGCCGTGAACCTGCGGGGCACATTCCTGTCCACTCGTTTTGCCATCCCGTTGATGCTGCGCCAGCGTTACGGGCGCGTAGTCAACGTGTCGTCGGTGGTGGGCTTGTCGGGCAATCCGGGCCAGGCCAACTATGCGGCGTCCAAAGCCGGACAGATCGGGATGGCCAAGGCAATCGCCCGCGAGGTGGGCAGCCGGAATATCACGGTGAACGCGGTAGCTCCAGGCTTCATTGAGGTGGGCGACGATGGCGGTATGACGGCCAGTATGACCACCGACCAGCGGGCGCAAGTCCTTTCCAACATCCCGGCCGGGCGCTTCGGTTCTGCCGACGACGTAGCCTCAGCCGTCCTGTTTCTGGTCAGCCCTGGTGCCGGTTACGTCAACGGGCAAGTTTTGACCATAGACGGCGGCCTCACGGCGTAAAACTGTTGCGCCGCCGCATATCAGGATGCTAAAGCGGCGGCTAGCACAGAGGCCGCAGGAATCTATGCAATGGGCAAGGTCTTCATCTACTGGGACAACTCTAACATTTTCATCAGCGCACAGCAGGCAGCCATAGAGCGGGAAGGCGAAACGGCCCGTTACCGGGCACGCATCCACTTCCGCAACCTGCTGGAACTGGCCCACGCGGGGAGGGAGATTGAACGCGCCATTGCCGTGGGCTCCGTTCCACCGGAGTTGCGACACGTCTGGAATCGCCTGGAAAACGAAGGTGTTGCCGTTCATCTGCCGGAGCGCGGAGCCGTGGCAGGACGGGAGCCGGGCGTGGACCAAGTCCTGCAGACGGCAATGCTACGCGACGGGTTCGATTATAATGGCAGTCCGGGCATCATCCTAATGCTCACCGGAGACGGGGCAGGATTTGATGATGGCGTAGGTTTCCATGCCGACATGGAGCGGATGCACCGGCGGGGTTGGCGCATTGAAGTGTTGTCGTGGCGACACAGCTGTAGTCGCCGGATGCGGGAGTGGGCAGAGGAGAACGGGAAGTTTATTGCTCTGGACGATTTTTACGACAGCATCACCTATCTGGAACCGCCAGCGCCGGGCCGCCCGGTTGCCGAGCCGCGGGATCCGGCTCCAGTTGACCTTTCCCGGAGACCATAACCCACCAACCAGAGTAGCGTAATATGGACTGAGGAGTCTGTACCATGCGTGCCACCACCCGTTTCCGCCAATTGCTGGCAGAGCCAGGCATCATCACCGCTCCCGGCGCCTACGACTGCCTGACCGCCGCGATAATCGAAAAGACCGGTTTCCCGGCCGTGTACATGACCGGAGCCGGAACCTCCGTCGCCAGGGTCGGCTATCCCGACCTGGCCCTGGCCACGGCCACGGAGATGATGGACAACGCCGCCGCCATCGCGGCCACTGTGAGCGTTCCGGTCATTGCCGACGCGGACACCGGGTACGGAGGCACCATGAACGTGCGCCGCACCATCCGCGAATATGAGCGGACGGGTGTGGCCGCTGTGCATATCGAGGACCAGCAGTTTCCCAAACGCTGCGGCCATCTGGAAGACAAGCGAGTAGTGCCCATCGACGAAATGGCGCAGAAGATCCGCGCCGCCATGGATGCCCGCACCGACGACGACTTCACCATCATCGTACGCACCGACGCGCTGGCCGTCACCGGCTGGGACGACACCATCCGCCGCTGCGACGCTTTCACCGCGGCCGGCGCCGATGCCCTGTTCGTTGAGGCAATCCGTTCCGCCGAGGAAGCCGCCCAGGTGGTGGCCCGAACCAGTGTCCCGCTGCTCTACAACTTTGTCGAAACGGGCAAGTCGCCCCTGCTCAACGTGTCCGAACTGGAACGCCTGGGGTTCAAGATGGTTATTTTCCCGGGCAGCGCGTTCATGTCCGTAGCTTACACCGTGGGCAAAGTGATGGCGGAGCTGAAGGCCACCGGCACTACCGAGCGCCTGATTGACGAGATGACGCCGCTCACCGATGCCTTTGAGCTGATGGGGCTGTCCGAGATGCTGGAGCGAGATATGGGGTACGCGGTGGAGAGCGAGGCGCCGGACTATATCAGGCAGGAAGATCGCCGCTTCCGGGCGTTGGAGCAAAAGGCGCTGGCCGTGTACCGCGGCCGGATAGAGCCGACCCTCACTGATGCGGACCAAGGCAAATGGTTGATTATCAACACGGAGAGTGTCGACTATGAGATGTTCCCTTCTGAAGCTGCCGGTTTGGAGCGGTTAATGAAATATGAGCGCGGCGCGCCCGTATATCTAATGCCAATCGGCGAAGAGCCACTCATATACCTCCGCAGCTCCCGCCGAACTTGAGATCGTAATGGCGATGGAAGGTTACGTCAGCGCTTCGCCCAGAGAGCCGCGGCTTACCGTTGACATCCTGGACTACCGCGGCGTCGCCCTCCCAACAGAAGTCGTCATCGATACGGGTTTCACCGGGTCGATGGCTTTGCCGTCCGACATCATCAGCAACTTGCAGCTGCAGAGAACACGGCCCAGACGTGTGTCATTGGCGGATGGCAACCCGGTGACGGTTCCAACCTATGCCGCCATGATAATCTGGCATGGAACAATCAGACGGGTTCGAGTGCTGGAACTTGCGGACAAACCCCTGATCGGTATGTCCCTGTTGTGGAACAGCGACATCGCCATTGCGACGCGGGAAAACGGCCGGGTAGTTATCACTGTGCCCGCCGGGTAGTGGTTGCCACACGCCCATGGCAACAGACGTCTCAGGCAGCCCATCGACGCCGGATAGCGGCGACTTTGCCCGCCGGCTGCCCGCCGAGGTCGGCCAATGGCAGGCTGACGGCCTGATTTCGGAGATGCAGGCCGCCGCCATCCTGGAACGTTACCCTCCCGCCGGCGAGACTACTGGCAACGCCATCGCAAACCGCACGGTCAGCGCCATCGCCATAATGGGGGCGGCGCTGATCGGCCTGGGCATCATCGCCTTCATCGCGGCTAATTGGTCCGATATATCTACGCTGGCCAAGCTGGCGCTCATGGTGGTCGGTACGCCGGCGATTTACGTTGCGGGCTGGTTGCTGTCGTATCGGTTCGGGTTCGTCCGCATCGGTACGGCGGTGATACTGCTGGGCGCCATCGCTTTCGGAGCGTCCCTGCACCTGGTGGCGCAGACCTATCACGTACCCGTCAACCATCCCAACCTGATGCCGGCGTGGTTCCTGGGAGTGATTCCCCTGGCCTATATCGTTCGTTCGCAATCCGTGCTCGGCCTGTCCCTGATCATACTGCTGGTGGCAACGGCCTTTCGGGCGCAGGAGTGGGTGCCGGACGTATTCAACGACGAGATGGTTTGGCTGGCGCCGGCTTACCTGGTACTGGGCGCGTTGTTGTTCGCTGCGGGAAGATTACAGTCCCGCTTCGATTACACCCGACCCTTTGCGAGAATCCTGGACGTCACCGGTCTGGCAGTGGCAGCGGCGCCGGTTTATCTACTGGGATACCATACCATTTGGCAGGAATTGCGGTGGGATGATCATTTGAGGTTGGAGGCGCTGTCGGCTGAATATTGGACGGTGGTGAGCGTTGTCGCTTCCCTCGCAGCGGTCGTAGTGGGCTTCATCGGATGGCGGGATAGAAGATCCCACTCAACGCTGTTCATTTGGGAGGCGTCCGCGCTGGCGGCCATGGCCGTCGTTGCAGCGGCGATGTGGGTCGGCCTCCTCGCCGGCGCGGAATGGCTGTGGTGGGTGTTCAACCTGGTGACGCTGGCCGGCGTGCTGGCGATGATCGCGGCCGGTTATCGCTGGAACCGGGCTTGGCTCATCAACCTGGCGGTGATCATCTTCGCTATTGCGTCGTTCACCCGTTACTTTGAGTTTGGCTTTGATCTGCTGGGGCAATCGGTGGCCTTCATCGTCGCCGGCGTGATTCTGCTGGCCGGCGGGTTTGGAATGGAGGCGCTGCGACGGAGGCTGTTGAGCCGCATCAGGCGCGCAGGAGTTGCGCCGTGAGCCGGCGCATCACCATTCTATTTGCCGCGCTGGTGGCGACGCAGGTGATCGGCCTCGTGGTGTTCGCCGGGGTACGGCAAATCGCGCTTTCGCAGGGGCGTGAAGTGGTGTTGCAGACGGTTCCGGTTGACCCGCGCTCGCTGCTGCAAGGCGATTACGCCATTCTGGATTACGAGGTTGCCGAAATACACGACCAGCTCCGCGACCGGCCGGCTGGAAGTGTCATCTACGTCGTGCTGCAAGAGTGCGGCGATGTATGGTGCGACTTGCGTCAGTCGGTTTCCCGACCGGAGTATCCCGACGTGTATATTCGCGGCAAGGTGAATAACCGGGGCCGGCTGGATTTCGGCATCGGGACCTATTTTGTGCCCGAAGGGACGGGGCGCATCATTGAGCGGGCGCGGGATGTCAAGGTGGTGGTCGCCATCGGCGAAAGCGGAAACGCCGTAATCAAACAGGTGCTTGTGGATGGAGAGCCGTTTGACCCCGTAACACAATAGGTTAGACTGCCTGCATCTGCGGTATCGAGGTGAGCGCAAATGGCCAACGTAGTTCTGGTGGTGGATATGGTGCGCGGGTTCCTGGAGCCGGGGCACAACCTCTATTGTGGGGATGATGCCCGGAGCATCATCAATCCGGTACGGGAGTTGCTGCGACGGGAGACCGACGCCGGTTCCGCGGTCCTTTTCCTATCCGACCATCATCTGCCCGACGACCTGGAGTTCCAAATGTTCCCGGTGCATTGCGTCATCGGCACCGAGGAGCCGGATGTCATACCGGAGCTTTCGGAATGGGTGACCGGTGACAACATCATTCCCAAGCATCGATACAGCGGCTTCTTCAACACCGACCTGGCCGAGCGTTTGGCCGCCTTGAATCCGGACAAGATAATCGTCTGCGGCGTTTGTACCGACATCTGCGTGATGCACACCACCTCCGACGCCCGCAACCGGGACTATGCCGTGGCAGTCCCCACCGATTGCGTGGCATCCTTCAATACCGACGCCCACCGTTGGGCCCTGGGCCACATCGAAAAAATCCTCGGCGCACAGGTAGTTTAGCCGGCCCAGCAGTACACCCAGAAAGGCCGCCATAACCGGGCTCACGCCGGATGGAACGTTCAGCTCTCTGGCCACGCCCATCCGACTGACGGCGTGCCGGCCAGAGGAGGCGGGAACGCCGCCTACGCTGGGGCAGAACAACGCGGAGATACTGACCACGCTGGGCGGGCTGACGGCGGCGGAAGGGGCGGTGTAATCTTTACGGAGATATACCGGATTGACGCGATTGTAGAGTCAGGATAGCAGCCTGGCCGGTGTGCGGCGGCTGTTATAATTGGCTGAACCAGCAAAGCATCCGAATTATCGGGGAGCTGAATTATGACGCAACAACCATCGGTTGCCGGCACGGAGCCGGTCCAGCAATCCGAAAATTGCCGGCCCGTAGAGGTCAGGGGACAAGTCAGAGGAGTGCAGATGAATCCGCCAGGCGAAAGCGGCGGCGGAACTTTTCAACTGCTACTGGAGAACGGAGATACTATAGTTAGTCCGTATCCGGCGGAGTGGCACCTCGACGTCGCCGCCGCATTTCAGGCCAATGACATCCGGCGGGCGATAGTTTCAGGCATTGGCGAATACGCGGCTGATGGCAAATTGCAGCGCATCAGGCAGATTGAATCCTTTGGCACGGTCTGGGTGGACGAATGGAAGGAAGTATTCCGGCTTAGAATAAGCGACAGGCGCCAGCATGGCTGACTTCTTTGCCGATTCATCATTCTGGATTGCCCGCATTACACCGGATGACGAGTTTCACGAGTTGGCCACGGAATACGCAATTCTGCTGGAAAACGACCGAATAGTCACCACCCAACTGGTACTTAACGAAGTGCTCAACCCCAGGAGCGGAACCACTCTTCAACACCGTCAAGCCGCGATTACGCTGATAGACCGCATCAAGCAGGATCTCCGGGTTATCATAGTGCCTCAAACCCCAGAGCAGTTTGAGGCAGCATTTAACCGACTCCGGCGCCGGGTGGAGTATCACCGACTGCGCCAGTTTTCTGGAGGGAATTACATACAATTTTACCCAAAACCCTTGACACGGGCAACCTCGCCGGGTA
>CAYGAY010000041.1:0-24725 GCA_964347975.1 uncultured Dehalococcoidia bacterium
CAAAAACGCTCTCTGGCCGTAGCGCCGACAACCTGAACCCCCGAACCCGAAGCAAACCAACCAGCCCAACCAAACAAACCAACCAAGGAGGAGCGCCAACCACCACCACGTTGCCGGGCAGAGTCCTTCGCTCTTTGCGCCTCTGCCCTCGCGCGGAAAGGGGCGAACTACCGTTCGCCCCTTATTCGCTAACCGTCGTTGCCGGCCGGCTACCGCGTCCGCCGCAGCCGGGGATCCAGAGTATCCCGCAGCCAGTCGCCGAAGAAGTTCATCGCCATCACGACGATGGTAATGGCCACGCCGGGGAACAGCGCCAGCCACCAGATGTCGAAGATCTGGTCGCGGCCTTCCGACACCATGATGCCCCAGGCCGGATCGCCCGGCGGCACGCCCACGCCTAGGAAGCTCAGCGAGGCTTCCAGCAGAATGGTCTGCCCCACCAGCAGGCTGATGACGATGAGGACCGTGTTGATGACGTTAGGGAAGATATGCCGCCACATGATTACCGGAGGAGAGACGCCGGCTACGATGGCCAGCGTCACGAAGTCGCGCTCTTTGATGCTCAGCACCTCGCCCCGGGCCTGCCGGGCGAACCTGGCCCACACCGTGGCCGCCACCGCCACAATCACGTTGCCAATCCCGGCGCCGCCGGCGATGGCAACGATAATCAGCGCTAACAGCACCGTTGGAAAGCCCAGCACGGCGTCCACCAGCCGCATCAGCACGATGTCAACGCGCCCGCCGTAGTAGCCCGAAATCACGCCCAGGGAGCTTCCGATGACCGCGCCGGTGCCTAATGCCACCAAACTGATGAATACGGAGGTACGCGCCCCGTAAATCAGGCGGCTCAGGATGTCCTTCCCTGCCTTGTCGGTTCCCAGCAGGAAATTGGCGTTCTCAAAGGGCGGGACTTCCCGGTCCCGTTTGTTCAGCCGTTCCGGGTCGTGGGGCGCCAGCAGCGGCGCGAATATCGCGCAGACCATCAGCAGAGTGAGGATGAAGATGGGTATCCAGGGCAGGCGCAGTTCCCGCGCTTTGCGTATCGCGCGGGTTGCCGGATTGGCCACCGGCGCCGGAGTTGCCAGTTCTTGCGTTGCCAAGTTCAGCGCTCCTTGAAAGCCTGATCAGGTCGGAAGTCTAACCGTACCGGATGCGCGGGTCCACGTAGGCGTAGGCAATGTCAACGATGGTGGACATGAGGATGTAGAGGAAACCCGACGTCAGAATGGTTGCTTCGATAATGGGCACATCCCGGGTGCGGATGCCTTCCAGCATCAGCAGGCCCAGCCCGGGCCAGGAGAAAATTACCTCCACCACGATGGAGCCGTTGAGCAGGCCGGCGAAGCTGATGCCGCCAAAGGTGAGCACCGGAATCACCGCGTTTTTCAGCGCGTGCTTGAATATCACCAGCTGCTCCGCCAGACCCTTGATGCGGGCAAATTTCACGTACTCGCTGTCCAGCACTTCCAGCATGGCCGAGCGGGTCAGGCGCATGAAACCGGCCATGGTGAACACCGCGATGGAAAAGGCCGGTATGATGAAGTAGCGCGGGTCCAGACCCTGCTTGCCGAAGGTCGGCAACAGTTGGAATTCTACGGCGAATATCCACATCAGGATGATCGCCAGCCAGAATTGGGGCATGGACATACCCAGGATGGCGAAGGACTTGCCCAGCCGGTCCAGGATGCTGTCCCGTTTCACCGCCGATAAGATGCCTAACGGAATGCCGATAGCTACCGCAATGACCAGGGCCGTTATCGCCAATTGTACCGTGTTGGGGATACGCTCCATGACGATGTCGAAGGCCGGCTGACGCTTGTTGTAGGAACGGCCGAAGTCCCCCACGAACAAACCGCCAAGATAGTCGAAGTACCGGACCACCACCGGGCGGTCCAGCCCCAGGTTCTTGCGGATGGCCTCGATCTCCGAAGGTTTCGCGTCGCCCGGAGCCATGGCCAAGGCGGCATCCCCGGTGAGGTCGGTGCCAAAGAAGACCGCAGCGCTCAACACCACCAGCGTGGCGATGGCCTGAATGATTCGGAACAGGATAAAGCGTGCCAAGCCGAAACCCTCCGCTCGTGAGATCCCAGTTCAATAGCCGCCAAAAAGCAGCGGGGCGGATTATAGCAGAAACCGGGCAATCGCATTCTCACCGTAATTCCCACGAAAGAACAGCCTGCCCCGTGCTTGACACGAGGTCACCCCGTACTTGATACCGGGCGGGAGTCCGGGGATCGAAACCACCGATTCCTTTCCCCGTTCTTTCACTTTACGGCCTTTGAACTCTGCCTTTCGCCGGAGAGACGATTGTATAGGTGAGAATGCGATTGCCCTGATAGCAGAAAGGCGCGCTAAGCGGTTGGCGGAGGCGCCGGCGCCGGATTGTACAGCTCGACGCCAATGGTCGCCGGAAACACGGCGGCCAGTTCATCAACGGTCCAGCGCGTGTCCTTGCGGATGGTTTTGACCGGCTCGGGTTCGTTCAGGAGCGTCACCAGTCCCCCGGTCACATGGAATACGTGGCCGTTGACGTGAGCCGCTTCATCAGAGGCCAGCCAGGCGACCATGGGGGCCACGTCCTCCGGTTCGCCGCGCAGCCCGCCGCCGGCGGCGATGCCCCGGGCCGAGCGCAAGGCGCGGGCCTCGTCGGGCACGCTGGTCGTCATGCGGGTGCTGGCCGATGGCGAAATGGCGTTGGCCGTTACGCCGTAGCGACCCAAATCACGGGCGCACACCCGGGTGAACCCGGCGATGCCGTCTTTGGCCGCGCCGTAGTTGGCCTGCCCGCTGTTGCCGTACAGCCCCGACGTGCTGCTGAACGTGATGATGCGCCCCGAGCGCTGCTGCCGGAACAGGATGCTGGCGTGCTTGACCACAGTGAACGTGCCCTTCAGGTGCACGGCGATAACGTCGTCCCACTCCTCCTCGGTCATGTTGAAAACCATGCGGTCGCGCAGGATGCCGGCCACGGTGACCACGATATCCAGCTTGCCGAAGTTATCCATGGCGGTCTGGACTATCTTCTCGCCGCCATCCATGGTGGCTACCGATTCGGTGCAGGCAACGGCGCCGCCGCCGGCCTCGCCGATCTCGTTCGCCACCTGCTGGGCCACCGACACGTCGGCTCCGGTGCCGTCCACGTTGACGCCCAGGTCGCAGACCACGACTTTGGCGCCCTCCTCGGCCATCAGCTTGGACACGCCACGCCCGATGCCGCGCCCGCCGCCGGTTACGATTGCTACTTTGTCTTCCAGTAGAGGCATTGTTCTATCCTTATTTTCGACAGCTCCGCAGTCATTCCAATTGGCCCTGCCTGTTGTCCGTCATTCCCGCGAAAGAACGTCACCCCGTACTCCGATACGGGGCGGGAATCCAGGAAACCCTTGCCGCAAGAACCTCTGAAATGACGGAATGAATCATTGCAATGCAGTCTATCGTTGCTGCGCCGGCGCCGGGTTGACGATGCCGGCGGTCAGGTAACCGCGAGCCTGGTTGGACAGGTCGTCCATGTCCCAGTGGCCTTCCTCGGTCCAGATGGCCTTCTCGGGACGGGGCTGGGACATGAGGGACACGGTGTTGCCATACACCAGGAAGGTCTGCCCGTTGATGCTGGCGGCGTGATCCGAGGCCAGGTAGCAGACGAAAGGCGCGATGCCGTCCGGGTCCAGGTTCTGCAATTCGCTGTCATCGCCGCCGTCGCCGGAGAGTGATGACACGCCGCCGCGCGCCCGAATCTCGGCGGCCGATTCCGGTATCGCCCCAATCATCCGGGTCGTGGCCCGCGGCGCGATGGAGTTGGCCGTAACCCCGTAGCGTCCCATATCCTTGGCTACCACTTTGGTAAAGCCGGCGATGCCGCTCTTGGCCGCGCCATAGTTGGCCTGCCCGCTGTTGCCCACCAGCCCCGACTGGCTGCTGAACGTGATGACCCGACCGGACCGCTGCTGCCGGAACAGGATGCAAGCGTGTTTGACCACCGTAAAAGTGCCCTTCAGGTGCACGGCAATCACGTCGTCCCACTCCTGTTCGGTCATGTTGAACACCATGCGGTCCCGCAGGATGCCGGCGCAGCACACTACGATATCCAGCCGGCCGTAGTTGTCAATGGCCGTCTGCACGATGCGCTCTCCGCCTTCCATAGTCGCCACCGACTCGGTGCAGGCGACGGCCGTTCCGCCGGCGCCGGTAATCTCGCCAACCACCAACTCGGCGACAGACTGGTCAAACCCGCTGCCGTCCACGTTCACGCCGGGGTCAACGACGACGACTTTGGCCCCTTCCTCGGCCATCAGCATGGCGATGCCGCGACCGACGCCGCGACCGGAGCCGGTAACGATGGCTACCTTTCCTTCCAGATTGTTGGGCATGGTAATCGAGTCCTTCCCTTTGATTTGTTTCAATTTTCCCGTCATTCCCGCTTTTCACCCGTCATTCCCGCGAAAGCGGGAAACCGGGAAATCTTTGCCTCAACGGGTTATGGCTGCCTTCCGGCCCCGTATCAAGTACGGGGTGACGCTCATGCGTACCCACTTTGTCATTGCGACCCCGTACCCGATACGGGGGTGGCAATCTCGTCGGTGTAGCAATGGCCGCTCCGGCAAGTCTCTCTCAGCCGGCGGCCGCCACCGCTGGAACGAGATTCCATCGCCCGCCTGCGGCGAGCGTGGAATGACCGGTTAAAGTGGGTACGCATGAGCGGGGTGACGTTCTTTCGCCGGAATGACGGTCTGAAATGCTAACCTCGGCTGGGCAGCGCCACCGTGGCCGTGCCGGGCGTGGTCTGCTGACCCCGGGGGTTCTCCAGCCAGATGGTGCAGTCCACCAGGTTCAGGCTGCCTTCCTGATACACCCGCGTGACATGGCCTTTTGCGGTAATGGGCTCCCTGGGAAAGTCCATGCCGCGATACTGGCAGGTCAGCCGGCGCAGGGTTCCGCCCGGTCCGGCCCAGTTGGTCACGTAAGTACCCAGCATCGCGTTCTTCAACGCGCCGTGGATAATGATTCCGGGCAGGCCGATGCCTTCGGCATAATCCTTATCGTAGTGAATTTCGTAGAAGTCACCGGAGGCTCCGGCATACTGGACCAGCTGCCGGGTGCTGGGTTCCCTTACCTCGGCCGGTAGTTCCATCCCCTCGCTGACGTCCTCAAAATAAACCTGTTGACCCATGATATTCCTCTGCTGCTGCTATTTACCCGGCTCTTCTGCGTCCCAGCCTTGTCATTGCGAGCGTAGCGTGGCAATCTCGTTGGCGTAGCGCACGTTGTCGGGTATGGGTGTCAGTGCCGGATGGAAGTGCTGGTTTGCGTCGCTACCACCGCCCCGGTCTGGTTGCGGTAGGTGATCTTGATGGTGGTGATCAGCATCTGGCCGATGCTGCCCGACCGCTCGCGGATGTCCTCCACGCGGCCCACGGCGGTGATGGTGTCGCCGGGCCGGACGTGGTCGAAATATTCCCAGTCGCTGCCGCCGTCGAGCAGGCGCGTGAACGGAATGTTGAACGGCGCTTCGGGGCGCACCGCGCGCATGGCCCGCAGGAAAGTTGGAGGGGCGACGATACCGCCGGTTTCGGGAGTGCCTTCGGTGTACGCCGGGTTATCATCGCCGATGGCTTCAGCAAAGCGGGCGATGTGGCCCTTCTCCACCTCAAGGGTGGTCGGCGGGCTTTCCACGCCGATGGACTGCTCGCGCATCTCATCGGTAAGGGTGAACGAATTGGTGGACAACGAAAACCTCCTGCCGCCGATATACTGCATCAAACGCTCCCTCCCCGGGCAAACCGGAAACAAGCGCGACGAAATTATGGTACGGGCCGGGGCGAGTGTCAAGAAAAGGTCCGGTCAACCACCACCGCCATGCTTGAAGTTCTACGCCGCATCAGGCCGAAAATACCTTGGCGCTTGCTGGTTTTAGCCGGCATCGCCAGCCTGCTTTTGTATATTGAAGACTACCGGCCCGACGCCATCGGACTGGCCGCCGCGCCGTATCGTTTCAGTGCGGTTGCCTGGGAACTTGGCAACCTGCCCGATAAGTGGTTGCACCGGATCTGGAGCGGACCAAAGAGATTGATCTCAGCCAAGAGCCGTGAGCAACGGTTGGCGGACGTGGATGAGTTCTTTGCCCTGGGCGAGCGCCTGCGGAAGATTGATCGCGATCTCATCCGATTGGCGGCGCAGGCATCTCCAACGCCCCAGGCAACCGGCGATGCGGCCGTATTGCGGGCGGAACAAGCCAGGTTGCGGGAGCGGCAATCCCGCCTGCGGCTGTCGGTTGAAGAAACTCTCGAGGACGCCATTGCCGATACCCTGGTGTCTCTGGGATTCCACGCCCGGATTTGGTTCATATCCACCGGCGTGTTTCCGCCGGTGGATACCGCGCTGACCGGATCCCCGACAGTGCTGGTTACGTCGCCGCGAGACCGTATCGCTCGCCTGGACGACGTGATATTGCGGACGGGGCTGACCAACGATCAGCGACAGCGGATTGAAAGCGGCGTAGAGTCCGAAACAGGATTATCAGCTCTGGTGGTGAACACCGGGGGCATCGCTTTCTATCCGTCCATCACCCTGCCCGACGCCGGACTGGACTTCGCCCTGGAAGTCATCGCTCACGAATGGGTGCATCACTGGTTGTGGTTCCGTCCCCTGGGCCGGCGTTACTTTGAAGGGGGCGACATCACCGCCATCAACGAAACGGTCGCCGACATCGCCGGGCGTGAAATTGGGGAACTGGCCCGCAGTCGTTTGGAGGGGGAGACTGCGCCATCGCAGACGCCCCAGCACAGCCACGAGCCAACCGAGCGCGAACACCGCGCCGCCGTCAGCCCATCACCCTTCGATTTCCAGGCAGAGATGCGGGTGACCAGGGAGAAGGTTGATGGGATGTTGGCGGCCGGCGACGTCGCCGGAGCCGAAGCGTACATGGAGGAACGACGGCGCGAGTTCGTGCAAAACGGCTACCATATTCGTCGGTTAAACCAGGCGTATTTCGCCTTCCACGGCGCCTACGCCACCACCGGCGCGGCCGGCGTCAACATCATCGGCCAACAGGTCGAGGAGCTGCGCCGCCGCAGCCCGACGCTGGAGCGCTTTCTACGCGCCGCCGCCGAGATTAATAACCCGGCCGATTTGTCCAACCTGCTGTCCGGTCCCTTGCGCTGAGCGCGGCAATGCTCTACCGGCTACGCGGCTTGCAGCGCCTCTTCCAGCAGAGCCAGCGCCGTTTGCGCGAACACCCACATATTGGCCTCCCGGTCGGGGCTGCCCGTTTCCAGCGTCTGTGAGCGTTCCACCGGCCCGGCGACGCCGAAGCAGGCGTGGCCGTAGTTGTCGCCGTAGCGGTTGCCCGTGGGTCCGCTGGCGCCGGTTTCGGCCAGCGCCCAGGTGGTGCCCAGCCGTTCCCGCGAGGTGCGGGCGTTGAGCAGGGCGTAGTACTCCGTGCTGGCCCGGTGGCCCTCCATCGCCGAGTCGGGCACCTGCAAAAGCCCGGCCTGCGCCGCCCGCGTATAGACCACCGAGCCGCCCACGTAGTAAGCCGACGCCCCCGGTATGGAAACCAGCGCGGCGGAGATCAGCCCCCCGCATGAGGATTCCGATACCGCGAGGGTATCGCCGCGCTCTTTCAGCAAAGCCGCCACCGACGCGGCCAAGTCGTTCAACTCACCCATTTTTGCCTCCCTGATATGTTCATTGCATCGCCAATTTGTCATTGCGAGCGCAGCGCGGCAATCTAGTCGCATCGCAGGTTGCTTTTCCCGTCGGCGCGATTGCCCGATTTGTCAAAGATTGGGCTACGCTCCTCGCAATGACAAATCTATACCCAGGGCAGCCGCTTGGATATGGTCTTGGCCGATTCCGGCGTAGGCAAGCCCTGTCGCTCCATCAGCATTATAGCCAGCCGGCGAAACTCCGCCCGGTCGTGGCTGCTGACCACCGCCTGCTCGTGGGCTTCGGAGATTGCCACGGGATAGCCCAGCCCCAACTCGCACTGTCTGACCAGCATGGCGTGTCCCCGGGCCAGCAACTCCCGGTTGTCCGCCACCCAATCCGGCACCTCCACTCTCGCAATCTCCGTGCCACTGTTCAAGTAGAAGAAATGGCTCCACTCCGTGCCCACCGTCAAACCCATGGCGAACCGGGATTCCACGCGCCCCGATTGGTACAAAGGTGAGCGATGGCCGGGTTCCAGCAACGCGTCGAACAGTTCCCGGTCGTCGAAACCCGCGGCGCCGTCGCACTGTGCCAGATCGGAGCGGCGCGCGCTGCAACGCCGGGTGCACTCCGTGGCCCCGCTGCCGCACAGGCAGACGCGCACGGCGCCGGCCGCCTCGCTGGTTTGGGGGCGGGAGGTGTAGGCCGCCACCGCCACCGGTCGGCCGCCGTAGTAGGCATCCCGCAGCCGGGCCAACGCGGTGTGCAGCCGTTCGCCGATCAGGGTATCGCTGACGTACCGTGGATAGCTCCCCCGTTGCAGGTCCCAAAAAGCCAGGGTGCCGTCCAGCAGGGCCAACGCCGGCAGGTCGAGCGGCAGCGCGTCCACCGCGTCGACCAGCCGTTCCACCTCACGCACGGTGCGCAACGCGCCCAACAGTTGGCCCGATATCGGCGTCTCATCCAGCGAGCCGTCGGCCGGGTAAAGGTAGAGATCAGCGTCGCTCAGCGCCAGCGTTGGCTCGCTGAACAGTTGGCAATCCGGGTTCGCGCCGTAGGTAAGCGTGCAACCGCCCAGGTTGACCAGGTAGCAGCGCAGGGGCAGGTGACGGTCCACGTCGATATGCGAGCCGTCCACGGAGAGGGCCGACCAGTCGGATGGCGCCTCCGACGGCGGTATGCTGTCCAGAAGCCCCTCGTCGCCGGTGCGCGCCGCGATGAAAGGACGACGGCCGGCCGTTGCGGTACGCGCCGCGGCCTCTGCTGGAGATATTGCCAGGGCGCGATCCAGCGTGTCGGCGAAACGCTGCCGTCGCGTGCGCGTGGTGGCCGCCACGTCTGCCATGGCGGCCATCAACTGGCGGGCGGTTTGGCCAAAGTCCAGGGCCATAACTTCGTCAACACAGCGTTTCGGGTTGGGATGCAGGCGGTAGCTCAGTGATTGTTACCAGTCCGCCGGGTACAGCGTCAACGTTGAGGTTGCTGCCGTAAAGCAATCTCATTCCGATAAGAGGTTCGGTTCCTATGTTCACGACTTCAACTTCCCTGAGGATGCTATGCCAATAGATACGGGCTAGGTATAGTCTGCCGGCGCTGCTACTGCCGTCGGCCAACGTCACCCCGATGTTATCGGCATCTTCCGCCAATGACAGATTGAGTCGGTCAATCATCCCTTGTGGCAGTGTCATCTCACCGGTAGCCCCGGTATCGATAAGGAAAGTGACAGGGATGATGTCGTCGTCTTCATCCAAAACATTGATAACAAGGGTGGCTTCAATATCATCGTTGACAAAACCGTACTGCATCTAGCGTGGTTCCCCTCCCTTTCGGACAATGCGACGCGGACTGCGGAGGCGCACAACGTAGGTTTCGTGGCGACGCATCGTGTGTATTACTGCTGCCGGTTGTCTCTTGCGCAGTTTGACGCGGGCCTCGGCCGACCGCTCGGCGATTTCGTAGTCGCCGGAAATAACGTCAACCAGCACGAATTTGAGATCGTCTTCCGGGCCTATCTGCGGTCGAATTTTGTCCTCGTAAATGGCCTCACCGCGGCGCTTTTGTTCTTCGTAGGACATCTTGGGGCGCGTGGACATGATCTCCATCTCCAGGGGTGCGCAACTACGCTTGGGATAATTGCGGCTTCTCACCTTAATACCCGCTCGTCGCCAACCCGCCGGGTGATGCGCTGCTGGTCCATGTATTCCAGCAGGGGCAGCACGTATTTCCGGCTGGTGTCGAAAATAGATCGGGCGTCGGCCACGGTCACACTGCCGTTCCCCTGAATGTGCGCCACGATACGCCCCGCCATGTCCTCGTATGCCGCCGTGGTGAACACGACCGTTTCGTTGACCTTCACCACGTCGCCCCGTTCCTGCAAATGGGCCAGCAGTTCCGGGTCCACCGGGCGGTCGGTGGGCGGCGACCAGGGTTCCGCTGCCAGCGCGCCCAGATAGCCGGCGATTTCGCTCTGCTGGCGATCACTTAACTCAATTGTGTGGTCGAGCGTGCGCACCAGCCCGCCGTCGTCCGCAATCACACCCTCCTCTGCCAGCCGGGCCGCCGCCCGCAGATAAACCGGCTGCGACACCCCCAAGCGGCTGCGCAGTTCCTGGGGAGGAGCGCCCCGACGCACCGGATACTGGTTATGGTACGCTTGCAACACCACCTGGGCCTGGTTTTGCACTATGTCCCAGCCACGACGGGAGTAGGCCACGGCATCGGCTTGGGCGCCCATCTCGCCCAACACCACCACTTCACCGTCTCCAACCAGGACGCCGAGCCTTTCCAGGATTTCCTCCTCGGACAGATTGGAACGCTGAGACAGAGTCCGGAGGTCGCACGGTCCCATCTGGTCCGCGATGGTCAGAATGACGTCCTCGCTGGCGCCGGCGTCCAGCATGGTGAGCCGCTCCAGCACTTCCGGCGCAAAGCGGCGATGCCGGCGTCGCGGGTTGGGGTCGGCGACCTGCCCACCGCCGAGGGTGTCCTCCGATGACCGCAGCACGAAAAAGTCCCCTTTCACCATGGGCACCGGTTCATCCAGCAGCACCTGCACCCAGCCCTCGCTGCCCGGTTGCAGGCGGTCGGCGTCCAGCAGGCGCACTCGTCCCGTGGTCTCGCTGGTGAACAGGTGGAAGGTTATGCCCTCGTTGTGCTTCAAAGCGTGGGGCGCGCCCTTCACCATCCGCAGGTTGGCGTCAAAGCGACGGGTGGGTTGCAGCCAGCCCGGATTGGTCAGTACCTCGCCTCGTGGCACGTCGTCCCGCGAGATGCCCGACAGGTTCAGCGCCAGCCGCACCCCCGGCGTGGCGGCATTCAAACGTGACTTGTGGCTCTGCAACCCCCGGATCCGGGCCTGTCGTCCGGAGGGAGTCAACTCAACCTGCTGACCCACCGCAACGGAGCCGTCGATCAGCGTCCCCGTCACCACCGTACCGAATCCGCTGACGGTGAAACAACGATCAACGGGCAGACGTGGACGGCCCAGGTCGCGGCGCGTCTCGGTGTCGTCAAGGATGCCATCAATGGCAGCCTTAAGTTCGTCCAGCCCGGCGCCGGTGTAGGCGGAAACCGCCGCCATAGCACAGCCCTCGAAGGCCGTGCCTTCCAGCGCGTCCTCAACTTCCGCCTTGACCAGTTCCACCAGTTCCTCGTCAACCAGGTCAGTCTTGGTGATTACCACCAGCCCCCGGCGGATGCGCAGCAGGTCCAGGATTGCCAGGTGCTCGCGGGTTTGCTGCATCACGCTCTCGTCGGCGGCGACGATGAGCATGGCCAGGTCGATGGCGCCGACGCCGGCCAGCATATTCTTGATGAACCGCTCGTGGCCCGGCACGTCAACGATGCTGACCTCCTGCCCGCTGGGGAGGGTCATCCAGGCGAAACCCAGGTCAACGGTCATCTCCCGTTCCTTCTCCTCAGGGAGGCGGTCGGGATCAATGTTAGTGAGGGCCTTGACCAGCGTGGATTTGCCGTGGTCAACATGGCCGGCAGTGCCGATAACGTACATATCGCTTTAGTCCAAAGTCAGCGTAGCGCGGAGGTACACCGGCAGGCCGGCGCTGGCGGCATTATACTTGACTGAGAGCGCCGGCCACAGTACGCTAATAGCGTTGAATGAGCCGGCGACAAGAGGCCCGGGGCCTCTTCCGGTGAGAGCTGGCCACTCTCACGAAAAGTCGGATAGCCGGCTCTTTGTTGCATCTGATAATAAAAGTCGCGCTTTACAACCGCCAATTGCTGTTGGAACGCATCTTCCGCAACTGCCCCAGCAGCGGCTCCATCGGTAGCCCCAGCGCCGCCAGGTGCAACTTGTCCAGTTGACGTATCGTGTCCGGGCGTACCTCGTAAAAGTTGATGTTCTCAAACTCGTTGCCGCCGGTGCCCGACCGTTGCGTTTTCACGTTGTCCGGCGTAATTGACGCTATCAGCTGGCGTCCCAAACTACGCGCCCGCCGGTTCATATCAGCGTCATCAAGCCAGGCATCAGGAATCGTGACGCTGGTCAGTTCGTAGGCGTTGACGTGAAAGGCATCGCCCCAAACCCGCCACCAGGCATAGGCTATGTGGCCGTTAAGCGCGGCCATCGCCAACTCCAGCGTAGCCGTATCTGCTAACGGCTGCGTGGTTTCCCCGCGTTGCAGACGTCCGGCCGGTGCTGCCGTGATGAAATAGCGACAACTGTACGGGAACGCTATCGCTTGCTCATTTTCTCCGGCAGCGGCCATGCTGCGGATAGTGAGTCTTTGCGCCTGCATTTGGGTAACCATACGGCCTACCGCTTCCGTAGGCACCCGGGGCCATTGCCCGGCCAGATTGGGATGCAGCCGCCTCGCCGGCCGGTTGGCGATTGGTGGAACCGCAACGTACTTGCGACTGCGCATATATTGTTCTCTGTCCGCCTTGTGCCATTTCCCGGTTCCGGTAGTCTCAAGGTGCGTTTTGCCTTTGCCCGTTACGGCAGTGACGATGGTGGTTCTTTGAGCATTTTCAGGATGGGCTACCGGGCTGTCGTGGAAGGTCTTATCAGGGCGAATGTCCTGATGCCGCAACCGGATGCTCTTGGCGCGTTCCTGGAACAGCCGGCGCGTGGTGCGCTTGTCCTGCCCAAAGGCCAGCGACAGCGGCACGATGAGCGTCACCACGCCGTCTTTCGGCTTGACCAGCGTTAGTGCAACTTCGCAGAACAGGTTGTACAGGTCTCCACCGTCCACCGTCGTGTACTGCTTGCGGTTGAGTTGCTGCCTGGCTGCATTGCGTTCTCGCGTCGGTTGGCCTTTGGCAATGCCTTCGTAGGGCGGGTTGCCGACTACCACGCCAAAGCCGTTCCACAACGGGCTATAGAACAACAGCCGGGCGTCCGTAGCGACGGCCGGGCCGGGCTCCAGCAGTTTGTGACTGGCAAAGGCCGACAGTTCGGGATGGTCGCTGTTGCCAGTCTGTTCAAGTACCTCCGACAACTGCGCCCGGGCGTCGGCATCAGCGGCGCGGATTGCCGTTTTCTCTGCTTCCGTATGGGCGTCGCGCCAGTGGCGACGCACGTTTGCCAACTCCGTCAGCGCGTCGCGGATTTGAGCGTCGGTATCTTCCAAGCCGCCGGTCATGGCCGGCCGCCAGTCGGGGTTGGCAACGGTAGCCAGCGTATCGGCGCACACGATGCGCCCTTCCAGGTTCGGCAGCGGTTGGGTTTCGGGATGGTTGCGCTCCGCCGCCATGATGGCGATGAACAGCCGCAGCCGGGTAATCTGCGCGGCCATGGGATTGATGTCCAGCGCGTACAGCTGCTCCTGAATTATCCGGCGGGTCAGGCTTTCATCCCGGTCTCCCAACGTAGTGAGGGCCGTTTTCAGCGCGTTGGCGACGATGAATGGGAACTCGCCGGAACCCACCGCCGGGTCGAATATGGACAGGCTGGCGATAGCGTCGCGGAGCCTTTTGGTCTCCCGCGCGTTGAGGCTCGGCAATTCCGGTTCCGTGTTGCCGAAAAGCTCCCGCAACTGAGCGTCGGTAAAGCGCGCCGGGGCTTGGCGACTCACCGCAGCGGCGAGCGCGTCTTTAACCATCTCGGCAGCCACGTCGGCTGGAGTGTAATAGGTTCCCCGGGGCATCCGTTCCGGGTTGTGCGTCCAAAACTCGGTTGCCACAACCAGATTCTCAAACAGGTTGCTCAACATCTCCGGGTCAATGGTCTGCTCGCTCTCATTCGGCGTATGTTCGGCGGTAGTCCAGCTGTAGCGGGACATTATGGTGAACAGCCCGGGCTGGTCGGGGTCAGCGCCAAAATAGTCATCGTCCTTGACGTCCAACTCGTCGTCGCCGGGATGTTCGGCAAACAGCGAACCGTTCAAGAACGGGGTTGCCGCCATGGCAGCCTCTACCTGCGGATTCGCGTGCGCGGCGCGCTGTTCGGCGGGAGTGTTGAGCCGATGGTGAAACAGGAAAGCGAGTATTGCGTTGTGATAATCGCCGTCGCCGCAACGGGCCGCAAACTGTTCCTCAAAGGGTTCGGCGGGAATGATGCCGTCCTCTTTGAGTATCCAGGCGAACACCGTTCGAATGAGGTGCCGCAGGATGGCCTGCCGCTGTAGGTCGGTCTTGCCGGCTTGCCGCGCCTTGGTCCAAGCGGCAATGGACTCGTAAAACTCCTTGCGGATGACCTTGGCGTTGACCGCGTTAGTCAGCCGGTCCGATGCAATAGCGTCCTTGCTGTGCAGCGCAGCGCGGATTTGTTCTAAAGCCCGCAGCGCCGACGACGGCGGATTGTGGGGGTCAAATTCCGGCGTCATACCGGTATGTCCCTGGTGATGCACGGCCAGACGCGCCCGGTCAATCACGCCGTCCTGATTCGCTTGATAGGCCACCAAAGCGGCGATGCGGGATACGCTGGCGCGGGCAAAGGTGCGCGCCGCCAGGGCTACGTCGCCGCGCCGCAATTCCGGCGCTTCCCCGGCCTCCGGCGCGCTGTATCTGACCACCGCAACCACCGCCAGGTTGCCGTCAAAGTCGGGATTGTCACTTCTGATGCCGGGCCCGTGGCGCCAGGCATGGCTTTCCCAATCGCTTTGCGCAGCGTCAAGGGCGCGGCCGGCCAGCGTCAATTCCGTTCCGATAGTGGGTTTCTGCTCGCTGCTGCGGGTCAGCGCGGCCAGTATTTGCGTAGGGCTGAATCCGCCGGCAATGGACGTGGCTAACCTGCGGGCGTTTGACAGATACTTTTGCTCAGTCGCTTGCTCCGATTCCAGCGCGGCGTTCACCGCGTCCAGATGAATCAGCCGCATCACCTCGGCTATGGGATTCTGTCCATCCAGCGTGGGGCCGTCTAGGATGCTCCACTCGCCGACGTGTCGGATGTCTTCGCCGTGCCCGGTGCGGCGGCTGATGCGATACTTGTTGCCGTCGGTCAGTACGCCGTAAGTGTTGGGGCCGCTGGCGGGATGGTCGCGCAAGTAGCGTCTGGCTTGACGCGCCGGAGTTTCGGTACGGCTGGGGCCGCGGTCAAACTCGGTTCCCAGCGGCTTGGCCTCCAGGATAATCCGGCAGGGCAAATCGCCGGCCCGGCTGGCTGGGCGGTCGTAGATTATCTCGTCAGGGCGATTGCGGTTAACTTCGTGCTCGGAGCGACGATGCGACGCCCGATGCCCCAAGTGTTCCAGAAAAGGAGTGATCAGCAGCCTTATCGTATCGTCTTCGCTATACCCTTCGCGGGCCAGCAATTCAGCGCGGTTCTCCCGCAACGTTTGGAGGATTGCATCCTGCCGGTTTAGAGTATGGACGCTCATCGCAACAAGCCCCTAACTTGATAGTAAATGTTAGTACAGCGAACGTGTTATATGGTGTGAAGACCCCGGTGTTTGCTGACCACCGGGGCCGATTCTGCAAAGGAGGAATAGCTCAGCCTATCCGGGGATGACGAATGGCGACCGTCCATATCCCGGCTCCCCAGCCGCTCCGCGCTATAACGATGCTGGCCATCAGCCGGAACCGGTCGGAGTCGGGGACATCATCATGGAACCGGAACAGCACGACGCCGTAGGGCGCCGGCTGGTTACGGTTGACCACAATATCGCCAAAATCCTTGTCCTGCGTAACCAGCAGCCGGCCTTCTCTGGTGGCAACGGTCAGAACATCGAGGTCTGCCGTTCTGGGCATCGTCTCTTTGACAAAGTGGACATCGTGCCCATCCTGCCGCAGCAGGGCCACCGTCGTATCAGGCATATTCTCGTCGGCCAGTATCCGCATCGCCGCCGGGCGTTCAGCCATCATCCTCACACCCATAGAGGTCTTTCCAGGTGAAATCCGACAGCTTGGCGCCGGTGGCGGCGTATTTCCGGCAGGCTTCAATATCCTCCAGCGAAATGTGGGAGTGATACTTGCTCTGAATGTCCTCGGGCGTGCGCCCGCCGCGCAGCAGCCCGTCAATCAGTTCCACGGAGATGCGCGTTCCCCGGATGCAGGGTTTGCCGGCCAGTATGCCGGGGGTTTTGACGATGCGGCTTTGCCAGTCGTCAACCTTCTGCTCCGGCGCAGTTGTTTCATCAGTTGTCATAACTTCACCTCTGTATGTACTGTATTGACGCCGCCCGCTTTCCAACCGGAGCGGGCGGCGTCATCGGCAAGCAGCCATCGGCCTCTACCCCTCAAAATCCGTAATCACGCTGCGCCGCACGCTGCCCACCTTCATGTCCGCAAACGCCTTGTTGATTTCCGACAGCGCCAGTTCCTGGCTCACCAGTTCGTCCAGCTTGAGGCGGCCCTGCTTGTAGAACTCGATGTAGCGGGGCATATCGGTGCGGAAGCGGTTGGAGCCCATGGTGCAGCCCTGGATGGCGCGGCCGCGACGCAGGAAGTTGCCGGCGTCCAGTTCGATCTTCACGCCTTCCGGCACCATGCCGATGATGGTGGCGACGCCGCCCGGACGCAGCATGTTGTAACAGTCCTCGGCGGTCTGCTTCAGGCCGATGGCCTCGAAGGAATAGTCCACGCCGCCGCCGGTAAGCTCCACAATGCGCTCGGCTACGTTTCCGGTCGTCGCATCGATGACGTCGGTGGCGCCGAATTCCCGGGCCAGGGCAAACTTGTCCTCGGTGGTGTCCACGGCGATGATGCGCAGGGCGCCGGCCAGGGCCGCCGCCTGTACGCAGTGGATGCCGATGCCGCCGCAGCCCACCACGGCCACCGTGCTGCCCGGCTCAACGCGGGCCGTGTTCAGCACCGCGCCCAGCCCGGTGGTCGCGCCGCAGCCGATGAGGGCCAGTTGCGGAAAGGGTATGTCGTCGTCCACCTTGACCAGCGCGTTCTCGTGCACCAGCATCTCTGCGGCGTAGGAACCCAGCTGGGCAAACTGTGTGATGGCTTCACCGTCCTTGCGCAGCCGGGGCGGGTCGTCGCGCCGGCGCGTTACCGCCGTCCGGTCGCAGAGGTAGGGCTGGCCTCGGGTGCAGAATTCGCAGGTTCCGCAGAACACTGACAGGCACATGATCACCGAGTCGCCGGGTCGGACATAGCTGACCTGCTCGCCCACGGCCGCCACGGTGCCGGCGGCCTCGTGGCCCAGGATGCAGGGCATGGGCGTGGTGTACAGACCCTCAACAAAGTGCAGGTCGCTGTGGCACACGCCCGACGCGCCCGTGCGCACCAGTACCTCCCGGGGCGCCGGCGCATCCACCTGCACTTCCTCAACGACAACCGGCTGATTGATTTCACGCAAAACTGCTGCCTTCATTCTTATTCCCTCCGGTGACGGTTGCCCGGGCGTACCCGATGGCGTGGCGCAGGTTAACATCGGGGCCGGCGAGCGTCAACAAAACATGGGGTGGCACGGCCTTGCGGAGTCGAGAGGGAGGCCGGAATGGTGGGAGAGGGAGGGAGGGTGGTCCGGAATCTCACAAGCGCGGGTCAACCGGCTCGCTTTCCAGAGCGAGCACCGCGAAGGCGCACTCATGCACCCGATAAAGCGGCTCCCGGTCAACGAACCGCTGCAAGCCCTCGATGCCCAACGCGAACTCCCGCAGCGCCAGCGACCGCTTGGTGGACAGACCCCGATGGCGCAGTCGCTCCAGGTTGTCCGGCAGAGTGTACTCCGGGCCGTAGATGATGCGCAGGTACTCGCTGCCCCGGCACTTCATGGCCGGCTGCACCAAACCCCTCCTGCCGGTAGCGATGAATTCGACGGGCTTGACGACCATTCCCTCGCCGCCGCCGGCGGTCAGCTCTTCCCACCAACGGATGGCATCGGCCTCGTCCGGTGAATTGAGATTCACGACATTGCGCCTGGTTTCACGGAACAGCTCCGGGTCAGCCTGGCTGAGGCGCGCCGCAATATCCATGTGCCACAAATGGTCCTTGTCGGTATGCGCCGTTCTTTCGCTGGCCAGCAGATGGAAGGGCGCGAGTTTGACATCGGCCAGCAACGTTGCCGGCCAGCAGTACCGGGCGTAGGCATCGCGGTAGTCATGCGCCAGTCGGAGCCGCTCATCCACTCGTCCCAGGGTTTCGCCGGTGTCAATCCCGCGAGCCTCGGCCTGGCGCAACAGCTCCTGCGCTGCCGACAGGCCCGTCCGCGACGCCGCGCCCACCGCCGCGTACTGCTGTTGCAGCAGTTCCTGCGCCTTCAAAGACCACGGCATCAGTTCACAGTCCAGCAGCGCCCAATCGGTATCCAGGTCATCCCACAGGCCCGATGCTGCAAAAGCGTCGCTGACGCGCTCCAGAAACTGTCCTTCCAAGGTTGGATCTTCAAAAAACCTGCGCCCCGTCCGGGTG
Source organism: uncultured Dehalococcoidia bacterium (assembly GCA_964347975.1). Taxonomy (GTDB): domain Bacteria; phylum Chloroflexota; class Dehalococcoidia; order Lucifugimonadales; family UBA3495; genus Bin87. Next base: position 18,409 of record CAYGAY010000041.1, read on the forward strand.
TAGCAGACGCCGGCGTTTTCGCTGGCGATGCCGAATCGCCGCTCCGTGGCTGCGGGGTCTCGCCCCACCACTACAACGGCCCGCGAACCCATGTGTTTCTCCTCGCAGATTACGGAGGACACGCCGTTGTTGCGGTAGTAGGCGAACACCTCGGCGGGATGTTCCAGCAAGCCGGAGAGCGTGGAGGTTTCGCACGGTGAGATCGTGGGCGGCAGATACACCAGCCAGCGGGGATCGAGGGCGAAACGGCTCATCACCTCCAGGGCGGCCGTTGCGTGCTCCTCCCGTATCGTGATGTTGCCGCGCAGCCGCGTCTCCACGACCCGCTTGCCCAGCACGTCGTTGATGTCCAGCGCGTTGGCAGCCCGGGTTTCCGCCCCCGCCCCATAATCCTTCGTCCGGGCCTCCGTCCGGGTGGCGTGGTCCAGTGGCCGGGTCGGTTCGTAATAGACCCGCGCCGCCGGCGTCGACACCAACTCGTTTTCAGGATACCGCAGAGCAGTGAGGCGCCCGCCGAAGACGCACCCGGTGTCTACATTGATAGTACGGTTCAACCAGGCGGGTTCGGTGACCGGCGTGTGCCCATAGACCACCGAGGCTTTGCCGCGATAATTGGCGGCCCAGTCGGCGCGGACGGGCCGGCCCCACTCGTCTGTTTCTCCGGTGGTTTCCCCATACAGGCAAAAGTCCCGTACCCGCGCGGAGGCCCGGCCCTGGTACTCTTCCTTCATGCCGGCGTGGGCCACCACCAGGTTGCCGCCGTCCAGGACGTAATGGCTGATCAGGCCGTCCAGAAACTCGGTGGCCTGCTGCCGGAATGCCGGAGATTCCTCCTCCAACTGCTCAAGCGACTCCGCCAGTCCGTGGGACACCTGCACGTTGCGGCCTTTGAGCTTACGGACCAGCTTGGACTCATGGTTGCCGGCCACCGACAGTGCGGAATCATCGGCCACCATGGACATGACCAATTTCAGCACGTTGACCACTCCGGGGCCGCGGTCCACCAGATCCCCTACGAATACGGCCTTGCGTCCCTCCGGGTGGCTGACGGAAAAACCGTACCCTCCGTCATCGTTGCCTTCGGCAGGCGACCAGCGGTATCCGAGGCGTTCCAGAAGCGCAACCAATTCGTCATAGCATCCATGCACGTCGCCGATTACGTCGAAAGGTCCAGTCTCATGCCCGCGATACGTCCATGAGGGCGTACGTTCTATGGTGACCGCATCAACTTCTTCAGGAGAGTTGAGCACGTACACGTAGCGGAAGCCCTCGCGTCTCAGGCCGCGTATTGACCGACGCAGTTGCTCCGTCTGCCGGCGCACTACGTCGGAACCGAACTGGCGGTCAGGTCGCTCCCGGTTGCGGGCCAGACAGACCGCTGTGGGCAGGTTCAGCACGATAGCGACGGGGAAGCAGTCGTGATCCCGGGCCAGTTGCACCAGGTCTTTGCGGGCTTGTGGCTGTACGCTGGTGGCGTCGATGACGGTGAGCCGGCCGGCTCGCAGGCGGGCGTCAGCGATGAAGTTCAGCAGAGCGAAGGCATCGGGCGTCGCCGCCTGGTCGTTCGCATCATCGGCCACCATGGCCCGGCAGGCATCGGAGGACACCACTTCGGTGGGCTTGAAATGTCGGGCGGCGAAAGTTGACTTTCCCGACCCCGACGGGCCTACCAGCGCCACCAGGCACAGCTCCGGGATGGTCACATTCATCTGGTGAAGACCCCCATCTGTGTCGGCGCGCCCAGGGCGGCGTCCTCAGGGCCGATGTTTTGGAAACGCACGTCGTACCCTCGGCGCTGCGCTACCCCGCGCGCCCAGCTTTGGAACTCTCCCCGCGTCCACTCAAACCGGTGGTCCTGATGCCGGAAAGCGCCGGTGGGCAGGCCGGGAAAGAGCTCGTTGTACTCCGAGTTGGGCGTGGTGATGAGCGCCGCGCCGGGCCGCGCGGCGCCGAATACTGCTTCCTCAAACGCCCCCAGGCGTGGCGGGTCAATGTGTTCGATCACCTCCATGGCAACGGCGGCGTCATGGCCGGACAGTCGTTGATCCCGGTAGATCAACGATCCGTGGAGCAGGGTGACTCGCTCCCGCTGCGTGGCAGGCAGCGTATCCAGGCGCAGGCGTTGACTTGCCAGTTCCAGGGCGCGATGCGAAACATCAAAGCCGGTTATGGAACGTATGGTGGCCTCCCGGAGCATTTCCCCAATGAGACGGCCCTCGCCGCAGCCCAGATCCATTACTCGTGCCGCGCCGAGTTCGCGGAGCGCGTCAAGGACGGCCTGTATCCGCTGCTCTCCCAGGCGGATGGGGGCTTCGAGGCGCGCTTCTCCCTGCTCGTGACGTTTGGCGGCTTCGTCAGGGTCGGATTGGCCGGCGTCCAGCAGTTGCGCCAACGCCTGCCGCACCAGGCCGCGCTGGTGCTTGAGGTAGCGACCCGAGATCAGTTCCTGGTGAGGATGGTCGCCCAGCCAACCCGCGCCGAAGCGCAGCAACTTATCCACCTCGTCATCGCCAATCCAATAGTGCTTGTTGTCATCCAACACCGGCAGCAGCACGTAAAGGTGCGCCAGCAGATCCTGGAGTCTGGCGCAGGTTTGCAGGGTTACGCTGAAGTAGGGGCTATCGCCCCATTCGGGGAAGTCCGGGTCCAACGGATGATCCTGAATATCCAGGCCGTAGCCCAGCGGCTCGAATAACCGGCGGATGAGACCGGCTCCCTCCCGCGACGGCAGAGTGGGTAACCGGGCTTCCAGCGGAATGGCCTGCTCCGTCAGCTCGGGGCGCTCCCGGCTCCTGCCGGCCAGCGCGCTGCCGAATACGGAGGCGATGGCCACGCTCAGGTGGGACGACGCCACATAAGGGCGGTCGTTCACATACTGCTGAATCCAGCCGGCAGAGTCAGTTGTTCCGCTTCTGGACCGCACTAAGCCCACCGGGTCAATGTCCAAAAGCAGCGCGGCGGTGCAACGTTCCGGCTCCGCCTCGGGATAAAAAACGTCGGCCCGGCCAAAGGGAAGGGGGAAGGACTGCAACCGGCCGGGGTTTTTGTGCAGAAGATAACCGAGATCCGTGGCAGGGTTACGCGTGGTGGTGATGGTGAGCAACATGATGACAATGTTACGCCAAAGCGCAACTCACGGACAAGGCACTTAACCTGACCACCAGCATAGGGTATCAAGGCGACGTCCCGGATTTCAGTTGGTGGTCTGACGGCGCTCAGGCTCCGGCGGGTGGGTGAACCAGTGATAGCTGAACGCGCCCTGCGCGCCGCGCACGAAGGCAAACAGCAGCAGCCCGTATATTGCCAGCCAGATCACGTCGCGGAAGCCGTCGAGGGTGATGAGACCCAACATGATGAGGGCGACGCGGGAAGCGACGAAACCGCCGGCAAGTAGAACCGCCGTTGGTCGCCACCGGCGCATCACTCCCAACGCCAGCAGCGCGATGGCGAAGCCCTCTACACCATAGTAAATTAACAGGTTGGGGGGCGGAATCGCCGGAGCGGCGCCTTCCGCTTCCGATTCGGCCAGCACCGGCGCTGAGATCCAGACCATCAGTACCACCATGGTCCAGACCCACCATGCCAACCCGCCCAGCCAAGCCCAGCGCATCCAGCGCCGGGCCTGCTCCGTGTTGGTCGCCATCATCCGCCCGCGCCAACCGGGTGGGCGGGCGTAATCACATTTTGCTGCCGCCGGTTCCGGTGTCTGCTGTCCCGGCTCTTCCGGCGTCATGAAAATCTAGGCGTCTTCGTCCAGCAGCGGCAACGTAGTCCAGGTAACGCCGTCAGGATTTTCGGAGAGGCCCTGCTCTCCTACCATCCGGCGCAGGTCAAGCAGGGTTGCGTTGACCTCGCCCGTTACCTTCGTCCACTCCGGTTCCGGCGGGAACCAGTAGGGCGAGTTGATGCGGACGACCTGATTCTGGGCCGCGTTGTAATAAATGCCGAATCGGGCTGCTTGCTGCTGCATCACAGGATTTCCTTCTTGAAGATCAGACGTTCCAGACCGTATTTGCGGCTGCCCATGATGCCGATGATGCCGGCGATGGCGAACCAGAGGATGGGGATTTCACCGCCGTGGGCGCCGAAAGCCGACCCCATATCGCCGGGCGGGTTGGGGAAGATGTGCGGGGCGACGCCGCCGGAGTGGACGGTGAAGTAGGCGACTATCATAACGACGCACAACGCGCCGGCTCCCAGGCGGGTCAGTACTCCGGAGGCGATGAGCAGCGCCGCAATGAACTCTACCCAGCCAGCGATGTCCACCCGCGCGCCTAGCGGATGATTGGCAGGAAAGCCCCACATCAAAAACGCTTTTTGCGCCCCGTGCAGGGCGACGATAAAAGCGAAAATCAGGCGGAAGAGCAGATAAAACTCGTCGGTGTAACGCAACAGATAGCGCCCGAAGAAGGAGGTTTCGCCTCCCTGACCCGGTGCGTTGGCGGCCATGATGTCACTCTCCTGTGCAGTTTGGAATGTTATTTGCCGGTGGATTCGCCGGCAGAACTGCGGCGGGAATGTAACACTAACGTAACACGCCTGCTAGTCTATTACTTGACCGATTGCGATAGTTTCATCGCGGCTGGGGCCCGTGGAAATAATCTGAGCCTCGCAACCCACCAACGCCTCGATGCGGCGTACATAGGCCAGCGCGTTTGCCGGCAACTGCTCGGGGCGAGTGGCGCTGGCGGTCGGTTCCTGCCAGCCGGGCAGCTTTTCGTAGATGGGCTCGCAACGCTCCAGCATACCAGTGTTGGCCGGAAAACGGTCCAAGTCTTTGCCGTCCACCCGGTAGCCGACGCAGATTTTCACGTCGTCCATGCCGTCCAGGATGTCCAGGCGGGTCAGAACCATGCCGGTGAAACCGTTGATCCGGTTGCTGTAACGGGCGGCGACCGCGTCGAACCAGCCGACGCGTCGGGCCCGTCCGGTGGTGGTGCCGTATTCATGGGCCTTCGCGCGCAGAGCCTCGCCGGCCTGGTCGAGCATCTCCGTGGGCATGGGGCCGCCGCCAACGCGAGTGGAATACGCTTTGAACACCCCCAGCACGCCTTTTATCGACTGGGGATCTATACCCAGCCCGGTGATTGCGCCTCCGATGGACGGGGACGACGACGTAACGTAGGGATACGAGCCATGGTCAACATCCAGCAGCGTACCCTGAGCGCCCTCCAACAGCACACGCTTGCCCTGCTCCAACAGGTCCTGCACCATCTGTTCGGTGGGGCAAACTATTGGGCGCAGCCGTTCTCCCCACTGGCGGCATAGTTCCAGCATCTCGTCGGCGTCCACGGGTTCGCCGCCGTACACTCCGGTGATGACCCGGTTTTTAATCGCCACGGCCGCTTGCACCCGGTCGGGCAGTTTCTCTGTGGTATCCAGCAAGTCCCCGACACGGATCCCGTCACGGGAGATTTTATCAACGTAGGCCGGGCCGATGCCCTGTCCGGTGGTGCCGATGGCGTTGTCGCCCCGGGCTTGCTCCTGCAATTCGTCCAGTAGGATGTGGTAGGGCATAATGATGTGGGCGCGGTCGCTGACGAACAACCGGCTGGTGTCGATGCCGCGCTCCTCCAGGCCCGAAATCTCCCCCAGCAGCACCTCGGGGTTCACCACCACGCCGTTGCCGATGATGCCCGTGACGCCCGGCCAGCAGATGCCCGATGGGACCAAGTGAAGCTGGAACTCGCCGCGCTCGTTGACCACCGTATGTCCGGCGTTGTTGCCGCCGGCGTAACGCACCACGCAATCGGACTGGCCGGCAAGGTAGTCAATGACTTTGCCCTTGCCCTCGTCACCCCATTGTCCTCCGATTACGGCGTAAGCCGGCATTGTGCTTTGCTCCAAATCCTCAGAAACTAACCAGAAAATCGCCCCCACAGACCGGAGCCTGTGGCGGCACGTGTCCTTATTCGTGCGTTCGGCGACGATGCGGTTGCCGAGCAAGTATATCAGAAACCAATACCGGGCGACAGAAGCCATGGTATCGGGGCAGGACGATTGCAAAGTCAGGGTAGATGTCCGGCTAGGTAGGCGATGGTCTGTTGTGGGCGGAAGGCGCAGGTCTTGGCGCGCAAGGGCAGGGACAGCCGCTCCGGAAGCCACTCGGCCCGGCGCAGGACGTTCAAGCTCACGTTCACCAGCGCGGCGAAGACTTCGCCCAATCCCGGACGGCGCAGGGTATGCCGGTCTTCGTCCCAGCTGCGGTATTTCACATGATGCAAGCTATTTTCAATGCCCCAATGCTGGCGGAAAAGCCAGAGCAACTCGGCGGGGCCGCACCGTTCCAGCGGCCGGCTGGTCAGCAAATACCAGCG
>CAYGAY010000042.1:0-5217 GCA_964347975.1 uncultured Dehalococcoidia bacterium
CAGCTCGTGCCGTGAGGTGTTGGGTTAAGTCCCGCAACGAGCGCAACCCTCGTCGCTAGTTACTCTCTCTAGCGAGACAGCCTCCCGCAAGGAGGAGGAAGGTGGGGACGACGTCAAGTCATCATGGCCCTTATGTCCAGGGCTACACACACGCTACAATGGCCGGTACAATGGGTTGCCAAATCGTGAGATGGAGCCAATCCCACCAAAGCCGGCCCCAGTTGGAATTGCAGGCTGAAACCCGCCTGCATGAACGCGGAATCGCTAGTAACCGCAGGTCAGCATACTGCGGTGAATACGTTCCCGGGCCTTGTACACACCGCCCGTCACGTCATGGAAGCCGAGAACGATTGAAGTCGCTGAGCTAACCCGCAAGGGAGGCAGGCGCCGAGGTCGGGTTTGGTGACTGGGACGAAGTCGTAACAAGGTAGCTGTACCGGAAGGTGCGGCTGGATCACCTCCTTTATAGGGAGACCTTAGTCGGTTGACGCCGCTCTTCGCGCGAAAACCGACCCACTCCCAGGTCAATCAGCGGACGTTCCTGCCCCTCAGGTCGATGGTCGAGTCTTCCGACTCCCTCACCCAGAGAACAGGTTCCCTGAGAAAGTCCGCTGTCCCCGGCGCAATTGCCGGAACAAAATCGCAAACTTCTTGCTCCCTTCCACTACTCAGCCGGTAAGGCGCCACGAAATCCCAAGCCGAGCCTTTCGTCAGAGGTTCGGCTTTCTTAATGTGCTAACTGGCGTTTCCACGCGGATCGGCCTGCGCCCACCGCTCCAAATTCTCATATCAGCCGGCGGAGTTCCCTTGATGCCTGCGTCAACTCGTATATTCCTGCCTGTCTTGCTGCTTCTCGGCATCGCCGTTGCCCTGGCCTGCACTTCCCCGGAACCTGCCCCGTCTCCCCCCCAGGCGCCCCCTACCGCCATGGTCGCGCGCCCTACCGCCACGGTCGCCCCCACCGCCACGTCGCGGCCGGCCCCCACTGACACGCCACGGCCCACCGACACTCCGGTTCCGTCGCCAACCCCTGCGCCAACCGCAACACCGGTCCCAACGGCAACACCGACCCCGACCCCCACCGTTACGCCAACCCCTACTCCACTGCCGACCCTGGCGCCGGGCGAGCCGACGCGAACCCCAACGCCCACGCCGGCCCCAACGCCCACCCCTGCTCCAACTCCGACGCCGGCTCCCATAGACTCGTTGACGACGGCAGATTTGCCGGGATTGCTGCCATCGGTAAATGACATTGCCGCCCTGGCCACGGAAACCGTCGCAGACAGCCCAGTCATCAGGTCGGTAGTGCTGGCCGGCGTATGCACCGGCGGCAGCGACAGTGATTGCATTTATGAAGGTGTCGAAGGCGAAGCTGAATTCACCGACGATTCCGACGGTTTCGTCGTCGGCTACAAACGTATTACCTGGGGCGGCGGCCTGCTCAACGTGTACAGCGTGGCCGGCAGTCGAGCCTACTTCACTTTCACCTGGGTCAGCCTGTACGATACCCCGGAGCAGGCCAAAGCCAGCGTTGAACGGCTCAAAGCCTACGACCGCAAGGCGCTGAACGATGAGATAGATGACCTGATAGCCGAGCTGCAACTCCCGGTGCGGGGCGTGAACATAGTCACCGTGTCTGACGCCGACGCGCCCCCCCTGGGCGATTACGCCGTCGGCAAGGACTTCACCTTTTCCGGCTCTACCGCCATCGTCGATGGCCGGGAAATACGCTTCGCCCGCGGTCGCGCCGCAGTGCGGACCATCGTGGCCGGCGTGTTCAAGAAAACCGATGCAGCGTCAACCCGGGAGCTGGCGGAAGTAGTCGCTGACCGGATCGAGCCGTTCATGTTGCAGAGATAGGCCCCGTACTCATGCGCATCTCCGAACTGGGCGAATTCGGCCTCATCGCGCTGGTGCAGCGTTGGACGCAGGCAGCCGATTCCCCCACCCACTCCCAATTTCAACTGACGGTGGACAACGGCGACGATGCGGCGGCAGTTACCTTTCGACGCGGCCCGGTTACCGAGCTCTACACCACCGACACCATGGTGGACGGCATCCATTTCACCGGCGCCACCACTCCCTGGCGGGACCTGGGCTGGAAAGCCGTCGCCTCCAACATCAGTGACGTGGCGGCCATGGGCGGCCAGCCGGGCGTTGCTCTTATCACCCTGGGATTGCCGCCGGACACGGAGGTCTCCGCCATCAAAGAGCTGTACGCCGGCATGACCGAAATTTGCCGAAGTTTCGGGGCGCGCATCGTCGGCGGAGACATGGTGCGCTCCCCGGTGGCCTTCATCACCGTGGCCTTGACCGGCATCGCCGCCGGAGAGCCGATGTTGCGCGCCGCCGCCAAGCCGGGGCACCAGGTGGGCCTGACCGGGCCGGTGGGCGGCTCCGCCGCCGGTCTGCGCGCAATGCTGGACCCGCCGGCCCAAAACAGAAAGGCGGTGAAAACCCTGATTAACCGGCACCGACGGCCGCGTCCCCACGTCGCCGAGGGCAGGATACTGACCGCCGCCGGCATCCGCTCCGCCATGGATGTAAGCGACGGCTTGGCCGACGACCTGGGCAAACTGTGCGCCGCCAGCAGGGTGAGCGCCACCCTGTGGGCCGCGCAGATCCCGGTTGAACCGGCTCTGCAAGAGGTTTTCCCGTCTGATTGGCTTGACCTCGCCCTGTATGGCGGCGAAGATTACGTCCTGCTGTTCACCGCGCCTCCCCCGATAATGGCTGCGGCAATGGGCGAACTGCCTCCGGGCGCGGCCATCATCGGCGAAATAACCGACGGACGACCTGGCGAAGTTGCCGTGCTGGACGCCGACGGTTCGCCTCGGCTTCGGGGCGGCGCCGGCTGGGACCACTTCACCGCATGATGTCATTGACAGCGCAGCAGGCCCGCCCATCGTGAGCCTGTCGAACCACGTGGCAATCTCGTGAACATCGCCGCCAGCATCACCATACACACCGACACCGCCGAAGCAACGCGCCGGGTCGGAGAAATAATCGGCCGGGAAGCTGCTCCCGGCGACATTTACCTGCTCACCGGGCCGCTGGGCGCGGGCAAGACCTGCCTCACCCAGGGCATCGCGCGGGGTCTGGGCGTCCCCGGTCACGCCCGTAGCCCCACCTTCGTCCTGGTCACCCGGTACCGGGGACGCCTCACCATCCACCACGCCGACCTGTATCGCATTGACCACCCGGCGGAGGCTTGGGACCTCGGCCTGGAGGACATCATGTCCGCCGGCGAGGAAGTGCTCGTCGTGGAATGGGCTGACCAAGCCGCCGACATATTCCCGGAACACGCTTTATGGATCGACCTCGATCACGATCCCGGAGAAATCCAGGCCGGAGAAATCCGGGCCGACAGCAGCCCGGCTGCTTGCGAAGTTGCGCCGGACGAGGACGGTTCCGTTCCCAGCCGCCATCGCATAGTCATCAGTGACGCTCCGGAACGGTACTGGCCTCTGCTGACAAAGCTGTCCGCCTCTTGCGCGGACGAACCCAGATGATGCTGCTGGCCATTGACACCTCATCCCGCTATGGCGGCGTCGCCCTGGCGGACGCCAACGGCCTGGTCGTTGAGGCCCGCCTCTGGCGGGCCACCGCCAACCACACGGCGCAGCTGATGCCGGCGGTAGCCGTACTGCTGGCGGCGCAAAACATCCGGGCCGCTGAATTAACCGGCGTCGCGGTGGCCTTGGGGCCGGGGCCGTTCAGCGCTTTGCGCGTCGGCGTCAGCGCCGCCAAAGGGCTGGCCATGGCCGCCGGCTTCCCCATCGTCGGCATTGACACCCTGGAACTGGAAGCCGGGCCGCACTTTGCGACCGCCGCCGTAGTGTCGGCGTGGCTGGAAGCCGGGCGCAATGAAGTGGCCGCCGCCTGGTTCGATAACCGCGGCAATCGCATCGCCGCGGACACCATCGCCCCGCCGGAGGAACTGCTGCGCCAGGATTCCGCCGCCTTTGCGACGGTCGCCTACTGCGGCGAGGCCGCCTTCGCCCGCGCCGCCGCCATCGGCAACGCCGGAGCGACCGCCGCCCCGTGGACGCCGGCGGCCCGCCTGTGGCAGCTGGCCGCCGCCGGCGCGCCACGCATCCGCCGGGGCGAAACCGGCGACCTGGCAACCCTGCAGCCCTACTACCTGCGAATGCCCACCATCGGCGCGCCCCGACAGCGCGACCGCATGCGCCAGGGCCGCCCCGCACTTACCTGATAAGGAGATGCCTACCCCCATGGCACGAACCTTCGTCGCAATCAAACCCGACGGCGTACAGCGCGGACTTATCGGAGAAGTCATCTCCCGCCTGGAACGCCGGGGCCTGAAACTGGTCGCCGTCCGCCTCATGCAGGTTGACGAAGACCTGGCCGGCCGGCATTACGCCGAACACGTCAACCGGCCTTTTTTTCCGTCGCTGGTGTCCTTCATCACCTCCGGCCCCATCGTGGCGATGATCTGGGAGGCCGACAATGCGGTGGCGCTGGCCCGGCAGACTATGGGAAGCACCAACCCGGCCGAGGCGGCGCCGGGCACCATCCGCGGCGACCTGGGGATAGACATCGGGCGCAACATCGTCCACGGCTCCGACAGCCTGGAGTCGGCGGAACGCGAGATCGGCCTGTTCTTCGGCGCCGGCGACGCGCTGGACTATTCCCGCAGTACCGACCAGTGGATCACAGAATCCTGACCACTTGCGGAGCCCGGCTCCACAGTCGTTCCAACCCGAAGAATTCCCGCTCCTCCGGCCCGAAGATGTGCACTATCACATCGGCAAAGTCCAGCAGCACCCAACCGGAGGCCGGGGTCCCCTCCCGGTGGTGGCGGGCCACGCCGGCTTCTGCCATGGCGTCGGACAGATCCTCTTCCAACGCTTCGATCTGGCGCACCGAATCCGCCGTCATCACGACAAAATAGTCGGCGAACACCGTCAACTGCCGCAGGTCCAGCATCACAATGTCTGCGGCCAGCTTGTCGGCGGCCACGTCCACAGCCAGGCGGGCCACGTCGGCCGGGGTAAGGGTTTCGGTAGTTGTCATGTAGCTCGATACCTAGTTATCGCCGACTTGGGCCGGTTCGGTGTCAGGCTGGACGGTTGTCATCACGCGACCGGCAATATGCTCGTGATTGGCGAGGGCGGCCAGCACCCGGTTGACGTCCTGCCGGAGCTCGCTTATCTGGTTGTTCATGTCCAACTGGAGCTCGTTCATCCGGTGGTT
>CAYGAY010000042.1:5317-24556 GCA_964347975.1 uncultured Dehalococcoidia bacterium
GGTTGTTCATGTCCAACTGGAGCTCGTTCATCCGGTGGTTGAGGTCCCCGGCAGCCTCGTTGACCGCCGTATCAACTATCTCTTTCACTTCCACGCGCAGTTCGTCGCGCAGCCGGTTCAGGTCCTTGTTGGTGACGGTCTGGCCCATGCGAAACCAGAGGGCAAAATTCGAGCCAAATAACAGCGCCAGCAGGGAACCGAAAAGCGCTTGTACAGGCGCAATGTCCATGACGCTTGCTCCTTGTGATGATAACGACGGCGGCGTGTACCACCGCCCTGCCATGCGAGTATAGGCCGGCCGGGTTTGCCTTGCAATCCCCGCCATTTGTGATATATTACACAAATGATTTTTGCCAGCGGCGGCGAACCACCTTTCCCAGTGGAAATCGGCATGGGAGTGGCCCCGACGCTACTGGCCCTTTTTGCATTGTTGGAGCGCGGGGTGCCATTATGAATTCGCTCAGACAATTGGCCCAATCCGGCTTATATGCTCCCGAACAGGAGCACGACGCCTGCGGCGTCGGCATGGTAGCCAATATCAAGGGCGAAAAGACCCACGCCATCATCACGGAGTCCCTGGAAGTCCTCAACAATCTGGGGCACCGGGGCGCCTCCGGTTCCGATCCCGACACCGGCGACGGCGCCGGGATCCTCGTGCAGATGCCCGATGCTTTCTTCCGCCAGGCAACCGCCGGTTTGGGCATTAACCTGCCCCCCGAGGGCGAGTACGGCGTCGGTATGGCGTTCCTCCCTCAGAGTGGGGACGCGCTGGCCAAGTGCGTGGCGCATATTGAAACCGTTGTCGCCAACGAGGGCCTTACACTGCTGGGCTGGCGGGAAGTGCCCTTGAACCACGGGGCGATTGGCCGCGACGCACGCGAGGTCTGTCCCACCATACGCCAGTTCTTCGTGGGCAAAGGTTCCGCCAACACCCCCGACCGGGCTTCTCTGGAACGCAAACTGTACGTGGTCCGCAAGGTCGTCACCAACACTCTGCCCTCCACTGGCATCAGCGACGAAGCCGCCGACTTCTTCTACATTTGCAGCCTCAGCGCCAACACCGTGGTTTACAAGGGGCTGCTGGTATCCTACCAACTTTCCGGCTTCTACCTGGACCTGAACGACGCGGCTCTCGTCTCTGCCTTCGCCCTGGTCCACTCCCGCTTCAGCACCAACACCCTCGGCCACTGGAAGTTGGCCCACCCGTACCGTTACCTGGCCCACAACGGCGAAATCAACACGCTACGCGGCAACATCAACTGGATGCACGCTCGCGAGTACCAGTTCAGCTCGCCCCTGTACGGCGACGACATCCACAAGCTGGCCCCCATCTGCGACCCCCTGGCCAGCGACACCGCCAGCTTCGACAACGCTCTGGAACTGCTGGTGATGACGGGCCGCGAACTGGCCCACGCCATGCTCATGATGATCCCGGAAGCCTGGGACCAGCATGAGACCATGCCCCAGGAGAAAAAAGACTTCTACGAATTCCACTCCTGCATGATGGAGCCGTGGGACGGCCCCGCCATGATGCTGGCCACCGACGGCAAGGACGTGTGCGCCGTCCTCGACCGCAACGGCTTGCGGCCTTTCCGCTACACCGTGACCCACGACGACAAACTGGTAATGGCCTCGGAAACCGGTGTGCTGGACCTGGCCCCGGAGCGGATCAGGGAGAAAGGCCGCCTCCAGCCGGGCCGGATGTTCCTGGTCAGTTTCGATGAGGGCCGCATCATTGGCGACGAGGAACTGAAACACACCCTTGCAACCCATCAGCCCTACGGTCAGTGGCTTCAAGAGAACAAAGTCAACCTGGACGATCTGCCGCCGACCGAAGCCGCTCTCCCAGCCGGCGGCAATAATTTGCGCCAGCAGCAGCGCGCCTTTGGCTATACCATTGAAGAGCTGCGGATGCTGACCACGCCAATGGCCGCCGACGGCTATGAAGCCATCGGTTCCATGGGCAACGACGCCTCGCTGGCCGTGCTGTCCGATCAGAACCGCCCCCTGTTCGACTACTTCAAGCAGCTTTTCGCCCAGGTCTCCAATCCTCCCCTGGACGCCATCCGTGAGGAACTGGTGACATCGCTGGAAGCCTTCATCGGCAGTGAGCGGAACCTGTTCGACGAAAGCCCCCTGCACTGTCGCCAACTCCGGCTCAAGTCTCCCATGCTTACCGATGAGCAGTTGGCGAAAATCCGCTCCCTCGACCGTCCGGGGCTCTCATCAACCACGCTGTCCACCCTGTTCGACGCCAAAAACGGCTCTCTGGAACCGGCCGTGGCCGCCCTGTGCGCGGCCGCCTCCCAGGCCGTCGCCGACGGCAACAACATCATCATCCTGTCCGACCGGGGCGTGGACGACGCCCACGCTCCCATCCCCAGCCTGCTGGCCACCGGCGCGGTGCATCATCACCTGACCCGCACCGGCGACCGCACCCGGGTCGGCCTGGTGGTGGAGTCAGGAGAACCCCGGGAAGTGCAGCACTTCTGCCTGCTCATCGGCTACGGCGCCGGCGGTATCAACCCCTATTTGGCCCTGGAATCGGCCCGCGACCTGGCCGAGCGCGGCGAACTCAACGGCGCCAAGCCCGACTACGCCGTGTCCAACTTCATCAAGGCCAACGAAAAGGGCATCCTCAAAGTAATGTCCAAGATGGGCATTTCCACCGTCCAGTCCTACCGTGGCGCTCAAATCTTCGAGGCCATCGGCCTCAAGGATGAGGTGGTGGAACGTTACTTCGCCCGCACCCCGTCCCGCATCCAGGGCATCGGCCTGGACGTGATTGAGGAAGAAACGCTGCAACGCCATCGCTCCGCCTTCGATGATCCCTTCGTTCCGGGAATGCAAGAGTTGGACATGGGTGGGCAGTACCAGTGGCGTCGTCATGGCGAGTTCCACCAGTGGAACCCGGAAGCCATCGCCAAGCTGCAATACGCTACCCGCGCCAACGATCCTCGCGCCTACCGGGAATTCGCCGAGCAGGTCAACGACCAGAGCCGCCGGATGGCAACCCTGCGCGGCCTGTTGGATTTCAAGCTCAGCCAACCTATCCATGTTGACGACGTTGAGCCGGCCGTCGAAATCGTCAAGCGCTTCGCCACGGGCGCCATCTCCCTCGGTTCCATCAGCCGCGAGGCCCACGAGACCATGGCCATCGCCATGAACCGCCTCGGCGCGCGCAGCAACACCGGCGAGGGCGGCGAGGACTTCCATCGTTATTCGCTGGACGAAAACGGCGACGACCGCAACAGCGCCATCAAGCAGGTGGCCTCCGGCCGCTTCGGCGTAACCCCCAACTACCTGGTCAACGCCACCGACTTGCAGATCAAGATGGCCCAGGGTTCCAAGCCCGGCGAGGGTGGACAGCTCCCCGGTCACAAGGTCGACGAGTACATCGGCTGGGTGCGGCACACCACCCCCGGCGTCGAGCTGATCTCGCCGCCGCCCCACCACGACATCTACTCCATTGAGGACTTGGCCCAGCTTATTCACGACCTGAAAAACATCAACCCGGAGGCCCGCATCCACGTCAAGCTGGTGTCCGAGGTGGGCGTCGGCACCATCGCCGCCGGCGTCTCCAAGGGTCACGGCGACGTGGTGCTGATCAGCGGCCACGACGGAGGCACTGGCGCGTCGCCGGAATCCTCCATCAAGCATGCCGGCCTGCCCTGGGAACTGGGCGTCGCCGAGACACAGCAGGTGTTGGTCGCCAACGACCTGCGCAGCCGCATCGTCGTGCAGACCGACGGCCAGTTGAAAACGGGCCGCGACGTGGCGGTGGCCGCCCTGCTGGGCGCTGAAGAGTTCGGAATGGCAACGGCAGCGCTCATTGTCAACGGTTGCATCATGCTCCGCAAGTGCCATCTCAACACCTGCTCGGTGGGCATCGCCACCCAGGACCCCGAACTGCGCAAACGGTTCGCCGGGCAGCCGGGACACCTGGTCAACTACTTCTACTTCGTTGCCGAAGAGCTGCGCGAAATCATGGCGGAACTCGGTTTCCGCACCGTGGCTGAAATGGTGGGCCGCGTGGACAAGCTCGAAACGCGCCGAGCCGTGGATCACTGGAAGGCGTCGGGCATCGACCTGGATCGCCTCCTCACCATTCCGTCCCGAGCTCAGCGCGTGCCGACCTACTGCTGCATCGAACAGGACCACGGCTTGGAGCGGGCGCTGGACCACCAGCTCATCGCACAGGCCCAGCCCGCCATTGATTACGGCGCCCCGGTAAACATTACGCTGCCCGTTCGCAACTCCAACCGCACGGTGGGCGCCATGCTCAGCGGTCGAGTGGCGCATAAGTACGGCGAAGACGGTCTGCCCGACAGCACCATCAACATCAAACTGGAGGGTTCCGGCGGACAGAGCTTCGGCGCGTTCCTCGCTCCCGGCGTGGCTATCCGGCTGGCCGGCGACACTAACGACTACATGGGCAAGGGCATCGGCGGCGGACGCCTCGTTATCGTGCCCCCCGACGGTTCCGGCTTCGTGCCCGAGGACAACATCATCATCGGCAACGTGGCGTTGTATGGGGCTACCGGCGGCGACGTATTCATCCGTGGGCGGGCCGGCGAACGGTTCGCCGTCCGCAACAGCGGCGCCCGCGCCGTGGTGGAAGGAATCGGCGACCACGGCTGCGAGTACATGACCGGCGGCATCGTCGCCGTTATCGGCAGCGCCGGCCGCAACTTCGCCGCCGGCATGAGCGGCGGCATCGCCTTCGTGTACGACCCGGACGGCGATTTCCACATCCGCTTCAACGACGGCATGGCCGACCTGGAAGACCTGGTTGAGCCAGAGGATATCGACGTCTTGCACCGCCTCCTCAGCGAGCACCTGGAACACACCGGCAGCGGGCCCGCCCAGCGCATCCTTGATGACTGGTCAGCCAGTATCGGCAAGTTCCGCAAGGTAATGCCCCGCGACTACCGCCGGGTGTTGCGAGAACGCGCCCAGCGGGCGGCGCAGGAACTGGTGGCGGTGTCCAATGGGTAAAATCACCGGTTTCATGGAGTTCGGGCGTACGCCCCCGGAACGCCGGCCCCCGGCCGAGCGCGTCGGCGACTGGCGGGAGTATTATCACCGCTGGTCCGATGAGCAGGCCACGGAGCAGGGCGGCAGGTGCATGGACTGCGCGGTGCCCTTCTGCCACATGGGATGTCCTCTGGGCAACGTCATACCGGAGTTCAACCACCAGGTGTACCAGGGCAACTGGCAACGGGCCCTGGAGGTGTTGCTGAGCACCAACAACTTCCCGGAGTTCACCGGGCGCATCTGTCCCGCCCCCTGCGAAGCATCCTGTGTGCTCAGCATAAACGCTGACCCGGTCACCATCGAATACATCGAGAAGGAAATCAGCGACCGCGGGTTCGAGCAGGGTTGGATTAAACCAACGCCCCCGGAGACCCGCAGCGGCAAAACGGTGGCGGTAGTCGGTAGCGGCCCGGCCGGACTGGCCGCCGCCCAGCAGATCAACCGTGCCGGACATACGGTCACGGTGCTGGAACGCGCCGATTACATCGGCGGCCTGCTCATGTTGGGCATTCCCGATTTCAAGCTGGAAAAATCGGTGGTCCGGCGTCGCGTCGCTCTGATGGAGGCCGAGGGCATCGTGTTCCGCACCGGCGTCAACGTGGGCGTTAATTATCCGGTGGAGCAGTTGCTCCAGGAGTATGACGCGGTATGCCTGACCGGCGGCTCTACCCACGCCCGCGACCTGAACGTTCCCGGCAGGGAGCTGGACGGCGTTCATTTCGCCATGGAATACCTGCCCCAGCAGAACCGGACGCTGGCCGGAGAAACTGTCTCTGACCAAATCACCGCCGAAGGCAAGCGGGTCATCATCCTGGGCGGCGGCGATACCGGCGCGGACTGTCTGGGCACCGCCCACCGTCAAGGCGCCGAAATCGTCCACCAATTTGAACTGCTCCCGGAACCGTCCGAAACGCGCCCTGACGACAACCCCTGGCCCCGCTGGCCCATGATATTGCGCACGTCAGGAGCCCACGAAGAGGGTGGCGTACGGGATTACAACATCCTCACCAAATCTCTTTCCGGCGAGAACGGACAGGTCAGCCGGCTCCATGCCGTCCGCGTCGATTGGACCCGGGGCGAAGGTGGCCGTTTCCAAATGTCCGAAGTCCCCGGCAGCGAGTTCAGCGTGGATGCCGACCTGGTGTTGCTGGCCATGGGTTTCCTGCACCCGGAACATGGCGGAATGCTGGAGCAGTTGGGCGTGGAACTGGATGGACGCGGCAACGTCAAGACTGACGAGAACAAGATGACATCGGTGCCGGGCGTCTTCGCCGGCGGCGATATGGTGCGCGGCCAGTCCCTGGTCGTCTGGGCCATCGCCGAAGGCCGGGATGTCGCCCGCGGCGTTGACCAGTACCTGGCATCAGGGATGAGCCGCCTGCCCCGGTCTATCGCCGTCGAGTAATCAAGCGTATCCTGTCCCAACCACCGTCATTCCGGCGAAAGCCGGAATCCGCATCGCCAGAGGGCAGGCAGCGTTGCCTCGGCGTTAGTCCTCCAGAAGCTCCAGTACCCGGCTGACGAACTCATGCACCGCCGGCCGGTCAACTTCAATTTCGTAATCCTCCATTTCATCGTGGAAAAAGTTTTTGTGAAACTTCTCCGCGATAGCGAACCCGCCAACCAGAAAAGCGTCGCCGTATTCTTCCGCCAGCCGTTGGCTGGCGTTTTTCATATCCCGGTGTGTCCGGTGTTTCCAGCCATGCTGCGCCGCGATGGCCGCCAGCGCCCCGTTCGCCGCCCCGTAGAGCTTTTCCGACGCCTGCTGCCGCTCGCCGGCGGCAAACTCATGGTCGGAATCAACTAGAAACTTGCGGGCGCACTCCGCGTATTCCTGCTCCGTCATTTTGATGTCCCCTGGCGACACAGCGCTGCGACCCTTCCGGCATTGTCTCCGGCATTGTCTCCGGTGGGACACATCACGCCGGCGCCGGGGCAGCGGAAGACACTGCGTTGCGCCCGATATGGCTCAGGTATTCCTGGATGTTGAGCACCTGGATGGTGTTGGTGGTGCCCGTCACGCCAGTCATGAAACCGTGCACCAGCGTCACCACGTCCCGCTCCGACACCATACCCGTGGCCATGGCGGCGTCCACCAGCAGCGTTACCAGTTTGGCGACGTCGGGTTCGGCGGGAAGCACGCCTTTGGGCGTCAGGCCCCAGGCCATGCAGACCCGCCGTTGCACTGCCGCGTCGTGGGAGAAGACGATGATGTCGTTTTCAGGACGGAAGCGGGACATCTCGAAGGCCGCCCGACCCGTGCTGGTGATGACGATGGGCTTGGCGTTGAGGGATTTGGTCAACTGCGTCGCGCCCCAGGTGACCGATTGGGTCTGGTCCCGCTGGGGGAACTCGGTGTAGTAGTGGTACATCGTTTCCGCCTGCACGATGGCGGCGTCGGCGATGCGCACCGCCTCCACCGGATAGGCGCCCACGGCAATTTCGTCGGACAGCAGGATGGAGTCGCAACCGTCCAGCACGGCGTTGGCGATGTCGGACACTTCAGCCCGCGTCGGCGTGGGCGAGTTGACCATGGAGCGGAGCATCTGCGTCGCCACCGATGAAATCTTGCCCGTCCGGTTGGCGCGCGTCACCATGTCCTTCTGAATCACCGGCACCTCTTCCATCGGCATCTCCACTCCCAGGTCGCCCCGGGCCACCATGATGCCGTCCACCTCCTGAAGAATGTCGTCCAGGTTGGTGATGCACTCCCGGCGTTCCAGCTTGGCCATCACCGGAGCGCGGCTGTCCAACTGGTTCAGGTACGCCCGCGCGTAGCGCACGTCCTCGCCGCTGCGTACGAAGGACAGGGCCACCCAGTCAACCTCTTGCTCCACGCCGAACTGGAGCGCGATCTTGTCGCTCTCGGTAATCACCGGCATATCGATGGGCACGTCGGGCAGGTTGACGCCCTTGTATGACGACAGGTTGCCCCCGTTGCGCACGTGGGTTTTAACTTCCAGGTCCGGCGTTACGTCCAGCACCTCCAGGCACACTGTGCCATCGGAAATGTACACCAGGTTGCCGGGGCGCATACTGCGCAGAATGTCCGGTTCGGGAAAGGGCAGCAACATGGGGGACGCCGAGCGCGTCTCGTTAATGATTGAAACTTCGTCGCCGTAGTTCAGCTGGGCCGGCTCGTCCATCTGTCCCAGACGGAACTTGTTGCCCCCCAGGTCTTGGAGTACGGCCACCGGACGGTTGTGCCGTTCCGCCGCCGCCCGCACGTTGGCGATAACCTCGGCGTGTTCCTCCAGCGTGCCGTGGGAAAAGTTGAGCCGGGCCACGTCCATTCCGGCGGCCACCAACCGATCCAGCGTCTCGGGCGAGCGCGATGCGGGGCCTATGGTGGCGATAATCTTGGTCTTGCGCATAATCTCTACCCCTGCTGCTTGGTCTCTGTCTTTTGGCACATTATAACCCGGCGCTGTCCCCCAAATCCGGCAGGGGCGGGTTTCAAACCCGCCCCTGCCGCCGCTGCTCGACCGGCTCAATATGCTACTGCCGCGGCTGGCGGCTTTCCTGGTAGGTTTGCTCGGCCCGCTCCAGGCCGGCGCGGCGGTTGACCTGCAAGGTCTCCCGCAGGTCCGACGCCCACTGCTGTGAAGTCTGGATGCCGGTCAGCGTGCCCTGGAACTGGGGCATCACGTAGCGGGCCATCAGCTCGTAAGAGCGATGCAGCTTGTCCCGCGGCGCCCAGTCCTCCACCCGCACCAGCATCCCGCCGAACCCGCCGGACAGCTCCTGCAACTCGCTGATGCGCTGGATGCAGTCGTCGGGCGTACCCACAATCCACTGCTTGTTGTCGGTCATAAAGTCCACAATCTGGTCGCGCGGAACATCCGGCACTTCGTGGCCCAGGGTGTTGCCGAAGTACTCGGTGACGACCCGGGCAGAACCCTCGCGGATATCCTCCTGCGCCTGTTTCTTGCTCTCCGCCAGATGCACGCCTACCGATAGCCGCCATTCCTCGCGCTTGACGGTTTGGCCGTGCTCGGCGGCGGTCTCCTCGGCGATGGCCCACTGGTCCTTCAGGCTGGTGGAGCGCACCATATCCCGGGGCACGCTCAGCGAGATGACGCCGGCGCCGTACTTGCCGGCCGTGGTTACGCCGGCCGGCGACTGCACCGACGCCACCACCAGCGGGAAGGGCTGCTGGTACGGGCGCAGCTGCAGGTGCGCGTCGTGGAGCTCAAACCAGTCCGAGGTGTAGGTGTACGGCTCCGGGTTGTCCATCAGCCGCTTGATGACGCCCAGGGATTCGTCCATCATCTCCCGTTGGCGGGCCGGGTCAATGCCGAACATATAGGCGTCGGAGGCCAGGGCGCCGGGGCCAACCCCCAGCATGACGCGGCCACGGGTCAGGTGATCCAGCAGCACCATGCGGTTGGCGACCATGTAGGGATGGTGGTAGGGCAGGCTGACCACGCCGGTGCCCAGACGCAGGTTGCGGGTGCGCTCGGCGGCGGTAGCCATGAACACCTCGGGGGAGGCGATGGTCTCCCAGCCGGCGCTGTGGTGCTCGCCGATCCAGGCTTCGTCAAAACCCAGCTGGTCCAGCCATTGCAGCAGTTCCAGGTCCCGCTCCAGCGCCAGGGTCGGGTTCTCGCCGACCCGGTGGAACGGGGCCATAAACACGCCAAACTTCATACGTGCCGGGGCGCTCATCAAATGCCTCCTCAACTAACGAAAGGGGAATGGGTTCAGTCAGTGCGCCATTCTAACACGGGGGCCAACCCCCGCAACCGGCGCGCTTCGAGGCAAGCGCGCCGACCCCTCAGGCGCACCCACTTTGTCATTGCGAGGGCGTACTTGATACGGGGGCGGCAATCTCGACGGCGTAGCAATGGCCGTCCCGGCAAGACTCTCGGAGCCGGCGGCCGGCGCCGCCGCAACGAGAGTCTATCGCCCGCCCACGGCGAGCGTGGAATGACAGTTCGCGGAAAGTGGCTGCGCGTGAGCGGCGACCCGGCTTGACGCGCTTGCGGCCTCATCGCAGAATAGCAACAGGATTATCCAGGAGAGCATCACAATGGTTACGACGAAAGAGCAATTTTCCGGCCAGGCCGCTCCGGAACTGCTGGCGGCAATGCGAAGCATCGCGCAAGCGGAAGGCCGGGATTTTGAGGCGGTACTGGAAGACGCCATGCGGGAATATGTCGTCAATCGGGATGGTAAGAAAGTCCGCCCCAAAGTGATGGCTCATTACCGGGCCAGCGTTGAAAAGAATCGCCGGCTCGGCGAGTTGCTGGCCCAATGACCCGCAGCTTTCCAAATATAGATGAGGTTGTGAACATACACGACGATCTGCTGTACCAGTTCGGCGGTGAACCGGGAATGCCAGATTTGGGCGCGTTGGAATCCGCCCTCATGCGGCCCCAGATTGGATACTATGATGGCATCATTGAGGAGGCAGCCGCGCTCATGGAAAGCCTGGCCATGAACCACCCTTTTGTAGATGGCAACAAGCGCGTAGCTTTCTTTGTCACCGACACCTTCCTGCGGCTGAACGGACACTACATCGACTGCGACAACCGGGAAGCCTATGACCATTTCATGGGGCTTGTTTGAAACCAACACGTTCCGGTTCACCGAGTTGGCGGCCTGGATGACGGAAAACGTCAAACCCCTCTAACACCGAGGCCGCCGGAGCAACCCCGCTGAAATCGGGACCGCGAGAACGCAGGAACATTGCCTGCTGCGCCATCCTGGACAGGGAACTGCACGATACTTTCCAAAACTGTACCCTGCATCCGCAGATATGACGTACCTGGGCCTTCTCCAGCCTCGTGCTGTTTGCGGACACTTGCCCCCTTCGCTGATACTTCACTAGGGGATATAATCGCAGCCTATGATGGAGTTTTGGACGGCCACATGGGGCGATGTAGCCACCGTGTTAGGAATTGTCGTTTCATTAGGTGGTCTCGGTTGGGCTATCAAGGAAGCTCGTGGCGCAAGGTCTGCTTCGCAAGCGGCAGAAACAGCGGCGGGCGAGACTCGAGATCAAATCGTGCGTTATTTACAAACGGTAGATCTGCACCGCGCCATCGGGCTGATCGAACGCATTAAGACACTGCACGACAATGATCGTTGGGATGCGGCCAGAGAGCATTACCAAGCACTGCGAGCCATGCTCTCGGACGTGATAGCACGTTGTCCCGAAAACCAGACCGAAGTCCGCGACAAACTGGCGGTCGCGAGAACAATTATCAGAGACACAGAAAACTTCGCTAGAGAGCGCATCGGTGAAACCATTGAAAACCAGGATCGTTCCCGATTGAACCAAAGCCTGAACGATATTCAGAGCGATTTGGAAGAATTGGCTAGCGTGATTGGCTTCGGCGATTCGCCAGGGGAGACGTCATGATCGAGTTGGACCAAATCTTGGACGGACTAATTCGGCGAACGGATGATGGGAAACTGAAATGGCACCGTTCTGTCCGGGAACACCAGTTCGTCGCGTCGGCAGGTGCCATATCCGTCGTGATACGGGAGTTACCCCCACGGATTATAGATGCTGACCCCAATTACCGATTGGAGATCCTCGACGAAAACGGACACACAGTCGAGGTTCTTCACTACGACAATGTAACTGCTGAACAGGACAAACAGTTGGAGCGGCTATTTGTAGTAGCACGGCGTTCGGCCCTCGACATCGATTCAGTGCTACAGAAATTAGCTGAAGCACTTGAATTGTAGCCGGGCTATTTTCGTCAAAATTCCCACCAAACAGGTGCATTAACCACATGACCTACCCACCCCACATCTTTGCCAACAACCCCATCAATCGCGGCGAGGCGGAACGACGGGATGAAGCATGGATCGCCCGCCAGGCTGCTGACGACGCCAGCCGGTTCCTTCCGTTCCACAATCTGAACGTGCTCCTCACCGACCAGGACCCGCCGGAACCCGGCTGGCTCAACCCCGCCTTGCTGCAGCCGCTGCCCCCCGATGCCGAATGGATTTTCCTCGGCCTGCTGGATGACGCCGCTCACTTCGCCGTTGACCTCTCCAGGGCCCAGCGCGTCGCCGAGCGCGTGCAGCAGGATACCGGCTGGCGCTTCGAGGACTGCCGCACCGCCGGCGAGACCATGTCCGGCCCCAACGCCGGCCTGCTCTCCCACGCCCGCGCCCAATTGGACTGGAATCTGCGCCACGGCTTCTGCTCGGTATGCGGACATGCCACCGACAAGAAGCGCGGCGGCCAGGTCCGCCAGTGCCCCGCCTGCAACGCCCAGCATTTCCCCCGCACCGACCCGGTGGTCATCACCGTCGTCGCCGACGTTGAGCGCGACCGCTGCCTCCTCGGCCAGTCCCGGGGGCGCTTGCAACGGATGCGCGCCTACTCCGCCCTGGCCGGCTTCATGGACCAGGGCGAGGCTATCGAGGAAGCCGTGGCCCGTGAGGTCATGGAAGAGGCCGGCATCCGGGTCAAAAACGTCCGCTACCACTCCTCCCAGCCCTGGCCCTTCCCATCCTCCCTGATGATTGGCTGCCTCGCCGAAGCCGACACCACCGACATCAATATGGACGACGAGGAGATGACCGACGTACGCTGGTTTGACCGGGCCGAAGTTCTCCTGGCCCTGGAGGGCCGCAGCGAAGAACTCACCGTCCCCGGCCCCATCGCCATCGCCCACCACCTCATCAAGGCTTGGGCCACCGGAGAAGCGTCCTGATACGGTGGCAAGAACGCCGTGGTACGTATGCCGGGGCGGGTTTCAAACCCGCCCCATGTGATTTGTCCGGATCTATTGCCCGGTCAGGCCGGCGCTTTCGCCGCCGCCCATTCAACCCCGTTCAGCACAATGCGCTGGAACTCCGGCGTCTCAAAGCTCCGACCGTCGTGACCCAGCAGCAGGACGAACACGTTGCCGTCCCCGTACTGGCGGGTCCAGCCCAGGGGGTAAGTGCCGCCGGGCATATGCGTGGGGTTGCGGTCCGGGCCCCAGGGCCAGGTGCCATCCTCGGCGGCGCCGGTGATGAAGACGTTGTTCCCGTCCTTGATCGCCAGGTTCATGTATAACTCGTCGTTGGTGGAGAAGTCCGACACCCCCTGGACTCCAGCGTGGCCGCCGTCGCTCACGTTGACCGTGAACTCGCCGTAGGGAGGGTGGTAACTGGTCCCGGAAATCCAGCCGCCGCCGGTAATTTCATGATACTCCGGCCACGCCGCCGCCACGCAGGTAGCGATGTGGATGCACACGAACCCCTTGCCGCCGCTGATGTAATCCCGCAGGCCGTCCATTTCCGACGCCGACAGCGTCCAGTCGCCAAAGTCCGGCACGTTCTCCCGCCGCGTGTTGAACACCAGCGCGTCGTACCCGTCCATGGCGGAACCGTCGGCCAACACCGCGGCGTCCTCCGTCACCGTGACCTCATGGCCCGCTCCCTTGAGAAACGATTCCAAAATCGGCGTCGACTCCTCGTAGGGGTGACGCCCGCCTGATAGTACCAATAGCTTCATGTGTCGATACCTCCGTATGAATGCCGGCCATTTTAGTTTCGCCGACTGCCGGTGGCAACTGACACTTGCCCCTTGCGGCCACCGCTGACAGGTCCCTATCCTGAAAGTAGAACCAGTGTAAGGAGGCTCGCAAACCTTTGACCGTCCCAGCAATGCCCATCGACAGCGTCCTGCTGTTCCCCGGACCGGAAACGGCATCGTCCCATTTGCCCGCCGCAAATTTCCCGCCGCTTACCGACCAACGTCTGCGGGAGTTCCTGAAACGTTTTTCCGCCCTGGCCGGCGACAACCTCGCCAACGGCCTGTCCAGCCTCAGCGAACCCGGCCTCTACGCCCTGGTTGCCGCCATAGCCCGCGTCAACGCGCCGGAACCGGAGCCGCCCCTCGCCGAACAATTCAGCGCCGTGGTCCCGTCCCTGTTGGCCGAACTGCGCCGGCGCAATTGTCGCGGCATGGGAACCGACCCCGCCGGCCCGGTGCGCCGGGGCCGGCTGCTCCAGATCATCGGCGCGTTCACCACGTTGACCTCCTCCGGCACATCACCCCGGGAGCGGACCAGGTTGGTGGGCGTCTGTCCTCTTTGCAACGCCGAATCCTCCTTGCAGGTGTCACTGACCACAGTGCAATGGCAGTGTTTTTCCTGCTCCCGCGCCGGAGCCCTGCTGGAATTCGCCCAATGCCTGCTGGAACCCACCGCGTCGGATACCGCGTGAGCTGCGTGACCTATTGCGCTTCCGTCGCCCAGACGCGGTATTGGCCCGGCTCCATGGTGGCCGGCGCCGCCGGAGCGACTGCAATCACCACCCGTCCATCAT
The DNA here is from genome assembly GCA_964347975.1 of uncultured Dehalococcoidia bacterium. GTDB lineage: Bacteria > Chloroflexota > Dehalococcoidia > Lucifugimonadales > UBA3495 > Bin87. Next base: position 19,637 of record CAYGAY010000042.1, read on the forward strand.
CGTCAATCGCCGGCGCGGCGGCCATCCCCGTATAACGCTGCTCCCCAGCGTCCCAATCCAGCGGCAGCCGCGTCGCCGTCGGATGCGGCCCGTCGCCGATCAGCCACACCATCCAATCCTGTCGCACCTGGTTGTTGATCAGCACGAACCCGTCGGGCTGCCAATCACCTGGGCCGGCATCGTCCCATGACACGCGCATATCGCTCACGCACGCCCCCGGGCCGTGAATGGCGTCGTCGGTGACATAGTGGAACCGCGCCAGCGCGTCCCGACCGGCGTAGTTGGTTAGCGACGCCGTCACTTCCTGCCAGTCGCTGGACCCGGTGTAGCCGTGCCCGTAGCTGTTGCCCATCGGATTGGCGTCCGTGGTGCCCGCCGCTTCCAGCACGTTCCACGTCGCGCCTCCGTCCGTTGACACCTCCAGGTACAGGTAATCCCAATCCTCTTCAATGCTGTACCAGCGGTTGAACGTCAACGCCGGACCATCGCCGTCGGCCGCGGTCTCCGGGATGGCGAAACTTCCGGTCAGAGTTGACGATATATTGTCTCCCCGGTTGGTCCACCAGCATCCGTCATCCGGCGCCGCCACGGGCAGGAGCGGCGTTACCCCCGCGCCCTCAAAATGAACCGTGATTCCGTCTTTGGCGCCCCGCAATTCCACGTAGTCGATGCCGTACTGGGGCAGCGATGCCTTCGTCCCGTCATCGCCAACCCGCACTGACCGCGTGATGCGGGCTTCCAGGTCCAGGTTGCGATACCCGTAGCCGACTTCCTCCCGGTCCAGCAGGTTGGCTACCATCCAGTCGGCAAAGACGGTATGGAAATCGGCCGGCGCTCCGTCGTGGGTAGCAGCGCGCCGGTCATTCAAAAAATCATCCACGGCAGCGATGCCGTTTCGCCGACCCGCCAGCAGATCACGCAGCTCGCCCTCCGGCGCGTATCGCTCCCGCAGATAGTGGGCGAACAGCGCTGCTGCGCCGTAGTTTAGGCCCACGTCGCCGCCCAACTCATCGGGCCAGTTGACCAGCGAAACATTGGGCCGGCGCAGGTAGTAGAACATACTGCCCGGCGTGAAACCCGCCTCCGTCACCGCCAGTTCCGACAGCCCTTCGTTCAGCCACGTCGCTTCGGACGGGTCCGCGTACCAGTGAATGGCGTGCTGTAGTTCGTGGGCCAGTACGCCCAGATACTCGTCGCTGCCCAGCGGCACGGCGTCGGCGTTGATGTAGATGGCCGGCGCCTCATTGCTGAAGGGATGCACTGCCGACGGATAGGGGTCAGCGCCGGACACGTAGCCGCCGACGCCGGGAATCCGTCCGTTGATGACGTGGCCGAGTTTTCCGTCTCCGGGCAATTCCGGCGGCTCGCCAAACACCGCCGTAACCCGAGGATACACTCGACTCTCGGCGTCCGCCACCGTGCGGCGCAGGTCCGCGTCGTCCACCTTCAATCCCTGCTCAACCCACCAGTAGGCGCGCTCGGACACCGCGGCCAGGCGGAACTCCTTGCGCGCCATCTCCCGCATGGGATAGTCCAGCGTCCAGAACTCCGCCGCGTCTCCCACCGCCAGGGTCACACCGGCAAACCGTTCCGGCCCCGGCGTCGGTTCCACGCCGTCCCAGCGCAGCTGCCGGGCCAGCAGCAGCAGGTCCCGGTCCGGCGGCGTCGGAAAATCGCCGGCGGTCATGGCGGCATCCGGCGGCTCGGCCGGCTCTCGCGTCGGCATCTCCCGAGGACGCAGCTGCGGAACGGTGGCGGCGGTCTTGCCCGCCGCCGGCGGAGACGCCGGCAGCGCAATGGGTCTCGTCGTTGGCGTCGGCGCAACAGCAGGAACGCCGGTCGTCGCTTCGAGGACCGGCGGAGCCGGCCCCGGCCCCGATTGGTCTGACGTACACGCCACGCCGGCCAGCGTGAACGCGGCCAGGGCCGCGCAAACCATAAGGAACTTCTTACTGAAGTCTGTTGACATTTCCCGTCATTCCCGCTCTACGTCCGTATTCCCGCCTTTGCGTCCGTCATTCCCACTTTCGCGGGAATCCAGCAGGAGTACAGTCGGTCCAACTTTCCTGTGACAACGATTTCTGGGTTCCTGCTTTCGCAGGAACGACGGGGTGATTGTCAAATGCCAACGCGCCCCGGCTGTCCCGCCGTTAAGCGGGCGGTTCGATCAGCCCCCGACCCCCACCACCCATCAAATCCTGCTGTCGTCTCTACGCCGGATGATCCGCCGGCGGTTCTGTTTCCGGCGCTTGCGGATACGTATTGTAGCGGTTCATCGCGACGTCAATGCCCTCGGCCACCAGGCACTCCACCGCGTCGGCGGCCTGCGCGATGGCGGCCTGCGCCGCCGGCTTTTCTTCATCCGAAAACCGCCCCAGCACGTGCTCAACGCTGCCCGACATCCCCGGACCGCCAATGCCGATGCGCAGCCGGGGAAAGTCGATGCTATGCACCGCGCGGATGATGTCCTTCATCCCATTATGCCCGGCGTCGGAACCCCGCGCCCGCAGGCGGATGCGGCCCAGGGGCAGCGACATCTCGTCGTACACGATCACCAAGTCAGCCGGCCGCCCGCCGAACCGGGCCAGCAGGTACGCCACCGACTCGCCGGACAAATTCATAAAAGTGCGCGGCTTCGCCAAAACCACCGGCGCGCCGTCCCGATACCCCTGGCCCAGCGCCGTAGTCCGCCGCCGGTCGTTGAGAGCGATGCCCCACCGCTCAGCCAGCAAATCAACGCACCCAAACCCCACGTTGTGCCGCGTGTCGCGGTAGCGTGGGCCGGGGTTGCCCAGGCCCACGATGAGGCGAGTGGGGGTGCGTTCTTCCTGCGTAACCATTCCGGTTATTGAGGTTGCCACCATTGGGCGGGGATGGCAAGGGCGGACTCGCCAATCAGTGACTGATTAGAGAAGGTGAGGCTGCCCGTGGGCGAGGCTGCTCCAATTGCCAGGCAGCCAGCCTTTATCAGCCAGCGTTTTGCAAGCCAGCACGATTTGCTCCCGGTAGAACATCTTCTTTTTTCGGGAGTTCCAGCCATAAGTGCGGCGGACAGCATCGTCAACGGTTGCGGCTCCTTCCTTGACGATTACCCAATGCACGGTAGCCAGTAGTTCCAGGCCAAAAGGAGTCTCAAACCCTTCAACCAGATCAACGACCCTGCTCAACCGTTCCTGCGTCTCCGGGTTATCCCGCAAGGTATCCGATGCTCCATCCAATGCTCCGGGCACAATGTCAATCTGCTTGTCCGGGGCATCGCCCCCATCCATATAGCCGGACACGAAATGCCCCTCTATGGCGTGAAGGACATGGCGCATATTTTCGGAATATGGGCCGTAATGGGCTTTGGTGTAGTACAGATTCAACGGTTCGCCGGCCTCCTCCAGAAAGTACATCAGCTTGTGTGCTTCCAGCAAAGTTACCAGCGGCTCCATCAGACCGATGAGATAACGGTGCATCAGCATAACCAGCGCCGCCCGTCCCGGCGTCATTGTCGGAACTTCGGTCAGACGCGCCATAACGCTGGCATCCGGCGCACCGGATGGTTCAAAGACCACCAACCGCACGTCGGCGGACAGCTCGCCCAGCGTCGTTTCAATCCGGGAACGCACGTCTGGCCAGTGCAGGCCGCCGAGGCCGCTGCCCAGCGGCGGCAGGGCGATGGAACGAATCCCCCGGTCGCGGATTTCGCCGGCCAATGCGGCCAAGCCGGATTCGATGTCGGCAATGTCGCTTTTGCCGCGCCAGTGCCGCTTGGTCGGGAAATTGATGATGTACTGGGGGTTGTCCAGCTGTTTCGTCTCAAAGACGAACATCCGCCCCGGCCGGATTTCTTCAGATTTGCAGGCTTTGGCGTAAGCCCTGAAATTTTCCGGGAACGCCTTCTTGAACTGTAGCGCCACGCCACGCCCCATAACCCCAACGCAGTTCACGGTGTTCACCAGGGCTTCCGTCTTTTCAGACAGGACATCCCCAACCTTGTACTCAATCATTGGGTTGGCTCCTAGGGAGTGTCGTCAAATCGCCCGTTATTCCGGCTTCCGCCGGAATCCAAGCGTTCATGCGACTGAATACGTATCAGTAAGTGACGATTATGGATTCCCGCTTTCGCCGGAATGACGAAAAAATGCAATTGGCGACACACCCTAGCTAGTAGTACCACTGCCGCATGACCTCAACGCCAGGCTTATGAGCGGCCATGCTGATGGTCCTTATCACCTGATTGCCAATTTGAGGCGAAATAACGCCAATTCGGGAAACGAGATGCCACGGAACCGCACGGTGCACCAGAAATTCGGCCTGTTTCGCTTCCCTGACTTCGCTCTGGCGCCAATCATTCGCTGCTACCGCATTCCAATTGATCTCATGCAGGCCGTTACGGTCGGTACGAAACTGCGTGTAATAAGCAGACGCATTAGACAACGAAAACGCCCACCGGCGCTTATTGGAGGCGGCCCAATCTATCACCGCACGCAGGTCAAATTCAAGATGCACGATAGTCTCCTGACCGCCTCTGTAGGTTAGCTCGGGGTGATTGGCACGGTAGATCAGGTACAGCATCACGGAGCGAGGGCAAAAATAGAACGGAACGTATTCTCCCACGTAAGTACCGGGGTGACTTGGCATCTCCAACTCCAATCTGCGCTTCTTAATGCTTGACATTCCTATTGTCGTACCAGCTTCACGACCAGTACCCGTTATTATGGAATCACATAACAGTGCGTTGTCGCTGACAATTGAAGCTAGTCGGTCCCAATGGACAATGTGGTAAATCTTGGGATTCTCCGGAATGGGCACGATCGTTCTCCTGTCTGGCTTCGCCGGCGAAATCCGGTTGCAACATTTGTGCTATACAATAGAGTACATTAGGGCGTGTTGACAAACTCCACCCTGAAAGTGACAACATCTTGTAGCAGGTTT
>CAYGAY010000043.1:0-24519 GCA_964347975.1 uncultured Dehalococcoidia bacterium
TCGCAAAGGTTCATTACCTCGGGAGTTAGGTGGAGTTTGTCAACACGCCCTAGAACCCCGCGTTAGGGCAACGGTATGACCAACACCCCAATGGACTGAGCCCACATCATCTTTGCAGCCTATGCAAACCACGCCCATCAACCTCTCCACGAAGCCACACCGCTGTGACCACCACCGCCAAAGACTCCATCCTCGTCGTCATCCAGATCACTGGTGGCAACGACTATCTAAACACCGTCATACCCTACGGCGACGGGCGCTATCACAACTGACGGCCGCGTCTGGCTCTCCTAGCCTACCTGTCCGTCATCAACCGACGGCAGGAATGAAATCCGTCAGTTCCAACGCTACATCCGGGAACGCCTGCGGGCTGACCTGTCCGCCCAGCGAGATGACTCGGACATTAGTATAAGCCGCGCCTTCCGGCTCGGTGCTAACGACCAACTCCCCGGAGCGCAGGTTGGCAATCCAAACTTCCGGTATCCCGGCAGCAGCGTATCGGGCCAACTTCTCCCCCAGGTCAAACTCCAGTGAACTGTCGGCGACTTCAACCAGCAAATATATGTCCGACGGCAGTGCCGGCCCGATGTCGTTGATGGAACGCCGCCGGATGACGGCAATGTCCGGTTCCGGAGCGGTGGCGTTGTCCAGTTGTATCGATCCCTGAACCCGCCCCATGGCCCGGTGTCCGATACCTTCGCGCAGCAGGTCAGCCAGCCAGTCAACACTCATCAGATGCCGGTTGCCAATGGGCGCCATCTGGATTATCTCCCCGTCCAGCAGTTCGATTCGTTCCTCTTTCGACAGTATGCCGGCTTCACCCAGGGCCAGATACTCGGCCACGGTGAAACGGCGGCCGGCGTTCACGCTTCCGCGCTCACTGGCCGGCGCGATGCCGGCGGCAACCATAGCGTCCGTCTCGGCGGCAGTGAAACGGCGAATGGCGTCGGTGCGCACAGTGGTCATTGCAGTCCTCGCTACGCTCAGATAGTTTCGGGGCCGGCCCATTGTAGCACCCGCTCAGCCGTGAATTGAGATTGCCGCCGTTCGCCGCGAGTCGCAATGACGAAATTGCTCGTGACCGCGGACCGTTTCGGGTGGACGGCGCCAAAACTCAAGAGTCGTTGCGTGGGGAGATGAGGTCATCCATGGTTACATAGCATAACGCTTTATCACGGTCGAGCATTACGCTATACAAAATCCGGAATCTCTCGCGAACTGACGACTACTACGAAGTCATCTCGCGCCTGAACCGGACGCCCACTTTTTATCCCTGTGCTAAACTACGCCCATCATCCACCCCTAATCCCCCACGGAGCCACACCGCCATGACTACCACCTCCAAAGACCCCATCCTCGTCGTCATCCAGCTCACCGGCGGCAACGACTACCTGAACACCGTCATACCCTACGGCGACGGGCGCTACCACGACAACCGGCCCACCGTGGGCATCCCCGCCGAGCAGGCGTTGCCCATTGATGACCATTTCGGCTTCAACCCGGCCCTGCCCGAGATCAAGGCGCTTTACGACGCCGGCAAGGTGGCCGTCATCAACGGCATCGGCTATCCCACGCCCAACCGCTCCCACTTCCGCAGCATGGACATCTGGCACACCTGCGAACCGGAGAAAGTGGGCACTGAGGGCTGGCTGGGCCGCGTCATCCGCGACATCGACCCCAACGCGGAGAACGTGCTCACCGGCGTCAACTTCGGGCGCGGCCTGCCCCGGGCCATGGCTCTGACCGGCGTGCCCGTGGCCTCCGTGGCCGTGCTGGAAACCTACGGCGTGCTCACCGGCATCGTCAACGAGCCGGAACGGTCCCAGGCCCTGGACATCTTCGCCCGGATGTACTCCCCCACCGTCGGCCTGGGCGCCACCATGGACTACCTGGGGCAGACCGGCTTGGACGCCCTGAAAGGCGCCGACATCCTCAAAGCCGCCCCCGATATGTACGCCTCCAGCGTGGAATACGCCGACACCGGCATCGCCAGGAATCTTCAGGGCATCGCCAAAGTGCTCACCGCCAACCTGGGCACCCGCATTTTCTACACCCAGCAGGGCGGCTACGACACCCACGCCAGCGAGGCCGACGTGCATCCCAGGCTGCTGGGAGACCTCAGCCGCGCCGTCAGCGACTTCTACGCCGACCTCCGCGAGCATAATGCCGCCGACAACGTGGTGATGTTCGCCTTCACCGAGTTCGGCCGGCGGGTCAAGGACAACGGCAGCGGCACCGACCACGGCAGCGGCGGCGTAGCTTTCGCCGTCGGCGACCCGGTAGCCGGCGGCATGTACGGCGCCTACCCGTCCCTGAACGAAGCCGATTTGGTGGAGGGCGACCTGGCTTTCAACACCGACTTCCGCGGCGTGTACGGAACCCTGGTGGAGCGGTGGCTCGGCCTGGACGCCAACCCGGTGGTAGGCGGCAGCTTCGAGCAGCCGGCCTTTGTGTAAGGTAGGGTACGATGACCACTTCGTCGTGCTGCCCGATGGTGGGGATGACTTATGACCAACCTGCCCTACATCACCGAAGCCGCCATCCGCGCCAAAGTCACGGAGAAATCCTATGACCGCGGCGTCGACTATCACAATTGGGGAATGGTCGAGCGGGCCACCCTGCGGGGCAGCCAGCTGTTCGCCGAGGTGCAGGGCAGCGAATGGCAACCCTACCGGGTCGGCGTCAACTTCACCGATGACAGTTTCACCGCATCCTGCACCTGCCCTTACGATTGGGGCGGCTACTGCAAGCACATCGTGGCCACGCTGCTAACCTGCAATAACGGCGACGGCGACCACGTCCCCATAGCTACCGCCGCCGCCGTCGCCGACCTGCTGGCCGGACTGGACGCCGACGCGCTGCGGGCGCTGGCGCATCGCCTCGTTGAGGCCGAACCCAGCCTAATCGACATTGTGGATGATTTCTGCAACAGATGACAAATATGACGAACCAGGACGGCGAGAATCCAGCGCAACACTATCAAACCCTGTTCACCCGGTCTATCCGCGTAAGTTTAGAATGAATACCCACCCCAACGGCAGCGTCCCCACCACCCCGGGGTCCCCCGGTTCCGCCGTCTATGTGGACACCGAGAACCTGCGGGATAACGATCGCGCGCAGGATGTTATCGCCCAGGTCGTCGCCGGTTGGCCGGCTGACCATCCCCCCGTCGGCGGCCTGTCGCTGTACGTCCGCGCCGACAAGGTTGAGCTGTGGCGTCTCTGGGCCGAGTCGGCCTATCCCGCGCTGCGGGTGCGCGTCCGCGGCGTGCAGCATTTCAGCAACAACGGCCAGGCCAAAAACTCCGCCGACCTGGCTATCGCCGCCGACGCCATCGCCGACCTGCTGACCGGGCAGGTGTCCTTTGTGGGCGTGGTCAGCAACGACAGCGACTTTGGCGCGCTGTTCGTCAAGGTGCGCGAGCTGACGGAGGCCGCCGGACGAGAGCAGACGCCCTTTGTCTGGATTACTACCCCGGACGCCGGCGGACTGTCTCCCGAAATCGAGCGGTTTATCCCCGCTCCCCGGTTCCGCTGGGATTTGTCGGATGCTGAAATAACCGCTGCGGAGCCGGCGCCCATAGTCAGCAAGCCGTCGCCGAAATTACTGCCCAAAGCGCCCAGGCCGGCCCTGCCGGTCGCCTCGGACACTGACAAAAACAATGCTGGCGTCAGCAGTGAGGCCATTGCCGAGGAATTGATACGCCGGCTGCCGGTCGGCAAATTCAAAGCCAGCGACGCCCAGAAAGTCATCAAGCAACGCTGGCCTGAACGCCAGGTGGCGGCCGGCGATACTGCCCAATTTGGTCAATTCCTGGGCAAGGAAATTTGGCCACTATTGGAAAGACGCGGCGTAACGATGCCCGGCAAGAGCTCGCCCCGCACTTACGAAATCACCCAGGCGGCCAAAGATTCCATCACAAGGCCGCCAGCCGCCGAACTCACCCCGGCACAGCTGTCCGCCACCGTCGCCGCCGGCATTGGCGACGACCTGTTCAAGGCGTCGGACGCCCAGGCTGCACTGCAAGGCAGCCACCCCAAACATCCGGCGGCGTCCTATACGGCGCAGCGGTTCGGCGTCTGGTTTTCCGAACAGCTTTGGCCCGTGATGCAGCAGCACGGTGTCGTTATCGCCAAAGAAAAACCCCGCCGCTACGAAATGACCCCCGACGCCCGGCACCGGCTTACCGCCCTGGGCTAGCGGGAAACTGAATTGATGACACCCCCGCGGTTGACTCCCTGCCCTGCTTGTAAGAACATAAGTTCGTTTATTCTGCCGGACATTCTATCTTTCCGGCGCCGACCAGGAGCAACCGCCCATATGCTGATCAAACGCGCCCCAGACCGCTACGACAAACTGCAAATCCTCGGCGGCATGGCCGCCTCCGACGACATCCTCACCGCCGGCAAAGCCGATAGCGGCGGCCACTCCCTCAGCGGCAAATTCGCCGCCGGCTCCATCGGGCGCGGCAGAAACCGCGTCGCCTACTCCGACCCGCGCAAGAACCCCGCTCCCGGCATCTACAAGGCCAGCCTGCCCAACGGCAAGAAAATCAATCTCATGCGGGTCATGTTCACCGACTTCTGCAAGATGGACTGCGCCTACTGTCCCAACAGCATCTACGTGCCGCGCAAACGTTACGCCTTCAAGCGGGAGGAACTGGCCGACACCTTTGCGGAACTGCATTCCCGCCTCGCCGTGGACGGCTTGTTCCTCAGCTCTGGCATTGCCGGCGACGGCTCCAAGACCACCCAGCGCATGGTGGAAACCGTCGAAATCATCCGCAAAAAGCACGACTTCAAGGGCTATGTCCACCTCAAGGTCATGCCCGGCGCGTCCCGTGAACTGGTGGAACGCGCCCACCGCCTGGGCAGCCGCCTGTCCGTCAACATCGAAACCCCCGAGCCGGACATGATGCGCCGCATCAGCCCCCACAAGGACTTGCAGAAAGACATCCTTGACCCCATGGCCTGGATTAACGACCTCACCGGAGCCAGCAGCGGCGGCGCGGTGGGTCAGGCAACCCAGTTCGTTGTGGGCGCCGCCGATGAGTCCGACCGCCAAATCTACCGCCGCGTTGACCAGATGTACACCGACTGGAACCTCAAGCGCGTCTATTACCCGCCCTTCCGTCCCGCCCGCCATACCCCCATGGCGGAAAAGCCGCCAGTGCACGCCGGCCGCGAACACCGCCTCTACCAGATGGACTGGCTCCGCCGCGTCTATAACTTCTCGTCCAACGAGATTGACCTGGCCTTCGACCACGGCGGCTTTCTCTCCCTGGAACAGGACCCGAAAACCGTCATCGCCATGGAGAACCTGGACGCCTTTCCCATGGACCTGAACGCGGCGAACCGGGAGCAACTGCTACGTATCCCCGGCATCGGCCCCGTCTCTGCTGGCCGCATCCTGGAAAACCGCCGCCGCCACAGCATCGACAACTGGCGGGATCTACAGGCCATGGGTGTAGTCCGCAAGCGGGCCTGGCCCTATGTGGTATTCCCCGGCCAGCGCCCGCCTTCCGGCAAACAGCTGCGCCTGGACCTCTTCGGCGAAGCCCAGGACCGCCGCGCCGCCGAAGCCGAAGGGATCGCCTTGCTTCCACCCAAGTCGCCGGCCCTGTCCTCCGTCATGGAAACCCCGGCAACGTACAACGCCGACCACGCCTGCATCCCCGGCAGCCGGGGCGCGATGTGCGCGGGGTGCCCGGTGCGGGGCAATCGCTTCATAGACTACACACCCGTAACTCCTGCAAAAGCAGGAGTCCAGAAGTCGTGATATGCAGGAAAGGAAAGATGATTGGCGAATTAGGCCACTGGTTTCCCGACCCGTATCAAGCACGGGGCAGGCTGTTCTTTCGCGGGAATCCAGTGATGGTGCGATTGTCCTGCTGCCCGTTGAACCTGGAAAACGCTTTATGATCGATAGCAACGCCGTATCCTACCTACGGATAAGGCACGATTCTCGGCGGCTTAATTTACCAGCGTTGCCATACGCCGGACAAAATCATGCACGTGTGGGCGGTCTGCCGTCAGTTCGTAATCTTCCATATCATCGTGGTAGAAATTGCGGTGAAATTTCTCCGCAGCGGCAAACCCGCCCCGCATCAGCTCGTCGCCGGTTTCTGCGTAAAGTCGCAACACGGCATCCTTCAAGGAGCGATGGCTACGGTGCGGCCAGCCGCGCTGCTGGGCCACCGCCATCACCGCGTGCGCCGCAGCGCCCCACAATTTTTCGGAGCCCTGCAACAAGTCTCCAGCAGCAAATTCACGGTCAGAATCAGCCAGAAAACCCTGCGCCGTTTGGCTGTGCTCTTCTGTCAGCATTAGCCCATCACCCAATGATACTCGACGGCATTTTATCATAACTCGGTTCCCCTACGCCTCTGTGCTATCATTACCCACGCAGTTCCAAACCCAACCGCCACCGGAGGCCGTCACCCCGTGAAGAGCTACTACTTCTCCGAGTTTCCCTACCACGAATATCCTGACGAAGAGGGCGATAAGTATCCGTCCCTTCGCCTCACCTTCCCCAACACCTGGTTCAACCCCAACACCGCCAACGGCCTCTTCAAGCGCTACTTCGACGAGTGCGTCTATGCCGACGATCTGGGCTTCGACGGCATCATGCTCAACGAGCATCACAACACGCCCTCCTGCATGAACGCCGCCACCAACCTGTCGGCGGCGGTGCTGGCCCGCATCACCCACCAGGCCAGGATCCTGCTCCTGGGCAACATCCTGCCCATCCACGACAACCCCGTTCGCCTCGCCGAAGAGCTGGCGATGATCGACGTCATCTCCGGCGGTCGGCTCATTTCGGGATTCGTCCGCGGCACCGGCGTCGAGACCGTATCCACCAACAACAACCCGGTAGCCAATCGGGAACGCTTCGAGGAATGCCACGACCTGATTATGAAGACCTGGACCACTCCCGGCCCCTTCCGCTGGGAGGGCAAGCACTACAACTTCCGTGTGGTGAACCCCTGGATGGTGCCCATCCAGCAGCCGCATCCCCCCGTCTGGGTGCCGGGCACGTCATCCCCGGAAACCGCCGAATGGTCGGGACGCCACGGCTACACCTATGTCGCCTTCCTCACCGACCTGAACGTCACCGAGGAGCTGTTCGGCATGTACCGGGTGGCCGCCGAGGAGGCCGGTCGGGAGGTCGTGCCCGACAACTTCGGCTATCTCCTCTGCTGCTACGTCGGCGACACCCAGGAGGAAGCCGACGAGCAGGCCAAACACTTCATCTGGCGCATGGGTCCCACCGTCCGCGGCCCACGCGAGTACATGGCGCCCGTCGGCTATCGTTCCGCCGCCGGCGCCGCCATCGCCGCCCGACGCTCGGGCCTCAAGCCCCTCAACCTGCAAACCTTCGAGGAACTCAAGGAAAACTACCACATCGTTTGCGGCACCCCCGACACCGTGCTGGAAAAGCTGGAGTACCTGCACCGGCGCCTGGGCATGGAGCACCTGGTCTTCTACGGCCAGGAATCCCGCATGGGCCACGAGGCCACCATGAAGAACATCGGCCTTTTCGGCAAGGAGGTCCTGCCCGTCATCCAGAAGTGGTAGGGCCTGTTGACCAATGCCGCCATGCCGGCCTACTACTCGTCATTCCGGCGAAAGCCGGAATCCAGAGACTATGATATGAAGGTACGGGAAGGACCGCCTGCAATTTCGGTTACTGGATCAACCGGCCCATCAGAACTTCGCTCCGGCTGTGCCACGACAGATCCACAATGCGCTCCATCATTTCGTCCGGCAAACGACGGTGTTCACTCACCCAAGCGATCTCATCAGCCAATGTGGTCCCGAATATCCCCGGATCATCGCTTGCGATGACGAACGGAACGTCGCTGGCAACAAACTGTCCAGGATCTCCATGATGGGAGGTATGACGCCATAAACTCTCTTGGGTATGAAGGTCAGCCGGTTTTCTGCAATGCTTGTAAATGATCCGAGTTCACCATTGTCCGCTACTCGGCCCACGATCCTGGCATAATGATGTTACAAGGCTAACTATGCAGGGAACCACCATGACCACGAGGGAAATGACCGCCGCCGAACACGCCCAAACCGCCCGCGACTTCCTCGCTGCCTCAGACCGCGAGTTCGCCGCCGGCGACCACCTGCAAGGCTCCGAAAAGCTCTATGGCGCGGCTACCCAGGCCGTCATCGCCATCTGCCAGCAGCGCGGCTGGCGCTATAAGAGCCACCGGGCCATGCAGCAAGCCGTGTCTGAATTGGCCCGAGAACATGATGACCCTACCATCGCAGCGGGGTTTTCTAATGCTGAGCGGTTCCACGAAAATTTCTTTCACGATAATTTGGAAGATTACCAAGTGGAATCGAACCGCCCCGCCGTGCATCATTTCGTCTCCCGAATGCTGGAACTATTGGAGCAAGTTGCCGAGGAACTACCATGACCACCAGGGAAATGACCACCGCCGAACACGCCCAAACCGCCCGCGACTTCCTCGCTGCCTCAGACCGCGAGTTCGCCGCCGGCGACCACCTGCAAGGCTCCGAAAAGCTCTATGGCGCGGCAACTCAAGCCGTCATCGCCATCTGCCAGCAGCGCAGCTGGCGTTATAAGAGCCACCGGGCCATGCAGCAAGCCGTGTCTGAGTTGGCCCGCGAACATGATGACCCGTTCATTAGCGCCGGATTTTTCGCGGCGGAGCGATTTCACGAGAACTTCTTTCACGACAATCTGGAGGACTACCAGATAGAAGCCAATCGCCCAGCAGTGCGCCAATTTGTCGCCCAGTTGCTGACGTTGCTGTAGGACGACGGCGGCGAATTCACCTTTTTCGGAATGTGTACCGACAAATTCGGCGTCAACTGGATGCTGAACTGCGAAATCCCCGCCGAATAAGCGGGACTGCCCAACGCGTCGGCAAGGCGCAGGGGCGCTCACGCGTACCCACTTTGTCATTGCGGCCCCGTACCCCGTGTCAGGCACGGGGCCGGCTTTGATACGGGGGTGGCAATCTCCCCGGCGTAGCAACGGCCGCTCCGTCAAAGCTCTCGCAACAGAAAGTGGCGACCGCCGGAACAAGATTCCATCGCACGCCTGCGGCGGTCGTGGAATGACCGGTTAAAGTGGAGTACATATGAGGCCGGGGCGGGTTTCAAACCTGCCCCGGCCTCATTGCCGGCTTGCCTGGCTCAAACTAGCCCGGCACCTCATCGTAATGGTGGAACGTGCCGATGACGTTGGCTTCGTACATCGCCTGCACTTCCTCCTCGGTGTAGTCGAGGATGCCGGTCAGCACGTCTTCGTTGTGCTCGCCCACCCGCGGCGTAGTGCCAACCACGGCGGGGGTCCGACTGAAATGCCAGAAGTCGCCGGACACGGCGATGCTGCCCGCCAGGAAGTCGTCCACCTCCACCATGGCGCGACGCTCCCACGGGTGCGGGTCGGCGGCGGCCTGGGCGATGGTGTTGACCGGGGCCGCCACCACGTCGTGGCGGGTGAAGTGAGCGATGGCTTCCTGCATGGTCATATTGGCCATCAGCTCGCGCATGGCCTCGTTCACCGTAGCGCCGTTGGCGGCCCGCTCGTGGCGGGTGGTGAAGCGGGGATCTTCCAGCCACTCGGGCTTGCCCAGAGCGTTGCAGACGCGATGCCAGTGGTGCTGGTCGCCGGCGGAAATCAGCACCCAGCCGTCCTTGCAGGGATACGTTCCCGACGGCGGCGCCGCCGACTCGCCGCGACGCGGCTCGATGCCCGCGCCGTGGTAGGCGGTGATGGGGATTTCGGTGTAACTGTAGCCGGTGTCCGCCAAACAGGCGTCAATGGTCTGCCCGACGCCGGAAGTCTCCCGCTCGTGCAGCGCGGCCAGGGTGCCGATGGCCGCGTGCAGCGCGGTGGTGCGGTCGATGATGGGCACGCCGGCGCGGATCGGTGGCATCCCCTCTTCGCCGGTCACCATGGCGATGCCGGACATGGTCTGCCCGATGGGATCGTATCCGATCTGCTCCCGGTAGGGGCCGAACTGCCCGTAAGCCGATACGTTGACCATGATGATGCGTGGGTTCAGCTCGTACAGCACGTCGTATCCAAAGCCCATGACGTCAATGGTGCCGGGCCGGAAGTTCTGCAGCAACACGTCCGAGACCTTGACCAGCCGGCGCAACACTTCCTTGCCTTCCTCTTTGCGCAGGTCGATGCTCAGGCTCTTCTTGCCGCTGTTGTACTGCACCCAGTACGCTGACTGTTTGCGAACCCAGGGCGCGTGATAACGGGTTTCCTCGCCGCCCAGGCGTTCAACCTTGATGACCTCGGCGCCCAGACGGGCCAGCACTTGGGCGCAGCGCGGGCCGGCCTGGTGCCGACCCAGGTCAATTACGCGTATCCCGTCCAGGGGGCCTTTCGCTTCTGCCATAACCGATTCTCCTAATCTTACCAGGTTGTTTCGAGTTGATTAACTTCTGCAAATACGGTTTCGCCATTCTACGCCGGGATGCTGTAATGGGCAAGGGCGACGCTTTCCCCGGATTGCCACCTGGCGGCGCGGTGGTTAGAATGTCAGCAGCAAATCCAGCTCACCTGCCCATCGGCAGTGTGAGGCAGCAAACAGAGGAGACGGCAAAGATGGCGCTCTGGCGACCCGACCCGACCTTTTACCCCTCGGCGCGACTGGCTATGGAGGCTCCACAAGAGCGCCTGGCCTACGTCGCCGTGCTCAACCCTGCTTCGGGTGAGCCGGATGCCATGACCGTGGTGGACTGCGACCCCAATTCGGCGTCGTACTCCCAGGTGGTCCACTCGGTGCCCATGCCCTACCTGGACGACGAGCTGCATCACTTCAACTGGAACGCTTGCAGCGCGGCGTTGTGTCCTTCATCCGCTCATCCCCATTTGGAACGGCGGTATCTGGTGGTGCCATCGCTGGCTAACAGCCGCATCTATATCCTGGACACCCAGCCCGACCCGGCGCGCCCCCGCCTCGTCAAGACCATCGAGGCCGAGGAAGTGCAGCGGGCCGGCTACTCCCGGCCCCACACCGTCCACTGTGGCCCCGACGCCATCTACGTCAGCGCCCTGGGTTCCGCCGAGGGCGACCGCCCCGGCGGCATCATGCTCCTGGACCACTACACCTTTGAACCAATCGGTCCGTGGGAACTGGACCGGGGTCCCCAGGAACTGGCTTACGATTTCTGGTGGCACATCGGCCTGGACACCATGATGACCAGCGAGTGGGGCACTCCCGAAATGTTTGAGCATGGCGTCCGGCTCGAGGACGTGGTCGGGCAGAAGTTCGGCCATATGCTCCATTTCTGGGACATGCGCCGGCGCTCTCACCGCCAGGCCGTTGACCTGGGCGCCCAACACCAGATGGCGTTGGAACTGCGGCCGGCCCATAATCCCACCCGGCACTACGGCTTCTGTGGTGTGGTGGTGAGCACCGAAG
Organism: uncultured Dehalococcoidia bacterium; assembly: GCA_964347975.1. Lineage (GTDB taxonomy): Bacteria > Chloroflexota > Dehalococcoidia > Lucifugimonadales > UBA3495 > Bin87. The sequence continues at coordinate 11,426 of CAYGAY010000043.1, forward strand.
ACCTGTCCGGCTCCATTTTCCTGTGGTATCGCGACGGCGAGGAATGGGCGGCCCGCAAGATAATCTCCATCCCCGCCGAGCCGGCTGACGCTGCCGATCTGCCCCCGGCCCTCCAGCCCCTGGGCGCAGTGCCGCCGCTGGTCACCGACATCGACCTCTCCGTGGACGACAAGTTCCTCTACATATCCTGCTGGGGCACCGGCAAGCTGCTCCAGTACGACGTATCCGACCCGTTCAACCCGGTGCAGACCGGCGAGCTGGAGATCGGCGGCGTGGTTCGCAAGGCGTCCCACCCCAACGGCGCAGCCCTCACCGGCGGCCCGCAGATGGTGGAAATCAGCCGCGACGGACGCCGCGTCTATCTCACCAACTCGCTCTATTCCTCGTGGGACGACCAGTTCTATCCCGACGGCCTCAACGGATGGCTCTGCCGCATCGACACCGACCCCTCCGGCGGCATGTCCCTCAACCAGGACTTCTTCGTCGATTATGGCAAGACCCGCAGCCACCAGGTCAGGCTCCAGGGCGGCGACGCCTCCTCCGACACCTTCTGCTTCCCATAGCAGCCATGTCAATGGCGCAACTCCAACGTAAGGGCGACGCATGCATGCGTCGCCCTTACGTCATAACGCCCATCCCATCCTCCGTAGGGGCGAATAACCATTCGCCCCGTTTTATCGTTATAAGCCCGCCGACTCTGTGATACCGACCCTCATACTGCACGCCCTCATCCCCGACCCGGCGGCTCTAACGTCCCTGGGGCCGTGGCTGGGACTGGCCGCTCTCGGGGTGTTCCACGGCCTGAACCCGGCCATGGGCTGGCTGTTCGCGGTAGCGCTAGCCTTACAGCGGCAACGCCCGGCGCAGCTCTACACGGCCACCGGATACATCGCCGTCGGCCACCTGGTTTCGGTAGCTCTGATCATGGTCGCCCTGGTGCTCGTGGGGGCCTTCCTCCCCCTCCGCTGGGTGCGCGTCACCGCCGGCGCGATACTGCTGGGTTTCGGCCTGTTCCGCTTGGCCGTCTACTATCGTCATCCCCGCTGGGTGGGCATGAACGTGGGCGGTCGGGATCTGATTGCCTGGTCGTTCCTTATGGCCACGGCCCACGGCGCGGGACTGATGCTGGCCCCCGTAGCCCTCGCCCTGACTGGCCCAACCGCCGCTACTGGTATCGCCGGCGACCTGGGCGACCACGGCGGTTTCCTGTCCCTCACCGATGCTCCGGTCTGGTGGCTGCTGGGCCTGCTGATGCACACCGTGGTCATGCTGACCGCCATGCTTATCGCGGCGGTGGTGGTCTATTACCGCGTCGGCCTCGCCTTCCTGCGCCGGGGCTGGATCAACCTGGACCTGCTCTGGGCCGGCTCCCTGGTCATAGCCGGCGCGGCAATGCTGGCCTGGGCGGTGGTGGGATAACGCCGTAACGGTGCCGGGGCGAATAATCATTCGCCCCTGCGTATGGTGCAACCATTTGACAGGTTTCTACCGCGTCCGCCGCAGCCTCGGGTCCAGCGTATCCCGCAGCCAGTCGCCGAACAGGTTCAGCGCCATCACCACGATTGTGATGGCCAAGCCGGGCATCAGCGACAGCCACCACAAATCCAGCAGGTTGTTGCGCCCTTCGGACACCATGATGCCCCACGCCGGCTCGCCCGGCGGCACGCCCACTCCCAGGAAGCTCAGCGACGCTTCCAGCAGTATCGTCTGTCCCACCAGCAGGCTGATGATGACCAGCACCGTGTTCACCACGTTGGGGAAAATGTGCCGCCACATGATGACGTGGCTGGGTACCCCGGCCACCACCGCCAGCGTGACGAAATCCCGCTCCTTGATGCTGAGCACCTCGCCCCGTATCTGGCGGGCGAACCGCGCCCACACCGTCGCCATGATGGCGATGACCACGTTCTGAATGCCGGCCCCGCCCTGTATCGCCACAATGATCAGGGCCAACAGAATGGTGGGAAACCCCATCACGCCGTCGCAAATCCGCATCAGCAGGGCGTCGGCCTTGCCCCCCAGGTAGCCCGAAGCCACGCCCAGCGCCGTGCCCACCAGCGCCCCGAACCCCAGCGAGATCAGGCTGATGAACGCCGAGATGCGCGCGCCGTGGATGAGACGGCTCAAGATGTCCCGCCCCAGCAGGTCAACGCCCAGCAGATTTTCCGATGTGGTGAACGGGGCAACTCGCTGCACCCCCTTCAGTACGTCCGGTTCCTGCGGGTCGTATGGCGCCAGCCACGGCGCGAACAGCGCGCATATCAGCAGCAGCGTCAGCACTATCGTGGGAATCCACGGTATCCGCATGGCCCGCAGTTGGCCCAGCGTGCGCCGGGCGTTGCCCAGCCCGGTTGCCAGTGTTGCAGTTTGTGCCGCCATTGCGTGGCTCCGTTATCCGTAGCGAATCCGGGGATCCACGTAGGCATAGAGAATATCAACCACCGTGGACAACAGTATGTAGATGAAACCGGAGGTCAGTATCGTCGCCATGATGACCACCGTGTCCCGCTCCCGGATACTGTCCAGCATCAACCGTCCCAATCCCGGCCAGGCGAACACCACCTCTACCACTATCGCTCCGTTCAGCAGGCCGGCGAAACTCACTCCGCCGAAGGTCAGCACCGGAATGATTGCGTTCTTCAGCGCGTGCTTGAAGATCACCAGCCGCTCCTGCAATCCCTTGATGCGGGCAAACTTGACGAACTCGCTGTCCAGCACCTCCAGCATACTGGAGCGGGTGAGCCGCATGAAGCCGGCCATCACGAACAGGGAGATGGCGATGCCCGGCAGGATGTAGTGGTCAATCCCGCCCCGTCCGTAGGTGGGCAGCCATTTCAGCTGCGCCCCGAAGAACATGATCAGCATGATGGCGACCCAGAACTGCGGCGCGGACATCCCGATGATGGCGAACAGCTTGCTCGCCTGGTCGAAGATGGTGTTCCGTTTCACCGCCGCCACCACGCCTAGCGGTATGCCGAAGAGCATGGCGATTACCAGGCCCACCGCCGCCAGTTGCAGCGTCGGCGGAATGCGCTCCGCCATCATCTCGCTGACCTGCCGCCGGCTGGTGCCCGACACCCCCAGATCCCCCCGCGCCAGGTTCAACAGGTAGCGCCCATACCGCTCGTAAGCCGGCCGGTCCAGGCCGAACTTGCGCCGGATTTCCTCCAGCTCCGCCTCCGTGGTGTCCGGCGTGGCCATGGCCAGAGCGATGTCCCCGGTCAGCTCGGAACCGAAAAACACCACCACGCTGAGCACAATCAGCGTGATGATGGACTGGGCGATGCGGATTAAGGTGAAGCGGAACATGGAGTTTCGTTCTCTGCTAATCCACCGTCATTGCTATGAAAATAACCCCAACCCGTCACTACGATAAAAACAACCCCACCGACATTCCGGCTTTCGCCGGAATGTCGAACTCAATGGGCAGCGCTGCTCTTACTGCACCTCAACGTTCCACAGCGCGCTCATGTAGGGCGCCAGGGGCCACGGCGTCCAGGCGGCCACCCGGTCACTGACCCCGTAGGGCTGGTTCAGAAAGCCGGGGGTGAAGTCATAGTGCTTGTCGTGGATGATCCGCAGCGCCTCATAGTACGCCTGGTGCCGCTCTGCCTGGGTGCCGATAGTGGCGCCGGCGGCCAGCACTTTTTCCGCGATGTCGGTGTCGTAGGCGATGTACGCGCCTTCCCGGGCGTAGCGGCCCAGCATCCGGCGTCCGCCGTCGTAGGTGTTCTCGTTGGTCCGCACCAGGTACTGACCGGCGATTTCACCCGCGTACTGCACTTCCTTCAGGCTCACCTCTTCGCCGACGTTGACCTCGCATTCGATGTTCAGCTCCGTCTTCCAGCCTTGGCAGATCAGGGTTGAGAGCTCGACCGTGAGCGGCGCCCCCGCGCCCGTCCACGTGTGGATGGGGAAGACCCGGCCTTCGTTGAACCCGGCCCCATCGGGGTACCCCGCATCCGCCAGCAGCTGCCGCGCCTTGTCCGGATCGTAGGACAGCGGCCCCAGGTCGGGTTCAAAGCCCAGGCCGGAGGGACTGCCGATGCCGTGCATCCCGTCAATCTGGAAGGCGTCCGTGCCGCCGTAAAGGGCTTGGATCTTGGTCTTGTCGATAGCGTAGTCCAGGGCCTGACGCACCCGCAGGTCGTGGCACATTATGGGCCGGCCGTCGTTGTCGGTCTCCCGGTCGCAGCCGTTGGCGTTGATCCAGATGTGCACCGATTCAGGAGCATAAACAATGCGCCCGCCGGCGTCCTGGATCTGGCCCACCACCGTGTTATCGGCCTCGATGATGTCCACCTCGCCGGCCTGGAGGGCGGCAACGCGGGTGGAGAGTTCCGGCACCACGCGCAGTGAGAGGTTGCGGAAGGGGTAAGGCCGTTCCTGGCGGAGGAAGTAGTCCTCGAACCGCTCGTACAGGATTTCCTCTTCATAACGGTGCTCGATCACCCGGAAGGGGCCGGGCAGACCGGGATCGGGGTTTTTCTCAAATGCCTCCGCCTGCTGGCAAACGTCAACCGGCGTGCAGTTTTCGATAGTCTGGCCCAGCGGGAGACTATTCCAGTAGTCCACCGATATGACGGCGCCGATGGCCGTGTTGTCCACTTCGGACACCGCGGCGCCGAAGAAGGCCATGGGCTCCTTGAAGCTGATTTTGTAGGTGTCGGGGCCGGTGATCTCCCGGTTGGTTATCTCACGGGCGATACGCACCGTTGACACCCCTGACGCTTCCTCGGAGATCGCCCAGGTGGCTTTGAAGTGGACATCGTCCACGTCCAGCTCCTCGCCGTTGTGGAACTGGATGCCCGGTCGGATGGTGAACTCCCACGCCAACCCATCGTCAACGATCTCCCACTTGTTGGCGATGCCCGTGGACGGATCCAAAGTCAGGCTGCCGTCCTGCAGGCTGCCGCCCACCAGCCAGACCTGCGCCATCCGGTGCCACAGGTTATTCTCGCCGGCGGCGTACTTGGAGTTGAACAGCTCGTTGCCCTGGGTGGTCACCATGACGGTGAACTTCTCAATGTCCGACGCTTCCATCGCCGGCGCTTCGGTGGGCGATGGAGCCGCGGTAGCTGCGGCCGCTTGCGGTACGGCGGTCGGCTCGGCGGCAGCGGGAGCGCCGCCGCTGCTGGCCGGCGTTTCGGCAGCCCCGCCGCAGGCCACGCCGGCCAGCAGCAGCCCTGCGGCAACCGTCACGGCCAGCAAGGATAATGGCAACGATCGTGTGGCGGAAAACGTTTTCACTCTGCGCCTCCTTCGCGAAATCAGTCACATTCGTCCCCCACGCCAAAATTTGTCGGCCCTCTGGACTGATTTGCCGCCTGCGGCAATTTACGGTATAGAACCTTCGCCTGTCAACGTAATGACATGCAATACTGCCGTAGCTCATATATCAATTTCTGATAATAACGCTACCATGACACAGTGAAGTTGCAACATAGGGGCAACCCCTCATACGTACCCGCTTTACGCAAACTGTCATTGCGAGCGTAGCGTGGCAATCTCGTCAGCGTAGCAATGGCCGTTGCACCGCTGGCTATCGCAAAGGCCGGTTCATTCCCCGGTACCGCATAGACCAGTACGGCGGGTGTAACCACCGCTGCGCGAGGGTGGTTCAAATGCGCTGTAGGCTCGGTCGGAACTGTGGCATACTGCGCCACCGATTGTCATTGCGAGTGAAGCGTGGCAATCTCCGATGTGGATGCCTTATTCCGGGAGACTACAGCGATGAAAGCAGCAATTATGGGCGCCGGCAGTATCGGCGGCTACTTCGGCGGTATGCTGGCCCGGGCCGGCCACCACGTTACCCTCATCGCCCGAGGTGAGCATCTTGACGTCATCCGCCGTGATGGGCTGACCATGCAAACCCGGAAGGGCGCGTTCAACGTGCGCTGCCCCGCCACCGACCGGCCGGCCGAAGTCGGCCCGGTGGACCTGGTCCTGTTGACCACCAAGACCTATCACAACGCGACCGCGGTTCCCGCCCTGGCGCCCATGGTCGGGCCGGATACCGCGGTATTGTGCTTGCAGAACGGCATCGATTCCTATGCGCCCTTGCTGGAAGCCTTTCCCAGCGCCGTCGTCCTGCCCGGCGCGGCCTACATCGAGGCCGGCCGGCCGGGTCCGGGCGTGGTGACCCAGGCCGGGGACATCGTGCGCATCGTCACCGGACCGGTTGATATTGGTGACGGACGGGGCAGCGCCCCATCCCACGGAACCCGGGCCGCCGAGATATGCGCCGCCTTTCGTGACGCCGGCGTCGCTGCCGAGGCATCCGACCACATCGCCGTCACCCTGTGGACCAAGTTCCTGTTCATCGCCACCATGGCCGGAACCACCTCCCTGGCCCGGGAATACCTGCGCGACCTGCTCCCCCGTCCCGAGTGGCGCAAGATCATCGTCGGCTGCCTGGCAGAGATCGAACGGGCCGGCCGGGCCTCCGGGGTGAACCTGGCCCCCAACATCGTCGCTGACACCCTGGACTACATGGAATCAGCCAAAGGCGCCATGAGCGCGTCCATGCACGCCGACCTGATGGCCGGGCGTCCCCTGGAACTGGAGGCCCTGAACGGCGCGGTGGTTCGCGCCGGTCAAGCCGCCGGCATCGCCACGCCCATCAACGACGTGATCTACGCGGCCCTGAAGCCTTACGCTAACGGAACCGGCCCGGCGTGACTAAATGCCGTATCCCCGGAACCGTGCCCGCGCCGCCAGCTTATCGTCGCGGGAGCCAGAGAATCTTCAAGTCCGGTCGGCCCCCTCATGCGTACCCACTTTCCGCAAACTGTCACAGGACTTACGCAGTTGAGAGCCTTTACTTTCGCCGGAGTGACGGATGTGCAGTCTATGAAGCGATTGCCCTGCTTCTACTCGCCGGCGGCAACCGGCAGCCGGTCCGGTATCCAGCGCCGCAGTAGCTCAGCCAACTCGTCCCGGCATTCATCCAGACGGTGTTCCGCTCCTTCGTAGAGCACCAGTTCCCGCGGCTCCTTGGCCCAGTCGTGAATGGCGACGGCGCAGGAGAAGGGCAGGCGCGTATCCGCCTTGCCATGCACCACCAGCAGCGGTTTGGGCGACAGCAAGCCGGCCCCCTGGGCGCCATAGGTCTGCGGTGACAGGGAAACCACCGCGCCGATGTTCTCACTGACCGAACCCGCCGCAATAACTACGGCCCCGCCAAAAGAATGCCCCACCACCACGGCCGGCCCATATCCGACGGCGCTCAGGAATCCCGCGCCGGCCACCAGGTCCAGCGCGCATTCGTGGATTTGATTGGGATGGCGGTAGTCCATCCGCAGCGACGTGATGCCCTGCTCGATGAACTCCTGGGCCAGCTCGGCATACAGGCCGCTGGCCGGACCGCCGAACCCGCCCCGGGCGCCGCACACCCACACCACCGCCCTGGTCGTATCCGGCGCGGCGTGGAAAATGGCTGGAATATCGCCCCGTGTGGTGCGTATCAGCAATCCCTCGCCGGCGTCGCCTTCGTGGGGCGGGCCGACCATGACCTGCTCAATACGCATACCCCTGCGTTCGTTGGCTGACTGCTCGTCGGAACCGGGCTGCGTGGACATATCACCCCCATCGCTCAGCGGCTTGGCGCCCCCACTATAACACCGTCCGCAACGGCGGGGCTTCTCCCATCCCTGGTCCTTCAGGACCCTTTCAAAGTCGCTTTTGTCATTGCGAGCGAAGCGTGGCAATCTCGTCGCCGGAGCAAACATCGCTAATCCAAAGGGATTGCCATGTCGTCAGGCTCCTCGCAATGACAAAGTGGGTACGCATGAATCTGATTCGGGCATTGCAATTTAACCTTCACAGAGTATAAATACTTTGGGGAAACCTGTACTTCCAACTCTCCAAAACAGGAAACAACGCAATGGCCATTCTTAACCTTACTATCTCCGGCGAAAGCCAGGAGGTCATAACCGTAATCCGCGCTCTGGCAAGTGGGCGCCCGGCAGCAGTCAAACCGGACGCCGGCGATGAGCCGGTTGGCGACCTCGTTGCAGAGCAACCGCCGCCGGCCGTTCCGACCCGTGAACATACCTGGACCGAAGCCATCGCGCGCGATACCAGGAGCAACGTTTCACAGGACGGCCAGCGCCTTTTGGATGCCCTGATACGCGCCCCCGAGCACCAATTGCACATCGACGATATCTACAGCGAATTGGAGCTGGACCGCTACGGGCTCATCGGCGCTCGTCGCTCCATATCCGCCGCGCTCCGTCGAAATCCCGACACTGCTGAGGTAGCCCTGCTCACCACCAGAGACCGGCGGGTGACGCTGGACAGCGCCTATGCTCAGGCTATGCTCTCCGACAACGCGCCAGCCAGCCCAATGTCCCGGTGGGGCCAGTTGCCCCAGTACACGTAACCTTTCCCACCGCCTGGACAGGCGGCGCGCGGCAAACTGGAACGGGTCGTGCCTGCCCCTATGCCGACCCCTCCGGCCATACCGGGTCGTGGCGCCCCAGTGGCGCCGCGGGCCTGGCCCAGTAGGGCTGCGTTTCCGAGAGTTGGAGCGTCGGCCCCAGGTGCTTCAAGCGTCCCGCCGTGACTTCGCTGGAGATGCGCCATCGGTCGATCTCTTCCGGCGTGAAATCGGCGGGCACTTCACTGAGGTCGTTTTCGGGAACCTGCCCCCGGTCCACCAGCCATTTTCCGGTCTGGGCCAGAGATATGCGGACCAGCCAGCTGCCGCCCTCCCGCGCGCGTCGGCCCAAAGCGGTCAGCGCGCCGTAAGCCATCAGGTATCCGGTCAGGTAGTCGATAGCCGAAACCGGATAGAACTGCGGCCCCGGCTCGGCCCCCGGGAACGCCTCGCCCTGGCGATGGGTTATGCCGCTCACCGTTTGCACGACGGTGTCGAAACCCCGTCGCTCGGCCCATGGCCCCACCCGTCCGAAGGCAGAAAGCGACACGTACACGATGCCCGGTCGCAGCCGCGCCAGGTCTTCCGGTGAAAGCCCCCGGCTGGCGAGGGCGCCGGGGCGATATCCCTGGGAGAAAACGTCCGCCTGGCTGACCAGCCCTTTCAGAGTATCCACGTCCGCCGGCTCCCGCAGGTCAAGGTAGGCGGACCGCTTGCCGTGTCCCGTGTCCAGTTCTTGCGAACCGCTGCTGGGCAGGTGGCGGGCGGTGATCTTCAGCACCTCCGCGCCATGTTCCGCCAGAGTGCGAGCGCAGGTCGGCCCGGCCAGCACCCGGGTCAGATCCAGGACCCGGACTTCCGACAGCGGACGCGGCCCGTCGGGCAAAGGTTGGGGTGGGCTGTCGCCGATCTTGTCTATCTCCAGCAATGGCAGGGATGCGACGGCGGCGGACTGGGGGTGCTGCGCCCATTCCGCCATGGAGCGGACCATGCCCCCGGCCCCCTTGGCCGCTATGATCGCCTCTTCCAACTCCAGCGCATCCCATTGGGCGACGGCGCGGCGCACCGCTTCCCGGTCTTCCTCCACGCCCAGCACGCCCAGCGCGGCCTCCCTGTGGTTGGGGAAATTGCAGTGCAGGTAGCTCCAGCGCCCATTTTGGGCCGGATAAACGCCCATCACCGAAGGCCGCTCCCCGGCCGCCGGCGCGTCGTTCAGGGTCATGTACCGGCTGCTGCGCAGCGAAGCCGTGGCCTGCCGGGCGTCAACGGCGATGTCCTGCCGTCGTCCGGCGCGTAGCTCCCAAAGGTCGGAAACGGCCAGACCCACCGCGCCCAGGCTGGCCGCGGCGGTTTCGCCAATGCGGAAAGGAGTGGGCAGGATGGGGTCAATCCCGCCGGAGAACGCTATGGCGGCGGCCCGCTCTGCCTCCACGCCCGGAATTGACAACAGGGTGTTCAAGATTTGGTCAGACACTTTTGCGACGCTCCTTATCATTCCGGTCGGGGTAGCGTTCCGTTTCAGGTGGTCAGGAAGTAGGGACAAACCACAAGAGTTGCCCCGGTCGCGCGACGGCCACTGCGATTCTTCTTATCTGAACGGGCGCTGACTGGCGTGTTTATAGCGCCCCGTCAGCCACCGCCAGCGAATGATCAGCAGGTCCCGCAGGGTGCGCCAGCCGTCGCGGAAGGGTCGCACCTTGCTTTCGGCCCGGTAGTGCCAATCTATCCCAACTTCGGCGATGGTGAAACCCCTCCGCCGCGCCAGGAACAGAATTTCGGCGTCAAAGGCGAACCCGCCCAGGGTCTGCTGGCCGAACAGCGGTTGCGCGGCGGCGGCGTTGAACACTTTGAAACCGCATTGCGTATCGGCAATGCCCGGTGTTGCCAGCAATTGGGTCATGCCGTTGAAAACCCGCCCCATCAGCCAGCGTCGGAATGGTTCGCCGATGCCCCCGGCCCCCTTGGCCGCTATGATCGCCTCTTCCAACTCCAGCGCATCCCATTGGGCGACGGCGCGGCGCACCGCTTCCCGGTCTTCCTCCACGCCCAGCACGCCCAGCGCGGCCTCCCTGTGGTTGGGGAAATTGCAGTGCAGGTAGCTCCAGCGCCCATTTTGGGCCGGATAAACGCCCATCACCGAAGGCCGCTCCCCGGCCGCCGGCGCGTCGTTCAGGGTCATGTACCGGCTGCTGCGCAGCGAAGCCGTGGCCTGCCGGGCGTCAACGGCGATGTCCTGCCGTCGTCCGGCGCGTAGCTCCCAAAGGTCGGAAACGGCCAGACCCACCGCGCCCAGGCTGGCCGCGGCGGTTTCGCCAATGCGGAAAGGAGTGGGCAGGATGGGGTCAATCCCGCCGGAGAACGCTATGGCGGCGGCCCGCTCTGCCTCCACGCCCGGAATTGACAACAGGGTGTTCAAGATTTGGTCAGACACTTTTGCGACGCTCCTTATCATTCCGGTCGGGGTAGCGTTCCGTTTCAGGTGGTCAGGAAGTAGGGACAAACCACAAGAGTTGCCCCGGTCGCGCGACGGCCACTGCGATTCTTCTTATCTGAACGGGCGCTGACTGGCGTGTTTATAGCGCCCCGTCAGCCACCGCCAGCGAATGATCAGCAGGTCCCGCAGGGTGCGCCAGCCGTCGCGGAAGGGTCGCACCTTGCTTTCGGCCCGGTAGTGCCAATCTATCCCAACTTCGGCGATGGTGAAACCCCTCCGCCGCGCCAGGAACAGAATTTCGGCGTCAAAGGCGAACCCGCCCAGGGTCTGCTGGCCGAACAGCGGTTGCGCGGCGGCGGCGTTGAACACTTTGAAACCGCATTGCGTATCGGCAATGCCCGGTGTTGCCAGCAATTGGGTCATGCCGTTGAAAACCCGCCCCATCAGCCAGCGTCGGAATGGTTCGCCGATCCGGCGTGAGCCGGCCGCCTCCCTCGACCCGATCACGATATCGGCCGGCGGGGCGCCACCGGGCAGCAATCTCGCCAGGTGTTCAATGGGCATGGAGAGGTCGGCGTCGCAAAGGAACCGGAACTCGCCGACGGCGGCCAGCATCCCGTGTTTTACTGCCGACCCTTTCCCCCGGTGCGGCAGTGAGATCAGCCGCACGTTGCCTTCGGCGCGCGCCGCAGCCTGGACCAATCCCGCCGTGCTGTCCTCGCTGCCGTCGTCGGCGACGACAATTTCCCAAGCGTAGTTCTGGCGGCGGAGATAATCCCCTACCGCCGCCAGCGTATCGGGCAGCCGACGCTCCTCGTTATATGCCGGGATGACGACGGAGAGATAGCAGGAAGACATTGCCCCCGGCCCGGATTCCTTGACTAATTCCGGATTTCTTGACTAATCAGAGCCGGCCTCGTCCAACTCAAAGCCTTCGTGCAGCAGGCGAACTGCATCATGCGCCTTCTCCCGGCTGATGATGCACGATATGCGAATCTCCGAGGTGGTTATCATGTCGATGTTGATGCCACCGTCGGCCAGGATGCGGAACATCCGGGAAGCGTAACCGGGTGTGTTCTGCATACCCGATCCCACCACGCTCACCGAGGCCAGCGTCTCATCGCTCATAACCTGCCCGGCCCCGAAGGACGATTTCAACTGCGACACCTCCCGCAGCGCCCGGGGCAGGTCGGCGGTGGTGACGGTGAAGCTGATGTCCGTAGTGGTGCGGTCGGCGCTGGTGTTCTGGACGATGGTATCCACGCTGATGCCGGCCTCCGCAAGCGGCTCGAACAACGCCGCCGCCACGCCGGGCTTGTCCGCCACGCCGCACACCGTGACCTTGGCCACGTTGGTCTGATAGGCAATTCCGGTTACTTTGATGCGATCTTCCATTTCCCCGTCATCCGGCGTGTGGTGAATCAGCGTTCCCGATGCGTCCGTGAAGCTGGAGGCCACGTATATCGGCACATTATAAACCGCGCCCAGCTCGATGGAGCGCGGGTGCATCTTCGCGCCGGCGGCGGCCAGTTCCAGCATCTCCTCGTAACCCACGTGGGCCAGCTTGGCCGCTTTGGCCGCCACCCGTGGGTCCGCCGTGTAGATGCCCGCCACGTCGGTGTAGATGTCGCAACGGTCCGCCTTCAGGGCGGCGGCCAGCGCCACCGCCGTGGTGTCGGACCCGCCCCGTCCCAGGGTGGTGATGTCCTCGTCCGGCGTCGATCCCTGGAACCCGGCAACGATTACCAGTCGGCCCCGGTCCAGTTCCCGGCGCACCCGCTCCGGGTCAACCTGGCTGATGCGCGCCCGTCCGTAGGTGCGGTCGGTGCGTATCCCCGCCTGCGGTCCGCTCAGGCCGATGGCGTCATACCCCAGGTTGCGCAGCGCCATGGACAGCAGCGTAACGGACACCAGCTCCCCGGTGGAGAGCAGCAAATCCAGCTCCCGCGGATCCGGCTCGCTGGACACCGTTTGGGCTAGGTCGATCAGCTCGTCGGTAGTGTCGCCCATGGCCGAGACCACCGTCACTATCTGATCGCCGGCGTCATGCGCGGCGGCGATGCGCCGTGCCACGTTGACTATTTTCGCAGCGTCGGCGACCGAGCTGCCGCCATATTTATGTACGTACAGGGCCATAGTCAGGTTCTGAAAACATCGTGAAATTCGTGCAGTTGGACAACTTATGCTTCGTCATTCCCACCGTTACATCCGTCATTCCCGCGAAAGCGGGAATGTGGATTCACATTTCAAGTGCAACGCCTGATTAGCGAAAATTTCAGC
>CAYGAY010000044.1:0-21865 GCA_964347975.1 uncultured Dehalococcoidia bacterium
GCAAAGGTTCATTACCTCGGGAGTTAGGTGGAGTTTGTCAACACGCCCTAGGGGGAACGCCGATCAAGCCTAACGGACGTGATGGATGCACGGCGTAGCGGCGCAGGGCGGCGGCGACGTTGGTTTCGCCAGCCATCCGGATGACGCCGATAGTCAGGTTGCGCAGCGCTGCCATGACTTGGGGCGCGTGCCGGCGCCGACCTGAGACCGGTCTTTGTCAAAGTTAACGTCCCGTACCCAGTGCACCGGTTCTCGACGTCCCCAGTGTCCCCGCCACAGGGCATCGACGATTCATTCATCGGCGAATGGGGCGAGGATTAGGGGGAGTACAGAGTCTAGTGCGTCTTGGTCGAGGGGTTGCCATGGAACAAGTCAGAGTGTGCCGTTTCTGTGGTTACATTGAGGCGGCGCCCAGTTCGCACAGGTGTGCCAACTGTGAAGCCTTTTCAGGCATGATATCCATTCCCCGAGCCGAGGCGGAGCGGCTGTCTCGCAGCCGTAGATTCGGCTTTCTCCGTAGCCGCCTGCTCATACCGGGGATTGCCCTGGCAGTTACCGCGCTCTTGGCCTTCTGGGTATCCTGGAACTACCTGGGACTGGCTCCGGACCCTCCTGCTGCTTCCACAGATGTTGCGCCGACCCTGGACCCCAGGGATTGGCCGCAGGCGAGGCGCACGGGGGAAGGCGCCGGGTTCACCCCAAACCCGGTCCCATACCCCCATGAGATTAAGTGGTCCTACAATTCAGGCGGCCCCCTGCTCAACACACCAGCCGTGGCGGACGACCTGGTTTACCTTACTACGGAGACGGGCAAGCTCGTCGCGCTGGACCGGACAACGGGCTTACCGGTCTGGGAGCATATTACAGGCTTTCCTTCAAGCTCTACCCCCGCTGTGGCAGGGGGGCTGGTGGTCTACGCCATTCGTCCGGGCCGGGTACTGGCCCTGGATGCGATGACGGGAGCTCTGAAGTGGGACAGGGACATGGGGAGTCCCATCCTGGCCTCCCCTGTTGTCCGCGATGGCACCGTGTACCTTGGAGTGGGAGACCACAAGCTTTACGCCCTGGATATAGCCAGTGGAGCCGTGCTGTGGAGCTTCACCACCGATGACTGGGTGATAGCGTCAGTCTGCCTCGCCGACAACGCTCTCGTAGTGGTCTCCAAGGACAATTTGCTCCATGTGGTGGACACTAATACCGGACGGCGGCGCTTGGCGTATGACACCGGCCGGGCCAGACAAATCCTGGGCGGACCGGCTACCCAGGCTGACCGGGTGTACGTCGGGTCCCAGAAGGGCCGCGTGTGGGCCATAGACTGGCGGGAACGGTCCCTACCCTGGGACCGCTTCATCCTCTTTTGGAAGACCACCTTTCACGTTTGGGGCTGGCTGCCCCATCCGCCGTCGCAGCGGGGAAGTGTATGGGGGGCCCAGGTCGGAGGTGACGTGGCCCAATCGCCGGCGGTCGCCGGCGGTAAAGTGTACGTTGCCAGCGTCTCAGGCGTGGTATCTGCTTTGGGGGCATCCTCGGGAGAGGTGCTGTGGCAAACGGACCTGGGGAGTCCGGTGACCACTGCCCCCACCGTGGCGGGACCTACCGTACTGGTTGGCACAGAATCAGGTACGATTGCCGGTTTGGACGCCCTCAACGGACAGTTGTCGTGGGGATTCGAGACAGGGGGCAAGATAACCGGCAGTCCTGTGGTGGCTGCGACAACCCTGTATGTCGTCTCCCATGATGGCAACCTCTACGCATTGGAGGCTGTGCCATAATATTGCAACTGGCACTCAGGCTGCTCCCCTCCGCGCACATTGCTAGAGCTCGATGCTTCACCCCCACCCCAGGGCGCCAATAAACCCCGCCGGCAGGTAAAGAGGTAATGGAAATGGCTACAGAACCGGTCAACATTTTTGAGTACGAAGAGATTGCCAGAGAGCGGATCGAGAAGGGTCATTACGATTTCATCGCCGGCGGAGCGACCGATGAAATCACCATCCGCCGCACGCGGGCGGTTTTTGACTCCATAATGCTCCGGCCACGAATGATGGTGGACGTGGACCAACGGAGCATGGCAACCACGGTCCTGGGACAGGAAATCGCGCTGCCCGTGATGCTGGACCCCGCTGGCAATCACAGCGCCGCGCATCCCGAAGCTGAAATCGCCACCGTCAAGGCGGCCGGAGCAGCCGGCACGCTGATGGTGCTGAGCTCCCATGCCTCCCGGACCTTGGAGGACGTGGCGGCGTCAGCGTCCGGGCCGTTGTGGTTCCAACAGTACTTCTTCAAGGACCGGGGGTTGACGCTGGAGATGGCCGCCAGGGCCGAAGAGGCCGGGTATTCGGCTATCTGCATGACGTTGGACGCCAAGATCAAGCCCAAGCGGGAGCGCAATATCCGCAACGATTACGTGGGAGGAGACTCGCCAAACTACGCACAGCTGGATCTGGGGACCCACACTTGGAAGTTCGCGGCTGACGCTCCTGCCGGACCCAGCGACATCCGCGACGTCGCCTCGACGTGGGATGACCTGGATTGGTTTGCTTCCAACATACGCCTGCCGGTGGTGGTCAAGGGGATTATGGCCGGCGAGGACGGCAGGTTGTCCGCGGAAAACGGGGCAAAAGGCGTCATTGTCTCCAACCACGGGGGGCGCTACCTGGACACCACTCCCGCCACCATCGAGGTTCTGCCGGAAGTGGCGCGAGCTGTGAACGGCAACGCGGAGGTGTATCTGGACGGCGGCATCCGGAGAGGGACGGACATATTCAAGGCTCTAGCCTTGGGCGCCCGTTCCGTGTTGATGGGCCGGCCCTTGTTCTGGGGCCTTGCGGTGGACGGCGAGGCTGGGGTTAAAGCAGCGCTGGATCTGCTGCGGGACGAACTGGATGCCACCATGGGAATGTGCGGCTGTCCCGACGTTGGAAGCATCAATTCGGCCATGATAGATACGGTGTCGCCGCTGTTGGCGGCGTTCCCTGCCCCGGCTAATTTTCGCTGACGGAAATTTGGGACGCTGGACTCCAGCGCAGCTTGGTGCAAGCACAATGGCGCGCCGCGTTGACCATCGGCGCGCCGGTTGGTATGATGCTGCCCGCTAATGAGCAGCGCAGGCGCCGGTTTCACTTGACGACTTCGCCGACCACTCCGGGTTGAGTGGTGGGCGGGTGCGCTCTGCGCCAACCGACAGCGACTTTAGCCGTCATCCGCGCTCGCGTTCTCCGTCTTTCCCCCGCTTCCCTTTTGGCGTGTTCGCGCGTCAACCCGAATACGACGGAGACACGATATGATCCCCAACTCCCTGCGCCGCGTCGGCATCGCGGCTTTCCTGGCCCTGGCCATGCTTGCGTTGGCTGCCTGTGGCGGTGAGGACGCAAGGCCCACCCTGTATATCGGCGGGATTCCCGACCAGGACGTAGCCATCCTGGAAGCCCGTTTCAAGCTGCTGGCCGAGCACCTCGCCGCCGAAACGGGGGGCGATGTCCAATATTTGCCCTCGCAATCCTACTCGGCGTTGGTCACCGGGTGGAAGAACGACGATGTACAGTTGGCCTGGTACGGTGGGCTCACCGGCGTCCAGGCGCGTCTGGCGGTTCCCGGTTCCAACGCGGTCGCGCAACGCACGTCGGACGAGAAGTTCACCTCGGTCTTCGTGGCGTCTCCCGATTCAGGCATCGAGACGCTGGCCGACCTGCGTGAGCGCACTTTCACCTTCGGCAGCGAGAGCTCGACCTCCGGCAATTTGATGCCCCGCCACTTCCTGAGCGAAGCAGGCATTGTGCCCGAAAACGACTTCAAGAGCGTAGCCTACAGCGGGTCCCATGACGCCACCTGGAAACAGGTGGAGGCCGGCGCGGTGGAGGCCGGCGCCCTGAACGCCAACGTATGGCAGACCCGACTGGAAAAGGGCGAGGTTGACACCGCACGGGTGGGCGCCTTCTTCACCACCCCCGGTTACGTCGATTACCACTGGGTTGTTCGACCCGGTTTGGATGAAGAGTTCGGTGACGGTTTTACCGATAAAACCGTGAACGCGCTGCTGAAACTGAACGCGGCCAACGGGGGCCGGGACCAAGAAATCATGGATGCCTTCCAGGCGGACCGTTTCATACCGACCAGCAATGAAAACTATCGCGCCATCGAATCCATTGCCCGCGACCTCGGTCTCATCAGAGAACAGTAAACCGCTCGCCGTCCTAGTTGACCGGGTCAGCAAAGCCTACGGCGACGTGGTGGCGGTGCAACCCCTTTCGCTGGGCATCGAGACCGGCGAGAGGGTAGCGCTGCTCGGCCCCAGCGGCAGCGGCAAGACCACGCTGTTGGCGATGATTGCCGGGGAGCTGGAACCGTCAGAAGGTTCCATAGAGCTTCGGGGCAAAGACTTGGCCCGGCTGCGGCCCGGACGCGAACTTTGCGAAGAAGTCGGGATGATCCACCAGCAGTATGACCTGGTGCCGAACCTTTCCGCTTTGCAGAACGTCCTGGCGGGACGGCTGGGGCAATGGAGCCTGTTGAAGTCAATGGTGTCGCTGGTTTGGCCGCGGGACCGGCAAGTGGGCCTGGCCGCCCTGGAGCGGGTCGGCGTGTCGGAACGCGCCCGGGTGCGGGCGGCATTTCTATCGGGCGGCGAGCAGCAGCGGGTCGCGGTGGCGCGCCTGCTGGTGCAAAACCCGGCCATCATCGTCGCCGATGAGCCGGTATCGTCGCTGGACCCGGCCCGCGCCGAAGAGGTGATGGGTATATTGGCGGAATCGGCGCGCGAGGCCGGGAAAACCCTGGTGGCGACGGTGCATTCCGTGTCCGTGGCGCGGGCTTTCTTTGACCGTCTCATCGGACTGCGGAACGGCGAGCGGCAGTTCGACTTGCCGTCAGGGGAGGTAACCGACGCCCAACTGGATGTCCTGTACGCCCTGGAAGGACTGAGGGATGAATGAACGGGTAAGTGAGCGGTTTCTCGGAGGAAAAGGGGCGCTCACTGCGATACTGCTGATCGCGTTCGCCGTCAGCCTGGCCGGGATCGGTTGGGAAGACGGCGTTTTCAATACCAGCGGACTGCGGGCCATCGGTCAGATTGTCGCCGCTGCTTTCCGGCCCGAATTGACCCCGGAGGTTCTGGTCATTGGCGCGCGCTCCACCTGGACGACCGTTGCCTACGCCTGGGCCGGTATGACTGTCGCCCTGGTCATCGGGCTGCCCCTCGGCGCGCTCGGGTCCGGCACAGTGATCCGGTCTGACTGGCCGCGGCGCTGCAACGCCGTTTGCTCCCGGTTTGTGCTGGCGACGCTGCGCGCCATCCACGAATTGGTGTGGGCGTGGCTATTCGTTGCCGCCTTCGGGTTGTCTCCCATCGCCGGAGTGCTTGCGCTGGGATTGCCTTACGCTGGCATCCTGGGCCGTATCTACGCGGAGTTGTTGCAAGACGTGCCGGAGGCCCCGCTGCGAGCGTTGCGGGGAACGGGAGCGTCGGAATGGCGGGTATTCTGTTTCGGTCGATTGCCGATGGCGTTGCCCGATATGCTGAGTTACACGTTTTACCGATTGGAATGCGGGATCAGGTCGGCGGCGGTGTTGAGTTTTGTGGGGCTGGGCGGTCTCGGCCACAACATCCAGATCTCGTTGCAGGACATTGACTACAGTCGCATGTGGACCTTCGTTTATTTCCTCGTAGCCCTGGTGATTATCGTGGAAGTTTGGAGTTCGATGGTCCGCCGCCGCGTGGCGATTGAGCAGGGATAGACCCCGTGGCCTTGGGATACAGCAGAGGCGAACCCGTAGCCCAGGGCGGAGCCACCGCGCCCAGCGACCCCCGGCGGCGCGTGGGCTTTCTGGCCGGTTCGGCGCTGGCGGCGGCGGCCATGGCGATTGCGTCCTGGGCGACGATTTTCGCCAACGATCTCTTCTCCCCTGGGGACTTCTTTTCCGGTGGGACGCTGGCGCGAGGGGCCGATTTCGCGGCGGCGCTGCTCGGGTTTCACTCATCGGTGGCTCCCGCGTTTGTCGATCCCGCTCAGTGGGCGCGCAAGGGACAGTTGGCCGCAGAAACGCTGGGGATGAGCGTGGCGGCGGCCGGACTGGCGGCAGCAGGCGCGCTGGCGACGTTCATGTTCGGCGCTCGCAACGTCATGGTGGGCAGCTTGGCTCCTCACGACTCGCTGTTGCGGAGGTCGCCCTTCTTCTTGATACGGGCATTATTCACCGTGAGCCGCGCCGTGCCCGAGCTGGTTTGGGCAATGATTCTGGTGTTCGTATTCACCCAGGGAACGTTGCCGGGGGTAATCGCATTGGCGGTCCACAACGGCGGGATATTGGGCAAACTAGGGTCGGAAATCGTGGAGGGTTTGGACACCCGTCCCATCCGGGCTTTGCGTTCCACCGGCGCCGGCTGGATGCAAGTGCTGCTTTATGGAGTGTTGCCGGAGGCCCTGCCCAAGTTCATCACGTTCCTGTTCTACCGCTGGGAGGTTATCATCCGAACCACCATCATCGTCGGTTTTGTGGCTGCCGGCGGTCTGGGAGCGGAGTTTCGTCTGGCGATGAGCCACTTCAAGTTCACCGAGGTCACACTGATACTGTTCTGGTACCTGGCGTTGGTGCTGTTTGTGGATGTCACGGCAACGCGGCTGCGGAAACTGGCGCAGTAGCTAGGCAAGGCTACTGGCGTCTTCCAGCAATGCCAGTACACGGTCGACAAAATGGCGCACTGCTGGACGTTCCGTATCAATGTCGTAATCCTCCATATTGTCGTGGAAAAAATTCTCGTGAAACCGCTCGGCGGCCGAAAACCCTCCGACGATGAGCGGTTCTCCCTGCTCACGCGCCAGTTCGGACACGGCTTGCTTCATCGCCCGGTGGCTCTTGTATCGCCAGCCGCGCTGCTGACAGATGGCGATTACCGCCTGCGTGGCCGCGCCGTAGAGTTTCTCCGAGCCCTGGAGGTGGTCGCCGGCGGCGAACTCCCGGTCGGAGGCGGCTAGGAAGTCGCGGGCGGTTTGGGCGTGCTCCAGGGTGGTCATTTCTTTGGTGGTCATAGTTGTCCCTCGCAGACCCGGCTAGCGATTATATTATGGCAGACTTGACGGCCCGAATGGCGGTAGCGACCAACTATCGGGCGTCGCGGGTGTAAGTATCCGGGGGGGGCAATGCCGTGGAATATGGAGTATTGGGAGATGACTGCATCCTCGCCGCCGAGTTTTCCCCACACCATCAGGGAATAAATGCCGTTGCCGTGCCGGCTGAGGACTTTGCTGGTGTCAGCGGTCACTGCAAAAGGCGGTTGCTGGCTGCTTACCCCGCCGTTGCCGTGCGATGCGGATGCTGGCTTCTGCCCGGATGAAGGGTTGCTCGACGGCTGTACCCGTGGCTCACGGTTATTGTTACGGCGCATTGCGTTGCAATCAACGCAGGTGCAAGCCGGTGGATGAACTTCCGATGGTGAGCGATACCGTGGCGTGGCGACGAAGGAATCATCGTATATGGTAGGATGGTCTCCCATAATTTCATACCGGATTGAACCAGTCGGCAAGGGAGTGCCACGCTCGGCATACTGCTGTTCCGAGCGGCGTTTGCGCGCGTTCCTCTGACGCACGCAATCGTTACACCGGCAAGTGTAGTGGTGTTTCCTGTCCATCCGGCCCTCATTACGAATCAGCCGTTAGCATCGCACGCGATTACTCGCTTTCGTCCGGCGGTGGCTCGTTGAAGGTCTTGCCTGCGGCTTCGGCCCGGTTTTTGCGGTCCAGCCAGTTGCGCCATTGCGCGTTTGACTCGGTGAGACCTTCGGTGCGGCCTTCCGTCCGGCCTTCGGTGTGGCCGAGCTGGCGTTGGGCGTTGAGCAAGGGTTGTATTACTTTCTCGATGATTGACATAAGCAGATTGCCTCCTTTGTGCAGCAGCAGGACGATGGCCAGGGCTTCGGCCGGCTGGGGCAGCAGCTTGAACTTGTCCCATTTGTCGGTCAGCGTGGCTACTGCCTCGGCGGTTTCCTGGCGCAGGATGCCGTCGTTGGCCAGCATAGTGGTAATGATGGCGGCGGCGAGCGCGATTTCCAGGGTGGTCAGGCTGGGCGATACCAGCCGGTAAAGCGTCCAGGTGAACCCTTGCCGGGATTCTTTGGGCTGGATTAACAGTTCGCTGAGTTTTTGGGACAGGCTCATTGTGATTCCGACTGCCCCGGCGCCTGAAGGCCGGAGTCACAACGGGCCGTCACAACCGCGATTACTCCGCGTCGGGGTGAGTGGTGATGAAGCGGCCCGACGGTTCACGACGGGCCGCCGTTTGTGTTGTCCAGCAGCGCCAGCATCTGGGCGACAAAGTGATGTACTGCCGGGCGGTCCGCTTCTCTTTCGTAATCTTCCATGTGGTCGTGGAAAAAGTTGCGGTGGAAATTCTCCGCAGCAATAAATCCGCCGACGATAAGCGGTTCTCCCAACTCCCGCGCCAGATTGGTTACGGCGTTTTTCATATCACGATGGCTGCGGTATTTCCAGCCGCGCTGCTGGCAAATGGCGATTACGGACTGCGTGGCTGCGCCATAGAGTTTCTCCGAGCCTTGGAGATGGTCGCCGGCGGCAAACTCGCGGTCGGAGGCGGCAAGAAAGTCGCGAGCGGTTTGAGCGTGTTCCGGTGCGGCCATCGCTTTGGTGGTCATGGCTTCCCCGTTGGGCTCGGCTTGGGTTGCACTATGCCAGACTTGGCAGCGGGATGAGGGCTAGAACCAGAGGGTTGAGTCTTTTCCCGCCGCCTTTGGACATACTGCATCTTGCGTGCCCTTATTCCGCGTCGGGGTGGGTCGTGATAAAGCGGGCGGCCCGCTCCGGGTCAACGTGGGGCGCGCGGACTTCCACGCCGGACTGCTCTTCCTGAAGGCGTACCGTGCTGCTGCTGTCGGCGTCGCCCCAGCCCCGGTTCATGGCTTGCAGCGAGATTTGCTGGGCCAGGGTGGACATCGGCATGGGCACGTCGTACTCCCGGGCCAGCTCCGTCGCCAGCGAGATGTCCTTGTGGGCCAGGTTCAGCGCGAAACTGGCCGGCTCGAACTCCCCGCGGAACATCGTCCGCACCAGCCCTTCGTGGAGGAAGGACATCCGGCCCAGCGCCCCACGCCGGACACACTCCCACAACGCCTCCGGCTCCACGCCGGCCTTCACCCCCAGGGTCAGACCCTCCGCGATGGCCTGCCGCACGCTGTGGCCGATCATGTTGTGCACCAACTTCGCCACGCTGCCCGCGCCAATCTCCCCGGCGTAAAACACCTTGTCCCCAAAGGAATCCAGCGCCGGCTTCACCCGCTCGAACACCTCCCGGTCGCCGCCCACCATCACCGCCAGGTTCCCCGACGCCGCCCCCGTCTTCCCTCCGCTCACCGGCGCGTCCAGCACATGGCAGCCCTTGGCCCGGAACTTCGGCTCGATCTCCCGGATCAGCGTGGGCCGGCTGGAGGACAAGTCGATGTACACGCTGCCCGGTCGGATGCCCTCCAGCACCCCCTCGGCGCCCAGGGCCACCGCTTCCACCTCATAAGGCCCGGGCAGGGAGGTGAAGGTGATGTCGCTGGCGGCGGCCACTTCCGATGGGGAGTTGGCCAGCCGGGCGCCGCCTTCCAGGAGGGGCAAGGCTGCTTCCTCGCGCAGGTCATAGACGATCATGGGATAGCCGGCCCTTTGGATGTTGGCGGACATGCCGCCGCCCATGTTGCCCAGGCCGATGAATCCTACGGTTTCCATAATGCTCACTCGCTCCGTCAGTTGGGATGGTTCGGATCGCAGTATAACCCAGGCGAAAGGGTGGGAAATCCGAGTGATATTCCGAGTGATATAATGAGCACAGATGCCCCGTGGTGTAGCGGTAGCACGTCAGCCTTTGGAGCTGTAAGCCCTGGTTCGAACCCAGGCGGGGCAGCCAATTCAGCCGGGCCGTGTTCCGGCCCGTTTTCCTCTGCCCCGATGGATACTCGTCGGCCGGTCTTTCCGGCTTAAGCCGGCATCGAGTCGTCGCCCGGTTGGCCCTTTTCGGCGCTGAACGGTTCACGAGCGAACACCCGACGCACCATGGGCTCGAAAAACTCCAGCGGCAACGGCTCATATTCCGGATCGAAGGAAGCCTGGTCCCATTTGTGGCAGAAGTCCACCGCGTCCTGGTAATAGGGATGGTCAATATATCGATCACGGGCGTTGCGGTCGCCCCCCACGTGGTGGGCGTAGTAGTAAGTCTGAAACAGCCCATGCTGTCTGACGACCCAATACGTGCGTTCAGATACGTAGGGACGCAGCACGGCAGCCGCCATTTCACTGTGGTTGTGCGGCGCCAGCAGGTCTCCAATATCATGGAGCAATGCGGCCACCACCATTTCCTCGTCGGCGTTGTCGCGATAGGCGCGGGTGGCGGATTGCAGGGAGTGTTCCAGCCGGTCCACCTGGTATCCGGCCAGCGACCCGGCCAGCCCCCGCAGCTGTCCCAGCACACGGTCCGCGGTGCCGGCCGCGAATTCCGCTTCCAGCCTCTCCAGCAACTCGTAGTCTTCCCTGGCGCCGGCTGCCATGCTGGTGAAGGAAACCGTTGGCGCGGCGGATTGGGGCGCATTGGTCATGGGTTCGCTCCCGTGGTGTAGTATGTGGCGGAATTGTACCACCGCGATGGTAATGCGCGGCGTCAGTGGGAGGCTCCAAGTGTCTGACGAGAAACGGCTGCAAGGGAAAGCGGCGTTGATCACTGGAGGAGGCCGGGGCATCGGGCAGGCGATTGCCCGCGCCTACGCCGCCGATGGGGCGCGACTGGCTCTGGCGGCCCGAACCGATGCCGAGTTGCAGGAGACGGCCAACGCCATCAGGGATGAATTCGGCGCAGAAGTCGTTACGGTCATCGCCGACGTTACAGACCGGGCGCAGGTGGACAACGCCGTGCATCGGACAATCGAGCAGTATGGCCGCATCGACGTCCTGGTGAACAATGCCGGCAACCTCGGCCCCATCGGTCGGCTATGGGAGAACGACCCCGATGACTGGGACCGCACCATCGCAATCCATCTGCTGGGCACGTTCTACGGGTGCCGGGCGGCTATTCCGGCCATGCTGGCCCAGGGGGCGGGCCGTGTCGTCAATATGTCCGGCGTCGGCGGGCCGAACAGCGCCGCCTACGACGCCGCCAAGACCGCCATCGTCAACCTCACCGAGAACCTGGCGCTTGAGTTGGCCGATACTCCCGTCACCGTCAACGCCATCAGCCCTGGCTCCATCCACACCCGGATGTGGGAGGAACTGCGGGACCTGTCGCGGGAAATTGGCGACACTGCGATGTACGAGCGCGGCGTGCAGGTTACGTCGGGGCAAGGCGCGTCGATTGAGCGGGCCGCCGAGTTGGCGGTGTTTCTGGGTAGCGACGACTGTGGCAGATTGTCCGGTCGGCTGGTTCGCGCTTTTGCCGACAAATTTGAGGAGTTTCCCCAGCAGGTTGACCGGATTATGGCGTCGGAGGCATACCAGTTGCGCCGGGTGGGCCCGGAGCAATCCTTTCCCGCCTCGCCGTCCTACCCCGATTTGCCGATAGACTAATCAGCGGCGGCCAGCGCTGTGCGCGCTGCCGGATGGCGCGGTGGGCGCGCCAGGAGCAGGGCCGCTGCGGTCAACGCCCCGAGAGCTGCGTAAACGACAAAAGCCCACCCGTAACCGCCAGCAAACTCAAACACCAATCCGGACGCCACCGCTCCGATGGCCTGTCCCAACGACGTGAAGGGTTCCGTGACGCCGCGTATAGCGCCCAACGACCGCCGTCCAAAGAAGTCGGCGTAGGCCACCGCCGGCACCACCAGAATCCCGGCCACGGCCACGCCGAACAGGCCGGCTGCAAGAAACGCCGTCGCCACAGTGTTCGCGATCACGAACAATCCGCACGCCAACGCCATCACCAGGGCGACGATTGCGTAGGTATATGACACCCGCATTTTTTCCACGACCCTACCCCACAGCAAGCTTCCGATACCTGTACCTGCCGCGTTAACCACGATGCTGAGCTGTGATAGCGACAGGTCGATGCCCCGCGATCTCAGTAAGTCCGCCTGGTATACATTGGTGCCCGACTGCAACAGGAACAGAAAACCCGTCCCGATGGCCAAAACCCACAGCGCCGTCGTGCGCATTGCCTGCCGGGCGGTCCATTCCAGGTCGGCCGGAGCTCTGCTGCCCGGCGCAGCCGCGGCCGTCGTATCGGGTTCATCTGGAGAATCGCCGTCGGGCAGCAAACCCACGTCCTCCGGCCTCTGCGCCACCAGCAAGGCAGCCGGCGCCAAGGCGATGGCATACACCATGAGTCCCAGAACGATCCAGGCCGTCTGCCACCCATAAGTTACGCTGACCCAGGTGGCAACCAGGGGAAATGCCACCATCCCGCCGGAGTGGGACAGGAACAGCAACCCAGTGGCTCGACCCCGCTGTCGCACGAACCAGCGGCCTACCACAGTTGCAGCGCCCACGTTCAGCGGACTGCTGAACATAATGCGCCCTACTGCCAGCGCCGCATAGAAAATTGCAATGTGGACCGACAGCCACGCCATCGCAATGGTGCTCAGTCCGATGATTATCAGCGACAGCACAAGCACCAACCTGGCGCCGTAGCGGTCGATGGCCCACCCAACCGGCGGGGACGCCCCGGTCGCCAGCAGCCCTCCCACCGCCGCGGCGCCTCCAATCAGCGCTCGGCTCCATCCCGTCTCGTCAGCGATCAATGGTACAAACACTGCGAAGGTAAGGCTGCCCGCCGCGTTGCGGACAAACATGCTGCTGCCGGCCGTGCCGAGAACTATCCACCCGTAGTAAAAGGGAACCCTTCGGGATATGTACGCGATGAGGATGTGCATTGGGGTATGCCCCTAACCGTTCAAATAGCGTAACGCCGCAATAGTATCGTCGCGGAATCTCTCCCAGGACGCTAACCGCTCCAGCGGGCCGCCGACAACGGGAACGAGTTCCGCCAACCTGATAGACACCATCGCATAGACGTTTTCCGGTTCGTCATCATGTTGTGGCGCGATGTTGGACAAGCGCTGCAGCGTGGCCGGGATGTGCGCGCCGTTGGCGGCGATGCCCGGCGGTTGGGTGTAGCGGTCGGGGCGACGCATCGCCGCCGGGTCCAGCGCTAGCACCCGCCAGCTCTGCATCTCTCGCTTCGCTGCCAGTATGGTCGGCGTCGCCACGGTATTCTCCGTTCCGATGATGGTCCGCGTCGCGCTTTGTGCCGGCGATGGACGGCCCCTCCCGTGGGAACCGCCGTCCTGATGCACCACGATGGCGGCCTGTTCGGTTTCCGGGTCAGCCTGCGTAGATATAAACCCACTGCGCGCGTGTCGTCTGTTGTACACCACGCTGTCGCGGAACTTCGCCTTGCTGTGGGGAAACTTCAGGTGATGTACCGCCCGACCAGCAGCGATGGGCCGCAGTTCTTCCCGTTCCAGAACCAGCCCACCCAAAGGCCCGGTACTTGGCGATGGCAGTTGGTAACGGAAAGCGACCTCGTAGCGCAGGAAGGATGATGACGCTTCGGCTTTACGGCCAAAGTCGTCTTTCACGTCCCCGCTCACTATCATCTCTGCGGCCAGTTCAATCCGGTCGGCCCTCTCATCGCCATCGGCGAAGAACAGGTCGGCAATGTCGCCGGTATCCTCGCCGGCGTTGCGTATTTGCAGAGCCGCCTCGTTGATGGTGCTTTCCGTCAACAGCGACAGGAAGCGAATGGCATCAAATATATTGGACTTGCCCACCCCGTTTGGACCGGCGATGCACGTATATGGGCCGAAGTCCAGGGAGAAATCGACCAGGTTCTTGAATCCATTGACTTCCAGTCTGGTCAGCATGATTGCCCCCGTCAACGATAGGCGCCAGCGGTTTCGGCAATTTTAGCAGGGGCTAGGTTGACGGCTGTTGCGCCATCTCGCACGCGAACCACAGGGCCAGGCTCCCGGTGCGGTCGTCGTGGCCGTTGACGGCGGTTCGATCCAAATAGGCGCGGGCATCTGGCATCACACCGGTGCTGATACATCCATCCACCACGTTGGCGTCGTCGTCGATCCGCTCTAACAGAGCGCGCCAGCAGGCATCCAATCCGGCGCGATAGCCAGCGGTTTCGCCGTCGGGCAGCCAGCCCATCCGCAGCCCTCTCGCCAGTGCGTATCCCACCATGCCGGTGGACGTAAGTTCTCCCCACGCGCCGGGCACGTCCACCAATTCGCCGAATGTGCCCCAGGGTTGCTGAACTCGCAACAACGCGTCAAGGTGCCGGCGGTGACGGTTCAAAAGAATGTCTCGTGCCGGGTGGTCGGACGGCAAATAAGTTAGCGCTTCGGCATATCCCAGGGCCGCGAAACCGTTGCCCCGGCTCCAATGCCATGGCGCTGAGCGGGCGTGCTTGAAGAGCCCGTTATCATCCTGGACGTCGCCACCATCCAACAAAAACCGGGCCAACAGGTTGGAGTACCTGGCGTCGCCGGAGATCCGGTAAGCGCGGCCCAGCATCGCGCCGCACATGAACATATCCTCCACGCGGAAATCGTGATCACATGGCGTGGGAGCTTGCCCTGCGCCGCGCGCCGCAAAACGGTCCGCCGCGTAAAAGAACAAACGACGATATTTTTCGTCGCCGGTATAGTCGGCCAGGCGGGCCGCCCAAACCACGCCGGTCAGCGCGGCCCCCCCTGCGTCGGACAAGTATCGGACCGGGTCCGCCGCGATAGGGGCGATCAATTCCACTACATCAGGGGTCGGATTCTGGCATGTATCATCCAAAGCGGCCAAACGCAGGCGGCCGCTGATGCCTACTCCTTGCGTATAGTTCACGGGATCCAGAGCGTGACCGTAGCGCGAGGCGAGAATCCGGGCAAGTTCCAACGGGGAACGTCCGCGTCGAGCCTGCAACGCCAAGCGGGCCGCAGATGGAAGAACATTACTGCCTTTCCCCGTCAGCGCCCACACCGACGCCAAGGCATCGGTCAACCCGCTCCAATGGGCCGTGAGGCGCAGCGCGGGTATGGTACCGGGGGCATCCCCAGCCGGCCGACCCAACGCCGCCACCAACGAATCGTCATCGGCAGCGCGGGCGGCGCCCAGAGCATTGGCGACGCTGTTTCCGGCAGCAACCCCATTAGCCTCCCACAAAACGGACTGATCGGCGGCGTCAGACAGGGACACCTCGATCAGCAGATCAGGAGCCTGGTAGCAAATCCAGCGCCACATGTAACGGCGTTCCGGGGCCGTTTCATCGAAATAGAATCCGCCGTCCGGGGGATAACCTTCGCCAAGGTCCACGTGCTGCGGCGCCGTCGGTTCCCAGTCGCCCCCGGCGAGGGCATCCGGATTAGCGGCAACGATGGCAGACAATGCGACGCCCGAGGATCCCGCGGCGGACGAGCGGGCGAAAAGGTCCAGAGCCGCCAGAATTCGAGGCGTGTCGGTGGTCTGCCCGCGCAGTCCCGCCACCAACATCACGCGCGGGCGATGTTCTTCTAATGAGATTGGTTGTGTGCGGGCATCTACCAATCCCAGGACGGGACGCAGGTTTGGCGTCAGGCCGATGGCGGCGGTCTGCCACCATGGCGGGTTCCGCTTTCGGACCAGGTTTATCAATGCGGCGTTGATGTCGGTGGGATGCATGGTGCTCATCGGGTGTCTCTCAACGGATGGTGGGATTGGCCGCCAACATTATAGCCGCCCGGTTTTCCGATAATACCTTTTGACATGGTTGGAAGCCGGCGATACATTGACTATCGCACGGCCAATGGCCGAAAGCATCGCAATGCGGAGTTGGAGCGAATGCCTCGGTTCGATGACTACACGGGCGAGTATCTGATGCCCCCTTACCGGATCCTGGACCTTGCCGACCGGCGGGCAGCCTTCTGCGGCCGTTTGCTGGCTGACTACGGCGCGGACGTGGTGAAGATCGAACCTCCGGGCGGCGACTCCTCCCGACGCCTGGGTCCTTTCCCCGACGACGCGCCGGATGATGAGCGTAGCCTGGACTTCATGTTCTACAACACCAACAAGCGATCCATAACCCTTGAGCTTGAAAGCGAAGAAGGGCGCGCCTTATTTCGCCGATTGGTTGCCGACGCCGATGTGGTCATCGAAAGCTATAACCGTCATTACCTCAATGCCCTGGGCATCGGTTATGACACTCTCCGGGCACAAAACCCGGGCTTGATCGTCGCGTCGGTCACGCCATTCGGCGGCTCAGGCGAATGGGCCGACTACCAGGGGGATGACTTGGTGGTGATGGCAGCCAGCGGTTACATGCAGATTACCGGCGAACCTGACGAACCTCCCATCCGCCAGGGCAACGAGCACAGCCATTATCCGGCGGCCCAATACGCCGCCGTAGGGATACTGGCCGCCTTGTACTATCGGGATTTCGCGGGCGGCGGTGTGGGACAACATATAGACGTGTCATCCCAGGAAGCTCTCATCACCTATTACACCGACGCGCATCCCGCGCTGCTGTGGCGTAAATTAGGTCAGAACGTAACCCGGGTGGGTACGAACTCCACTCTCGTCATTCCGTTGGGGGCGTATCCCTGCAAGGATGGATGGATCGCCGCCGGCGTAATCACGCCTCGGGAATGGGATACCCTCGCGGAATGGATTCATGAGGTGACGGGCAATGACGAGGCGCTCAACGAAGCATATCGGGGAGGCAACCAGGACCGGGCGGAGCACATTGACATCATCACCGCGTTATTCTTGGAGTTCGCCGAGAATTTTACCGTCCAGGAATTGTTCCACGAGGGCCAGCGGCGGAATTTGGTGTTCCTGCCCGTCAACGAGGTTGCCGACCTGCTCGCCGACCCCCAA
Organism: uncultured Dehalococcoidia bacterium; assembly: GCA_964347975.1. GTDB lineage: Bacteria > Chloroflexota > Dehalococcoidia > Lucifugimonadales > UBA3495 > Bin87. The sequence goes on from CAYGAY010000044.1 coordinate 16,824, forward strand.
TTGGCTGAGTCGGGGTTCTGGTACGACATCGATCACGAAGACGCCGAAGTTGGCGCGCTACAATATCCACTCGGGATATTCCATAGTGAGGAGGTTTCGGCGCGAAGCCGACCGGCGCCGACCCTGGGAGCCGATAACACCGCGGTGTATGGAGGCGAGTTGGGATTGTCCGCGGATGAAATGTCCCGGCTGCGTTCGGACGGTGTTATCTGAACGATGGAGGCGCTGCCAAAGCCGGAACAAGGAGCGATGGTTATGACCACAGATGTTGCCAACAAGTCCTCCGCCTTGCCGGGAATCCGCGTCGTGGAGTTTGGCCCATACGTGGCCCTACCCCTCACCGGCCGCATCCTGGGCTCCCTTGGCGCCGAGGTCATCAAGGTCGAAACCAACAAAGTGCTAGATGAGATGGCCTTCATACCTGCCTGGTCCCGGGGCGCGGGTCAGCCTGAGTACCAGCGCGCCAAGCGCCGCGTTACTCTAGACGTTCGTACCGAAGCCGGGCGTGACCTGATGCTGGAGCTCGTGCGGATCAGTGATGTTTTCATGACCAATTTCCGGCGCAACGTGCTGGATCGTTGGGGCATCGACTTCCCTGCGATCCGCAGGCAACGACCCGATGCCGTCATCATGTGGCAAACTGGATTGGGCGGGCACGGACCCTACTACACCTATAAATCTTTCGGTATCCTGGTGCAGCACCTTTCCGGCGTATCTCTCATGACCGGCCTGCCGGACGACCCGCCCGGCGTGGTGAACACATCGTACTCCGATTACCATACCGGCGTTTTCCAGCCGGCGGGAATTATTGCGGCATTGATGCGGCGGCGGCTGACCGGCAAAACCGCCAGCCTGGAATCGTCGATTTTCAAATCTGGTGTTGCCACCGGCGGGCCGGCTCTGCTGGACTACCAGGTGAACGGGCGCGGCCCGCAACGCCGGGGCAACCGCGACGCCTGGGCAGTCCCCCATGGGGTTTATCCCTGCGCGGGCCACGACCGATACATCGCCATCGCGGTTGCGGACGACGAGCAATGGCAGCGGTTCCGCCAAGCGATGGGCAATCCGGCTTGGGCCGCCTCGGCCGAATTTGAAACGCGCCTCGGCCGCCGGCGCAACGAGGACGCCCTCGACAGCGCCATCGCAGACTGGACCAGGGATCAAGACTCGAACCTTCTCATGAGTCTGCTGCAGAGTAAAGGCGTACCCGCCGGTATAGTTGCCCAAGGCGAGGACCTGCACGACAGCAAGCATCTGCAATCACGCGGTTTCTATCAGGAAACTCGCTATTGGGAAGCGCAACGGGGCGTCAAAGCCACCGAATGGACGGAGGGCGAAAGCGTGTCCTGGTCGATACCGGCACGAATGTCTGAAACGCCGATCTCCTTTGGCAAGTACAGCAATATCGGCGATGACAACTGCTACGTGTTTGGAGAACTGTTGGGGATGCCGCGGGTGGAGATCGAGCAGCTTGAAGCGGCCGGCGTAATATACTGACCCGCGCTGTCGCTAGTCTTAACCGGCCTCCCGCCATGGAAACTGCCTAAATCTGGAGTGAAATGATGGAGAAGATAAGAAACAACCATCCGGAAATCGCCCCTTCCGGCGCCACGTTCAGCAGAAGCGTTCGGGTCGGCAACCTGCTGTTTATCGCTGGTTGCACCGCCAGGGGCACCGATGCTCAGGGCGGAAGTATGCTGGAACAGCTGGAAGTAACCTTGGATCGGATAATGCGCATCGTCGCTGCCGAGGGCGGCGCTCCGGCGGATATCGTGAAGATAACCACATTCGTAACCAGTGTTCCAGCCTGGCAGGAAAATCGGTTCGGGCAGGAAGAAATGTTTGCTCGTTACTTCCAGGGCGAATATCCGGCCAACACCCTGGTCGAGATCATAGCTTTGGCAGAAGATGGATTGGACGTAGAGATAGAAGCGATCGCTGAATTGTCATAATCCTTGACGCGGGGTAGGCGCTCATGCGAGTTTTGGTGGTCGGGGCCAGCGGATTCATTGGGCGGCATCTGATGCGTCACCTTGCCGGCGCTCAACACAGCGTGGTCGCCGGCACATTTCGTTCGCGGGTTCCAGCCAATGATGGCAATTCATGGTATCGGGTTGAGGTGACTGACCCGGCAGGACTGGAATGCGTTTTTAACGCGGTGCGGCCTGAGGTCGTAGTGCATATGGCTGCCGTGGCTGACGTTGGAGCGGCGGAGCGAGAACCCCGGCGCGCGACGGCAGTGAACGTCGGCGGAACGACTTTCGTAGCCGGTTTGACTGAACAGCATCGTGCCAAGTTGGTTTACGTCTCAACCGAGTACGTATTCCCGGGCGCAACCGGTTACTACCGGGAGGACGCGACCCCACATCCCACCACTCAATACGGCAGCACCAAATTGGAAGCTGAACGGGAGGTTGCCCGACATTGTTCCCATTGGAGCGTTTTGCGCACCAGCATCGTGTACGGATGGCCCGAGTCGGGACAACGAAACTTTGGGGCGTGGCTGTTGGAAACCTTGCAAAACGGGAATGCTTACCACGCTCGCACCGACGTTTACCGGACTCCGGTTTACGTGGAACACCTCGTCGAAGGCATTGCGGCTTTGGCGGCAGGAGACCGCTATGGTACATTCCATCTCGCGGGCCGGGACTGGGTCAGCATGTATGAGTTCGCCCGCGCAATCGCCCACCAGTTCGATCTGGACACCAATCTGGTTGTACCGACAAGAACTGAAGCGCGGAGAACGCAAGCCGCACGTTCGGAGCGGCGGGAGCGCCACGGCGAACCAGATCTGCTTGGGTTGAACTCTACCCACACGGTGAATGTGTTGGGTCTGCCACATTTCGGCCTGGTGGACGGCATCCGCGCTTTTCAAGCTGCCGCTTTCCTGAATTAAAACGGCCTTTCTTCGGCAATGCACGAGACGATCCCGCCAGAGTCTTTTCAAAGTCGCCTTTGTCATTGCGACCCCGTACTTGATACGGGGGTGGCAATCTCGTGCCGGAAGCCGGGTTCGTACCGGCAAGACGAGCCAACCTCCGGTGGGATTGCCGCGTCACCGCTCCTCGCAATGACTTTGAAAAGGCCCTGCGATCCCGCGCAGGGCAATCGCGTCTTAATACCGCGAAATCGGCGTAGCCATAGCCTACCGTCGCAACGCGTCATTAGCGGGAGCCCTGCAAGCGGCCCGATGGATATTCAACAGATTCGCTCCTGAAGCAGGTAGCGGTCTGAGACCCTATTCCCTACTCTGAGAGGTTGCATTCGGAAATATCCTCGAAGGTGACTTTGTTACAAACTCTTGTACTGATGTTGTCGCTTTGGGACCCTGAGCGCCGCCACTGCGCCATTGTACGCGACGAGTATAGGAGGTTCCAATGTGTTGGGAAATTCCGCCTTATACCTCAATACCCTTGCTCCGCAAGGTAAGAAGACTCCGCCAGCAAATTGAGACTGGACCATCAATCAGCTTTGGCCTGCTTGTTGCGGAACTCAACCTTCCGAGGAGTACTGGCACAATTGCGGCGTGGTGACCTTGGGCTGGATTGGCGGCTCACGCCTGCAGATGACTTACCGGAAAGAAACGAGAGCAGCCACTGTGGACGTGATTCCTCGATTACAGTCTCGAAAGGCGGCAATCCCGGCACCAACAGGCCAAGCGACAGGTCCCCAAGTGCTTGCGACGTAGGCGAGTATGGGCTCATGGAAGAACTCTTCCAACCCCTCAAAGGCCACGTCTCGCACGGCGCACTTCTGAAGCAACAGCGACTCGAACCGATCCAGGTCCATCTGGCCCTTGTAGGCGCCCAGAACCCGCCAGAGGTCGTAGTAATCACGCGCTCTTGAGCGGCTCCAACCGCGTCTGTTGAGAGTGGTTGAGTGCTGAAGGATTGCTCGCAGCTTCTCAGCGGCCACTTCTTCGAGCGAATAAACCTGCACTTCCGCTTCAAGAGGTTCGCCGTAATTGTGGAGGATTATCCGGTTCTTAACCGGCCAAAGGATTGTCTCATCCACCGTGACCTCAATCATGCCCCGGGTGTGCAGGCGATTATGCCATGGGCCGGGCTCGGATAACGAAAGCCTCCTGACCTCCCGGATGCGGCTCTCCTTCGGTGTATCGCTGGCAGGCCATCTTCACGGGGGCATACTCGCCCAGCAAACGTACGGCGGCCTCGCATGCCTCCCTGACCAACCGTTCTATTGCCTAGCCTTGGGAACATCGTCCAGCCCTGAAAAGTCCAGGTCTTCGGAGAAATGGTAGTCGCCGAAATAGCACTTCTTGAGAGCCGTGCCTCCCCCCTTGAATGACAGTGTTTCATGCAGTTTCGGTACTTGGCTGACGCCGGCCAGTACCCAGGACAGCAGGTAATCCCTTTCCAGGACTTCCCACGGAATGCCGAGACGCCGACGCGCTTCCTGAAGGCGTGAGTAAAGCGGCCTCATAAGGCGACCAATCCCGGCAGGTTCTCCTGAACCATCCAATGGCTGTTGCAGGGACCCTTTCTAGGTCCGGTAGGGTCGAGTTTCCGGTATCCCTTCACGGGAAGCGCGGCGAGAATAGCAGTCTTGGCGGAATCGACGTTTTGCCCCTCAAGCGCCCACCCAAGACGCTTGCAGGCTGTCGTGCCTAGGCGAAAGGCATACTGGATAATCCGGTCCAAGTCCAGTTGCTCCATTCCTACGGTCTATCCCCGCGTGTGCGGGGGAACCCTCATACAGCATGTCCAGCTCACGGACAAAACGGGTCTATCCCCGCGTGTGCGGGGGAACCTCCACCGGGCAGGCGTCAACCCAACTAGCCAATGGTCTATCCCCGCGTGTGCGGGGGAACTGCGCCGACCATGCGAGACCCGAGAGCGATGATCGGTCTATCCCCGCGTGTGCGGGGGAACCAGCAGCAAAGGGTCGAACTTCGCCGGATCGAAAGGTCTATCCCCGCGTGTGCGGGGGAACCGCGGCGGGCGACCACGGCCCGTCACCATGGGCGGGTCTATCCCCGCGTGTGCGGGGGAACCAGCAGCAAAGGGTCGAACTTCGCCGGA
>CAYGAY010000044.1:21965-23476 GCA_964347975.1 uncultured Dehalococcoidia bacterium
GGCGACCACGGCCCGTCACCATGGGCGGGTCTATCCCCGCGTGTGCGGGGGAACCGCAGACCTTTCCTCTCCTCACTGCGAGGGCCGGGGTCTATCCCCGCGTGTGCGGGGGAACCCGGGTCCCGTACCCTCCCGAGCGAGACGATATAGGTCTATCCCCGCGTGTGCGGGGGAACCGAGCATATAGATGCCAGCCAACACCGGACGGCTGGTCTATCCCCGCGTGTGCGGGGGAACCTATCGGCGTCGCGGACTTCGACGATCAAGGGACGGTCTATCCCCGCGTGTGCGGGGGAACCCCCAGGACGTTCCGTCGTAGCGATAAATCAGGGGGTCTATCCCCGCGTGTGCGGGGGAACCGCGTAACGGTCTGCGATCATGAAATCGTCCCGGGGTCTATCCCCGCGTGTGCGGGGGAACCCAGCCGGGCATTGACATCGACCAGACGCTCGGCGGTCTATCCCCGCGTGTGCGGGGGAACCGCTAACGGCGATTTCGCCGACGCCGACGACAAAGGTCTATCCCCGCGTGTGCGGGGGAACCCGGCCGCGGGTCATGGCGGGGGACACGCGGCGCGGTCTATCCCCGCGTGTGCGGGGGAACCGATAACTGCCCGGGGCGTCATTCAGGCGCAGCAGGTCTATCCCCGCGTGTGCGGGGGAACCGTCCTCATTGGCCTTTAATTTGTCTTTGGCCAAGGTCTATCCCCGCGTGTGCGGGGGAACCGGTATCGGCGTGCTGACGCTCGACGGCGGCGACGGTCTATCCCCGCGTGTGCGGGGGAACCGGCGAGGGTCTCGGCGAGGTCTTTTAGAGCCGCGGTCTATCCCCGCGTGTGCGGGGGAACCGCGCTGCCCCGTCAGCCAAGCGCCGGCGGAATAGGTCTATCCCCGCGTGTGCGGGGGAACCGGCCGCCCGTTCCGCCTCGCGCGCCGCCTGTTCGGTCTATCCCCGCGTGTGCGGGGGAACCATCTTCTCTTGACGCCATGGATGCGGCCAATGAGGTCTATCCCCGCGTGTGCGGGGGAACCTGCCAACGGCCCTACCATCACGGGGGAAGCGGAGGTCTATCCCCGCGTGTGCGGGGGAACCAATCGTCAAACTAACTACTGGGATTACGTTAGTGGTCTATCCCCGCGTGTGCGGGGGAACCCCCGCTTTGACGTAGCGACTTTTGAGGCGTCATGGTCTATCCCCGCGTGTGCGGGGGAACCCATCGCAGCTCGATACGGATCAATGGCGCGATGGGTCTATCCCCGCGTGTGCGGGGGAACCTAGTGAGCCTCCATCGTGGGCGTAATTTCAGTCGGTCTATCCCCGCGTGTGCGGGGGAACCCGGGCCCGCGCCCGCGCCCGCGCCTGATAAATCTGCCCGGGTCTATCCCCGCGTGTGCGGGGGAACCCCGGGCGCGGCAACGGGTACGCGCCGCGTTGAAGGTCTATCCCCGCGTGTGCGCAGGACGATTGCAAAGTCCTGTTGATGGGGGTAAAAGGTGGGACAATACGAGCGG
>CAYGAY010000045.1:0-20438 GCA_964347975.1 uncultured Dehalococcoidia bacterium
CAGGCGTTGCACTTGAAATGTGAATCCACATTCCCGCCTTCGCGGGAATGACGGGATAAAAGCTGGGATGATGGGATGAAAGCTGGGATGGCGGATTAACTCAAATGCTGGTGATGAAATCGAGGGTTTTGTTTGCCAGGGTTTCGGGAATCTCCACCTTCATGTTGTGACCCACCCCTTCGATCACTTCCAGTGTGGCGTTGGGCATTTGCCGGGCCATCAGCTGCTGGGATTCCAGCGGGGTGATGTCGTCGTGGGCCGAGGCCAGTATCAGGGTTGGGGCGGCGATGTCGGGCAGCAGCGGCGACAGGTCCTCCGCCAGCAGGCAGGCTTGCAGGGCCATCACCACTGGCGCGGGGGTCTTGGCGCCTTCGTCGGCGTACCACTGGATCACCTCACGGCTGGCGTTGGGGCCGAACCGCTTGTCGGAGTCGGCCAGCAGCCAGGCACGGGTTCCCTCTTCCGCAAGGATGCGTCCCCACGCCGCAGTATCCATGCTGGCGCCCATCCGCGCCAATCGCGGCGTGGAGGCCACCAGGGTCAGGCTGTGCAGCCGGTCGGGGAAGTCGTGGGCGAAACGGAGGCTGACGATGCCGCCGGCGGATGCGCCCACCAGATGGACTTTGTCGATGTTCAAGGCGTCCATCACCCGGGCGATGTCGGCGGCCAGTTCGGTCAGCGCGAAACGCAGATCCGCTGGCGGTGGAGTGGCGGCGTGTCCTCGCATATCGAACCGCACCACCGGCGCGTGTCGGGCCAGTGTGGGCACCCATCCCCGCCAGCGGTTCAGGTTGCCCCCGGCAGCGTGGTGCAGCAACGCCGGCGCGGACGGACGCCAGGGGTCGGAGAAGTCATCCACGTGATAGTGGAAACGGTCGCCGTTCAGCTCCAGCATCGGCATACGCGAATCGTCCTTGCCTGGGAACGAACGGCCTCCCCCGGACTTCGAGAGAGGCCGCAGAGTATCCGGTAGGTTGGATCACCGGGAACCGGGCTAGTCGTCCGCCGTGACTTCCGCCGGGGCGGCCGTTGCGCCGTTGGTTTGAGCCGTGTAAGGGTTGCCGGTGGCGGGATCGACCTCGAAGGGGCCGGGCAGGTCCAGTTCCTTGGCCATCTCGCGGACGGCGGGCAGCACTTCCTGGCCCATCAGGCGCAGGCTGCGCATGGCGTCGTCGTGGGTCATCGCGCCGTCGCCGTCCCAGAAGAAGATGCTGCCGGGGCGGATAGTCTCCAGCACATGGCGGATTTTGGGGATCACGGAATCCGGCGTGCCGGAGATGATGGTGTAGTCGTTGATCTGCTGCTCGTAGGGGCGAGACAGCACGCCGCCGGGTCCGGCGCTGCCGCCCCGGGCGGCGGTGGCGACCGACGTGGTGGGTAGAACCCGACGCCGGGAGGTCAGGCCGGGCAAGTGCAGCAGGGCCTGGTTGGTGGTGCCTTCGTTGCCGGCCAGGAAGGGGTTGCTGGGCCCCTGCACGTACTTGCGGCCGGTCTCCTCGGCCAGTTCCTCGGTCTCGTCAACGTGGACCTTCCACAGGTAGCCGATGTTCTGGGGGCCGGACTCGTAGCCCAGCTCGGCGGCGGTGTCGTGGTAGATCTGGAACGCCTGCTTGGTGGGCTCCATCTCGGTTGCCAGCATGATGTAGGGGATGCGCTGTTCCGCGGCCCACATCAGGGAATCGCGGGAGACCACGCCCGGCAACCAGATGGGCGGATGCGGCTTCTGGTAGGGGCGAACCCAAGGGTTGACGTGTCGGAAGTGGAAGTGCTTGCCCTCCCAGCGGAAGGGGCCGGGGGTGGTCCACGCCTTGACGATGAGCTCGTGAGCCTCCTTGAACCGCTCCCAGTTGTAGTGGGGTTCAATGTTGTGGGCCACGCTCTCGCGCCCGGTGCCGCGCACCCAGCCGGATACCAGCCGGCCGTGGGAGATCATGTCGATCATGGACAGCTGTTCCACCAGCCAGAGGGGGTCGTCCCACAGCGGGAGGATGTTGCCCAGAAGGACAATCTTGGCGCGGTTGGTGATGCGGGCCAGGATGGAGGCTTCCACGTTCATCGCGCCGCCCATGCAGAAGGGCGTGCTGTGGTGCTCGTTGAGCATCAGGCCGTCGAAGCCCATCTCCTCGGCGTAGAGTTTTTCGTCCAGGTAGCGGTTGTAAAGGCTTGCCCCCAGCTCAGCGTCATAGATGTCGTTGCTGACGTTGAGGTCCATGATGGACTTGCCGGTGGCGCCAAAGTACCCGGACTTGGGGTCCTGGTAGGGCCTTTCCGTGAAATATCCGATGAACATGACGGTTCTCCTTGGCAGACGGGTATGGGCGGCTCCGGCTACGGGCGGATTTTACCATAACGGGGGATGCGTTACCGGATAGCCAAAACTTCGGCGTCGCTGATGTACTGACCGGTTTCTCTGACGCGGCGCTCGGTGTCAGGGTTGCACCGACGGTCGTAGAAGCAAGCGCCGTGGAGTTGGTGGATACGGCTGTAGTACCGGTCCTGGAGGGACCTGACCTCGGGTTCGCGGCGGGCCAAGACGTCGAGATCATCGCTCGTTCCGGCGGTGGTTACCGGCTCTTCGCCGGCGCGGGCCAGGATGAGGCCGTCGGTGGCCCGCCTGGTGGCGCACCAGGCTTGCTCCGCCGCATCGCGGATGTCGCCGCGGTCAAGGCGCTCAATGGCTTGGTCGTGCATATCGCGGGCGTCGGCAAAAAGTTCGTCCACGCGGTCCTGGATTGAAGTGGCAGTCATGTGTCGGATCCTGCCGATTGGCTGCGTTTTGCTGTTTCAACCATGTCCCGTAGCCTGGCGACTGCCGGCGGCACGTCTCGCGCGATGCTTGCCTTATCGAGGGGCAGATGCTCATGGCTGTAAAGAGCCGCGCCGCCGAACTCGGTGAGGTAGAGATACTCTTCACCGGGCACCGCTTCGTTGAGTGAAGGCATCACGTTTTCCCGGACCCGATTGATGAGTATCCTCAAGCTGTGCCCATCGCGTCCGCTGGTGGGGTATTCGAAGCCACGGGCGGCCAGCAGGGCCTTGTAGGCGTTTTCCAGCGCGTTTTGCGCCATCCGTCCGATTTGCTTATCATCAGCGCCGGCCAATATTCCCGTTGCTGCGATACCTTCCAGCAGACTGGCAGCGCCGGCGGCGTCTTTGATTTTGCCTTCGATGTCGTCCCAGTCTATCGACTCTTCCGGTGGTTCGGCGTGTTCCTGGGGCAAAATTGGAGCTCCCTGCCTGGCGATGGAATTAGCGAGGTTGTTGCGCAGGTGGCGGCGCCGGTCGAACTCCTGCGCCGTCATGCAGATTACGTCGATTCCTGACGCTTCCGGCAGCGCCGCTTTTTGCAGCGTCCTGGCCTGGTCGCGCAGGTCCTCCAGCCAATGTTCCGGCGGCGGAGGGTCCTTGATAATCAGAACGTCAATGTCCGAGTCCGGGCGGTGGTCGCCGCGGGCCCGGGAGCCGAACAGGATGGTCTGCGCCGGGTCTGCCATCCGATGTACGGCTCGGGCTACTGCGATGGCGCGGGCGTCGGCGGTGATTTCGTGGGACGGCATGGCAGTATGCCTCTGCGGGCCTGGCTCACGAGGACAGGAAGCTCTTGACCAGGCTCACGAATTCAGCGGTCTTCTCGATCTCGGGGCGGTGGCCGCATCCGTCCAGGATGTCCAGGCGGGAGCCGGGAATGGCGTCATGGTACGCCTGTCCCGCCGAGACGGGAACGATGTTATCCTCCCGGCCCCAGATGATCTGGGTGGGCACCCGCTTGAGCCGATGCACCAGATTGGGCAGGCCCAGGTAGTGCATGTAAGGGCGCCAGCTGAGGCGACAGGCTTCCTCCCGGGCGACGGCCCAGGCTTCGGCCAGCTCGGCGGAAGGTTCCTCGGGGCAGACGTCGCGGAACTCGGGAGTGTTGTCAGGATCAAGGACGCTGGCGGCGAGGTAGTCCTCGGACACGACCAGGAACAAATCGAAGATTTCGCCGGATGGAGGTCGAATGCCGGCCGGCGCGACCAGCACCACCTTGCGGAATTGATCGGGAGACATGGCGGCCATCTCGGCGGCGAGCCAACCGCCCAGGGAGAATCCCATAACGTTGACCGGTCCCAATGCCAGGTCGTCCAGGGCCTCCAGGTACCAGCCGGCCAGGTCGCGCATATTCATTATCCAGTCCAGCCGTCCGGTGTCGCTGAAGCCGGGATGGGTGGGGATGTGAACGCTGTAGTCCGCGGCCAGGGCGTCGTGGTAACGGAGTTGGACCTGGTGCCCGAACTCATCGTGGAGCAGCAGCAGAGGGGCGCCGCTGCCACCCTTGACCAGCCGCAAAGTGGTTCCAGCGACCTCTACGAAATCTTCAGTCCATGCTTGGGTGGCCGTCGCCATCTGCCGTATCCTCCTTGCTTGCCGAAAACGGGGAACGGAGCCGGGGTTCCCCCTCTGAAGCCCAATGATAACACGGCGTGGGGCCTGAGATTGGGCCGCCTAACCTCCGCCGGTTTCCCAGGCTACGAGGCGCGGGCGCAGGGGCTGCGTCCCCTTGATTCGCCAGACGCCCGCCGCTTCGTAGAGTGATTCATTCAGCGCCCGCTCCAGCCGGTCCATTGCCGCGGTTCCCGGGTTAACAAAGATGCGGCGGGCGATGGTTTCGCGCGCTTGGTCGAAGCTGTCGAACCGCAGCGGGGGTTGTTCGTCCAGCTCGGTCACCTCCGGGCTGATGCCCAGCTCCTTCAGCGCCGGCAGGAACTCGGGGAGGGCGGGCAGGGCGTGACGTTTCTCGCCATGCACCTGTTCCCATAGCCCGTAGGTTTGCGATAGCGGCGGCGATTGGAACAAAACGGCCAGCACGAGACGCCGGGCATGGCGGTCCATTTTGCGCACGAATGCTCCGATGTCCGCTATGACATAGACCACATGGCTGCACAGGACCACGTCGGCGGGTTCAACCGACGCTTCCAGCCAACCGTCCTCGACGACCGAAAGGTTGGCGATGCCGTATTCCTGGGCGGTGTCCCGCAGCACGGCGCACATGCTGGGCGACGGCTCCACCGCCGTCACGGTCCGACAGGTCAGCGCCAGGGGCAGGGCCAACCGCCCGCCGCCCGCGCCCACGTCCAGCAGGGTCTCCCCCGGCATCATCCGCGAACGCAGTTCCTCGACCACCGCATCGTCCGCGCGGCGTGGGTCGGCCTTGAACTGCGATGCAAACCGGCTCCAGGTATCGGTGGGCCGCACTCCACGCATCCGGTCGGATTGCTCATGCTCCACCCGGACCATTTCGCCCCAAGTTTCGATTGCGCTCATAAAAGCCCCTCCTGGCATCGGGAAATCCTGCTTCTGACGATACATCAAAATGGAGGCGCGCGCGGCCAAGATTGACATTGTTCGACCCCATCGGTAGCATTGCGGCAACCGCGCCGGCCATTCCCGGCCGGGCGGCGCTGCCTTTCCGTTGAGCTACCGGCAACCAGCAAGGAGGCCACCGTTATGTTCGTGCGGCGCGACCTTACCGACACCGTTCCCACCCGCGAAGGCAATATGCACTTCGTCAAGCAGGGCGCCGGCTACCCGTTGGTCATGCTCCATCCTCTGGGTACGTCCACCTGGGCCTGGAGCAGCGTCATCGACGCCTTCAGCCAGCATTACACCTGCTACGCTTTTGATATGCTGGGGCATGGCGAGTCCGACAAGCCGGCCCGGCACTTCAATATCCCCGATTATGCCCAGGCCCTGGACGACGCCTGCCAGATTTTGAACATCCACCGCGGGCACTACGTGGGCAATTCGGTGGGCGCAGTGCTGGCCACCGAGATGGCCGCTTCCTTCCCGGACCGGCTGGACAAGCTGGTGCTGGTGGGCGCGCCGGTGTGGGACGCTCGCACTGCTCCGGAGCGGATCGCCGAAGCCGCCGCCGGTTATGACGACGACGGCCTGCCGGTTCCGCGCACCATAGAACAGGCGAAAGAATCGACCACCTTTGCCGAACCCCGGCAGGAGTGGATTGATGCCAACAACGGGACCCGCGCCCAGGCTGGCGCCTGGGTCAAGAAACTGCACGAATCGCTGGCGTGGTACGATATTATGACCCGCCTGCCCCGAGTGAACGCCCGGGAGACCCTGGTGCTCTACGGAGAGGTTGACCGCCTGCGCGACGGCGAGGAATTGCTGCACAACAACATCGTCCGCGCCCGCAAGCACATCATGCCCGGTGTCGGGCACATTCCGCAGATTGAGGACCCGGAAGGGTTTGTGGATGCGGTACTGGCCTTCCTGAAGCCGGAGTCCTGACGCTTAAAACCCTCAAAGCCCGTCGCGTCGCCTCTTGGTGGTTTTTGACGGGCGAGGCTAGAATTATAGCCGATCGGCCAAACTATCCCAACTTCAACAAGCGACAGAGTATGTCTTCCATCTTCGTCAGAGCGCGCAACCGCAGCCACCGGCTGCTCCGCACCGCCGAACGAACCCTGGACGGCGCTTCGCCTTCCCTGGTCGTAGTCGGCATTGGTACGGCCGGCGTCAGGCGATCTCTCCTGTTTTGCCAGCGCATGAGCGAACTGTCAGCGGCGGGCCGGATCCAGACCGTCGTGTTCTACGATTGCAATGAGGTGACCGCAGCCCACGTTCAGAAACGGATGCGGATGCGGAAGTTATTCGGCGCCGCCAGGGACAGCGGGGGGATCCAGTTGCTGTTCCCCAATTACATACCGGTGGCCAATGGGTTCATGCGAGACCCCAAAAAGTTTCTGGAATATGAGGGTCCCCTGGAGCGCGATATGGACACCATCGTCAACCAGGTGATGATGCACTCCGAACGCTGCGGGAGGGCTCCGGAAGCGATAATCGAGTTCATGGGCTTCTCGGGCCACGCCATTCTGGGCGCCCGCTTCTACCAGAAGATGCAAACCGCCTTCCCCGCCGCCATCATGCTGCCCGTTGTGATGCTCCCCAAAGACCATGCTTCCGAAGAGTGGACGAGGCGCTATCTGTGGGAGCAATACGAAGACCTGCTGGGCGGCGCCAATTGCCTGGTGACTACCCAGTCGGCTGGGGGTTCCGCAGATGTCGACATCCGGCTGGCCACCGGCCTGGCGGGCTTTGAAGTCGCCGAATTTGGCGAAGAAGACGACGCCACCAGCAGCCAGCTGTGCGTCACCTTCCGCCGGCTGGTGCCGGCTTCCGGGGGCTGGTTGGGAATGGCCACCGTGAAGCGCCGGATGCCGGTGCTGCGGAAGTTCAAATGGCTGCGGTTCCCTCCCTGGTGGCGGGAATACGCCGCCCTGGGACCGGACGACGAGATCTCTACGTCCCTGGGGAACGCCATCTGGTCCACCCTTGACCCGGCGGCGCAGCTGGCCGAGGGCGTGCAGGCCCCCGGAGAAGCTCCTCAGGAGATGGTGGTCTCCCTGCCAGTTCACGCTGATGAGTTGGAGCCCCTGGCCTCCAATGCGGCTGAAGTGCTCCAACGCAGCAACATCTTCGAACGCTTCCCCAATATGGACATTGCATTCACCACCGCCCGCTTCAATGAGGGATTGACCCGGGAACCCTATCTGCACGCAACGCGCCTCTATCCCATACGGGGAGAACTGACTCCGGTTACTGATATTCTGCGCGCCGACGTTCCTCCGGAAGAAAGGGCCGGGCCGGCAGCGGTAGAGACCGGGTTCGGCTCCTACTACCATCTGCCCGGAGCGGCGACAGCGCTGCGACCGTCGCCGGTGAACGATGGGAATGAGGATGAGGATGGAGAGGAAGACGACTGGCGTCAACACGTGCGATACTTCTGATGCGAGCGTTCTGCTCCTCGTAATCATCAGTATGGGAACTCATTTGACGCATATTGGTCGCATCTGGTATATTCTACATTATACGGCTATGCAGGAACACGCGCAGCCGGATTTAACATAATACACCAAAAATAGATCATTCACGAAACAAACGTTGTCTGATCTGGAGACTGGGTCGCCCTGACCGAAACGGACTACCGCCGCAGGAATAGTTCCGCCCAGACTACGTAAGGGGGTCGGATATAGCCATGCCGCCAAGAAATCAGAATCGCACTTTTCACATACGGCGCAACAACCCGCACCGATTGGGCAGCCAAGACGATCTGTCTCGAGAGGGCACTCCGCCGCCCATTGTTTCGGTAGCGGTGGGAACTGCCGGCTACAAGCGGAGCTGGCGGTGGGCAAAGCGTATGGGCGAGGCCGGCGTATTGGATCGGGTGCAGAGCCTGACGATGTATGACTGCAATCAGGGCACCATCGATTCCATCGATGCGGAAACCCAGGCGATGCGTCGGGTGCGAGGTGGTCAACTGCCGGTAATAGTGCCTGGCTTCCTGCCGAAAGTTGACGGCTTCCTCCGGGACCCCAACGCCTATAAGGATTTCTTTGGTCTCATCCATAGAGATATGGAGCGTATGGTGGATACCATCGCCCGGCGGGCGGAAGAAGTGGGTTCGCCGCCGCAACTCGTCCTGGAATGGCTGGGATTTGGCGGTCATGCCAAACTGGGCGGCGTCTTGCACGGGATGCTCATGGATCGCTTTCCCGAGGCCACGGTCCTCCCCATAGTTCTGACCCCCAGCGAAGCGGTGCTGAAGGAAAATATGCGCCGGGAAACCTGGGGAGCCTACGAGGAAACCATCGGCACCCGACTGGTACGCGACAGCCAGGGCAGAGAGGAAATTCAACGCCATCCGGCCCTGATCACCGACAACAGCCTGTCCCTCAATTTCGAGCGACTTGACGACAAACTCGCCATCGCCCTCGCCTCCATGGAAGCCGGTATGCGTTACCAGGTTGACGCCGGATCCATGGCCGAAACCATCACCAGTTTCGGCGGGTACTCCAATGGTTGGTTTGGCGTCCGTGTGTTGAACCGCCGCGTTGACATCGCCGATACCCGCCAGGGTTCCCGGTTGTTCGGGCCTTTCCGGGGGCGAGAGATCGTGGTAGTCAATGACAACGCCAAGCAGTTGCCCTTCTCCATCAAGTCGGCGATGTGGGACATCCTGGACCCCAAGCGGTCCGACCTGCAACTGGCCAAGCACGGCTTTGTGGCGACCGATTCCATAATGCGCATGGTCGTCACCCTTCCGGTGGAACCGGCGGGCCTGAAGGATATCGAATCGGACGTGCAGGACCAGATGGCCCGTGAGGAGTTCAACATAGCCTACCCCAACCTGATGTGGTCTTTCGCCTCCGCCAATTTCCAGCAGTCGCCGGACGACCGCCACATGCACGTCACCCTGTTTTACCCGTTGCAGACGAACCACATCCCCAGCATTACCGACATCATGGGCGAAGAGAGCATCGCGATGCAGACGCCCGGGAGCCTGCCCTACGCCGGCTTCGGTTCCCGCTACTTCATGCCGCCGGTCAACGGACACGATAGCAAATCGCAGTACGGGTACGTGTCCCGCGGCCAGCAAATCCGGCTGGAACGGGAACGCAGCCGCGCGGCGACCGCGGAGCAACAACCCGGCAACGGATCCGGCAACGGCGCCAGTGGGGATTACCGGCGCTAAATTGCCGGCCCGGCCAACCCCGCTTGGCGCGAACATCCCGGACGTCAGCGTCCGGGATGCTTTCATTAGGATTCCCATTTCCGCATTCCCGCGAAAGAGGGAATGACGGGAAATCTAAACCGTCTGCATATTAACCAATCCGAGGCCCGTGCAAAACGTCATTGCGAGCACAGCGTGGCAATCTCGTTCCGTTGGGAGGCGTTAGTTTGCCAACTTGCGCGCTACCCCACCGAGATTCCCGCCTCCGCCTACGGCGGACGCGGAATGGCATTTTGCACGAGCCTACCACCTACATTGCAATGCTGCCTCCGGTGATTGAGTTGGCGTAAAATAGCTGCCGCTCATGCTCATCTCCTCGGCCAACCTGTTCCCCGACGACATGGCGGCTCTCGTTCGTCTGACGGTGCTGTGCGCCATATCCGCGGCCGTCGCCATCGGCGTCAACGGATGGTTTCAAGCGTTGCTGGCGACCATTTTCGGCGACCCGGCTCCCCGGGCCCAGGGCCGGCTGTTCGGCAATCCCCTGCGCCATCTGGACCCGGCAGGAACCATCCTGGCTGTGGTGTCCGGTCTCGGTTGGGGGCGACCACTGCCCGGCCCGCCCGGACGCCAGGGACGTTGGCCGTCGGTGGCGATCTCCGCCGCCGGCCCGATGGGGAACATTACCGTGGCCTTTCTCCTGGCTGCTCCCGTCAAGGCCAGCCTGCTGACCTGGACCTACCCATCACCCGACGGGTTGAACCTGGTAATGACCGGGGGCCTGCGCTCCGGGATCTCCGACGTGGTAGGCTTGCTGGTCATTTATAACCTGTTGCAGGCAGCATTCCACCTGCTGCCCCTGGCTCCGCTGGCCGGATACCGGGTTTTGGCGGCGCTGCTGCCTCCCGCGGCGGCGGAGACGCACCAGCGGTTCCAGCGGTTCGCCCCGCTGCTGCTGGTCGTGCTGATCGCATCGGATTACGCGCTGCGGCCGGGCATCCTGTGGGCGACCATACTGCCGCTGACCAACCGGCTGGCCGGACTGGCCACCGGATATTGATCACGGTTGCGCCGTCGGCCCGAACCGTTCGGTTCGTATGACGGCTTCCGGTATCCCGACCTCAAGCAAAGCGTCGGCGGCGGCCTCCACGAACCCCGTGGGCCCGCAGGCGTAGCATAAGGGCGCCGCGTTCCCGCCGCCGTTGAGCCGCGCCAGCCCCGCGATGCAGTCGCGCAGCATAGCTGCGTCCAGCCGCCGCGCATAGCCCGTCCAGCCCGGCGGCGGCCGGCGGGTCAGGGCATACTGAACCGACATCGTGGGGCAGCGTTCTGCCGCGTCGTCCAGCCACTTTTTATAGATGATGTCGTCAAGAGACCGGGCCGAGTACAGCAGCAACGCCGGCAGGTCTGACGCTGCCGCTTCCCGGTGGGCCAATATGGACCGGATAGGCACGATGCCCGACCCGCCGGCGAGCAGCAGCAGGGGGCCGCCCAGTTCCGGCCCCCAGGTGAACGGCCCGCCGATGGGCCCGCGCGCCTCCAGTCGGTCGCCCGGCTGCACCACCTCGTGGAAGTACGGCGACACCTCGCCGTCGGGGATCAGTTCCACGGTGAGGTCAATGCAGTTCCCATCGGATGGCGAAGATGCCACCGAGTAGGAACGCTGGGCCTGGTAGCCGTCAGGGGCGGTAAGCCGGACATCGTAGTGCTGTCCGGCGCGGAAGGGACGCGGCTCCGAAAGGCGCAGGGTGAAAGTTCTGGCGCGGTAGGTTTCGACGACGACCCGCTCGACGATGGCGGTCTGCCAGGGAGTTGGGAAAGTCATCTCATGCGTACTCACTTTGTCATTGCGAGCGCAGCGTGGCAATCTCGTCTGTGTAGCAAGGGCCGTCCCGGCAGGACTCTCGTGGCCGTCGGGGATCAGTTCCACGGTGAGGTCAATGCAGTTCCCATCGGATGGCGAAGATGCCACCGAGTAGGAACGCTGGGCCTGGTAGCCGTCAGGGGCGGTAAGCCGGACATCGTAGTGCTGTCCGGCGCGGAAGGGACGCGGCTCCGAAAGGCGCAGGGTGAAAGTTCTGGCGCGGTAGGTTTCGACGACGACCCGCTCGACGATGGCGGTCTGCCAGGGAGTTGGGAAAGTCATCTCATGCGTACTCACTTTGTCATTGCGAGCGCAGCGTGGCAATCTCGTCTGTGTAGCAAGGGCCGTCCCGGCAGGACTCTCGTGGCAGGCAACAGGCGCCGCCGGAACGGGATCCCATCGCCCGCCTACGGCGAGCGTGGAATGACAAGTTAAAGCGGGTACGCGTGAGGAAAAGGGCAGCGTTCCGTTTCAGGTTGGTTTGGCTGATAATCCGCCACCCCAGCGAAAGCCGGAATGGCGTAGCGGGATTTAATCTCCCCAATACCGCTGTTCTTTCCACGGGTCGCCGTACATGTGGTAGCCGTACTGCTCCCAGAAACCGGGCTGGTCCTGCGGCATGAAGCGGATACCCCGCAGCCACTTGGCGGACTTCCAGAAGTAGAGATGGGGCACCACCAGCCGGGCCGGGCCACCGTGCTCGGGGGCGATGGGTTTCCCGTCAAATTCAAAGGCCACCATTCCACGTCCGTCCACCACGTCCCACGTCGGCAGGTTGGCGGTGTAGCCGCCGTAGGAAAAGGCCATGATGTAGGGCGCCGGGTCGGCGACGCCGGCGGCGACCAGCAGGTCGTCGATGGCAACGCCCTTCCAGGTAGTATCCAGCTTGCTCCACTTGGTGACGCAGTGAATGTCGGTGTGGATTTCGGTTTCGGGCAGCGCGCGGAATTGCTCCCAACTCCATTCGGCCAAAGGTTCCCCCGCCACGCTGACCAGGGTGAACGCCCACTGGTCCAGCGGGACGCGCTGGGTGGGCCCTGCGGTCAATACCGGAAACCCGCGCTCCAGGTACTGGCCGGGCGGTATGGGGCGAGGCGGCGTTTCGCGACGACGCCCAAAAAATCCTCTGGTGGTCATGGGCAATAGCTCCTGGGCAACAAGGGCCGGATCGATCTCCGAGGGTATAAAAATCGCATCGGCCTGTCAAACGCCGTGACCGCCTGATACGTACCCACTTTCGGCAAGCGGTCATTGCGAGCATAGCGTGGCAATCTGGTTGCCGAAAGTGGGTACGCGTGAGCCGTTAACGCTTTGCCCAACATCCTCCGGGTCTATCCCGTGCCACCCCGACCCTTTACAATGGCGCAGTGAAGGGCAACGGATGACCGAGTAGCAGAGTAGAAAGGAGCGTGAATCATGGCGGCGCCGATCAATGACTGGCTGGCTCAGACTGTGGAGCCGGCGCTGGAACCGGAACTACCCATCTGCGACCCCCATCATCATCTGTGGGACGGGCGCGCCGACCGAGTGGAGCCGCGCTATATGCTGGACGAGCTGCTGGCCGACACCGGGAGCGGGCACAACATCGTCTCCACCGTGTTCGTCGAAGCCCGCTCCATGTACCGGCCTGAACCGGACAACCCCATGCGCACCGTCGGCGAGGTGGAGTTCGTGCAGGGCATCGCTGCCCAATCCGCCAGCGGGATGTACGGCGATACCCGCGCCGCCCACGGCATCGTCGGCCACGCCAACCTGCACCTGGGCGCCGACGCGCGCCCGGTGCTGGAGGCGTTGCGGGCGGCCAGCCCCAACCGTTTCAGCGGCATCCGCCACGGCGTGAGCTGGGACCCCCATCCCGAGGTGCCTAATCCGGGAGCGTACCCGCAACCCAACCAGCTGGCCAGCGAGGACTACCGGGCCGGGGCGCGAGCGCTGGCGGAAATGGGTCTGTCCCTGGACGTGTCCCTGCTGCACCCGCAGCTGCCCGAGCTGGCCGACTTTGCCCACGCCGTGCCCGACCTGACCATCGTGCTCAACCACGTGGGCGGGCTGATCCGCGTCGGCCCGTATGCGGCCAATCCCGACGAGGTGATGGCCAACTGGCGCAGCGGCATTGCCGCCGCGGCCGCCGCGCCCAACGTGGTGATGAAGCTGGGTGGCGTCGGTATGCCTCGCCTGGGCTACGACTTCCACACCCGGCAGGTTCCCATCGGCTCCGAGGAGTTGGCAGCGGCCATCGACCCGGTGATGCGCTACTGCATTGAGCAGTTCGGCCCCAGCCGCTGCATGTTCGAGAGCAACTTCCCGGTGGACAAAGAGTCCTTCTCCTACGGCGTGATGTGGAACGCCTTCAAGCGGATGTCGGCGGACTTTTCGCCGTCGGAGCGGGCCGATATGTTCCACGGCTGCGCGGCGCGGGCGTACCAACTGGCATAAAGGCTGCCGGGACTGTGTCATTGCGAGCGTAGCGTAGCAATCTCATCAATGCGCTTCCAGACCCTGACCGGCCAGGTGGCGCTCATCAGGAGGTTGGGTTTGGTTATGGACCCCCAGCGCTTTCCGCCAGAGTTCTTCCAGCGGGAGGACGAAAGCAACGACGCCGAGTTTTACGCCATGCCCCGCCTGGTGGTCCACATTGATGACGGGGCCATCATCGCGGTGGGCCGACTGTTCCGGCAGCTGATACCGGAGAGCGCCGAGGTGTTGGATCTGATGAGCAGCTGGCGCACCCACTGGCCGGAGGAACACCCCCGCCAGCGCATCGTCGGCCTAGGCATGAACGTTGCGGAGATGGCCGACAACCCCCAGCTGAACGAGTACCTGCTCAAGGACATCAACATCGACCCGTCACTGCCCTTCGAGGACGAGTCCTTCGACGCGGTGGTGCTCACCGTTTCGGTGCAGTACCTGACCCAGCCGGTGATCGTGTTCTCCGAGGTGTCGCGCATCCTGCGCCCCGGCGGGGTGTTCATCGTCACCTTCTCCAACCGCTGCTTCCCCACCAAGGCGGTGCGGGTCTGGCGTTCCACCAACGACGAGGACCATATCGAGCTGGTGGGGCAGTATATGCTCCACGCCGGCGGGTTCAACGGCGTGCGCGGCGGCCTCTCCAACCCCGACATGGCCCCGCCGGGCGACCCGCTGTTCGCGGTGTTCGCCTATAAGGAGGCCGGCGGAGGGGACGTCAGGGGCGAGTGATACACTGGAAATAAGATTTTGCCGAGGTATCATTTATGAGCGGCGTGTTCGTCTATCTGGACAATTCCAACATTTTTCACGCAGCGCAGGATTTGGCCGAGGAACGCAACGGCGACATGAACGCCCGTTACCGTGTCCGTATTCACTTTGAGAACCTGTTGCGTCTGGCTCATGCCGACCGGCCGCTGGCGAAGGCTTTGGCTGCCGGCTCTATTCCACCGGCATTGAGTATGCTCTGGAACCAACTGCGCCGGGCCGGGGTCGAAGTTCATCTCTATGATCGGGGCGAACCCACCCGTGGGGAGCAAGAGACTCCTGACCAATGGCTGCAACTGCGTATGCTGGAAGACATGGCGGATTACATAGATGATCCTGGCACGGTGGTACTGTTGACCGGAGACGGCGCCGGCTACAACGAAGGTCGTGGTTTCCATCGGACGCTGGAACGCATGCACCGGCTGAACTGGCGGGTTGAGTTGTTGTCCTGGGAACATTCGACCAATCAACGAATGTTGGAGTGGGTAGAAAACAACGGTGTATTTGTCCCTTTGGACAATTACTACGATGCCATTACCTACACGACGACGCCTCGTATTGGGCAAGAACCGGCGCCGGCACGGGACGAAACTGAACTGGATCTATCAAATCGGCCCATGGCGTAACGATGACGGAGCGAAATTCCAATGACCACCGCCAAGCCAAAATTGCTGACTGCCGACGACCTGCTGCGCCGGCACGGCAAGGGTGTGCGGGGGAGTTGGTCTGGAGAGGAATCCGGACACGGTTTGAGAACCGGATCTTGCTTACCTTTCCGCAGAACGGATGCCCCTTGATGCTGATGCGGAAAGCTACTGCCCAGCAGCGCCTGACATAGGACGGTAGCGAGGTTCTGCCGGGGTTCAGTTGCCCGGTACGGGAGATTTTGTAGGGAGGTATGCCTCGCCCCTACGCGGACGCCGGCCGGTAGCGGTTGACGATGGGCAGGCGGCGGTCTTTGCCGAAGGCGCGGGGCGTGATCTTGACGCCCGGCGGAGCCTGCCGGCGCTTGTACTCGTTGCGATCCACGAAGGACATCACCTGCCGCACCCAGTCGGGGCGATGGCCCATGGCGACCATCTCGGCGTAGCCGTAGTCGTCCTCAACATAAGCCTTGATGATGGGATCCAGCAGGTCGTAGGGCGGCAGGGTATCCTGGTCGGTCTGGTTGGGACGGAGTTCGGCGCTGGGCGGCTTGTCCAGCACCGTCCGGGGGATGAGGGGCCGCGGCCGGCCTGACGAATCGGGGTAGGTGCGGGCGTTGCGCCAGCGGCACAGTTCGTACACCAGCGTCTTGGGCACGTCCTTGAGCACGGCGAAGCCGCCGGCCATGTCGCCGTACAGCGTGGCGTAGCCCATGGCCATCTCGCTCTTGTTGCCGGTGGTGAGCACCAGCCAGCCGAACTTGTTGGAAATGGTCATCAGCACGTTGCCCCGGATGCGGGCCTGAACGTTCTCTTCCGCGACGTTGGCGGCCGTTCCGGCGAAGTGGCCGGCCAGCATTTCGGTAAAGGCCAGATGCGCCGGCTCAATGGGAATGCGCCACAGGCTGATGCCCAGGTTGTCGGCCAGTTCCTGAGAATCCGCGACGCTTCCCTCGGAGGAATAGCGGGAGGGCATGGTGACGCCGCCGACGTTTTCCGCGCCCAGGGCGTCCACGGCCACGGTGGCGGTGAGGGCGGAGTCGATGCCGCCGGAGAGGCCCACCAACGTCCGTCCGAAGCCCGACTTGCGGACGTAATCGCGGGTGCCCACCACCAGGGCCTGGTACACCTCCTCGGTTTCATCCAGAGTACGGCAGAGAGGGGGCGCCGCCGACTGCTTCCGGTCAGACAGGCGGTGGTCGGACACCCGGGTTACCCGGGCCGGCCCCAGCCTGGTCAAAAGATCCGGGCTCAATAGTTGCGGGTTCTCCTTGCGGGCGCGGGGATCCCGCAGACGTTGGCGAAATACGGAAGCCACGTCCAGGTCGGCTACAATGAGCCGGTCCTCGAAGGCTGGCCCCCGGGCGATTATCGCTCCGTCCGGAGAGCAGATGATGCTGGCTCCATCGAATACCAGTTCGTCCTGCCCGCCCACAGTGTTGAGATAGGCCACAAACACGCCGTGATCGGCGGCGCGGGTGGAGACCATGCGCTCGCGCTGGCCGGTCTTGCCGGCGTGGAAGGGCGAGGCGTTGATGTTGACGATGACCTCGGCTCCGGCGTTCCGCTGCACGGCGATGGGGCCGGTGGGATACCAGATGTCCTCGCAAATACCCACGCCCACCGGGGTGCCGTTGATTACGTACACCGGGCACTCCTCGCCCCGGCGGAAGTAGCGGTCCTCGTCGAACACCCCGTAGTTGGGCAGGTACATCTTGTGATACCAGTCCAGCACACGCCCGTCGTTGATGATGGCGGCGGCGTTGGCGACGTCTTTGGTCAAAGATCCGGTCTGGCCCACCGACACGCCGGGTGAACCCACGATGGCGGCAATGCCCCGGGTGGAGGCAGCGATGCGCTGCACGGCGGCCACGCTGTCGGCCAGAAAGGAGGGCTTGAACAACAGGTCTTCGGGCGGGTAGCCGGTGATGGCCAGCTCCGGGAAGGCCACCAGGTCGGCGTGGGCCGCCCGCGCCTCGTCAATCTGCTCGATGATGCGGGCGGTGTTGCCGGGAATATCGCCGACGGTGGGGTTGAACTGGGCCAGGGCCAGGCGGAGGGTACGCTGCATTGATCCATTATAGCGCAGGTCGAAAGGGACGTAGCCTATGGTAGGATATACGGCGCGGCGTCGGCTTCATACTGCCCAGCCGGCCGTGAGCCGGAGACGTGCGATGACCACCGAACCCGTTGCGCCGGCGACCGGCGCCGTCCGGCATCCCGGGCAGTTCCCCGAACTGCCGCCGCGGGACGACATGAACAACCCCCTTCACCTCCATGACCAGGGGCACCAGCCCGCCCTGCGTCTGCATCTGGGCAACCCCGCCACCACCATCGTCCTCAGCGAAGTCCCCGTGGGCTGGAATCACCGGCAGCAATCGGGCCGGCTCAAACCCGACCTGCTGGTGGCCTTCGACGTTGACCGGGCCGTCATCGTGGCCCGGAAAGGTTATTCCATAGACGAGTGGGGTAAGGCGCCGGACTTCGTGCTGGAAGTCGCCTCGGACAACAACGCGGAGAACGACTACACTCATAGACGGACCGCCTACGCTGCCTTCGGCGTGCCGGAGTACTGGCGGTTTGACCATACCGGCGGCCAGTTGTACCCGGCGCCGCTGGCCGGCGACCGGCTGGCGGAGGGCCGGTACGAGCCAATACCCATCCGACGGACCGATGACCGACACTATTGGGGACGTAGCGACATCCTTAACGTGGATATTTGCTGGGAGAACGGGGAGTTGCGGCTGTGGGACCCGGTGGGCAACCGCTACCTGCTGACCCACGAAGAAGAACGGACGGCCCGTCTCGCCGCCGAGGCCCGCATCCGCCAACTGGAAGAACAGCTCCGTCGCCAAGGCTGACGACCTGCTGGCTTGGTCGAGGTTTTGCCGGTATGTCGTTGCGATTCCATCGTGAGCTGGTGCGTGATGCTTACGGTTGTCTGAACGGCCGTGGGTTGTTGGAGCGTCTGGACTTGGAGCGGTTGGACGTTTCCAATCGGCTGATGGCCGACCAGGAGCGCAGGGCCGAACTGGGACAGTTTATGACGCCGGCAAGCGTGGCTGGGTTTATGGCTGCCATGCTGGAGGCCGCCCCCCCGCCTCATGAACTATACTTGCTCGACGCTGGCAGTGGAACCGGCATACTGACCGCCGCCGTCGTAGCGGAATTCTGTGCCAGACCAAAAGCCCAACGTCCTGCGGCAATCAACGCCACTGCCTGGGAGATTGACAGTTCATTAGAACCATTACTACGCCGAACGTTCAGGTATTGCGAGGAGACCGCCAGGCGTTTCGAGATCAAATTTACATGGGATGTCAGGTGCGAGGACTTTATATTTCAGGCCGCTGATCTGATTGCCGGCAACGCGCTCTTCGGCGCCAACGCTAATCGGCCGTTCAATGTGGCCATCTTGAATCCACCGTATCGCAAGCTAAACAGCGACAGCCCGGAGAGGTCTTGTTTAGATAGCCTGGGTATGGGAACCAACAACCTGTACTCTGCCTTTGTGTGGCTGGCTATGGAGCTCCTTCAAGAGGACGGCGAGATAGTAGCGATCACTCCGCGCAGCTTTATGAATGGCGCCTACTTTCGAGCGTACCGAGAAGCGCTTATACAGCGTCTAGCTATACGACGGGTTCACGTGTACGACGCTCGGGACGCGGCTTTCTCAACTGAAGGCGTGTTGCAGGAGAATGTGATATTCCACGGGGTACGCGGCGCTCCCTCTCGGCCGGCGCGCGTTACAACGTCCTATGGACCAGAGGACCACGGTCTGACCGAGAGGATGGTGGAACCATCCGAGATGGTTCTTCCCGATGACGGGCAATCTGTAATAAGGCTGGTTACGGATGCTAATGGCACTCGCATAACCCATGGCATACTGGGTCTTCCGTGCCGTATATCCGATCTCGGAGTTTCCGTCTCTACAGGCCGCGTAGTTGGTTTCCGAGCCAGGGAACAGCTCCATGTTGAAGCGGAACCCGGAGACGCGCCAATGATTTTGCCCCGGCATTGCCGCGGTGGTTTCGTGGCGTGGCCCAAAGTGTCGGGAAGCGTTCCCAACGGCTTGTCGGTCTCAGGTCCAAATGACGAGCTTGTTTTGCCGTCCGGCTGGTATGTATTGGTGAATCGGTTCAGCGCCAAAGAAGACCGGCGTCGCGTCGTGGCATCTCTTTTCGACCCGCGTCGGCTGGACTGCGATTACGTGGCCTTTGACAACAAACTGAACGTTCTCCATCGGCAAAATACGGGATTGCCGGAGGCTTTGGCCAAGGGGCTTGCGGCGTTTCTGAATAGTTCCATGGTAGACTCCTACTTCAGGCAATTCAGCGGGCATACGCAGGTCAACGCCGGTGACCTGCGCGCGCTGAAGTTTCCCGCTACCGAGGCATTGGTCCGCCTCGGTAGCGCGGTCGGTGACGTGATGCCGGCCACAGACGAAATTGACGCGCTTTTGGTCAATGAGGTTCCTGAAATGGGTGACAGTGTTCGAGCAGCTGCGGTGACGAAGCGGATTGAGGAAGCGCTGGAAGTCTTGAGGTCTCTTGGCGTGCCGGCCGGGCAAGAGAACGAAAGGTCGGCGTTGACGCTTTTGGCATTGCTCAACCTGGGGCCGGAGGATGCTTGGTCCGCATCAACTGCCCCGTTGCGCGGCGTAACTGAGATGATGAACTGGATGGAACGTTACTACGGCAAAACCTATGCTCCAAACACCCGGGAAACTATCAGAAGATTCACGCTGCATCAATTCATGGATATGGGATTGGTGGAGCACAACCCGGATGATCCTGCCAGGACCGTGAATAGTCCTAACAACGTGTACCAGGCGCATTCTGCACTGTTAGAACTGGTTCACTCCCACGGGTCGGAATCCTGGACGACTCATCTAGAGGATTTTCTGATGGCGCTGGAGGCGCGCGACCGACTGCGCCAGCGTGAGCGGGACATGGGAATGATCCCAATGACATTACCGGATGGCACTGAGCTATCCCTAACACCCGGTGGACAGAATGATTTGGTGAAAGAGATCATTGAAGAATTTGCCCCAAGGTTTTTACCCGGCGGCCACGTGATTTATGTTGGCGACGCCGGGGCCAGGGGGCGTCTCTTCGACGATGAATACTTATCTGGGCTAGGGCGTGTTGACAAACTCCACCTAACTCCCGAGGTAATGAACCTTTGCGAC
>CAYGAY010000046.1:0-19932 GCA_964347975.1 uncultured Dehalococcoidia bacterium
GCAACGCTGGTATCAGGGGTAGATTTTACATAACCAGCGCGTGTTGGGAATACCGAGCGACTCGTCCAGTTGACAGCCGGAACGACGAAAGCTTAGAATAGCAGGCCGTTTGGGAGATTATCGAAATGGATTACGCAATCGTAAAAACTGGCGGCAAGCAGTACCGCGTTTCACCCGGCGACGTGCTGGACGTGGAACTGCTGGAGGTCCCGGAGGGCAGCGCCACCACGCTGGATCAGGTGCTGGCGGTGTCCCGCGACGGCCAGATGCGCTTCGGCGCGCCCACTGTGGACGGCGCCCGTGTCATTGCCGAAGTGCAGTCGCACTACAAAGATCGCAAGGTCATCGTTTACAAGTACAAGGCCAAGACCCGATACCGCCGCAAGAAGGGGCATCGGCAGAACTACACTCGCATCCGCATCCAGGATATTGATACCGGAAACGGATCCTAGACCGGACACCAGCCCCAGATAGGAGGACAGAGACATGGCCCATAAGAAGGCCGGCGGCAGCACCAACAACGGCCGCGACAGCAACGCCAAACGGCTGGGCGTCAAGAAATACGGAGGTGAGCGGGTGACCGGCGGCGCCATCATCGTCCGGCAGCGGGGAACGCGCATCCGCCCCGGCTCCAACGTGGGCATGGGCAAGGACTACACCCTCTTCTCCAAGATCGACGGCCAGGTTACTTACGAATGGGCATCCAGGGGCAAGCGCCGGGTCAGTGTTTATCCGATGCCCGAGGTTGCAACGGCCGCGGCAGCATAGAGGCATTGCCATGAAAACAGAAATACATCCTCAATACTTCAAGTCCACCGTCACTTGCTCCTGCGGCAACGTCTTTGAGACCGGGGCTACCAAGCCCGCTCTCCGGGTCGAGATCTGTGGCAAGTGCCACCCGTTCTACACCGGCGAGCAACGCATCGTGGACACCCAGGGTCGCATCGAACGCTTCAGCCGCCGCTTCAACCTCGACGGCTGATCCCCTCGCCAACCGGATCGGTAGCGGTAGGGGCGACGCATGCGTCGCCCCTGCGTCTTTACACCAAATCGCGTGGAGGACCGTAAGATGCCCCGCTACATCCCCAAGACCGTCCGCGAGTATGGCCGCCGCTACCTTGCGGAGCGGCTGGCCGAACACGGCTGGCAGTGCTTCATCGCCCGCCGCAGTCCCAACGAGGACGAGGTCATCGCCGGCCGGCCGGAGCAGGGCCGGGAAATTCGCCTCAAGTTCCATTCCCAGGAACACAGCCAGGCGGTGCGCTTCTACGATGTGGCGGGGCTGGACTGGAATTGGGAGTACCTGGTTATCAGCACCTGCATCCTGGATGAAACACCGGTGACCTATCTCCTGTCGCAGGACGATGTGCGCGCTGAGGGCCGGCTGGAGGAAGAACTCAATGGCGCGCTCTGGCTGCAACCCGGCACCTTCTCCGAGGCTATCTTCCGAGAAGCCTGGCACAAACTGGATGAGTAGTCAGCCCACAGTGTCCCCTTCCCTCGGCGCAACGACCGGGCCCCGACCCCTCTACGGCGGTCAGGCGGTCATCGAGGGCGTGATGATCCGCGGGGCGCGCCACTACAGCCTGGCGGTGCGCCGACCCGACGGCGAGATTTTCTGCGCCACCGATCCGGTAAGCAGCCGCTTCTCCGGCCGGATGCGTCGCATACCCTTCCTGCGCGGCGTGCTGATCCTGGCCGAAACCCTGTGGCTGGGCATGAAGTCCCTGCAACGCTCGGCGCTTATCGCCGCCGGCGAAGAAGGCGCGGGCGGCGACGGGCAGGACAAGGGCAGCCAGTGGGCCATGGGGCTGACCATGGCGATTGCGCTGGCGCTGGGCATTGGCATATTCCTGGTGCTGCCCCTGCTGGCGGCGCGTCTCCTGGAGCCTTTTGTAGCGTCCCTGCTAGTGAGCAACCTGGTTGAGGGCGCCATCCGGCTCGTCATCCTGGTGGGCTACGTCGCCGCCATCTCGCTGATGAAGGACATCCGCCGGGTGTACGCTTATCACGGCGCCGAGCACATGGCGGTACATACTTACGAAGCCGGCCAGCCGCTGACGGTGGACAACGTGCGACGGCATCCCACGCCCCACCCGCGCTGCGGCACCGCCTTTTTGATTACAGTAGCCATTGTGTCAATCGTGGTGTTTGCGCTGCTGGACGCGGTTCTGGGTTCCGGGCTGGGCTGGCGCATCCTCTCCCGCATCGCGCCGATTCCGGTGGTAGCGGCGGTGAGCTATGAGATCATCCGGTTCGCCGGCGCGCACCATCGAGCATGGTTCGGGCAAGCCTTGGCTTGGCCGGGGCTGATGCTCCAGCGCATCACTACGCGACAGCCCGACGAAGACCAGATTGAGGTGGCCATCGCCGCCATGGAGGCCGCGCTGGTGGCGGATGGGCAGCCATCAGCCAACCCAACGTAGGGGGCGACGCATGCGTCGCCCCCTTCCCGACACGCTTCTCGTCGTGTGGTACAGTGCGGCCACGATGATTGTCCCGATCAAGCCGCTAAAGCGCAGGTGCAACATGGCCGACGTTCCCGATATGCAGATGATCCCCTACCCAACGGCCCAGGAGCCGCGCAACTTCGTGGAGCAGGGGCTGCAACGATACAATGAACTGCTGGAACGGCTGGCCGGGCAGATGGACGAGCTGCTGGAACTGGCGCGGGCCGGTCAGCCCATAGACCCCAACCTGGCGGAGCTACTGATCTCCCTGCGGGAGTCCCTGCGGCCCCGGCACGGCCTCTGCATCGACCGGGCCTGCTTCTCATGCCGGGTGCACGAAGAGGCTATCAAGGAACACGTCCTGCTGTACGTGGACTGGAAACTGCCGGGCACGGTGCAGCAGTTGGAACGGCTGAAGAACCGGAACTGACGCGACTGCCCTCCGGGAGCGTAACGCTTATGGTTGCCAAACCCTTCCGATTGGACTACGCCACTCCCCTGGTCCCGGAAGAAGACCCTAACGTCTTCTACCCCGACTCGGATGACGAACCCATGGCCGAAAGCGGCCTCCAGCGCCGCGCCCTGATCGACATCAGCGAGGCCCTGATTCAACACTACAGCGACCGTCCGGACGTGTACGTTTCGGCGGATCTATTCGTCTATTATGAGATGAACAACCCCAACCGCAACGTGGCGCCGGACGTACTGGTGACCTTCGGGGTTGAAAACCGCGAGCGCCTTTCCTACTTCGTCTGGCGGGAAGGAAAGGCTCCCGACTTTGTGCTTGAAATAGCGTCTCCCAACACCTGGCGTCGAGACGCTACCGTCAAGCGGGACATCTACGCCGCCATGGGCGTGGCCGAGTACTGGCGCTTCGATCCCAACCGGGGCCAAATCGCCCGGCGAGTGCTCGTCGGTGAGCGGCTGAACGAATCCGGCGAATACCAGCCCATCACCGTGTCGGAAGAGGAAGGGATGCTGAGCGGGTACAGCGCCGTGCTG
The DNA here is from genome assembly GCA_964347975.1 of uncultured Dehalococcoidia bacterium. Classification (GTDB taxonomy): domain Bacteria; phylum Chloroflexota; class Dehalococcoidia; order Lucifugimonadales; family UBA3495; genus Bin87. The sequence continues at coordinate 3,453 of CAYGAY010000046.1, forward strand.
GGGCTGGATTTGTATGTGAGGGATCGCGGTTTGAGGATGTATGATCCCGTCAGCCAAACCTGGCTGAGAATCTTCCGCGAGGAAATTGCTGCGAGACAGGGCGCCGAAGCAGAGCGCGATTCTGAACGAGAACGGGCAGCCATGCTGGAACGTCTGCTCCGCGAGCGCGGCATCACCCCGCCCGATGGCCCCTAGCCGGGCGCCGGCCGCCGCGCCACCGCGATGATGTCGTACATGTGCCGGTAGAGTTGGCCGGCCCCTTTGAGCAGGGATTTCAGGTCCCGGTTGGCGTCCGGGCGCACGTGGCTGAATATGTCGGTCTCAGTGTAATACACGCTGATGTCGGGACGCTGTTGTTGCAGGGCGTCCACCAGGCGGCGGGACTCGCCGGCCGGTATCAGCGGGTCGCCCCGGTCGTGCATCACCCGCATGGCGGTGTGGCTGCTCCACTGTTCCACGTATTGGGACGGTGAGATGGCATCAACTCGCTGGCGAAACTCGGCGGGCAGGTTGGCATAAAACCACCTGGCCTCACGAATGCTATCGACACCTTCCAGCAAGGCCAATGCCGAAGCGACCGCCACCGGCGGCCGGTCGGGCAGTGGATACACCGTGCCGTCAACGAGGGCTCGGGCCGCCTTCCGATGTTCCGAGTTGCTCAGCGAGTCGATGACCATGTTGTTGTACACCCGACGTGTGAGCTTATCGACCTCCCACGTTTCTTCGGCATCACCGTGGATGGCGCGGCCAGCGGCAATCTGGGCTATGAGGTCCGGCGTGTCATAGTACCCGCCGAAGGCGTTGACGAAGTCAATGTCGTCGGCGATGCGCGGATCGGCGGCGGCTACCAGGGCGAAGGACGCGCCCACCGAAAAGCCGGCCAGCCCCACCCGCTGGGGATCGACGAATTCCTGACGTCGCAGGCGCTCAAACGCCGCCACGATGTTGGCGATTTCGCCGGCGTCGATCTGCGCCTGCTCGCCCATGGTGGGTGACCAGTAGTACATTACGGCGAAGCCGGCGCGGGCCAGCGCCTTGCCCAGGTTGATCACTTCCGGGTCGTCGGCGCCGGCGGCGTTGGCGCCCAGGAAAACCAGCAGCCCGGCCCTGCGCTTGCCGTCGTGGATTACGTAGATATCGGCGCTGCCATCCGTACCGTCATCACGCGGGAAGTTCACCTTGAGGCGTTCCGGCTCCGCGGCCAGCCAGGGCTGTATTTTCACCGGAGACGGCAGCGCCTGCGCCGCAAAGGCCACGGTGTGGATGGCAATGGTAACCGGCCGGTACAGAGTCAGCACGGCGACGACGGCTACGCCGCCTATTATGACGGCAACGTAGCTTCGATAAGCGATCCGTCCGAGGGCGCGCAGCATCACACCGCGAGATTGCCACGCTGCGCCCGTTATAGCAAGAGAATCCTATCCTTCGTCATTCCCGCTTTCGCAGTAACAACAGTGCGACTTGCCGGTTGCCGACCGGCGCTAGACCCGCACCCGGCTGATCATACCCGCCGAAATTAACCGCGTGGCCGCCATGACGAGGAACACGATGGGCCAGGGGCTGCCCGCCATGTCCAGCAGGACGCTGAATATCATCGCCTGAGCGCCCGCGTACAGGTAGCCGTGGGCGTCCAGCACGCCGGCTCCCGTGCCGGCCATCTTGCGCCCCGACAGGTCCACCGAGATGGTGGAGATGAGGGACACGCCCATGCTGACGCCGCCCCACAGCATCAGCGCCGCGCCCAGCCAGGCATTGGACGGCGGCGCCACTGCGATAGCCACCAGCGCGGCGGCGGACAGGAAGCAGGACGAGAGCACCAGCGGACGGCGGCGACTTCCCAGCAGCCGGTCAGAGATGAATCCGGCCATGGGCGGCGCGATGAGGTATCCCAGCGGGAGCAGAAAGGTGATGAGCACCGTCTGGGTGATATCCAGGCCGCCGGCCTCGAAGTAGTACAGGGGCACCCAGGTGGTCAGGCCGTAGCGCGCTACGTTCTCCAGTCCCTTGACGTGGCAGGCCAGTTGGAAACGGGAGTTGGTCAGCAGCAGTTTGTATGGGCCGAAACCTTTGAGTTCCTCCTCGCTGACCGCCTCCGGCGCGGCGGAAATTTCGTCCTCCTCAATGTACTCCGGCAGGCCCACGTCGCGCGGTCGGTCCCGAGTGAGGAAGTAGAAGGCGACGCCCAGGACCAGGATGATCAGCGGCGGATAGCGGAAGGCGGCGCGCCAGCCCCACTCGGCGGCCACCCAGCTGCTCAGCCACCACATCAGCAGCATGGCTCCGCCGGTAACGGTGCCCAGGATGCCCATGGCGATGCCGCGCTCCCGGCGCGGCCACCACTGGCTGATCATGCTGATGGCCGGCGACCAACAGGCGGCGTTGACGAATCCCGCCAGCCCCCAGGGAATGGCAAAACTGACCGCCGAAGCACCGAAGGACGCCGCCCAGTTGAAAACCGTGGTTAGCGCCGCCCCCAGCGTTACCCACAGCCGCAGACCGTATGCTTCGGACATCCGCCCGTGCACCAGGTCGCCGGCGGCGAACCCCCACAGCAGCATGGCGTTGATGATGCCGATCTCAATATTGGTGAGCTGCAGGTCGTCCTTGATCAGCGGCGACGTAGGCCAGAAGTTGAACCGTCCCGTATAGACAAAGAGGTAGAAGGCGCAGAAGGAGATCAGCGCCTGCCACTTCCAACGGTGGTACTGCCGGGGCAGTTCGTCGTAGGCTACCGGAGCGGATGATGCGCTCATCGTGGCTGGAGTGGTCGTGGCAATGGCGCTCTGCTGCTGACGTGGATGCGTCAAAAGGCTCGGCTCATGGGATGTTCAACTACAGTATTAATAGCGCGCCGCCGCTGCCGATGGAACGGCGGCGGCGGCGTGTTGGCGCTTTTGACAGACTAGCGCTTGGTGTGCAGCAGTTCCCTGGCCTCGTCAAGCAGTTCGTCGTCGCTGCGGGAGAGGTCCAGCGGATCGCCGTGGGGTTGGGGAACCGGGAAGCCGGTCTTGTAGTACAACTCGATGCGGTTGCCCTCGGGGTCGAAGAAGTACATCCCGAAGGCGTTGCCGTGGCTGACGATGCGGTCGATGGTAAGGTTCTCCGCGTCGATGCGAGCCTTGAAGTCGCGCATATCCTGGATGGAAGGGACGGCGAAGGAGATCTGCTGGATGACTTTGGCGTCGTCGGAAGTGACGCGACCCTCCATGAGTACGAACTCGTGGTGCTCGGCCACGGGATCGGAGCTCATGAAAACCATGCGACGCTGTTCCAGGTCTTCATCAGCGATCTTCAGCCCAAGCACGCGGCTGTAAAAATCGCGCATCTTCATAAGGTCAGTGGCGTAAATGCCTACGTGTCCGAGGCCGGCAATCTGGGCCATTTTCGTACCTCCTGAGAGTGGTCGGGTGTTGCCGCAACGGTAGTTTAGAGCGGCGGGTATGTCAAGTGAACCTGGCGCGCCGGCTCGCCACAGTCAGCGGTCCAGCCCCAGCCGGCCGCGGCATTCGTAGTACACGGATTCCAGGAACCCGCCGGCGTAGTGCTGGTGGCTGAAGGTGACGCCGCTGGCTGCTGCGTCCGAACGGGCGGCTTCGTACAGTTGCACGGCCGCGGCGTTGTCGTAGGGGAAGGGTATCGGCCCCATGTAGTGCTCGAAGTCCTCAATATCGGCCCAGGCGACCAGTTCGAGCATTGCGGCGTCGTTTTTCGCCCAATGCTCGCCGTCGTTCTGGCCGCGCATCAGGCACCAGGCCGGCAGGTCTTCGGGTGGCTGGAACGTTTCCCCCAGGGACATTATCCAAGCACCTGTTCCGCCAAACGTTCCAGCTCGCCCAGTCCATCGGCGCCGGCGTCCGGCGGCAGCGCCACGGTGACCCGGCTGGCTCCCGCTTCCGCATAGCCGGCGATGACTTCCCGGTTGGGCTGAACATTGGTGACGATGAGCTGTATCGTGCTGGGGTCCCGGCCGGCCGCCTGGGCCAGCTCGGTCATAGTCGCCCGGCCCTCCCGGACCTGCTCTTCCGTCACGCGCACCGGCATCCAGCCATCGCCCCAGGCCACCACCCGCTTGAACACGTTGGCGGCGTAACCGCCCAGCAATACCGGCGGATGCGGCTTCTGCGCCGGCTTGGGCGAGCACTTGACCGGCGGGAAGTCGAAGAAACGTCCGTGGAACTCGGCTTCCTCCTTGGTCCACAGCTCCTTCATCGCCAGGATGGCTTCTCGCGTCTGTCCCCAGCGGCGCTCGAAGTTGCCGCCCATTATCTCCGTCTCTTCCCGCAGCCAGCCGGCGCCGATGCCGAACAGGAACCGGCCGCCGGAAAACTTGTCCAGGGTGGCAATTTGCTTGGCCTGCATCAGCGGGTTGTGCTCCGGCACCAGGCTGATGCTGGTGCCCAGCTTGATGTCGCTGGTGGCCGCCGCCGCCATGGCCAGGGCGATCAACGGGTCGCCGATATCGGCCATGGATGGCGGGATTGACCCGTCCGGCGTCCCCCCGTACCGCGAGGTCGTATACACGGGAAGAATCGGATGCTCCGGCAGCCAGAAGGATTCAAAGCCCAGCTCCTCGGCCCGTTTCGCCAACTCAGCCGGGTCAACCGAATCGCTGGAAGCCCGGGCGCTTACTCCAATATCCATCTCAATACCCCTCAGTCAACAAGTTGGCCCGATGATACCATTACGCGCTGACGCACACCCCCTCGGCTCCGCGAACTATCAGAATCAGGATTTACCGGATTTCAGGATTTTCGGGATTACGTTCCCCAATCCTGCCAATTCCACAATCTTGAAAATCCTGTTTCTGACGATTCCCCACCGGAATGAATTACAGTTGGCAGGTGATTAGCCTCATTAGCCGGCTTGCCCCGCCGTGGCCGGCCGCGCTCCCGGCGGGGTCCTTGCTTTGGTAGAGACCCAACCCAAAGAGCGCCGCGGCGTTGCCTACGCGCGCCGGCTTCTGGGCCCTGGCGTTCTTACAACTTCCGGTGGTATTGGACCAGTGCCGCCACCCAGGCATTTGCCCAAGGGATACCGTATGACCTCTCGCAACAACCATTCTCCAGTTGGCGTCCCCGGTGGAGATACGCGGACAGGTGATGGGAGTGCTCTACTTCGCCCCCCGGGTTCCCTACCTGGGAGCGCTGCCGCTGGCCGCCGGTTGGGTGGGCTGGTCCGCTGCCATAGGGATAGACAGTCCGCACCCTGCTGCTGTTTGATGTTACAATTCCCCACAGATTTTTTGCCGCCGGGCCTGATGGCCTTTCCAGAGGAGAACCCAGAGTGCCTACCTACGTTGATCCTTCCGCCTGCAACGCCTGTGCCGGCGTGCACGGCGGCCCCCAGTGCGTCTATATCTGTCCCAACGACCTGATGGTGCTGGATGGCATCGTCAACAAGGGCAGCAACCAGGAGCCGGATATGTGCTCCGAGTGCTACGCCTGCGTCAAGCTGTGCCCCGAAAACGCCATCCACGTGCGGGGGTACGCCGACTTCGTGCCGCTGGGCGCCGAGGTTCAGCCCCACTACGAGGGGCAGGACATCGTTTGGAACGTCACCTTCCGCGACGGACGCACCGAGCGCTTCCGCTTCGCCTCCCGCTCCACGCCCTGGGGCAGCATAGACCCCTACGCCAACGTCGCCCCCGCCAGCGGCGACGCCCTGCGCAGCCAGAACCTCTTCGGCGAACCACAATATCTGCTGCTGCCCAACGAGAACGGTGGTTGATATGACCGCAACCGACACCATCGCCTACCACCGGGAACGCAGCCGGCATTTCCTGGATTTGGTGGAGGAGGAGTTATCCCGGGGGGAACTGGAAGAGGCCAGCAACAAGGTTTGGGGCGCGGCGGCCCACGCCATCAAAGCCATCGCTGAAGAACGCGGCTGGGAGCATCACGCTCACGTCCTGCTGGAAGAATCTGTTGACCGGTTGATTGAGGAAGAAAATGCGCCGCCCTATTTGGCTGGGCAATATATGATGGCGTCCGCGTACCACCGGCGGTTTTACGGTGGCCCGCCCAGCGCGCTGAAAATTCGTGCCGGCAAGGATCTCATCGCCGAGTTCATCAACACACTGGAAAACCTGCCCCACCCGCAGCCTTAATCCTCGTACCCGCCTCCGCCCAAGCTGACCGACAGCACCCGGTCTCGGCCGGCCAGGTCCGGCTCAACGGTGATCTCTGCTTCCGGGAACGCGATCGCCGCAAGTGATTCCGATTCGGCCATCTGCTCCGGGTCCATCTCCAACAGGATGACGCCGTGGGGTTTCAGGCGGCCGCCGGCGGAAGCCTGGACTATCAGGCGACGGATGTGGTCCAGTCCATCCGGCCCGCCGTCCAGGGCGGCGGTCGGCTCCCACTGCACTTCGGGCTGCAATGTGGGGATGCGCTCGGTGGGCAGGTAGGGCAGGTTGGCGACGATTACGTCCGCCGGCTCGGGCAATGGTTCCAGCAGGTCGCCTTTCAGCAGGGTCACCCGGTCGGCCACGTTGTGCATCCGCACGTTGTAGGCAGCCACATCCAGCGTGGCGTCGTAGGCGTCGCTGGCATAGATGCGGGCGGCGGGCAGGTGGATGGCCAGGTTGATGGCGATGGCCCCGGTTCCGGTTCCGACATCGGCTATGACCAGCTCGCGGCTTTCCATGCCCATTAGCGCCATAAACAGGGCATGCTCCACTATTGTCTCTGTTTCGGGACGGGGAATGAGCACGGCCTGGTTGACCAGCAGGTTGACGCCGTAAAACTCGCGGTAGTTGAGGATGTAGGCCAACGGCTCCCGGGTCAATCGTCGCTCCACTATGGCCGCCAACTGCTCCTCCTGCTGGGACGAAACCTGGGATTCCTGCTCGGCGAAGATGGCCTGACGGGGCATCCGCATCACGTCCATGACCATTACCTCCGCCTCCAGTCGGGCGTCGGGTATGCCGGCCGCTTCCAGAGTGCGGTGGGTATCCTGGATGATGGTGCGTAGGTTCGGCATGGTGTCAAATCAGCCGGTCCGCCGTTTCGGCGAAAGAACGGCCGGCCCCGTGCTTGACACGGGGCCGGAATTCAGTAGCGTCCTGTGTACTCCGGCTTTCGCGGGAATAATGACGGAAAGGGTCAGGCGGAGACGCTGGCCAGGCCGCGCTCCTGGTCATCGGCGATGAGCCGGTCGATGATGTCCCTCAGTCCTCCGTCCATCAGGCGCTGCACGCCGTGGACGGTGAGGCCGATACGGTGGTCGGTGATACGGTCCTGCGGGTAGTTGTAGGTACGGATTTTCTCGCTGCGGTCGCCGCTGCCCACCTGCGCCTTGCGGCTGTTGGAGATGGCAGCCTGGTGACGCTCCTGCTCGGCGGAGTAGAGCCGGCTGCGCAGGATGGTCATGGCCTTGGACTTGTTCTTGTACTGGGAACGTTCGTCCTGGCACACCACCACCAGCCCGGTGGGTTCGTGGACGATGCGCACGGCGGTGGCCACCTTGTTGACGTTCTGCCCGCCGTGTCCGCCGGCGTGGAAGATGTCGATCCGCAGATCGTCCTCTTTGATGTTGACCTCAACCTCGTCGGCCTGGGGAAGCACGGCGACCGTGGCGGTGGAGGTGTGGATGCGCCCCTGGGCCTCGGTCTCCGGAACCCGTTGCACACGATGTACGCCGGCCTCAAACTTGAGGCGGCTGAAGGCGTTTCTGCCGTCCACCGAGAAGGCGATGCGGTTGAAACCGCCCAGGTCCGACGGGTTCGAGTCCAGGATATCCACGGACCAGCCCTGCTCCTGGGCGAAACGCTGGTACATCCGGTAGAGATCGGCGGCGAAGAGGGATGCTTCCTGCCCGCCGGCGGCGGCGTGTATTTCGACGATCACGTCCCGCTCGTCGTTGGGGTCCTTGGGCAACAGTGCGATTTTCAACTGCTGGGCCAGCGCGTCAAGGCGATTTTCCACCCCAACCAGTTCCTGCTGGGCCATCTCCACCAGTTCGGGGTCGCCGCCCTCGCTGACCAGCGCGCGCAGGTCGGCGTGTTCTTCAAACAGCTTGCGATGCACACTATCAATGGCGACCAGCTCTTCCAAGCCGGTACGCTCCCGGTTGAGTTCACGCAACCGGGAGAAATCGGCGGCAACTTCCGGCTGCGCCATCTCCTCTTCAATGGAGTGATACCGCTCAACTATTGGTTGCAACTTGTCGAAAATGTCTGCCATCACACGCCGCTCACGCAAATAGTATCCCACGGGAATTATAGCGCAGGCCAACAAACCGGGACAAGGCGGGGCGAAGCAGTGGGAGGCTTCGATCAGTTCTGTCGAGCGTTGTTGTCTCCGGAGGGTGGTTCGGCATTGCTGCGGTTTCGAAAGCGATTCATCAGATCCCAGAGGAAAATGCCGAGTTCGCTGCCCATGGCCACCAAGCCTGTGATCCGTGACGATGTCTCCAGCATCAACCGGGAAGCGGTTTCAAAATTGCGCGCGCCCCGCCGGAGCGCGGGAAAAGTCTGCAATACAACTATCGTAAGCGTTGCCGCCGCTACGGTCACCATCACCGCCATCACGATGATGGCAATATCCCGAACGATCGACAATATGTCTGCCGGCATATCGTAGTTCCTTCTCGTTATTTATAAAGGTTTATAAAGGCCGGAGGGTCGGATGCGCTCCGACGCCTCCGGCGACAGACGGCGACTAGTCCTCTGCTTCAATGACGTCGACGACTTCCGAGTTGCCGCCGCGGCTGCGGATGCGCTGCCAGTAGTCCCGGCCCCGGTCCACCGCCTGCGTAGCGCTGCGCTGTAGCGCATCCCGGGTCTCCTGACCGCTGCGGGGAGCCAGCAGCATGCCCAGGCCGACGCCGATGCCGATGCCGGCTGCCAGCACAATCAAGTCGCGTTGCGTTCGGTTCATATTCTGCCTCCTGAAAATGGACGTTACACAAGTCATTATACAACGAATATCTGTTGACGCCCGGCCTCTCCGAGTGTTTCAGGTCGGCCGCTTCGCTACTCCGGGCGAGTTTCAAAACGTCCGATGAACTCGCCCTCCTGAGGCTCCCGGGGCAGGCGTCCCAGAAACAGACTGTCGGGCAGGACGATGCCGCCAGAGAAAATCAGCTTGATGGCGTTTTCCACCGACAGATCGGTTTCAAAAAGGTCGTCTTCGTTGACGAAGGCCATATTGCCGGAGGTCGGATTGGGGATTGTGGGAATGTACACGATGGCCAGGGAGTGGTCGCCTCTTAGAGAAAAGGCGCGCCCGGTGACGAATCCGATGGCTACCATGCCATCCCGGGGCCATTCCAGGAAAACCACCCGGCTGAAGTTGTAGTCGGAGGCCAGCAGCGTGGTGGCCTGCTCGGTGACTCCATATATGTTCTTGAGCACCGGAACCTCGCCCAATACCCGATCCATCACGTTCATCATCCGCCGGCCTACCGTGTTGGAGATCAGCAATCCCACCAGGTAGAAGATGACGATTATGGCGATCAGACCGAGGCCGGGAAAGTCCCAGGGCTTGTCCCGGATGAAGGGCAGCGGTCGCACGAAGTTGTCAGTGTGGCCGATAATGAAGGCCAGCACGAATACGGTGACCAGTACCGGCACCAACCGCATGAGGCCGGCCAACGTTTTGCTTTGGAAGTGCCCCTCGATCCGCCGGCCGATCCCCGGCTTTTCCGGCTCGCTGACGTCGCGCCTTGCCTGATCCAAATACCCTCCCGTCCGACCTCTGCGGTCACCGCTGCAATACCGGCCGTCGATGTTTGAAGTATGATAGAAACGCGGCCGCTTTTCAATAAAGGGGCCGCACGCCTGACGACACAACCGCGCCCGATTATACCGGCTTGTCGCCGTAGTGCAGGGCCACGCCGCCCAGACCCAGCCGGCGATAGCCCACGCCCCTAAGTCCGGCCTGGCGGTACACGTCGGCCAGGCCGTCGGCGGTGAGGAAATAGTCCACGCTGTCGGGCAGGTAGGTGTAGGCTGACCGGTCTCCGGCCACCAGCTGGCCCATCAGAGGCACAAACTGGTGAAAATAGAAACGCCCCAACAATGCCGATATGCCGCGACGCATGGGCGTCAGCTCCAGGGTGGTTACCCGCCCGCCGGGGGCCACTACGCGGGCCATCTCGTTGATGGCGGCAGGCACGTCGGGCATGTTGCGCAGGCTGAACCCAGCGGTGACGCCGGCGAAAGTATTATCGGGGAAGGGCAGCCGCAGAGCGTCGCCCTGCGCGAAGGCAATGGACATATGGCCCCGCTGCCGGCTGGCCCGCCGCCGTCGGGCCGCGATTGACAGCATCTCCGGCAGCAGGTCAACGCCGACCACGCCGGCGACTCCCGGGCAGTTCGCCAGGGCAAAGGCCAGGTCGCCGGTGCCGGTGGCAATGTCCAGCGTTGCCCCAACCCCGCCCATTCCCCCGCGCTTCGTTCCAGTTACACCGGCGGCGGTGAGCCGGGCAGTGTCCCGCTTCCAGCGGTGATGCAGCCCGCCGGTCATCAGCGTGTTCATCAGGTCATAGCGCGGCGAGATACGGGCGAACATCTCTGCCACGTAACGCCGCTTGTCGTCGCCGGTAAGGTGGGCCATGAAGCTAGCCGGCGACCGGGCGGTAATGGAGCATGACGCCGCCGTCGTCGTAGGTTTGCGCTGATTCAAGCCGCAGGGAAGTTGGCGCAGCGTCGCCTTCAAACAACGGGACGCCGCGACCCAATATCACCGGGATTACAAATACCAGGTATTCGTCGATCAGGCCGGCAAGCCGGAACTGCTCGGCCAGGTTCCCACCACCCACCAGCCACAGCGTTCCGGAGCGCCCGGCCGCAATTCTGCGAACGAAATCAGCCGGATTGTCACGCACAAACTCAACATCTTGCGGAGTATCATCCGGGGGATGGCGGGTGAATACATACGTCGGTTTGCCTGCGTAGGGCCATTCACCAAAGGCGAGCGCCTGGTCATAGGTGCGCCGGCCCATCGCCAGCGCGTCAACGCCGGCGTAGAAATCAGCGTAGCCGTAGTCGTCAGCGCCGCCCTGCGGCAACCAGCTCACGCCGCCGTCGGCGTCGGCAATATAGCCGTCCAGGCTGGCCGCAACGTAATAGACGATTCTGGGCATAACGGATGCAACGCGCTTGGCGCCGGCGTATCGTTGACGGTCACGCCGCCATTTCAGGGTCGGATGAGGGGTTGTACCCGGAAGTTTCCGCGATGAGCCGCATCAGCCGCGCCACCGCGTCGGGAATTTCCCGATGGATTCTGCTGCGGTTGAGGGGGGGCATGTCATCAGCATAAATCGCGCCGCCGGCAAACTCGCTCAGGTAACCGTATTCTTCGCCCGGTATTGGGAAATCCGCCCCAAGACCCAGCCTTTCTCTCACCAACGCGGTCAGTCCATCCAGGTCATGCCCGCGCCAGCTCACTGGGTACTCGTGGCCATTGGCCCCCAGCAGCGCCTTGTAGCCGTGTTCCAGCGCCTGCTGGGCGATGTGGCCCAGCACTTTCTCGCCAATGCGGTCAACGTCAATGTTGCTTTCGATGGCGCGGGCGTTTTCCCTTGCATCCCTCACTCTGATCCTGACGTTGTTCCAGTCGATGGCTTCTTCACCGTAATCGCTGGTATAACCCGTTTGTTCCGGGGGCATTATGGGCAGTCCCTCTCTGGCGACATAGTTAGCCAGATTGTTTTTCAACGGACGGTCGTTGAGAAATTTTTCCAGTGTGGAGCAGATTACGTCGGTCTTGCCGGCTTCCGGCAGCAACTCTTTGCGCGCCTGTTCGGCAATGTTCTTGGCGTAGTTCCGGTAGTCCGGCTCCGTCTCGCCTCCGGTAATGATGAAGATGTCAATGTCCGAATACCACCGATAGTCCCCGCGGGCGCGGGAGCCAAACAGGATGGTCTGCACCGGATTGAGGGCAGCGTGAACCTGGCGGGCCACGCTGACCGCCCTGGGGTCGTGCTTAACGGCGACGTTGCTTTCAACCATCAGCCTTCCGTTCCTGGCATGATGACGCCGGCTCTGCGGATGCCGCCATTCTACGCAAAGGTTCCCGGCTACCGTTCCCGGTCGCGGTACTGCATATCGTCGGGCAGGCGGTCCACGACGCCCAGGGCCACCAGGGCGCGCTGCACCACGAATTGCGCCACGCCGTCGATGTCCAGCGGTTTCAGATAGAAGGGCGGCTCCGGCGGGAGGATGGTTGCGCCCAGCCGGGACAGGGTGAGCATATTCTCCAGGTGGATGGCGTGGAGCGGCGTCTCCCGGGGGATCAGGACCAGGCGGCGGTTTTCCTTCAGCGTAACGTCGGCGGCGCGGAGCAGCAGGTTGGGCGTCAGTCCGTGGGCCAGCGACGCCACGGAGTTCATGCTGGCCGGCGCGATGACCATGCCAGCGGTGGGAAAAGTGCCGCTGGCGATGGGGGCGAACAGGTCGCTGATGGCGTACTGGCGAAAGTGCGGGTACTCCACCCAGCGGGCCGCCGCGTCGTTGTAGGACTCGTCCAGCTCCTCCTGCCACACCATGCGGGCCGCGTTGGACGCCACGGCCACCACCGGCGTCTCACCCTCCAGCAGCGCGTCAACCAGCCGCCGGGCAATAACGGCCCCGCTGGCGCCGGTAATGCCGACGACTACCGGCGGAGTTGACGAATGACTGACGGCATCTCTTGTCAACGGTTGGCGCTGCCTGGAGAAGATTGGAACCGCCATAAGGTCCCATCATGCGGCGGGTTGACCGCAGGGCAAAGGCGCAGAACCTCATGAGCAACTACGATTCTACCACTTGCGAGCTCGCGATTTTTGAATTTTATGCTCAATTTTGGGCCGCTCGGCAACACCGTGTACAATGCCCCCCATCCAACGCAGGCAGAGAGGGAGCCATTCCCATGAAGTACGATTACATCGTTGTTGGCGGCGGCACCGCCGGGTGCATTGTGGCGACGCGGCTGTCGGAGGATCCGGAGCGGTCGGTGCTGCTGCTGGAGGCCGGGCCTGACTTTCCCGACTTCAACCAGTTGCCGGATATGCTCAAACTGGGCTGGGGGACGGTGAACCTGGAGGCCCGCGCCGCCGATTCGCCCTACAACTGGTCCTTTACCGGCACGGCCACTGCCGAGCAGGGTCCGATGCCCGTGCCGCGCGGCAAGGCGCTGGGCGGCTCCAGCGCCATCAACGGCCAGACTTTCATCCGGGGCGCTCCCGAGGACTACGACACCTGGGCTTCCTGGGGCAATGACGGCTGGGGATACCTGGAATGCCTGCCCTACTTCCGCAAGCTGGAGAACGACGCCGATTTTCACGACGACTTCCACGGTACCGATGGCCCGGTGCCGGTGCGGCATCACCGGCGGGAGACCTGGCCTCCGTCGCAGGAGGCATTCTTCCAGGCTGCCACCGCCTCCGGATACCCCTTCCATCCCGACGTGAACCACCCGGAGGCCACGGGCGTCAGCCTGCGCGCCGAGAACAACATCGACGGCGTGCGGATGAGCATGGCCCTGTCCTACATCTCCTCGGTGCGTCACCGGCTGAACCTGACCATCCGGCCGAATGTGCAGGCCAACCGCGTGGCGCTGGAGCATGGTTCCGCAGGCTCGCCACGAGCGGTGGGCCTGGAGGTGGAGAGTGGCGGCGAGACGTACGTTGTTGAGGGCGACGAGATCATCCTCTGCACCGGCGCGGTAGGATCGCCACAGCTGCTGATGCTGTCCGGCATTGGCCCCGCCGACCAGTTGGCGGCCCACGGTATTCCCGTTGCGGTAGAGACGCCCGGCGTGGGCCAGAATATGCGCGACCACCCCAACGTGTCGGTGCGCTTCACGGTCAAGGATGGCGTTCCCCAGGATCCCAACGGAATGCGGGCTCTGCGGCTGCGCTATACCGCCGCCGGTTCGGATACGCCCAACGACATGATACTTTCGCCGGCGTCCCTGAACACTGTGGTGCGGGACGACAACCCGGCCCACACCGTCAACTGCGGGCTGTACCTGGCGGCCGGCAAGGGCGAGCTGCGCTTGGAGTCCGCCGACCCACAGGCACCGCCCAGCATGGACTATCGCTACCTGGAGGAAGACTGGGACCGGGTGCGATTGCGGGAAGCGGTGCGCCGGTGTGTCTCGCTGCTGCAGCACAGCGCCTACGAAGGCATCATCGAGGAAATTATCGCGCCCAAGCCGGCCGACCTGGAGAGCGACGAGGCACTGGACGGCTGGCTGCGCCGCAACGTCAGCACGTCCTACCACATCTCCGGCACTTGCAAGATGGGGCCCGCGGACGACCCCATGGCCGTGGTGGATCAGCAACTGCGCGTGCGGGGCGTATCCAACCTCCGCGTCGCCGACGCCTCAATCATGCCCGACGTGGTGCGCGCCAACACCAACGTCACCACCATGATGATCGCCGAGCGCGTCGCCGACTTCATCAAGGCGGGGAAGTAGTCACTCTGTCATTGCGAGCGAAGCGTGGCAATCTCGTCGCCGTAGCGATGCCCGGTATGCCAACGAGATCGCCACGTCGCTACGCTCCTCGCGATGACAAACCAGGCGCGCATCATTTCGTGGCCGCGACAACAAGATCTTCGTTGGAACCTACGATGTCGCTGCCCCGGCAGGGCGCGAACAGGCGACGATACTCGTCCACTTGGGCGTCGATGTCGCAGCCGTCCGCCTCCTGCGCCTCCACCTCAAGGATCTGGCCCACCCCGTCCACGGTGTCCAGGTTGAAAATGACGTTGCCCTTCCGCCACAACTCCCGCTGCTTGCGGACGACGGCCCTGGCGCCCAGGGCAGCCTCCAGCAGTTCGCCTATGCGCGAGTCGTTGGCTTCCGCCATCTGAAACCGGCTGGTACGGGCGCCGGCTTCCTGACGCTCGCAGTAATAAATCAGTTCCCCTTTGCCGCGCTCAATGCGAAGTTTGAGCCGGCGTGTACCGTCAACGTCGTTTCCGTCCGGCAAATGGTAGTAGTGGTCCACCTGCTCCTTGACTTCTACGAAAACCGCGCCCTGTTCTCGAAGAAGTCGGCGGACGGTTGCGAAATCGTGGCAATATGCCTTCAGTTCCCGGTTGAGCCGCAAATCCATATTCCTCCCCTGCGCTCTAACAATTCCCCGCCCCGAAGCGCGCGTCATGGCTCGGCGCCAGTTGTATAATACCCCAGCAAAATGGACCGGAGCAGATGAAGATGGCAAATCTGACCAACACCCAGCGAATCGGCGCCCTGGTTCCCGCCACCAATCCGGTGGTCGAACCCGACTTCTACCGGGTGGTGCCGCCGGAAATTACGGTGCATTTTGAGCGCATGTGGAACGGCTCCTGGGGCAGCCAGCCGGAAAGGTCCACCGAGTCGGGGCACCGTCTCAGCATGACCAGCGCCGAAGCCAACGAAATCGACTGGGCGCTTTTCGGGTTCGACGTAGGCAAGATGAACGAAGACGTGGCCCGGGGCTCCAGCGCCCTGTCCAACATCGGCCCCGACGTGCTGGTCTATGCCTGCACCTCCGGCACGTGGCACAAGGGCTACCTGGAATACGACCGGATGATGGCGAAAATCATGGAGGATGCCAGCGGCATACCGTCGGTAACCGCCGTAGGATCGTGCATCGCCGCCATGCGGCACATGGACAGCCGCAAGCTGAGCATCGCCGGCCCCTACCGCAACTTCCACCTGCGCAACCGCCTGAAGCCGCTGCTGGAAGAGGCCGGTTTCCAGGTGCTGAGCGCCGACGGCGAGCCGTGGATGCAGGACTCCATGAACCCCCGGGAAATCGATATGGACCCGCCCCAGGCCATCATCGACTTCGTCTTAACGGTGGTCCAGGACGAGGCTGATACCATCTTCCTGCCCGGCACCGCGTGGCGCGCCCTGGACGCGGCGGAAGAACTGGAGCAGCGACTGGGCAAGACGGTCATCACCGTCAACCAGGCATCCATCTGGATGGCCCTGCGCCGCCTGGGATGGACCAAGCCTATCGACGGTTTCGGGAGCCTGCTGCGGAACCTGGAGTAAACAAACGCCGGCGCCTGATGAGCGCCGGCGTGACAGCCAAGGGTGGCCTGCTGTCGGATTACTCGTCGTGGATCTGCTGGTTCAGCCAGAGGTCAATGCCGATGATTTTGATGGTCTCCGGTTGGGTTTCCAGCCAGTCCACGTTCTCTTCCTCCGACCGGATCATCTCCTGGAGCATGCCACGGGTAGTGTAATCCTGAACGTTCTCGCAGTGGCTGATGGCTTCGGCCAACGCACTCACTGCGTTCATTTCCGCATTCAGGTCCAGTTCTAGGTCTTCCATCACGCTCTCGCCAACCATCACCTGGTTGAGGCGTTGCAGGTTGGGCACGCCCTCCAGGTAGAGGATGTGCTCAATCAGGCGCTGGGCGTCCTCCACCTCTTCTGATTACCCTCCGCAGGTTAATTTAGCGGCATGGATATTTTAGGACGCTGTCACCTGAGAATGGCGCTAGGGCCTGTTTACAAACTCGGGCCGGTTTGATGGCACTCTAGCCATGCTCTTT
>CAYGAY010000047.1:0-19291 GCA_964347975.1 uncultured Dehalococcoidia bacterium
GCGGAGGCGGCTGTGGTTGCGGTGGCGGAGGATGTGGCTGCGGCGGAGGCGGCTGCGGTTGCGGAGGGCACTAGATCCCAAGGGAAGAGGGACATAATCGCACCGCGTTGTTCGCGCCCGTGACGGCGTGACGGCGACGCGCAATAATTCGCCCCGGCCGGTCCGTTTGCCGGGGCGAATGCGTTTTCACCCATTAAACCTTAACGCCGTGGACACCCGCTGTTGATTAATCGACTGCAAAGTTGTCATCATTGTGCCGTAGCCCAATTGGGAGTTCGGTTATGAACTTTTGGCGCAAGGTCTCTACAGGGCGCGGTTTGAACCTGCTGAGGCGCGACGTAGTTTCCTGGAACGAATTGCGAGCCACCAAGGACCTTTCCAGCACGTCCTTTGCCAATTCGCAGTTGCAGGAAAAGGATCTAACGTGGAGCAATCTGGACAACCTGGATTTCAGCGGGTCCGACTTCGCAGGCGCCGACTTGCGCGGCGCCGACCTTAGCTCCTGCGACCTTACCAGCGCCAACTTCCAGGGCGCTGACCTGCGCGGCGCAATACTGCATGGAGCCACGCTGCGGCTGACCAATATGGCCGGAGCTCAGTTGCAGGGAGCCAACCTGACCACGGCTGATCTGAGCCGGATCAGCTTGCGTGGCGCCAACCTGGGCTGGGCGATACTCCGGAGAACTTACTGCCAATACGCAGATTTTTCCGAGGCGAACCTCACCTGGGCGGACATGCAGTCGGCAAACCTTTCCAATGCCACTTTTTACAAAACGACGCTCACCGAAGCCAACTTGTCGCGCTCCAATCTGGCTCGCGCCCATTTCAACCTGGCAGTGCTGGAAAACACCGACCTGAACGAAGCCTTTGTCCACGACACCATTTTCGCCGCGCTGGACCTCAGCGGCGTTAAAAACCTTGGCAATGTGCTCCACGAACCTTCCTCGATACTCAGTATTGGCACGGATACCCTCATCAATACGTTGCGGAGCGCCGGCGGTGAATTCACGCCGGACCAGGAGGCCTTCCTGTCCAAGGGCGGAGTTTCGGTGGCGATGCTATCATCCGTAAACGCCCCGGCCGATTTGATGAGAGAGCGCTGATAGTGGCTGACACGTCCGCTGCCGATCCCTTGATTGCTCACGAATTTTCGACTTCAGTGAGTTACGCGCGAATCCCGCCGCCTCTCCCTGGCGGCCGCTAAAGGAGCGCCGGCTAAATGTCCGCTACACCCCATGGTATCCGTTATTCGGCCCATCGTCCTGTGATAATGGGACGCAACGGCATGGTTTGCGCCGGCCATCCGTTAGCCGCTCAGGCCGGCATATCCATTCTGCAAAGGGGCGGCAACGCGACCGACGCCGCCATCGCCACTGCCGCCGCTCTCAACGTGGTCGAGCCGCTGATGTCCGGCATCGGCGGCGACGGGTTCATCATGACTTATCGCGCCCACGATCCCGTTACCGGTCGCGACAGCCTGCAGGTTTGCAACGGCACCGGCGCCGCTCCCTACGCCGCGACGCTGGGCCGGTATCGCAACGGCATCCCGATGAAAGGCATCCTCAGCGTCTCCGTGCCCGGCATCCTCAACGCCTGGCTGGACGTCCACGGAGCCTATGGGTCGCTGCCTCTATCCGAGGTATTGGCTCCGGCGGTTGCCCTGGCCGATGACGGATTTCCGGTCACGCACTACCTGGCGTCGGCAATCGCGGGAGACTCGTTGCTGTGCGAGTTTCCTACCAGCCGCGCCATCTTCACCCGGAACGGGTCCGGCGAACCGTTGCGCGCCGGCGATATCCTGCGCCAGAATGGCCTGGCCCGTACCCTGTCCGCAATTGCCGAGCAAGGTCGCGACGTTTTCTACCGGGGGACAGTCGGCGAGGCAATCGTCCGTTTCAGCGAGGAGCAGGGCGGGTTGCTCACCATGGCCGACCTGAGCGATTGCTCTGCCCGCTGGCAGGAGCCGATCTCCACCGACTACGGAGACTACACCGTTTATGAAGCGCCGCCCAATTCCAGCGGCCACATCCTGTTGCAGGAGCTGAACGTCATCCGGCGATACGATATGGCTGCCCTGGGGTTCGGCTCCGCGGCATCCATCCACCTGATGGTGGAAGCCAAGAAGATGGCCTTCGCCGACCGGGAAGCCTACGTCGCCGATCCCGACTACATTGACGTGCCGCTGGCCGGTATGCTGTCCGCGGAGTACGCTGAGGAACGGGCCGCCGCCATTGACCGGGAGCGCGCCTCTCAGAACGTGAACGCCGGAGACCCGTGGCGTCACCAGACCGCGGCGTCGCGCCGGACCCCGGCGGGGGTGGGGACGCGGCGGCGCGGCCCGCGCACTGAGCAAGAGGACACTACCTGCTTCGTGGTGGCCGACCGGGACGGCAACGCCGTCTGTCAATTGCAGAGCATCCAGAGCGGCTGGGGTTCGTCGCTGGTGGCCGGCGAAACCGGCATCCTGCTCAACAACCGGATGACCTATTGGCATCTTGATCCCGACCATGTGGACTGCCTCCAACCGGGCAAGCGTGTGCGCCACACCATGAACCCGGTGATGGTGTTTCGCCGCGGGGCCGGCTCGTCGCAAACCGGCGGCAAGGACAGCGACGCCCCCGCGCGACGCCTGACATACGTCCTGGGCACTCCCGGCGCGGACTGCCAGGTGCAAAGCAATATGCAGGTCATCACCAACCTGGTTGACTACGGCATGACGGTGCAGGAAGCGGTGGAAGCCCCCCGGTGGAAACACGTGGGCGACGGCACGGAGTCCACCATCCCCCACACTGCCGAAGATACGTTGCTGATGGAGAGCCGCTTCGACCCGGCGGCGGTGCGCCAGCTGCGGGCCATGGGCCACCCGGTTCACGAGCTGGAGGCCTGGGACGGCGTAACGGGCCGGGAGATGGCCCTGCACATCGACCCGGAAACGGGCGCGCTGCACGGAGCGGCGGACCCGCGGTATGACGGGTATGCGATAGGCTATTGAGCAGTGGCGCAGGCTTGCTGCATTTAGGCAGCGTTCCGTTTTAGGTGGTTTGATTGTCGGATGGGAAAATACCAGGGTTGCGACTGGCGGGAGACGCACGGTGAGCGGGCGCCGGAGTCGCAGCAGTTGGCGGTACTGGAAATGGACGGGTTATGGACCAGAACCGCCGCTGGCGCCACGGAATTGCAGGTAATCCGAGATGCCGCGGGCGCGGCGTTGGGGGCCTTTGGGAGTTGGGAAGCCGTGATTGACCAAGCCTGGCAGCAGGGGGCGGTTGACCCGACGCACCTGGTCAGCGACGGGGATCCGGCCATTGCGGCGGGGCTGCGGCGCGTCGCTTGCGGGCAGCGGAGAGTGTGGCGGCGGCCCTGCATTGGGCGCCGCGGGTCATAACCTTGACGGGAGGTCACGCAAGGTACTGGTGTCGCCAGGCTTTGCGGGAAGGGCTGCGGCATTTGACGACTGGGCCAGAGCGGTTCAAGGCCACATCGCGGCTGGAACGGCACAATCGGGAGTTGCGGCGACGGGAAAAGATGGGCACGGTAGGGTCGCCTCACAACCTGACGGTACTGCTCCAAAATCGGGGGCTGATCAATCAAACCACCTAAAACGGAACGCTACCCGACAAATCCTCGTCACATTGACTGCGGCCGGAGCCGACGCATACACTGCCGCAATCAAACGCGCCGCGCGGACACTGTGCCGCAACCCGGATCACGGTTCATAGCGCTAATCGATGACAAGCGTCCCAGCAGCAGAGTCCGGCGAGCAGTTTTCGTCCTACCGGTGGGTGGTCATGGGCATCTGGCTCACGGCCAGCGTTTCCGGTTTCATGATCATATCCACCATCGGCATCCTGCTGCCGGCAATCAGCGAGGAGTTGCATCTATCTCCCTTTGAGCAGGGGATGCTTGGCTCCGCCGCTTACTGGGGCAACTTCGCCCTCGCCATCCCCATGGGCTGGTGGACCTCCCGGTTCGCGCCCAAAGCCCTGACCACCGTTACGATGGCGTTGGGTACGCTGTTTCTGCTGGCGCAAGCCGTCGCTCCCGGCTTTGTGATCCTGCTGCTCGGACGGATGGCTTTCGGGATCAGCGTGGTTGCCCGCCAGCCGGCCCGGGCCTTTCTGACGCAGCAATGGTTTCCCGCCCGACAGATAGTGCTGGTCAACAGCATCTCCAACGCGATGTTCGGCCTGGTGGTGGGCGGCGGAGTGGCTGCCTCGTCTTTCATTCTGATTGCGCTCGGCGACGATTGGCGCACCACGCTGCTCACGTTTGTCGCGCTTTTCGCGGTGATGACCGGCCTGTGGGCGATCTTCGGCAAGGAACGTGTGACGACGGAGTACCGTCAACGACTGGCGGCTCAGGATGCCAGCGTTCTGAAAGGCGCACTGCGCTATCGCGACCTCTGGATCGCTGGGCTGGGCTTTGTGGGAGCCACCGCGTCCTGGTCCGGTTTCCTCAGCTTCTATCCCACGTTGATGCTGGACAGCTATCAGATGCCGCTCATCTGGTCCGGTGGAATCCTTGCCCTGGGTATATTCATGGGCGGAGTCTGCGGTTTAGGCTTCGGGTGGGTGGTGATGGTGTCCGACCAGGGTCGCACCATTCTGTTGAGCACCGGCGCGGTGATGGCCGTCACTTTCATGGCGATGACCCTGACCGGCTCCTTACCGATGCTGCTGGCCCTTACATTTCTGAACGGGGTCGCCTGGGGATTCTGGCCGGTCCTGTATTCCGTTCCGTTCCACCTACCGGGAATACGTCCCCGGGAAGTTGCCGTCGCCCTGGCGTTCATGCAGATGGCGAGTTCAGCGGGCATCACGCTTGGACCACTGGGGACCGGTGTAATGCAAGAGATAACCGGCGACCTTCGCCTCTCGCTCGCCATAGTCAGCTTCGCTTCCCTGTCCCTGTGCGGGGCCGGATTGGCGATGCGGCACGGGCTTTCGCGGGGGGAGGCGACATCCGAGCCACGACAGCCGGGAGACCCGCCGCGTTGACACGTCCCCGTCTCCTGCTTACACTCGCAACGGCATAGTACCGATCAGCCGCAGGAGGGACCAGGCCATGCCGAATCTTGAAGAACTCTTCCGTCAGGTTGACGCGGCGCGGGACGACATCATCGCGCTGGAGCAAGCGCTGGTCCGCATCCCTTCGGTCAATACGGGTTTTATGCCCACCGGCGACGAGACGCCCGTGTGCGAGTTGGCGCGGGACTTCTTGCGGGAGGACGGCGTAGAGGCGGAAATCCTGGAATCCGCTCCAAATCGCGGCAACCTTATCGCGCGGCTGGAAGGTAGATCGGGCAAGGCAGGGCTGATGTTCATGTCCCACACCGACGTGGTGCCGGTGGAAGACGATACCAAGTGGCGGTTCCCGCCCTTCAGCGCGACCATTGCCGACGGCCGAATTTTCGGACGTGGCGCGTCGGACTGCAAGGGCCTGCTCACCGCTCAGTTGATGGCCGTCCGCATTCTCCGGCGTAACGGGATTGAGCTGGAAGACGGGCTGATCCTGGCCGCCGGAGCCGACGAAGAACACGGCGGACGATACGGGTTTGGCTGGTTGGCCGACAACTATCCTGAAAAACTGGCTGCTCCCTACGCGGTGAACGAAGGCGGCGGCACTCCCATCCAGGCTGCCGGCGCGTTGACCTACGTGCTGGGCGTGGGTGAAAAGGGGCGGCTGCAAGTGGAAATTGACGTGAAGGGAACCAGCTCCCACGCATCGGTGCCTTGGCAAGGCGCTAACGCGCTGTACCGGCTGAGCCGCGCTCTCACGTCCATTGAAGGGTTTGAGGCCGACCGGGATACTTCGGGCGATATTTTCGACCACCTGTCCACTTTTGCCATTGAACACAAGCCATCGCCGGAGAACGTGGACGCCATCATTTCCGAGTTGGAGGCGGACAACCCACGCTTCGCGTCCATGCTGCGGGCGCTGTCCCGAATGACGCTGACGCCCACCATGGTACGCGGCGGCATCAAGTCCAACAGCGTTCCCGAGTCCGTAAGGCTCACCTGTGACGTGCGCACTCTCCCACATCAAGACGACGATTACGTGCGTCAACAGCTGGACGAAGTGTTGGCGGAAATACCTGGCGTGTCCTACGAGATCGACTACATGGCCCGGCCCAACTCCTCGCCGTTCGAGTCCCCCCTGTCCCAAAGCATCCAGCGGGTTACGGCCCAGGCGCTGCAACGGGACAACATCCAGTGGGTGCCGGCCATCAGCAACGGCTTCACCGACTCGCGTTTTACGCGGCCCCTGGGCACGGTGACCTACGGCTTCTCCGGCTCTCACCCCGATGACGATCCCATGCTGAACTTCACCCACGGCACCAACGAGTCCATCGGCATCAAAAGCCTGGTCAGCGGCGCCAAAATCATGCTTGGGCTGGCCTGCGATATGCTGGCGGTGAAGTAAATGCCGTATCGAAACCTGAAACTGGATAGAGACGACCAGATCGCAGTCGTCACCCTGAACCGACCGGACAAGCTCAACGCCATTGACGGCGAACTGCATCACGAAATAATGGCAGCCTGCCGGGAGTTGCGGGACGACGATACCGTGCGGGTCGTCATCTTTACCGGAGCCGGGCGCGGATTTTGTTCCGGCGCCGATCTCACCGGAAGCCGGCCGAACTCCGAAAATCCCAGTCGGGGCGACCGTCTTGACGAATACAACTGGGTCGGCCGGCAGGCGCTGATGGTGTATCAGGAGTTGGACAAACCCACTATCGCCGCGGTCAACGGCGTGGCCGCCGGGGCGGGCATGGGGTTGGCATTGGCCTGCGATATGCGCGTGGGGTGCGAAAATACGCGCTTCAAGAGCGTGTTTATCGAGCGCAGCTTGAGTCCTGACTCCGGACTGTCTTACTTTCTGCCACGGATCGTGGGGGTCAGCCGGGCTTTTGACCTGGTTTTCACCAGCCGCAGCGTCGACGCTGATGAATCCTATCGCTTGGGTCTGCTGGACCGGCTGACTACCTCCGATAAATTGCTGGAGGATGCCAGGGAGCTGGCGGGGCAGATCGCATTCTGGCCTCCGGTTGCCATGCAGATGTCGCGGCGGGCTTTGCAACGGAGCCTGGACGCCACCCTGTCAGACCAGTTGCAATACGAGACCCATAGCATTGTATTCGCTCGCCGCGCCCCCCAGGATGTTGCGGAAGCCGCCGCGTCCTTCCGGGAGCGCCGCCCGCCTAACTTTACCGGAGAATAGAATAGACCGGGCGGATAGAATAATCACATGACTACACAAATTGCCGAGGTAGCGCAAACTACGCCCGCCGGCGTCGGCGCCAACGCTGGACGGGACGTGAGGGCTTTGCGCGTCGCCAAAGCGCTACGCGACGCCTGCGACGTTGAGTGCGTCATTCTGTTCGGGTCCCGGGCCCGGGGCGACTGGACAGACCACTCGGACATCGACCTGATGATAATTGAGCCGGAGGTTACCAAACGGGAGCGGCAAGCAGACATCCAGGGCGCTGCCTGGGAACTGGCTCGCCTAGCCTACCAGGACTATGTTGACATTGACTTCGTTTGCTTACTCCGATCAACGACTACACCGGCATGGCCAACCGCGTCACCAACGACCTAAACCGCCTCTACGACGAAATCGCCCGTCTGACCGCCGAAAACCCCTGGGCAGTCCTTCCCGAAGGCAGCGACGGGCCAATCCAGCCGCGCTACCGATAGAGCATTAGAGCATTCTCTCCAACAAAAGGAGCCGCATTATGACCACCGCCGATTGGGGTGAAATCTACAAGGAATTGGGCGCGACGCCGGTCATCAACGCTACCGGGAGCGTCACGATGCTGGGTGGCTCCACTCCTATTCCAGAAGTTAGAGAAGCCATGGCGCGGGCGGATGGCGCATACATCCCGCTAATGGATTTGCAGGAGAAGGCCGGCGCAGCCATCGCGCGGATGGTGGACGTGCCGGCCGCTTATGTAACGTCCGGCGCCGGGTCCGCTTTGATGCTGGCTACCGCAGCCGCCATGGCCGGTGACGATGACGACAGGATCCAGCAGTTGCCCAATACTGACGGGATGAAAAACGAAATCCTGATCCAGACGCGGCAACGGTACTGGTACGACCGTTGTCTGGAACTGGCCGGGGCCAAGCTGGTGATGTTCGGCTCGGAAGAGCGCACCACTGCCGAAGATCTGGAACATGCCATCGGCCCCAACACCGTCGCCGTTCACTATTATGCGGTAGAACAGGAGCGCGACCCGGATGCGTTGTCCCTGGAGGAAACCATTGCCATCGCCCACGCTCGTGACGTCCTGGTCACGGTGGATGCCGCCGGGCAGATCTATCCTCTGGAAAACTTCGGCAAGTACGTGAGGATGGGCGCCGATTTCCAGTGCATCGCCGCCAAGTATATGGGCGCTCCCCAGTCCACCGGATTGGCGCTGGGATCCCAGGAAATGATCCGCAAAATTGGTCTGCAAGCCTTCGCCAGCTACGAAGGCCGGCGCGTACGCGGCGTGGGACGGCCCCAGAAGGTGGACCGCCAGGAGATGATCGGCGCGGTCGCCGCCGTCCGGCACTGGATGACCATGAACCATGAAGACCGTCTGGCGGATTCCGAGCGCCGGAGCCGAACCATACTCACCGCCGTCGCTGGCGTTCCGGGGCTGCGCGCCGAGCTGATCGATAACATCACCGGCCACCACGCCTACGGCATCAACTTGTGGGTTGACCCCGCCGTGGCGGGTTTCGATATCTACGACCTGCGGGACCGGCTCATGGCCGGCGACCCGCCGATCTGGACCAGGGTTCGGGACGGCGAGGACTTCATCACCATCCATATGTTCGGCCTGAATCCCGGGGAAGACAGCGCCGTCGGGGAGCGGGTCGCTGCGCTGTTCAGCGTGTAGGCCGGGCCGTGCGACGAAACATGGCATCCTACGCCATAGCGGTTGATGTCGGGGGCACCTTTACCGACATCGTGCTGTGCGATCTGGCGACCAACACCCAGTGGGTTCACAAAACGCCGTCCACCCCGGATGACCCCTCGGTTGGGTTCATGCGGGGTCTGTCTGAAATCCTGCGGGCGAATGGCGTCAATCCCGGGGACGTGGCCCATGTCTTCCACGGCACCACCATCGCCACCAACGCGGTGCTGGAGAACCGGGGCGCGTCCGTTGGCCTGGTGGTTACCGAAGGTTTCCGGTACGTACTGGAAATCGCCCGCCACGGCACGCCCCGTCTGGCCAACCCCAACACCTGGGTGAAACCGCAACGACCCGTACAACCGCGCAATTGCCGTGAAGTCGCTGAGCGCATCGCCTTCGACGGAACCATTCTCACTCCTTTGGATGAGGAGGCGGTGCGGGACGCGGCCCGCCACTTTGCTGGCGAAAGAATCACCGCCGTCGCCGTGGCTTTCCTGCATTCGTACGCTAACCCGGCGCACGAGAGACGGGCCGGGGAGATCCTGCGCGAGGAAATTACCGGCGTCGCCGTGTCCCTGTCCTCGGAAGTTTTGCCCGTATATCGGGAGTACGAGCGGGCCATCACCACCGTGCTGAACGCCTACGTCACGCCCCGGGTGAGCCGATACGTTGGCAACCTGAAGCGCGCGCTGGATGCCTTCGGCGCTCGGGGTTCGTTCTCCATCATGAAATCCAACGGGGGCCTCATTGGCGCGGATACGGCGGTGCAGCAACCGGTATCTACCGCGCTGTCCGGCCCCGCCGCCGGAGTGATGGCCACCACCCAGATCGCAGAGGCCACCGGAGTCGAACACTGCATCTCCTTCGACATGGGCGGCACCAGCACCGACGTTTCGTTGCTTCAGAAACGACAGCCCGGCCTGACCTTGAACGGCAAGCTGGGGGAATGGCCGGTGCAGTTGCCCATGCTCGATATCGCCACCATCGGCTGCGGCGGCGGCAGCATCGCGGAAGTGTCGCCTTACGGCAGCCTCACCGTAGGCCCAGCCAGCGCCGGAGCCGATCCCGGGCCGGCCTGTTATGGGAAAGGCGGCGTCCGACCCACTGTGACCGACGCGAACCTGGTCCTGGGTCGGATCGGCGCAGTTATCGCGGGCGGGCAGTTATCCCTGGACCGGAACTTTGCCGACGCGGCGATAGGGGGTTCCGTCGCGCGCCCCCTTGGACTGGAAGTAACGCAAGCCGCCAGCGGAGTGTTGAGGATTGCCAATAATGCCATGGTGGGCGCTATCCGAAACATCAGCGTGGAACGGGGTTACGATCCCAGGGATTTCGCCCTGGTGGCTTACGGAGGCGCGGGACCGATGCACGCCATTGATGTCGCGAACTTGCTCGGCATCCGAACCGTGGTGGTGCCGCCGCATCCCGGCATTGCCTCCGCCTACGGTCTGCTGGTGGCAGACTTCAAGAACGATTACGCCCGGACATTCCTCCAGCAGACGCCGCATTATGACCTTGCGGGAATGGCGGCGATCTATGCGAACCTGGAACGCGAAGGGAGGGACTGGCTGCAAAGGGAAGGGGCGCCCCTGGATAGCCATGCCCTGCTGCGGGCCGCCGACCTTCGCTACGCCCATCAAGGATCGGAGTTGACGGTGCCTTATCGCCGCGCCGTGATGGACGAAGTGGGATTGACGGAAATGCTGGGCGAATTTCACAACCAGCACCGGCAACTCTACGGATTTTCTCTCGATCAGCCGGTGGAGATCGTGACGCTGCGCGTCACCGCCTCCGGGCAGTTGGGCGCCGTTAGAATGCCGGCCATACCCACTCGCCCCGTAAATTCGGACGACGCCCTCATCGAACGGCGTCAGGTTTATTTTGATGAATGGGGAGCGTCCGATTTGTGCCCTGTCTATGGGCGAGCCACGCTCAACCCGGGAACAAAGGTTGCCGGCCCGGCAATTCTGGAGGGGACGGACGCCACCGTGGTGGTCATCCGGGCTGGGTCGCGCGGATTGACCAGTTTGGGAATTGCATCATGAGCGCCGAGGAGAGCGGAGGATGACAACAGCCGTATCCCAAACCCCTGGGAACAAGGGGCGGTCGGACCTATCTTTCCCGCCGGTTGACCCGGTGACGCGCCAATTGATCCGGGGTTCCCTGCGGGCCGCCCGTCTTGAGTGCGAACTGATTATTGAACGGACGGCAATGTCGGCGTTCATCCGCGAGAAGAAAGATTACACCGTAAGTTTCCTGGACGCCGCCGGGCAGGAGATCTACGGGGACACCATGGGCAGCGACATACTCGGCTGCGTCTGGGAATACTACCCCGTTGCGTCAATGCGCCCCGGCGACCTCTACTGGTACAACGACCCGTATCTGTCTCAGGGGAGCATCACCCACACACCCGATATGGTGTTCATCTCGCCGGTATTTTTCGACGCCGAAGTGGTTGCCTACTGCCACTCCTTCGCCCATTTCTGGGATCTGGGGGGTTCGCGCCCCGGCAGCATCGGCCCGGCGAATACGGAGATTTTCCACGACGGCACGCTGGTTCCCCCCATCAAGATCATTGATGGCGGCAAGCTGAACGACGAAGCGTATCGCATAATTCTCCGCAATTCCCGGTATCCCGACTTGCTGGAAGGGGATTCCCGGGCCCTGATGGCAGCGGCCAGTCGCGCCCAGGACAGGCTGCTGGAGATGTTCGAGCGGTTTGGCAAGGACACCATGCAAGCAGCAATCGCGCAGGACCAAGGTGATACCGCGCTAATGGTAAGGGATAAAACCCTGGAAATGATCCGGAAGGCGACTATTCCGTCCGTGACTACATGGACCATGCCGGGGTCGGCGAGCGGTGGCATTCCTTCCACCTGAGCCTCCGCCGGCGTGGGGACGAAATCCTCCTCGATGCCACCGGCAGCGACGATCAGGCCGACGGTTCGATCAACTTCATTGCCAGCGACGGCGCGCTGAAAGCGTACTTCGGGCAGTACTTCCACCAGTTCGACACGTCGTTGCTGGCCAATCATGGATTGCTGGCGGGCATAGACGGCGTGCGGCTCCGCTCCGGGAGCATCCTCAATCCAGAGTGGCCGGCGGCTCTGGGTTGCCGGGCGCACACTTTCACTAAGCTGAAGAGCGCGGTCCGCGCCGTGCTGGCCCAGGCCACGGACGGCAACGTGATGGCGGCGGCGGCAGTGTACGTGATCGCCTACTGGCGTATGAAAGAGGCGGAAACCGGAAACTGGCTGCTGTGCACCGACGGCATCGCGGTGGGCCACGGCGCCCGTCCTTTCGGGGATGGGCTGGACGCGATCTACCAGCGCCACAACGAAAACTACCCCGGCGAGTTCATGGAGATGGAATACCCGCTGCGGTTGGAACGTTATGCCATTGCGCCGGATTCCGGCGGACCGGGCAAGTATCGCGGCGGTTGCGGGGTTATCAGAGACGTGCGGCTGCTGGCGGAAGAAGGGACTTTCGGCTTGCGGGTCGAAAACAACCGCTTTCCGGCTTGGGGCGTCGCCGGGGGCATGGGGGGTGGACTCTCTCGAGTGGTGTTGAATCCGGGAACGCCCGCCGAGCGCGAAATCAGGGCATTCTCCGACGACAACCATTGGAAGCGCGGGGATCTGGTGCGCATCTACACCGCGGGAGGCGGCGGATGGGGTGACCCTCTGGAACGGGATCCGGACCGGGTGTTGGACGACGCGAAAGACGGGTTCGTGTCGCTGGAATCCGCTTTCGACCACTATGGGGTACTGATTGATCCGGTCACGCTGGAGGTAGATGCGCCCGGCACGACTTCCCGGCGCAATGAAGTGCGGTCAACCAGGGGCGAAACCAAGCTCTTCCACCGCTTCGCCTATTTCGATGCGGCGGATGAGGAGCTGGAGTGGGTCAACTGCAATATGCCCCGATAGGCAGACCCTGCCGGATTGCAGCCCGAGCTAAGGAAATCACCGGCGCCTTCTGGGTGGATCATCCGAATAATCCCAAGACCTCAGCCGGTGTGGGGTGACCCTGATGTAAGCGGCTCCGGGGCGAGGTTCGGTGGGTAGTTCCTCCTCCGGCACCCCGCGCCGTTTGGCCGCCTCGCGGGCGTAATGCAGCAGGTCGTCCGGCTCGGTGTGCACAGTGGCCGTTCCCTGCACCATCAATCCCTTGATGTCGGCCCTGGCGCTGCCGGTCTCCAACACCAGGCTGACTTTGGGGTTGTGCTGTATGTTGCGCAGTTTCAGGGTGTTGGCACGTACACCCATGAGGATTTCGTCGCCCAGACGGAAATACCCCAGCGGCACGGAGTGGGGGAACCCATCCGGGCCCACGGTGGTCAACACGATCCATCCGGGCTTGCTGTCCAGGAATTCATGGGTTTCCTGCAACGTGAGTTGGCGCGGCATGGTATTTGCTCCTAAAATGCCCGGGGCGGCAGGATGCGGCGGTACACACCCGGCGAGCCGTGGGCGTGTCCGTAGGTTCCTCCGATGTATTCGTGCATGGTGTCCTGTGTGCGCTGATTTTCCCACGCCAGGGTTTCCGGAACCTTTTCGTGCTCGAACTCGTACATGGTGAGGTACTTGGGCCAGCCATCGACTACGTGATAACGGCGCACGTGCAGGCATCCCGGTATCTTCAGGTTGGCAGGAGTGCGCGCGTTGTCGTAGTATTCGTTGTACTTGGCCTCGATGTCGGCCGGGACGTCCATGCGCCCGATCTGTAAAGCCGGCGCCATCCCCCGTCCCAGGGTGTGCGGATCGCTTTCGGACGGGTAGATTTGGGTGCAGACAAGGCGCTGGGCGCCCCGGCCCACGACGTTGGGCGACATCCGCCGCGTCCAGTCGGTGGGATTTTCGCTCATGCTCCGATATTCGGGCGTCTGCAGGGCGTCCACCGAGTCCAACTCGTACACGGCCAAATAACGCGGGCCGCCGCGCGAAGCTTCGTAACGGGCCGCGTCCAGGAATCCGGGCGCGCTCAACCGTTCGGGCACGTGCTCCTCGTTATACCAGGCGTTGAATTCGGCATCGTGCTCCACGTCCACATCGGCGTAAACCACCAGCAGGGCTGTACCTTTTCGCTCGACCATATCGCCACCTCCAGGTTCAGCGTCATTAAAGCACAAATTGATGTACCATGGCGGCGCAGACCTTCGTACTTGCTTTGACCGCCACGGGCAGGAATGCCTGTTCCACCGGAGGTTAATCTCCATGGGAATCTTTTCAACAACCGTTTCAATCGGAAACCTGTACGGTGGGGACCAGGTAGAGGTAGAGGCGCTGGTTGACACTGGAGCGTCGGATTCCATGTTTCCCGCTTCCCTGCTAGAGTATCTCCATCTGGAACCGCGCTCCCGGGTCGATTACGCGCTTGCCGATGGCAGTGAAGTGACTTACGGACGCGGCCAGGCACGTATAGGCATTGCCGACCGCGACGGAATCTGCCCGGTCATTTTCGGCCCAGAGGGAGATGATAACTGCCTGATCGGCGCAACTACGCTTCAGATCTTGATGTTCACGGTGGACGCGGTCAACGAAACGCTGATACCAACCAACAGAGGCAGACTGGGCTACGGAGGCAACCGGCAAGCGAGCGCGCAGAAGGTACGACATGGGCAGACGTAAATTA
Source organism: uncultured Dehalococcoidia bacterium (assembly GCA_964347975.1). Classification (GTDB taxonomy): domain Bacteria; phylum Chloroflexota; class Dehalococcoidia; order Lucifugimonadales; family UBA3495; genus Bin87. Next base: position 14,537 of record CAYGAY010000047.1, read on the forward strand.
TTTCACCGGACAGGAGGCAGGTTAAAATGCCGAGAGCGACGATCAACATCGGAGGGCCGGAGGGCCAGGCAACAATGGGGGCGGTCTGGCGTTACGCGGTAGGATACATTCCGGGAGAAGAAAACGGCGGGTTGGTGGCTGAAGCCACGGGCGGCAGTCCGGCGCGACTTGTGGATTACGACGATTCGGGCTGGGAAATTTGCGAAGACCTGCCGGCGCGGGTTTCCGGAGGATTCACCTTCGCGTGGTACCGGACCACTATAACCATCCCTGACACGGTGGCCGGTCAGTCCACCAGCGGGATGCGGGTACAGTTCGAAACCTGCGTGGACGACTACGGCGAAATCTGGATCGACGGGGAGTGCAACCGGGACCGGGGGACCGTACAGGGGTTCAACGTTTCCCAGCGCGTCCCGGTGACCGGCAACGCCCAGCCCGGTGATCGGCACACCATCGCAGTTTTGGCGACCAACGGGCCTTTGGGCGACCCCTTCGGCACCGTGTTCATCCGTTACGCCCAACTGGGCTTCGAGTGGTAGGGCGCGGTCAAGCGTTACCGGCTGACAGGATCGCCACCCCCGTATCAGGTACGGGGGCGCGATGACGCTTTCCCTGGACCGGGTTATTCAACGGCAACCTCCCGCCCAGAATCGGACGCCTGCTGGATTTTGTCTATGAAACGGTGCAGCCGCGCGGCTTCGTCGAAATCGGGCTGGCAGGCGTCGCCTTCCCGGATAGCGCGACCGAACTCGTAGTACATTTGGCCGACGTTGTACACCGCGCCGCCGGGCATTCCCTCCAACACCCAGGTGTATTGAGACGGGATGGGCAGGTCGTGCAGGTTGTCGCTGGCCTGGGCGCCCTGCACACGCACTCCAAAGTGGTTAGGGGTTTCGTCGGAGGTGGCGACCAGGGTTCCGTCGCGTCCGTAGATTTCCATGAGGAAGCCGCTGTTGAACCAGGGGTTGTTGGCTACGTGAGTTGAAGCGACCGCGCCACTATTCAGGCGTCCGCTGACCAGGATGTTGTCCGGCGAGGTGACGTCGACCATTTGTTCCGTGTCAGTCTCGTACCACTGGTTCGCCTGGGCGCTGACGACGGCGGAAACGTGGCTGAAGTCGCCGACTACCATCCGCAACGCGTCGATAGTGTGTCCAAAGAGGATGGTGAGGGTGTTGGCTCCAAGCTCACGGTCCCGTTGCCAGGTGCGGTCTGACGGGCGTTCCAGGGATCCACCGGAGATGCGGCGAACGTGGCATGACATCACCTCGCCGACGTAACCGGACCCCACCAGATCCCTGAGATACAGCAAGGCTGGATTGGCGCGGGCCTGCAAACCGACAATGTTGCGGACGCCTTTCTCCCGGGCCAGGCCGGCCATCTCTTCGGCCTCGGCAGTGGTTCGGCCCAAGGGCCACTCGGTATAGACGTGCTTGCCGGCGTTGATAGCGGCCATGGTCGGCTCGTAGTGGTTCGGGACGCGCAGGCTGACCGCAACGGCGTCGATTTCGGGATGCTCGATCATTTTCCGGTAGTCGTCGAAGGCGAGCCTGGCGCCGAATGCCTCACACGACTCTTCGGCGCTTTCCATGCGCGTAGTACAGACGGCGGTTAGCTCGAACTCGGGGCTGGCGACCACCGCAGGAAGATGAGAGCGGACGGCCCAACCCCGATGAATGTTAGCGCCGATGATACCCAGACGGATTTTGTCGGCCATGATGTTCCCCCTTTGCATGATTCGAGGCTATCCTACCATGCGCCGGGGCGATATTTTGCAGGGGCGAGCATGGCTCGCCCCTACAGGATAGCCTCGTGGCGGTATATGCTAGGATTGTCACAACCAAGAAGGCTGTGGAGATGCGAAAATGCCATACGGAGACAACGACTGGCTGGCCCTGACCACCGAACCGACCCTGGAGCCGGAGCTGCCCATCTGCGATGCCCACCACCACTTTTGGGACTTCCGCATGGACCGGGTTCCGTATCACCGCTACCTGCTGGACGAACTGGCGGCGGACGTGAACAGCGGCCACAACGTGCGCTCCACCGTTTTCCTGGAGGCCCGGTCGATGTACCGTCCCGACGGGCCTGAGGAACTACGTCCGGTGGGCGAGGTGGAATTCGTGCAAGGCATCGCGGCGGCCAGCGCGACGGGACTATACGGACCGACCAAAGCGGCAGCGGCCATCATTGGGGCTGCCGACCTCGCGCTGGGCGACGATGTGGCGCGGGTACTGGACGCTTTGCAGGCCGCCAGCCCCAACCGGTTCCGCGGCATCAGGTACAACACCAGCTGGGACCCGCATCCGGAACTGGACAGCCGCAGCGTGGAGGGCCAACTGGCGAACCCGCAGGTGCGGGCCGGGGCGCGGGTTCTGGCGAGCCGGGGACTGGTGTACGAGAATGTGGTGTACTTCCCGCAACTGTCCGATTTGGTGGGCTTCGCCAACGCGGCGCCTGATCTCACCATCGTTTCCAACCACATCGGCGGCCTGATCCGCGTCGGCCCTTACGGAAACCGGGCCGACGCGGTGATGCCAGCCTGGCGCGAGGGTGTGGCGGCGCTGGCGCAATGTCCCAACGTGGTGATGAAGCTGGGTGGCGTGGGCCAACCCCGCTACGGGTTCGACTGGCACACCCGCAATACCCCAATCGGCTCGGAACAATTGGCTCAGGAAATGGGGCCGCTCATCACCTACTGCATCGACCAGTTCGGACCGGAGCGCTGCCTGTTCGAGAGCAACTTCCCGCCCGACAAAGTGTCCTTCTCGTACCACGTGATGTACAACGCCTTCAAGCGGATCACCAGCGGCTACTCGGCCGGCGAGCGGGCCGCCATGTTCCACGACAACGCCGCACGGATTTACCGGATTGAGGTGTAGCCGCATGATCGTGAGGATTTGGTGATATTCGGGTTGTTGCCGGAGATTCGGAGGTGGTAGTACTCTGACGTTGGAGGTATCCTTATGACCAGCGTGTGCAACGTACCCAGCCGGACGATTTTTACCGGGGATAACCTGGACATCCTGCGGGGGGTCAACTCCGAGTGCATTGACCTCATATATCTTGATCCGCCGTTCAACTCCAACCGAACCTACGCGGCCCCGCTGGACAGCGAAGCAAGAGGCGCAGAGTTCGACGACGTCTGGACGTTGGGCGACATGAAAGAGGAATGGATTGATGAGATTGAGTTCCGCCGGCCATCGCTGTTCCATCTCATCAACGGCGCGAAACTGGCGCACGGCGAGAGCATGGCCGGCTATTTGACGTTTATGAGCATACGGCTACTGGAACTGCATCGGGTGTTGAAACCAACTGGCAGCATCTATCTGCATTGCGACGATACCGCAGTGCATTACCTCAAAGGGGTTATGGATGCGCTGTTCGGACCAGAGAACTACGTCAACAACATCGTGTGGAAGCGAGCTACGTCGCACAATGATCCCAGGCGGTTCGGACGCATCCTGGATCACTTGCTGTTTTACTCTGGCGGAGGTAATCGGCATTGGAACGCAGAGGCGGTCACTACGCCCAAAGACGCCGACGAATTAATGCGTGCTTATCCTTCCCGAGATGAACGTGGACGTTACCGCGCCGACAATTTGACCGGGCCACGGCACGACGCGCAACGGGGCAGTCCCAGCACGATGCCGTGGCAGGACTACGATGTTTATGCGATGAACCGGGTCTGGTCGGTGCCCAAGACTGGGAAATACGCGGAATATATCGAACGGAACTTTATACCCGGTTACCGAAACATTGATGGCATACACGACCGTCTAGAGGCATTGGACAAAGCGGGATTGATACACCATCCGCAAAAGGGACGCTGGCCAGGTTTGAAGCGTTACGCCGACGCGGATACGGGAAATCCGGCGCAGAATCTCTTTCTCCATCCTATGGGCTTCACCAATTTTTCCACCAAAAGTGGAGAGTACACTGGCTGGAAAACGCAAAAACCGGTGGCACTGTTGGAGCAGATAATCAAGGCTTCGTCAAACCTTGGTGATTTGGTGTTGGACCCGTTTTGCGGATGCGCCACCGCCTGCATCGCGGCGGAAAAGCTAGGGCGGGAATGGATTGGCATTGACAAGCTGCCGCAGGCAGTGGAAGTGCTGACCGAGCGCGCCCAACGCGAATTGCAGATACCCATGGACACGGGAGACGGCGAACGCTGGGAGGAATGGAAGCCACTGGCACTGGCGGAGCCGCCCCGACGCAGCGACCTGGCTTTGTCGGTTCCGGCAAATCCTCAATCAGACAAGGAACTGCTGTACGTCAGCCAGAACCGACTCTGCGCTGGCTGCAGCTACGAACTACCCCTGCACGTGCTGACGATAGACCACATTCACCCTCGTTCGCTAGGTGGCCTAGACGCTCTGGGCAACCTGCAACTGCTGTGTCACGCCTGCAACGCCATCAAGGGCAACCGTACAATGGGCTATCTACGGGAGCAATTGCATCGGCGAGGAATCTTGACAATGTAAAACGTGAGCGTCTAGGTTAGGGTGGGCCTTGCCTGTAGATAGGAGAACACAGATGGAAATCGAATACACCATTTGCCAAATTCAGTCTGGCCAGATCTCTTTGGCGGCGAAAACACACCGCCAACGGGGAGGCAATCCACGACTGAAAATAACGCGTGCGGGTCAAATTATTACATGGGAACTAATGAACTTGGTGGATGGAGATCCAGAAACGCTAGGGCCTGTTTACAAAGTTGGGCTAAATTGAGCACGATTTGGTTGCTGTTTT
>CAYGAY010000048.1:0-18712 GCA_964347975.1 uncultured Dehalococcoidia bacterium
AAACCTGCTACAAGATGTTGTCACTTTCAGGGTGGAGTTTGTCAACACGCCCTAAGGCACTGGTAAATCCGATCAGAATGTGTTCTGGGTCTTCTTCGCCGCCGTTATCTATTATCGAGTCAATCCTACGGCTTAGCTCGTAGCATTTATTCCATGCCATCTGGAGTTTAAGTTCCAAGCCCAGCACCATCGCTTTCGTGCGCTCCACACGGTTTGCTCCACCCCAGCAAGCGACAACGATGGTTGACCATGTTACATATGCAATAGAATCGCGGTGGCGATCTACATCAACTATACTTGATGTTAATTCTTCACTTTCTACTTCATCCCAATCCAGCGTCAGACCCATACTATCTGAGTCATCTGCTTCAAGGCCGACAAGCACTGGGTCAGCAAGAATTTTAAATTCCAGATCCCATTTACTGGCGTCCGCCTCAATAAGATCTTGGAAAGCAGTAAAACTGAATACATAGGCAGGCTTGGTTGGCAAAGTTATCGGTAAGGTCATCGCTGTAGTAGAGAAAGCATTTTTCCTACCTAGAAAATGTCGGTGCAGAAGTTGCCGTTCTCTCAACATTTTCTGTACTGTTCCACGTCTATCAGCAACAGTGTCGCCAGTAGGCATGTTTACCAAGCGATGTAGCACAAAACATATTGACGTGCCCAATAGAGCCAGATATACAGCATATTGCCCAACTCCGTTCACTGTGAGATCCGGCAAACGACAGCAGGCATCTAGGTTGGTCTGGAACGACGAGTGTAGTAACTGCTGATTGAAAAAGCCTTGACCCTGGACCCGGTTTTCGGCATTGCTTTGCAAGTCACAATGCCGTCGGATCGCGTCGGCAGATTGGACGTCCTGCAACTCAACAGGGACGATGGCATATTCGTTATATTTCATTTTATTTGCCGGTGGCCAATAAGACGGCGCAGAATACGCAAGGCTGCCTGGTGATATTCGACACCGGCGTGGCTGGCGCAAGCCTCTGACAAGATAACAGGCCGTATGCCGTTTTCAAACAGGCTAACAGCGCAGGTTGCCACGCAAGCATCGGTGTCAATGCCGCAAATTTGGACTTCCGAGATTTCTTTGTACTCCAGCTCTTTCAGGAAATCGACATCTACACAGGAATAGATGTTTTTGTCGATGACGATGACGTGGTCCGCCGGCTGAAAAGCCAAGCGGACATCATCGGACGACACATCAAATCGGCTCCAATCCATCAGTGTCCGGTAGGGAGAGCCGGGCTGATTGATAAAGCGGGTTGCATAGACGTGTTCGTATTGCCGTTGCAAATTACTCACCTTGCCAACCACGTGCCGGGTCGCATCATTGATGAAGCCTTGCTGCACATCGACTATCAGTAGAGCTTGCTTGGACACGGCAACCCCTCCCTGCTTGCATATGGATCAGGATAACAGCCCTTCCCAACGATTGCTAGTGCTGCACCAGCCCCTCCTCCATCATCGCCACAATCGCGCCGTCGAACGCCTCAATCGTAAAGTCGATGTCGGCCTCGGTGTGGGTGCCGGACAATACGCCACTGGTGCGGGACATGAGGTCCACGCCGCGGACCTGAAGGGCCTGACGCAGCGCCCGCTGGATCCCGATGGGCTGGTCCTTCAGGCGCGATGCATCCAGCCCATCGATGCTCCGCTCTCCAAAGAACAGGTGGAAGGTTGACGCCTCGCCATACACGGTTGCATTGACTTCACGCCGTTCCACAACCTCGCGCAGGCCGACCCGCAGACGCTCGGCCATCAGGTCGGCCTGGTCGTTCAACTCGCCAGTGGCGACCAATCGCAGGGCCGCATTGCCGGATGCGGCGGCGTAGGGGTTGGCGTTGAAGGTTCCGCCGTGGAGCACCCGCTCGTAGCGGTCATGCTGGCTGTCGCCCGTCTGGTGCATTACGGCCATCACCTCGTCCCGACCGGCCACCGCGCCGCCGGGCAGGCCGCCGGTGAGAATCTTGGCCATGGTGCAGAGGTCGGGGTCAACGCCGAGGCGCTGCTGCGCGCCGCCCGGCGCCCACCGGAACCCGGTGATGACCTCATCCAGAATCATCACCACTCCGTGCTCGCGGGTCAAACGACGTACGCCGTCCAGGAAACCATCGGGCAGCGGCACCGTGCCGTAGGATGCGCCGGACGCCTCGGTGATGACGCCGGCGATGTTGTCGTCGCTGTTCAGCGCGTTCTCCAGCGCGGTGAGATCCGTGGGCAGCACGATAACGGAATCGATGGTTCCCTGGGGAATGCCGATGGAGGCGGGAACGTCGAAGGGCGGCAGGTTGCCGGGCATTACGTAGTCGTGCCAACCATGGTAGTGGGATTCCCAGCGGATGATTTTCTCCTTGCCGGTGTAGGCGCGAGCGACGCGCATGGCCAGCATGGTCGCCTCAGCGCCGGAGCCGACGAACCGTACCTTGTCGGCGCAGGGCATCAGGTTGCAAACCCGCTCGCCCCATTCCAGCATGGACTCGGTGGGCGCGCCAAAGTGGGCGCCATCCGCCAATACCGCCGACAGCGCGGCGACAACCTCGGGATGCGCGTGCCCCAGCAGCAGCGACGCGGATCCCATGCCGTAGTCAACGTACTCGTTGCCGTCGATGTCCCACTTGCGCGGGCCGCTCCCCCGGTCGATGATCACGGGGAAGGGGTCGGAGGTGTAGCCGTCGTGGCCGGGACTGCCCGACGGGAAAAGGGCCCGGTAGCTGGGTTGCAGTTCCCGCGAGCGGGGGTTCATGCGGATGTACTGTTCCTGGATGGTTTCAGCCATGATGGTTTGCTCCTGTAGGGGTGTGCGTTGGCGATGGGTTAGTTTTTCAATTCACTCGGCGAATCCTGGCACCTTGGCTGGTTAACTTTCCGTTTGGCGGCGACGCAATTCCGCTTCCAGTTGCCGTATGCGTTCCTCGGCGGCATCGCGCTGGGCGATGGCAGCGTCACGCTCAGCTTTGGCCTCCGTCAAGTCCGGCAAATACTCCCCCATTGCCGGGTCCCCAAAACGCAGTTTACCCTCAACCCAGCGCAGTTCCAATCCCAGCACAGCGCTGTAGCCCCGGATTACGCCGTCGGCCATCGTTTCTACCGGAATCGGCTCGTACTCTCCGTTGGGCAGTAGCCGGTCGCCGGCCAGCGCCGCGTCGTGAAACTGACCGCCGGTGCGGTCAAATCGCCAGTATTCCGCAACGCCGTAGCCAGCATAGATTTCCCGCTTCACCGTGTAATCCCGCCGTCCGGTTGACGCTGAAGCCACTTCCAGGACGAAATCCGGCGACTTGCCGATCTCGCTGATGGTGTAGCCGTTGGAAGCAACTATGTCCGCCGGCGGTATCGGCATATCGAAGGATACTATCAAGTCAGGATAAGGCGCCCGCCTGACGTCGCGGGTGTCCTGGCACAGGTGGCCGTTGCCCATCACCACTACGTCAGGCCGTGCGGCGTAATGGGCCTCCAAAGTGTTGTGGGCGCGCGCTATATCGGGAATTTGCGTAGCCATATCGGACTGTTGAGGCGGGTCGGGCAGCTCGGTAAGGCGGATGCTGGAGCCGCCGGGCGGGGGCAGCTGGCCGATTCTGGCGGGAGTGGTCATCATGGGCCTCGATTTGGCGGCGCGGTATGACGGCATCATAGCATGGCAGTGGGGAGAGCGCTGTGTTGATGGTTGCTCACCGGTTCAGAATACGAGTTTGCTCAACTGGTAGCCCATCCACCACCATGCAACCAGCGCAAGCGGGATTTGTACTATCAGGACCCGATAGCGATGGCGATTCCACGCACTACCCATTTGCCGAATGTGTCTGGACCGTCGGCTCGACGCCGTGCAGCTGGTTCTGTTGGCTCTGACCGCTCACTGCTACGTCGAGGGATCGGGGCGCTATCTTCTACCGGAGTTGCCACCTGAGGTACGGGCCACCCATATCCAGTAGCGCATTCCTCACACGCTACCCCACAGACTTTTCATCCGTAGTTGACCATAGATACAGGTTCTTCATACAGTCGCAGTTGCCGCACTTTCTCACACCTCGTCTCATCCATATTGGGCATGACATTGAATGCGTTTCTCAGCAGTCTGCCGCTTCACTCGGCGACTGCGACGTAGATTACCCGGTCCGTGCCGGCCCGCGGCGGTTGGCCGCGGAGACTGCTATTCCGCCATTAGAATGACGGCCACGCTGCTTCGGGCGGCGCGCTCACGATTGGCGTCGGACACGGCCTTGCCGATAACGGCGGCGGCAACCGGCTTAATGACCACGCTGGCCAGTATTGCAGCGCGTTCGCAGGCGCGGTCCACGTCGCTGTCGCCAATGGTTTCCGACACTTCAATCACTGCGTAGTCTGCCTGACCGGGAGCGCCAGAGCCGGATATGATGATATCGGCCAAGTCCAGATCATAAGCCTGCTCGTCAGTGATGGAGCCGGCTTCACTGGCAGTGTATATCAGGTCGTCAAGGGTTTCGTGCTCCGCGACGTTGATGCTGTGCAGGATTTTGGCGCGTTTGATACCCAAATGTCGGCCGGCGATGCTGCGGCAATGCTTGACGATACGGCGTTCGTAGGCAGTACCGGCCACGTCCCCGATGCGGCCTTCCAGCCTGGCTTGGCCCGCTTTCAGATCGAGCACATCGGTCTCCAGCCTGGCTTGGCCCGCTTTCAGATCGAGCACATCGGTCTCCAGCCTGGCCTGACCTTCTTTCAGCTCCGCTACGTCGGATTCAAGCCGGCCCAGTCGCTCGTCGGTAGTTTCCATATAGTCGCGAACGAGTTGCGCCAGGTTATCGACGGTTTCCCGCAGTTGGCGAAACTCGGCCGGCAGGCGCCGAATTTCCTCGTCCAGGATGTGACGGCGCATCGCCTCCCGGTACTCAGGATTTCGTTCCAGCACATCCAGTATGTCCTGAAATGACTCGATGGGAATTGCCATAGCTGCGTCGCGTCTCCGTTAGGTAAGGAGCATTTTAACATAGACGCTAACCAGAGCCGGTCATAGGCAACCCCGGTATCCGTTCTCCGATCAATTATCCGCAGCCATCGCCGGTTCCGGTTGCGCCAGCGCAGCTCCGAAGGCTTCTTGCAGGCTGTCGCAGGAGGTCTCCAGGGCCTGCCTTCCTTTGTCGATGATGTGAGGCATTCCGTAGAAGCCGTGAATCACGCCATCGTAACGGATGCGGGTGGTGGCAACGCCGGCTTCTTCCAGGGCGGCGGCGTAGGCTTCACCCTCGTCGCGCAGGGGGTCGAACTCGGCGGTTATCACCAGTGCCGGCGGGAGGTCGTCCGATAGCTTGGCCCGTAGCGGCGAGGTGAAGATGTTGTAGCCGGCCAGGTCTCCGGGCTGCAGGTAGTGGTCCCAGAACCAGCGCATGCTGGCCGTTTCCAGGAACATGCCTTGCCCGTTCACCTGGTAGGAGCGGGTATCGTACTCGGCGTCGGTGGCGGGATAAACGAGCAGCTGGAAGGCCAGCGGGTGCGGCAGGTCGTCCTGGGCCAACGAAACGGCCGCGGCCAGGTTGCCTCCGGCGCTGTCGCCGCCCACTGCGATGGCGTCGGGCCGACTGCCCAGTGATTCCGCGTTGACCATGGCCCATATAGTGGCGGTCAGGCAATCCTCGAAGGGCGTGGGGAACTTGTGCTCGGGGGCCAGCCGGTAATCGACGGACACCACCACGCAGTTGGCGCCGACGCACAACTCCCGGGCCGTGGCGTCGGCGGTTTCCACGTTGCCGATGACCCAGCCGCCGCCGTGAAACCAGACCAACGTACCCCAGGGGCCGGACGTGCCCGGCGTGTAAATGCGGATGGGCACATCGCCTGGTTCCTTGCCGTGTTGGTTGCGGATGATACGGTCTTCCACCTTCCCGACTTCAGGACCTTCCGGTCGAGGTCGGTTATCCATTACCTCCCGGCACTCCGCCACGCTCATCTCCTGGAAAGGCTTGATGTTCATCTCAGCGAACAATTCCAAAACATGGGCGGCCTGGGGGTCAAGCAGTTGACGCATGGCAGCTACGTCGCCCTCATGCTGGCGGTGGTATTCCTCCACCATGTCGTCCACCGCGCCGCGCAGGAACTTGCAGGCATCATCCATGGCGACCCGCGCTGTGTCCATAACGCTGGCCATGCCGAAGAAACCGTGAATCATCCCGTCGTAGCGGTTGACCTCGGCCGGCACTCCAAACTCACCGAGCAGCCGGCCATAGGCTTCGCCCTCGTCGCGCAGCGGATCGTACTCGGCCGTTATTACCAGGGCTTGCGCCAGTTCGTCAATGCCCTCGAAATCAGCGGGCAGGCGCATGGGCGCGACCAGAGGGTCGGATTTCTGGGATTCGTCTGCCAGGTACTGGTCCCAGAACCAGATCATGCCCTGTCGTTCCAGGTTGTAGCCGGCGCCGTTGTCGGTGTATGAGCCGTTGTCGAAATCAACATCCGTTACAGGATAGACGAGCAACTGGTGGCTGACCCGAAAATCGCCGGTTTCCGCCGCCTTGATGCTGACCGCCGCTGCAAGGTTGCCGCCCGCGCTGTCGCCGCCCACCGATACAACACCGCGCACACCCCCCAGTTCCTCCGCGTGATCGCTGGCCCAGACGGTAGCGTAGTAGCAGTCATCGAATGGTTCGGGGAACTTGGCTTCCGGCGCCAATCGGTAATCCACCGACACTACCACGTTGCGAGAGCCCGCGCACAGATGCCGTGCGGTGCCGTCGGCCGATTCCAGATCGCCGAGCACCCAACCGCCGCCGTGATACCAGACCAGGATCGGGAAAGGCCCATCGCCTTCCGGCGTATAGATCCGGACTGGGACGCCGCCGGCCGGGCCGGGCACGCTGCGGTTTTCAACTTTGCCCAGATCCGGCCCGACGGCTCGGGGACGCATGGCCGCGTTGGCGCGAGCCTCCTGCGGCGTAACCGTATAGTTGGGCGGCAAACCCAGCGCGCGGGTTGCTTCAATAACCTCTTTCGCTTGCGGATGCAGTGGCATGGCGGGCCTCCGTTTCACCTAAGTATTCGTCAGAACAATGGTTGGCGCTTCGTACTTCAATAGATTGTTGTTACGTAGATATAGTCACGCATGTATGCGACCTCGCTGTACCAGCATGGCGATTTCCCACAGCGAAGTAGCACAGATTCCAATCGCGCCGGCATGGTCGTTTTCTTGCGCCAAAATGGCAGCTATCTGAGACGGGCGGAGCGCCGTAACTGCCTGTACTCGCCAGACCCAGGTGTGAGTGTCCAGGATAATCATGTCAGGTTTTTTCAGTCATCAATGTCCACTGGGTCGAAGGGGCGTTCGTACTTGAGCGGCAGCCCCTGTAGTGGATATGGGGAGCCGGCAGCCTTGGCGCGGGCGACCTGCGCGTATGCGCGCGCGTCGGCGTTCCGCGTCTTGGGTTGCCGCGTCGTCATCAGGGTCAATTACTAACTGGAATTCACCGGGCCCGGCCCGCCAAGCCTTCGGCTCACGCCCATTCTTGACGTAGTTGCCTATTTGCTTGCCATCCCTTGCCATGCTCTGGTTGGACGGAATAGCGCTTATGGAGTTGGGCGTGTACGGTCCCAGCAAATGTGGGCGCAGACTGTCTCGCGTCCACACTCGCGGGATTGCGCCTTGCTTGCGCAGGGAATAGACTTCATCCCAGAAGCTCATCAGGACATCTCCTGCGATGCACTGGAAACAACGGTATAGCGGCCACCGACCAGGGACAGCGCCGGCGGCCGACACTGGCAACGGCGCCGGCTATGCGTTCCGGTTGGCGTAATCCTCGCGGGCCCGGTCCAGAGCCCTGGTGCGTCCGGCCTGGAGGGTCTCATGGCGCTCGTAGGCCCACTTGTTGGAATCGATAGCGGCTTGGGCGCTGCCCTGGAAGTGGGGCATCACGTGACGGGCCATCAGTTCGTAGCTGTGGAGCATGTGCTCGCGGGCAGCCCAGTCCACCGTCTGCACCATGAAGGCGCCGAAGCCGCCGCTGCGCTCCTCCAGCCGCTTGATGCCCTCGATGCAATCGTCCGGGGTGCCGATGATCCAGGCGCCGCGTTCGGCCATCACATCGATGATCTTATCGGGCGGGCCATCCACTATCTGAGGCCGACCCATGGTGTGCTCGAAGTACTCCCGCTGGTATCTTCCGGCGCCGATGCGGGCCTGCTCGAAGGCCTCTTTGCGGGTGTCAGCCAGGTGAACCGGCAGAACCAGCCGCCACTCGAAGCGGTCAACAACCTGATTGTGCTCGGCGGCCGATTCTTCGCAAATGTCCCACAATTCGCTCAGCTCGGCCCCCTGGGGCATCTTCGGGTCCCGCGGCGTGGTTATGGTCAACACGGACGCGCCGTGCTTGCCGGCGAGGGAGACGCCGGAGGGAGTCTGCACCGATGCTACCGAGATGGGCATATGGGGAGACTGGTAAGGGCGCAGTTGGAGCATGGCCTCCTGTAGCTCGAACCAGTCACTCTTGTGGGTGATGGGTTCCTTCTCGGTGAACAGCCGCATGATGACCCCCAAAGCCTCATCCATGCGTATGCGCTGCCTGGTGGGGTCGATGCCCATCATGTAGGCGTCGCCGGGCAGCGCGCCGGGGCCAACGCCCAGCATCACGCGGCCACGGGTCATGTGGTCCAGCTGGGTCATCCAGTTGGCGACCATGAACGGGTGGTGATAGGGCAGGCTGACCACGCCGGTGCCCAGCTTGATGTGCTTGGTGCGGTCGGCGGCCACTCCGATGAAAATCTCGGGCGAGGAGATGATTTCCCAGCCGGCGCTGTGGTGCTCGCCGATCCAGGCTTCGTCAAAGCCCAGGTAGTCCAGCCACTGCACCAGCTCCAAGTCGCGTTCCAACGCCAGAGTGGGGTTCTCGCCGGCACGATGGAACGGGCCCATAAAGATGCCAAACTTCATACGGTCGGGTAATGCCGTTGGAAATCCTCCTCAGTCCGCGAAAGGCGGATGGGCAGTGGCGGTTGACGCGGTACACTGTTCGAGTATGGGGAGCGATATTAGCCGCATTATATGGGCGATACCCAAAGGCGGCAAGCCAACGGTTTCGTCCCTGGGTTATAATCGCACTTCCGTCGCCATATCGCATACAACGAGGTCAATCTATGACGAACATCATCCAAAAGGCCGTCGTATTAAACAGCCAAAACAAACTGCGCAACGCCGACCGACAGGTCCGGGAATGGGCAATAGCCCATGCGGGCGCCTACAGAAGCCAGGCCGGAAAGGAGTTAGGCGGCTCACTGCCGTACCGGGAATGGAAAAACGATAACCTGACGATCCGTATCTCAAAGCTGGCAACCGGATCTTTCAAGCAGGTTCAACTGGTCAGCGTCAAGTACGAACCCGTTGGCGATACCGAGCCTTACGTTGCTTTTGTCATAACCTATAACCCCGAAGAAGGGCAGTCAAACGGACACTGCATATCGGTTGCCTCCGTGCCTGATACTCTAACCGGGGCTGAACTCCCGTGGGACGATAAGGCCGGCCCAGTTGGCCTTGAGCAGGTGATTGAATCCATCAGCGGCGACCGTTCTCGACCTTCCGTTGCCGCCGGCGACGCTCGAGCCGTGGCCACCATCGACGACCTGTTTGACATTCACGATACCGCCATTGTGCTGACCGAAGACGGACAACGTGAGGTCGAGTTTCAGGAACTGGCGGAGAAACATGGCGATTGGGCTGCCATCGTCAATATCAACCCTGCCGAGCAGATTGCGATAAGTCGCGAATTGCCTGACCATCGGCTTCCCGCTTGGGTCCGAGCAAAAATAGCTCTCTTTTCCCGTTATGCCGACTCCAATGGCGACCGGCTCCGTATGGTGGAAACCGACTGCGCTCAAGCAGCATCTTGCATGAGCGAGGAGCGCGACTACGCCCTCAACAACGTTGCGGGACGCAATGCTGTCGCGTTGTTGCGGGTGTTGGAATCCGTTTCCGTTACGATGTTAATTTCGATGTCGATAGACGCCAAAGACATGGCTGACGCATTGGTGAAAACCGCAACGAATCTGCAACCCGAATCGGAGGAAACGAATTCATCAGATGATGTAACGGCGCGACAACGCATTTACCTCCTGGAAGATCGGCTGAGCGAGGCTAACGGCGCCATCGCAGAACTTCGTGAACGCTTGGCGCAATATGAAAACCATGACAGCGCCGACCCGGCCGAAGCCGACGCCAACGCCAGCACGCCCCCTGACCTCTCGCCGGAAGCGGCCGCCGATAGCAACCGGCACACCGCCGTGCTGGACGCCATCACTGACCCAGACCGTTTCTCACGCCTGCGCTTCCTGACCAACTTCGACAAGGCCCTGGCCGACTACGGCAAGCCCAGACCCAGCGGCACTGAAATCGTATCCGCGCTGGACGCTATCAACAAGCTGGCTCAAGCTTGGTACAACACCCCCGGCGGCAACATTGGCCCTTGGGACAACTACTTCAGTCATCTCACCGGCTGGACCCATGCCAACGGTGAGTCAGACGTTACCATGTCCCGCTACGGCGACAAGCGCTCCTTCAGCGACCAGGAACACCGCCGCCGCGTAACCATCGAGCGGCATCTCACCTACCGCGGCTCCAACGGCGGATTGCAGATGTACTTTGACAAGGACGACGTTACCGACACTTTCATCGTCGGCTACATCGGCGAGCACCTGCCCTATGCCACCAACCGCTCTTGAGGGTCATCGTTGATGCGGAGGCTGTCTCCAGTCACGGTCGTTGCTATTCTTTCCAGTATCGCCCTGTTCACGTTGGCATGTCTGGCCCAGTCGGCCCCGCCGCCGGTTCAACGTGTCGCCGTAACCGCCGGCGTCGAGTACGGGCGCGGGGCGACGCGGCAGGGCGACCAGCCCCCGTGCGGGACATCTATCGTCTCGATTCTCCCTGCGCCGCGCCCCGGCCACTGGTCGTGCTGATACACGGTGGCGGGTTCCGCCGCGGCGCCTGCGACCAACCCCCATGGCAAAGTCCAGGTAGTCCAGCCACTGCACCAGCGCCAGGTCGCGTTCCAACGCCAGAGTGGGGTTCTCGCCGGCACGATGGAACGGGCCCATAAAGATGCCAAACTTCATACGGTCGGGTAATGCCGTTGGAAATCCTCCTCAGTCCGCGAAAGGCGGATGGGCAGTGGCGGTTGACGCGGTACACTGTTCGAGTATGGGGAGCGATATTAGCCGCATTATATGGGCGATACCCAAAGGCGGCAAGCGGCGGTTGTGCTATAATGCCGTTCACCCTGGTCGCCGCTCCCGGTACACACCTTCCAACCAATGCCACCCTTGAATTTGCCCCTGCTGACGACGCTGGCGGCCGCCTTTTGCGTCGTTGCTCTGTTTGCGGCGGCGTGCGCCGGTGAACCGTCCGCACCGCCGGCCACTGCGACACCAACGCCTGCACCCACCCCACAACCTGCGCCTACCGTTGCGGCGGCAACGATCATTAATTTTTACCTTCCCGTCCCGAACTTAAGTTCTGATACCGCGATGCCGGCTCCGGAACCGGAACTTTGCCCGGAACACGGCTATTGTGTCCGGCTGGAGGTAGGCGGGCGCCTCACGGCAGCGGCGTGGCTGGATGACCGCCGGATGTATCTGGCGGACTGGGAAGGCCGCATACGTCTGCTGAATGTCGAGACCGGCGGCGTGACGACAGCGTTGGAAGGATTGAGCATACCGCGGGGTTTGACCGTATTGGACGGACGCCTTTACGTGAGTGAGATGGGGAATGTCTGCCAGTTGATTGAGATGCTGGAAGCGGGGCGAGGGGCCGGGTGCAAACGTTGGCCCTCCGGCGCAGAAACGGATTTCTTCGGCCGCGCCAGCGCGCAAATCCTGTCGTATAAGATAGATGATTCCGGCGGACTGAGCGAAAGGCAAGTAGTAGTGGACAGAATTATATCTTGGGAGAAAGACCATGCCCCAAATGGACTGGCCAATGATGGCGAATATGTGTACGTCAGCATTGGTCATCCGATGCACCGTTGGAATCCCCGGCATTATTTCATAACTCACGTCGACGAGCTTGAGGCGCGCCAACGCCGGACGGACCTGATGGGAACAGTAGCCCGGTTTCGTCCGCCGCATAATGAAGTCGAGGTTTATGCGACCGGATTGCGCAACACCTATGGGATTTCCATAGCTCCGGATGGAACGATTTACGGGGCGGACAATGACACGCAAGATGGCCTGGCAAAAGAGGGACACCTGGAGGAATTGAACGCCATCGTGAAGGACGGATTCTATGGGTATCCCCGGTGGGGAACCGGCGAGGCCCCGCCGGAGGCCAACGTTGTTGAGCCCGTGGCCGTGCTGCAAGGCACCGCCTCAACTTTTGCCCACGCCAACGCGGACGGCGTTTATGTGGCCTACCTGGCTCTGGATGACAGCGGCGACGGTTTTATAGTTGACCGCTTCGACTACGATACCTTTACGCCGGAGCGGATTGTCAGCGTCGGCAGTTACATCACCGCCATACTGGAGCGCAACGAACTGCTGTACCTGGTATCATTCGACGGGAACGTTCATATCATCAACCCGGATGCCGCGCCCGTCCGCGCCCGCCCCAGCCCTTACCATACCGACGACTATGTGGAGCAGGTCATCGCCGCCGACGTTCCGTCCCTAATACCTCCCGGCTATGACGTGTACATTGACGAGGGCCGTCTGATTTACGACAAAGCCCCCTGCGAACCGGCGCATACGGAAATGAGTTTCTTTCTGCATATTGTTCCGGTGAATCGCGACGACCTGCCGGAACACCGCAAGCAGTATGACTTTGACAACCTTGATTTCAGATTCAACAACCACGGTTGGCGCAATGGCGACCGCTGCCGGGCGGTGCGCGAGCTGCCGGAGTATGACATCAGCGTAATCAGAACTGGCCAGTCCGTCCGCGAAGGCGATGGCCACCAACGCCCCTGGGAAGCCGAGTACCGCTTTGAACGGTAGGCTGGTTGGTGTTTCTTGCCGATGCGTACCCACTTTGTCATTGCGACCCCGTACTTGATACGGGGGTAGCAATCTCGTCGGGGTAGCAAACGTGCCCTGCCACGGGAATATCCAGCGACGGCGTTCATTGGCCAAGCGGGATTCCATCGCCCGCTTGCGTCGGACGTGGAATGACCGGGGAAAGTGGGTACGCGTGTGCTCGTGAAGGCCGTCGTTGTTGATGATGATGATGAGGCGGCTGTCTCCGGCTATGTCGGTTGCCATTCTCTCGAGTATCGCCCGGTTCGTGCTGGCGTGCCTGACTGAGCCGGCCCCGCCGGCGGTTCACAGCGTCGCCGTAACCGCCGGCGTCGAGTACGGGCGCGGGGCGACGCGGCAGGGCGATAAACCCCTGCTGCTGGACATCTATCGCCTGGATTCTCCTTGCGCCGCGCCCCGTCCTCTGGTGGCGCGGACTTGTCCCACTTGCCGGCTTTAATCAGCCCCCGACGTTGCTTGGAGAAGGGTTGGGTACTTTGGCGCTGTTTTCCTCCGCCTGGACCACACGGTCCAGCTCACTCGGCGTGGGGCGCGACGTCAGCGCGTAGAAAACCGCCGCCCCCACGAAGCCCGGCAGCAGGAACGTGAGGACGGCGACGACTTCACTGGTGGCCCAACTCATCAGCCGTCAACCAATGGCAACCCCTCGTCGGCCCGCACCTCGTTGATGATTTCCAGCACCCGCTGCTGGAACGGCGGGTAGGACAGCTCGAACTCGGAGAGCAGCCGGCTGTTGTCCACCAGGAAGTTGCCGGAGTGCTCCCGGCCCCCTTCGTTATCAAAGCTGATTTGAGCGTCGGGCAGGTAGCCCTGCACCATCTCGGCCAGGTCGCCCAGGCTGATGGGTGTGCCGCCGGAGTTGTACACCGCCTGCTCGCTGCGGTCCACCAGGGCGACGCGGACGAAAGCCTCGGCGATGTCCTCCACGTGGATGGGCAGGCGCATCATTTCCTTATAGGGGAAGCTGACCGGCTCGCCCCGGGCCGGCAGCGTTATGCAGCGCACGTGGTCAGTGGAGCCGCGCACCTTGTCCGGCCCGGTCACGTTGGCCGGCCGGATGCCGGTGATGGCCATACCATAATTCTCGTTGAACATCTTGGCCTGGAACTCGTTGAAAATCTTGTGCGTAGCGTACTGGCTGTCGCCGTAGGTGGCGTCGTCCTCGTTGACTTCGCGCTCGCCGAAGTTGGACTGCTGGCCGCTGACGGCGACGGAGCTGGCATAGACGATGCGGTTGACGCCCAGCAGCCGGCCGGCCTCAAAACAGTTGTCCATGCCCAGGATGTTGAGGCGCATCTGGTGGTGTGGGTTGCCCTCGCCGCCGCCCAGCAGGTAGGCTAGGTTGATGATGCGGTCGGGTCCCGATTCCACGATGGCGCGGGTAACCTGCTCGAAGTCGGTGATGTCCACCCGCGCGCTGCGGACGGCAGCGTTGTCGATGCCGGGAATATCGAGTAGCGGGTTGATGTCGGTGGCGTACACTTGCTCGCCCCGTTCCACCAGTTTGCGGATGACCCGGGGGCCGATGAAACCGGAACCGCCCAAAACCAGAACCGTCATAATCGCACCTCGCTTGCTTGAGTAGTGTTTATATCCACATAAATAGATCATTTGCGTACTGCCACGAAGAACAGTCGCCGGAATGGGTAGAGCGTAACGCCGTCTTCCCGTTTGGGGTATTCGTCGTTGAGGCGACGACGATACTCGGTCAGGTAAATCTCCCGGTTGGCGTCGTCCAGGCCGTTGAGGATGGGCCTCAATCCGGTGCCCGTTACCCATTCCAGCACGGCGTCATCGCCGGTAAGCGCGTGCTGGTATTCCGTCGTCCACACGTCCAGGTGCGATGCCTCCGGCGCCAGCAGGTCGTAGTAAAAATCGGGGTCCTGCACCCAGCGATTGCCCACGGCGGCGCGCAGTTCCGGGCTGCCGACGGGCGACCCGTCCCGCCCGCCATCGGCCAATGTTTCCCGCATAATCTGGTGGGAGCGCATATCCCAGCTCAGGGGCGCCTGCACCGCCAGGCAGCCGCCCGCTGGCAGCATCGCCCACAGGCGCGGGATGAGTTTCCGGTGGTCGGCCACCCACTGGATGACGGCGTTGGAATACAGGATTGACGGAGCGCGGTCAGGCTGCCAATCGATGAGGTCGCCCTCCTGCCAGCGGATGCTTGACTCGCATGCGGCGGCCTGGGCCAGCATCTCCGGCGAATTGTCCATGCCGATAACGACGGCGGCGGGCCAGCGGTCGGCCAGGATGCGGGTTACGTTGCCGCTTCCGCATCCCAGGTCGTAGATAACCGGCGGCTGTTCCAGGGGAATGCGACCCATCAGATCCAGCGCTGGCCTCAAGCGGTGGTCGGAAAATTTGAGATACTGGCCCGGATCCCAGGACTCTCCGGCCAAGTCGCGCTGGTGGGGAGTCGCTTGCGTCATGGGTAGTCAGGCTGGTAATGGCGTGGGCGGCAGGTGCGGCGAGTATAGGCGGGGCGGGAATAAGCGTCAACCGGCCGAACTATCTGTAATCCTCCCACACACGGTGGGAGTGTTGGGCGGAGTTTGCAAAGCCGGGCTATGCCAGGGGATCAAGCGCGTATCAGGCCGCCAGCAACTCGCCCAGGTTGCGGCCGTTGCGCCCGCTCCGGACCCACTGCGTCAGCCCCAGCCCGTGCCGCATTCCGTCTCAGCTCTGGTATCCCCCCAGCGCCGGAATATGTTGCCTGTGGCAGAAAGACTACGCTGCTTCGGCCCACCAATTGCAACAGGCGCAGTCAGCCGGCGAGCTCTGGACCGTCGGCGAGTTGAAGCGCCAGGCCGCACAGCAGACCGTCCACGGTCGGGATGGGGAGGTGCTGACCATCATCACCGACTACGCCGGCAGTGAGCCGGCCACCGCCAGCATCGTCAACACCGTGAACTACTCGGTCTGCATCGATAGCGAGGGCGGCGACCTGGACCACGACAAACCGAGACGATTGCGAGGCCATAACCGGCGCCAGCTGGCACACGACTCCCGTGCCGGACTACATCGACGACAACAATGAGGCCGCCACGGCGATGTCGGCCGGCGCGCTGCCCAGCCCGGGCGATCTGCGGGTCATGCTCGGGGAATCCATGACCCTGACGTGGGACCCGCCGGCGACCGCACCCGCTGCGGCGTGGCCGGGGAGGAGTGCATAATCGTGACTTCCTACACCGACTGGACGGTGGCGAAAGGGGAGACGCGCTACTACTACCGGGCGGCCGGGGTGAACCAGTGGCGCCGGCTGAGCGCTGGGCCCACAGCAACACCCTGCCGGGCACGCCGCTGAACGTGCCGGCAGTGCCGGAGGCCAACATCGACGGCACGCCGGACCTGTTCCGGGTCACCTGGTGCACCCGCCGGGCGGGGCCAGCAGCTACCAGTTGCAATGCCGGCCGGAGACGGGCGATGCGGTCACCATTGCCGGGAACATCCCCGGCACGGAGTACGCGCACCGCAACCCGGATTACGAGACTGACCCCGGCGCCTACCGGGTGCGGGCGGTGCGGGTCGATCTGCCGGGATCCTGGTCGGAGTGGGTGTCGCCGGGCCACGAGCTGGACCGGCAGCCGCGGTTCGCCTTCCCGGCGGTGAGCTACGCCTGGACGGTGGGGCAGGCCATCGGCGCGGTAACGCTGCCGGCGGCCTGACCGTGGCCGAGGGCGACGCCGTAACCCTGGACGGCACGGGCAGTTGGGACCCGGAGGGCGAGACCCTGACCTATGCGTGGACTGCGCCCCCAGGGGAAGGGGTTGCCCTCAGCGACCCCACCGCGACCGGCCCACCTTCGTCGCACCGGACGACCGGACGGCCGACTATGATCTGGCGTTCAGCCTGACGGTAACGGACGACTCGGGCCTCGCGTCCGTGTCGGACACGGTACCCATCAGCGTGGGCGTGAACAACAATGCTCCCGTCGCCAACGCCGGCCCGGACCAGGACGTTTATACCGGGGACATGGTGGCGCTGGACGCCTCCAGGAGCAGTGCGCGAACCGCGACCGGCTGACCTACGCTTGGGCGCAGACGGCCGGCCCCGGCGTCGCGCTGAGCAACGCCTCAGCGGTCAGTCCCACTTTCTTTCACCGCGCCAGAAAGCGCAGCAACTCTGATCTTCCGGGTGACCGTCTCGGCCGGCCGGGGCGGCAGCGCCAGCGACGTCGTGACCATCACGGTGGAGGCTTCAATACTACCGGGGGCGCCGGCGAATCTGACGGCGGAGCCGGGCAACGGCCGGGTTGCCCTGAGTTGGGACAACCCGCAGGATGAGAGCATCGCGGGCTATCAGATTCGCCTGCGCCAAGCCGGCAGCCCCTGGGGGCAGAGGTGGAACATCCCCAAGTCAACCGGGATTACGTTGGCGGGTCTGGTCAACGGGACGACCTATACCGCGCCGGGCCGGGCGGTGAACGCGCACGGCGCCGGCCGGCGGCGGAAGCCGGGCCGCTTCCTCCGTCCCAGTAACGGGAGCAAAGCGCAATCGCCGGGGCTGGTGGAGCGGCCCCGGCGACAAACCGCAAGCGCGCCTTTTTCAGTTTTCAGGCGGGCTGGCACGGTAGCTGGGTGGTTCAGCATTCCCGCAGATACGACGGCTGTTTGGGCGGTGTCGTACCAAAGACGGGTAAAATTGCAACTTGCTGGATGAGGGGCTACAGTCAGCGAACGGGCGTTCTGTGTAAAGTCGGCCTACATTCCCTTTGAAAATACCCTGAAAAACCGGCCACCGCCCTTGACGGCAAGGCGCGATGCCCCTATACTCTCTTCTTACCGACTGGCCTCAAGGCCGTGTCTGGGACGCGGTAAGCCACCGGCGGAAACGCTGTTGCGGCGGGCAGGGTCGGGAGCTTTAAAAACTGAATAGGAAATTTGAACTGCAAGAACCGAGTCTAAGGAATTTGGAATTCTTAGCGTGGGTCAAATTATGAAGGGCTTACGGTGGATGCCTTGGGACCAAGGGCCGAAGAAGGACGCGGTAAGGCTGCGATAAGCCTCGATGAGCCGTCTAACAGGCGTAGTCGGGGGTCTCCGAATTGGGTAACCTGTTCCGGTGTTGAGCCGGTCCACCCGCAATGCGGGAGGTAAGTGGGGGAACTGAAACATCTAAGTACCCCGAGGAAAAGAAATCAACCGAGATTCCCTTAGTAGTGGCGAACGAACGGGGAAAAGCCTAAACCGCAGCGACCTAACGGCATGAGGGCCTGTGTCGTTGCGGGGTTACAGGACGCTTCTGGAGCCGCCTCATCAGGCTTCGGGGAGTTACAAACTTCATCTCTAGTCGAAGGACCCTGGGAAGGGCCGCCGCAGACGGTGACAGCCCGGTAGACGAAAGGGATGGAGCTCCCGAGGCAGATCCTAAGTACCATGGGGCACGTGAAACCCTGTGGGAAGTCGGGGGGACCACCCTCCAAGGCTAAATACCCTTGGTCACCGATAGCGCACCAGTACCGTGAGGGAAAGGTGAAAAGAACCCCTGGCGGGGAGTGAAATAGACCTGAAACCGTAAGCCTACAGAAGGTCGGAGTCCGTTTTTACGGATGACGGCGTGCCTATTGAAGAATGATCCGGGGACTTACTGTATGGAGCGAGGTTAAGGGACTGTAGTTCCGGAGCCGCAGCGAAAGCGAGTCTGAACAGGGCGAACAGTTCCATGTAGTAGACCCGAAACCGGGTGAGCTACCCATGGCCAGATTGAAGGTTCGTTAACGCGGACTGAA
>CAYGAY010000049.1:0-17983 GCA_964347975.1 uncultured Dehalococcoidia bacterium
AAACAGCAACCAAATCGTGCTCAATTTAGCCCAACTTTGTAAACAGGCCCTAGTGATGGGGAGCGTCGGTCATGGCGGCAATCCTGTCGTTGTGTTGCAGCTGCAATATATCACCGGGTTCCGCGCCCCGTGTGTTATTATCGCCCCGTCCATTTACCGCCAAATCTGGATTCCGGCTTTCGCCGGAATGACGCTTACGTAGCCGGCCCGGTCGGAGGTCGCCCATGCTGTACCAACGCTATCGCTACTCGCAATGGGATGGCACCCAGGAGATTTTTGATGTCGATGCCAGCGACATCATGGACGCGCTGTCGGATGATCTCTTGCAGCACGGCGACCTGGCCCGGGCCTTGCGCGAACTTTTCCGCAATGGAATGCAGAACCGCGACGGAGCGCAGATGCCCAACCTGCGACAGCTCATGGATCAGCTCCGGCAGCAGCGTCGCCAGCAACTCCAGCAGAGCAACCTGGACTCGGTGGTGGACGACCTGAAGGAGCGGATGGAAGCAATCCTCCGCGCCGAGCGGGAGGGCATCCAACGTCGGTTGGATGAAGCTGCCAACCGGCCGGAACCTGCCGATATGGCCGGCAAGGAACAGCAGCGCGCGCTCAACCGGCTGCTGCAAGAACGCGCCCAGCGCAACCTCGACAAGCTGGACGACCTTCCCGACGGCCTCGGCGGGCAGATCCAGGGCCTCATGGACTACGACTTCATGGACCCGGACGCCCAGCAGATGTTCCAGGAACTGCTGGATCTGCTCAAGAGCCAAATGGCGCAGAACGTCTCCCAGCAGATGCAGGAACAGATGCAGAACATGACCCCGGAGCAAATGGAAGCCATGCGTCAGATGATGCAGGACCTCAACCAGATGCTCCGCGACCGCATGGAGGGACGGGACCCCAACTTCGAAGGTTTCATGCAGAAATGGGGGCCGATGTTCGGCGACGACCCGCCCCAGAGCCTGGACGAGCTGATGGAGCGCATCCAGCAGCAGATGGCGCAAATGCAGTCGTTGCTGGACAGCCTCTCCCCCGATATGCGCCGGGAGCTGGAAGACGCCATGCAGTCAGCCATGGACCCCCGTTTGATGGACGAAATGGCCGAGTTCGCCAGCCTGATGCAATCGCTAATGCCTCCCGATGAACTGGCCCGCCAGTATCCCTTCCTGGGCGACGACAGTATGACCCTGGAGCAGGCCATGGCGGCCATGCGTCAGATGCAGGACCTGGACCGGCTGGAACAGTCGTTACAGCAGGCCATGCGTACCGGCAACCTGGACGACGTTGACCCGGAGCAGCTGGCTGAACTGCTGGGCGAGGAAGCTCGTCGGGCGTGGGAAGAACTTGATCGGCTGCGGCAACTGTTGAAGGACGCCGGCTACATCACCGACGACGACAATATGAACCTGACCGCCCGGGGCATCCGCCGGATTGGCCAGAAAGCCATGCGCGAGGTCTTCCAGCACCTCAAGAAAGACCGCATCGGCAACCACGACCTCGACACCCGGGGCGCCGGCGGCGACCTGTTGGGCGACACCAAGACCTACGAGTTCGGCGACCCCCTGCAACTGGATCTGCAAACCACCGTCAAGAACGCCATCGTCCGCGGCGGCCCGCAGGTTCCAGTCAAGTTGCGCCCCGACGACTTTGAGATCTACCGCACCGAGCACATGACCCGCGCCGCCACCATCGTTCTGCTGGACCAGAGCCGTTCCATGGGTTTATTCAACAACTGGGCGGCCGCCAAGAAAGTCACGCTGGCTCTCTTCGCTCTCATCCATCAGCAGTACCCCCGGGATACCCTGCATGTGGTGGGGTTCTCCGACTATGCCCGGGAGATTGAGGAAGCGGACCTTGCCGGCCTGACCTGGAACAACTGGGTATCCGGCACCAACCTGCACCACGCCTTGCTACTGTCCCGCAAGCTGCTCAACAAGGAGAAGGGCGGAACCCGTCAGATCCTGATCATCACCGACGGGGAACCCACCGCCCACCTGGAAGGCGAGCAGGCTTATTTCTCCTATCCGCCCAGCTACCGCACCGAGTTGGAAACCCTGAAGGAAGTGCGCCGCTGCACCCAGGAGGGCATTGTAATCAACACCTTCATGCTGGAAAACAGCTACCAGTTGGTGAACTTCGTGGACCGGATGACCCGTATCAACCGGGGCCGCGCCTTCTACAGCAGCAGCGAGAACTTGGGCGAGTACGTCCTCGTTGATTACATTGCCAACCGGCGAAAACGAGTGTCGGGCTGACCCAGGCTGCGCCGGAAGGATGGTCGGAGGGCGGGGTTAATCCCTGAAAACTGCGCGCCCCGCCGGTTGGCCGGTCACGTCCCGGGTTGCTCAACGCGGACTGTTACGATGTCGGTTTCGCGATACTGCTGGTGCCGCACGGTCGAGGCGTAGTGCTGCAACAACCGGAGCGAGAACTCATGCTCTGCGGGCGGCTCCAGGTCGTACTCCCGGAGCTGGCTGAGGCGGTCTTCCAGGTTGTCTTCGCCGCCGCCCGCCGCGCCGATGAACTCCAACTGAGCCACCGGGCCGTCACTGGACGCTAGAACGACCAATTGCTGTTTATTGCCGTTGCTCTCGTCTTCATCCGGCGGGGCTAGAGTCAGGAGCGCTTCTTCCGCAACCGCGTTCAGCCGGTACCGCATAGCGGCATTCCAGCCTTTGCGCTCAACGAATCTCCCAATGAACGCATTGAGTTCCGGCAAAGCTTCAGCGTCGAGCTTCGACTGAAACCGCATACGGCGCTGAGTGGTGTATTGTATGAACGCGCTCATTACAGTTGCGGCGAGTCCTCCGGCGGTTACTCCGCTGCTGAACACCCCTCCCCATACCTGGTCAAAGGGTGGCAGTGGGAACAGTTTGAACTCGAAAACGGCGCCAATCAAGAAGAAAATCCCCGCAACCATAACCTTGCCCCGGTCGAACCCGCTATGAGCTATGCCCCGAAGACCCTCAGCGAAAGTGATTCCAACCGTCACGATAAGGTATCCTGCTATAATCGGCCCTGGGATGGTGCTGAACACCCCGGATAGCTTGGGCAGAAATGCCAGCATTATGAATAGACCACCGATGCAATATCCCACGCTGCGGGAAGCGGCTCCGGTAATCCGGATAAACGGAATGATGCTCATATCGCTGGTGTTGGGCACCGTGCCGGCGATACCGGCAATCAAGTTGCCAATGCCGACGCCCATGACCGACCCCTGCACGCGGCGAAAGTCGATAGCCCTGGCCTGACGCCATGAGATGCGCTGTAGGGCAATGGCGGTTCCGTTCATCTGAAAAGAGATAACCACACTGAGCAGCAAAAACGCCGGCAGTAGCGACCAGAAAGCTACGCCGAAGTCCAACCTCGGCGCCGGCCAATCGCTGAGCGGCAATCCTATCCAGGGCGCGTACAGCACCCGGCTGGCGTCGTAGGCGCCGAAAGCTGCGGCGGTCACGCAGCCGGCGCCTATGCCGAGCAGCGGCGCCCAGGGCCGCAGGATATCCGGGCCGCGGAAGGTGAGTATGACCAGTACGATGATGCTCACCGATACGGTCGTCAGCGTTGGAACCGGCCGGGCCGCCACGGGTTCATCCAACGCACGGAAGATCATGGAAGCTATGGTGAGGGCAACGAGCATCATCACGGTATTGCTCACGGTGGGCGTGACGATTCGTCTCAGAATGAACAGCCACTTGGAGGTGGCAATTTGGAACACCGCCGAGACGAGCACCAGAGCCATTAGCGTTGCCGGCCCTCCGCTCGCCAACGCAATGATGGAGAACGGGATGGTGACATAGCTCGTGCAGGTGGTATAAAAGACTCCGGTCCCGATGGGCCCGAACTGGATTAGCTGCAGTATCGTGGAGACACCGACAATCACCAGCGTAGCGAAGACCATCCAGGCCAGGTAGGACTCCCCTATCCCGGACGCTTCGGCCACGACAACCGGAACTATCAATATGCCGGGGGCAGCGATAGCGGTGTACTGTGCGCCGAGTCCGAGAGAAACCGGGATGGGAGGGGTTTCGTGTGGTTCGTAACGGGGGTTTCTGGGGTCTGGCGTCGCTGGCAATTTAAATCCTCAGCAATATCGCTAACGCAACCCTCCAGAGCAGTTATTGCTCGGTCAGACTATGATCGCGTCTGCATGCGCTTCGTAATATATACCCCGTTTCAAGCACGGGGCAGGCTGTTCTTTCGCTGGAATTGCGAATAATCATACCACCTAAAGCGGAACGCTGCCGGGTTTTATCGCGTTATTCCCAAAACCGCCCGCTTGTGCTAGAATGCCTCCACTAAATAGCGACGCCGCTTTTAAGGCAGTCCGGCGAGGCTGGCAAAGCGTGGGCGCAAATGACCCCGGAGCGTTCCAACTCGAAGGTGCGCTTCCAGGCCCCCGACGCAACCCTGCCCTCCGGTCAGCTTTCACCGCCGAGCAGGGGTTTTTCATAGCTACCCGGAACGACATTAGTATGCCTGCCACCGCCGCGCCCGATCCGGCGACGCGGCGCATTATGGATGCCGCCGAAATCCGCCGCGCGCTCACCAGAATGTTCCACGAAATTCTGGAGCGCAATCACGGAGCAGCCGGCCTGCTGCTGGCCGGCATCCGCACCCGCGGCGTGCCTCTCGCCGAACGGCTGGCCGCCCACATCCGCCAGTCCGAGGGAGCAACTGTCCCCGTCGGCCATCTGGACATCAATTTGTACCGCGATGACCTGTCGGAACGCCCCCGCCTGCGAGTCCGTCCGACTACTATGCCCGTGGCCGTGGCCGGCCTTACCGTCGTGCTGGTTGACGACGTGCTGTACACCGGCCGCACGGTGCGCGCGGCGATGGACGCAGTCAGCGATTTGGGCCGCCCTCTGCGCATTCAACTGGCCGCTCTGGTGGACCGAGGCCACCGGGAACTGCCCATCCGCGCCGATTTTGTAGGGAAAAACATCCCCACGCGGCGATCCGAACTTGTACGGGTGCGTCTCGCGGAAACCGACAGTGTTGACGACGTTTGCATCCTGGAACGGGGTGCGGTGTGATGGCAACCGGCACGGCAACCACCGCCGCCGGGTCGGTTGAGCGTGTACTCGCCGGGCCGAGCCGCCGTCGTCACGTGCTCGACCTGGACGACTTCACCGCTGACGAGATAACCGCCGTCCTGGACGACGCGGCGGCGATGCGCGAGGTGCTGGGCCGTGATGTGAAAAAGGTGCCCACCCTGCGGGGCCGCGTCATCGTTACCCTGTTCTATGAGGCCAGCACTCGAACCCGCATCTCCTTTGAAGAAGCCGGCAAAATCCTCAGCGCCGACGTGATCAACATGACCGCCACGGCCAGCAGCGTCGCGAAGGGAGAGTCGCTGCTGAATACCGGCCTTACCTTGCAGGCCATGGGCGTGGATGCCATCGTGGTCCGCCACCCTCACTCCGGAGCGCCCAACTTCCTGGCCCGCAGCTTGAATAACGTCGCCATCATCAACGCCGGCGACGGCGCCCACGCCCATCCCACCCAGGGCCTGCTGGACCTCTACACTGCTCGCGATCATCTGGGCGAAATCGCCGGCCGGAAAGTGGTCATCGTCGGGGACGTGCTCCACAGCCGTGTGGCGCGGTCCGCCGTTTGGGGGTTCGCTCATCTGGGCGCCGAGGTCGTCCTCTCGGGGCCGCCCACGCTGTTGCCAGACCCTTTCACCCCGGCGGGATGGGGAGCGGCCGGCCGCAGCCCGGATCGTGTGTCCGCTCTGCGCAACCCACTGGCGAACGTACGGTTGCAACCCGATTTGGATGATGCCGTGGCGGGAGCCGACCTGGTGATGGCGCTGCGTCTGCAAACTGAACGGCAGAAGCGTGGCTTCTTCCCCAGCATCCGCGAGTATATCCGCCGTTGGCAGGTGGATGACCGTCGCATGGCCCGGGCCAACCCCGGCGCGCTGCTGATGCACCCCGGCCCGATGAACGAAGGGATTGAAGTGAGTACCGCGTTGGCCCACGGGGAACGCTCCTTGATTGAAGAACAGGTCACCAACGGCGTGGCCATCCGCATGGCCCTGCTCTATCAGCTGGTCGGATACGGCCCGGACGCGAACTGACCAATGCCAGCCCCTGAACAAATGCCGCCGCTCCTGATCGCGGGAGGAAGGGTGATCGACCCCGCCAACGGGATGGACGCCGTCGCCGACGTTCTCCTCAGCGATGGCATCGTCAAAGCCGTCGCCAGGGGCATCGCAGCCGATTCCGTTGACCCGGGAACCCGAGTTATTGACGCCGCCGGGCTGGTGGTGGCCCCCGGTTTTATCGACATACACACGCACTTGCGGGAACCGGGTTTTGAGTACAAGGAAACCATCGCCACCGGCGCCCAGGCCGCGTCCCGAGGCGGCTTCACCACCATCTGCGCCATGCCCAACACCGACCCTGCCATCGACAACGCCGCCGTGGTGGACTACGTGCGCAACCGCGCCGCCTTCGCCCCGGCCCGCGTCCAAATCATCGGATGCGTAACCCGCGACCGCGCCGGCCGGGAACTGGCCGATATGGAAGAGCTGATCTCGGCGGGGGTAGTGGCATTCAGCGACGACGGCGACCCAGTGCATGACGCGGCGCTGATGCGTCTTGCGCTGACCTACAGCCGGGATCTGGGCGCGCCCATCACCAACCATTGCCAGGACTATGCTCTTTGCCCCAGCGGCGTGATGGCCGAGGGCTGGGTGAGCAGCCGGCTGGGACTGGCCGGAATCCCGGCGGTAGCCGAAGAGGCGATGGTGGCTCGTGACATCGCGCTGGCGGAACTGACCGGCGGGCGCCTCCACCTGGCCCACCTCAGCTCCGCGGGCAGCGTGGCCATGGTGCGCCAGGCCAAGGAACGGGGAATTGCCGTCACCGCCGAAGTGTGCCCGCACCACCTGTTGCTCACTGATGAATGGGCTATGGGCGACCGGGGCGATGCCATCGGGTTCGCCGGGCCCACCGCCTACGACACCAACACCAAGATGTACCCGCCGCTGCGGACGCCCCATGACGTAGCAGCCTGTGTCGCCGGCCTGGCCGATGGTACTATTGATTGCGTTGCCACCGATCACGCGCCCCACGAGAAGGCCAGCAAGGAATGCACCTACCACGACGCTGCCTTCGGCATAAGCGTGCTGGAAACGGCCCTGGGCGCCCTCATGGTCACGGTTCACCGCGGAGCTGTCGGCTTGCCCACCATGGTCGAGCGGCTCACCCTTGGCCCGGCCCGGGTCCTCGGCGATGCCTTTGCCCCCTACGCATCGCTGTCGCCTGGGACGCCGGCGGACGTGGTCCTGTTTGACCCCGCAGCCCGCTGGACGGTTGATGTGAACCGGTTCGCCTCCCTGGGCCGCAACACCCCGTTGGACGGGGTGGAGTTGCCGGGCCGCGTGGCCGCCACGTTGGTCGGCGGCAAAGTAGTGTTTGAGGAACTGGCTTTGTTCCCTGCCCAAAATCATCATTCCGGCGCGAGCCGGCATCCGGAACGGAGGTAATTAGTGGCGCGTCCGGTACACCTGGCTTTGGAAGACGGTTCCGTGTTCACCGGCGAATCCTTCGGCGCCCAGCGCGATGGCTGGGGAGAGGTGGTGTTCAACACCACCATGACCGGCTATCAGGAAGTGCTGACCGACCCTTCTTACGCCGGTCAAATGGTGGCGCTCACCTATCCGCTGGTGGGCAATTACGGCATCAACCGCCGGGATTTCGAATCCCGGCGTATTCAAGTATCGGCCCTGATTGTTCGCCAACACTGCGACCTGCCCAGTCACGTGTCCAGCAATATGACCCTCCACGCATTTCTGGAGGAATACAATATACCCGGCATCAGCGGCATCGATACCCGAGCCCTTACCCGTCGTCTGCGCGCCAGGGGCGTGATGACCGGACTAATCACCGCCGACCACCCGGATCAAGCCTTGCGTCGGCTGGCTGAGATACCGCGCTACGATAACTTGGACCTGGTGAGCGCCGTCACCACCCCTGACCCATACGCTTGGAACAACGGCGAACACCCCGGCTTCCCCTCCACGCCTTCGTCCGCCGGCGTGCGTCGCATCCTGGTAACCGACGCCGGCGTGAAGTACAACATCCTGCGGCTGTTGCAGAGCCGGGGCTGCGAGGTAATCACAGTGCCGGCCTACACCCCCGCCGAGGATATGCTGGCAATGCAGCCCAATGGCATTCTGCTGTCCCCCGGCCCCGGCGACCCGGAACTTCTGGGGAATATCGTCGGCAACCTGCGCCAACTCATCGGTCGCGTCCCCATCATGGGCATCTGCTTGGGCCACCAGCTGGCCGCCCGCGCCCTGGGGGCCACCACCTACAAGCTCAAGTTCGGACACCGGGGCGGCAACCATCCCGTCAAAGACCTGGCCACCGGGCAGGTGCGCATCACCGCCCAGAATCACGGCTACTCCGTATCATCCGATAATTTGCCCTCCGGTTTAGAGGTATCCCACATCAACCTGAACGACAATACGGTGGAGGGCCTGCGGCACCGGGAGTGGCCCCTGTTCACCATCCAGTACCACTCCGAAGCGTCTCCCGGCCCCCAGGACAACGAGTATCTCTTTGATCGCTTCCTCGCTATGATCGACGACGCCAACCCTGCGGAGGTAGCCCACCGATGACCGGATTCACCGCCTTTCTGCTGGAGCAGGGCATTGAAACCCGGCTCCCCATTGACCTCAACGACACCCTCGCCATGCTCCAGGAAACCGTGCCCACGTTCTCCCACGACGGCCACGGCTACCTGCTGGCCGCCGTAAGCCGGGGACAACTCGGCTCCCGTTGGGAGTTGGCCGTGAAGGTGACCGACCCGACCACCGGCCAGCCCATCAGCGATGAGCCGGTGGGCTACGTCCACGCCGTCAACGCCGGCTTCGACGCCACCGATTTCGTCATCCCCCCGCGCACTCCCGACGGCGGCATCGACCTGGACCACTTTGATGCCGAAGGGGCCTACTTCGGCGCGTTCATCTTCCAGATGATCAACGCCCTGGTTGAACGGCAGCTGATGGAGCTCCCCGGCACGATGCCCCGCTTTACCTGATTTGTTCCACGACTCCAGTCATAGCGTTAGCATTGGATAATGAAGGAAGAATTATTGGCCGGGCTGCGCCGCGTTGCGCTGGCGGCGATAACTTTCTTGACATCGCTGCTGATGGCAGTAATTCTCGTACTTTCCGGTCTTTTGCTAGAGTTGACGTTTCTCTCGGCACTCAGTGCCTGTACATTTGGTACTTGCAGCGTAAAGTTGCAACAATCGAGCGGCCGGCGGAAAGAACCGTCGCGGTTCCGCAGGTTGCCGGAGGGACGGCAGTTTTAGACGCCAGCATCAGCCGCGCCAGGCAATTCAGTCTTCGGTTTGTTGGCCTAAAGCCATCGTCCCCAGAGCGAACCACAGTTTAGGACCTTATCGGATGCAACAGTCATTCGCTAGCCAGCGGAAGCATAACGAATTGAATGACACTTACAACCCCCCTCGCAAAGTTCTGGTCATCGGCTCCGGGCCCATCGTCATCGGCCAGGCCGCCGAGTTTGACTACGCCGGCACCCAGGCGTGCAAGGCTCTCCGCGAAGAGGGCGTCTCGGTGGTGCTGGTCAACTCCAATCCGGCCACCATTATGACTGACCGGGACGTTGCGGACCGGGTGTACATCGAACCCCTCACCGTTCCCGTGCTCGAACGCATCATCGCCAGCGAGCGGCCCGACGGAATCCTGCCGACCCTGGGCGGTCAGACCGGCCTCAACCTCGCCGTTGATCTGGCCGACGCCGGCGTTCTGGATCGCTACGACGTGCGGCTCCTGGGCACCCCGCTGGAAACCATCCGCAAGGCGGAAGACCGGGACTTTTTCCGGCAGTTTCTTACCGACATTGGTGAGCCGATGCCCCCCAATCGCACCGTTTCATCCATGCCGGAAGCCTTGGCTTACCAGGCCGAGACCGGCCTGCCCCTGGTGGTGCGGCCGGCATATACCCTGGGGGGAACCGGCGGCGGCATCGCCAATACCGAAGAGGAGTTCCTGGCCATTGTGGAGGGCGGGTTGGCCGCAAGCCCCATCCGCCAGGTATTGCTGGAACGCTCCCTGGTCGGCTGGAAGGAAGTCGAGTACGAGGTCATCCGCGATGGCGCCGACAACTGTATCACCGTGTGCAACATGGAGAACCTGGATCCCATGGGAGCGCACACCGGGGACAGCATTGTGGTCGCG
The DNA here is from genome assembly GCA_964347975.1 of uncultured Dehalococcoidia bacterium. Classification (GTDB taxonomy): domain Bacteria; phylum Chloroflexota; class Dehalococcoidia; order Lucifugimonadales; family UBA3495; genus Bin87. The sequence continues at coordinate 10,226 of CAYGAY010000049.1, forward strand.
CCCAGCCAGACCTTGACCGACAAAGAGTACCAGTTGCTCCGCACCGCCAGCCTGAACATCATTCGCGGCCTGGGCATTGAGGGGGGGTGCAATATCCAGCTCGCCCTCCGACCCCATCCCGACGCCATGCGGAATCGACCCGGCCAATGGCCGGCTGAATCGGATTATTACGTCATCGAGGTGAATCCCCGGGTAAGCCGCTCCTCGGCCCTGGCCAGCAAGGCCACCGGCTATCCCATCGCTCGCGTCTCCGCCAAAATCGCTGTGGGCCGGCGCCTCGACGAAATCCCCAACGCGGTCACCGGCACCACCGGCGCCGCCTTCGAGCCGGCCCTGGACTATTGTGTCGTCAAGATACCCCGGTGGCCCTTCGACAAGTTCCCCGACGGCGACCGCCAGGTTACCACCCAAATGAAGGCCACCGGCGAGGTAATGGCCATCGACCGCAGCTTCGAGGCTGCCCTGCAAAAAGCCACCCGTGCGTTGGAGCAGCCCAATTCCTCCCTGCTCTGGGAAGACCAGGAGTGGCGCGGATTCAACTTCGGGAGAGATCATCAGGCTCTGCTGGACGCCCTGCCCCTGCATCCCAACGACCTTCGCCTCTGGGCGCTGACGGCCGCCCTGCGCCGGGGGGTATCCCGCGACCGCCTGGTGGCGCACACCAGCATCGATCCCTGGTTCATTGCTGCCCTGGAGCGCGTCGTTGACCAGGAACGCCGCTTGCTGGGCAATCCCTTGACGCCGGCCGTTCTGCTGGCCTCCAAGCGGCTGGGATTTCCCGACGTGGAAATCGCCACCCTGTCCGGCCTTTTGCCCGAACAGGTACGCCGGTTGCGCTTGCGTCACGGCATCAAGCCCGTGTTCAAGATGGTGGACACCTGCGCCGCCGAGTTTGAGGCCGCGACCCCCTATTACTACAGCGCCTACGACACCGAAAACGAAGCCCCGCCGTTGCCCGGCCCCAAGGCCATCGTCATCGGCAGCGGCCCCATCCGCATCGGTCAGGGCATCGAGTTCGATTATTGCAGCGTACACGCCGCTTGGGCCCTCTCCCAGGCCGGCGTGGCCAGCATTATGATCAACTCCAATCCTGAAACCGTATCCACCGACTTTGATACCAGCGACCGGCTCTACTTCGAGGCCCTGGACGAAGAGGCCGTGCGGGACATCATCGACAACGAGACGGTGGACGACCGGCCGCCGCCCAGCCTGGTGCAATTCGGAGGCCAGACGGCGATTAACCTGTCCCAGTCCCTGGCCGCCGCCGGGCTGCCCATCCTGGGTTCCAGCGCCGAAGCCATCGACATCGCCAGCGACCGGCAGAAGTTCGAGCGGTTCCTGGTGGATTTGGGCATCCCGCAGCCCCCCGGAGGCACTGTGCAGTCGGTGGACCAGGCCCTGACCGTGGCCCAACGCATCGGCTATCCCGTGGTGGTGCGCCCCAGTTACGTGCTGGGCGGACGGGCCATGGAAATCGTGCGCAACGCCACGGAACTGATCCGCTATTTGACCATTGCCACCGAGGTCACGCCGGAGCGCGAGGTGCTGGTGGACCACTACATGGAGGGGCGGGAGTGCGAGGTGGACGCAATCTGCGACGGGGAACGGGTACTCATCCCCGGCATTATGGAGCACGTGGAGCGCGCCGGCGTCCACAGCGGCGACTCCATGGCCATCTACCCCGGCTTGAACCTGACCGAAGCCGAGGTTGATACGCTGGTGGATTACACCACCCGTATCGGCCTGGCCCTGGGGGTCCGTGGGCTGATGAACATTCAATTCGTGCTGCAAGGGGGCAGCGCCTACCGCAGCGCCCTGGTCAGAGATCCCGGCGTCCCACTGTCAGATGGGAACGAAGAGACTACCGTATATGTGCTGGAGGTGAACCCGCGCGGCAGTCGTACCATACCCTTCATCTCCAAGGTAACCGGAGTCCCGGTAGCCAACCTGGCCACCCGGGTCATGCTGGACGCCAAGTTGCAGGATCTGGGTTACGAGGGCGGTCTGTGGCCGCGGCAAAAGCTCGTCGGCATCAAAGCGCCGGTGTTCTCCATGTCAAAGCTGGTGGGAGTGGACTGGTACATGGGGCCGGAGATGAAGTCCACTGGCGAGGTTATGGGCATTGACCGGGACTTCACCGGGGCGTTGACCAAGGCGTTGCAGGCCGCCAGCATCAGCCTCTCCCCTGGGATGGGCGTCCTGTTGAGCATCTCGGACCAGAACAAAGCCGACTCCCTTCCCCTGGTCCGGGGGTTGGCCGCCGCCGGCTGCCGACTCTACGCCACTGAGGGCACCGCGGCGATGATCACGGCCATGGACCTGCCCGTCACCACCATCACCAAACGCATCGGCGAGGGCTCTCCCGACGTGTTGGACGTCATCAACGACGGCACCGTGGGGGCGGTCGTCAACACCCTGTCCGGCGATTCATCGGTGATGCGGGACGGTTTCTACATCCGCCGGGCTGCCGTGGAACGCCGCATACCGTGCTTCACGTCGCTGGACACGGCCCGCGCCGCCATGGAAAGTATGCTGACCGGTCTGGACAATTACAGCGTGCTGACCACCGACGAATACCTCGCCGCGCCACGCTAGGGCCTGTCGCCAAATTGGGTACGCATCGGAAAATCCGTCATACCCGGCGAAAGCCGGTATCCAGGAATCTTTGCCCTATTCGCGTTGACTGATGCGCCGCCTTTCTGGATTCCTACCTGCACAGGGAATGACGGGATAATTTGACGGCACGTCCTGGCAGCCCCATTCTTCACCGTCAGGCGCAATTCTTGGGGCGGGTTTCAAACCCGCCCGCACCCGTCGCGAAACAACTGGGCAGACCCAAGAGTTGCCATTACCAATCCATCTCAAGCCCAACGCCCAGCGCCTCGGCTCGCTCCCACACCAGCCTGGCCGCCGCCACGTCGGCAACGCCGGTTCCCATCAGCTTGCAATAGACTACTTCATCGGGGTGGGTTCGCCCCGGCGCGGCTCCGGCCACCGCGTGGCGTAGTTCCAGAAACTGGCTCCACTGTACCAGCCCCTGATCCACGGCGGCGGCGATGTCGCCACATTCCAGAGGCGCCTGATCCAGCGAATCAACGAACTTCCGGCCGGCCCTGGTCAGGACGCCGGGGTCAACCTCGTGGTGGCGTGGGCTGGTCGGCCCCGCTCCGATAACCGTCGCGCCGTTGCCCAGCCATTCGCCCATGACCACGGGCCTCTGGGCCGGTGCGATGCCGATGACAACGGAGCAGCCGGCCACCGCGTCCCGATTGCCGGCTGCCGCAATAACCGGACGGCCCAGCTCGGCGGCCATACGGTCGGCGAAGGCGCGACGGTTGTCTGCGTTCCTGCTGTACGCGTAGATCTCGCCAACCTCGCGCACGGCGCAGGCGGCTCGCAACTGGTCGCCGGCCTGATTCCCCGTGCCGATTATGCCCAGGCGCGGAACCTCGGGATTGGACAGATGCTTGATGGCGACGGCGGTGGTCGCCCCGGTGCGGAGTTGCCCCAGCCGGTTGGCCTGGGTGTAGAGCAGCAGGCGGCCCGACCCAGCATCGTACAGGCTCACCTGGAAGGAATAGCCGTGCTCAGTGTGGGTGAAGGTCTTTACGCCAAGGACATCGCCGTAGAGCAAAGCGCCGCCCATTACGGCCAGGTATCCGCCGGGCGTGGCAATTTTGCGTCGGGTCAGGTTAATCGCGTCCCCGCGGCCGTAGTTGACCAGCATCTCTTCAACGGCCGCCTCCATATCCGGCAAACCGACGCACCGGTCAACGTCGGCGTCGGTGAGGAAACGGGCCATCTTGCAAAAACGCCGGGGCGGAATCTAGCGGGACGAGTAGTAGAGTCGATTGATGCGCACGTATTCCCGCTGGTTAGGCGGCACGGTGAACTCGTCAAATATCGCTGAAACGGGGCAGACGGCAACGCAGTAGGCGCAGTCGATGCAATCGTCAGGATTGATGTAGTACATCGGCGCATCGTCGTCCGAATGGATGCAATCCACGGGGCAAACTTCAACGCACGAGGCGTCCTTCACTCCCTCACAGGGTTGCGTAATCACGAATGCCATCAGATTACCTCGGCCGCGGCCCTGATCCAGTCATTTGTCCGTCTGTGCAGAGACTGGCCTGGCCCGTAAAGTGCCCGTTAATGGTCCGTATTCTGCGGTTTGTCCCGATATTTTGTCAAGGGATACCGACGCCATACTGCTATCGCCGCCGGCGATACGTTGCCGCGACGGAGGATTGCCCGAAAAGAGCGTCCGCCCCCCTGCTGTAACTTGGGCCGGTCTCTCACGCGCGCCCACTTTAATTTGTCATTCCACGACCGCCGTAGTCGGGCGATGGAATCTCGTCGTGGCAACGCAGGATTTGGCGCGCCACCATTGTGGTAAGGACAAGATTGCCCCGCTGCGCTCGCAATGGCAGTGGGTCAATCCAACCATGGGTCTCCGGCTCAATGTGCGACGACGCGCTCTAATCGGTTATGTACGTGTGGGTGATGACCTCCCAGACATGACCGTTTTCGCACTCGAAGTAGAACCCCCGACCCTGGTGAAGGTGGTTGATCTGCCCATCCGTGCGCGAGCGCGGGCCGCTCCCGAATACGACACCCTCGTCCTTGATGCGTTGCAGGATCCCGTCGAACTCTTCGTCCGAAGCCAGAAAGGCGTAGTGATTGGATCGCGGGTTGTCCGAGTCGTCGAAGTCCAGCGTCAGTATGTCGTTGACCTTGACCGGAGCAAAGTGCCCCCACGGCCCTTCGTACTTCAGTCCGAAGATGCGGGCGATGAACTCCGCAGACTTCACCTTGTCGTAGGCCGGTACGATTGTGTGGTCCAATTGCAAAGGCATGGCGGAGCTCCTTCAATCAGATAGTGTGCCAGACTTCTAAAGCGGTACGATGGCGAGCCTGTTTCAAAAGGCGCTTTCTAACGCAATATACGCCGGACGACCTTTTGACTACTTCCGTTCCTTCGGGAGTTAAGTTCACCAGCCTCGCTTCCTGTGCTTCCGGCGTACTCATGAGGTCTCCCCAGTAAAGTACCTGTAAAGTCAGTATAGCAAATCACCGCCATTTCAAAGGCAATGAAAACAGACTCGCATTTGAACACCCAACCGGGGCAGCGGCACCCAATTCGCCGTGATTTAGAGCGCCAACCGCGGCGCCACCGCTGCCCCGGTTTCTATGGGCGTATTCAGCGTTCTCTGCTATCCCCGGCCCAGTAGTCGTACTTCTTTCCCGCCAGTTCCACAACCTCTGCCACATCTTCCTCCAGAAGGTAACCCTCTGCCACCAGGTCCATTGCCGCGCGGGTCACCTGCTCCAGGTAGTCCTCGCGGCTGGAGTAGCGTTCCTCTATGGACGCTCGAGGATCGCCCGTTGCCTCACGCTCGGCCTGCGTGGCGGGCAGGGGGAGCGTCCACCCGGCCAGCCCCCCGGTGATGCCTATGAACAGACTGGGATTGCCGATACTTTCGTCACGCAGGTTCCAGCCGGTGTAAGTGGCCACTGGAACGGTCAGGTCCGGCAGGCGAATGCCGCCACGCTCGTTGAAAGACTCGTCCAGGTCGGCTACCAGCGCCGGGAATTCCTCTCCCTCCTCGGCGGGCAATTTGGTGGTGCGCCCCAGGTGAGACTCCGGGCCATAGTCCAGTCGTATCGCCCGGGTGGTCTGGGTCGGGATCCGCACGTTGGGGAGTTGGGCAAACCGTTCCAGCAGCGTATGGGATTCCACTGCCGTGCCGTCGTTCAGGCTGGGATGGCGACTGGCTGGGGGTTCTTCGCCGGTGGTGACCCAACGGTCCAGGTTGTCCAACGCGGCCCGCAACAGAGGGGCGTAGTCCACACTGTTGAAGGGCAGCTGACCTTTAATCCCGTCGTTAGCGCGGATTTCCACCGGGGGAAACTCCCCTGAGCCGTGCTGACAACCGGCAAAGTGGTAGCGGCGCACCGAGAGCGATTCCGGAGCATCGGTAAGGGATTCCAGGTCGGTGTGGATCAGAGCGGCGTCCCCGCGCCAGTACTCGGCCGAGGTGTTGGTGAACATGATCTTGGGTGTCGTGCCCCGTCGTTCCAGGGCGTCCAGCAAAGAACCCTGCGCGCCGGTCACCGGATCCGTCTGCGGAGTGTCGGTAAAAGGGAACATCTCCGGGATGATGTAGCAGACGTCCTTGGACGGTTGCCCGAAGCGCAGGTTGAACTCGCCGCGCATCCCGCCGGCCACGTGAGGCATGATCCCGTCCAGGGCCGGCCGGCCCGCTTCGTCCTCGTTGATGCCCACATGGATGTACTGGCGCAGGAAGCGGCCGCTTTGGGAACGCCCCATGGCGTAAGCGTAGTCGATAGACCCGGCGCAGGGATTGCCGGCCGACGCCGGCGCGTGTTTCAGGAAGGAAACCATATCCCGCATGGCGGCGAACCCCAGTCCCACGATCCGGCTGCCGGCGGTAGTGTACACCAACTGGTAAATCCGGCCCGGCTCGAACCCGGAAGGCATGTAGATGTGGCTGTGCTGCGGCTCCAGATCCGCATCCTCCACTCGAACGAAGGACCACTGGCTGCGGTCAACGGAGGTAGCGGGACTGTTGGGCAGGTCGCGCACCGTCAGGGTAGCCGCGGCTTCCTCCGGGTCCACGGCGGGGTTGGGCAGATGCTGCCGGTCCGACAGCAGGAACACCTGGGTGGGTTCGTTGCACTGGAACTGGCACATAATCTTGCCGGATAAAGGCCCTTGGGGCCCCATGGCTTCCGGCCCCTGCATCCCGATGAGGCCGGGAGTGGGCGGCACATCGGCCTGCCAGCCTCCCCAGACCACCGTGTAGCCCCGGCGCATCAGATAGCCGTTGCCGGCCTCCAGGGGAGCGGTGGGGTCGTTGGGGGTGGGGACGCCGTTCAGGCTCAGGGCGGTCTTGCGGCCCCGGTTAACCACGTCGAACAGAATTCGGCGGTTTCCGTCGCCGCCGTTCGCCGGCCCAAGCATGGCGAAGTCAGCCGAAAACTCGACCATTCCCGCGGAATTGCGAGGCGCCAGGTCCAAGTCAGTGATCCCCTGGTTTCGTGAGTGCAGTGGATCCACCGCGTAATGGGCGATGCCCTCCAGGAGTTCATAGCGGCCCACGTCGCCGAAGCTCTTTCCGGACGCGAAACTGGTGCGTTTGGTGATTTCCAATTCTGTAATTGCCAAGATGCCTCCGGTTGCAGTCGTCAATCTTAGGTTTCTGATCGCCTGTCGCCGATCTTTAATCTATAGTTGCCGGTCTCCCCTGGGATTTTAGCACCTGCGGACGGGCGGCAGTCGCGTCAATCGTCCCTGACTTCCCAATCGTAACTCCCGCTCATGGTGAGCTTGCCGAACCACCGGTCGCTCCCCCTCACAACCCCGTCGTTCCCCTCACGCGTACCAACTTTGCGCGACCTGCCATTGCGAGCGCAGCGCGGCAATATCGTCGCCGGAGCAAAACGTCGCTCACCCATCGAGATTGCCACGTCGCCGCTCCTCGCAATGACAAACTGGGTACGCATGAGTGACACCCGCCCCTTGCCCAACCGCACATCCGTTCCCTACACTATACCCCACGCGTATGGCAGCAAGCCTGAGGCCACGGCCCAGCTGCCGAAATCACAGCTGAATATCGGGTTCACAGGGGTTCAGGTAACACGGTCATCCGCCGCAACCGTACATTGCGGCACGTCGGATTTTCTGCACCGCTGGCTATCGCTCACAGGCCGGTTCATTCCCCGGTACCGCATAGA
>CAYGAY010000050.1:0-17071 GCA_964347975.1 uncultured Dehalococcoidia bacterium
ACGGTAGAGAGCGTCGGATCGCTTTGCTCTTCTTACATCACAGCCTAACCTCCCACCGAAAAGTTCGCAATACAGTACACGTAGGCCCACCACACTCACTTTTAGTTGATCCCTTAAAATCGCCGTTTCGCGCTTGATTTGCGTACGAAACGGCGATTTCATGCCCGGTGCAGTCCGGCTAAATCCCCCACCCGAGAAAACGTGTGCACGAATCGGGGCACGACATGATTTACTCTGGCTGGCCGGCCGCGGTAACACAACACAAAAACAGTCCCGGTCCGCGGGCAAGTCGGGAGAGTCAGAAAGCCGGGTAGGTACGGCGGCGGCGGTGGTCTTTATCTCCGGGTCGACGCTTCTGGAGCAAAACCCCGGGTTCAGCGCGTCACCGTTGGCGGGAAACGGCATGACCTGGGCTTGGGAGGATATCTGCGCCTCTTACGAAACTGGCGTTTGAGTTCCTGGTGTTGACTGCGGTTCGTAGCGGCTAGGCCGGAGAAATGATCTCTACAGCGGGCTGCTATTGTTTTTGGTTACATATTCGTGTACAGTGTGGGCACTTACTTATTCACTGAATATAGCAGAAACGGAGGTGCCCGTTATGACCATCGGTCGATTGCGCAGCGGTAACGTCACTGCGCCGGAATCCGGAGTTTCGGTTTACGAAGCAATCCACAACCGCCGGATGAACAACGATTTCTCCGATATGGTTCCCAGCCAAGCTGCGCTACAGCGTATGCTCGACGCTGCGGTGTGGGCTCCGAACCACCGGCTCACCAACCCCTGGCGGTTCTATGTCTTGGAGAAGCAAGGGGAAGCGCGGGCCCGGGTGGCCCAGTTGGCCTACGACAACCAGTTCGCCCGCAGCGGCGATCACGAGAACGCTGCGGGTAGCCGCAAACGCGTGCTGGACGCGCCGGCTTTGATCTACGTGTACAGCATCCCCGGCGACAACGCGGAGATGACTCACGAAAACTATGCCGCGGCCTGCTGCGCCGTGCAGAATCTCCTGCTGGCTGCGGTGGCGGAAGGTCTGGCCGGCGATTGGAGCACGGGCAACGTCACCCGTCACCCACAATTGGCGGAGACCCTGGGAGCCGAGCCTGACTGGATGATGGTGGGCGCATTGTTCATCGGACAGCCTTCCCGCCCTTCCGCGTCGGTGCGCACGCCGGCCGATGAAGTCACCGCCTGGTTGGGCTAGATATATCGCATATCCCCAGTCTTCCGATATGCTCGCGGGAATGTTGCCAGGTTGGAGCAAAGTGGCAGCGCAGCGAAATCGCGCAGCGTTGACGGATAAACGGTGCGCCGGTAGGCTGACTATCTTTTTACATCGGCATTAAAAATCATCGCTAATGCCGACTTTCAATGCGATATGCGTCGTCTGACCGTCATAAGGCGGAGAGGAAAGCATTGCCCAGTGACACCGGCCGGCCCATAGCGCTCCAAATCGATCCGGGCAGACGATGTGGGCAGATCTACGGGTTTGGATCAGCGCCGGCAAGGTAGAGGTAAACCGCCCAGTCGATGGCGCATCGGCAGCGGCGTTCCGTGTCATCTTCGGCGCGCTCGGTCTGGCCGTCGTCATAAGATATTTCGCTCACGGGTGGATTGGCCCGCTTTACGTTGAGCCCGCTCATCACTTCACCTATTTGGGCTTTGGCTGGCTGGAGCCCTGGCCGGGCCCGGGGATGTACGTCCACTTTGCCGTCCTTGGCCTGCTCAGTCTGGGGATCGCCGCCGGTTACCGTCCCCGGATTTGTGCGGCGCTGTTCTTCGTCGGCTTCACCTACATCGAGCTGCTGGACCGCGCCACCTACCTTAACCACCATTACCTGATCTGCCTGGTCAGCCTGCTGCTGGCGGCGCTGCCGCTACACCGTAACACTATCCCGGCGTGGTCTTTATGGGGGTTGCGTGCCCAAGTCGGCGTCGTGTACATCTTCGCCGGCGTGGCCAAGCTCAACCCCGATTGGCTGTTCAACGCCCTGCCCTTGCGCATCTGGTTGTACCAACACGGGGATCTTCCCATCGTCGGGCCGCTGATGCGGGAAGCGTGGATGGCCTACGCGATGAGCTGGAGCGGCGCGGCGTTTGACCTTGCCATCGTGCCTGCCCTGCTCTGGCGGCGGACTCAGCCCTATGCTTACGGCGTATTAGTCTCGTTTCACGTGGCGACATGGGCGCTATTCCCACAACTCGGCATATTCCCCTGGTTGATGATCGGGCTGACACTGATATTATTTGCCCCGGAGTGGCCGCGTCGCGTGATGCGACCCTTGAGGTTGACGATACTGAAACCCGGTGAGGAAGCTATTCCCCGGGAAGCGAAGCCCTGGCTCAGCCGCGCGACATTCGTTGCCCTGGCGCTGTTCGCCGCAGTCCAGTTAGCGCTGCCCTTGCGGCACTACGTCTATCCCGGCAACGTTCGTTGGACCGAGGAAGGCTACCTGTTTGCCTGGCGCGTGATGCTCACCGAGAAAGTGGGATTCGTGCGGTACGGCGTGCGCGACCCTGATACCCAGCAGTCATGGATCGTCGAACCCGGCGAATACCTGACATCGTTGCAGGTCGAGCGCATGGCATTCCAACCGGAATTGATCCGGCAAACCGCTGATTTCATCGCGGACGATTTCGCGGACCGGGGCCACCCCGATGTTGCGGTGACTGCCGATGCTTTCGTCGCCTTCAATGGTCGCCCAAACACGCGGCTGATTGATCCGACCGTTGACCTGGCGGCTACTAATCCCGGGCTTGCCCCGGCACAGTGGGTGCTTCCCCACGGTTCCCAAGAGGCATCATCGGCCCGGCGGTAAGGCCGGCCAGCGGAACGCTAACCGGCGTCGCCGTCGGTGTCGGCGAATCCAACTGTCACACCCAGCAGGCTCACCACCTCGGTGTTCAGCGCACGCTGCAACTCCTGGAAACGCTGGTGTGCCAACCGGACGGGTTCCGGGTTATCCAGCACGGCAAATTGCAACGGCTCTTGAAGATCATCAATGGCGGCCAGCGTGGCGGTGAAATGGTCGCGCATCCTGTCGTCAGCCTCCTCGGACACGCCGCGCACCAGGTCACTGACCCCCAGCCCCGTATCAAGTTCGGCGCCCAGGTACACGTCCTGCATACCCAGGACCTGGTTGCGCAGGTCTGCCACGGCGTGGTGCGCGTTGCCGCCGGGGATTGCCGACGGATCGGCCTTGCCGCCGTCCGCGCCTAATGCCTTGCCCAGCCTCATGTCTGAGATGGTCCGGGTCAGGAACACGGAGGTACGTACCGCCTCGTCCACGGCTTGCTGCTCCACGAGGGCAATGCTGGCGGCGCCCTTGAAGTAACCCGCGTAGCCCGCACCACTCGACCCGTCTCCCTGCCATTCGGACAGAACGATGGCCATCTCATCCGCCACCACGTCGCCAAGGGCGGTCAGGTACTGGCAGCGCAACCCGGCGGGTTCGTTGAGGAGCGCAACCACCTGGGCGTTTTCGCCAAAGATGACGTATTCGATGGCGCCCAACCCGCGTTGTGTGGATCCGAGAAATTCCCTGACATCAACTGCTGAAACGGAATCCCTTTTGGCAAGGGTGGCCTCGATGCGCTCGGGATCGATGGGTGACCAGTCCACCAGAATCCGGGAGCGACGGTCCATCACGGGCCCGAACCACATCGCTTGTGAGCGCAGCCATGGCTCCCGGGCATCGCGCCACGCCTCCCGCGCAATATCGAGGTTGGCCGGCGTAGCATCGGAGCACAGGCCGTGGAGCGCGGCGCGCAATACGTTCATCTCTTCCGACACTGATTGGAAGCGCGGCACGATTACTTGATCGGTCAGGCTGGTCAATACGTCCTGGCGCGACGGTGGAGGTTCCTGAGTACACGCCACCGCCAGCAGCAGGGCCAGTATGCTCAACTTAGCCCAGTTTCCGGCAATCGTTCGCATCAGAGGGACTCCAGGAACCGCAGCAGGGCCTCGCGTTCTTCACGGGACATCTTGCGAAATTCCTCACGCGCCGCTAATCCCTCGCCGTCGTGCCACAGGATGGCCTCAGCGATGTCTCGGGCGCGCCCATCGTGGAGCAGGCGGGTGTGGTTGTTCACGTTCTCGATCAAACCGATGCCCCAAAGGGGCGGCGTGCGCCATTCCCGACCATTGGCCAGGAAGTCCGGCCGGCCGTCGGCCAGACCCTCGCCCATATCATGCAGCAGCAAATCGGTGTAGGGAAATATAACCTGCCCGGTTACGGCGGGCGCCACGTGTTCTCCTGTGGTGTGGCTGGGGGTGTGGCAGGCAGCGCACCCGGCTTCCAGGAAAAGCTCGGCTCCCCGACGGACTTGCGGATCGTCCACGTCGCGCATTGCCGGCACTGCCAGCGTCTGATTGTAAAACACTACCTTTGCCAGGCGCTCTTCGCCGATTTCGGGAACGCCGCCGTTGGGCGCGGATCGACAAGTATCCTGTCCGGTGGGACAGTTTTCGTCAACGAAAAGAGGCGATGTGATGCCGATGTCGCCGTGGAAGGCGCCGGCGATCTGCTGCTCCAGCGTGGGTACGTTGGCCTTCCAGCCGAATCGCCCCAACCGCGTTTCGCCGTCCCGGACGCTCCACACCATGTTGGCGCGCCCGGAAATGCCGTCTCCGTCGGAATCATCAGGGTCGGCCCTTGCCAGGATGTCAGCGTTGGGAATCGCCTCAAGCAGGCCGCCGCCGAAGACCGATGGCGCGATCCGTGGAGATACCAGGATCTCGGGATGCAGGGGACCGAAGACAAGTTCTGCGAAGGAATAATCCGGCTGCAGCAGGGTGTAGGGTGTCCCGTCTTCATACGTACCGGGAACCTCCCGGTAGTTGATCAGGAACCGGCCTTCCGGCGGGACGGTGAGTATCGCCCGGTCCTGAAGTTGGCCGCCGTAAACAGGATCCCCCACCGGGCCCCCGGTTACCGGGTCAACACCCGGGATGCTGAGGCGGAATAGCAAGCCGCGCTCCGGGTCGTCGTTATCGACCGGAGGCCGCGCCCGCCCATCCAGTGTATGGCACGATGAGCAGGATTGCGCATTGAAGGTGGGGCCCAGGCCGTCCCTGGCTTCGGTGGAGGCCGGCGCCGTGACCCAGTTCTGGGTGAAGAAGCTGTCACCCACCTCAAATATGCGCCGCTCGGCATTGTTCAGATTGGCTGCCGCCAGGGCGAAGGAATTGCGGTTGGTCGTGACGATGGTCGTATCGCCGCCAAGCTGCGTTTGCAGAAGAGCGGCGACCTCAGCATCGCTGGGCCCTGACCGGGCGTCTTTCGCGAGGAACCACGCCAGCACAACCACAGCCGCGGTGCCCAGAGAAAGTGCAAGGCCGTACCTTATCGGGCCGGCCTTACGGATGGCGATGATAGCGCCTATGGACACCGACATCGGCGCGACCTACACGGAAGTGTTGATGGTGAAGCCGAAGGCCGCCGCGCCTTCAACGATGGTGTCGGCCTGCTTTTCCAGCGCCTCGATAGTGCTCAGCACCTGGGACCGTCCGAACGCGCTGTCGGATGCGGTGTCGGTCAGATGCTGGTCAAAGGGGTCAGGGATGTTGCGCGCCATGGTGACGGCCATCGCCGTCTCCCCAGCCAGGCGGTCGGCCAACGCCTCGTTGTCGGCGGCGAACAGGTCGATGATGCCCGGTCCGGAGACCACGCCGTAATCTCCCGTCAGCACCATGCGCACGCCGATGGCGTTGCCGACGATGTCCGCTACAGTGTTGTCGGAGAAGCAGGAGTGCTCGTCCTCTTGGGAACGCTCGGAGTAGGCGACAAACATCCGCTCTCCGGCCAGTTCGCCCTTGCTGAGCGCGCCGGCGCCGGTGATGATGTCCACCAGGGCGTCATCGGCCGGCTTCGCCAGGAACTCGGCCCGGTAGTTGTTGCCGCCGGGCGCCCAGGCGTTAACCATGTCCCCCAGGTGACCGATCAACGTGTCGGAAGCCACTGCGAGGTACTGGCCGCGCCGGTCGGCGTTATCGTTGGTGGTGAAGTCCTCCACCGGACGAGAGCCGGGGCCGCCGTCGTTCAGGTCCTGTCCCCATAGCAGAAACTCGATGGCGTGCCAGCCGGTGGAAACGTTCTCCTCGCCGCCCTCTTCGTTGAGCGAGATGATGAGGTCGGCATCGATTACCGGATACTCGTCCGGCATGTTGATGATGCCGGCCGTGGGGTTGCCTTCCACGTAATCGATGTAGGATTCGTCCATAGGCCAGGCGTTGATCAGCCCCTCTGGGCCGTCCTCTTCGTTGTCAATAGGGCCGCCGTAGAACCGGAACACTTCGGTGGGGCCGTAATCGTCGCGGGCGCGAAGCCACGCTCGCTTGGCAGCTTCAAGGCTGGCCGGGTTGGGGTCAGCCAGGAAGGCATCGATTGCCGTGTCCATAACCATGGCTGACGCCAGGCTCTGGGAATACAGGCCATGTACCCCATTAGCGTAGTGGGCGACTACCTCCGCCTTCAGCGCGTCCACATCGACCTCTGGCTCCTCCACCACCGCTGCCGGCGGCGCCGGAGGGGGTTCGTTGGCGCACGCCGCCGTCAGGCCGAGGCATAGCGCCAATCCCACCATAATCAACAGGGTACGCTGCCATTTTCGCTTCATTTGGACCTCCATCCGAACTGGCTATATTGTTCACCATTTCACCACTTGATTGTGGCCACGCAGCCAATCAATAGTGGAAACGGTATCTGGAATTATGACTATAGTTATTTATTGTGTCAAGTGCGACTTTGCGTAAATTACCTGCTGACGCACCATTATCATTATCCTGGCAATCGGGTTGAGTTCAGTTGATCAGCTACCGGTCAGCGGGTTTCTGGGAGCACGACCCGCCTGCGATTGCCAGCGAATTGCCGATTTAGCGTACCTCCTCGTGGGCAACTGGGCTCATGGCCCGTCAGGCGGCGCGGCGACTTTTCGCGTTCCAACAGGAATTCCAACGTACGCCGGACCGTTTCAGTTGATTGCCTGGGTGTCGGCCGGGTTTTGGTTGAATTCAGGATACGCCGGATTTGGCGTCGGTTATAGCGGGATGGGTTCCAAAGTCACACGAAAAATCCTTATGCGTAGGATATTGACAAAAAATTCAGTCTATACTAAATTGGCAGGGCCATGTACACATTCAGTTGGTTAGCGGCAGTCGGAATTGAAAAGCATCGGTGGGTTGCTATAGCGGCAGTAATCCTCCGGTAACCCGCCCTTCTCGGGCAACCGGCCTTGTCGGATCCCTCCTCCCGGCAAGGCCGCATTGATTGGAAATTCGGTTAAATCGGCTGAGCCGACGTAGCACAGAGAGCAAAGTGCCAGCAATGACGACGCGGGAATCCCATCGGTCTGACACAAGGACGGGAGAGGCAGCGAATGCCGGGGCGAACCTGGGGAGGCTGTTCGGAGCATCCGGTCGAAGCACCGCGTTCCGCGTCGGCATCGGACTGTCGTTAACTATCGTCGTTGGTCTGCTGGTATGGAGGCTCGCCGACTGGAGCCAAATGCTGGACGCATTGCGCGTCCTGCTGGTCCGACCGGAACTGCTGGGCGCGCTGGTAGCCAGCTACACCGGAGCTTTCGTCCTCCGGGCAATCGCCTGGCGACACTTGATGGCCGGCGGCGGGAGCATATTCGACCTGTTCACCTACCTGCAGGCGACGCTGTTGGCGAATCACCTTTTGCCCTTCAAATTGGGCGAGGCTGTTCGTCCGGTCCTGATCGCCCGCCGCGGAGTTTCGCTACCCGATGCCGCCGCGTCCACGGCAGTGGCCCGCCTTCTGGATTTTGGCTCACTGATCGTCATTGCAGCAGCCGGTGGGCTGCTCTTGTCGTTGCCGGCAGGACGGATATTGTGGTTGCAGAGCCTCGGCTTGCCCGTTGCGGTGATCTGCGGCGCTGTGGCGGTGTTGCTCTTGCTGCGCGTCCGCGCGCTGGGCAAGTTCACGCCGAATCCGGTCCAATCCCGGCTGGAACGCCTGCGGGCGCAATTGGCAACGATGTCCGCCGCCCGCATCGCCAAAGCCGCGCTGTGGACGCTGCCCAGTTGGATCCTCGAAGCGGCGGTGTTGCTGGTGGCAGCGCAGGCCCTGGGAACCGAACTCTCCCTGTCCGCCGCAATTGCCGTAACGGCGTTCACCATCCTGTTCCAGGTCTTTCATGTAACGCCCGGCGGCATCGGTGTTTATGAGGCGACCATGACGGGCGCGCTCTATTCTCTGGGAGTGCCATGGCAGGAGGGCCTCGCGGTGGCGGTGCTGACCCATGGCCTCAAGTTTGCCTATTCCTACACCTTAGCGGCCATTTTCACCCTGGTCGCTGTACGAGACCTGATACCCGCCTGGGGTTTGGGCGCCCTGCGGGGTTCCGCAGAGGGCGACAAGCATGCCTCCCGGTTTGAGATCTTTGCCGCCCGCGCCTGGAACGTGCTTAACGAGGGCAAGCCTTTCACGCCCGTATTCACCCTGGGGATTCTCGTGCTGCTGAGCATTCCCCACCTGACCGACGGCGGTTACTGGCTTCGGGCCGCGTTGGCGTTGGCGGCGCTGGTCCCGATGTTCGTCATTTTCTACCGCTTCGACTTTCCGCTGAAACTGCGCATTGCCTTGTGGGTGTACCTGGGCGTATTCCTGGCCGCCTTCCGGTTTTTCGACGCCATCGCGGTGGGCCTCATCCTGGGCGTGTACCTGACTTTCACGATCGTGCTGTGGGGCACCATCTACTACCACCTGCGGATCGGCACGTCCTGGTTCAACTTCACGCGGTTCTGGCGGCTGGTGCTGGAGAACCCGGATCCGACCAGCGGCAATTTCCTGGAACAGATCCCCAAGCTGACGATCCTGGCGCTGACTTTCCAAACGCTGGTGTCCAGCCCCTCAGTCTGGACGTTTGCGGCCGTGGAGGGCTTCACGCTGGGATTGGCGGTCACCGCCCTGCTGCTGCACCAATGGTTCTTCACCTGGCCGCCGGCGCCGTCGCTGGTGCCGACACGGTTGCGGGCCGTCCCCGGCAAGAGGATCTCCCGGCGTTTCATCACCATCGTGATCGACGGCTGCCGGGCCGACCGCTTGCTGGAAGCGGATACGCCGTTCATAGACAGGATGCGGCGGGAGGGCGCCGACTACAGCAACACGTCCACCGTGTACCCGGCCCGCACCGTGACCGGGTTCAGTTCCATGTTCACCGGGGCGCCGCCTCGCGTTCACGGAATGTCCAGCAACTTCGTACCCAGCCTGGGCGTCAAGTGCGAGTCCATATTCGACGCGCTGCGCGCCGGCGGCTTGACCGGCAAGTTGGTGGGCATCGCGCACCTGGTGGACGCCTTCGGCGAGGCTGATGTTGAGACCGTCACCGCCGTCACCAACAACGACGAGATCGACGACGCGCTGAAAGCAAGGGCCAAGACGGTAGTCCAGCGCGACGACCCCGACCTGCTCATCTTGCAACTCCTCAGCGTTGACCAGACCGGCCACGCCCGGGGCAGCTACAACTCCGAGTACCTGTCCAAGATCGAGGAAAGCGACCGCCATATCGAGGAATTCCTGGGGTGGTGCGACTCGGTCGAGTACCTGGAAGGCGCGACAGTGCTGATCACCGCCGACCACGGACAGGGCATTGGCATCGGCGGGCACGGCCACATGAGCCCGTCGGAGCGCTACGTGCCCTGCATCATGTGGGGAGAGGGCGTTGACTTGGCCGGGCCGGTTGAACAACCGCGTTCCGTCATGGATGTCACCGCCACCATCGCCTATTTCCTGGGCGTGGAACCGCCGGCCCAGTCAGTCGGTCAGGTCCTGGGCGTCCCGGACGCAGACGAAGCCTCCCGTCCGGTGGCGGTGATCATCCCTGCGTACAACGAGGCGGAGAATCTGTCGGCCACGCTGGCGCGAATACCCCGGCAACAGCGTCCCGACCTGAAGGTGATCGTGGTGGACGACGGTTCGTCGGACGACACCGCCGAGACCGCCCAACGACACGGCGCGGATGTGGTCGTATCGCATCAGCGGAACCGGGGGCTGGGCGCCGCGCTGCGCACCGGCCTGGCCACGGCCAATGAATTGGACGCCCGCGCCGCCGTGTACGTGGACGCCGACGGCGAGTACCCGCCCGAGCAGATACCAGACCTGTTGGCGCCCATAGAGTCTGGCGAAGCCGACTATGTCCTTGGTTCGCGCTACCTGAGTAATCGCCCCAGTCAAGGGGCGCTCCGTCGCGTCGGCAACCTGGCATTCACCGTTGCGCTCAACCTGGCGTGCGGCCGTCGCATCAGCGACGGGCAGACCGGCTTACGGGCTTTCTCCCGCCGGGCGCTGGAGTGCGCTGAAATCATCCACGACTACAACTATGCCCAGGTGCTGACCCTCGACCTGCTGAAGAAGGGTATGCGGATGCGGGAGGTACCTGTGTCATACGCGCCACGCACCAGGGGCAGGTCATTCATCGGCCCCGAGTATCTCTGGCGTGTTCCCACCGGGATGCTCCGGGAGATGCTGAGCAGATAGCGAGGAAACTCATCCGGCAGGAGGATTGGCAAAGTGCATCATCACATCAAAACGCGGAGAACCCATCTCCACAGGCGATATTGGATCGCGGGCCTGGCAATGGCCATGCTGCTGGCGTTGGCGCTGGCTTGCCAGCAGGAATCACCGCCCGCCGCTACGCAAGATGAAGCGGCGCGAGCGCAGGCTGAGACGGCACAAGCCGCGGCGGACGCGGCCCAGGCTACGGCGGCGCAAGCCCAGGCCGCTGCCGAAGCGGCCGCACAGGCCGCGACGGAAGCGGCGGCTGCCGGCGCATCGAACACCGAGGCGCTGCAAGCGCAAGCCGTGGCGGCCCAGCAGGCCGCCGAAGCGGCCCAGGCCGCGGCGGCGCAAGCCCAGGCCGCGGCCGAAGCGGCCGCACAGGCCGCGACGGAAGCGGCGCGCCGGGGCGAGGATCGTCCCACCATCCAAGTAATCGGAAGCGGGTCCGGCGGTACCGGCACTGGGACGGGCACTGGGACGGGCACTGGGACGGGCACGGGCACGGGTACCGGCACGGGCACGGGCACGGGCACCGGGACGGGTACTGGCACCGGCACGGGCACGGGCACCGGGACAGCCACCGCCGCTATGATGAGCCAGATGGAAACCGGCGGCTTGACCATTCCCACCGACCTCAGCTACGAGACCGAGGGGGCCACCAAGTCCGACGGCTACTACACCGCCACGACCAACCGGGAGATTTACCAGAAAATCTCCACGGACTACCAGGAGATAGCCAAACTGACCAACGTAATCAGGGAAGGCAAGCCCTTCCCAGCGGCAGAGATCTGGCTTCTCTACGAAGCGGGTTCACACACTCGCCTCGGGCCGCAGAGTCGAACGCTGCGCAGTTTCGCCGCCGGGTCCACCCCGTCAACCTATTACCCGGACTCGGCTGAGTTCTACGGGTCTGACACCTTCCTTGACGACCCCATTGAGAATGTCATCCGAGGACGTAGGGAAGCGGAGAATTACAGCGATGCCCAGCGCCGGCAGGCCATAAACAAGGGTATGCTCCGGATCCTCTATCACTGGTCCAAGTTCTATATGATCATCGGCGTTGACCGGTCGAGTTCCCGCTTGATTGACGAGGCTTGGGCCGTGTACGTCGGAGAGGAAGTTGACGGCGCATACCCCAACTCCCTGGCCGCTTTGGCGCAGGCGCGCGAGGGCAACTTCGGCCGGCAAGGCGCCATCGACGTCCCGCTGCGCGAGGCTATGGACCGGGCCCGGCAGGCCGCCGACGATGGCGACGCCGCCGCCCTGGAAACGGCTGCCAACGAGGTGTACTCCCGCTTCAACGCCATGTTCTACCTGGCCACCGTCAGGTATATCGGCCGAGTTGCTGATGACGCAGCTGCCGGCGACCGCGCCGCTCTGGGGACGCACCAGGTCGAAGCCCTGGCTTTCTACCAGTCCATACAGCCTGACGTTGCCAGGGCCGACCCGTCTGCAGACGAGACCATCATGGCTTACCTGACGGCCGAAGGCAGCGAGATTTCGAACGCATCACGCGACGCGGCCCTGGCTGCCCTCAACGGAGTCGCTGATGATCTGATGCTGACCGACGATGACCTCGTCACCGAGTACACCGACGATACCGGCGACGGGTCGAGCGGCACGCCGTCACCGGACACCGGGGAATTGGACCTTTCGTCCGGCTTCTTCATCCCGGTGAACCTGCCGCACGAGACCGACCGCAGCGTGCCCAGCCCGTCTGACGGCTACTACCACGCCACCACCAACCGGGAGCACTATCAGAAGATCTCCTCCGACTACCAGGAGATCGCCAAGCTGACCAACGTGATCAGGGAAGGCGAGGACCTGCCGGTGGCGGATATCTTCCTGCTGTACGAGGTCGGCATGCACACTCGCATCGGCCCCCGCAGCAAGCCGCTCCGGAATTTCGCCCGCGACCCCGAACGCGCTGAGGAATATCCCTTGGCAACCGAGTTCTACGGGTCTGGCAATTTCCTGGACACGCCCATCAACAACGCGATCCGAGGACGCGGAGCTGCCGCGGACTACACCGACGCTCAGAAGCGCCAGGCCATCAACAAGGGCATTCTCAGGATCCTCTATCACTGGTCCAAGCACTATGTCATTGGCGGCTGCGCCGACTTGGACTCCGGTGACGTCGATGAGGGCTGGGGCATCTACGTCGGCTTGCCGGGCGATGACGGGACCTACCCCAACTCGCTATCCGCCCTGGCGCGCAGCCGGGAAGGCAACTTCGGCCGGGAAGGGACTATAGACATCCCGCTGCGCGAAGCGTTTGAACGGGTGAGGCAGGCAGCTGAGAACGGCGATGCCGCCGCCTGTGACGCTGCGGCCCAGGAAGTCTTCTCACGCTTCAACGCCATCTTCTATCTGGCCACCGTCCGGTACATGGGAGTCGCGCAGCAGGACGTGGCAGACGGCAAAGACCCGGGCACCCACCAGGTGGAAGCCCTCGCGTTCTACCAATCCATCCAGCCCGAGGTCGCCAACGCCGACCCGGCCGCCGACGAGACCATCATGGCCTACGTCACTGCCGATCCCGGCGACATCACGCCGGCATCGCTAGACGCGGCCCTGGCCGCTCTCAACCGGGCCGCGCCGGCGCTCATGTTGACGCAGAGCGACCTGGTCACCGGCTACTGATGATAGACTCATCGGTCCAGAACAGGAGAACCAAAGCATGAAGAGTCTATCTCGACGATGCATCAGGGCTTTCTGGTTGCCGGCCAGTTTGCTGCTGCTGGTGGCGCTGGCGCTGGCCTGCGGCGGGGGCGCTGAACCTTCCCCCGTCGCCTCGCCAGCGCCGGCGGTTGCCAGTCCAGCGGCGGCGCCAACTTCTCCGTCAGCGCCGGCGGCCGCCGGCCTGCCGTCCATCCCAACCGTTCCGCCGGTGGCGGTCAGCCCGCTGGCAACCTGGGCGCCGCCCACGTTCGCGCCTGCTGAGGATCGGGACCGCACCCTCACCGTCTATTCCGGGCGCTCGCAAACGCTGGTTCACCCGTTGCTGGTGGGATTCGGCGAGCAGACCGGGATCGACATCCGGGTGAAGTACGCCGGCAGCGCATCCACGGCGGCCACCTTGCTGGAAGAAGGCAACAACACTCCTGCTGACGTGGTGTTTATGCAGGACCCCGGCTCTCTGGGCATCCTCGCCGATTCGGGTATGCTGTCCCAGATTCCCCAGGCAACGCTGGACAAGGTGGACCCAAGGTTCCGCTCGCCGGCCGGCCTTTGGATCGGCACTTCGGGCCGGGCTCGCACCATCATCTACAACACTGAGGCCATCGACCCGGCAACGGACCTCCCGCCGTCCATCCTGGACTTCACGGCCCCGGAATGGCGGGGGAGAGTGGGCTGGGCGCCCCGCAACGGCTCATTTCAGGCTTTCGTGACCGCTCTGAGGCTCACCATCGGTGAGGAGGCGGCCCGGGAGTGGGTCGAGGGAATGCGTGACAATGACGCCGTGGCCTACCCCAACAACGTCACCACGGTGTCCGCCGCCGCCGCCGGCGAGGTGGCCGTCGGGTTTGTCAACCACTACTATCTGGAACGGTTCCTTGAGGAACACGGACCGGAGTTCGGGGCGCGCAACCACTACATCGGCAACGGAGACCCCGGAGCGCTGGTGCTCGTGGCCGGCGTGGGCATCCTGGCCGCGTCCGAGAACAAGGACATCGCCGTGGAGTTCGTGGATTTCCTGCTGGGAGCGCCGGCCCAGACCTATTTCGCCCGGGAGATCAAGGAGTACCCGGTGTCGGCAGGAGTGCCGCCGGAGGGGGATCTCCCTCCCATGGCATCCCTGGACCCGCCCGACGTTGACCTGGGGAACCTCAGCGATTTGGAGGGCACTCTCAAACTGCTGCGGGAGGCCGACGTTCTGCCGTGATGATCGGCGAGCTATCGCGTAATCTACGTGGATTCGCTCGAAGAAGGGAGCTACCGCTGACGGCGGTGGCTCTCTTCATATTGTTGGCAATTGCCTACGCCTTTGCAGTGGACATCCGCGCCAGCCGCGGCGCGTCCATTACCGGCGATGAGCCTTTCTACTTAATCACCACCCAGAGCCTGCTGACGGATGGCGACCTGGATCTACGGAATCAATACGACACCAGGTCATACAAGTCCTTCTTCGACCATGCCGACGACCTGTGGTACCAGTCGGCCCCCACGCCCGACGGCAGCGTGCTCAGCCCCCACAACCCGGGGCTGTCAGTGTTGGTGATTCCCGGATTCGCACTGGCCGGCCTGCGCGGGGTTCAAGTGCAACTGCTGCTGGTGGCCGCTGCGACGATGGCATTCGCCTTCGTACTGGCCGACCGTCTCACCGGACGCCGGGCGATCTCCTGGATTGTTGCGCTGGGTGTGGGTCTCACCGCCACGGCGTTCATCTACTCGTCTGAAATTTATCCTGAGTTTCCAGCCGCTTTGGCGCTGATAATCGCCCTGTTAATCGCCACTCGGCAGAACAAGCCGGGTTGGCGCGATTCTCTGTACCTGGCCGCCGCGCTCACGGCAATGTGCTGGCTGGGAACGAAATACGTAGCGCTGGCGTTGCCGGCGGCGGGCTATTTCCTGATCAGGGCCGACCGGCCCGGACGGGTTGGCCTTCTGATGGTGGGGGGCGTTTCGGCTGCGTTGTTCGCCTGGTTCCACTTGCAGGTCTTCGGAGGTCTGACGCCCTATGGGGTCAACGTGGTGTACGCTGAAAGGAATACCGTGGAGATATTCGGCGGACACGTCGGGTTTTCCGATCGCTACTACCGTATCTGGGGGCTTTTTGTGGACCGGCGGTTTGGGATTGGGCGCTGGGCTCCGTTGCTGCTGGCCACGGTTCCGGCATTGGTGTTGCTCGCCAAGCGAACGTGGGAGCAACGCCTGCTGCTCCTTCTGATCGTGATACAACTGCTCATCGCAACTTTCGTCGCCATCACCATGATGGGCTGGTGGTTCCCCGGCCGCACGGTGCTGACTGTACTCCCGCTATTCGTTGTTCCGCTGGCGCTATTGGTTGAACGCGCCTCCACCGGAATGCGGGTAATCATATCGCTGCTGGGAGTTTGCACCCTGACGTTGACTGCTGGCCTGGCATATGCGGGACGCGCCGGTGAAATCGCCCTCGCGGTTGACCCCTTCGATATGGCGTTTGTACCCTTCCAGGCCATGGCGGGGTTGTTCCCACTGTACACCTGGCGGACCGCCGAAACCTGGCAGCTGACCTACTTGTGGTGGGCGTCGTTCGTCGTCGCCATGGCGGGGATCCTGTGGCCGGAAATACGCGTTCGCGGAAAACGGTTATCCCAGCAGTTCCTTGACGCCATCGGCAAAAGGAATTCGCGGCTCCCAACCGATGAGCGATGCGGCTAGTGAACAGTCGGCCGCCTTGCGGGCCTCTTCGAACTCCCCCCTGGGATTGGGCAGGATGTGCTGCACCGGGCCGCCGATGGCTGCGGCTATCTCATTTACCGACGTCTCCTCCCCGGTGCCGATGTTCAGGGCTATATGTTTGCCGGCCGGCAACTCGGCAGTGGCGGCCAGTATGTTCGCCTCCACCACATCGGATACGTGCGTGTAGGACCGTGTCTGTGTCCCATCTCCGTACACGGTGAGCGGGTTGCCTTCCTCACGCATCCGCAGAAAGCGCGGTATCACCAGCGAGTACGCGCCTTCGGATGGTTGCCCTGGCCCGTACACGTTGAAGTAGCGGAGAGAAACTACCGTCAGTCCGAACAGTCGGGCAAACACCTCCGCGTACTGCTCTCCCATCAGCTTCTGCAATGCGTAGGGGGATTTTGGGTTGGGCGTCATGTCCTCACGCATCAGGTGGTTGGGCTGGTCGCCATACACGCTGGATGACGATGAGTTGATCACGCGGCCAACGCTGTTGACCTGTGCAGCGCGCAACACGTTGAGCGTTCCCGTCACGTTCACCGCGTGGGTTCCTACCGGGTCGGCTACCGATCGTTCGATACGTGCCCAGGCCGCAGTGTGGAACACCACTTCAGCGCCCTGGGTGGCGGATACCACCGCGTCTGCATCGGCGACTGAACCGTATAACGGCTTTGCAGACGGGTTGAGCCGCTCCAAGCTGCCGGTTGATAAGTCGTCCAGCACAGTCACTCGATGCCCAAGATTCACCAGGCGGTCAACCAGGTGAGTCCCGATGAAACCGCACCCGCCGGTTACAACGCATTTCATGACAGCTTCACAGTATCGGCAGAGGGAAGAGACGATGAGGACGGACTATAACCGATTAGCGCAATGCGCTCCACGCCGGCATACTGAAATTCCCAATCCTTCAATTGTCTCAAACCCGGGCGACCCGGCAACGGCCTTCGCGTGGCTTCGGTATCAAATGCCCACAATGGCCCTGCTTGAGCGCTTTGTTGATGCGCCAAGCCCATCGCACAGTAGTACAGCAATAAACTTGTTATCGCTGAGACGGCGGCTTAAGGTTATTCTACACTCGTCAAAAGGTCAAGTGCTCATTTACATTGGTATTCCCAACACGCGCTGGTTATGTAAAATCTACCCCTGATACCAGCGTTGCC
>CAYGAY010000051.1:0-14704 GCA_964347975.1 uncultured Dehalococcoidia bacterium
CCTCATATGCCTCCGGCTGGGCTTAATCTAATACCAGCGCGTGTTGGGAATACCAGTCGCTCGGGCAGCGTTGCAATTCAGGTGGTCTGGTTGATCAGGCCACGCTTTTGTTGGAGGAGTATCAACAAGTTGTGGGGCGACCATACCGTTCCCTGCCGTTCCCGACGCCGATACTCCCGGTTCGGCCGTTCCAGCCGCGACGCGGTCTTGAACTGCGCTGGCCCCGTCTGCAAATGGCGCAAGCCCTCACGCAAGGCTTTTCGACGCCAGTATTCCGCCGGCCGCCGGTCGAGGCCGCCACCCGCCGCTGCCCTACCGGTATCCACAACGCCACTGCCCCGTAGTCGGTCATTATGGAACGGCGATAAGCATGATGGCGGCGCATCGCCAACTGGCAATCCGGACATTGCGCCTGATAAACGTCCCGCGTCCCCGGCAACGATTGGCGCAATCGCACCGGGAGCTCCTGTTCCAGCTCGGTTTCCAATTGATACAACAGCCCCCTGATGGACACCTCCCAAACCTGCCCGCTGCCCCTATCGTACAATCAAACCACCTAAATCGGAACGCTACCGAGCACGACACGCGCGTTGACCTGTCGGTACTGCTGTGATAGGATTTTTGCGCTAAACCTTTGGATTTTGGCGCTTTCTACAGGTTTCTACAGATTTCAGTGGCTACGAGTACCGAAAATCCGGCCCGTTGGATGTCCCTCGGCGAAGTCTGCCGGGCTTTGGAAGTCAACGAAGCGACCCTGCGGCAGTGGGCCGACCGGGGCCGTCTGCCCGTGTATCGCACGCCGGGCGGACACCGCCGCTTCCTGCGCGAGGACGTCGCAGCGCTGATGAGCGCCAACGGAAGCGTGGCCGCCTCCGAGTCCGACCCCGAAGACTTGGCCTTGCAACGCATCCGCCGCAAGCTGAGCCAAACCGGCCTTTCCGAGCAGCCGTGGATGCAAAGTTTCCAGGCCGAGGGACGGGACCGGATGCGCCTGTTCGGACGCCGTTTGCTGTCCCTTTTGCTGCGGGACGGACTGCACGGGCGCAGCCGACGCCGGGGCGAAACGCTTTCGGAAACCCATATGCTGGGCAACGAATACGGATCCGAAATGGCTGCTCGCGGTGTGCCGCTGACCGACAGCGTGCAGGCGTTTCTGTTTTTCCGGCAGGCGGTGGTCGAAGCGGTCCAACCGGAACGGCTGCGCCAGGTGGTGGAGATTTCCGACGGCGTGCTGGTGGGCCTCGTTGACGCCTACAACACCCGCCTGGCGGCAATGAGTGACGACACAAACGCGGACACGGAGCAAAAACCGGCTGCGTAGAATGGTGGCGTGAAATGACTACGGAAAGCATGGACATTACCGACCGTAAACTGCTGAACATCGTGCAGAGCAATTTCCCGGTGGTGGAAGAACCGTACCGGGCCATTGCCGACGATTTGGGCATCAGCGAAACCGAAACGCTGGACCGGCTGGCTGAGCTGAAGCGCCAGAACGTGGTGCGGCAGATCAGCGCCATCTTCGATACGCGCCGTCTCGGTTACAAAACCACCCTGGTCGCCTTTGCCTACGGCGACGACGACCTGCATCCCGGCGCCATCTTCATCAACCGCCATCCCGGCGTGAGCCATAACTATGCCCGCGAAGGCTCGTACTACAACCTCTGGTTCACCCTGGCGGTGCCGCCCGACGGCGACCTGCAAGCCACGGTGGAGTGGATGGCGGAGCAGACCAACGCCATCGAATTCCGCATCATGCCTACCATCCGGTTTTTCAAGATTGGCGTGAACTTTGACATGGTGCAACGGCGCAGCGACGCCTACAACTACAATCCGGACGCCGGCACGGCCAACGGCAACGGCCAGCAGCGCATCCCGGCCAGCGACTGGAACCAGGCCCAGGAGATCACCGAGTGGGACAAGGACGTGATCCGCGAGGCCCAGGAGGACCTGCCGCTGGCGTCGCGCCCCTTTGACCCAATGGCAGAACGACTTGGTCTGACGGTGCCGGAGCTGTTCGCCCAGCTGTCGGAGTACCAGGAGCGCAAGCTCATGCGCCGCTACAGCGCGGTGCTGTACCACCGCCGATCCGGGTTCCGCGCCAACGCGATGATCGTCTGGAAGGTTCCGCCGGAACGCTCCGAAGAAGTAGGTATGATCATGGCGGAACACTCGGCGGTGACCCACTGCTACGAGCGTCCCACCTTCCCCGACTGGGAGTACAGTCACTTCACCATGGTCCACGCTCCCACCCGTGACGAGTGCGAGGAGATCGGACGGGAAATCGCCCGGGCCACCGGCATCGCCGATAATCTGCTCCTCTACAGCACCCGCGAGTACAAGAAGACCCGCGTGCGGTACTTCGTGGAGGACTACGAACGCTTCTGGGACACCGCCGAAGCAGCCGAGGCCATGGCGGAGGCCCCGGTTTAGCGTGTTCTGATAATCACCGCCATTCCCACTACCGTCATTCCCGCGAAAGAACAGCCTGCCCCGTGCTTGACACGGGGCGGGAATCCGATGGACGAAACCCGGTTAGAAAGATGCCTGAATACTATCCCGTTTATCTCAATCTAGCCGGCAAACGCTGCGTGATCCTGGGCGGCGGCGCCATCGCCCAGGGCAAGCTGGCCGCGTTGCGTGACGCCGGCGCCCGCATCACCGTAATCAGCCCGCAATCCACCGCCGGCATCAAGCAGGCGGCGCAGCGGGGGCATGTCACACTACTCCAGCGGGAATACCAGCCGGGTGATTTGGAGGGCGCCTTCATTGCCGTTGCCGCCACCAACGTCTGGCACGTCAACCGTCAGATCTATGAGGAGGCCGAGGAGCGCGGCGTGTTGCTCAACGTGGTGGATGACCCGGACCAATGCACTTTCATCGCGCCGTCCATCGTGCGGCGCGATCCGATAACCCTGGCCATATCCACCGGCGGCGCCAGCCCGGCCCTGGCCCGCAAAATGCGGGAGACACTCTCCGAAGACAAGGTGCTGCAATGGGCCGACCTGGCCGACGTGCTGGCGCAAGCCCGGCGGGTCATCAAGGAAAAGCGCACGGTGATTGACCCGACTCGGTGGCAATGCGTCATCACCGAAGACCTTCTGGAAATGGCCCGCAACGGGCAGGAGGATCAAGCAGTCGCAATGGTTTTGGAGCAACTGCTGAACTCTGAACTGCCGGAGATGTGCCCCGATCTCGCCAATTGCCGGACGGGCGGATGTGTCAAGCGGGCCGCGCTGCGGGCGGCGGAGGCGGTCAGTTGAGCCTGCTGGTATTGGGACTGGACCACCGAACCGCCCCGGTGGAGATGCGCGAGCGGCTCAGCGTGGAGCGGGAGCAACTGCCCGACGCGCTGGCGCAGCTGTCGGAATACGTTCCTCAGTCGGTCATCGTCTCCACTTGCAACCGAACCGAAGTCTATACCTACGACTCCGACGACATTGACTTGGTGGGCCGGGTGGGCAACTTCCTCATCGGCTACTCCGGCGTCCCCGGCGCGGAGCTGGAGCGTCACATTTACCAGCTCTGGGAAGGGGATTGCGTTTACCACCTGTTCAGGGTCGCCGGCGGCCTGGAGTCCATGATCGTCGGCGAGCGGCAGATTTTGGGCCAGGTGCGGGCGGCGTTCAGCATGGCCAGCCAGGCCGGCTACGTAAAAAATCCGCTGACCAGGGTTTTCCACGACGCATTGCGGGCCGGCCGGCGGGTGCATCGGGAGACAAATATCGGCCAGCATTCCCGGTCGGTGAGCCGGGCGGCCGTGCAGTTGGCCCGCAGCCTCCTTGACCGTTTGGACCGCCGGCGCGCGCTGGTCATCGGGGCGGGCGACGCCGGCCGAATGGTGGCGCGGGCGTTGGCCGATGCCGGAGTCCGGGAAATTATCGTTGCCAACCGCACCCAATGGCGGGCGGAGGACCTGGCGCGGGACCTGGGCGGCGTAGCCGTGCCCTTCGACGA
Source organism: uncultured Dehalococcoidia bacterium (assembly GCA_964347975.1). Lineage (GTDB taxonomy): Bacteria > Chloroflexota > Dehalococcoidia > Lucifugimonadales > UBA3495 > Bin87. Next base: position 3,955 of record CAYGAY010000051.1, read on the forward strand.
AATGGGGTTGGCGCTGGCCGAAGCCGACCTCGTGATCAGCAGCACCGGGTCGCCGGGATACGTGGTGGACAAGGCAATGGTGGAAGATGCAATGACGGCGCGCATCAGCGACGCGCCCGTAATGCTCATCGACATCGCCGTGCCGCGAGACATCGATCCCAGCGTGGCCGATCTCGACAACGTGCGGCTGTTTGACATCGACGCGCTGGACCGGGTGTCGGAGGTGTCGCTGGACGGGCTGGCCGGAGAAGTGCAGAAAGCCGCGGGCGTGGTCGATGCGGAACTGGCCCGTTTCTCCGAGCGGTGGAACTCATCGGACACCATGGAGTTAGTAGTGTCGATGCGTCGCCGCGCTGACGAGTTGCGCCGGGCGGAAGTGGCCCGAACACTGCGGATGCTGGGCGAAGCTGAGGACGGCGAACTGGCGGCGCGGCTGCACGCCATGACCAACGCCCTGGTAAAGAAGCTGCTGCACCGGCCCACGGTGGAACTGCGCTCCGGGAACAATACCACGGACTATCGGGTGGCCCGCCGCCTGTTCGATCAGGACGACGACGGTGGCAAACGCCGCACCCGCCGCTGACGGTTGGTGACTCACCGATGGCTCGCACCACGGTACGGGTGGGAACCCGGGGCAGCCGGCTGGCGCTGATCCAGACCGAACTCACACTGACGAGACTGCGCCCGGCGCACTCCGACGTCGATTTTGAGGTGGTGACGGTCACCACTCAGGGCGACGCCAACCAGACCGCCCCGCTGGCCGGCATGGGTCTGGGCGTGTTCGTCAAGGAAATCGAGCGCCGCCTGGAAACCGGCGAGATCGACATGGCAGTGCACAGCCTGAAGGATATGCCCACCGTCCTGCCCGATGGCATGGCCATCGGCGCGGTGCTGGAACGGGCCGACCCCCGGGACGCGCTCGTATCTCACTTGGGCAAAACCCTGGACGAATACCCCGCCGGCGGACGCATCGGCACCAGCAGCCCCCGCCGCCGGGCGCAAATCGCTGAGCGCCGGCCTGACTTGGCAATCGTACCCATTCGCGGCAACGTGGACACTCGTCTCCGCAAGGCGGCCGGCGAAGAATGCGACGGCACCATCGTAGCGGCGGCCGGTTTGGCGCGCATGGACCTGGCCGATGTGATAACGGAATACCTGCCGCCGGAAGAGTTCGTGCCGCCACCGGGTCAGGGCGCGATGGCGGTGGAAATTCGGGCGGATGATGCGCGGATGATCAGGCTGGTTGCATCGGCCAACCACGCGGCGACGGCGGCGGCGGTAACGGCGGAGCGGTCCTTCCTGGAAGCGTTGGGCGGCGGCTGCCAGGTTCCGGTGGGCGCTTATGCGGAGATTGACGGCGCCGGCGAGGCTTTGCTTCGGCTGACCGCGTTTATGGGCGCGCCGGACGGTTCGGTGGCGTACCGGGCCAGCGTGGTCGGGGCGGCGTTAGACGCGGCTGGGTTGGCGGCGACGGCATGGGAACGGCTGCGGGAACAGGGTGCGGCGGGGCTGCTGGGATAACTAAGTGGAAAAGGCGGGATTGTGCCTCCGTGCCGAAATTTCGTACTCTCCCTGGCGATGTTGGCAACCGCGTCATCGTATGGTAGAAGCAGTCAATTACCGCGAGGACAAGGACAACGAACTGGTTTTCCAAAGTCCCAACCAGTACGTGAGAATATTACAGTGGCTGGACACGAGCGGTGATGAATTGGTGGATTCAGACCATCCGCCGTACCGCATATTGGCGGAACAGAGTGAGCACTTATACGCTTACATCAATGGCAACTATAGAGTCCCCAGCGAAGCGGACATTGAAAATTACGAGCGAGAGACCGACGCGCGTTTGAACCTGGAGTGGATAGGCATATTGGCAGCCACCGCCATGGCCGGCAGCTCGTCGGGCGTGCCGGAATGCCATTACTACTATCCCCAAGTCTTCTATGGCTATTGGGTGCCGTTTGATCCGGACCAGATGCCCAGCAACAGGCCGGCGGATGAGATCGACTTGCCTCGATACCAGGGCGCCGAGACGCCTTTGTACCTTCCCAAAAAAGTTGCGAGTGAACGAGTCAGAGCCGGTTACCCGCTGGGACAGACCGCCGGAGAATATTACCTGTGCCGGGACAGCAGTGAAACGGAAAAGGCCGGCTATTACTATGTTGACCATCCGGCGGGGAATTACTGCGAAAGGGCGCCTTAATTCCCCCCAACACTTGTCGCATCAGAAACCTTGACCGGCCCGATACCCATCACTAGCATCAAACCCAACCCACATCAGCCGCAGGGAGGGGAAGTATGGCTATCTTCTCACTGGAAACGCAGGAAAAGGCCAAGGCGATCATCCTGACGGGCCTACGCGCCCAGTCCCACGGCTCGGTAAGATTCTGCGACATTCACGCTGATGTCAGGTTGAACGCAGTTGATGAAGAGGCTCTTTTCGTGTCCGTCATATACGAGGGCCCTCGCGAAGACCTGAACGTACACCTCCTCAACTCACTGCATGGAGAGATCGAACCCCAGTTGATCAAAGCCGGCATACTGACTATTCCCGTTGTCTCCTATATCCCCAAGGATGATTTTGACCGACTGATGTCGGAGCGGGCAATAGCGCGACCTTGGGACCGGCACGGCTGATGCGCTGGCAAGACCTCATCGCGACCAGCCGATTACTAACCGCGATGCCACACCCTAATGCTCATCCGTCGCAAGAATCGCTGCGCCGGGCAGTCAGCACGGCATACTACGCCATGTTTCACGCATTAGCTAGTAGCAACGCCGATTGTATCGTAGGTACGCCTCACGACCCATTAACGGAGCATGCTTGGTTGCGCATCTACCGGGGTCTGAACCACAACACAGCTAGGCGATACCTGTTGCAGGACCAGGGCTTGTTCTCTCCACCAGTACGTCAGTTCGCGGCCGATTTCGCGCAACTACAGGACTTGCGCCACCAAGCGGACTACAATCCGAACACAACATTTGCCCTTCCTGATACGCTGACTTGGATCGACCGCGCCGAAGCATCCATCGAGGGTTTCATGCAAGCCGGCGCCGACGAGCGCAAGATAGTAGCCATCCAGTCCCTCATCGGCAGACGGGCGAACTGATTGAGCGTTGCACACATAGTGGATACGGTTGATACCATGAAACCCGGCAAAGTCTATCTGGTTGGCGCCGGCCCCGGCGACCCTGGTCTGCTCACCGTCAAAGGCGCGCAGGCGTTGGCGGAGGCCGACGTGGTAGTGTACGACCGGCTGCTGGACCCGTCTCTGGTTGCGCTGGCTCCGGCCTCAGCGGAGCGCGTGTTCGTGGGCAAGGAGCGCGGCCGGCAGGCGTTGACGCAGTCGGAGATTAACGCCCTGCTGGTTGCTGAGGCGCTGGCCGGCAAGACGGTGGTGCGGCTTAAGGGCGGCGACCCCTTCGTCTTCGGGCGTGGCGGCGAGGAGGCCTTGGCGCTGGCGGGGGCCGGCGTGCCCTTCGTGGTCGTGCCGGGGGTAACGTCGGCGGTGGCCGCGGCGGCCTACGCCGGGATTCCGGTCACCCACCGGGGGATCTCCACGTCGGTGACCATCGTCACCGGCAGCGAGGACCCCAGCAAAGGCGAAACCAGCACCGACTGGGCCGCGCTGGCGAAAACCGGCGGCACGCTGGTGACCTTAATGGGCTGGGCTGCCCTCCCGGGGATAGTGGACACGTTGCAGGCTAACGGCATGGCTGCCGACACTCCCGCCGCGCTGGTGCAGTGGGGCGCCTGGAGCCGGCAGCGTACAGCGACCGGGACCCTGGCCGACATCGCCGAGCAGGGCAAAATCGCCGGCCTCGGCCCTCCGGTAATCGCTATCATCGGTGAGGTGGCGCGTCTGCGGGACGAAATTGGCTGGTTCGACCGGCGGCCGCTGTGGGGCAAACGTGTGCTGGTGACCCGCTCGCGCACGCAGGCATCGCGCCTGATCGAGTTGCTGGCGGAGTTGGGTGCGGAACCGATTGAGCTGCCGTCCATCGAAATCGGGCCGCTGGACGATTACGGCGAACTGGACGCGGCATTGGCCGAAACGGCCGGCGTACCGGGTCGGTGGGTGATTTTTGCCAGCGTGAACTCCGTGGAGTACGTCTGGGGACGGTTGCGCGCGGCCGGTCAGGACGCTCGCCACTTCGCCGGCGCAACCGTCGGTGCCATCGGGCCGGCCACGGCGCGGGCGCTGCGGGAGCGCGGCATCGAGCCCGACTTCATCCCAAAACGGTCGATATCCGAAGAAGTTATCGCCGAGTTGTCGACCTTGGACTGGTCTGGCCGGCTCGTTTTGCTGCCCGGTTCTGCCATCGGGCGGGACGCGCTGGCGGTCGGGCTGGCTGGTCTGGGCGCCGACGCGCGCCGCGTACCGGCCTATCGCAACGTCAGGCCCGAGGGCATTGCGGAAAGGGCGCGGCGGGCGCTTGTAAGAGGGGTGGATGTGATAACCTTCACCAGTTCGTCAACGGTACGCAACCTGCTGGATATCCTCGGCGACGACCGCCGGCTGCTGGACGGTTGCCTGACGGCCTGCATCGGGCCGATTACGGCGGCGACGGCGACCGAGTTGGGCCTGTCCGTTGACATCATAGCCGCTGAACACAACGTTGAAGGACTGGCGGACGCGCTGGCCGGCCACTTCGCCGGCGATCCCGCCGACCGCCAGGCAGGAGGGACACCATGCTGAAGCACCCCGATTTGCGAATGCGCCGGTTGCGGGAGAAGCCCCCGGTGCGTGAAATAGTGCGCGAGACCCGTATCGGCGCCGCCAACTTCATCTACCCGATGTTCGTCACCCACGGCGAGAACATCCGTGAAGAAATCGAGCCGATGCCGGGTTGTTACCACACGTCCATCGACCGGCTGAACGAGGAAATCGACGAGGTAGTCGGGCTGGGCATCCCCTCGGTGCTCCTGTTCGGCTTGCCGCCGGATAAGGACGCCGTGGGCAGCGGGGCCTACGACCCCGAGGGGATTATCCAGGAGGCTACGCGCACTATCAAGGAACGCGCGCCGGGCCTCATGGTCATCGGCGACGTGTGCCTGTGCGAATACACCGACCACGGGCATTGCGGGGTGATTAACGGCGACAAGATTGACAACGACGCCACGCTGGAACTGCTGGCCCGCTCGGCCCTGACCCAGGTTCAGGCCGGCGCCGATATGGTCGCCCCTTCCTCCATGATGGACGGGCAGGTGCGAGCCATACGCGAAACCCTGGACGCCCACGGCTACGAGGACACGCCCATCATGGGCTACGCCGCCAAGTACGCGTCGTCCTTCTACGGGCCCTTCCGCGTCGCCGCCGACTCCACGCCGCAGTTCGGCGACCGCCGCAGCTACCAGATGGACCCGGCCAACCGGCGCATGGCGATGCGGGAGATTGAGTCGGACATCGCCGAAGGCGCGGACATCGTGATGGTGAAGCCGGCCATGGCCTACCTGGACGTCATCAAAGAGGCGCGGGAACGCTACGACTACCCGCTGGCCGCCTATAACGTGAGCGGCGAGTACTCCATGGTCAAGGCGGCGTCGCGGGCCGGCTGGGTGGACGAAAAGCCGGTTACCCTGGAACTGCTGACGGCTATCCGGCGGGCCGGCGCGGATATCATAATCTCCTATCACGCCAAAGAGGTGGCGCGCTGGCTACGAGGAGAGGAATAGCGGGTTGTGGACATTGCGGAGTTGGGTTGCGGGCGTCGGCGCGGCTACCGGGGCTTGGCGCTGGCCGGTGGCCTTGGGCGTCGGCGCGGCCATCGCTTTGTGGGTAGTATGGTATTTCACCGAAGTGCCCTGTACGATAGAAAACGCCCGGAAGGGGCTGTGCAATGCCGGCATCATCGCCAAGTTTATCAACTACAAGATTCTAGCTCAGTGCATATTGCTGGGCCTCGCTGTTGTCGCCGTGAAAGGAGGTTACGACGAAATTATGGTGAGCAGGGAACGGAAACGCGCCGATGCTGCTGAACAGCGAGCCGATGAGGCCGAGGCGAGGCTTCGAGCGGAACGGGAGCGCGTAGATGCGATGATTGAGGAATATCGGGCGGAACAAGCGGAAAACCGGGCGGAACGAGCGGAAAACCGGGCGGAGCGACAGGCAATGCTGAACACAATGGCGGAAATCAGCAGTACCCTGGCCCAACTGCTGGCCCAGCAGCAGAACGGCCGGCAGTCTCCGGAAAACTGATTCTGCCAGCCGCAACCCCATTGCCGCCGAGGAGGGCACAGTATGGAGCAAGCCAAATCCCAGCAGCTTTTTGAACAGGCGCAGCGGGTCATTCCCGGCGGGGTGAACAGCCCGGTGCGCTCGTTCCGGTCAGTGGAGGGTACGCCGCCGTTCATCGCGCGGGGGCAAGGAGCGCGGGTCTGGGACGTAGATGGCAACGAGTACATCGACTACCTCGGTTCGTGGGGGCCGCTGGCCCTGGGACACGCCCATCCCGCCGTGGTGGAAGCGGTGCAGCGAGCGGCGGCGGACGGCACATCCTTCGGCGCGCCGGTGGAGCAGGAAGTGGAGCTGGCCGAGCTGATTTGCGCCGCGCTGCCCTCGGTGGATTTGGTGCGACTGGTCAACTCCGGCACGGAAGCCTGCATGACCGCCCTGCGATTGGCGCGGGCCTACACGGGCCGCTCCAAAATCGTCAAATTCGCCGGCAACTATCACGGACACGCCGACGGGTTGCTGGTGCAGGCCGGCTCCGGCGCATTGACCCACGGCATTCCCACCAGCGCCGGCGTACCCGAATCCTACGCCGCCGAGACGCTGGTGGCTACGTTCAACGACCTGGCATCGGTGGAAGGTTTGTTCGACGCCTGGCCAGAGGATATTGCGGCGGTGATAGTGGAGCCGGTGGCCGGCAACATGGGCATCGTGCCGCCGGTGGACGGGTTCCTGGCAGGGCTGCGGCGGATTACCGAGGCCAACGGGGCGCTGCTGATTTTCGACGAGGTGATTACCGGCTTTCGCGTGGCCTACGGCGGGGCGCAGACCTTGTTCGGGATTACGCCGGACATTACGACCATGGGCAAAATCATCGGCGGCGGCCTGCCGGTGGGCGCGTATGGCGGGCGCAGCGAGGTGATGCAGATGGTGGCTCCGCTGGGGCCGATGTACCAAGCCGGAACGCTGTCGGGCAACCCGCTGGCGGTAGCGGCCGGCGTGGCGACGCTGGCGGAGTTGCAGCGGCCCGGCGTCTATGAACAATTGGAAGCGACTGCGGCCCGTTTGACCAACGGGGTAGCGGCGGCCTTTGCCCGGGCGGAGATACCGTCCACCATCAACCGGGTGGCGTCAATGTTCACCGGCTTTTTCAACGCCGGGCCGGTTGACGCGCTGGCCGTGGTGGAACAATCGGATACGGCGGCCTACGGGCGCTATTTCCACGCGCTGTTGGAACGAGGCGTGTACATTGCGCCATCGCAGTTTGAGGCGGGTTTCGTGTCCATCGCGCATACGGATGCGGACGTTGACCGGACCATTGCGGTGGTAGGCGAAGCGTTGGCGGACTTGGGGTAAGGCGTTATGGGTTCCACCCTCACCCCGACCCTCTCCCATGCAGGAAGAGGGAGTTTGCGCCCTTTGCTAAAGGAACATTTCGGCTACGACGAGTTCCGGTCGGGGCAAGAGGAGATAATCGGCAACGCGCTGGCTGGGCGGCACAGCCTGGTAGTCATGCCCACGGGCGGGGGCAAGTCGCTATGCTATCAGCTGCCGGCGCTGGCGTTGGGCGGGCTGACGCTGGTGGTATCGCCGCTGATTGCGCTGATGAAAGACCAGGTGGACGGGCTGCGGGCCAACGGGATTGCCGCCGAGTTCATCAACAGCAGCCTGGACTACAACGCCGCCGTGGCTGCGGAGCGCAAAGCGCAGGCCGGGGTAGTCAGTCTGCTGTATGTGGCGCCGGAGCGGGTCAATACCCCCGGCTTCCAGCGGTTTCTGGAGACGCTGGATTTGCGCCTCATCGCCATTGATGAGGCGCATTGCATCAGTGAATGGGGGCACGACTTCCGCCCCGATTATCGCAGTCTTTCCGACCTGCGCGCGCGGTTTTCCGATACACCGGTGATGGCGCTGACCGCCACGGCGACGGAACGGGTGCGGCAGGATATTGTAGAGCAGTTGCAGCTGGGTGATTCCCCGCAGTTCGTGTCCAGCTTTGACCGGGCCAACCTGACCTACATTGTCCGGCCCCGGCAGCGGGCAGGGGATGCGCTGCTCGCCCTGCTGGACGAACGGCGGGGACAGTCGGCAATCGTCTATTGCTTTTCCCGCCGGGACACCGAGGAGCTGGCCCAACGTTTGACCGCCCACGGACACCCCACGCTGGCCTATCACGCCGGGCTGGACGCTGAAACCCGCCGGCGCGCGCAGGAACAGTTTATTGACGGCGCGGTTCCAGTGGTCGCTGCTACCATCGCCTTCGGCATGGGCATCGACAAGCCGGACATCCGCCTGGTGGCGCACTATGCGCTGCCCAAGTCCATTGAAGGCTACTATCAGGAAACCGGGCGGGCGGGACGCGACGGGCAACCCAGCGACTGCGTACTGTTTTTCAGCGAGGGAGACCGCGCCAAGCAGGAGTTCTTTATCCAGCAAACGACCGGCGACGCCCGCGCCATGGCGGAACGGCAGCTACAGCGGATGGTTGACTACGGACGGCTCCAGACTTGCCGCCGCAAATATCTGCTAGCCTACTTTGGCGAAACGATGGCCGGCGAATCCTGCGGCAACTGCGACGTGTGCCGGGCGGAACGGCAATCGGTGGACGTTACGCTGGTGGCCCAGAAGATGCTGTCGGCGGTGATTCGCACCGGGGAACGGTTTGGGATTGCTCACGTCAATCGGGTTTTGCTGGGCAGTCAAAGCAAGCGAATCAGAGAGCTGGGGCATGACAAGTTGAGCGTGTTCGGAATCGTTGCGGATTATGACCGCAGCGGACTGCGGTACATCGCCGACGGGTTGGTGGAGCGCGGCTTGCTGGCCAGAGAAGACGGCCAGTATGCCACCATCAGCGTGACTAGCGCCGGCCGGGAATGGCTGCGGAGCCGGCAACCGCTGACGCTGGAAATGCGGGTTGACGTGGCGGCGCGATGGTCGGAACGGCGCAAAGGCGGACATACGGAGCCTCGCCAGGTCGCTCACGATGCGAATTTATTCGAGGAATTGCGCGCGCTCCGTCGCAATCTGGCCGATGCACAGGGTATGCCGGCCTTCGCAGTGTTCAGCGACGCCACGCTGCGCGGGTTGGCGACGGCGCGGCCGCTTGACCGGCAGGCGATGCTGGCAGTGTCGGGCGTGGGGCCAGCCAAGCTGGACAGTTATGGGGAAGCGTTTCTGGAAGTGATTCGCAACTATGTAAATAGCGCTGCCGTGCCCGGTCAGCCCAAAGCATACAGTGGCGATGAGGTACGTCAAGAGCATCCCAGAGCTTATGAACCGTGGACTGCCGATGAGGAACGACAGTTGGAACAATTGCATAGCAGTGGGGTGGACATTCCTGAAATTGCTGCCCGTCTGGGCCGGCGGCCCGGCGCAATACAGTCCCGTTTAAACCGACTAGGCCGGTATGATGAGCCTCAACCGATAGGCGCAACTCACGCATTGACGCAACAATTGCTGCGACAGGGACTTGCTATAACCGAAATTGCGCGGGAGCGCGGCTTGTCCGAAGGCACGGTTTTGTCCCACATAGAGCGTATCGCTGATGCCGGCGAAACCATCGACTGGCAACGGCTGTTGCCATCAGTCGAGCGTCTGGAGAGTATCAGGGCGGCTTTCCAACAGGTCGGAAAGGAAAAGATGGTACCGGCTAAAGAGTTGCTGGGCGATGACTATTCGTATGAGGAGGTACGGTTAGTTCGTCTTTTCCTGCGTCAGCAGCAAAAAGAGTAAGGGCGAATAATTATTCGCCCTTACGATGCGCGAGGTTGCCGTTTGGCCTAGGTGCCGTACCGGGCCGCCGCGTTGGGGTCGCTGTACTCCACGTTCTTGGTGGCCCAGAAGGCGGTGGCGATGTCGTCGCAGGCGGCGACCAGATTCTCGGCGTTCTCCATGCTTACGGTCTGCTTGCACTGGCCGGCCAGCTTGAGGGCGGCGTTGAACTTGGCGGCGATTTCGCTGGCGTCGGTGTTCGGCCAGGCGTAGTCGGCCCACAGAATGCGCAACTCTTCCTTGCACTTCTCGGCGTGCTCTTCCTTGACCGTCACGTAGCGGGAGAAAGTGTTGGCGAAAGCCTGCCGCTCGTTGGCGGGAGCGCCGGGCTGGGGAGCCTCCAGGTTCTGCATCCGCAGCACCATCTTCTGCACGGTCTGGGCCGCCATCTTGGCGACGACGGGATCATAGATGCCGCAGGGGATGTCGCAGTGGGCATGGGCCGTGCGGGGCTTCAGAAACGCGATGGGATTGAACATCGTGGGCAGTCTCCTTTTCGTTCAGTTCAGCAGCGAAAACGCCAGGCGAATTGCCGTCGCGCACCGCATGATTTCGGCAAAAATGCTAGCGCAAATCGCCCTGTGGCGCAAGGGCGAGGCCGGCGCCCAACTGGCCCCATCTTCCCACGTATGTACTGAACGCTACCTGAACGAGTACAACCTCATGCGTACCCACTTTAACCGGTCGTTCCACGCTCGCCGTAGGCGAGCGATGGAATCTCGTTCCGGCGGTGGCTGCCGTCTGCTGAGAGAGTCTTGCCGGAGCGGCCATTGCTGCACCGACGAGATTGCCACCCCCGTATCAAGTAC
>CAYGAY010000052.1:0-14398 GCA_964347975.1 uncultured Dehalococcoidia bacterium
GCAACGCTGGTATCAGGGGTAGATTTTACATAACCAGCGCGTGTTGGGAATACCCATTTGAAATGGGATATCACGAAATCGGATAAATCCAGAGAATTAAAGTCGGTGACGGAACGTTCTCCGTGCGTAATTGTACCTTGGCAAGATGTCCAAAGTTGGCTCTATTATCATCTTCTCTGACACCCCATTTCAAATGACACCACTGCCGGCGCCCCGAAAGCCGCCGGTCCATTCTCCGTTTCGACGGTAACTCCGCCGAGGTCCAACCGCCGGGAAGAGATTTACTACGACGGGGAGGCGTACAAGGGCAGGCACTTGGTGGAGAACAAATTCGCCGACTACAAGCATTTTCGCGGCATCGCGGCGCGGTACTGTAAGCTGGCGGAGACGTTCGCCGGCGCGTTCCAGCTGGTGACTTGGTATGCGCAGACCAGGGAAGGATGGAAACGGAGTTCCGAGCATTTGGAGAAATTGTATCCGCGAGAGCTGGGGAAGTTTGCCACGGAATAGGGGGGCGAGTTGGCACAGTGACAGGAAAGAGGTGATGTTCGCCTACTGTGACCCGGCCGTATGGGTATACGGCTAGTGTTCAGTACACAGTGCATGAGTTGGGCCAATACCGGAAATTCACCTCATCCGCTCCTGAACAATCCTGGATTCCTGCTTGCGCGGGAGTTACGGAATGGGAATGCCACAATTTTCCTCGTCCGCTCTGGTATATTTATGTCAATCAGTCCGCCGCCGGAGTGATTCGGTCAAGGGAGAGAGGTGAGGGAGGATAGGCGATGTTCGGGAGACAAAGGCAAAGCTAGCCAAGGGGCAAACTGGGACATCCATCAACACCCCCCCGACCTGGTCCCGGCCCGGATGCTCAATGAGTACGCCTGCTGCCCCAGGCTGGCCTACCTGGAATGGGTGCAGGGCGAGTTCGCCGACAGCGCGGACACCGTGGAAGGCCGCTTCCAGCGCCGCCGGGTGGACCGTCCCTCGGGAAAGATGTCCGCTCCCTTTCCCAGCCACGGCACGCCGAATGAAGACGAGACCACCTGCGAGACCATTCACGCCCGTTCCGTGATGCTTTCCGACCATGCTCTGGGGGCAATTGCCCGCATCGACCTGATAGAAAGTCAGGGAAATGTAGTGACTCCAGTGGATTACAAACACGGCAAGGCCCCTGATGTTCCCGAGGGGCATGGGAGCCGGAACGGGTCCAGGTATGCCTCCAGGGCCTGTTGCTCCGCGCCAACGGATACACCTGTAACGAGGGAATACTGTACTTTGTAGAGTCCCGCCAGCGTGTGAATGTCCCGCTGGATGACGCCCTCATCTCGCGGACAATGGAACTACTGTCGGGAATCCGTGACATGGCCGCATCGGTGCAAATTCCCGAACCTTTGGTTGACAGCCCGAAATGCCCCAGATGCTCTCTGGTGGGAATCTGTCTCTCCGACGAAGTGAATTTCAATGTCTGCCAACAGGCAGACCGTCCGACCGGAGGATGTCTGCCGGCTGCCCCCCGCCCGGGACGACTCCGTTCTCATCTACATCCAAACCCAGGGCGCCGTTGTAGGCAAGTCCGGCGACCAGTTGCAAGTGAAGCGGAACCGGCGCCCTCCCCGGGATCCGGTGAACGCGGTCTTATCCTTTCTCTACGCCATGCTAATCAAGCAGGCGACGGTTACTGCGTTGACCGTGGGATTCGATCCTTACCTGGGGTTCTACCACCAGCCCAAGTACGGCAAGCCGGCCCTCGCCCTGGACTTGGTGGAGGAATTCCGTCCGCTGGTCGCAGACTCAGCGTGCCTGACGCTCATCAACAACGGAGAGCTGGAGCCGGAACACTTCATTGTTCGGGGAAACGCGGCGGCGTTGACCCTGAATGGTCGCCGCAAGGTCATAGAAGGCTGGGAACGCCGGATGGACGCCCTGGTTACACACCCGCTTTTCGGCTATGCTGTCAGCTACCGCCGCATCCTGGAAATGCAGGCGCGGTTGCTGTCTCGGCATCTGCTGAACGAACTGCCGACTTATCCGGTATTCAGGACGAGGTAGATATGCGTAATCGGTTCCTGGTCTGCTACGATGTGTCAGACCCCAGACGCTTGGCCCGTACTTACAAGAAGATGAACGGCTTTGGCGAACCGGCGCAATACTCGGTGTTCATCTGCGCCTATTGATGAGCTTCCAATCCGAGCCAACCGGCTACTCATCACAGAGAGACGACGCGATGGGCTTCAGCATATGTCCAGCTTACACTCAAAGATTCTGGGCCAAAGCCCACCCGTTCCGGCAACGAGGGCCAGAGCGCATACACTTACTGGAACATCACCTGGCCGACGTCGGGGCCTGCTTCGAGGCGTTGCTGGAACAGCCGACCATCCGGCAACGTTTAGCCCAATCGGGCAGACGCGATGACTTGGACGACGCCACCGTAGCGCGGCTGTGCGTTTTCGCCGCCCTGCACGATATTGGCAAGGTCAACGCAGGGTTTCAGACCCGGGTTTGGCGGGACCAGGATTTACCGTCCGGTCGGCTCCCGACCGCCTTTCATCGCGTCGGACACACGGACCACACGATGCCGGCGCTACGCGGCGACGACTACGAAACGGCCGCCTGGTTCTTTCCAGCACTGGGCTGGGAGGAGATGCTGGCCTGGGATGACGCTGACGGAATGACGGTATGCGGACTGCTTGTAGCCACGCTTTCTCATCACGGCCGGCCACTACAGCTGGAAAATCCCAACATCGGGAAAAACCCGTCAGTCTGGCAACCTTACGGTGGCTTACACCCCCAGGCACAGGTGGAGCGCATTGGTCGGCTGGTGCGCCAATGGTTCCCAGAGGCTTTTGAACCCGACGCGCCGGCGCTGCCCTCCGCTCCCGACTTCCAGCGCCACTTCCTGGGCCTGTGCAACTTGGCCGACTGGATTGGCTCCAATGAAAAGTGGTTCGGATATGTTGACACACCCCAAAATGACTATATTACCCTGGCGCGGGAACAGGCCCGCCAAGCGGTCGCCTCCGTTGGGCTGAACCTGGCCCGTCAGCGTGCCGCTTTTGCCGGCGTTCCCGATTTCAGCGCCCTGTTCGCCATGGACGGCGCGCCCAACGCCATCCAACTGGCGGCGCAGGATACGCCATTGACGGAGCCGCTGGTCATCATCGAGTCTGAAACCGGCTCCGGCAAAACCGAGGCGGCGCTGTGGCGGTTCGCCGGGATGCATGCTGACGGCCTGGTGGACGGAATGTATTTCGCCCTGCCCACCCGCGCCGCTGCCGTCCAAATCCACGAGCGGGTCAAGTCTTTTATCGCCAACCTGTTTCCGGCGGAACATCGTCCGCCGGTGGTCCTCGCCGTTCCCGGCTATGACCCCGGCGCGGAGGGCGCCAGCATATCGCTGTCGGATTACCCGGCCACTAATGGCGAACACGACGCTGAAAAACCCTGGGCCGCCGAAAGCCCCAAGCGATTCCTCACCGCGCAAATCGCCGTGGGCACCGTTGACCAAGCCATGCTGGGCGCGCTGCAAGTCAAGAACGCCCACCTCAGAACGGCTAGCCTGGCCCGCAACCTGCTGGTAGTGGACGAAGTGCACGCCTCCGACGTGTACATGAGTGTCGTCCTGGAGGCTCTGCTGGACGCCCATATCGGCGCTGGGGGATACGCTCTGCTGATGTCGGCCACGCTGGGTTCGGCGGCGCGGCTACGGTGGCTTTCGCGCGGCGACGGCAAGACGACCAACATTCTACCGCTGGCCGAGGCTATCGCTACGGACTATCCGGCGGTCAGTACGCCGGCAAAGGATGGCGCCGGAGTCGGCGAAAACGGACAGGAAAAGAACGTCGGCATTGCGGCAGAGCCGGCAATGCACGATTTCGCCGCCGTGGTCCAACGCGCGCTGACGGCAGCCCGCGACGGCGCGAAAGTATTGGTGGTTCGCAACACCGTTGGCTATGCCATCCAGACGCATCAAGCGGTAGAGCAACTGGCCGGTTCCGATACCGCCGTGATGCTGCATCATGGCCGGTTCGCCCCCGGCGACCGCCGGTTGCTGGACGCGGCGGTCGAGCAACGGCTGGGCAAAGACCGCCAGCCGGGCGGCGGAATCGTAGTGGGCACGCAAACTTTGGAGCAGTCGCTGGACATCGACGCCGACCTGCTGATTACCGACCTGTGCCCGGTGGACGTGCTGTTGCAACGCATCGGCCGCCTACATCGCCATCGGCGAAACGACCGGCCAGTGGGATACCAAACCCCGCAGTGCATCGTGCTCACTCCGCCCGGCAATGACTTGTCGCCGCTGCTGGCCAGCGGCCAGAACGCCAACGGCCTGGGGCCAAAGGGTTATGTGTATAAGAGCCTGCATATTCTGGAGGCGACGCGGCGGCTGATTGACGAACATCCTGAATGGCGCATCCCGGAGATGAACCGTCTGCTGGTGGAGTCGGCCACTCACCCCAACGCGCTGCAGCGCATCACCGACGAAATGGGCGAGGAGTGGCAAGCCCACGCCGTCAGCAATGAGGGCGGCCACATCGCCGACCGGCAAATCGCACGGGGCCACACCATCAAGTTCGGCAAGTCCTTTTTCGCCGACAATCAGGACGTGATTTTTCCCAGCGACGAGGAGCGCATCCGCACCCGCCTGGGCGACGACCGGGTGGATATAGTCTTTGACCCGCCGCCGGCCAGCCCCTTTGACGGCCAGCCCATCGACCGGTTGGCGATGACAGTGCGCTGGTTGGGCGACACGGAAATCCCGGAAGAGCCGATAGCGGCAATACCTACCGACGACGGCTTTGAGTTCAGCGTCGGCGGCCGGCGGTTCCGCTACGACCGGCTGGGGCTGCGGCGGATGGATTAGCTGGACAACCCCAGCACTACCCATCCGCCGAGTGATGGTATCCCCGCGTGTGCGGGGGAACTTGCATACGACATTAAACCGTCGTAGCGCAGAGCGGTCTATCCCCGCGTGTGCGGGGGAACTTGCGGCCGCCGCTGGATTGTGATAACCTTTGGGCTACAGGACGGCCTTTGCCAAGCTACTACCCTGGCAAAGGCCAAGTCACCCCCTACATCGGCTGATGATCGGACCGTTAGGAGGTTCCAGTGCCTATTGTATCACGTTTGCCATACCGACCTCACTGCGACTACGGTGATTGCTCGCGATATGCCACTCGCATCTGCGCCCGGTGCAGGTATTACCTGTGCGGATGGCATAGTCATCCCGGAACTCCTCAAATGGATACCAATTGGGTTTGTGACCCCCATTGCCTTTAGCGACAAGTCCCGACATTTGACGCAAAAGGCATTATCAAAGGATTGACAGACCCACCGGTCGGTCGTACAATTGCGCTGAACGTAAGTTCGGCTCATGCGAACTAATCACGAGGCGAAATCATGTTCAATCTGTTGACCGAACCTCTGATCCGAATAACCACAGCAGACGGTACGTGCGTAGCGTCCCTGCCAGAGGTGTACGCCGCCCTGATGGCGGATGAAGTGGACGCATTCCCAGCGTTGCGGCCCCACCAGCGCCACGCCTGGCACGCTTTCCTGGTCCAGCTGGGCGCAATGGCAATGCACCGGGCCGGCATCAGCGAGCCGCCAGCGGATGCGGCGGAGTGGGTCGCCCCGATACGCGGGCTAACGCCGGATTGGCCCGACGATGAACCTTGGCAAGCGGTGGTTGAGGACATCACCAAGCCGGCTTTTTTGCAGCCGCCAGCTCGTTCCGCCGGCGAACTGGCCGAGTACAAAAATCGGGTGGCGACGCCGGATGAGCTGGATATGCTGGTCACTTCCAAGAATCACGACCTGAAGTCGACTGTGGTGTCCCAAGCTGACGTGGATGACTGGATATTTGCGCTGATTGCGTTGCAGACGTTGGAGGGCTATGGAGGAAGCCGCAATTATGGCATTTCCCGTATGCCCAGCGGCTATGGAAATCGCTCAGCGTTTAGCATTACGCCTACACTCCGTCTCGGCGGTCATGTCAAGCGCGATATAAAGGCACTGCTGGAACATCGGCAGACGATTTTGGACGAGTACCCGGTGACCAATGGCGGTATTAGCCTGCTATGGACTGTCCCTTGGGATGGGACGAAAGCCGAAGCGTTACTTATCAACCAAATGGAGCCGTTCTATATTGAGGTTTGCCGGCGCATCCGGCTCCGTCTGGTGGATGGGAAATTGGAGGCCATTCGCGCCAACTCACTGGCCCGGCGGATTGTCGACATTAAAGGTTTAACCGGAGACCCGTGGACGCCAGTAGGCAAGACTCGTAACCAGAAGGATACGCCGCCGGCTTTTCTGGGGCCGCGCAAATTCGGCTACGACAGGATAGTTGACGGGCTGTTCTCCCAGGATTGGGCGAGGCCGCCTCTGCTCACTATGACGCAGTATGACCGCGGAACGATGCAACTGGTCGCCCGCGGCATGGTGCGGGGGGAAGGAGGCACCCAAGGTTATCACGAGCGCATTATCCCCCTGCGGCCCAAAGCGGTGCAGATTTTTGGACGACCAAGCGGGCAAAATGAGCTCGAGGATATTGCCAGAGAGCGCATTGAGCAGATCGGCAAAGTCCAGCGCATTCTGCGTTACGCCATTTCCTTATTCGTAGCTGGTGGCAATCGGGAAAATATCAAGGACGAGCATCGTGACCATGCCAACCGCCGGGCGAACCAGCTAACCGAAATCGTCGACTCACGATTTTTCGCAGACTTGCAGGACGAGTTTGACGTCGACGGTGATAACGAGCGCAAGCGTATCCGCAAGCGGTGGCTACGGAATAGGGGGGATGGAGTGATTGACCATGCCAGCAAAATTCTGCAAGCAGCTGAGGATGCACTGCCTTGTCCAACAATTCATAGATACAAGGCCCGTGTCAACGCAGAAATCGCATTCTGGGGAGGATTACGCGGGTCAAATGGAATCCCGGATGCGTTTGAGCAGCCGAAGGAGGATATGGAATGTCCGAACAACAGCCAAACGCCGCAGACGCAGAGCTCGATGGAGACGCAGATACCACTGTTTCAGTAGAACAGGCGAAAGAACCCCGAATTAGGGAAAGCGTCTTTACCGACCAAGTAATCGATACGGCGCATCATCACGGTTGGCAGCCATTTCATCTCCGCGACCAGGACAGCATACACATTGTACGCGGCCGGGGATTCCCTGACTTGGTAATGTACCGCAAAGACCCCCGTACGGGCGAAACGGAGCTGATTGCGGCAGAGCTCAAGCGAGGATATGACAGCGAACTACGAGAGGAACAGACAGAGTGGTTGGAAGCTTTGGGGCAGCATATTCCAGCCTACGAATGGCGTCCTGAAAATTGGGATGAAATCGAAAGCGTATTGAAAGACGGCCCAAACGCTGATGCAAAATCGTTCCAGCGCAGTAAGCGCCGCCGGAGCAACAGCCAGATACCCGCAAACTTCGGGAATGTTATCACCAATTTGGCCGAAACCATTGAGGGTAAAGAATATGGCACCGGCCCCCGGGCCCGGTTGCGCCGCATGGACCCCAACAGACCGGACTCGGCAGCTTTCTGGCAGCTGATGGTCCGAGATGGGATGCCGCGAAACCCGGACGTCGCCAAGTGGGGCCTAATCACGCATGGTATAGCGCTGATGGCGCACGGCGCGGGTTTGGCCCATAACACAAATGTATCTGTTGGGAGAACACTCTACCTCGGCGGCGAACGACAACCCGGAGAAAGAGGTTTTTACAGTGAAGACCGCTTGGCAACGCTGCTTGCGGCCAGAGGGCCGGCACTCCATAGCCTCTTGGCCAGGCTGTTTCGGATATTGGCAAATGAAAAATGCTCCTTTAACTGGCGAGAAATGGCTTGGTTTATCCTCAACGAAGGATACTACGCAGAAAGGGCTGAACAAAGCCGGATTGAAATTGCCCGTGATTACTACCAGACGCAGCGGCGCAACTCCCGGCAATCGGAAGAACAAGGAGACTCATAATGACCATCCCCAGATTCCTGCAAATCCACACCCTCCACTCCTATCCAGCGGCACTGCTGAACCGGGATGATTCCGGCTTGGCCAAGCGGATGCCTTTCGGTGACGCCGTGCGGACACGCATATCGTCACAGTGCCTGAAGCGGCACTGGCGGACTGCAGAGGATGAGTTCTCGTTGAAGAACATCGATGGCTTCACTGGATCGTTCCGCACCCGAAACGCCATATCCTTGGGTGTAATGGCACCGCTCAAACTCCGCAATGCCGCTAGCGAAAAAGTTATGCAAGCGATTGAGAATGCCTTTCAGGAAAATGTCTACAGCGGCAGCGGTACGCAACCCCTCTTGCTTGGCCTACCCGAAGTCGAATATTTGCGGGAAAAGGCTGCGGCTATCTGTAACGACCACCCGGATGACGAGAAGGCTGCTGGCGAAGCCGCCAAATTGCTTTTCAGCACGCAACTCCGGAACGAGGAGCGCGGCAACTTCCGGGCATTCAGAGATCAGACTAAGTTTCCTGGAGGTCTAATCAGCGCGTTGTTCGGCAGGATGGTGACTTCCGATACCGCCGCTAACGTTGACGCCGCTGTCCATGTTGCCCACACCTTCACTGTTCACGGTGAGGAAAGCGAAATGGACTTCTGGGCTGCCGTGGAAGACCTTCCCAAAGAGGAAGACGGCCCCGGCGCAGCGCATCTCAACGACATGGAGCTGACCGCCGGCCTGTTCTACGGCTACGTTGTCATTGACGTGCCGGGCCTGGTTTCCAATCTGGAGGGCTGCCACGCCGACACCTGGGGCAACGCCGACCGGGAATTGGCCGGCCAGGTGGTTCATAACCTCATCCATCTCATCGCCACCGTGTCGCCGGGAGCCAAGCTCGGCTCCACCGCGCCCTACGCCTGCGCTGATCTGATACTCGTTGAGGCCGGTTCCCGCCAGCCGCGCAGCCTGGCCAATGCCTTCCGCAAGCCGGTCAGGGCGCAGGTTGAGGCCGCCACTGCTGCGCTGTCCGACCATCTCGCCAAACTGGATGCCGCCTACGGCGCAAAGGAAGCCCGTCGGGTGATGTCGGTTGAAGACTGCGATTCTCTCAATGTCGAGCGGATCTGCCTGGACGATTTGGCAACCTGGGCAATGGATGCGGTTTGCAACGGCGCGGCGGAACAATGATGCGGCATCTGATACTGAACCTGGAATCGCCGTTGATGGCTTTCGGCGGCGAGACCATTGATAACTACGGCGTCATCCGCCCCTTCCCGGCGGCGTCAATGCTGACTGGGTTGTTCGCCAACGCCCTGGGCTGGCGTCGCATTGAGCAGGAACGGCACCAACGTCTACAAGACCGACTGGTATTCGCCGCCCGCATCGACCGGGAGCCAGCCGGCGGCGTGCGGATGACCGACTACCAAACTGTGAAGATGGGCGACTCAGTTGACCTGTTTGTGCGACGCACTCATTGGGTGATTGGGTGGACAACCCGAAGGACGCCTGATGAACGGGCAGGGGCATTAGGCGCAGTTGGTAGCGGGCCTTTTACTCATCAACGTTGGCGCGACTACTACGCCGATATGCGCGTCACCGTCGCCCTGCGCCTGCAACCCGACGACGAATCGCCCACGCTGGACGAACTGGCGGCGGCATTGCAGGAACCGGCCCGTCCGCTGTTCATCGGGCGCAAGCCGTGCTTGCCGTCGGTTTCGCTGTTTGCCGACTTTGCCGATGGAGATACGGCGCTGGCCGCCCTGCTGGCCATACCCCCGGCAGAGCCGGCCAGAGGTCAGGAATCCATACGGCTGCTCTGGCCCAATGATGAGGACGTTACAGGGGTTGAAGCCAGTCGCAGCTATATGCTTACTGACCAGCGCAATTGGATTTCGGGGCTGCACGGCGGCGGAAGATGGGTACGCGAAGGCAGTGTTAGCCGCAGCGCGTTGGTAAAGGATGAATCACCATGACGGACTTGCAGATGGTACGAGCCGACGTAAGCGTGCGGGATTTCCAGCGTTGGATGGGCAGCCGGCGACTGCAAGACCCAGACCACGCCATGCACTGCCTGTTGACCGAATCCTTCGGCAAGCCGAAGGACGGCGCGCCCCGGCCCTTCCGGTTGATGCTGTCCCGCGGCAGCGCAAAGGGCGCTCTCTACGGTTACGGGCCGGCCGCTGCCGACACCTTGCGGGAAGCGTCCCGCCTATACGCCGGCCCGCTGCAAGCGCGCATCATTCCCGCCGCCAGCATTGACAGCAAGCCGATGCCGACGGAATGGCAGCCCGGCAAAAAGCTGGGCTTTGAAGTGCGAATCCGTCCTACCCGGCGGCTCAAACGTCCCATAGGGAATAGCGGCAATTATCACCGCGCCGAGCGCGACGCCTTTGTGATGCAGGCTTTGGATGAGCGAAGGGAAACCTGCTCGCGGGAGGATGTCTATCGGAAATGGCTGTCCGAGCAGTTGGAAAGAATCGGCGGCGCGAGCCTCGACTTGGAAAAGACCAGGCTAGCGTCCTTCCAGCGCACTCGGGTCTTTCGCAAGCTTCGCGCCCGCCATATGGAAGGGCCGGACGCCCTGATGCGCGGCGTCCTCACCGTCACCGATAGCGACGCCTTTACCAACCTACTGTCCCGGGGCGTTGGCCGCCACCGCGCTTATGGCTACGGGATGCTGCTGCTGCGCCCCGCCGGCTAGTCCGCCTGTGGCGGACTAGCCGGCTCGTGGTCGCAACTTAACAATCGAATATATCTGATACTTACACTCGCTGGAGCCGACAAGAAATGTTACGCGGAAGACTAGGACTGGAGACTGCTCGCATCCCTCACGCCGACCGCCACGGCCTGCTGTGGCTATCCCGGGGAGCCTTGACGGTGCGCGACGGAACGTTGCGTTTTGAGCGAAACAGCCCACCCGACGCCGACAGCTCATTGGAAGCCGGCGAGTACGGCATACCCTTTCAGAGTTTGTCGATGATTCTTCTGGGGCCAGGTTCCACCGTGAGCCACGACGCGCTGCGTCTGATGGCGCGGCACGGCACCGCGCTGGTGGCGGTGGGGGAGGACGGTGTGCGATGCTACACCGCGCCGCCGCTGGCGCCGGACACGTCGGACATCGCCCGCCGGCAGATGCGCGCTTGGGGCGACCCCATGGGCGACCGCATCACCGTCGCCCGGAAGATGTACGCGCTACGCCTGGGCGAAGTCCTGCCGCATACGGACATCAACACGCTGCGCGGCATTGAAGGCGCCCGAATGAAGCGCACTTACCAGAACTTGGCCCAGCGCTACGGCATCCAGTGGCGGGGGCGGCGTTACGACCGGTCGGCCCCGCTGGCAGCGGATGTTCCCAACCAGGCGATTAACCACGCTTCGGTAGCCGTAACCTCGGCGGCGGTAATCGCCGTAACCGCGTTGGGGGCCATTCCTCAGCTGGGGTTCATTCACGAGCACAGCGGCGACGCTTTCGCGCTGGATATCGCCGACCTGTTTCGGGATACGGCGCTGCTGCCGGCGGCGTTCCAGTCGGCCAGCGACATTGCCAAAAATCCCCGGCTGAATGTGGAAAGACACACGCGGCGGACCACCGGAGATCTGCTGCGTACCGAGCGGGTGATTCCCAAAATGATTGACCGCATCAAGACGTTGTTTCAGGACGTGCCGCCGCTGGAAGGAGCGCCGGCTGCGTCTTCCGGAGACGGATGGAATGTAGAATAGCCCGGTCAAGGAGTAAGACTATGACGGTGGTAGTTACGGTCAACGTGGAAAGCCGCTATCGAGGGTTCCTGGCCTCGGCGATGCTGGAAATCGCGCCGGGAGTGTACACCTCGCCGCAGATGACCCGCGGGATACGCGAGCGGATTTGGGAGACGCTGACGGGTTGGCACTACGAGCTGGGGCAAGGCTCCATCGTGATGACCTGGCGAGACTCAACCGCAGTAGGACAGCAGCAAATACGGACGCTGGGTGAAGCGCCGAAGGAACTTGTGGACGCGGATGGCGTGTACCTGGTAAAGTACCGCTGACACTATTCCCTAGGCAAATACGACGTACGGGTTCAATATCAAGACTCCAAGGGTTTCCCCCGCACACGCGGGGATAGACCCAGAGCCCTGGAAGTGCAACTGTGGGCAAAACAGTTTCCCCCGCACACGCGGGGATAGACCCTGGCCATCTACCTGGTGGTCAACAGCATCCTGGTTTCCCCCGCACACGCGGGGATAGACCCTATTCGGCCTCTCACTGCTTTGGCTTGGCGTCGTTTCCCCCGCACACGCGGGGATAGACCGTCGATGCGTTCGAGGTTGCAGCCACCTTGGCAGTTTCCCCCGCACACGCGGGGATAGACCTCACCTGCATGGCAAACGCTATGCCCTCACCCCGTTTCCCCCGCACACGCGGGGATAGACCTTTGCAAAGAACGGGCAAGCAAATCCAGCCTACGTTTCCCCCGCACACGCGGGGATAGACCCCCGGACGCGGCAAACGATGGTCCGCAATGGCGGTTTCCCCCGCACACGCGGGGATAGACCGACGATCAAAAACACCACGAAGGCCACGTCCGAGTTTCCCCCGCACACGCGGGGATAGACCGGTTGCCAGCATACAGTTGCCGATTCGCCAGGGGTTTCCCCCGCACACGCGGGGATAGACCCTCATCATGGTCAGTCATGCCCTTGCCCGGCGGGTTTCCCCCGCACACGCGGGGATAGACCGCCACTGGAAACAAAACTGCGCGAGACCGGGGCGTTTCCCCCGCACACGCGGGGATAGACCCAAAAAACTCGTACCGCAGCGGCATGTCACGCGGTTTCCCCCGCACACGCGGGGATAGACCTATTCGCGCCAGGTTGCGGGTAGCGGGTCTGGGGTTTCCCCCGCACACGCGGGGATAGACCCATCACGTACCCGAGATCAACGCCGGCCAGGTCGTTTCCCCCGCACACGCGGGGATAGACCTTCCCGATTCGCCAGGGCAGTCATCCGCCGCGGGTTTCCCCCGCACACGCGGGGATAGACCCGTACAGCTCACCAAGCGTGCTCCGGTAGTCCCGTTTCCCCCGCACACGCGGGGATAGACCTCCCAGGTTGACACTGCGCCCGCCCAAAAGCCCGTTTCCCCCGCACACGCGGGGATAGACCCATATCCAACGCACCGCCG
Source organism: uncultured Dehalococcoidia bacterium (assembly GCA_964347975.1). Classification (GTDB taxonomy): domain Bacteria; phylum Chloroflexota; class Dehalococcoidia; order Lucifugimonadales; family UBA3495; genus Bin87. Next base: position 13,125 of record CAYGAY010000052.1, read on the forward strand.
ATCTACGCGCTCAGGTTTCCCCCGCACACGCGGGGATAGACCCGGTGTATCAAGTCCGGGTTCGGGCGGTCAACGGTTTCCCCCGCACACGCGGGGATAGACCCGCGGTGGAGTACCACCGACGGCGCTGAAAGGGGTTTCCCCCGCACACGCGGGGATAGACCTTGATAAGAAGCATTACGATGACACGACAAGGGGGTTCCCCCGCACACGCGGGGATAGACCTGATCGCAAACGGGTGCGAGCTATCCGCCATGCGGTTCCCCCGCACACGCGGGGATAGACCCCGCAGCACGACTATCTCTTCACTGGCCGGATCGGTTCCCCCGCACACGCGGGGATAGACCGCAACGGGCATTTTTCTGCCTCTTGCCTCGGAGGGTTCCCCCGCACACGCGGGGATAGACCATGGCGGGATTTGCCGGAGCGGAGCAGCGGGGGGGTTCCCCCGCACACGCGGGGATAGACCCGGCAGCCCGATCACCGGGTACGACCTGCGTTAGGTTCCCCCGCACACGCGGGGATAGACCGTCCACCGCACCCTGCAACTCCTGGCCGGACACGGTTCCCCCGCACACGCGGGGATAGACCCTGATTATACAGCCGGGGCAGCAGGTGATTCACGGTTCCCCCGCACACGCCAGGACGATTGCAAAGTCAGGGTAGATGTCCGGCTAGGTAGGCGATGGTCTGTTGTGGGCGGAAGGCGCAGGTCTTGGCGCGCAAGGGCAGGGACAGCCGCTCCGGAAGCCACTCGGCCCGGCGCAGGACGTTCAAGCTCACGTTCACCAGCGCGGCGAAGACTTCGCCCAATCCCGGACGGCGCAGGGTATGCCGGTCTTCGTCCCAGCTGCGGTCTTTCACGTGGTGCAAGCTGTTTTCAATGCCCCAATGCTGGCGGAAAAGCCGAAGTAACTCGGCGGGGCTGCACCGTTCCAGCGGCCGGCTGGTCAGCAAATACCAGCGCTCCCGGGATATAGAGCCAGTGGCCAGCTGCGTTGCCGTCTTGACCACCAGGGCCGCCTGTCTTGCGCCGGGAAACCCCAGCTCCTCCCGAATATAGTCGGCCAACTCGGCGCTGGCCCACAGCTCCCTCACCTCAACCTGGCCCCCCTTTTATCCACCGTGCGGGCTTGGGGTTTTCCCAACTCCGCCTCCGCAAACCCTTCTGACCGGGCAGACCGGGCCGTCGGGCGATTCCCCTTCACCCGTACCAGCGCCCGTACCAGGTAGTCCCGCCCATGATTGACGATGGCCTGGCACAGGTCTTGTTC
>CAYGAY010000053.1:0-14047 GCA_964347975.1 uncultured Dehalococcoidia bacterium
TTCGCAAAAACGCTCTCTGGCCGTAGCGCCGACAACCTGAACCCCCGAACCCGAAACAAACCAACTGAACCACCAACCACCCAATCAAAGGAGCCAATCCCGAAAAACCACGACAATCCGCGCGACATGGCATCCCTTGACGTAACTCATGCGTACCCACTTTGTCATTGCGACCCCGTACTTGATACGGGGGGGGGGTGGCAATCTCGTCGGCGTAGCAATAGCCGTCCCGGCAAGACTGCCGTGGCCGGCGGCAGCCACCGCCGGAACGAGATTCCATCGCCCGCCTACGGCGAGGGTGGAATGACCAGCTAAAGTGGGTACGCATGAGATGAGGGGCACATTGACTTGCCCGACGCATAGTGCTACATTCAACCTACAATTGAACGCCTGACGCGATTCTGGCGGGAGCTTGGGCAAACCAGGCTGAGAGGGCGGCCAAATTCGTCGCCGACCGCTGTACCTGACTCGGATAATGCCGACGTAGGGACAGCAGCCAGCGTTTGTACCTTGCCGCCGGGTTCTTGCCTGGCGGTTTTGCGTTTGGCATATTCCGGGCGTCGTTCATTGAACTTCCCCGGTACGACACAGGAGAGTGGCAACGATGGCCGATGAACTGGTGATTGGGGGTGTGACGTTCAATTCCCGGCTGATTGTGGGAACCGGCCGGCACCGCAGTATGCAGGAAATGGTCGATTCCCTGGAAGCCTCCGGCGCCGAGATGGTTACCGTTGCCATCCGCCGGTTGGACCTCGACAACCCGGAGCAGAACATCCTGGAACACATCAACCTTGACAAGTACCGGATACTTCCCAACACGGCCGGCTGCCGCACCGTGGCAGAAGCCCTGTTCGTGGCCCGTCTGGGCCGCGAGGTTGCCCAGACCGACTTCGTCAAACTGGAAGTCATCCCGGACGCCAAGTATTTGTTCCCAGACCCCAACGGAACCCTGGAGGCCGCCCGGCAGCTGGTCGATGAAGGGTTCAAGGTACTGCCTTACATCCACGCCGACCCGGTGCTCGCCAAGAACCTGGAAGAGGTCGGCTGCGTCACGGTGATGCCCCTCGGTTCGGCCATCGGTTCCGGACAGGGCATTCACACTGCTGAGGAAGTCAGGATCATTCTGGAAAACGCCACCGTCCCCGTGGTGGTGGACGCCGGCTTGGCCGTGCCCTCCGATGCTTCCAAAGCCCTGGAAATGGGCGCCTCCGCCGTGCTGGTGAACACCGCCATTGCCCAGGCCGAAGACCCCGCGCTCATGGCCGACGCTTTCCGCAAGGGTGTCGAGGCTGGCCGTCAGGCGTACCTCGCCGGCCGTATCCCGGTCCGTACCGAGGCCATACCCAGCAGCCCACCGGCCGACGTGCCCGAGCCGGTGCTGGCCGACTGAGCGGGCCTCCCATGCCGCTGTCCTTGCCGTATCCCTGCCTGTGCCTGGTGACCGACCGGGGAGTCTGTCCGGCGGACGAGTTGCCGCACCGGGTCGCCGCCGCCGTGGCCGGCGGAGTTGATATGGTGCAACTCCGCGACAAGGAACTGCCCGGCGGCGCTCTGTTTGAACAGGCGATGGCGTTGCGGGAGGTTGTGCGAGATCGCGCGCTGCTGCTGGTCAACGAAAGGGCTGACGTTGCCGCGGCCAGTGGCGCCGGCGGCGTGCAGTTGGGCGAGGCGGCGATGGCCACGGAACTGGTGCGAACCATCGTAGGCGGTGACGCAGTGATTGGCCGCTCGGTGCATTCCGTTGACGGAGCGCAGAAGGCCGCCGCATCGGGAGCCGATTTCCTGCTGGTAGGCGCCATGTTCACCACGCGTTCTCACCCCGGAGAAGAACCCTCGGGCCCCGGCCTGTTGGAGCGCGTCCGGGCCGCCGGCGTTGCTGTCCCTTTGCTGGCCATCGGCGGCATCACAGCGGATAATATAGCCGGCGTGATGGCGGCAGGAGCCAGCGGAGCGGCGGTCATTACCAGCGTGCTCGCCAGCGATGACCCGGAAACTGCGGCGCGCCGCCTTAAATCAGCCATGATGGACGCCATAGCCGATGGCTCCGATAACCGAAACCAAAGCGGCGCAAACGACCGCTTCGCAATGGAGAGGAGGTAAGCGCAGCCATGATTACCCTGAAGGTAAACGGCAAGCCGCGCGAGATCGAAGACGGGCTGGACCTCCAGTCCTACCTCGCCACCATTGACGTGAACATGCGCTTCATCGCTGTGGGCTACAACGGTCAGGTAGTCCGCAAAGAGGACTTCGAGGCGGTGAAACTGCGCCCGGGGGACGCCCTGGAGATCGTCCGTCCGGTGGGAGGCGGCTGACCGCATGGCGGCCGGGGGAGATGCTGGCGGCGTCGCGCTGGACAAGTTGCTGGAGGATGTCGCCAACGCGCATCCCGACCGGGTGGAGGGCTGGCTGAGGAACGAGCCGGGCCACTGGGGCTTCTTCGCCGGCCAGGCGGTATTGGCGGTTCGCCAACTGATCGGCCGGCGTCTTGAGGAACCGGAACGCCGCTTCGTATGGCATCGAATGTGGCTGGTCTTGCAGCAGCGGAGGTGGAAAGTGATAGGTTGACCGGCCTCAATCAGTGGGACGGGGCGATGATTTGTAGCGTAACTTTTGTCTCCGACCGGAGGCGGTCAAGCGGTTTGTGAGGTAGTTTGCTCCCTCGCTGTCTGACTCGGTACGTCGTTAACGGCCTTGCCTGCCAATTCGGCGGCTTCGGCCATGGCCCGATATGCATCGTCAGTAACTCTGCACAAAGTCTCTCCCGTAAATGCGTTGTCCGGTTCCTTGCCCCGCTCAGTGCAAAACATCAAGTAATCGACCAACGAATCGTTGAATGCCTCTTTCAACTCGGCTAAGGTATCGCCTTGGAACGTGAAGCCGCCCCGCGAACCGAACACATCGCCGTGAAAGAATCCGGCCTCGTCGTCAAATTCCACAGTTACTGTGTACTCATTGTGTTCCATAATTCCTGACCCCTCCTACCGTTCATTCGGAGTGATGCCGGCTATGCGCAGGAAGTTGCGCACCGATGTCACGGTTCCCTTATCCGCGTTGTTCCCCGGATGCGGGCGGTGGAACACCTTGTCCAGTCCATTAATCTCTACCGATACCCGCGAGCCGGCCCGCTCCTCAGTGACAGCGCCGCAAGCCAGCAGCAACGACTCAATTTCATCCCAGCGGATATTCGCCCGTGTGGGGCGGCTGAATATGGCCGTCAGGGTGGCCCGATGCCGGCGCCGCAATGATACCATGATAGTGAATCAGTGACCCGGCCTCTCTTCATCGGAGGGGCCGGGGTTTCGCGGCTACCCCACAACTGCGATGGACTCGATCTCCACCACGTAGGCCGGGTTGGCCAGTTCGCTGACCACCAGCAGCGTGCTCGTGGGCGGGTTGCTGGGGAACAGTTCGCTGCGAACGGCGCGGACGGCCGGGGCGTGCTCAATGCCCGTCACATAGGTCGTGGTTTTCACGATGTCGGTCAGGCTGCCGCCGGCGGCCTGAACCGCCACTTCGATATTCCGCCAGATCTGCCGGGTCTGGGCCTCGGCGTCCCCCTCCCCCATCACGTTGCCGTTCTCGTCCTGCGCCACCATGCCGGCGATGTACACGGTGTTGCCCGCTTTCACCACGGCAGTGAAACCGGAGGGTGACGGGTCCGCGATGCCGCTGGGGTTCATGTAGGTGCTGTTTGCCATTTCGTTGCCTCCATTGTTTGGTTCGGGTGGATTATACTGCCGCCGCGCTTCCGGCGACGTCCGGTTGCGTTGCCGCGGCCCTGGGCGGCAGACGGGGCGCTTTGGCCAGGAAAATCAGCATCCCGGCGCCAGCGTACATCGCCATCAACACCATGAAGACCACCGAATAACTGTGAGTGAACGTGAGCAGATAGCTCCCGAACAGCGGGCCCACCCCTAATGCCGTGGTCTGCAGCGGCCCCAGTGATCCCATGATTGCCCCGAAAGAACCCCGTCCGAAGTACTGGGCCAGCAGCATATGCTCCAGCGTGCCGACGGTGTTGGAGAAGAACCCCCACAGGATGGCGAACAGGTAGGCCGTCAACACCGAGTTAACGCCGGTGATCAGGAAAATGCCCGAAGCCACGGCTCCGGTGATGGTAATTACCATGCAGTATCGGGGCCCCAGTTTGTCGGCCATATATCCCCATGCCAGAGTGGTCAACGCCAGCACCGCGCCCAAGCTGCCCACGCCCACTGCCTGGGGATTGGACAGGCCGGGTCCGGACTGGCTCACCAGGTACGGCACCAGGATATAGCCCAAACCTGCGGACGCTATGATCGCAAAAACGGCAGTGCCGGCGATGCACCAGTATGCCCGGGTCCGCATGGCCTCCCGGGCGGTCCAACTGAACTCGGGTTCCAACCCCGGGGCATTCCTTCCCCGACCGGCGCCGACCCGCGCCGTATTCGTTGCCCCCCGCACCGGACTGGCGCCGTCCGGCAGCATCCCGATTTCCTCCGGCGTGCGGCGCATGGTCAGGAACGCCGGAACCGCCAGCAAAAGCAGAAACACTCCAACGTAGCCATACGCCGCCCGCCAACTCTGGCTCAGCGCTATCAGCGAAATTATCTGTATGTTGATCGCGCCGCCCACCGGCCGGGCCATCCCGGAGATGGAAATGGTGATATTGCGCCAGCGGCGAAAGAAATTCACCGTGGCAACCCGTGGCACCACCCCTATCAAAAATGGATTGCTGATGGACCGCGCGATTACGTATGGGACGATGAACTGCCACAGCGAATTGTTGCCGGTGGAGGATATGACCAGCAGACAGCAGCCGACGATAATCAGGCCCAGGGTGGTGAGCACGCGCGGGCCGTACCGGTCCGCCATGTATCCCGCCAACGGAGCGAACAGTCCCGAAATCCAGGTCCCTGCCGTCACCGCAATGGCGATCCGGTCAATGCTCCATCCGGTGTCTTCCGAGATATAGACCTGGATGGTCCCCATAACCACCTGGGAAACGCTGGAGCCGCCTGCGCTGGACAGGCAACCCATCGCCAGCACCAGCCAACCGTAAAAGAACGGCGTGGGCGGATGCCAGTCGAGGATCCGGCGCGTCAACGAGGATTTCAGCAGTAGCCTCGCGCCGTGGTTTGGCTCGTATTCGGAAGAAGGCGCAACGGTGGGTGTTCTGATTGGATCATATCGATGGTAAATATACTCCCAATTAGTTGCCAAATAAAGCGGCCTGGTTAACATCAAAAACCGGGGCGGTCGCAGGGCCGCCCCGGATGCTATCCCGTGGGATGTGTGCCCGAGATTTAGAAGTCCATCGGCGGGGCAGCGGGGGCTGCCGGCATGGGTTCAGGGATCTCGGTGATCATGGACTCGGTGGTGAGCACCATGGCGGCCACGGAGGCGGCGTTCTGCAGGGCAGAGCGGGTCACCTTCACCGGGTCGATGATGCCGCGCTCGAGCATAGGGCCGAACTCGCTGACCTCGGCGTCGTAGCCGTAGTCGTCGGACTGGTCCTTCACGTCGTGGAGGACGACCGCGCCTTCGCCGCCGGCATTCTCGACGATGATCTTCAGGGGCTGCTCGAGGGAGTGGCGAATAATGTTGAGGCCGACCACTTCGTCGCCGGTCAGGCCGCCGACTCCTTCCAGGGCGCGCTGGGCGCGGACCAGGGCAACTCCGCCGCCGGGGACGATGCCTTCTTCAACTGCGGAACGGGTGGCGGACAGGGCGTCCTCCACGCGAGCCTTGCGCTCCTTGAGCTCAATCTCGGTGGCGGCGCCGACCTTGATGACGGCCACGCCGCCGGACAGCTTGGCCATGCGCTCTTGCAGCTTCTCGCGGTCGTACTCGGAGGTGGTGTCTTCGATTTGAGCCTTGATCTGGTTGATGCGAGCCTGGATGCCATCCTCGGAGCCGTGGCCTTCCACGATGGTGGTGTCGTCCTTGGTGGAGGCGACGCGGCGGGCGCGGCCAAAGTCCTCGAGGGTGGCGGAGTCCAGCCGGCGGCCGGTCTCTTCGCTGATAACGGTGCCGCCGGTCAGGATGGCGATGTCTTCCAGCATGGCCTTCCGGCGGTCGCCGAAGCCGGGAGCCTTGACGGCCAGCACGTTCATGATGCCGCGCAGCTTGTTGACCACCAGGGTGGCCAGAGCCTCGCCGTCCACATCCTCAGCGACGATGACGGCGTTCTTCTGCCCGACTTGCAACAGCTTTTCAAGGGCGGGAACCAGGTCGGCGACGGCGGAGATCTTCTTGTCGGTGATGATCAGGTAGGCGTCGTCGATACCAGCTTCCATGCGGTCGCTGTTGGTGATGAAGTAAGGGGAGATGTAGCCGCGGTCGACCTGCATGCCTTCCACGTACTCGATCTCGTCGGTGAGGCCGCGGGACTCTTCGACGGTGATGACGCCGTCCTTGCCGACCTTCTCCATGGCCTCGGCGATGGTCTCGCCAATGGCGTCTTCATGGGCGGAGAGGGAGGCAACCTGCCCGATGCGCTCGCGGGTCTCCACGGGCTGGGACATGGACTGCAACTCGGTCACGATCTGGCCAACGGCGCGCTCGATGCCGCGCTTGATGGCCATGGGGTTCGCGCCGGCGGTGACGTTCTTGAAGCCTTCGTTGATGATGGCCTGGGACAGAACGATGCTGGTGGTGGTACCGTCGCCGGCGGCGTCGTTGGTCTTGGTGGCGGCTTCCTTGAGCAGCTGGGCGCCCATATTCTCAAAGGCGTCGGGCAGCTCAATTTCCTTGGCGATGGTCACGCCGTCGGAGCACACCTGGGGCGGGCCGAACTTCTTGTCCAGCACCACGTTGCGGCCGCGGGGGCCCAGAGTAATCTTTACCGAGTCGGCCAGAGTGTCGATGCCGGATCGCAACGACTTGCGGGCTTCTTCGGAGTACGCCATTTTCTTTGCAGGCATTGCGTTTCTCCTCAGTTGAGTGTGTGCGGGTAATTCGAGGGGGTGATGGTTAGCCGATCTTGGCGAGCACGTCAGACTCGCGCATGATCAGGTACTCTTCGTCGCCGTCTTCGTACTCGGTGCCGGCGTACTTGGAGTAGATGACCTTGTCGCCCACGGTGAGTTCCATGGGGATGCGGCTGCCGTCGTCAGCGGCGCGGCCCGGGCCAACGGCGATGACCTCGCCTTCCTGGGGCTTCTCTTTGGCCGTGTCGGGCAAAAGGATGCCGCCCCGGGTCTGGGCCTCCTGCTCCATGGGCTTGATGACGATTCGCTCGCCTAGTGGTGTGAAAGTGGCCACTGAATGCCTCCTTGCAATGTGGTGATGTTGATGGCCTGGTTAAGAAGTTTCCCGACCGGCGCGGGAATTACTTTTTGCGGGCGTAGTCCGTGGTGTAGAAACCGGAACCCTTGTAGATGACCGGCACGGGATGGAATACCCGGCGGGCGACGCCGGAACATTCGGGGCATTCCCCTTCCGACGCGGCGCCGAAGCTCTGCCGCTGGTCATACTCGTGATCGCAGTCGGTGCACCGGTAAACGTACCTGGGCATTTGAACCTCCTAGCGTCGGTCAGCCGGCTGCTGGCCGGGCAGGTTGCCATCTATTTTCGTCGCGCGATGACCGTTTTCCAATGTCCTTAATGTTAAAATTGCGTTGAAAATCCGCCGGCGCATTTCGGCTGGAGTGGTCGGGCGTGGTGAATCGCTATTCCATCGCAAACCCATCGGGCCCGTTCGGCGACGACACCGTCGAACTGCAGCCCGAGTTGGAGAACATCCTGCGCAACGCGGTCCGCGCGTTGGGCGGCAGCGCGGCGGTAGTCGCAACCTGGGATGACGCGGCGCGCCGTTTCGTGGTCACCGGAGCCTACGGGCTTGATAGCGCGCAGATCGCCCGTATCCGTCCGCTGCTTAACGAGGCCATACCCGACCTGGCGCTGAGCCGTGAGCCCTTCACCCTGCTCTCCGCACTGTTGACGCAGTCCGCGCTCCCGGTTTTAACCACCGGGGATATGCAGAATCCGGTAATGGCGGTACCGCTCCATACCGCCGACGAAAACGTGGGCCTGATTTTCGTTCTGCGCTCCCCCGATGCCGCCAACTTCTCCCAACTCGACCCACCGGTCTTGTCGGCCTTCGCCGAGCAGGCCGCCATCGCCGTCCAGTCCGCCCGGCTGGCCCACCTGCTGAGCCAGGAAAAGCAGCGCGTGGAGTCGATCCTGGAGGGCAGCGCCGACGGCATTTATACCGTGGACGCGGTACGGCGCATCGTCAGCGTGAACCCGGCCATGGAGCGGCTCCTGGGCCGGCCCGGCGAGGAGTTGCTGGGATTGCCCTGCGCGGTGGCCCTGGATTGGCGCGACCGGGACGGCCGGCCGCTTTGCCCCGGGCGGTGTCCCATGCTGAACGCCGGGCCCTCCGGAGACGGTGTTGCGGGAGCCGGCAACGTGACGGAACTGGCCGCCACGGTACGCTCCCGCACCGGCCAGCGTACCGAAGTCGCGCTGGTTTACTCCGTGGTGCGGTCGCCGGAAATGGCGCCCTTGAACGCTGTGGTCAACGTCCGGGACATGACGCGGGTTCGCGAGGTGGAGGAGATGCGCTCCACCTTCCTGTCGATGCTGGGGCACCAACTGCAAACGCCGCTGGCCATCATCAAAGGCTACACTAACACCCTTTCCCGCCCCGACGCGGAATGGGACGCCGAAGCCCTGCGCCGCAGTTTCGAGGCTATTGAGGAAGAAACCGACCATATGAGCCAGCTCATGAACCGGCTGCTGTTGGCGTCCCGGTTGGAGACCGGAGCCCTGCCCCTCAATCTGGAACCGGTGAACCTGGCTGCGGTGGCGCACAAGGTGGTGGGGCGTATGCTCCCCACCTCCGGCAAGCATCAGTTCTCGGTTTCGTTCCCGGACGACCTGCCGCCGGTGCCCGGCGACCCGGCGTTGCTTGAAGAGACCCTGGTGAACCTGGTGGACAACGCGGTGAAGTATTCTCCCGGTGGCGGCCCGGTTGCCGTATCCGGGCGTCAGCGCGACGACGGGAGGGTAACAGTGACCGTGACCGACGCGGGAGTAGGCGTGCCCCGCTGGGAATCCCGTCGCATCTTCGAGCGCTTCCACCGCTCCCAGGACCCGGTTCTGGCCCATTCCCGGGGCATGGGGCTGGGCCTCTACATCTGCGACGCGATCATGCGGGCCCATCACGGCGACATTGCCGTTGCCAGCGCGCCGGGAGAAGGTTCGGCCTTTACCCTGTCCTTCCCCAACGGAACGGAGCGGCCGGAATGACCTCCGCTGACCGGCGCACCATCCTGGTGGTGGACGACGAGCCGCACATCGTGCGGTTCACTGCCATGAACCTTGAGGTGGAGGGTTTCAACGTCGTTACGGCCGGCAACGGTATGGAAGCCTTGCGCGCGCTGGATGCCGGGGATGTCATTGACCTGGTGGTGCTGGACGTGATGATGCCCGAGCTGGACGGCTTCGAGACCTTGCGCCGCATCCGGGCGGAGTCATCGGTGCCGGTGATTTTCGTTACCGTGCGCGGCGACGAGGCGGACCGCGTGGCCGGGCTGGACCTGGGCGCCGACGACTACCTGACCAAGCCCTTCAGTCCGCGCGAACTGGTGTCGCGCATCCGGGCGTTGTTCCGCCGCGCGGATTTGTCAGTGATTGAGGCTACCGAGCCGCCTCGCTTGCAGGAAGTCGTGGTGGACGACTGGCTCACCATAGACTTCGACCAGAGTCGCGTTGTGGCCGGCCGCAAAGAGATGCGCCTGCGCCCCACCGAATACCGGCTGCTGTACCAATTGGTCAGCAATCCCGGACAGCTGCTCAGCCATGACACCCTGCTGGAACGGGTGTGGGGACCGGAGTATCGCGGCGAGCACCAGTACGTGCGAACCTACGTCACCTACCTGCGGCAGAAGCTGGAGCGGGACCCGCGCAACCCGGAGTACATCCTCAGCGAGCGGGGGCTGGGCTATCGCTTCAAGGATTTGGAGAATTGACGCCCGCGTTGCGCGCCATGGCGATGTCCCGGGCGGTTTCCACCGGCATCCGTTCGGTCAGGCGGATGGAATCCACCCACTTGACGCTGGCGTAACAGGCTTGGCCGGCGCTGACCAGCCGGCAGGGGCCGCCGTGATCCTCGGGGAGATCGGCTCCGTTGAGGCGCGTCGCCAGCAGCACGGTATCAGCGTCGTCCAGCGCAATTGCAACGGTGAAATCGGACGCAGACACGGCGGCGTAGCGCGCATTCGGGAAAGGCTCTGCGGCCTCCAGCAGCGCCGACAGGGGTACGCCTTCCCATTCCTGATCGGGAACGGACCACCCTTCAGTGCAACGGAAATCGTCAGTCAACCCTTGCCGCGCCAGCTCGATCAATTGCTCCGCCGTGAACACGGTGGGACGCTGTACCATCCCCTCTACCCGCAAGCCGGCCCAGGCCGCGGGGCGGCCGTGATGGTGATCGAAGACCGGCAGAGTATCGTAGATCGGGCCGGAGTTGCGGTCGGACATAATCTTCCTCCAGTTTCAGACGGGAGCGCCCCGGGTCATGGTTACCGCTACGACCACCACCAGAATGGTGAGCAGCACGTTGACGCGGGCAATCCAGACCACGGCGCGACGCAGGGCCGGCAGGTAGCCCGGCGGCTCGGCGCCGGCCTGCATCGCTTCAATCAGCCGGTTGGCGTGGGGGCCGATGATGAAATCATGCAAGGCGCTGAGCCATATCACGACCGCCACCAGGGCCACCTTGACTTGCAACGTCGCGATGAAGTGCCCGCCCCGGCTGAAAAATTCCGCGAACCCGATCCCGTACCGGGTGGGCAGGATATAAAGCCCGGTGGCGACCAGCAGCGCAATGCAGATCCACGAAATCACGCGAAACCGCCGCGCCGTCATTCCCAGCAGATCCGGCGGCAGCGCGGGCGGCTGCCCCGGCGCGGGCGCAAAGCGCCGCATCACCGGTATCAGCGTCAGCGCCAGAAACAGGCTCCCGCCAATCCAGATAATTGCCGAAGCCAGGTGGATGAAAACCGCTGCCTGGTACATGAAGCTTTTTCAGGTTCGGAGCAGGCCCGTCAGGCCGCTGACCGGTTCCCACTCCTCCAGCAATTCCAGGCGGGACAGGACTTCCGCCGTGGCCGCTTCCGACAGCAACTGCGCGGAGCAATCCCGGAATTTCTCGCGGATATCATCCATCGTCACACCACGCAGGGCTCCGCTATCGGCGCGGCGCGCCTGCTGCTGGAGTGTGCTGCCGTCCTTCAGCCGGATGTCAACCTGGTGGTAGCCTTCGGCCCAGCTGGGTTGGCCCTCGTTGCCCGGGATGCGGCGCATCTCGATGCGCGGGATCATCGCCTGGGCTTCGGGACGCATTACCTGATCGTCGGTGAAGGACTGCAATCCGACCCGCCGGTCCAGCAAGGCGGCCGCCAGGCAATACTGCATGCTGAACTTCCCTTCCAGCGACGACACCGGGCGCGCGTGGATCAGCGAGCGCGGCGGATCGAAGTCCACCATTACGTCGATCCGCTCCACCGCCGCCGGGTCAATGGCGGCCTGGGACAGCAGGTCGAAGGTGGCATCCAGCGCCAGGTGAGCGCTGCCGCAGCAGGGGTACTTCTTGATCTCGATGCCGGATTCCACGAGATACAGCTTGCTGCCCAGGTTTGCCGCGACCTGCCGGCTGTCGAAACCCTGGCCGCCCGAGAAAGCCCGGATGAACCCGAACCGTCCTTCCAGGGCGTCTCCGCTGGCCGTGAAACCATCGCGGACCAACTTGGCCGCTACGACGCCGGCCCGGGCGGCGTCCCCGGCGTGGAATGGCTTGGTCATGGTGCCGAAGTTCTGGCGCAGTCCCGATGCCTGGGACGCGGCCAGGGAGACGGCCATGGCCGTCTGTTCCGGGTCCAGCGCCATGATCCGGCTGGCGGCGGCCGCCGATCCGACGGCGCCCAGGGGGCCGGTGGGATGCCAACCCAGGTCGTCGTAATAGGCTTCGCTCAGGGCCTCGCCTACGGCGCAGGCGACCTCGAACCCGGTCATATACCCCAGCAGCAAATCCCTGCCGGAGGCGCCGGTTTCCTCGGCCACGGCCAATGCCGCGGGCAGCAGAACGGCCGTCGGGTGCGTCTTGGTAATCTGGGTGATGTCGTCGTAGTCCAGCGCGTGCGCCATGGCCCCGTTGACCAGGGCGGCGTGGGCCGCCGAGGTCCAGAATCCCCGGCCCACTACGCTGGCGGCGGGGGCCGCAGACTCGCCGGCAACGTAGCGGCAGAGAATGTCCGCCAGGGCTTCCCGGGAGCCGGCCAGCATGCACGCCAGACCGTCCATGATGGCTCCCTTGGCCGCTGCAATGGCATCGGGCGGGAAGTCCTCAATGTCGGCGGCGGTGACGTATTCGGCAATACGCTTGGTGGTGTCCATGGCTTGCCTCCCGGCGGTTGGGCCTTGCCGCTTCGTTATGCTGGCCCGGTTGTGGCGCGAACGCCGCCACCGTCTCCGTGTCCCCGGCGGCCGGCGCGCATTGGATTTGTTGCGTGGGCGGCTATTGGTGAATCAGCAGCCGGCGGAGCTTCTCCAGCAGGGCCGCTACGTCGTCGAGACTTTCGGATATTAAATCGGCGTCCATATCGTTCTCGTAAAAGTTCTCGTGGAGCGCGCTCGCGACGGCGAATAGGCGGTGGATGTCGCCGTCGCCGGTTTCGGCGCGCAGCCGGATGGCTGTTCTGTGGTAATGCCGGTGACGGCTGTGCTCCCAGCCGCGCTGTTCGGCGATTGCCTTGAGCATCTGGGCGGCAGCGCCCCATCCCTTTTCTGAGGCTTGGGGCAGATCGCCGGCCGCCAGCTCTTGTCTGGCCTGCGCCATAAAATGCTCACTGAGCTGTTGGTACTGCTGGATGGTCACTTGGGGATCCTCCTGCCGTCGGTTTTTGCAGGCTAGCAATTCTAACCGGCCAGGGCAATGCGCGAAGGAGGTCTTCGTAAGATTACATGGGGTTGGGTAGCGAAATGTACTCCATACATGGGCGCGGGTGGAAAATCAACCGACTACGATGCTACACTCGCTACATGAGAGCGCACTGGGATGCTGCGGTCATCTGGGCGGTGAGCGGCGTAGCTATCGTCGGCTGGGATGCCGTGGTTTCCATTAAGTCTTTGTTTCAACAAATCAGGTAACCATCATGATAGAGAGAGCGATCAAACGTAGCAACGGCGAGTTCGTGGCCAGCAAGCGGATACTGGCGGTCGGTGTCATAACGGGGCTTGCGTGCGGCGCGGCTTTTCGGTCAGAGGGCGCCGACCTGGCAACCGCGGTTAGCTTCATAACGTGCGTTTCAGTGGTGGGCGGAGCGTGGGTGTCCTATCACGGGCACACGCTGATCATACGGATCTACTCAACTTGGTTGAGGGCAATCGGAAAACGGTTGGACCTGCTCCGTGCCCGTCTGGAGGAACTTACACCGGAGGGCGCCAACCGTACCACTAACTCCCGGGAGCGGCGGCCCATAATTGCCCACATCGTCAAGGGCAGCTTTGCGCCAACTCCTGGCGTGCTGTCGGCTTTCGCCACTTCCTCGTTCATGTCGGTCCTCTGGGCACAACTGCCTGCCCCTGGTATGGAGGTGCTGCCCATCCTGTTGATTTCCTGTTCGGTCGCCGTCGCCGTGTTCGTTGGAGGGCAATGCTTATACCTTGCGTATCTGCACTGGAGGGTTATGTTTTTGGGACGCCAACTCGAACGGATTGCGGCCTCGGTTCAAGTTCCGGAGCAAGCTCTGTCCCCCGAAATGCGCCGGATTGCCATTTTTGACGGCGGCGCTGCACTTTCGACACGAGTGTGGAACCTCCTGGGGGCCGAAAGCGCGGCGCCGACACGCTAGGTTTGCCACCCACTTAATTGGCGCCTGGCGGTGGTTAGCCGTGCCTCAGACGGTTCCGCGGCGCAGTGCAGCGGTGGCTCAGAATGGCAACACTCCGAGACGAGAACTGTAACTGAGTTGAACAGTTTGCGCGCCTCTCAGTCAAATCGTCGGTATTCCCAACACGCGCTGGTTATGTAAAATCTATCCCTGATACCAGCGTTGCC
>CAYGAY010000054.1:0-12804 GCA_964347975.1 uncultured Dehalococcoidia bacterium
GAACGAGATTCCATCGCCCGCCGGCGGCGGTCGTGGAATGACCGGTTAAAGTGGGTACGTATGAGGAATCAAAGGAGATCAAAATGCCAGCAAAGGTAACCGGACTCGGCCATATTGGTTTCTACGTTCGCGACCTTGAGCTCATGATGGACTTCTACGGAAATTTTATGGGCATGAAACTGACCAAGGTCGGCCCTCTGGGCGCTTTTTTCAGCGCGGACCCAGAAGCCTGCGATCATGAAATCGCGCTGATCAACGGACGGGATTCCCTGGAAGATCCACGATGGATCCAGCAGATTTCGATGCGCGTGGATTCCCTCGACGATCTCCGCGATTTCAAGAGGCGCATTCTCGAAAAGGGCTACCAGCTGGACCGCATCGTCTCGCACGCCAGCGCCATCGGCTGCTACTTCCGGGACCCGGAGAACAACCCCACCGAAGTATTCTGGTTGACCGGCCATACGTCATGGGCCCAGGTGGGCATTCCCATTGACATTGACCAGTCGGACGAGGATGTCATGGCGGACGTGCTCCGGTCCTACGCAGCCGTCCGGGACGTGGCAATGGGCCAGCCGGCCAGTCCCGAAACGGTGGAAGCCATTCACGAATTGACCGCTGCAGCCGTCGCCGGCCGGTGACGATATCAGCTGACCACAGCACCGGGAGGTGTTCGCTATGCCATTGCCGCCGAACCGCGTGGACTACAGTCCCATTATCGACCGGCCCGTCATCAAGTGGCCCAACGACGCCCGGGTGGCGTTGTGGATCGCGCCCAACGTCGAGCACTACGAATACGAACCGGAATTCGACGGCCAGCGGGACCCCTGGCCCCGCACTCCCTATCCTGACGTCCAGCAGTACTCCTACCGCGACTACGGGAACCGGGTAGGTTTCTGGCGGATGGCCGATGTGCTGGACAAGCACAACATCCGCTGCTGCGTGTCCCTGAACATGGCCGTGCTGGAGCATTTCCCCGAAATCGGCGAGGCTATGGTCCAGCGCAACTGGGACTTCATGAGCCACGGCATCTACAACACCCGCTACCTCAACAACTACACCGAGGAGCAGGAGCGGGAGTTCTACCGGGACACCATCGACACCCTGAAACGGCACACCGGAAAGCAGCTCAAGGGAATGCTGGGGCCAGCCATATCGGGAACCGAACGCACCCCGGACCTCATGGCCGAGGCCGGCCTCATCTACCATACCGACTGGATGCACGACGACCAGCCCGTGCCCATCAGGGTCAGCAGCGGCAAGCTCGTCTCGGTGCCCTACTCCATCGAGCTGAACGACGCTCCCCTGTTCCGCCAGCACTACGAGGGCGACTACTTCGCCGAGATCTGCAAGGCCCAGTTCGACCAGCTCTATCAGGAAGGCGCCCACAGCGGACGGGTCATGTGCATCGCCCTGCACCCCTACCTCATCGGCCAGCCCCACCGGGCCAGGTACCTGGACGACGTCCTGGGCTACATCATGTCCCACGACGGCGTTTGGCAGACTACGGCGGACGACATTGCCGAATACTACATCGCCAACTGCTACGACGAGGCAGTGGCCCACGCGGCGCGGTTGAACAGTACAGCCGGTTAACGGAACGCTCCCGGCTTTGACGAATCTGTGATTGCGACCCCGTACTTGATACGGGGGCGGCAATCTCGTCAAGATGGAGGAACCCGCGACGGAGCGAATCGCACGGCCCGACGAGATTGCCTGATTTGTCAAAAATCGGGCTCCGCTCCTCGCAATGACATCAGCATCCCTTGAGGAGATGAAGAGATGCCCGCAGAACGGCGCTTCGGCATGGATCACCCGCACTACGACTGGTCCCCCCTCAACAAGAGGGGGATCCTGCGTTGGCCCGATGACGCTCGGGTTGCCCTGTGCGTCATCGTCAATCTCGAACATCCGGAGTGGGACCCGCCGGACGACAGCTTCACCACGCCCTTCGCCGGCGGGCTGAGCGCCCGGGCCTTCCCGGATTACGCCCGGCTGTCCCACCGCGAGTACGGACATCGGGTGGGCATCTTCCGCGTACTGGACACCCTGCAGAAGCACGGCGTCAAGGCCACGGTGGCCATGGACGCCATGACCGCTGAGAACTATCCCTACCTGGTGCGCCATTGCCTGGACGCCGGCGCTGAAATCATCGGCCACGGCGTATCCCTGTCGCGCATGATAACCAGCAATATGTCAGAGGATGCCGAGCGGGAGTACATCAGCGAATCCGTGGCGGCTCTCACCCGGGCCACCGGCAGCGCGCCGGCCGGATGGTTGGGGCCGGAATACGGCGAGTCCGTCCGCACTCCCCAACTGTTGTCTGAGGTCGGTCTGCGTTATGTCTGCGACTGGGTCAACGACGAGCAGCCCTACCCGTTGCACAGCCCCCACGGGGAGATATTCACCCTGCCCGTGATGTGGGAACTGGATGACGTTTCCGCCCTCTGGGACCGCCGGGTAGTCATCGGACGGTATCAGCAGCTCATTGAAGAGAGCTTTGAAACCCTGTACGAAGACGGACGGCACAATGGACGCCTGATGGCGCTGAACCTGCATCCCTGGCTCATCGGCCAGCCCTTCCGCATCGGCTACCTCGACCGCGCGCTGGGCCGCATCATGCGCCGGGGCGGGGTGTGGGCCACTACCGGCGCGGAGATCGTGGACTGGTACCGGCTCAATCCGCCCATGGCGTAGAGCGCGTTGAAAATGAACGGGCGCGCTGCCCGAGCGGAAACCGGTTCCGGTTTATAATGCGCCCTCAACTGGCAGCTTCATCACAATACCACCGGAGGGAACGGCGTCATGGTGCTGGAATCGGGCAGGATTACGGAGGAAGGACTGGAGCGGCTGCGCAGCCGGGTGGGATCGTTCAACCGGCCCCGGCAGTATGGCGTGGGGCTGTTCAACGAGGACGCTTCCCGCAGCGCCATCCGGCACTTCTGCCAGGGCATCGGCGACCCCAACCCACTCTACTGGGACCGTTCCTACGCACAGACCAGCAAGTACGGGACGATCATCGCGCCGCCGTGCTTCCTGTACAGCGTGTATTGGTGCTCCGGACGCACCGGCGGGCTGCCGGGCGTCCACGGATTTCACGCCGGCAACGACTGGGAATGGTATCGCCCCATCTACCTGGGCGACGAGATCAGCGTGCAGGAGCAGTTCACCGGCCTTGAGGAGAAGGAGAGCGAGTTCGCTGGCCGCATCATCATTCAGTCCAGCGTGACCCACTACTACAACCAGCGCGGGGAGACCATCGCCAAGACCAAGGGCTGGCAGATTCGCGCTGAGCGCAGCGCGGCCCGGGAGCGGCAGAAATATACTTTTGAACCTTACCAGTACTCGCGGGACGAGCTGGCGGTCATCCAGGCGGCGGTGCTGAACGAAGAGATCCGGGGCAACAACCCGCGCTGGTTCGAGGACGTGCTGGAGGGCGACGCGCTGACGCCGGTGGTGAAGGGGCCGCTAAGCCACGGCGACATCACCGCCTTCGTGGCCGGCTGTATCGGCGGCATCAGCCATGGCATCCAGCTGCGGGAGATGTTGCGGCATCCGTCGTGGGGTTTTACCGATCCCAACACCGGAGCGCAGGAAGCCATCATCCGCGTCCACGACATCCAGGAGGCGGCGGAGTCGGCCGGCCTGCCGGGTGCGTATGACTACGGCTGCCAGCGGTGCTGCTGGATGGGAAACCTGCTGACCAACTGGATGGGCGACGACGGGTTCCTGAAGCGGATGCACGTCGAGCTGCGGCGGTTCAACGTGGTTGGCGACACCACCTGGTGCAAAGGGAAGGTCACCGGCAAGCGGGTTGAGAACGGCGAGTACCTGGTGGACATGGACATCTGGGGCGAGAACCAGCGCCAGCAGGTTACGACGCGGGGCGACGCCACGGTGCGTCTGCCGTCGCGGGAAGAGAATGCCAACTGGCCGTAGGACAGGACAGGGCCGGATTTAGAGGTTCGATATGACGCAACCGTCGCAAAAACCCCGGACCAAACTGACCGGTGCGGACTACCTGAGGCTGACGCCGCCGTCGCATCGCGGCGTGCGTTATCAGTTGATTGAGGGGGAACTGGTCAAGATGGCCGGAGCCAATGACGCACATCAAGTGTTCACGGGACGCTTCTATATGCAGCTAACCCTGCAAGCGGACGCTCTGGGCATTGGGGAAACCCGCCTTCCGCCGTTTGACGTGTACATTGACGAGCACAACACCTTTCAGCCCGATTTGCTGTTCGTGTCCGGTGAGCGGCGACACATCATCGCCAGTCGCGGCGTAACCGGCGCGCCGGATTTGGTGGTGGAGGTGCTTTCCGAATCCACGCGGCGGCGAGACTTGAACGTAAAACTGCCGGTGTACGCCCGCAATGGCGTCCGCGAAATGCTGGCGGTTGATCTCCAAGCCGAAACGATAGCCAAGTACGTTGGCGACGGACAATCCATGACGCTGGAAAGGGTGTACGGCGCCGACGATGTGCTGACTTCCGACGTAATGCCCGGCGTCGCCATTGACCTGGCTCCCATATTCGCCCGGTTGAGGAGTGCAGTGTAGGCAAAGCGTTTGCATCGCCGGGGGAATACTATGACGCAACCTAAAGCAAAGCCGCGCGCCAAGTTGACCGGGGCCGACTATATGGCGTTGACGCCGCCGTCGCATCGCGGCGTGCGTTATCAGTTGATTGAGGGGGAACTGGTCAAGATGGCCGGAGCCAATGACGCACATCAAGTGTTCACGGGACGCTTCTATATGCAGCTAACCCTGCAAGCGGACGCTCTGGGCATTGGGGAAACCCGCCTTCCGCCGTTTGACGTGTACATTGACGAGCACAACACCTTTCAGCCCGATTTGCTGTTCGTGTCCGGTGAGCGGCGACACATCATCGCCAGTCGCGGCGTAACCGGCGCGCCGGATTTGGTGGTGGAGGTGCTTTCCGAATCCACGCGGCGGCGAGACTTGAACGTAAAACTGCCGGTGTACGCCCGCAATGGCGTCCGCGAAATGCTGGCGGTTGATCTCCAAGCCGAAACGATAGCCAAGTACGTTGGCGACGGACAATCCATGACGCTGGAAAGGGTGTACGGCGCCGACGATGTGCTGACTTCCGACGTAATGCCCGGCGTCGCCATTGACCTGGCTCCCATATTCGCCCGGTTGAGGAGTGCAGTGTAGGCAAAGCGTTTGCATCGCCGGGGGAATACTATGACGCAACCTAAAGCAAAGCCGCGCGCCAAGTTGACCGGGGTCGACTATATTGCGTTGACGCCGCCGTCGCATCGCGGCGTGCGTTATCAACTCATCAATGGAGAGCTCATTCAGATGGCCAATCCCAGCGAAGCGCACCAGGCTTTCATCGGAGAATTGCATTTCGCGTGGCGTTCCCAAATCGGACCAGGTATCGGTGTGATTCGCCTATCGCCCCTCGACGTAGCCATCGATGAGCACAACACCTTTCAGCCCGACCTGCTGTTTGTGTCCAGCGAGCGGCGGCATATCTTTGACGGCCACGGCGTCACCGGCGCGCCGGATGTTGTAGTGGAAGTGTTATCGGATTCCACCCGGCGGCGAGACTTGAGCGTGAAATTGCCGGTATATGGCAGCAGCGGCGTCCGCGAGTTGTGGGTGGCTGACCTGCGCACGGAAACGGTTGCGAAATATATCGGCGACGGAGAATCACTGACGCTGGAACGGGTGTATAACGCCGACGATGTTTTGACTTCCGAGCTATACCCGGCGTCGCCATCGACCTGAGGCCGGTTTTTGCCCTGGCACGGGCCGGCGGTTAGCGCAAGTACTGCTCCGCCGCCCGCGCGAAACCGTCCATCGCACCCTCCAGCACCCGGTCTTCCAGGCAGTAGGAGATGCGGAAGTGGCCGGGGGTTCCGAATCCTTTGCCCGGCACCACCAGCACGTTGTACTCTTGCAGGGCGGCCACAAACGCTTCGTCGTCGGGCAGAGGCGAGCGGGGGAACAGGTAGAAGGCTCCCTGGGGCTTGACCACCGAGTAGCCCATGCCGGTGAGGTTGTTGTAGAGGAAATCGCGCTTGCGCTGGTACTCGCCCACATCCACGGAGGCATCCTGGACGGCGCGGACGACGTGCTGCATCAGGGCCGGCGCGTTGACGAAACCCAGCACCCGGTTGCAAAACACCATGCCGTCGAACAGCTCGGCCTTGCCGGCGTAGTCGGGGTGGATGGCAATGTGCCCGATGCGCTCTCCGGGCAGGCCCAGGTCCTTGGCGTGGGAGTTGACGACGATGGTGCGCTCGTAGTGGGGAAACACCTGAGGATAGACCAGCCCATCGTAGATGATGCGGCGATAGGGTTCGTCGCTGATGATGAAGATTTCGGAGCCGTGCCGCGCCTCGGCCCGGGTGAGCAGGTCGGCCAGGGCGGCAATGTCCTCGGCGGGATAGACCACGCCCGATGGGTTGTTGGGCGCGTTGATCATGACGGCGCGGGTGCGCGGGGTAATGGCGGACTCGACGGCGTCCAGGGCCAGGCTGAACTCGGCGTCGGTGGGAACGATGACCGGTATGCCCTGGTGGTTCTGAATGTAATAGATGTATTCACCGAAGAAGGGTGAGAGAATGATCACCTCGTCGCCGGCGTTGAGTATGGTGCGCAGGGTTACGTTGGCCGCGCCGGCCGCGCCGCAGGTCATGAGGATGTCGCCCACGCTGAAGGACAGGCCGGTCTCAGCGGAGAGGGCATCGGCCACGGCCTGACGGGTTTCGGGATAGCCGGCGTTGGGCATGTAGCGGTGCATCCCCGGCCCGATTTCTTTACTGATCAGGCCTTGGGCAATGCGGAGCAGCTCGGCGTGAAACTCCTCCGGCGGCTCCATGATGGGGTTGCCCAGGGAGAGGTCGAAGACGTTGCCCGCGCCGTACTGGGCCTTGAGGGCGATGCCCACCTCGAACATGCGGCGGATCCAGCCGCCTTCTTCCATCGAACGGCTGACGTATTGGGAAATGGGCATGGCGGGGACTCCGTGGGGTTGAAGGTCAGTATGACATTATAGCGTGCGGGGGAGCTGGACGGATTTTTATCGCAAAGGGGCAAAGACGCAGAGAGGCAGAGGATATTGGCCTGGCCCGTGATATAGTCGCATTATGTTGGCCCATATTGAAAACCTGCGGGAAATGGCGCCGGACGCGGTGGCCGAGCGATTGCTGGCGGAGCCGGAAGGCCAGTGGTTTGACCGCAAGAGCGCGCGTATTCAAGCGCGCACCCTGGCGGAGACACTGGTAGCAATGGCCAACGCCGAGGGAGGCATGATCGTGATTGGTCTGGCCGGCGGCGTTTGTGAGGGCGTGGACGACCGGTCGGCGGCGCAGAACGACTGGCGACAGGCTGGCGCCGATTTCACGACGCCACCGGTCAGGTACACGGTGGAATTGCTGCCGTGCATCAACCGATAGGGGAACCCCGACCACTTGTTCATCATCCAGTTGCATCCCAGCCGTCAGGTGCATTCCACGGCGCGGGACGTGGCTTTCTTACGCATAGGCGACGAGAATCGGCGTCTGACCTTTGAACAGCGCATCGAGTTGCATTATGACCGGAGCGATTCCACTTTCGAGGCCACTCCGGCGAAGGTATCAGGGAGTAATGACGTTGACCCAGAAGCAATTGCCGAATATGCCCGGCGGGTTGGGCATCCGGACCCACAGCGGCTTTTGCGGGCCCGCGAGTTGGTTGATACTGATGGAAGGTTGTGCGTTGCCGGCCAATTGCTGTTCGGTGCCTTCCCGCAATGGGCGAACCCGTCGGGCTACGTCCGGGTCCTGAAATACGCCGGCACGGAGCGTAGGTACGGTACGGAGCAGAACCTGGTCGTCGATGTACGCTGCGAAGGCACCCTGCCACAGCAGATTGACGCGGCGCGGGATACCATAAATGATGCGGTCCCCAAGCGGAGATCTTTAGGTCCGGATGGACGCTTCGGATGGTTCGGCATTGTGCCCGAAGAGGTGTGGCTAGAGGCATTGGTGAACGCAGTGATACACCGCTCTTACAGCATGTTTGGAGACCACACCCGGGTGGCAGTGTTTGACGACCAAGTTGAGGTATCCAGCCCTGGGGAATTTCCTGGTATGATTGCGCCGGGAGCCCTGATGGATGTAAAGCGGTTCGCCCGCAACCCTCGCATCGCTCGGGTGACGGCCGAACTGTCCTACGGGCAAGAGTTGGGTGAAGGACTGCGGCGAATGGTTACGGCGATGGAGTCCAGTGGCAGGCAACGCCCGATAGTGCGGCAGGCGGGCGGAGTAACGACGATTACGTTGCTTGGAGAGATCGTCGGTCCGAGGGAACTGGCGGGGTTGCCGCCGGCGGCCCGCGCCCTGTTTCAGCAGATTTCACTGGTTGACCGGGCCGGTACCGGCGAGTTGGTTCGACGGAGTGAATACTCGCGTCCGGTGGTTCTGCGCAGCTTACGGCTCTTGGAATCGAGGGGGTTGGTGCGATGGGTGGGCAACAGTCCCACGGACCCGCGCGCCTATTGGACGACCGGCCCACTTGGATAAGTCAGTCAGTCGATTAGGTTGTGTCCGAGCTGTATCTACTCTAAATTAATCCTTTAGAGTAGTTTAGAGTAGCCGAAACGACCGCGCCTGATGCGATCCTGATTGAGCCTTGGCGGGTAGTGGAAAAGAAGCCCTATCTACTCTAAACAAAGGGTTTAGAGTAGATAGGGCTCAGGTACGTCATCCCCCGTAGGCCCGCTCCAGCACGGCGTCCAGCTCCTCCCGGGTGTAGCCATATTCCTGGGTTCCCGGTTGCTGGATGGCGAAGTGGGCGCAGGCCGAGCCGATTTGGGCAGCCCGCTCCATCTGGCGAAGGGTTATGGAGCTGAAGGAGCCGCCCTGATTGGCGTGGGCGGCGGTTACTGGATGGACCAGGCCCAGGATGAGGCCGCCGCGGAAGGCATCGCCGGCGCCGGTGGGGTCAACCACGTTGTCGGTGAGCACGGGCGGCACGTGTACCTGCCCTTCGGCGGTGGCGACGCGGATGCCCTGCTCGCCCAGGGTGGTGACCAGAACGCCGGCCAACTCCAGCAACTCTCCCTCGTCCCGACCGACTTTCTCGCCGATCAGCGCCATCTCGTAGTCGTTGGCAACCAGCAGGTGGGCTTTGGCGATGCAGTCGGCGAGACCGTCGGCGTCCCACACCGGCAGGGACTGGCCGGGGTCGAAGATAGTGTAGATGCCGGACTGTACCGCGTCGGCGGTGAAGTTGGCCATGTCCGTCAGGTTGCCGGGGCCGACGATGTTGATGGCGTCGGCCGGGTTCAGCCGCCTGAAGTCGAAGCCGGCGGGATGCTGCATCGCCCCCGGATTGAAGCCGGTAATCTGGTTATCGGCCAGGTCCGTCACGATGAAGGCGGAGGCGGTGGCTTCCTCGTTGACAATGCGGATGTCCTCGGTGGAGATGCCGTTTTCGCCCAGCCAGGTGAAGTAGTCCCGGTAGTCGGAACCGATGGCGGCGATGAGGCGCGGCGTCAGTTGGTCAAAAATCCGGCCCAGCAGGGCCAGGGAATAGGCGATGTTGCCGGCAGTTCCGCCGAAGTAAGCGTTGAAACCGTCCACGGTGAAACTGAGGTTGATCTGGTGGACCCGCTCGGGAACGATGTGGTCGCCGAAACGTCCGTTGAAGGTCATGATGCGGTCGATGGCCAGAGAGCCGGAGACTAGGATTTGCATTGGCTGGTTTCCTTTATATTGGGAGTGTACGTATTGGCGTCTGCCTACTATGTCATTGCGACCCCGTACTTGATACAGGGGTGGCAATCTCGTTGCAGTGGGGTCTTTCCAGCGGCAGCGGGATTGTCACGTCGCTACGCTCCTCGCAATGACAAATGCGCCGGGGATCAGCAGCCCCATTGACCGGCGATTTGGCCGGCGAATTCCACGGGGCTGCCGGGGATGATTTCATGGGTTTCCGCCTGGCCGGCGTTGATCTCCAGGACAAAACGGACGGGTTCGCTGGCTGGATAACGGGGCAATTGGTCGCGCGGCGTGTCCAGGGGCGGGTTGGGCACGTCGGCGGTGACGCCGGCCACGGTGCAGTCCGCCCTTATCCACACCATATCCAGGGGGAAGTGCATATCCGGCATCCAGAACCGGCGGAGGTGGTCCCTATCATAGACGAAAAGCATGGCCCGGTCGGTGTCCAGCGACGGACGGCCCGACAACCCCTGTGCCCGCTCATCGGAGGTTAAGGCCAGGTCAACGACATATACGGTGTTGCCGATGCGAACCATGGGGACGTTGGACGTCGGCGTCGGCGCGGGCGTGGCTGTGGGTGTGAGTGTGAGTGTGGGTGTAGCCGGCGGAGCAAGAGTAGGCATCGGAGTTGGCGCGGTTGTGGGCAATGGGGTTGGCGCCGGGGTTGCCGTAGCGGTTGGCGGCGGCGCTGCTGTGGCCGGCATAGTCGGCGCAACAAATGTGGGCGCGTCAAAGGAGGCCGGGTATTCGGCCCTTTCGCCGGTGCAAGCGAGGGATGCGAGGAGGAGCAGGGACGCCGCCATCCATAGCCGCGAGATTGCCACGTCGCTAGGCTCCTCGCAATGACAATGGGTTAGCGCCTGAGCTAGCCCAGCTCGGCGCGAATGTCGGCGACGCGCTGCTGGAGAGAGCGGAGGAGCAGGGCCGTCGGGGGCGGCGCTACGTGGGTGTACCCCACGCCCATGGCCTGCAATTCGGATGCCGACAGGGGATAGGCGGGGTGGTTCATCGGCATGGACAACTTCGCTCCGCCGGCGGCCTTGACCTCGGCGGCCAGTTCCTCCAGCCGGGCGCGGATAACGGGACTCTGGGGGTCGCGGATGCCCATGTACTCGGAGAAGTCGGTGGGGCCGATGGATACCAGGTCGATGCCGGGGAGGGCGGCGATCCGGCCGATTTCGCTGATGCCCCGCTCGTCCTCGGTCATCACTGACAGGATGATGTTCTCGTTGGAGGTGCGGGTGTGTTCGTCCCAGCTGACGGCGCCGAAGCGGGCCGCCCTGGTGCCGCCGGCGCCGCCCCGGTGTCCCAGGGGGCGTAGCGCACGGCGTCCACGGCCCGCTTGGCCCCCTCCAGCCCGTCGATGTGGGGAATGATGATGCCTTGCGCGCCGGCGTCGAGGAGACGCAGAATCAGGTTCTCGTCGTTGCCGGGGATGCGGATCATGGAGGTGACGCCGGCCAGATCGGCGGTGACGATCATCTGGGCGACCAGGCCCAGGTCGAAGGTGGTGTGCTCCATGTCGATGAAGGCGGCGTCAAAGCCGGCCAGGCCGATGATCTCAACCACCTGGGGATCGGCGAAGGTGACGTAAGTACCCAGGGCGAGACGGTTTTCGCGCAGGGCGCGCCTGACTTTGTTTTCCTGCATTGGAGAGTGGCTCCTTGAAGAGAGTGGCGCCTTGAAGGTGGGAAGTGGGAATAATGATAGCAGAGATGGGGTTCGCCGATTTCGCCGCCTTTCCGGATTCCCGCTTTCGCGGGAATGACGAGTGGGAGCGCGGCTGTGGTCAAATTGCCCCCGCTGCTGAGTTGGGATAAAATCGCGGCCATGTTTAATGGAGTTTTTGACGGACTGAAGGTATTGGACTTGAGCGAGGACATCGCCGGGTCTTTTTGCGCTCGGCTGCTGGCCGACTACGGCGCCGACGTGCTGAAGGTGGAGCCGCCAGGCGGGTCGGCCATGCGACGGGTCGGGCCGTTCTACCACGACGACCCGCACCCGGAGAAAAGCCTGTTCTTCCTCATCCTGAACCTGAACAAGAAGGGAATAACCCTCAACCTGGAAACCGTGTCGGGGCGCAGCCTGCTGCGGGAGCTGGTCCCCCACGTGGACCTGGTGATCGAGAGCTGCCGGCCCGGGCATCTGGACGACCTGGGCATCGGGTACGCGGGGCTGTCGGCGGTGCATCCCGGGTTGGTGATGACATCCATCACGCCCTTCGGGCAGACCGGGCCTTACAGCCGGTACGCCGGCGAGGAGATCGTGTCCTATGCCATGGGCATGGTCATGGGCATATCCGGCGTGCAGGGCCGGCCGCCGCTGAAGCACGGCGGGTTCCAGGCGCAGTACCAGGGCGGGCTGTTCGGCGCCGGAGCCACGGCCATGGCGCTGTTCGCCCAGGACCGGCACGGCATGGGGCAGCATGTGGATGTGTCAATCACCGAGTGCGTGGCGTCCACGATGATGGCGACGCAGACGATTTACCCCTTCATCGGCGGGGTGCAGATCCGGCGGGCCGACGGGACTATGTGGGAGAACCCCATGCCGTGCAAGGACGGCTGGATCATTGTCCAAGCCGGCGGCGGAGCGACGTGGGAGGACATCGCCGACTTCTTCCAGGCTCCCCAACTCTTGGAGGAGCGCTTCGCCGACCGGGCCCAGCGGGTGCGCAACGGGCCGGCCATGGACCGGGTCGTGCTGGACGCCATCAAGGACCGGGAGAAGTGGGAGCTGTTTCCCAAGGCGGCGGAGAAGCGGATGCTCTTCGGGCTGGTGCAGACGCCGACGGAATTGGCCGAATGCCCTCAACTGCAATCCCGCGAGTTCTACCGGGAGACCGAGCATCCGGTCATCGGGCGGATCAAGGTGCCGGCCGAGCTGTTCCGTATGTCGGCGTCGCCCTACCGGATGCGGATGGCCGCGCCCACGCTAGGGCAGCACAACGACGAGGTGTATGTTGACGGGTTGGGCTACGACCGGGCGACGCTGTCGGTGATGCGGCAGCTGGACGTGATCTAGGGCCTGTTTACAAACTCGGTCTGCGGGTAAATAGCAACACGCCCCCGAACT
>CAYGAY010000055.1:0-12633 GCA_964347975.1 uncultured Dehalococcoidia bacterium
TACCCGGCGAGGTTGCCCGTGTCAAGGGTTTTGGGTAAAATTGTATGTAATTCCCAAACCGAAATGGTCCAGGCCCAGGTGCGGGTCGCGCGGGCTGGCGTCGATATGCTCTTCCGGGGGCACGGTGGCTATGAAAATCGCCAGCCCATTCACGTCCAGGTCAACCCGGGGCGCCCCGTCGCTCTGGATGAGGCGCAGCGTCTTCGCGCCGAACATGGTCTCGAAAAAACCGGCCATAGCTTCCGGGTCCCTGGTGCGGACGTGGATGTGGTCATAGGTATAGGTGTACACCGGCGTGGTCATGGTTCGTTCGCTCCTTGGTTGCATTTGCGCGTCAATCGTACTACACCAAACTAATCGTGTGTCGGAGAGCCGGCGTATCCGTACCCGCCGGGCGCTGGGATTCGGGACTGACATTGACACAACAATCCGTCGCACTAGAATGGCCCAAACTCAAATGCCGGGAGGTCGGTTGTGGCAGACAACTATACGGAAGAGGAACTGCTGGAACTGGCGCGCAAGTACAGCTTTCGCAGCCGCATGGACCGCAACAGCGTGACCGGGCCTATCTTCGTGTGGGGTCGTGGCTCCGTGGTGCGCGACATCAACGGCAAGGAGTACCTGGATTTCAACTCCGGGCAGATGTGCGCCGCCCTGGGCCATAACCATCCCCGCATTGTGCAGGCGTTGCAGGAAAGCGCCGAGTCGCTGATCCACAGCCACATGACTATCTTCAACGACCGGGAGATCATCCTGGCCAGCCGACTGGCTGAGATCACGCCGGACGGCCTCAAGCGCAGCATGTTCCTGGGATCGGGCAGCGATTCCAACGAGGCCGCAATGGCCATCGCCAAGCGCTACACCGGAGGCTATGAGGTCGCCAGCCCGGTGGTCAGCTTCCACGGTATGAGCGACGCCGCCCGCGCCGTTACCTATTCGGGGTGGCGCCAGGGATACGGCCCCTTCGCCCCGGGCAATTACCCCATCATGGCGCCGTACCGCTACCGATGCTCTTTCTGCAAGGATCGCCAGGCGTGCGACTACACCTGTTTGGACTCCAGCTTTGAGCTGCTGGACGCCCAGGCCGATGGCCGCATGGCTGCCGTCATAACCGAGCCGTTGTTCAGCGCCGGCGGCGTGATTGAGCCGCCTCCGGGCTGGCTACAGCAGTTAAAACTGCGTTGCGAGCGCCGGGGAATGCTGCTGATCCTTGACGAAGCCCAGACGGGATTGGCCAAGCTGGGGACTATGTGGGGTTTCGAGCAAGAGGGAGTGGCGCCGGACATCTTCACCATTTCCAAACATTTTGGCGGGGGTATCGCCATCAGCGCGGCCATCACCACCGACGAAATCGAGGAGAAGGCCGTGGCAACCGGGCTGGTAGTGGCGCATTCCCACTCCAACGACCCGCTGACCTGCAACGCCGCTATCGCCAGCCTGGACATCATCCTTGAAGAGAACCTGGTGGACGTGGCCGACCGCATGGGCCGCTACTGGCAGGGCCACCTGCGCCGGCTGCAGGAGCGTCACGAACTCATCGGTGATGTACGCGGACGCGGCCTGCTCCAGGGCATCGAGTTCGTCACCGACCGCGAAACTCGGGAGCCGGCCTATGCTCAAGGCCAGCAAATCGGGCGAACGCTGCTGGAAAACGGCCTGATCGTCAGCATCCGCCGGCGCGGGTCGGTACTGCGTTTCGTCCCGCCTTTCACAACGACGGAGGCGCAGATGGACCTGGCGGCGGAGATACTGGACCACGCCATAGCGTCGGCAACCTAACGGAAGGAATGAACTGCTATGCCTACGGTGACCGAAATGCTAAAAGCCGACCCCTGCCGCGAGTGCCCTCCGAATGAATGCTCCTACGGCCTCCGGGTCAGATTGTCGCTTACTCGGGAGCTGCAACGGGGAGGGTGTGCGCATTATTATATGAACAGCGTGTTCCCCAATTTGGCGAGCTACGTGAGGCGCTTGAATCTTCCAAAGGCCAACCTCCTTACAGAGGCGCCCAAGGGATGGGAATCGCTCATGGGGACGGCATTCGACCGCAGACTGCGGTACGAATACGAACCAGACTATGTTGACGAGGTCGTGACACATGGAGCTCTCCGGTTACGGACAATCAGCAACATCTGGATAGATGAAGAGCTGGAGAGCAAAGACCTAGACAGGCGCAGCATATATGCCGCCGTAGCAGACACCGAATTCAGGAGTGGGAGAGGTGCAGCAAGTTGGAACGGGCTGATGGAAGGAGGAGTCGAACTGGAAGGAGCATTGGTTGCAGACCTTCAGGAATTGCTCAAAATAGCGCGTGAGAAGCTCAATCTGTCAAGCCCGAAGTTTGGACCGACGTTCAGCATTGGCAGCCATTGGATAGGCGGAGCCGACGCCGACATCATAGACGAGACGTGTCTAATCGACATCAAGTGCGTGAAGAATATAGAAGCCACAGCATTCATCAGGCAAGTAGTCGCCTATGCCCTACTCGATGTAGAAAATGAACACGCCCTTGATTCGGTAGGAATCTACTTGGCTCGCCAGGGAGTCCTGTGGAAAATCCCGTTGGAAGATATCGCTGAACATTCCGGAATGACAATCAGCGAACTACGTGCTCAGGCGCCATGGGGCGACCCAGAGGACATTGCAGACCTCAAGGCGCTGATAAGGCAATTGAACTACTGATTTGCCAACATGCCCCAGCGCGATACTCAAGCTTTGCATTCACCGCTCCCAAGCCCGCACCACACCGCTGATGTGGGAGGTGTCGTTGTAGAGGTGCATCACAGCGTTGTCGGGAAAGGTGTAGATAACAGTCAGCGAGCAGTTGTGCATGGCAAACTTCCAGTTGGCTTCCAACGGAAGCTCCAGCAGGGAGACGATGCCGGCCCGCAGGCTGCCGCCGTGGCCGACGATGAGGATGTTTTCGTCCATGTGATCCTGTTTTATCCGTTGCACGATGCCACCGAGTCGGGCGCTGGTTTCCCGGATGGTCTCGCCGTTGGGGGGCGCAAAGTCCAGGTCGTTCACCAGTGACGGCCCGTATAGCTCGGGGTACGCCGCGCGGTACTCGGCCTCGGTCAGACCTTCGAACACACCTTTGTTGTATTCCCGCAATTCCTCGGTGAACGTTATCGGTATGTCACGCTCGCCCAGGGCAACGCGGGCCGTCTCTGCGGCGCGGGCCAGGTCCGACGAATAGGCCGCGTCGATGCGCGCCGATGACATCCGCCGGGCCAACATCTGCGCCTGCTCCCGTCCCCGGTCCGACAACGGAACGTCAGTATGCCCCTGAATGCGGCCCTGGGCGTTCCACTCGGTTTCGCCGTGCCTGGTAATGTAAATGATGCCCATGTCGATCCCTTACTGCTCCTATCCGGGTGTACCGCTCCACTCTTCGGCGATGGCGTCCGTTAGCCTGATGCAGTCTGCCACGGGGCGCAGGCCGATACGGATGCAATCCGGCAGTCCAAACGACGTGCAATCGCGCACGAACAGACCGCGCCGGGCCAGCTGGTCACGCAATCTTCCCGCGTCGCCAACCCGCGCCAGCACAAAGTTGGCCGCCGTCGGATAACAGCGGATGCCGGCGGCGACCAGTCGCTCGACGACGCACTCCCGCGACGACGCCACTGCCGCCCGCGCGCGGGCCAGATACCCGGCGTCCGCCAGAGCTACCACGCCAGCGGCTTGTGCCAGCCCGTTGACGCTCCAATCCGGCTGCAATGCCGCCAGCCGGGCGATGACCAGTGGGCTGGCGACGGCGTATCCCAGGCGCAAGGCGGTCAGGGCGTAGTCTTTAGTCATGGAGCGCAGCGCAACTACGGCATCGTGTCGCGCGGCCAACGCTAATATGCTGGCCTCGGCGTAGCGTTCCGACAGATTAATATATGCCTCATCGACCACCAGCAGGCTGCCGGCAGCAGCAGCGGCATTAGCCAGGGCGCATAGGTCTGCCGGCTCCAGCAACGCGCCCGTCGGGTTGTTGGGATTGCAGACGAACACCAGAGCCGGCCGCCGGTCGGCGATACTCCTGGCCGCGGCGTCAATATCCCAGCCGAACCCGTCTGGCCGGCGGATGGCGTCCAGCGTGGCAACCTGCCCGCCGGAGATGCGTACCGCGCCATCGTATTCGCCATAGGTGGGTGTGAGCAGCAGCGCGCCGGTATGCCAGGCCCGCGTCAGCAGGTGGATGATTTCCGTGGAGCCGTTGCCGACGATGACGTTTTCCGGGGCCACGCCATCGGCTTTATGATGCGCGACGATAGCCTCGCTGAGCGCCAGGCAATGCGGGTCAGGATAGGCGGTCAGGTCAACGGCGGCGATGGCCTCTGCGACGCCCTCCGGCGGCCCTAAAGGACTTACGCTGGCGGAGAAATCCAGGCAATCCTCCGGGCGCAACCCAAGCGCCCGCAGTTCCGCTTCCTTGATGCCACCATGGACGGGGCGGGGCGGTGGGACGGAATTGACCTGACTGTTCATAGTTGAACGGCGGCCTAGCTGCGATTGGCGACCATCGCGCGCCCGGGGTTCCCGAAAAGTCGTTCCAGCACCAGCCGGAACCCCGGCATGGCCGGCGTGGTCAAAGTATTGCTGCGACTTAGAACCGCTCGCTCCTCGTACTGGTCTCCGGACAACTCCAGAACGGTTATAGTGTCGTTAACCGGGTCTAGTATCCAGTATTCCGGGATGCCGGTTGCGGCGTACCAGCCACGCTTCATCATCAAGTCCCGGTTGCGGTCGCTGGACAGCACCTCGATTGCCAAGTCCGGCGCGCCTTCGACGAAACTTCCCTGAATGAGGTAAGCACGGGTAGCGCGTATAAACACCGCGTCCGGCGTGGCGGTGTGATTCTCCGACAGTATCACCCCGATGCCCGAATAGGCCCAGCCTAGAGGAATCGGCAACCCTGCCAGGTAGAGGTTAATCATGCTGACGAGGAAATCAATCAGGTTCTGATGATCGGCAGTAGGTGGTGGCATTTGCTCCAGTACTCCATTGACCAGCTCCCACACCCCTTCGTCCGTTTCGGGCAGGGCGCGGTATTCCGCCAGCGTCATCCTGGTTCCGCTTTGTATGGTAGTCATCGCCGGCCCTCCTGATTGCGCCTCGTTACACCGCCGCCATTTTACACTACGGCCACAGCAGCCACCGCAGCCAGATGACACCGATGGCAGTGGCGGCGGACAGCAAGGTTGTGGCGTACAAAGCGCGGTTGGCCTGCTCAATGTGGTGGACTTCCGGCTCCCGGGCCGGGTCGCCCAGGCGATAGTGCCCGACCTTTTCCAGCGTCACGCCCAAGCCGCCGGCCATGGCCGCCATAGTCCAGCCGGCGTTGGGAGACTCTGTCCTGTTCCGGTGAGCCAGCATGATACGCCACGCCCGACCGCCGGCCATGCCCGGCATCGTCACGGCAGCGAGCCATAGCAATAGCGCGGCCAGCCGAGCGGGAACCAGGTTGACGAGGTCATCCAGCCGGGCTGACGCCTTGCCCAGGTACTCATACCGACCACGGTAACCGACCATGCTGTCCAGCGTGTTGACGGCGCGGTAGGCCGCCGCCCCCGGCAAGCCGAACAATGCGAAGGCCAGCAACGGGCCGACGATGCTGTCCGTTATATTTTCCGCCACCGATTCAATAGCGCCGGCGGCCATCTGGCCGGTGGTCAGTTCCGAGGTGTCACGGCTGACCAATGCGGACATCTGCCGACGAGCCGCGGCGATGTCACCGACGGCTAGTATCCGGCCGATGTCGGCCGCGACGACTTGCAGCATCCGTACCGAAAAGGTGGTCTTCAGCAGTACGGCCACTACCAGCAGGTATGCCAACGGATGCAGTTGCAGCAATCCGAAGGTGATCGCCCACGCCGCCGCGCCCCAGGCTGCCGGTATTGCCAGGGCCATCGCCGCGCCAACCAACAGCTGGACCGCCGGCCTTGATTGAGGTCCCGGCGCGACCCGCTCCGCAAGGGAAACGGTCTGGCCCATCCATACGGTCGGATGCAGGCGGTTGGGCGGTTCGCCGAGCGCCAGGTCCAGCAGCAGCGCCAAGATCAGGGCCAGCACGTCAAGGGGGACGGGCAGTGTGGTGAAGATGTGCGCTAGCGCGTCCATTTCACGGGCCGGGGTAAGAAAACCAATCGCCCGGCAACGCAATCGGCCAGGGAATGTCGGTCAGAATCCCGCCGCCGTAACCGACCACTACCCCTATGCCGTAACCGGCCCCAATCTCGATGCCATTCATTTCAGCGCGCCACAACAGAATCAGCAGCAGCAACAATGCCAGCGCTTCCATGATTTCATTGGCCGCTCCGTAGCAGTCGCCAGTCAGCCCGCCGCCCAGCCGTCGCGATGTCCACCAACCCAGCGCCAACGACGCTGCCGAAACCGCAACCAAAACCACGATTCCCACCGGCCCCAACAACAACCACGCGCCGGCGGTCACGGTAAGCAGGGCAAGCCCGGTTGCCAGCCAGGGGCGCCCGCTCGACGCAAACGCGCTGCCGATGCCTTGTTGCCGGCCGTAGGGAAAAACGGTCAGCAGCAACGTCATCGTCCAGCGTGACACCATGGGGAAAAGCAACAGGGCGCTCAAGCCAGAGACCATGGTCAGCAGCGACAGCAACACGGAGAATTTGACCAGCAAGACGCTGACACAACCGGCAACGGCAAAGGAACCCACGCGGGAATCGCGCATGATCTCCAACCGCTGCTCCACTGTGTGCCCGCCCCACATTGCATCACAGAAGTCCATCAGGCCGTCCAAGTGCAGGAACCGGTTGGCTACCGCCAGCGCCACCACCAACAAGGCTGCCAGGGCTTGCAGGAAAAGGGGCAGCGCCAACGGCAACGCCCACAGCAACGCCAGGCCCAGCAACAGCAGGCCGTACAGCAGCCCCACGAAGGGATACCAGCCCCGGGAGCGGGATATTTCGGTATCTGTCGGGTTTGCCACCCCGACGGGCAGCAGCGTCAGGAAAGACAACGCTACCAGAAACGGGGCGTAAACTGCCCTTATCACAGTGGTAGCAAGGAGGCTAACCGTCGTCGCGGTCGGACACGCCGGCTTCGGCGAAAGTCGCCATCTCGGCGAGGCACTTGGCTGCCGCCTCCACGACGTGCATGGCCAGGGCCGCGCCGGTTCCCTCGCCCAACCGCATCTCCATATCCAATAGCGGCGAT
Source organism: uncultured Dehalococcoidia bacterium (assembly GCA_964347975.1). Lineage (GTDB taxonomy): Bacteria > Chloroflexota > Dehalococcoidia > Lucifugimonadales > UBA3495 > Bin87. The sequence goes on from CAYGAY010000055.1 coordinate 7,180, forward strand.
AGTCCCATGGCCTGCAAGCCGACGTTGTGGCCCGGTTCCACCGAGCGGTGAGCAGCAATCATTCGCTCCGCTACGGCCGGGCAGAGCCGCCAGGCGATCAGCGCCGCCGCCCCGCTGATGAAACCATCTACAATGACGGCGCACTGCCGCGCCGCCGCGCCCAGCATCACCCCGGCCAGCACGCCAATCTCGTAGCCGCCCACTTTGGCGAGCACATCCAGGCCGTCGTTGCCGTCGGGCTGGTTGACCTCCAACGCGCGGCGGATGGTGGCGATTTTGCCCTCCAACCCCGCGTCATCAACACCGGTCCCTCTTCCCGTGACCATTGCCACCGCCGCCCCGGTGATGGCGGCGGTGATGGCCGCGGACGGCGTGGTGTTGCCGATGCCCATATCCCCGCCGGCGATGAGATTGGCTCCCGCGTCCGCACTCTCGTTGGCCGCGTTGATGCCGATTTCCAGGCAACGGATCGCATCCTCCCGGCTCATGGCCGGGCCGACGGCGATATTGCCGGCTCCGTAGCCCACCTTGGCGATGGTCAGGCCCGGTTGGGCCTCCAGATCGACCGCCACGCCGGCGTCAATCACCGTGATGTCGGCCCCGGCGTGGCGGGCCAGCGCGTTGATGGCCGCGCCGCCGGCCAGGAAGTTGAACACCATCTGCGGGGTAACTTCGGCAGGGTATGCCGACACGCCTTCGGCAGCAACGCCATGGTCACCAGCCACCACAATCACCGCTTTGCCGCTGATTTGTGGGATAGGCTGTTCCAGGATGCCGGCCAACTGTATCGACAGCGATTCCAGCCGTCCCAGGCTGCCGGGCGGTTTAGTAAGGACGCCCTGTCGAGCTTCGGCAGCGGCAACGGCGGCGGCGTCCAGCGGGCCGATGGCCGCAATGGTCCGGTCAACCAGTTGGGAAATGGGCATACAATTCCATCCTTACAGATGCTGTGTCATTGCGAGCGCAGCGTGGCAATCCCGATGCCACGCTAACCACCGTTGGTATATTTGTCCCCCCGATTAGTCAAAGCCGAACTCTGCTTTCAGAACATCGTACAGCTGCTTGGCTGATAGTTCGTCGAATTGCAACGTTTGGCTAACTCGACCGCGAATCTCTCGATCCGGTGAGCCATAAGTATTCAGTTGCAGGATCCGCCGACCATTGCAGTCCTGTCCCACTATGTACCCGCAGGGAGCGGTGGTACGGTGCCGTACCTTGAATCTTTTGTCGTCCCGGTCAATATTTTCTACAAAGGCCATACCGACTTCTCCGAATATGAGATTGCCACGCTGCGCTCGCAATGACAGCGTAGCGTCAGAACTCAATGCCCGGCTGGGCCTTGATCCCTGCGTCGTAGGGGTGCTTCACCACGTTCATCTCGGTCACCAGGTCGGCGTATTCCACCAACGCTTCGGGGGCGTGGCGACCGGTGATGATGACGTGCTGCATTTCCGGCCGGGCTTTCAAGGCGTCAATGACATCCTCCACCGGCAGCCAGCCGTAGTGCATCGGATAGGTGAACTCGTCCAGGATGACCAGATCGTACTCGCCGCCGGCGATGACCTCTTTGGCGTCCTCCCACAGGGCGCGCGCCAGGTCGGCGCTGGCATCCAGATCCTGCGAACGCCAGGTGAAGCCGTCGCCCATGGCGCGGACGGCAATGCCCATCTTCTGGGCGGCCCGCTGCTCCCCAAAATTGGCGGTGGTGTGCTTGATGAACTGGAGCATGACCACTTTCATGTCGCGGCCCCAGGCCCGCATCAAGACACCCATGGCGGCCGTGGTCTTGCCTTTCCCGTTGCCGGTGTTCACGATCACCAACCCCTTGTTGACCCGTGGCCCCCGCACCGACTGCGGCCCGTGGCGGCGTTCCTGCGTAGTCATATCAGCCAAACCTCCTCTCTGCCGATTAATCGCGGTCAGTCCAGTCTAGTCCAGGTGATCCGTTCAGCCATTGCATCTTTCAACCCCTTGAGCTCCGGTTCTACCGTTCCGCGGCTTCACGGAACATTGTCAAAGATACGCTCCCGCACGTTGAACGCAAAACCGGGCAGCACGTCGCCGCCGTCCAGCAGCTCCGGATCATGCAAGGTTTCCGGTTCTACCCCCGGACGGTAGATAGCGACGGTGCGATTGCGGGCGTTGACAACCCAAATCAGCCGCGCGCCGCCTTCCAGATAGCGCCGCACCTTGTCCGCCAGTTCCGGCCCTCGGTTGGACGGCGACACTATCTCCACGACGAAATCGGGGACGATGGCGGCGAAGGGTGGCGTGCGTGCCTCTGGTGGCAGCGCATTCCAGCGCTCCTCGGAAATCCACCAGGCGTCCGGCCCCTTTCGAGAACCGTCGGGCAGGATGAAACGGGATGTAGGCCCACCGTACCGACCACCATTAACCCGGCCCCATATCCCCACCTCGATTACCATCTCAGTCTCATGCCAATCTCCGGGTATTCCTGTGGCCGGCATTATCTTTAGATCTCCTTGCGCGGTGATTTCAAATTCTCCCACCGCGTCCTTATTCCGCTGGGAAAACTCGTCAAACCACACGTCAAGGTTGGGACTGTCCAACGACTGCCCGAACTCGGCCAGCGGTATCAGAAAGTAGCCGCGGAACCCGTCCGCCGGTTCCATATCGTCAACGACGACCGCCGGTGGCATCGCTGTCTGTGCCGTAGTCATAGCATTGCCTCCCTGCCGGCCGTGCAAGTATCCACAAACCGTTGCGCCATACCGGGCCGGCTGCCCAGATGCACGTGGATGTACGACGCCCACACGCTTCCGGAGCGGAAGCCCTCGGGTCGCCCATCCTGATTGACCACCTGATAGGCAGCGCTGCCAGCGTCGGGCGGTTCCTGGAGTACCGACCAGTGGAACTCATGGCCACGCACTTGTTGGCCGGCGGTGAGGAGCGGTCCGTCGCCGCAGGCTGCCACTTCCCGGTAACCCAGGTGCAGCCGCCGGCCTTCCATTGACGAAACCACCGGAATAGCGCCCACCATGGGATATTGTTTCCCATCCAGATCAGACAGGCTCCGGCCCAGGTACATCAAGCCGCCGCACTCGGCGTAAATAGGGATGTTTCTATCGACTGCTTCCCGCATTGAAGCCAGCATCCCTGCGTTTTCTGATAGCTCCGACGCGAACAACTCAGGGAAACCGCCTCCCAGATAAACCCCGCCGACGCCCTCCGGCAACGCCGGGTCGTCCAGCGGCGAAAAGGGAACGATCTCCGCGCCCCAAGCTATCAGCAAATCCAGCGAGTCCTGATAGTAAAAGGAGAAGGCTCGATCCTGGGCGACGGCGATAACCGCCCGGGTCGACTGAGGCCTGGTGGGGAAAACTTGCGCTCGGGTTCGCGCCGGTCGCCCGGCGGTCGCGGCAATGCGGATGATGGCATCGAGGTCGATGGTATGCTCAATCTGCGCGTTGAGGGCTTCGTACCATTCGTTGACCACCGTGCCTTCAACAGTGGGGATGAGACCCAGGTGTCGCTCCGGTTGCACCAGGTCGTCCCGACGCGGCAGCCATCCGACTACGGGCAAGCCTGTGGTGGCTTCCACCTGCGGCTGGCAAAACTCCAGATGTCGCTCGCTACCCACGCCGTTGAGGATAACGCCGGCAATACGGAGGTTGGGATCAAATTGCTGGTAGCCCAATACTTCGGCCGCGACGCTGCGCGCCACCTTGCCGGCGTCGGCAATCAGGATTACCGGCGCGTCCAGCAGCTTCGCCAATTCCGCGGTGGAACCATCCTCTGCCAGTGACGAATGACCGTCAAATACGCCCATGACGCCTTCCACCACGGCGATGTCCGCGGCGCCGGCAGCCCGATGAAATAACTCAGCAACCACCGGGTGGGGCAGCAGCCAGGTATCGAGATTGCGGGACGGCACCCCGCACGCGACGCGATGATAGGTCGGGTCGATATAATCAGGGCCGGCCTTGAAGGGCTGCACGCGCATACCCCGTCGGGCCAGAGCCCCCATTATTCCGCTGGCGATGGTGGTTTTCCCAACGCCGGAACGAACGCCAGCGATTACAATAGCGGAGGTCATATAGGTTATGTACCAGAAGAGCCGGGGCGAACGGATATCCCGCTTACGGGTGTTCCCCGGCCGGCCGGTAGGGATCAATCGGCAGCGCGATTTTTCCCGGATATTTCTCCAGCAACGACATGAAGAAGTTGTGGCGTGGCGGGTTGGTGGCGTCGTCGTCCGACTTGCGAAGATAGACGCGCATAGCCGGATTCCCGTCGCCGTCGCGCATCCACAGCTGGTAGGACGGGAGACCCTGGTCGTTGGTGGTGTGTATGAACTCCGCCTCGCGGATTTTCGACATATCCAGGTGCATATGCGTTCCGCCGGGCACCATCAGCGTGACGATACGACCGTCGGGCGTGAACCGCAGATCATCGAAATCCATATAAACCTCGGCGGACGCCGCGGTGCTCTCGAGCATTACCACCACTTCGTTGAACCCGATGCCGTCCATGCCGTCCCGGCAATCCTCCAGGATCGCGCGGAGCACAATGTCCGTCGTTTCAGTCATCCTTTCACCTCTCGGGGAGCGTCAGAGCCCTGCGACCAGCAACGATACGCGGCTCAGATTATGAACCAGTGTTGACGGCAAGGCAAATCATCGAATGCGCGCCCCGGCGGGCCGGAGGAGGAGGATGCCGGTCCGCCGGAGCGGCGCGGGATGTATTGTCAAAAGGGGAGCAAAACAAAAGCCCGACTGCACTTTTGCAGTCGGGCGAAATAGCCCCGGCAGGTTTGGGAAATTCGGGTTCATATGCCAAGGTCTGCCCACTCGGTCCGCGAAGTGCAGCTAGAGAACGCCCGCGGCAGGCCTCCTGGCTTATGGCTCGTAACGACGTTCCTCCGCCTTCCCATCCGCGGGGAGCGGACAGTGGCTGTCAGTTCGCATCTCATCGGTCAAAAATCGCGACAGACGCGAACGGGAGGGCGTCTCGCCAATTACAGTGGCGGGACCGCACCGGATTTACACCGGATTTCCTTTTCAGCCCGTTTTCTGCCTCCAGACATTCAGCAGAGAACGGACCACCGGCGGGCTTTAACGATTATTCGCTTGTTAATGATTGGAGGTTAGCAGGTCGGAACCATTGTGTCAATGGCATTCCCGATAAGAACGTGACTTTCGCATCGTATTTCAGTTATCCGCGGATTTCGGACGGCCTCCAAGCTTCGATCATGACTAGATCCGTGATACTGATGCTGGCCCATGAACCAAAGTATGGGTCTGATCCACCGAACGCGATGGATGAGAACACGTGCTCGCCTGATTACGCGCGCGCTCCGGGCAAATTTGGCCTTCAGCGCTCAAAATCGTTGGCAGGATTCATGAGCGTCAGCATCCGCTCACCAATGAGTCAATGTAAAGGTATTCCCAACACGCGCTGGTATTAGATTAAGCCCAGCCGGAGGCATATGAG
>CAYGAY010000056.1:0-11949 GCA_964347975.1 uncultured Dehalococcoidia bacterium
CCCGGTCGGTGAGCCGGTCAACCCGTGCCGTGAGCTGGGCCAGTTGCTCCGCAATCTGCTCAACCCGGTCGGCCAACCGGGCCACAGTTTGCGGCAACTCCAGCAATTCCCGCGTCAGTACACGAGAGCGCACCGCCTCCATCAGGTGCGGGTTTTCGTCCAGCACCCGCATCAAGTCTTCTACCGTGTTGAAGGTGGTCATTGCTGCGCTCCCGTGCCGGTTCACCGTGTCCAGGGTTTAATTGTACCAGCGCGAGGCATTGGCCAGAGAGGCTAAACGTCCTTCAGCGCCAGCGCGTCCGCTCCCGCGCTGTTGCCGGCCAGGCGGCCGAAGACCATGCCGGCGCTCAGTCCGCTGCCGCCGGGGTAGTTGTGGTAGAACAGGCCGCCTACCATCTCGCCGGCGGCGTAGAGGCCGGGGATGGCTTCCTGGGCGTTGGTCACCACCTGGCCGCGGTTGTTCACCTTGACGCCGCCGAAAGTGAAGGTGATGCCCGTGGTTACCGCCCAGCCCCGGTAGGGGGGCGTGTCCAGGGTTTGCGCCCAGTTGGTTTTGTTCACCGCCAGACCCTCGGTGCAGCGTCCGTCCTTCACCGTGGGGTTGTACTCGATGTCCTGCCGCACGGCGGCGTTGTATTGCTCCACCGTGCGAACCAGCCCGGCGGGGTCGATGTCCAGCATCCGGGCCAGTTCTTCGATGGAGTTGGCTTCGGCAGTGGTGGCCTGGGGAATCCAGTACTCATCGCGCAGCAGGTGTTTCACCTTCTCGTCGAAGATCTGGAAGCACAGGCCCTGGGGCTGGTCCATCAGGGCGCGCCCGTAGGTAACGTAGGTGTAGTTGCGGAAGTCGGCGCCCTCGTCCAGGAACCGCTCGCCGTCGATGTTGACCATCAGGCCGAAGGGGTAGGAGTGCTTCTGGAACAGCTCGGTGACCGTCCGGTCGCCGAAGGTGGGCGCGTTCATGTCCCAGGCCACGGCGTGGCAGGATGACCAGTGGCCGTAGGACTGCGCTCCCACGTCCAGCGCCATCTTGATGCCGTCGCCGGTGTTGTAGGGGATGCCGCGCACCTTTACCGTCTCCCAACCCGGGCCCAGGTAGCGGCAGCGCATTTCGGCGTTGGCCTCGAACCCGCCGGCGGCCAGCACCACGGCGCGGGCGGCCAGGTCCTCGAACCCGTCCGGCCCCTTGACCCGCAGGCCGGCCACGTGGCCGCGCTGGTCCTGGATCAGCGACACGCCTTCGGTGGAATAGCGCACCTCTACGCCCAGCTGCTCGCAAACGTCAAACTGCTGGTCGGACAGGCCCTTGCCCGCGCCCACGGCCTCCACCACCAGGCCGCCCCAGAAGCGGAACTTGTCGCCGTCGCGGAACGCCTGCCGCCCGAAGGACAACACGAAACGGACGCCGTGCTCCTGCAGCCACTTCATCGTCGGATATGAGTGGCTCACCAGGATCTCGGCCAGTTCCGGGTCGGAAAGGCCGTGGGTGACCCGCATCATGTCTTCGTAAAACTGGTTCTCGGTGTACTGCCCCACCTCGATGGAGTTGGCCTCGGTTTCCGACATATCGGGGATGAGGCCCCTGATGTCGTCCAGGCCGTTGTAGGCGAAGCGGATGATGCCGCCGGTGAAGTAAGTATTGCCGCCACGGAAGTACTCGGGCGCTTTCTCCACGACGAGCACGGATTGGGTCTGCTCGCGGGCGGCGATGGCGGCGGACAGGGCGGCATTGCCGGCCCCCACCACGATAACGTCATAGACAGTGTCATTAGCCGGCAAAACGTCGCCTCCACAGGCCGGCCGGCGCAAGTATCCGGCAGGCAAAATTTGCGGATTGATGATACCACAGTGGGTTCAGCTCCCAGCCCCGTAGCCGGGTCACAACGGCTCTGTCCCTTCGCTCAGGATGGACAGGTATTCGTCGTAGGCGAAGAGGCGGTTGCGCCTCTGGCCGGTAAGCTCACGGACGATGCCCAGTTCCACCAGCAATGCCACCGCCGATGATGCCGCTGAAATGGACAGCCCGTATGCTCCCGTATGTCAGCAATGAACAGGATAGGATGCGACGTAAAAGCCTGGAGAGTACGCAGAGCGGAGCCGGCGCGGCGCCCGCTTTGCTGGACGCGGGCCTGGTCGGCGTCGAACAATTGCGATAGACGCTGCGATGTGGCAAATGCGCTTTCGGCGGTTTCCCGTACCCTATCCAGTGCAACGACCTTTCCAGGGCCAATGACGGGACCGGCGGCAACGGGGCGGGGATAAAAGATCTGATTTCTTCCCCGCCCGATACGCGAACCTCATAGTAACCAGTTTCTTCACGGTGCATAACAAACCGTGGTCCTGTCAAACCGTGGTCCTGTCAAACCGTGGTCCTGTCAAATTGTGCAAGTCGTAATAACATGGAGCGTTATTATGACTTACGCGATAAATCGCAATAACGCGGCGCGGGCTTGTCAAGTCCGCCGCACGATAACGCCAAGGGCCTTGACCGGCGGTTCCGATCTTTGCAAAAACCGCCGGCCTGGTTTAGGGAAAGTATAATAAGGCATCGAGTTATTACGACTTGCGCCATAAATCACAGTAAGCGAGCGCCGGTCAAGCCCACGCACATTGCACCTTACACTCCGGTCAGCCACCACCGCGCCGTTCCCGCGCCGCCGGCGCCGACGCTCACCTCCATGCCCTCCAGCAGCCACGCGCCGCCGATGCCCTGCGCCGCGGCCTGGACCTCGACCACGTCGGAAATGCGGCCCTCGACCGCGGCCCGCCCGTTGGCCGGGCTGGCTAGCGGCAGTTTGACCTCCAGCTGCGGGCGTTGGCGGGAGCGTTCGGCCAGCCGCGCTTCGGCCCCAGCCCGGGCGGCGGGGTAGTTGTCGGCGTAACGGCAGCGCACCAGGCCGCCGGTTCTCGACGCAGCCGCGTCGCCGGATCGAAAATCCGGGGCGCGATGGGATGTAGTACCCTCGGCTCGCCAGCAGTGGCGGGCGGACATGCGCAGGGTCTGCACATATGCGGTGTTTTTCCCGCCGTTGCGCACGCGCAGCATCCGGCCCCGGCCGGCAACCCCCGAGTCCGCCTCCGACAGCAATTCCACCGTGATGTCGCCGGTTACATCGGCGCCCAGGCCAGCCGCATCATCCGTCGCCGTGTAGTCGGTATTCGCAGCCGGCGTAACCACGTCGTCTATGGCATCCCAGGCGTCGGTCGCCGCCAGTACCAACCATTCCTCTCCGGCTTGCAACGTCAGCGGCTCGTTGAGGCTCCACACCGTCTGCGAACCTTCGTCCGCCAGGCGTCGGTAGCGGAAAGTAACGGCGCTCTCCACGGCCGCTGCGCCATCGTCCCACTTGATGCCGGCAGCGTAGGGGTCGGACCCAGCGGCGGTATCCGATAGCGACACTTTCGCCAGCATGGCCGGATCGTTGTGGCCCCGAATGCCGGCCCGTAGTGATGCGGTCTCCAGCCGGACGCGCCCGCGTCCGTCGGCGTAGATCAGCCCGTGTTCCTCACGCTGCAAGCGGCGCAGCGCCCGGCTGGCCGGTACATCCCACACCGAGCGCGGGCCGCCCGTCAGCAGCAGGCGGCCGCCGTCCACCGCGTAGTCGGTCGGCGCGAGTCCCGCCCACCCCAGGATTGCGGCGGCCACGTTGCCGGAACGCATCAAGCCGCCGGGCAAAGCGCGATAAAGCCGGATTTCCTCAATCTGCCGCATCACGTCGCTGGCTGTGATACGACAAACTCCGGCGACATAATCCGGTGCGATGGCGGTGATGCGTCCACGAAAGAGGCTGCGTCCCACGCTGAAATCGCCCCAGCGGTCCACCGAGTTGCGAAAGCCGCGCCACAGGCCATGCCGTCCCGACACCGGCGCGTTGACTATGCCATCGGCGACCAATAGTTCTTTGCCGTCCACGCCGTTCGCCTCCAGGTTGGTGGCGTAGACTCGCACCCCGCCTGCCGTCTGCTCGATCTCCAGTTCGTGCCACGCCGGCGCGGTCAGTGTCTCCCCGGTGGCGAGCACGGTCGTCCGGAGGCCCGATATGCGTTCCAGTATGCTGGCGTCATTGGTGAAACGGAGCCGCAGGCAGTCGTTGCGGGCGGCGCACCGTAGCGCGAATCCGCCGAGTCCATTGCTGGCGCGCCGGAAACGCGCGGTCAGCGTGGCCAGCGGGTCCCCGGTGTCCAGCAAGGCCACCGCATCCGAAGGTGGAAACGAGGCGGCGGCGCCGCGCGCCTCGCCGGCCAGCACGGAGAACCCGTTGTTGCCGGTGGACAGCACTTCCCAGCGCCTGGTTCCGTCGGCTGACAATCTCCGGTTGAGGTCTACAGGCGCCGGGCCAACCGCGGGGAAGTTGTCCCAGAGCCGGCTGGTTCGCAGCCAAATGCTCCGTCCAGGCTGCACACCGTCGCCCAGCGGCCCGCCGGCGTGGCTCGGCGTATAGCGATGGTCGGGGTTGCGCAGGGTCAACTCCGCCATCGCCGGCGCCGCGAACTCGGGCGCGGGCAGCCCGCGACGGCCCCATCCCCACCACAGCGCCAGCACGTCGTCGGATAGATCCACCCCGTCCGCGCTCCAAATGCCGCTGGCCGACCAGTCGGCCCAAACCTGCCAGCGCAGGGACGCGCCGATGTAGTTCCCAAAGTTATCCATCATTATTTTGCGCTCCGAACAATCCTTCAAATCCTGGCCTTCAAATCCTGGGAATCCCGCTTCTGACGGCTTCCGGCCGTCTGCTAAAATCAGCCATCGCATCCGGGAACAGTTCATCATGCTTGTCCAAAACGTCATCCAAACCGCCCAGGCATATTTCGACGCCGCCGACCAGCACTTCGAGGACGAAGAGCCGGCGCTGGCCTACGAAAACATCTGGCACGCCGCGTCCCACGCCCTGACCGCCGTAGCGGAGCAGCGGGGCTGGCCCACCGACGACGCCCGCGCCTTGAAAACCGCCGCCGACCGCCTGGCCGACGAGGCCAGCGACCACCACCTGCGCCACCAGTACGCCGTGGCACAGCAGTTCCGCGCCAAGTTCAACCACGGCTTCGTCGAGCCTTACCAACTGGCGGATTACTGCCGCCTGATGCGCGAGTTCGTCGCCCGCATGGTCGCCCTGCTGGAGGCGGGCAGCGATGCGGCGCCCCGGCCGGCCCGGGAACACGCTCGGGTATCCGAACAATGCTTGCAAACCGCCGGCGCGGAGTTCGCATCGGGCGCGGCAACGCAGGGTTCCGCAATGCTGTGGCAAGCCGCCGCCCATGCCGTAATGGCCGTAGCCGTTCACTGGGGCTGGCCCTGCGATAACCACGAGGAAGTTAAAGCCGCCGCCGACCGCCTGGCGGCCGACACCGGCGACGCCGCCATTGCCGCCGGTTTTTTCGCCGCCCAGCAGTTTCAAGCCAACTCCCGCCACGATTTCATGGAACCCGACGACATCGCCCGGGGACGGCCGCTGGCGCAGGATTTTGTACACTGTGTTGTCGCCCTGCTGGACGACTGATCTCGGCACAGCGTCCGCCGTTGCCATTGCCCGGCCTTTTTGCCATAATGGCGCTGCCCACCCGGCGCCGGAGTTTTGCAATGATCACCTCTGATCTCTACATCCTCTACGGCTTTCTCGCCTTCATCAGCCTGCTGCTGGTTGCCGTCCTTGGCTTTCTAATCCGGATAGCGTTTGCCGTGGGCAGGTTGCAGGGCCAGTACAATGGCCTCAGCGAGCAAATGCGGGAAATGAACGCTAGCCTGAACGCGCGGATTGACCGTCTTGAAGAGCAAATGAACAATTTCCGCGAACAGCTCGCCGATTTCCGCGAACAGCTCGCCGATTTCCGCGAACAGCTCGCCGATTTCCGCGAACAGCTCGCCGAAATCAGAGGACTCATGCGCGGGCTGCATGATCGGATGGACCTGCTGACGCGCCATCGCCATGACGCCGCCGGTCGCGTCGTCATAACCCCCGAAGAAGTCGCTGCCGACTGACCGGCCCGGCGCCAACGTCACCACGTCCCCAGTTCCGCCGGCCCGTCCTGCCGGAACCGCGCCTCGAACCGCACCGGTTCTCCGGCCCGGCTGGTGATGCGGTAGGACAGGCACACGAAGCGGCCCGACACCCGCCGAGTTCCCGCCCCGTTGCCGACCGGCCCGTAATCCACTTTCACCGACCGGCCCACGATGCCCGACAGCGTCGCGTCCGGCCCGATGGCCGGAGTGTCGTCCCACCGTCCCGATAAGGTGAACTCCTGCGCCGCCTCCGGCCCTGCCGCCGTCCGCGCCGCCGTGTCGTTCACGCCGGTAACGTCCCGACCGCTCAGCTCCCGTCCCAGTGGCCCGACCCGTTCCACCCAGGGCGAAAGGTCCTGCATCACCCCGCCGGAGTCGGCCACCGCCAGGTAGCTGCGCCCCGCGCTGGCGTACCCGGTCATCATCACACCCCCAACGCCGCAACCCGCCGGCGGTAGGGTTGCAGCAATGCGCGAACAGTTGGGGAGATGTCGGAAGCATTTCCCCAATCCGCCGGCGACGAAAAAGGGGCGCCCAACCGCTCCCGCCACCAGGCGGCGGCCTGCAGCCGGCACGCCTCGGCCACCGCGTCCGGGTAGCGATATAACGACACTGCCGCCGCCGCCGCGTGAGCCGCCGCCACCGTTCCGTTGACGCCGCGCTGTACCGTCAGGGTATCTGCGCTGGCGACGGTTACGTACAGGTCCTCGTCGTCAATGCGGATAGTGTGCCCGGCCGACACGATGGCGTTGTCCGGAGACACGGACAGGGTGGCGTCGTTCTCCGTCACGGCGGAACCGCCGGCAACCTGCAACCCGATGTCCTCGCGGACGCTGCCGTAGCCCCAAACCCCGGCCACGGCGACGCCGGCCCGGCTCAACGGAAACCGCCGCAGCGAGCCGGACGCCAACATAATACGGGTGTAAGGCCGGCCGCCGGGTTCGGCAGGCGCCGCATTCAGCGGGTACAGCAGCCAATGGCCCGAGGGCCAATCGACCCACTGCCCCGCCGCGGCGCGCACCCGGAGGGAGCTGACGGCAATCAGGTCGGGCACCGTCAGGGCGACCTTGCCCATACCGTCAAACCGGCGTTCGGCGCAGGTCGCCGCGAACCTGCGGTCGCAGTAGCCGTCAATCCAGCGCGACGCGGCTTGCAGGAGGTCCAGCAGCCGGGCGTTGTGGGCATCGTCGGGCACGTTGAGCAGCGACGCCGACTTCAGCGTGGCCAGGTCGGCGTATGAGTTTGGCATCAGATTCTCCTTGGGGCGCATTGTCATTGCGAGGAGCGCAGCGACGTGGCAATCTCGTCCAGGTACTGCAAGCGGCAACGGGATTGCCACGCTGCGCTCGCAATGACCGCGCCAGAGTTACACCGTGATGTTGTACTGCAACGCCGTGTGGGTCGCCGACGCCCGCGCGCCCGTGCGCTCCATGAAGGCGAGCCGCATACTGACCACCATGATGTTCTGCCGTTTCTGGATATCCCGCGTCGTTTCAATCATCAGCTCCCGGCGAAAGCCCAGCCGCCATTGCGTGCGGTTGACCACCAGCAAGCGGCCCTTGGCGTTGGAACCGTCGTCGGTGACTTTGCCGTCGGCGTCCGATTGCGCCAGTTGCTCCGACACGATGACGGGGATGCCATCCACCTGGGCCAGCTGGCCGTTGAGCAGGGTGGCCTGCGGGCCCAGCTTGTCCAGCGTGCGGAACTCGTCGATGCCCAGCGACTTGATGTACGTCCCCACGTCGGCGATATAGGCCAGCTCCGACGGGCGCACGCCATAGCGTCCCAGCAGGCCCCGCGCCTCGTTGAACATATCGGCGCTGGGCGCGGCGGCGTGGTCGTTGCCCTGGCCGGTATTGTCCACCAGGGGCAGGTGCAGCAGGCCGTCGAATCCCACCAGCCAGTGGGACTTGCCGGTCGAGGATGCGCTGATCGTCGCCCCGTCGGCGTTGATATTGCCGGTCGTGGTGGTGTCGGCGTTAAGCAGCACGTCGTCGATGACCTCCACGGCGTTGCGCACCAGCGTGCTGCGAACCTCCGCCGCCATGGCGATCACCGCGTCCTCTTCCAGCGTTAGCGACCAGGGCACTTCCGCCACCAGTTCGTAGGCCGTCAGCGTTTGCCGGGCCGTGGTCAAGGCCGTCTCGGTGGCGGCGGTGTTCTCGGTGCCGGGATACCACGCCACGTTGCCCAGCTGCAGTGGTATCTCGAAGGGGTTGGTGGGCATATCCACCCGCGTGAACAGGCCGGCGACGTGGGTTTCCAGGTTGATGTCCGCCCACAGCGCGGCGGCCTCGCCGGTGGCCACCAGTTCGTCGCCGCTGCCGGCCGTGGCGCTGTCCATGGCCGCTTTCAGGTTGGCCTGCCAGTCCTCCAGCATCCGGGGGTTGACGTCGCCCGGTTCCCGTTGCTGCGCGGCCAGCACGCTGCGCACGCAGGCCAGGTCCAGCGCGTCCATCCCCCGGTACTTGCCGAAGGGCACGCGAGGCCGGTCATTCCCGCCGCCCCGGACTCCGTCAAAATAGTGGGCCAGCATCGCCTGCCGCTCGCCGGCGCGCTGCTTCTCCGTGATCTCGCCTACGGCCCGGCTCAGCCTTTCCAGCTCCTCCCGCAACGGCGGAATGTCCGCGTCCAGCCGTTGCCGGTAGAACTCCCGCACCTCTGCAACCTCGTTCTTGATGGTGTCCAACTCCCAGGTTGAAAGCGTCATATGCTTTTGATCTCCTTAATTGCAAATCGTCTTTCCCGCGTTCGCGGGAAACCGGAAATCCTTGCCAACGGTCATTGCGAGGAGCGGAGCCCGATCTTTGACAAATCGGGCAATCCGGTTTCGGGCAATCCGGTTGATGGCGCAACGGCCCGAACCGCGACGGGATTGCCACGCTGCGCTCGCAATGACAGACTGCGTCACCCGCGCAGCTGCCGCAGCAGATCCACCACTTCATCCACCGCCGTCATACGGGCGTCCGTCACTTGCCCCCTCTCCAATTGGGAAAGGACTGGATCCTGCCCCGTACTGGATAGGGCGGTGAGGGAGGTATCCCCGGCCAGCAGCGCGTCTCCGTTGGCCGGCACCGGCACCGCGCTGATTTCCAGCAGCTCCTGCTCCAGGAAGCGGATGCCCAGGAACGCGCCGTTCACCGGGTCCCGCCGCTCCTCGAACCGCAGCGGCCGGAACCCCACGGATACGCCGCGCTGGTAGCCCTGGCGGTAGAGCCGTTCCACCTGGCCGGCGAATTCCGTCGGCGCGAACTCCAGCCGGGCCAGGAGCGCCCGTCCGTCGCTCCACACCGCACCGGCCCGTCCGATGGCCGGCTGCCGGTAGTCGTGGGCCCACAGCACCACGGGGTTCTCCCGGTATCCGTCCAGCCGCCACCCCTCCGGCGCGACGGTATCCCCATGCCGGTCCACCGCTCCGTTGGAGGCCACAAACACCAGCGGGCCGCGGTCGCCGCCGGCTTGGTCATTGCGAGCGTAGCGCGGCAATCCCGTCGCGGTCGCCGCCACCGTGCCCGTTCCAATCCCCCACTTGCACACCACCGGCGCCGCGCGTAGGCCCCGGCGGTAGGCCGCCAGGGCTTCCAGCAGCGCCGACCGTCCATCCGTGGCGCCCGCCGGCGTCGCCGATGGCCACTCCATCCACCCCGGACGCCGCACACCTTCTGCAATCATCGAAACCTCCCCGCCGGTACGATGATGCGGCGGCCCGTCCGGCCCACAAAAAGACCGGCGGAACCGACCCGGCATCAGGTCAGTCCCACCGGCTGTTGTCTTGCTTGATTTATTTCAGGCTAACCTCCGGTCGCTCCGGCGGTCAACGGCCGGCGGTCACCAGTTATAATATTGGCGCGCTCCGCAACACGCCTTCGCCAATTGGAACTTGTCCGTCCGAGGGATCTGCAATGAGTACCAAACTCCGGCCGGCGAGCGAGTATGCCTACCTTACTCCCTTGCCTGACCCACCCAAGCCGCCCGACGCGATGAAACAACGTCCCCACATCGCTCGCGCCGACCAGGTTCTGCGCAGCTACTTCCGGCGCCGTACCGACGTGCTGGTATCCGGCGAAGGCTATCTCTGCTACGAGGCCCGCGACGCCCGCGCCTCGCCCCATCCCGACTGCCTGGTGGCTTTGGGCCTGTCGATCCCCCCGTCGGTGGTTGAGGAAGTTGCCAACGGGTACACCATCAGCGAGATTGGGCAGCCGCCGGACTTTGTGCTGGAAGTGGCGTCGGAAAGCGCTGGATGGCGGGATTATACGGTCAAGCGCGATGACTACGCGCGTCTTGGCGTAAGGGAATACTGGCGGTTTGATGCCAGCGGCGGGCGGTATCACGACGCTGCCCTGGCCGGCGACCTGCTGGTAAATGGAGCGTACCAGCCCATCCCGGTTGACCCCGGAGCGGACGGCGTATTCCGAGGGCACAGCGCCGTTCTGGGTCTGGAACTGCATTGGGAGGACCGTCAACTGCGCTTTTTCGACCCGGTTACCCAGGAATACTTGCCCGACCTGGTGGAAGCGTTGGAAGCGCTGGCCGCCGAGCGGGCCGCCCGCGCCGCCGCCGAGGCCCAGCGGGCCGCCGCCGAGGCCCGCGCTAACGCCGCGGAGGAGCGTGTAAGCCAACTGGAAGCGCAGTTGCAACAACGGCAGTCGCACGAATAGGCCGGGTTGCCATTGCATGGTCATAACGCAAGGGGCGGGTTTGAAACCCGCCCCGGCAACTGTACGTCCGTCTGCTCCGTTTGCGCCGGCTGAACAACGAGTGCATCGACCTCATCGCCATCGCCCCGCCCTTCGCCGCCAACGAAACCTTCACCGGCCGGCCGCGTCCGCCCATCAGCGATGCCGAATACGCCGAGGAAATCGCCCTGGCCTGTGGGCCCACGGCGTCGAACACAACGAAGGAGTGGGCGGGTTGCCAGGGCGGCCTTAGGGCTGCTCGATGTTCAACGGGCCGAAGGCCGCGCTGTGGTAGTTGTGCGCGCCGACGCCGGCGGTGTCCACCGACACGTAGACCCGCACGTACTTGCCGTTGTCATCCGCCTGCGGGGTGTAGGTGAACGAGCACTCTCCGGCGGCCCGCGTGCCATAGTCCTTGGGCTGCCGGGCCGCGTCCATGTCCGTCCAGGCCACCCCGTCGTCGGAGCGCTGCCAAGTCCAGAGCGTGTGGCGGGTCGCGGTCGCGTCGGAGGTGCAGTGGCCGTCGCCCAGCAAAGAAGCGTCGCTCACCCGGGCCCGATTGGGATACACCCGGCTATGCTCCAGCCGCACGTCTACCACCGTGTGAAAGCCGTTGGCATCGGTGTCGGCCGCGATGGAACCGCAAATCGGGTCGGACAGCTCGGCCGGGTCCCGGACGTAGGTGCGGTTCTCAACCAGGTCCCGGAACTCCGACTTGTAATCCTGAAAGTTAAGCGCCGAATTGCCGATGAGCGTATCGCCGAAACGCAGCTCTTCCAGCTCGTTCAATCCCCACCGGGAGGCGTGCGTGGGGGCGATGTTGCCCACGCCGGTGCCGGTCAGATGCAGCTCGCGCAGTTCCGACAAGCCGTCAAACTGGCCGGGGTGAATGCAGGCCAGCGCAGTGTTGTCGTTCAGATACAGCTCGCGCAGGTTGGACGGCCCGTCAAACAGGTCCGGGGCCAGCCACTCCAGCGAGTTGCCGTTCAGACGCAGCAATGACATGCCGGTCAGCCCGTCAAACACATCTTCGGGCAGGGCGGCCAGCGAGTTGTCGTGCAGACGCAGCGCGTTCAGGGAGCCCAGCCCGTCGAACACGTCTTCGGGCAGGGTGTCCAGCGAGTTGTCGTGCAGATTCAGCTGTCCCAGTGTTTGGCCCAGCCCGTCGAACACGTCTTCGGGCAGGGTAGCCAGCGAGTTGTTGTACAGGTCCAGGGTTTGCAGACTGTCGGTGTCTTCGAACACGTCTTCGGGCAGGGTGGTCAGCGAGTT
>CAYGAY010000057.1:0-11081 GCA_964347975.1 uncultured Dehalococcoidia bacterium
AATGGAGCACGAGGCGACAACCTCCAAGGTGTCCGACGACCAGATGTTTTACCTGCAACAGCGGGGCATTGGCGTTGAGGATGCCCACTTCATGATTATCAACGGGTTCTGCCGGGGAATCTTCCAGGAGCTCCCCTTCGAGTTTGCCATGGAAGCGTCCCAGTTGCTCAAGGTCAGCCTGGAAGGAACCGTGGGCTAACCCTCGTCCGTCATTCCGGCTTTCGCCGGAATCCAGGCCCTTTGCAAACAGACATTGCGCCCGCTCCGGATTCCCGCTTTCGCGGGAATGACAACAGCGCAAAAGGATGTCGAAAACCAAGATGACCACGACTGCCACGAAAGCTGCCACCGACCCTATCCTGGAAGTCCGCGACCTCCACGTGTCCATCGACGAACAGGAGATCCTGCGCGGCGTTAATCTCACCGTTAATCCGGGCGAGGTGCACGCCATCATGGGGCCAAACGGTTCCGGCAAAAGCACCCTGGCCAACACGCTGGCCGGCCGACCCGAATACACCGTTACCGAGGGCCGGGCGGTGTATAAGGGTATGGACTTGCTGGACATGGAGCCGGAAGACCGGGCGCGGGAGGGCGTGTTCCTGGCATTTCAATATCCGGTAGAGCTGCCCGGCGTGCGGGCGTGGCAGTTTCTCAAAGCCGCCGTGGACGCCAAACGCATCCACCAGGGCGAAGAGGAAATGGGCGCGCGGGAGTTCGACCGCCTGTTGCGGAGCAAGGTGCAGGATGTGGAGATTGACCCGGAACTGGTGCGTCGGTCGGTCAACGAAGGCTTTTCCGGCGGCGAGAAGAAGCGCAACGAAGTGTTGCAGATGGCCCTGCTGGAACCCACCCTTGCGCTGATGGACGAAACCGATTCCGGGTTAGACATCGACGCCCTGCGCATCGTCGCCGACGGCGTCAACCGCCTGCGCCGGCCGGACAATGCCGCCGTGGTGGTTACGCACTACCAGCGTATCCTTAACTACATCACTCCCGACCGGGTACACGTGCTGTTGGATGGTCGAATTGTACGCAGCGGCGGCCCGGAACTGGCGGAGCAGCTGGAGGAACGGGGGTACGATTGGGTGCGGGAAGAAGCGCAGTAGCGCCAATGAGTTATTGGGTGTATGAAAACTATCCCCACAATAAAGCGGTAGTCCACAAAGCCGCGTGCTCTTATTGTCGCGTGCTCTTATCGCAATGGTGGAGCCGGATTACATGGGGTCGGCCCTAACGTTTCCACAGGACAATGGCACGGCCCGTACCAGAACGTTCTCGAAGCCAGGGGAAAGTCTGATAAAACCGGACGCACCGCTGTGCGAGGTTGCAAGGTCTGTGCCCCATAGCAGGAACATCGAATGACTACGCCCACTAACCCCGACATCCTGGCGATTACCGCTGCCGACTGGCGGCGCCTGTCTGGGGACACTCGCAAGTACGCCGCGGCTAGTGTTGAACTGGCGAATAAGGCTGGCGAATATCTGACTGCCGGCGACCTTCGCCAAGCGTCGGAAAAGGGTTGGGGCGCCGCCGCTCAGATGGTAAAGGCGGTGGCCGAAAACTGGAAAGACGCCGACGTAGTCCACGGCCGGCGCCAGGACTTACGAGCTCTGGTAGCAGGCTTGGCTACCGCCGACCGTGAGCCGGATTTGGATATGATGTTCCAATCGGCCCAAACCCTGCACGAGAATTTTTATGAGAACAATCTGTCGCAATATATAGTGGATTTGCACTTGGAGCAGGTCAGCAGGTTCATCGCCAAAATAGCGCCTCAACTCCGACGCCCCCGCCCGCCGCGCGGATTCCACCAGGGCCGGTAAGCCATCTATCGTGATTGCCAGCGACTCCATTGTTGACCCCCGTAAATTTTGGACCGAGGCTTGAAAAGCGTCGCTATTTACATCTCCCGGATGCTGTATTGGCTCCGCCAACCCCATCCGCCATTGGGATTCCGCCAGTACACCAGTACAAATGGCAAGAACCCTTCACCCTACCCACTCCGTTAGAGCAAACCGAATGACCACTACCACCGTTCCCACCTCCGCCGCCGACACCTACCCTCACTACGCCGCCGCCTACGCCGCACAGCCGGCCAACGGCCCCGACGCCCTGGTCAAGTTGCGGCAGCGCGGTTGGGATGCTTTTTCCAAACTCGGCCTGCCCACCGCCCGCCGCGGCAACGAACCCTGGAAGTACACCAACGTCGCTCCCATCGCCCGCGAAGCCTTTGCCCACCCTGATGCACTGGCAGTTGCGGAAGCCGGGATCGACTTGGCAGCAATCCAAACGTCTGCCCCGTGGCATGCGGACTGGCGCACATTGGCGTTCGTGGACGGTGTCGTTGCGCCCGGGCTGTGCAATGGAATCGTCCTTGGAGCGTCCGATGCTATCACGGTTGACACGTTGGCTGATGCCATCGGCTCCGGGCCGGGTCTCGACGGGACATTGTCCAAATTGGCAGAACCTGAGGATGACGGCTTCGTAGCTCTCAATACCGCCTTCGTGCGAGATGGCGCGGCTATTGCGCTCCCTCCCGGCGCCGACGCCGGCGTCATCAACCTGGTGTACCTCACCACTGGACGGGAACAGCCCCGGGTCACCTATCCCCGCACCGTCATATCCGCCGGCGCTAACTCTCGGGCCACTGTGATCGAAACCTTCGTCGGGCTGGAGGAAACCCGTTACTTCACCAACGCGGTTGCGGAGGTCTCTCTGGCCGAAGGAGCCAGCGTGGAACACTATCGCCTTCTACTGGACGGCATGAATGCCTACCACGTCGGCACGAGTCGGGTGTACCAAAGCAAGGACTCCACTTTCTCCTCCGTGTCCATCGCCCGGGGCGCAGCCCTGGGACGCAACGACTTCGGCGTAACCTTGGCCGGAACCGGCGCCTGCTGCACCCTCAACGGCCTGTACCTCACCACTGGCAGCCAACACATCGACAACTACATCAACATCGACCATGCCGAGCCTTACGGTACCAGCCGGCTGTTCTACAAGGGTATATTAGATGGCCGTTCCCGCGCTGTGTTCGGCGGCAACGTAACCGTCCGCAAGGACGCCCAGAAAACCGACGCCCAGCAGACCGACAAGAACCTGCTGCTGTCCCAGGACGCCGAGGTGGACAGCAAGCCCAGCCTGCTCATCTACGCCGACGACGTGAAGTGCGGCCACGGCGCCACCGCCGGACACATCGACGCCGACACCGTTTTCTATATGCGCAGCCGGGGCCTGGACTTGCCCACTGCCAGCCGCATCCTCATCCACGCCTTTGCCAGCGAGATCATCGACACGGTAGCTCTGGAACCCCTGCGCGATTATCTCGACGAGCAGTTCCGGAACGCCATCCCCGATGCCGACATCACCCTGCCCATCGGAGGTCGCTCGTGACCATCGTACCCGAGTCCAACTCCACTGCCCCCTCCGCCGGACTGAACGCCATCGACGTGGCGCGCATCCGGCAGGATTTCCCTGCCCTGCACCAGGAGGTCAATGGCAAGCCGCTGGTGTATCTGGACAACGCAGCGGCCACCCAGCGGCCCCAGGCCGTTATCGACGCCATCTGCAATTTCTATATGTGGAACAACGCCAACGTTCATCGGGGCGTCCACACGCTGAGCCAGCGGGCCACGGACGACTTTGAGGCGGGACGGGAGTCGGTGCGCCGTTTTATCAATGCGCCCGACGCCTGCGAGGTTATCTTCGTCCGCAGTACCACCGAGGGCCTGAACCTGGTGGCCCACAGCTACGGACGCAAGTACTTCAAAGCCGGCGACGAAGTTATCGTAACCGGCATGGAACACCACTCCAACATCGTGCCCTGGCAGATTCTGGGCAAAGAAATCGGCATCCGTTTGCGCGTCGTTCCCTTTAACGACGATGGCGAGCTGCTGATGGACGAGTACGAGAGTATGCTCAACGACCGCACTCGCCTGGTCTCCGTGGTGCACCAGTCCAACGCCCTGGGCACCGTCAACCCCGTGGTTGCCATGACGGAAATGGCCCATGCTCGCGGCATCCCGGTGATGCTCGACGCGGCCCAGTCGGTGCCCCATATACCCATGGACGTGCAGGCGCTGGGGGCGGACTTCATTACCTTCTCCGGCAACAAGATGTACGGGCCAACCGGCATCGGCATCCTTTGGGGACGCGCCGACTTGCTCAACGATATGCCCCCTTACCAGTCGGGCGGCGAGATGATTAGCTCCGTCACCTTTGAGGAAACCATATACAACGTGCTGCCCCACAAGTTCGAGGCCGGCACGCCGGACATCTCCGGCGCCATCGGCCTGGGCGCCGCCGTTGAGTATCTGGAATCCATCGGCATGGTCCGCATCGCCGCCTATGAGCAGGCGTTGACCCGCTACGGGGTCGAGCGGCTTTCCGACATTGAGGGCGTCCGGCTCATCGGCACTGCCGAAGATAAAGGCGCGATACTGTCCTTCGTGATGGACGCCGCGCATCCCCACGACATCGGCACCATTCTGGACGCCGAAGGCATCGCCGTGCGCACGGGCCACCACTGCGCCCAGCCGGTGATGGCCCGTTACCAGATTCCGGCTTCCGTGCGCGCTTCCCTGTCTTTCTACAACACTACCGATGAAGTTGATG
The DNA here is from genome assembly GCA_964347975.1 of uncultured Dehalococcoidia bacterium. Classification (GTDB taxonomy): domain Bacteria; phylum Chloroflexota; class Dehalococcoidia; order Lucifugimonadales; family UBA3495; genus Bin87. Next base: position 4,612 of record CAYGAY010000057.1, read on the forward strand.
CGTTGGTCAAGGGCATTGACCGGGTTATTGAGGTGTTCGGCTGATGGCTTCCGACTTGAGCGACCTGTACCAGGAAATCCTGCTGGAACATAACCGACGCCCGCGGAATTTCCGCATCCTGGACGACGCCACCCACCAGGCCGATGGGTTCAACCCCCTGTGCGGCGACCAGATTTCGCTCCAGCTGAAAGTCGGCGACGACAAGGTGAACGACGTTGGCTTTCAGGGCCACGGCTGCGCCATCAGCCGGGCGTCGGCCTCGCTGCTGACCCAGGCGGTCAAGGGAGCATCCGCCGCCGATGCCATGGCGATGTTCGACGAGTTTCACCGTATGCTCACCGAACCCGACGCCGAGCTGGATTACGACCTGCTGGGCGACCTGGAAATGCTGGCCGGCGTCATCGCCTATCCCACCCGCATCAAGTGCGCCATCCTGGCCTGGCACACCCTGAAGGCCGCCATGGACGGCGAAGGCGTGGCGACTACGGAGTAGGGACGCCCTCACCCCGGTCCTCTCCCTTGATGGGAGAGGGGGCAAGCAAAGTATGGCCCAACCGCCCGACAACCCGGACGCGCTATACGGCGACGTCATCATGGAGCATTACCGTAGCCCCCGGCACCGGGCCAGGCTGCCCGCCGCCGACGTGGAAACCGAGGAATTCAACCCTTTTTGCGGCGACCGGGCCACCCTGCAACTGCGGCTGGATGGCCATAACGGCATCGCCGGCGTCAGCGCCGTGGCCGAAGGGTGCAGCATCATCCAGGCGTCGGCATCCCTGCTGGCCGACAATGTGCGGGGACGCACAGTAGAAGAGGCTGCCGACCTGTCGCAATTGTTCCGCGACTTGATGCAGGGCAAGCCGCTGCCCCCGGTAGCCTTGGCCGAGTTGGGCGACCTGGAAGCGTTGGATGTAGTCCGCCAGTACCCGGTGCGCATCAAGTGCGCGTTGTTGCCCTGGGTGGCCCTGGAGGAAGGGCTGCGCCGACTGCGCTAGCCGCCGGCCGGCGTCTTCTAAAGCAATTCCAGCAGCCGGTAGCCGTAGCGGGATGCGTCCGCCGGCGGTTCATCCCGGTCGGGCCGGGCGTCATAGCGCTCAATCCGCCGGCGGTAATGGTAGCCCGGCTCGCACTCCAAACCGCCAATTTCCTGGTAGAACCGCAAGCCGTCCACCACGAGACACGCCCGGGGCAACTAGCCATAGCATTCCGCAAGGGCCGGGCCTACGGCTACTTCCGGCGCCTGGTCGCCGGAAGGTTGCACCACCTCGGGTAGCGAACCGCAGGCAAGGGCGGCGGCGATGCCGGCTATTGCGACGGCGACGGCCAGCGCTGCCGCACGGCCATCACCGTCATTTGCCCTGCAAGCCCCGCAGGTAGGCAATGTGCCCCACGTGCTGGTACATCTCGCCGATAATCTGCCGGAATATCGCGCCCAGGGACATCTCGGGCAGCCGTTCCCGCGGCGCCGTTTCCATGTCGTCGTGGGATAGCGTATCCAGGTAAGCCAGCGTGGCGGCCCGCACTGCCGCCCGGTATTGCAGGAACTCGGCCAAATCCAGCCGGGGGAAGTTGTTGACCTGCTCAGGCGTGTGGCCGAAACCGTTATCGCGGGTGGGCAGGCCAAACTTTTCGTGCCAGCCGTCGCTTTCCCACAGCTCCGGCTGGAATTGGGCAAAGAACTGAATCCACATATCTTCCACCCGCACCATGTGCCACAGGATCCAGCCGATGGAGTTGGCGTCGGGGGCGGGCTGCCAGGCCAGTTCGTCGGGGGACAGGCCATCCAGGGCGTCCATCAGGAAGCCGGTTTCCTTGTCCAGCGCGTCGGTGATGAATTCGTTGAGGGTCACTTTGGGTCTCCGTCTTTGGTTTGCGCCGGCGAGATTGCCGCCTCCGTATCAAGTGCGAGGCAGGACTACGCTCGCAATGACAAGATGGAACGCATCAGGGCTAGGCGGTGGTGGCGATGGGCGATGCGGCCGGGCGGGCGCCCATTTCCCGGTCCAGGAGTAGAAGGGCGTCGCTTTGTCCTCCCACCATTTCCAGCGCCGCGATGGCATCCCGGGCCGTTTTCTCCTCCTCAACCTGCTCGTTCACGAACCACTGCAACATTATCTGGGTAGCGTAGTCGCCAGCGTTCACGGCCTCGCCGTAGAGGTCGTTGATAAGGACGGTTACGTGCTGCTCGTGGGCCAGCGTCTGTCGCATCACGGCCTCCACCGAGTCAAACTCGATGGGAGGCTGCTCGATGGGCAGCAAGGTTACGCGCCCGTCCCGGTCTTCCAGATAATTGACCAGCCGCATGGCATGGTCGTATTCCTCCCGGCTCTGGACGCGCATCCAGTGGGCAAACCCGGGCAGGTCGATGGACTCGCAGAAGGTAGACATGGACAGGTAGAGGTACGAAGAGTAGAACTCGGCGTTGATGTGGCGGTTGAAAGCGTTTTGTACGGTGGCGCTGATGGCCATTGCGGTTCTCCCGTTTTTATTCGTCATTCCGGCTTTGGTTTGTCATTCCGGCGAAAGCCGGAATCCAGGTCAGGTAAAAGGCCAACGCAATTTAATCATGCAGGAACCCCAGCACGCTGTCAAAGAAGGCGTCGGGACATTCCAGCTGTGGGATGTGGCCGCACTGCGGTATCACCGTCAGCGTGGCGTTGGGCAGCAGGTCGCGGAAGGCTGCGCCGTACTCCGGGGGAATCACCTGGTCGGAGTCGCCCCAGACCACCAGCGTGGGCATCACGATGCGGTGGGCGCGCTTGGTCAGCCCCCGCTCCGGGATGGGCCAGGTGAACTTGGCTACCGATTGCAGCGTTTGGATGCGGTCGAGGGTGTGTTCCAGCCGTTGCTCCGGGTCGGCGGGCCGGGCGACGTAGGCGTGAGCAAGTTCGCCATCGGAATCGTGCCACAGCATTTCCCGCCGCTCGTCGGGCGTCAGGATGAAAAAGTCGGCGATGGGCTTATCCTCCAGCCACAGCCCCAGCGAGTTGACCAGCACCAGCCGGGAGATGCGGTCGGGCCGGTGGGCGGCCAGCTCCGCCGCGCAGAACCCACCGTAGGAATGGCCGATGAGATGGCACCGCTCCACATCCAGGGCGTCCAGAAACTCCTCAAAAAACTGCACCAGGTCCCACAAGTCGTCCAGATGGTTCAGCCCCGTCGATTTGGCAACACCCGGATGCGCCGGCGCATAGACACGGTAATCTTCCGCCAGACGGTCGAGAAAATTGGGCCAACCAACGTATCCACCTGCGCCATGCAGATAGACCAGCGGGTCGCCGGCGCCGCCTTCTGCAACCTGCACGTTGAACATACCGTCGCGGACGGACACCATCCGCTCACTGTGAGCTACCATCGGAGATCCACCTCAAGTCGTGACTACGAGCGTCGGGATGAACGAAACCAGCGCACCCAACCCAACGCTTACGAAAAACCGGCCAATACGATACCATAAACTGTCGCCAGCCGGGATTGTCGCGCCCTGTGCCATTATGCTGCCCGGCGCGCGTTGGAAGAACCGTCGGTTCGGTAGTATAGTACGGCTCAAGTCGCCCATTTCCCACGAGCGTTTTCGCCAGAGAAGCCAAAAGAATCCCCGTCTCTCGGAATGAATCAACCAGGCGCAACAACGGAGGCGTCATGAAGTTCGGTATTTTTACCATCGTTCCCTATCATGAAGACTTTACCCCGCCTCAGGCGCTGAACGACGCGCTGGAGCAGATTGCCTTTGCCGACCAGGCCGGGCTGGACGAGGCGTGGTTGGGCGAGCATCGTTTCTCCCGTCACGGTCTTCTCTCCGGAATCTGGTCTTTCCTGGGCGCCGTGGCCGGCCGCACTCAGAACATCCGCATCGGCACGGCAGTGATCGTTCTGCCTCTGCACAACCCGGTATTGGTGGCTGAGGAAGTGGCCATGCTGGACGTCATCAGCGGCGGACGGATCAACTTCGGCATTGGCGCCGGCTACCAGCAGCAGGAATTCGACGGCGTAGGGATTGATATCGACACCAGCCGCGAGCGTTTCCAGGAAGCCGTGGATGTCATCATCAGGGCGTGGACCGAGGAGACCCTCACGTATCACGGCAAATTCACCAATGTTGATGACGTGTGGGTCCTGCCTAAGCCGGTGCAGCAACCCTATCCGCCGCTGTTCCAGGCCGTCAGCACCAGCCCGGCCAGCATTGATTTCGCCGCCAGCCGCAACATCCAGGTCATCACCGGCGGCCCCACCGACATCCTGGGCCAAGCGCCCCAGGTTATCCAGCTGTGGCGGGAGAAGATGGCAGAATACGGCCATCCTCACGCCCACCTGGATCCGCCCATGTCCAAGTCCATTTACGTCGCCCCGACCATGGAAGAGGCCGAGCGCGATCCCATCGGCCTGGAGGACTTCTCATCCCGCGTCCTGCGCTCCATCGGCAGCAGCGGCGCGCCCATCGGAATGCCCATGGACAAGAACGGCAATATCGCCAAGGGCTACGAACACTGGGCCAACCGCCAGGCCGACCGCGATCGCCGCGACGACGTGGGCCACGCCGGCCTGCCGCCGCTCCGTGGCACTCCCGAGGTCGTTGCCGAGCGGTTAAAGCAGGTTCAGGAAGCGGGAATCAACCACGTTTTCGGCAACTTCGGTTTTGCCGGCCTGCCCCACCATAAGGTGATGCGGTCCATCGAACTCTTCGCCACCGAAGTTATGCCCCACTTCCAGGAAGCGGCGGTAGCGTGAGGAGCGAAACTCTCGCGTGCAATGGGGCGAATAATCATTCGCCCCAAAATTTTTCGCCGTCAGGCGCCGGTCAATACTTCGCGCAACCGGCGGACTACGATGTCGGTCTCCGCCTCCGTCAGGTTCAACGGATCAACCATCAATTCATCCGGCGCGCGCAGCTGCTGGAGGTAGATCGGCGGATCGCCCTGCTGCAACGCGGCGGCAACCTGCGGAGCGGACGGGCCCGGCCAATCGCCGCCCAGACGCAGTACCGCGTTGGGAATCAGGTAGTCAATGCCGTCGTGCTCCAGGGTGATGTTCAAGTTGGGCACTTCAATCAGGCTGTCCACCACCCGCTGGGCCATGCTGCGATACCGGAACATCTCGGCCGTTTCGTCTTCGGCCACGAACATAGAGAGGGCGGTCACTAATCCCACTATCTCTTCCTTGGCAACCTTTGCCGATCTACCGATGAACTGCGCCGGGCTGGCGTTGGCCAGGGCTGCGTCGATCAAGTCAGCCCGACCACACAGGATGCCCGTGCCCTGTGGCCCCCGGACGCCCTTGCCTCCGCTGAAAATCACCAGGTCGGCGCCATCTCGCAGGTATCGTTGCAGGTTGGAACGGGGCGGCAGCATCGACGCCGCATCCACGATTACCGGCACGTCATGGGCGTGGGCAATCTCGCAGACCTGGGCCAGGGGCATCACCCGCTTGCTGGTGAAGGGAGCGCACAGATAGGCGACGGCGGCGGTGCGCTCGTTGATCGCGCCTTCCAGCTCCCAGGAATGGTTGAACAGGTAGTTGCCGATCTCGACGATCTTCGCGCCGGCGGCCCGGTAGGCGTGGTCGTAGGGGAAGCGGTGCATCGTCTGCATGATGATTTCGTTCTTCATCCCCGCGGTGTCGGGGAGGCGCTGCATCTTCACCGGATCGTTGCCGGCGATGCAGGCGGCCGCTTGAAGCAGCAACCCGCCGGCCGCGCCGCTGCTGACCATCGCCGCCTCGCTCCCGACCAATCGGGCGATCTCTTCGCCGGCCTTGCGGTTCAGTTCGTCGATGTTGACCATGACCCGGGCCGTACCCGCCATCTGCTCCAGCACTTCCGGCCGAGTCCGCGAACCTCCGAGACGCGTCACGGAGCCGCTGGCGTTGATGATCGGAGTGACGCCCAGGCGACGATAAGCCTGTTCCGCGTCCGCAATTCTCTGCTGATTCAAAGCGGCCTCCTGAAATCAACCGTTATTCCGGCGAAATCAACCGTCATTCCGGCCTTGAGCCGGAATCCAAGACGAATTATAGCAGGCGACCGCTCCATATTCCGAAAACCCTACCGATGCTGGTCGGCGACGGTCAGCGCTCCATACTGCAACGCCGGGTAACGGCGCGAAGCGTCAAAGCGCCATGGATCATCGGGAGTTCCATCACCATCGAGGTCCAGATTCCAGTCGGTGTAAATGCCCGTATAGCCCGCTGGCGAGCGCAGTTCACCAGTGGTCTTGCCGACGCCGCCGTAGCTGTCAGCCAGCCCGGTAGTTTGAGTATCCCAGTAGCTGCTGGCGATAGTTGCTCCCCCGCTATTGTACCCAACCAGGCCGCCGATGTAGAAAGTTTCGCCGGTGAAGACAACGGGTCCGACCGCGTAACTGGCGGCGACGGAGCCACCGGCTTCGTTCTCGCCAACCAGACCGCCAATGTTGTCGCCGTCGCCGGACACGCGGCCCGTGGCGTAACTGGCGCTGATGGAACCGCCCTCGTTCTCG
>CAYGAY010000058.1:0-10677 GCA_964347975.1 uncultured Dehalococcoidia bacterium
GGTCGGTTGTCAAAGGTGAGATCGGCGGAGGGCGCGCAGCTGTCGGCGGGCGTCGTCGCCGGCATGGCCGCTACGGTTGGAACCGAGGCCAGTGCGCTGGCTGCCGCCGCTTCGGTTGTCGCCGCTGGGGGTTCAGACCTGGTGGCAGCCGGCGCGGCGGGAGCGTCGGTAGGAGCTTCGGCGGCAGCGGCAGCGGGGGCGGCGTTGGCCGCAGTTTCCGCGGCGGGAGCTTCACTGCCGCCGCAGGCCGCCAGCGACAGGGCCGCCGCCAGCAGCGCCGCTACCATCACAAGAATGCTGAGATTTTTGCGGGTCATAACTCCTCCGAATCAGTACTCTGGATAAAAGACGATACGAGATGCTGACCGGAACAGTTTTCTACGATTGAAATGCCGGATTGAGAACAGCAACGCTCGCAGGGATTGTATCCAATCCTTTGTAAGCGTTCAATTGCACCCGGCCCGGTGTATTGTCCGATTTGATAAGGTATGCTAACCTGAAAGTGCGCATCCGGCCTATCCGGTCGGACGAGTATCGCGGCGAGCATAGCCAAGTGGCCTAAGGCGCCTGTCTGTGGCACAGGAGATCACGGGTTCGAATCCCGTTGCTCGCCCCATCTCCTCAATCGACATACTCAAGGGAACTGCGCCTGTAGCTCAATGGATAGAGCACTGGGCTTCGGACCCAGGGGTTGCGGGTTCGAGTCCTGCCAGGCGCGCCACGGAAATACGAGCCGGCGGTTGGAAATAGCCCAACCGCCGGCTTTTTCGTTGGCTTTGGCTATGCGCTAACCGGGGCGTTTGCCCATGGTGATGGTCACCGATACTTCCGCGCCGTCCCTCAACACCGTGAATTCGACCGTATCTCCGGGTTGAGTGTGCTCGATGACGTAGGCTATCACGTCGTCCATTCCGTGGATGGGCGTTCCGTCGATGGCGATTATGATGTCGCCGCCCACGGGCGCCTCGGCGCCGTTGATCACGGTCAGCCGGTCAGAGGCCCGCAGGCCCCCGCGACTGGCCGCAGTATCGGAGCCAACGGCAATTACCAGAGCGCCCCTGGTCTCGGCCGGAATGGCCATGGCGACCGCCATGTCGGGCCGCACCGTGGCCCCCCGGATGCCAATGTACGGATATTCGTAATGGCCGTCGTCAATCAGCGCCGGCACCACCAGTTTGGCCAGGTTGATGGGAATGGCGAGGCCCACGCCGGAGAAAGCGCCCGTTTCGCTGATGATCTGCGTGTTGATGCCGATAACCTCTCCTTCGCGGTTCAGCAGGGGGCCGCCCGAGTTGCCGGGATTGGTGGCAGCGTCGTGCTGGACCACCCGGGGGACCGAGAAGTTGCTGTCCGTAGGGTTGATGGTGCGCCCCACTGCGCTGATTATGCCGGACGTCATGGAAAAGCCGCGCGAGAATGGGTCTCCGATAGCGACCGCCAACTGGCCGGGCCGGATCTCGTCGCTGTCTCCCACGGCTATCGGGGGCGGACGCACGGCGTCATCGACAATCTTGATCACTGCAAGATCGGAGTCGGGGTCGTCGCCGACGAGTTCGGCGTCGGCCTGCACACCGTCGCTGAACATTACGATGATCCGTTCCGCGTCGATCACAACATGCCGGTTGGTCACAATGTGCCCTTTATCATCCCAGACGAAGCCGGAACCGGCGGCGCGAGAGAAGAAATCGTTGGGCACGCCCGGAGGCATATTCCCGCCCACGATGATGGTTTTGAGTACCCTCAGTCCCACGATGGAGGGCACGGCGTCGTCGTAGAGATCGCTCATCACGGCGTCATGGGCGGCCACGATTTGATGAACGGCAAGCTCGGTGGCCGGCCCCACCCGCTCCTGCTGTTGGGTTTGCCCGGCAACGGGCGGCGCGGCATTTTCCTGGGGATGGGCCGTGGGTTGGTTCGCCGCCGTTGGCTCCGTTACCTGGGCGACCGTGTTCACGGCCGGCGGAGGCGGAGGGGTCAGCTCTACCGGAGCCGGTCCCGCTGCGCTCGGTTGCCCGCAGGCGACGGCTATCGCCAGCGTGATTGCGACCATGCCCGCCGCAATCGACTTCAACATTCCCCGATTTCGTCTGTTGGACACTTTAAATCCCCCGCATCCGGTTTTCGGCGCTGGTTGCATCTCCGGCTGGAGACCAACCCGGCGTGTCTCGTTCATATGTGATACGTAAGAAGACCGGCAGCCGGATTTTGTCAGAAGCCGGATTTGCCGGCGCAGCGGCATCGCCGATGCTATACTAACGCCGGCGGCCCGGTCCTGCCATCGGGAGCGCGGGTTGCCGCTCTGAACAGTACCGACCACGGATCGGAAGGAGAGAAGCGATGCTGTACGAACTGCGCATCTACGACGCCGTTGCCGGCCGCCTGCCCGACATCAGCGGCCGTTTCGCCAACCATACCTGCGCCCTGTTCCGCAAACACGGCGTGAAGTACCTCGGCTTCTGGACCGACGAAATCGGCCAGAGCAACCGCCTGACCTACATCAACGTCTTCGACAGCATGGCCGACCGGGAGAGTCGCTGGGCCAAGTTCGGCAGCGACCCCGACTGGCTGGAGGTTCGCAAGCAGACCGAGGCCAACGGCCCGCTGGTCGATGCGGTAACCAATCGGTTCCTGCGTCTCACTCCCTACTCGCCCCAGCCCAAGATTTCTACCGCCGTGCAGGAACTGCGCATCTACGAAGCCGTGCCCGGACGCCTGCCCGACGTGCACAACCGCTTCGCCAACCACACCATCGGCCTGTTCGAGAAGCACGGCATTGAAAACATCGGCTATTGGTCGGAGGATGTGGGCGTCAACAACGTGCTGGTGTATATGCTGGGCTACCCCAGCCTGGGCGACCGTGAAAAGAGCTGGCGTTCCTTCCAGGCCGACCCGGACTGGAACACCGCCCGCGCCGCCAGTGAGGAAAACGGCCCACTAGTCCGCAAATCCCGCCACACCATCATGCGCCCGACGGACTACGCCTTCACCAGCGACTAGGCAGGCGTTCCGATTCAGGCAGCCTGGCAGGGGCAACCCTTGCGGTTGCCCCGTTTGCTCATGATTATCTTGTCCAAACTGGCGCTGCGCAGCCGTCCGGTCACCCTGATGGCCCTGGTTCTGGCGCTGGCGGGCGGCGTGTACGCCTACCAGCAACTACAGCAGGAATTGTTCCCGGAGATCAGCCTCCGGGTCATCAACATAACAACCTCCTACCAGCAGGGCACACCATATCAGGTGGCCGAGGAGGTGACCAAGCCCATCGAGGACCTGATCATCGGGATGGAGGGCCTTAAGGAGGTCACGTCAACTTCCCGCTCCAGCCGTTCCCAAGTGCGGGCCAGCTTCGAAAACAACGTTGATATTGCAGAGGCGGAGGCGGAAATCGTCAGCCGGGTATCGGGTCTCCGCCTGCCCGACGCCGCCGGCGATCCGCGGATCTACGAACTCACGCCCAACCAGCGGCCGGTAATGGAGCTGAGCATATCGGGAGAGCGGGACATTCCCGACCTGGTGAGAATCGTCGAGCGACAGATTATCCCGGCGCTCCAATCGGTCCCGGGAGTGTTCGATGTGCAGATTGAGGGAGCGGTGGACGAGCAGGTGTTCGTGACGGTGGATCCGGCTTTGCTGGACACCCATGGATTGACCATCCAGAACGTTATCAGCGCTCTACAGGGCAACTCGGTGGATGTTAGCGCGGGCAGCGTGACTTCCGGAGACGGCACGGTGACCGTGCGCGCTTTCCATGACTACGCCAATCTGGAGGCCATCCGCCAGCTGCCGGTGGGTTTCTCCAGGAACGGCGGCGCGACCGGTCCCAGCCGGGCCGTCGGCGGCAACGCAACGCCCATCAGCCTGGCCGAGGTAGCCGACGTGCGCGTCGACACTCCCGAAGCCCGCACCGTCTCTCGCACCAACGGCAACCCCAGCGTGAGCCTGAACGTCCAGAAAACCGCGGACGGCAATACTCTCGACATCACCCACGCCATTGACGAGGCGCTGGTTGATCTGCAAGGGGATATTCCGCCCGATATTGACATCGCGGTGATGGAGAGCCAGGCGCCCCGGCTGGAAGAAGAACTGGGCAAGGTGATCGGCCAGGGCATTCAGGGTTTCGCCTTCGCGGTGCTGGCCGTGTTCCTTTTCCTGCTGCAGCTGCGGCCCCGGCCCTTCGCGGGTGTCGTCAACACCCTGCGCCCCACCATCATCATCGCCCTTTCCATCCCGCTCAGCGTGATGATAACGATGCTGGTGATGGCGCTTTTCGACTGGACGCTGAACTTCATGAGCCTGGCCGGCCTGGCCATTGCGGTGGGCCGTATCGTTGACGACAGCATTGTCGTGCTGGAGAACATCTACCGGCACATCCAGGAAGGCAGCCCGAGGGCGGTGGCGGTGGTCGCGGCCACCCAGGAGGTCAGCCCGCCGGTGGTGGCGTCCACGCTGACCACCGTGGCCGTGTTCGTGCCCCTGGCGTTTCTGCCGGGAGTGGTAGGGCAGTTCTTCTCTCCCTTTGCCCAGACGGTCTGCGTGTCCCTGCTGGCGTCCACGCTGGTTGCGCTGACCGCGGTTCCCGTGCTGGGGTCGTGGTTCCTGCGCCAGGGAGACCTGACCGGCGAACCGGGGGGTTCTGCACCGGGGATTGGGCGGGGCGACACGCTGTTGCAGAAAGTCTATACGCCAGCGCTCCGGTTGGCCCTGCGGTTTCGCCTGATTACCGCGATCCTCAGCGTCATCGTCGTTCTGGCGAGCCTAAGCCTCATCTGGACGCTGCCCACCGAGCTGTTCTCCCAGGGGCGTACCCAGGGTATTCGCATTGACCTCACCCTGCGGGGCAATCCTTCTACCGTTCGGCTGGTCCAGGAAGTGAACGAGACTGAGCAGATACTGGATGGGTTCGTCTCCAGCGGCGCCGTGGCGAGTTACCAGGTTACGCTGGGCGCCAGCAGCCGGAGCTTCGGCTCCAGCGCCGACCCGGCCTTTGATCGGGCCGGATTTACGGTCGTGCTGGGCGACGACGCGCCGGCCGACCTGGACGAGCGGATCAGAAACGCGCTGCCCGAAAAGCGCAACGTAACCACCCGCGTTTTCGCCGACTCGGGCGGGCCGGGGCGGGGCGGCGGGTTGCGGCTGACGCTCACGGGACCCAATTATGAAGACGTGCGCGTCGCCACCGACCGGTTGCAGGCCGCCGTTGAACAGGACCCGGGCGTGCGCAACGTCCGCACCAACATCGTTGACGGCAGCGAAGAGTTGACCATCGCCATCGACCCCAACGAGGCCGGACGCTACGGCCTGTCAACGGCCAACGTAGCCAACCAGATTCGCACCTGGCTGCGCGGCAGTGACGTCATGGAAATCGACCTGTCCGGTGAAACGTTGGACGTGGTGGTTCGCGGAGCTCCGGAAGCCACTGACGAACCGTTGGACATTCCGTTGCTTCCCATATCCAGCAACGCCGGAGCCATACCGTTGGGCGCCATCGCCGACACGCGGCATACGGTGGGGCCCAACGTAATCACCCATTACGATGGCAACCGCTCGGCCACGATTTCCGGCGGCCTGGCCGGACGGGATGCCGCCGCCATTGGGGACCGGGTTGATGATATCGTCGCGTCCACCCCGCTTCCACCGGGGGTCAAGGCGCGTTCCGGCGGAACCTTCAGCGACATCAGGGAGGAATTCCAGAACGTTTACGTAGCAATGGCCATCGGCGTTTCCCTGGTGTACCTGGTGATGGTGGCCACGTTGGGTTCGTTGAAGATACCGTTCATCGTCGTGCTGAGCATGCCGCTGGCCGTGGTGGGGGCGCTGGTCGCGCTGGTCATCACCGACCGGTCTTTGAGCCTGCCGGCGTTGATGGGCTTTCTGCTCCTGGTGGGCATCGTGGTCACCAACGCCATTGTGCTGCTGACGTTTGTGCAACAGCTGCGACAGGCCGGTTATGCCCCACTGGATGCGGTAATGGCCGCCGGCCGCACCCGGGTGCGGCCAATCCTGATGACGGCGTTCACGACGATACTGGCGTTGATACCGTTGTCGATGAGCGATTCGGCCGGGCTGGTCGGCGCCGAACTGGCCACGGTGGTCATCGGCGGCCTGATCAGCTCGACCTTCCTTACCCTGGTTGCCGTGCCGGTGGTCTATATGCTGTTTGAGGAGAGCGTGCCTAATTTGTATCGGCACATCATCCGCTTCGTGGCGCGGCGGCCGGCGCCGGCCGCCGAAACGACAAGCCCGGCACAACCCGTCTTTGATATCGATGCCGACGGTTAGAGAGGAAATTTCGCTACTCCAATAACCTAGGCCCCTGCCGAGTCAGCAGGGGCCCAGACCTTCTAGCGTAACAGCGCCGTACCTCGTCAGTTCCGCGAGTTACGAGAGCCGCCGGTACTGTCCCCTTCCGCTGGCTCCTCTCCTTCATTTGGATCGTATTCGATCTGGTTGTCGATGGCCTCTTGGAAGCGGATCCGGAGTCGGTTAGCGTCATCGCTTTCCAAAACCGTGGAACGGTCCGCGCCTTTCGCCACATCCAATGGCAGGTTGCCCACGCCGGGAACCACCGTGTGCTCATCGCCCGCAGCGTTGGTGCGGGTTACGAAAAGATACGACTTCCCAGATTCCAACAGGTCCGGGTCGCCCTCGACGCGGTACTTGCCGCCGTTCGAAAAATCCACCCCGTACTGTACGACCGCCACCCGGTTGGGGAGCGTGCCTTTTAGGGACTCCAGGACGGTCACGGAGTAAAGTGTGTAAGGCTCGTCGTCCTTGTCCTCCACTTGGCTGGTCTTGGCATTGACCTGCCCGAACCAGACGTTGTGCGAAATGCCGGCCAGCTTCTGATCATCGTGGATGTCCGTCACGTAAAGGGGATGCCCCACAACCAGTGGGAACGGTCCACCGCTGGCGTACTGCCCTACGGCGACCCCCAGGAGCGCCAGGGAAATGATAATGACGCTGATCCACGCCACGTGCTTTTTTCTGATGTTGATGCTCATTATTGGTTACCCCAGTGTTCCCGGTAGTCTTCCTTGTCGTGCTCACCCAGTTCACACTGGTTCAGGATGTACTCGTGCATGATGTTGCCATCCAGCGAATGATTCAGACGCTGGGCATGACCCCACTCGTGCGCCGCCACGAACTCCTTCTTGCAATCGCTGTAGTCGTCCATGTAATGCTCATTGTAACGGATGCGGTCCGTGAAGACCGGCCACCAATTGTAGTACCCGCCCCAAGCCACGTTCGACTTGTCCACGTCCTTTACCTTGAGGTCCGTGGACGTGTTTGCGTTGTCGGGAGCGATTTCTACACAACCGTTGCTCCCTTGGAGATCTTCCCACATCCGTTCTCCCTCTCTACGCGCCGAGTCGTACTGGGTCGATTCTTCGTAGCGAATCTCGCAGTCACCGTTGACGGAGTCGTACCACTGATAGTGGGCCTGTATCGCTGGACTCGTGCCGATGAACGCCGCCACGGAGAAGGCGAAAATCGACAGCGCCACCATAGGCAATATGTATCTCATGGCTGTTGTCTCCTGATAGAGTACCGTACCCGGTCACCAACCGGGAGACGGCCCGATTTCGGTCAGGGCGCACTTGCGCCCAAGGTCAAATTAATGCGCAACACCTCCGTTTTGACTGGTCAAGCAGCAGGAGTCATTGACACCCAGATGATGGAACCCTCGCGGCACCGGTAAAACTACCGCCGCATGCCGTCGTGACCGTGCCAAAAAAAGCCCCGCCGCTGACAATGGGGCTGGACACGCCGAAGGCGCCGGGCTACCATTAAGCTCGATGGTGGACCGCAATTCCCCATCAACTGCGGTCTCGGTGTTTGCGTCACCGAGGCCGTTTTGTTGGCCCACGAAGTCCATGGTGTTAAATCACCAATGTCAAAGCATCCCTTATCGTCGCCAGGCAATCCCAAAACCGCATGAACACTACAACGCTTATCCGGCCCCGTGACGGATACATCCGTTACCACACCCTCCCAACAGTGCAAAAACAACGTTGTGTTCCATACACCATCGCGTGTCATTTTTTGGAGAATACCCATCATCTGCCGACCCTGCCAGTCGGATCAACTCCAGTGGTAAAATGGCCGGTAAATCTGGGCCATTGCAACAGGCGGAGGTCTGGCAGCATGTCAACGAGCAAGCAGGAATGGCAGGACTCCACGCTTTCGCGGGTTACGCAGCGGTTTCCCGAGCGGCGGGAAGCGTTTCAGACCGACTCCGGCCTGGGTCTGGAGACGGTTTATACGCCGGAGGATGGCGGCGCGTCCGGCAGAGGCTACGGCGAATCCATCGGCTATCCCGGGGAATTTCCGTACACTCGGGGCGTGCAGCCCAACATGTACCGGGGCCGCATCTGGACCATGCGGCAGTACGCCGGATACGCCACCGCCGCCGCAACCAACGAGCGTTATCGATACCTCCTGGAGAACGGGCAAACCGGCCTGTCGGTGGCTTTCGATCTCCCTACCCAGATCGGCTACGACAGCGACCACCCTCTGGCGGAAGGCGAGGTGGGCAAGGTGGGCGTACCCATCTGCTCGCTGGCCGACATGGAAACCCTGTTCGACGGGATCCCGCTGGATAAGGTCAGCACCTCCATGACCATCAACGCCACGGCGGCGGCGCTGCTGTGCCTGTATATCGCCGCCGGCAAGAAGCAGGGCGTATCACCCGACCAGTTGAGCGGGACCCTGCAGAACGACATCCTGAAGGAATACATCGCTCGCGGCACCTACGCCTACCCGCCGCGCCCGTCCATGCGCCTGGTGGTGGACGTGTTCAAGTATTGCGCCGAGAACGTGCCCCGCTGGAACACCATCAGCATCAGCGGCTACCACATGAGGGAGGCCGGGGCTACCGCCACGCAGGAACTGGCGTTCACCTTCGCCAACGCCATCGCTTACGTGCAAGCGGCCGTGGACGCCGGGCTGCCGGTGGACGACTTCGCGCCGCGGCTGTCTTTCTTCTTCGTGGCGCAGAACAACTTGTTTGAAGAGGTCGCCAAGTTCCGCGCCGCCCGCCGGCTGTGGGCCAGGATCATGCGCGACCGTTTCGGGGCCAGGAGTCCCCGCTCGATGATGCTGCGGTTCCACACCCAGACGGCCGGCGTCACGCTGACGGCCCAGCAACCGGACAACAACGTGATTCGCAGCGCCGTACAAGCCCTGGCCGCAGTGCTGGGCGGCGCCCAATCCCTGCACGTGAATTCCCGGGACGAGGCGCTGAGTCTGCCCACTGAGGAATCAGCCCAGCTGTCCCTGCGTACCCAGCAAATCCTGGCCCATGAAAGCGGCGCCGCCGACGTGGTTGACCCCCTGGGCGGCTCCTGGTACGTGGAAAACCTGACCGACCGCCTGGAGGCCGCCGCGCTGGAATACATCCAGAGGATTGACGATATGGGCGGCGCAGTGGCTGCCATCGAGGACGGCTTTCAGGTGCGAGAGATTGGCGACGCCGCCTTTCGTCACCAGCGGGAAGTTGACGAAAAGCAGCGGGTCGTGGTGGGCGTCAACCAGTACGTAACGGAATCGCCGCCGATTTCCGGCCTGCTGCGGGTAGATGCCGCCGCTGCCGCCGAGCAGGTGGAACGGCTGAAGACCCTGCGCCGTCAGCGAGACAACATGAGCGTGCAAATCAGCCTGGCCCGCCTGGCCGACGCCGCTCGCTCGCCGGATGCCAACACCATCCCCCTGATGATGGAGTGCGTCGAAAAATACGCCACGCTGGGCGAGATTTGCGGCGTGCTCCGGCAGGTGTTCGGCGAATACGAACCGTCGGGCGGGGTATAAATTGGACGAAGCCATCAGCGCGATGAAAGCCGACGGCACGCTCAACGACCTGACCAGGGAATGGTTCGGCAAGGAGAGAAAATTGCGAAACTGATTTCAGCCGCCTCCCCAGCGGGAAATCAGTTTCGCAATTTTCTCGCAATGTTCTACTATGGGGCGGCTTCCGCATATAGATAGTATAGTAGGGAGCTCGTCGCGGGATATGGCCCGCGCCGCCAACGACAACCCAATCAAGAATTAATGTTCTCTCACTCCCCGCGCTCAGAGCCGCCGCTAAGGGGCGCAACGATACGGGCGGCCCTCGCCGGAGTCGTCATCCTGCTGCTCGCGGCCGGGCTGGTCAACCTCCAGGTCCGGGTGGTTCAGGCGCAGAATGCTGCTGCGGACCGGGATGCGCTGGTCGCATTGTACAACGCCGCCGGCGGCGACTCCTGGGCCGATAGAGCCGGCTGGAACAGCGAGGATCCGATCGGAGATTGGAACGGCGTTACCACCGACGCCAGCGGCCGCGTCACCCGTCTGGATCTCCGCAGCAACATCTTGACGGGAACCCTACCGGACGAGCTGGGCAGTTTGAGCAGCCTGACGGAACTGAACCTCGCCAGCAATAGCCTGACGGGAACCATACCGGACGAGCTGGGCGACCTGAGCAATCTGACGGAACTGAACCTCAGCCGCAACAGCCTGACGGGAACCATACCGTCCGAGCTGGGCGACCTGAGCAGCCTGACGGAACTGAACCTGAGCCACAACAGCCTGACGGGAAACATACCGTCCGAGCTGGGCGACCTGAGCAGCCTGGTTACTCTGGATCTCAACAGCAATAGCCTGACGGGAAACATACCGTCCGAGCTGGGCAACTTGAGCAGCCTG
>CAYGAY010000059.1:0-10592 GCA_964347975.1 uncultured Dehalococcoidia bacterium
AACGCTACTGGCGGCGTTTTCATGCAGCCCGCCGGGGTAATGCGTGGGAGCCATAATGATGATTTCTCCATTCGGGCTGAGCTCGAATTGCCAGGGGCTTTGGCTGTGCCGATTGGTGAATTCGATGAACAGATTTACTAATTCCGGCCCGGCAGCAGAGATTCCCAAGTCGCTCAGGTTGATTATCAGAGCATCTTCCGGGGCTATACGAATTTTTGCTAGCGTAGTCATAGCCAAACTCCTGAAGCGTATGGGTCAGGCGCGGTCGAAAATCCAGCGGCCAACCTCAAATGTAAATCCGGGAAGTACCTCCTCCTCGGATAGCGTGACCGGGTTTTCCAGCAGCTCCGGTTCCGGCTGACCGGCCCGGTAGATATAGACACGGCGGTTCCGAGCGTCGATGAGCCAGCCCAGCAACGCGCCGTTCCTCATATAAAGTTGCATTTTGGCATGGAGCGGGGCCGGGTTGTCGTAGGAGGAGCGGATTTCAACAACGAAATCGGGACAGAGTGGGTGAGAATCGCCGGCCAAGTGCGGGTGGGAGTCCCATTTTTCTTGTGCCGTCCACGAAGCATCAGCCGAGAGAGTACCGCCGGTGACCGGCATTTGAAAGGCGGCGCTGGAGCCTCTAGCCACCCCGCCGAACTCGCGCCCCCACAACCCCAGCTCGATGCCAAAGTCGTGCTCGTGGCCATCGCTGGGGTGATGAACGGGAGGCATGATGATGATTTCTCTTTCTGGACTGAGCTCGAACTGCCAGGGGCTTTGGCTGTTCCGGTTGCAAAACTCGATGAACAACTTTTCCAGCGCGCGCCCGGTGGCTGAAATGCCCAAGTCAGCAGGATTGATGACCAGCGCATCATCCGGAGCGATGCGTTCTCCAGTTGTCGTGGTCATGGTTCGTACTCCTCTGCCGGCGGCTCTCAGATGACGCCCTTCCCGGCCAGTTCGCGGAGAGTCTCCGGCGCTATCCCCAGCAAATCGCCATAGACCAGCTCGTTGTCATATCCCACGGGGACCGAACCGCGCCAGATCTTGCCCGGCGTTTTGGAAAGTTTGGGAACTATGCCCACCCCCTTCACCGGCTTTCCGAGTTGTTGGTCCTCCCATTCCGCGTGAACTCCCCGGGCGCGGTAATGTGGGTTCTCGGCCATCTCCCGGGCGTTCATGATCCGGCTGCAGCCAACCTGCGCGGCGTTGAAAATCCGAACCACTTCGTCCACCGTGCGGTCTGCCACCCAGCCGCGCAGAATGGCGTCGAACTCAATCCCCTCTGGCGAATTGACCTCCCGCCGAGCCTTGATCCATTTCGCGTCATCCGGATCCAGTTCCAGCACACGGCAAACCCTGGCGTACACCGCCGGCCCCACGGCGGCGATGACGACCCAGCCGTCGCTGGCCTGGAACGTGTCCCAGGGTTGCGCGTTGCCCGCCTTGTTGCCGGCCCTTTCCCGTACCAGGCCCAGCTCGTGGTAAGCCACCATGGTGCCGGACAGGATACGGTGGACTGCCTCGAACTGGGCCAGGTCGATGACCTGCCCTTCTCCCGTGCGTTGCGCGTGAATATATGCCGCCAGCGACGACCACAGGCAGAACAGCCCGGTTATGTAATCCGCCGTCCAGGGCACGGCCCGCGTCGGCGGATCCGGTTCGGGGTTGCCCATGAGGTTCATCATGCCGCCGAAGGCTTGGGCCGTGAAGTCGTAGGAAGCCCGGCCGACATACTCCGGATCGCCATCCTGTCCATACCCGGAAATATGGCAGATCACTATGCCGGGGTTGACCGTCAGAACGGTTGCGTCGTCCAACCCCCACTTGTCATAGGTGCGGGCCTTGGAACTCTCCATCCAGATATCGGACCGCTCCACCAGCTTCAGGAAGATGTCGCGGCCCTCCGCTGTGCTGAAATCCAGAGTGGTGTTGTACATGTTGCGGTGGTCCTGGATCCAGGAACTGGCCACCAGGTCCCCGTTGGGAGTCTCGATGGGGAACTCCGCAACTCGCCAGTCCTCCCCCTTGCCGGGGCGCTCAATATGGATCACCTCGGCGCCCATCTCCGCCGCCATTTCGGCAGCAAAGGGCTCCGCCACGATGGTGCCGGTGGAAAGTATCCGCACCCCCTGCAACGGACCGAATTGTTCGGACAATAATGAAAATCCCCGGGGCCCCATCGACGACCTCCCTGGAAAATTGTTTAACAACGGTCGTTGGTTAGACCCTGACCCTTGATACCGAACGCCTACCGCGAAACAACTTGCCCCCGGCCTGGCTGGGGACTTTTAGCGGCGTTCTTTATGCTGGGCTATGAACGGCTGGGGGGGACGCGGTGGTCAAGGGCTAAACCCGGTCGAATATCCAGCGGGCCACCTCAAAGGTGAACCCTAGCAAGGTATCCTCGCCCGATAGCGTGTCCGGGTTTTCCAGCAATTCCGGTTCGGACTGGCCGGCGCGGTAGATATAGACGCGGCGGTTGCGGACGTCAATCAGCCAGCCCAGCAATGCGCCGTTCTGCATATAAAGTCGCATCTTGGCATGCAATGGGGCCAGATTATCGGCGCCGGAGCGGATTTCAACGACGAAATCGGGGCAGAGCGAGATTGGCTGACCGTCAACGTGGATATGGGATGCCCAACGCTCCGGCGAAGTCCAGGCGGCATCCGGGCACCGTATGCCTCCGGTGCCCGGCATACGATAAGCAACCGATGAACCAGTGACCACACCGCCGTAATCATCGGCCCACAAATCCAGCCGGGAAGCCATTTTGGTTTCGTAGAATCCGGTCGGGTAATAAACGGGAGCCATTATGATAATCTCTCCGTCCGGGCTGAGCTCAAATTGCCAAGGGCTTTGGCTGTGCTGTTTAGTGAAATGCACGAACAGTTTTTCCAGCTCCGGCCCGGTGGCGGAGCTGCCCAGATGACGCGGGTCGATGACCAGCGCATCATCCGGGGCAATCTGCGTTTTGGCTGCGGTGGTCATGAGACAACTCCTCGCCTTTTGGCTAGCGTTCTCGCTTGATCAAAGCTCGTTCCACCGCGAAGCAACCTTCGCAGAACGATGGACACCTTTGTATCCCGTTCCGTATCAGCCAGTTTTCGATCTTCTGACTGGTAATCCTGCCGCCTTCGTAAGGCATTCTGACTATAAAGTCGTCTTTGAATTTTTGGTAGTAAAAAATCGCTGACGCAGTGCCCCGCTTGGTCCAAAATAGCTCTGGCCAAGTGGCTAGGCCCAGTACCGGGGTATCCCCAGTTAAACGCGTTAGGACGGTCACGCAGGGCACCTGTTCGAGCCCTTCTACTCTTGCGAAATCTCCGCCTTTGTACAACCGAACGCCTCGAATTTCTATGAACATCCCTCTGCGTGTGCAAGTATGTGAGCTTATTGCCAATGACAAGCCCACATACAGAGCGCCTTTTTCGTCTCAGGATACTTGGCTAATGGCCGTGGCTTCAAGGCGGTGCACCACTTCATAGGTGTGGAACTCGCCGGGTCCCAGCAGGAAGTCGGGCGGCCCGCCGGCGTGAGCCGAGCGGAAAGCGTCGCTGCGGGTCCAGGTGTGGTGATGCTCCTCGGTTTCCCAGTGGGTGACAACCAGGAACTCTTCGTGGTCGGGGGTTTTGCTCATTTTCCACAGCTCGAAGCTGATGAAGCCGGGGTGGTCCTGCACCGCGCCCCGGGCCTTGAACATCTCCTCAAGGGTGTCCCCGTAGCCGGTCTTGACTTTGATGCGGTTGGTCGCGATGAACATGATGCCTCCTTGTGGTGGCGTTTCTAGTAGTATTCGCTATTCGTCCGGCGTGCGGTCGGACAGCTGGGGCAATGTCTCAGTGGCGAGCAACTCCGGTGAGCGCAACCCTTTGGCCCGGTCTTTCCCTAATCGTGGCACAGCATCAACAGCGTGCCGAACCCGCCGGTGTCCGCGTAAAGCCGGCGGATTTGGCGCGCGCGCTCGTAAGGTGATCATCGGCCGCCAAGCCAATTCGCCATCCACCTCAAGGGTCTGCGACGAAGGACTGCTGCCGGCCACAGCGATGGGCGGGCGCGGCTTTTGATACGGACGCATATGGGGCGCGGTTCCCGTTTTACAGGGATTGGGCGACTTTGCCCAGCAGGTTGATGGTCTGTTCCATATCGGCGGCAGGATCTCCGCTGGCCGTAACCGGAGTCACCAACAGCTCGGAGACACCCATGTCCAGCATAGCCACCATGCGCTCGCCTACGGTGTCAGCGTCGCCGGAGAGCACGGTGGCCTCGATCATGGCGTCGCTCCAGGTCTCCTCGGCCGCCTCCGGGTAGCCGGCCGCCGCCCACATCCGCTGGTAGAAGGGCAGGCGCGGATAGTTGGAGAGCTGCTGCTGGACGGCCAACCTGGTGGCACCGAGGTTATCGCTGATGCAAACCGGGGCGTGGGCGATTAGCGGCGGCGTCTCCCGAGCCGCCTGGTCCGAACCTCGCTGCATGGCCGGGAGGGCCTTGTCCCGCAGGAACACGGCGGGACTGACCCAACTGATTGCGCCGTCGGCCAACTCGCCGCACAGCTCGTAGGAACCTTCCTGCAAGGCTGAAGCCATAACCGCGACATCCACCGGGCGCGGTATGCTGGCGTGGGCGGTGTATTCCTGGCCGTCAAAATCGACGGAACCCTCATGCAGCAAGGCGCGAAGGATAATCAGGTACTCCCGCAGGTTGGTCAGGGGCGCGCGCAGGTTGAAGCCGAACATGGATCGCATCGTGGGCCGGTGGCTGGGGCCGACGCCCAGGCGCAGCCGACCGGGCGCCAGTTGGTCCAGAACCTGCACCTGCTGGGCCGCCACGATGGGATGGCGCGGGTAGGTCGGAACGATGGACGTTCCGAAAAGGATATTGTCGGTCTGCACCGCGGCGGCAGCGAACAGAGTCAGCGCGTCCAGGCCGGCGCCGCCGGTGGTGAGCCACGTGGCCTGGACGCCGGCCGCCTCAGCGCGGCGCATGAGGTCCAGGGATGCTTCAGCGTTGGGTGCGCCGGCGTGGAGGCCGATGCGTTTCGTGGGCATGGGAGTTACCTCGTGTCGGATGAGTGCGAATTTGGCCTATCGTATCATCGGACGGCGGTTTTGTAGAGCACGGAAGAGTTGTCGTCGCCAGGGGCCGCTAGACCAACCCGAGGCTGCGGCACATCTCAAGCATTGCCTTGGCCGTTTCCTCATGGGCCACGTCCACCATGTCGCCGGCGTAGGTTACCGCTGCCGTACCCTGTTTCCGGCTTTCTTCCATAGCATCAAGAAGGCCCTGCCAGAAAGCGATCTCCTCGGGGGTGGGGGTGAATATCTCGTTGACGATAGGCACGTGGGACGGGTGGATCAGGTGCATCCCGGTATAACCCAGCGCCTTCAGATTGTTGGCCCAATACCGCAGGCCGTCCAGGTCGCGGATGTCGAACCAGCCGCCGCTGATGGGCCACTGGATACCGGCGGCCCGGCTGTCAATCAGGACCTTGCTGCGCAGGTACAGCGTTTCGGCGCCTTCCAGCGTCCAGCGGTAACCGATGCTGCGGGCGGTGTCGCCGCCCTTGCCGCCGCTGCCCCCCATGTGGGCCACCCGGTCGGAGGCCATGGCGATGTCATAGGCCATGCGGATGCCCGACGCCGTTTCCAAACCCGGGTCGATGCAGACGGTGTTCAAATCCATTCCCGCCTTCCGCTCGAAATATCGCAGGAGCACGTCAGCTTCCACCACGTCGGCCGGCGATTCCACCTTGGGCAACAGGATGCCGTAGAGGCCGAGACGGGTGACGGCCTCAAGGTCAAACCCGGTCAGCCCGGTTTCCAGCCGGTTTACGCGCACGAACAACGTCTGCCCTCGCTCGGAGAGCTCGTCGATCATCTTCGCGACCAGGGGACGGGCGGCGTCCTTGTCATATTCGGGCACCGAGTCTTCAAGATCCAGTATCAGCGCGTCCGGCCCATACTGCGGCGCCTTGCGCATCCAGTCTTCCTTGTTGCCGGGGACGAACATCACAGAGCGCAGGGGTCTGGTAGTAATACGGGGCATCGGTAGTTTCCTCCTGAGCTGGACGGAACGTTTTGATAGATGTCAATGATAAGCCGGCGGGAAATGGCCGAATGCTATAATATCAGGCAGCCGGGAAGTCGTATGACCACTATACACACCATCGAAGACCTCATCAGAATCCTGGACGAGCGCCCGGAGTGGAACGAGGCGCTCCGCGCCCGGATGCTGTCGCGGGAGCTGCTGAACCTGCCCCAGGCATTCGCCGAATTTGCCGAAAGCACGGAACTAAGGCTTACCGCATTGGAGGCTACGCAGGTTGAGATCCAAGCAACGCAGGCTGAGATGCAAGCGGCGTTGGCCAAGTTCATTGAGAACACGGATCAGCGGCTAATGGCCTTGGAGAGTGGCGTGAATCGCCTCGATTCTCACTTGGCCCCAATAAGAGCGGCCCACGCTCGCAATGGCGCGCTGATCATTGTCGCACGTATCGCCAGAGTGGTCGGATGCCGAGATTACCGGGTTCTTGACCTGGGCGACGTGCTGAACATGATTGATGACGCCGATACAGACGACATTCCGCCCAACGAATTGACCAGTTTCGAGAACGCCGACATCATCATGGAGGCGATACACCGGGACAATGGCGAAAGCCATTACATCGCCGTTGAAGCTTCCTACACGGGTGGCTGGCGAGACGTTGATCGCGCCACTCGCAACGCCGGCTATCTGACCCGGTTCACCGGACAGCCGGCCCATGCAGTAGTGGCGGCTCAACGTATCAGACCGGGCATTGAGCGTTTGGTAAAACGGGGCGAAGTGCACTGGGCGCAGATTTTGCAGAAGGAACTGGAAACGGAGTAGGGCGCTCTTCTACGGTTTGGAAACCTCCGAAGGGAGGCCAGGCACGTAATCAGATTACCCCGGCGGCCCGCAACTGCGCCAGGCTATCGGCGTCAACGCCGCACAGCTCCGCCAGCACTTCTTCATTGTGCTGACCAAGACCGGGGGCTCCCGGAACGTCGGGCAGGGGTTCGCCGTCGAACAGCACCGGGAAGCCGGCCACAACCTCGTCCACCTCTCCGCCGTCGTCCTCCTCCCCAAACGCCGCGCTCCGCATGGGACGCAGCGCGCCCCGCTCCCGAAAGTGCGGGTCGGCCAGAATCTCCGGCACGGTGCGGACGGGAGCACAGGGCACGTCGCCGGCCGATAGGCATTCCAACGCCTCCTCCCGCGTCATCTTCCCGATGCGTTGCTGCACTTCGGCGCGGGCGGCGGCGGCATTTTCGGAGCGGGTTTGATAGCGAGCGAATCGCGCATCCTCAATCAGCTCCGGCGTTCCGATGGCGTTGCAGAGGCGACGCCACTGATCGTCGCTGGCGGCGGTGATGATGATGGTCCCGTCACTGGCATCGTACTGTCCCGTAGGCCCGCTGCGGCTGTTGTTGCCGGTGCGCAGGGGGATGCCGGCGGCGATGTCTTCCTCCAGGTTCTCCATGAGCATCAGCGATGTGAGCGTGTCCATCATTGATACGTCCAGATAGCAGCCCCGGCCCGTCTTTTCCTTCTCCCGCAACGCGGCCAGGATGCTGGTAGCGGCAAACATGGGCGTCACCAGGTCGCCGATGTAGAAACCGACGCGGGTGGGCGGCCCGTCCGGTTCGCCGTTGATGTCCATGAGACCGCTCATGCCCTGGATTTGCGGGTCGTGGGCCGGCTGGTGGGCATAAGGGCCGGTCTGCCCGTAGCCGGAGATGCTGGCGTAGATGACGCCGGGGTTCACCGCCGCCACGTCGTCATAGCCGAGGCCCAGGCGAGTCATGGAGCCGGGGGCCAGGTTTTCGATGACCACGTCGGACTGTTTCGCCATTTCCAGGAAAAGTTCTCGCCCCTGTGGGGTGCGCAGGTTCAGTGTTACACTCTTGACGCCCTGGCTGCGCTTGAGAAAGCGGGTGGCGATGTGCTTTTCCGTGAGTTGCTCGGATTGGATGCCGTCCGGCCCGGCGAAAGGGCCGTTGCCGCGTACCGGGTCGCCCCGGCCCGGTATCTCCACCTTGATGACCTCGGCGCCCAGCCGGGCCAGCGTCATGCTCAAAAAGGGCCCGGCCAGAAACACGGTAACGGCCAAAACTCGCAGATCCGAAAGTGGCTGCATATTTATCTCCCGGCTATGCTGGATTGTGGCCTTGCAGTTGGCTCAGCCAACTTGCCAACGCCATCGCCGAGTGTATCACGGCGACACATCCGGGCGTTCCCCGGCAGCGTATTACAACCGTTGTCCCACCGCATTGTAAGGCCGACAAGGATCTCGACGCATGGCAAGTTGTGACTCGGTTCCAGTCAACGATATCCACTCCCAACTGAACGCGACCAGTGTCAGCGGGGTAGTTGCGCCGCGCAACGTCGCGGAGACGCGGGAGGCTATCATCGCAGTACGTGACGCCGGTGAAAGCCTGAGCATCGCCGGAGGCCGTCATGCCATGGGCGGCCAGCAGTTCCTGTCCGGCGGCGTCCTGCTGGACACCAGGAACTTGAACCGTATCATCAGCCTGGATGCCGAGCGTGGCATCGTGATGGTGGAGGCGGGAATTCTGTGGTCAGATCTGGTGTTGGGCCTGGGCCATATGCAGCGTAACCAACCCGGACGGTGGAGTGTAGTGCAAAAGCAGACCGGCGCTGATCGCCTCAGTATCGGCGGGGCATTGGCCGCCAACGGCCACGGCCGGGGCCTGACCTACCGCCCCATTGTACAGGACGTGGAATCATTCGAGCTGATCAACCCCAACGGAGACCTGATGCGATGCAGCCGGGAGGAGAACCCGGAGCTGTTCAGGCTCGCCATCGGCGGATATGGGTTGTTCGGCGTCATTGCCACCGTGAACCTGCGACTTATGCCGGCGCGACCGATGCAACGCATGGTGGAGATAACCACGATTGACCGGTTGCCGGCGCGGTTCAACGAGCGCATCGCCAACGGGTTCACCTATGGCGATTTCCAATACCGCACCGACGAAAATTCCAGCGGTTTCCTCCGGGACGGCGTGCTGTCCTGCTATCGCTCGGTTCAACAGGATAACCCAAGCGCCCCAAAACCTCCGCTTAATCTCCTCTCCGAGGCGGATTGGCGGCGTCTGCTTTACTGGTCGCACGCCGACAAAGCGCGGGCCTTTGACGAGTACGCGGGCTTCTACCGGAACACCGACGGCCAAATCTACGACAGTGACACCTTTCAGCTCAGCCTGTACATTGACGACTACCATCGGGAATTGGACCAACGCCTGAACGCGGGTTGCGCGGGAAGCGAGACGATCACGGAACTGTACGTTCCGCTGGATGAATTACCCGATTTCACGGATGCGGCCGGCCGGGAATTGCGTCAGCGGGGAGCGAACGTAATCTATGGAACCATCAGGTTAATCGAACAAGATGATGAAACCGTCCTGAACTGGGCGCGGCAGCGGTATGCGTGCATCGTGTTCAACCTCCACGTTGACCACACGTCGGCCGGCATCGCGCGAGTTGGCGATGCCTTGCGCAGTCTGATCGATCTCGCCATCGAGCGCGACGGCAGTTACTTCCTCACGTACAACAGATTCGCTACTGGGAAACAGTTGGCCCGATGCTACCCGCAGTTCGCAGAGTTTCTGGCCTTGAAACGCCGGTTGGATCCGGACGACGTGTTCGCCAGCGACTGGTATCGGAGTTACGCGGAGCCGGCGTGAAACGAGCCGTCGACCGTATCGACATTTGGCTCACCATCCTGGTGGCAAGCCTGACAACGGCCTTCCTGCTGCGGGTGATCGGCCAAGCGATACAGCGGTGGGCGCCGCAGAGCTTTCTGCCTCAATTCGAGGCCTGGCAAGGCAGCGGGCTGCCGTATCCGTTGTTGCTGGCCTGTCAGGTCGTCATCCTGGCCGCGTTGGCGCTGGCGATATTCGGCATGGCTCGCGGACGCCGGGTTTTGGGACGCAAAGCCGGCCGGGCAGTCGTCGCTGTCGGGGCGCTGTACTTCATTCTAATGGCGGCTCGGTTGTCGCTGGGATTGACGATTTGGCCGGATGTCCACTGGTTCACAGCCTGGATCTCAACCGCCCTGCATTTAGCGTTGGCGAGTATCGTGATGCTTTGGGGATGGCATCAATCGCGCGCAGCAAAACCCGCGCTACTCCCACTTTCGCAGAAATGACGGGCCGGCAATTTCGCGCCTGACTGCTATGTGTCAGGACTTGCGCATTTCAAATGCCTCAACCGTCATTCCGGATTTTGCCAGAGTGACGGTTCGGGATGAAAGGCTGCCGTCCGGGACTTTGCAAAGGTCCTCATCGCTGACACTTGCCTCATGCGTACCCAGCTTTGTCATTGCGACCCCGTACTTGATACGGGGGGAGGGTGGCCATCTCGTCGGTGCAGCAATGGACGCTCCGGCAAGACTCTCTCAGCCGGCGACCGCCACCGCCGGAACGCGATTCCATGGCCCGCCTGCGGCGAGCGTGGAATGGCAAGTTAAAGTGGGTACGCATGAGTGACACTCGCCCCTTGCCTAACAGCACATCCGTTCCCTACACTATACCTACCGGTGGGCGGCAAGCCTGAGGCTACGG
>CAYGAY010000060.1:0-10289 GCA_964347975.1 uncultured Dehalococcoidia bacterium
CGCCCGTGGGCGCCCGCGGGGGGGGGGGGGGGGGGGGCCGGGGGGCGGGGGGGGCGGCCCCCCGCCCCCCCCCCCCCCCCCCCGACTTTGACTGACCCAAGAGCGAGCTCGCGCGCCGTCGCCCCCCGGCGTCGCCATACGGTTTGCTATACTGCCGGCAGTCCCGCCCGCCTGACCGGCCCGCGCCGCCCGGAGGGAGTGAAAAATGACCACCGCCGCAGATACCGCTGCTCACCACCGCCAGGAAAGCTGGCGACTGCTTGACCAGGTAGATGCCGAGTTGGAACGCGGCGAACTGGAGGCCGCATCCCAGGCGGTATGGGAAGCCGCCGCCCACGGCGTCAGGGCCGCCGCCGCCCGCCGGGGCTGGGCGCACGATTCCGCCCGCGACCTGGCCGTTGCCATCAGCCGCCTGATTGACGAGGAAGCCGGCTCCATTGACCTGAACACGAACTTCATCATCGCCCACAGCTTTAACCGGATTGATCGGGCTTGGGAGATGCCCCTTTACGAGGACGACGTTCACTATGGCAAAGAGCCGGTTGCGGAGCTCCTCGAACTTTTGGAGCGTCTGGAGCAATGATTGCGCCACGACACTGGGAGTACTACCAGGAGCGCAGCCATCACTTTCTGCTCCTTGTGGACGATGTGCTGGATTGGGGCGAACCGGAACTCGCTTGTGAAGTGGTATGGGGCAGCGCCGCACACGCTATAAAGTCCGTTGCCCAGAGGAAAGGGTGGGCGCACGACTCGCACGACCTGCTGCGTACCACTGTTGTCCGCTTGATAGAGGATGGCGCTCCGCCACATTTGAGAGGCCAGTACAGGCTGGCGTCCGAATTTCACATCGGCTTTTACGGTGACCTAGTGTTCGACGCCAACCACATCCGCCGCGCCAGGGAACTTATCGCCCAATTCATCCAAACCCTGGAAATCCTGCCCTGAAAACCGCCCGGTTCCCCAACCCACCGGCTTGCCCCAATCTGCTATACTGCCCGACGGCTTTTCGGCGCATGACGCCGGCCGGCCCAGTCAACTCCGGAGGAGAACCCCAGATGCCTGAACCCACCACCCGCATCGTTGAAAGCGACGTTCTGATCATCGGCGGCGGCATGGCCGGCTGCGGCGCGGCTATTGAAGCCCGTTACTGGGGCGGGGAAGACCTGCGCATCGTCATGGTGGACAAGGCGGCCACCGACCGCAGCGGCGCCGTTGGCGAGGGCCTGTCGGCCATTAATATGTATATGGGGATGCGGCACGGCTGGAACCAGCCGGAGGACTATGTTGAGTACGTCCGCAACGATATGATGGGCATTTCCCGGGAAGACCTGGTGTACGACGTGGCCCGCCACGTGGACAGCAGCGTCCATATGTTCGAAGAGTGGGGCCTGCCCTTCTGGTACGACGACGAAGGGCTGTACGTCCGCGAAGGCCGCTGGCAGGTGATGATTCACGGCGAAGCCTACAAGCCCATCGTAGCGGAGGCCACCAGGAAAGCCATTGGCCCGGACAATCACCTGGAGCGGGTTTTCATATCCCACCTGTTCGCCGACGCCGACGATCCCAACCGTATCGCGGGAGCGGTGGGCTTCGGGGTACGGGAAGATGTCGTCTACGTTTTCAAGGCCCGGTCGGTCATCAGCGCGGCCGGCGGCGCCACCGCCCTGTTCCGGCCCCGCAGCGTGGGTGAGGGCATGGGCCGCACCTGGTACTCCATCTTCGACACCGGCTCGGTGTACGGCCTGGTCATTCCGGTGGGCGCGGAGATGACCCAGATGGAACACCGTTTCGTGCCCAGCCGGTTCAAGGACTCCTACGGGCCGGTGGGCGCCTGGTCCCAGCTGTTCCGCGCCGATTTGACCAATGCGGCCGGCGAAAACTATTTTGTGAATCGCCTGCCGGAATTGACCAAGTATGACCCCTATGGCTCGGCGTTCCCGACACCGACGCCGCTGCGGAACCATCTGCTCTGGACGGAGATCCAGGCCGGCAACGGCCCCATTATGCTGAAAACGCCGGAGGCCATCAACGACCTGGCCGCCGGCGACGCCGAGCGCAAGCGGGAAATCATCGCTGAGGCTTGGGAAGACTTCCTTGATATGACCATCTCCCAAGCCATCCTGTGGGCGGCGCACAACATCGCGCCGGAAGAACGGCCCTCGGAGGTTGTGCTGGCCGAACCCTACATCATGGGCAGCCATAGCGGGGAAGCCGGCGCCTGGGTGAGTGGTCCCGAAGATGTGTCGCCGGACGGGTATCATTGGGGCTACAGCAAGATGACCACCGTGCGCGGTCTCTTCGCCGCCGGCGACGGTGTGGGCGCGTGTCCGCACAAGTTCTCATCCGGCTCATTCACCGAGGGACGGCTGGCCGGAAAGTCAGCCGTAATCTATGCCCTGGACAATCCCGAGACGCCCAAGACCGATGACCGGCAGATTGACCGCCTCAAGGAGCAAGTGTGGGCCCCCATGGTCACCTTCGAGGAGAACCAGTACGCTTCTTCCAACCCGGAGGTAAATCCCAACTACCTGCTGCCCCGCCAGGGCCTGTTCCGGTTGCAGAAGCTGATGGACGAATACGTGGCCGGTGTATCGGCCGGGTTCACCACCAACGAGGCCACCATGCTGCGGGGCCTTGAATTGCTGGGTATGTTCCGGGAGGATCTGGAAAAGCTGGGCGCGCGCAACCGCCACGAGCTGCTGCGCTGCCACGAGCTCATCCATCGCGCCTGGGTGGGTGAAGCGCACCTGCGCCATATGCTGCACCGGAAAGAAACCCGCTGGCCCGGCTTCTACTATCGCACCGACTACCCCGACATGGACGAGGCCCACTGGAAGGTCTTCGTCAACTCCCGCTACGACGCCGAAAAGGGCGAGTGGAGCGTGTTCACCCGCCCCTGCCCGCAGATATTTTAGCAATTGGTGAAACTTGCCCGTTACGGGCTGCGCCTGGCGGTCGCTAAAATAGGGGCCATGACTCTCCTCATGGAGGCCCCCAAATGAGCGACGAAGCGTCGATGGCGAACCCGGTCGAACTACTGGACAAAGTCATCCGCCGGGTGCAGGAAGTGGTGGACGAAGTGGCCCAGCCCCAGGCTGCCGACCCAACGCCCTGCTCCGAGTGGGACGTGCGCGACCTGCTCAATCACCTGATTGGCGTCCTGGAATTCACCTCAGGCAGCATCGTCGGCAGCCCGCCCGATATTCGCCCCAGCGAAGCCGACAGCAGCCGGGTCGGCGAGCCGGACGTGGCCGTGCTGGCGCAAGCCTACCGGGAAGAGGCAGCGCGGTTGCTGGAGCTCTGCCGCGAACCCGGCGCGCTGGAACGTATCGCGGCAACGCCCTTCGGAGATCTGCCCATGGGCCAGTTTCTGACCGGCACCCTGACGGACCAGTTCATCCACGGCTGGGATCTGGCGAAAGCCACCGGACAGGACACCACCCTTGACGCCGGCGTTACGGAGCTGTCCTACGGGATGCTGACTTCCGGTTTCGCCGACCTGGGCCGGGAAGCCGGCTTCATCGGCCCGGAGATTGCCGTATCCGACGATGCCAGTTTGCAGGACCGGCTGATTGCCTACATGGGCCGCCAGCCATAAGGATGATCGCGATGACTTGCGACGAGGAACTGGCCTCTGACGAAGAACTGCATGACTGGATGGCGCGGGGAATGAGCTTCGCCGCCACGCTGCCGGCAAAGTAGGGATTTTACATTTGCTACAATGCCCCACCGGACCCACCCCTGTCCCGTTGCAGCAAGGAGGCGACATGACCACAACGATTTACGACGCCGAGCGCCGCGATATTTCCATCGCCGTGGGCGGCGACGCCATGATCACCCGCCGGATGCGGGCCTTCCAGGAGCCGCGTTTCCTCAAGCTGGTGGACCTTCTGCGGGCCGCCGACGTTTCGCTGGTGAACCTGGAGATGCTGTTCCACGACTACGAGAGCAGTTGGCAGTGGAGCAGCGCCACCTACACCCGGTCGGACCCCAAAAACCTGGATGAGCTGAAGTGGATGGGCATCAACGCCGTGACCACCGCCAATAACCACTCCTTCGACTTTTCCGAGGGCGGTTTCCTGACCACCCTGGAGCACTGCCAAGAGGTTGACCTGCCCCACGCCGGCGGAGGCCGCAACCTGGACGAGGCCCGTTCACCGGCCTACGTGGACTCCGCGCGGGGCCGGGTGGCCGTGATGAGCGCCACCAGCACGTTCAGCGAGACTTCCCGGGCCGGCGCCGGACGCCCGGATTTCCCCGGCCGTCCGGGGGTCAACGCCCTGCGGCACGACATCGCCCACCACGTGCAGCAGGACGTGTTCGACGCCCTGCACAAGGCTAACCTGGAGCTGGGATACGAGGAGGAACACGCCTTTCTCCGGCACTTCGGCTTCCGAGGCAACCAGGATGGGCCGGACGACGGCGCCGAGTTGGAATTCCTGGAGCACAAGTTCATCCTGGACGAGACGTTCGCCGTCCGCACCGCGCTGAACGAGGATGACCGACTGGGCATCGGCAACTGGATACGGGGAGCGCAGACGCAGTCGGACTGGCAGGTTTATGGCGTCCACTGCCACGAAAGCGGTCCGGAGGGCGACTTCCACGGCCATTCCCGCATATCGCCGCCGCATTTCCTGGTGGACTTTGCCCGCTGGACCATCGACCAGGGCTGCGCCGCCTTCGTGGGCCACGGCCCCCACTTCCTGCGGGGTATCGAGATCTACAAGAACCGGCCCATTTTCTACAGCCTGGGCAACTTCATCTTCCAGAACGAAAGCGTCCTGTGGCTGCCCCACGAGTCCTACCGCCGCTTCGGGCTGGATTTCAACAGCACCCCCGGCGATTACCTGGACACCCGCTCCGGCAGCGGAACCCGGGCCTTTGCCGCCGATCCGGTGTTCTGGCAGAGCGTGGTGGCGGTGTGTAACTACGCCGGCGGCGATCTGAAAGAGGTCATCCTGCATCCCATCGACATGGGCTTCGGGCGTCCCATTCCCCAGCGGGGTCGCCCCGTGCTGGCGGAAGAACCCATCGCCCGCGAAACCCTGCAATGGCTACAGGAAGTTTCCCGCCCCTTCGGCACGGAGATTTCCATCGAGAAGGCGGACGGGGATCTGGTGGGAGTGATACGGGTTTAGGGGGAAGGGTCAGCGTTCCATGCGCCCGGGGAATTTCCCCGGGCGTTTTGCTAGTTGTCGGCGGGCGCGGGCGCGATGGCCGGGCTGCCGTCAGCGTGAACGTGCCGGTAAAGCGCGCCAATGGCTCTCAACAACTCCTGATGACGGCGCTCGTTGGCCTCTTCCACTTCATCGAAGCGGCGGTCGATTTCCGCTTCCAGTTCTCGGAACCGGCGGTCGGTGTTGCTTTCTATTTCTTGGAACCGACGTTCGTTATCGTTGTCCCGGCGGTTAGTGTCGCGGATGTACCAGCCGACGAGCAGGGAGATGACCAAGGAAAAATAGGCGAACCAGATCCCGGCGAGGATCCCGAGGACTTGCCACAGGTCGGAGTAGGTCACCACATTTGCGGTTTCCATTGTTCATTCCTCGCCACAAACTGCGGCGTTATCGGCGCAATTGATTTTCCGCTATCCTATCATCGCCACACTTGCCGGGCAATCGCTGCCCTGATGGAGAACCCTCTGATGCAAGCCATTGATATGCACATCCACGTCCCCCGGGAGCCGGGGCTGCCCGAGATTGAGATTGAGGCGGAGCTGCTGCGCTACTTCCGCGCCCCCCCGCCGCCCAAGGATCCGGCGGAGATGGCCGACAAGTTCCTTGAGCTGGACCTCTTCGGCGTAATCTTCTCAGTAGATACCACCACCAGCACGGGCGAAAAGCCCGACAGCAACGACTGGGTAGCCAGCATCGTCAACGCCCATCCGGAGCAGTTCATGGGTTTCGCCTCCGTTGACCCATGGCTGGGCAAGGCAGCCTGCTACGAGTTGGAACGGTCGGTGAAGGAGCTGGGGCTCAAGGGTCTCAAGCTGCATCCGATACACCAGGCTTTCTTCCCCAACGATACCCGGTTCTACCCGCTGTACGAAGTGGCCGAGGGGTTGGGCATTCCGGCGCTGTTTCATTCCGGCTTTGCCGGAGCGGGTTCAGGGACGCCGGGCGGCAGCGGCCTCAAGCTCAAGTACAGCCAGCCCATACCGTGCTTCGACGACGTGGCCGCCGACTTTCCCAACCTCACCATCATCATGGCTCATCCCGCCTGGCCGTGGATTGATGAGCAGATCGCCGTCGCGCTGCACAAGTCCAACGTATTCCTCGATCTGTCGGGCTGGATGCCCCGGTTCATACCGGAAGCGCTCATCCGCGAGACCAATACCCGCCTGCAAGACAAGGTGATGTTCGGCTCCGATTACCCCTTCATCCAGCCGGACAGCTGGCTGGCCGACTTCCGGAACCTGCCGATGCGCGACCACGTGATCCCGAAGGTGCTGCTGGAAAACGCGCGGCGGGCGCTGAACATCGCGGCCTGATGTTATGATGTCGCCACACTGCCCTTTAGCGGCGCTGTTGGAGGTTGATGATGGTACTCGTTGGACAAGATTTGGAAACCGGGATGATGCAGTACACCAGCCGAGACGGGACGGCCATCAGCGCTTTGTACAGCCGACCGGCCGGGCCGGGACCCTACCCAGGCGTCATTGTCACCATGGAGGGCATGGGACTGATGGAACACCACAAGGATATTGCCGTCCGTTTTGCCGGGCAGGGCTATCTGGCCATCGCGCCGGACCTGTACACCAGAGAGGGCACGCCGGAGCCGGAGAACGTGCTGGCCACGCTGTTCGGCGCCCCCGATTCGCAAGCCATGGACGACCTGGAAGGAGCCGCGTCGTTCCTCAAGTCCCAGGCCGCTAGCAACGGCAAGGTGGGGATCATCGGCTTCTGCTCCGGCGGGCGCTACACCCTGATGATGGCGTGCTTGAGCAGCAACATCGACGCGGCGGTGGACTCGGCCGGCGGTCACATCGTTCACGAACCCACGGAACTGCGTCCGGTGCAACCCATGGACATGATCCCCGATCTGTCCTGCCCTCTGCTGGCCTTATTCGGCGTGGAGGACGAGAACCCCACGGCGGCGCAGGCCGAGCGGATGAAAGCCCTGCTGGACCAGCACGGCAAGACCTACGAGTGGGTGATGTACAACAACGCCGGCCACGCCTTCTTTGCCGACTACCGGCCCAGCTACCGGGCGGCGCCGGCCCAGGATATGTGGCACCGGACGCTGCTGTTCTACGACCGGCATCTCAGGAACTGAAGGGCGGCGGCCAGAGTTTGTTGGCGAAGGTCGTCATTCCCGCTTTGGCAGGAACGACGGTGTGATTCCAGTTTGTCAACGAACTACCTACCGGCGGGTCTTTCATGTAATGTCCGGCCCGAAGATGAGATCCTGAGGCGTGGGGTAAGCGGCGTAGAGCCGTTCCCGCGCCTCGGCAAATGCCTCCATCGTCCAGGGCGCGACGTCGCGCATCACCCGGCGCATCTCGGCCATCTTGCCGGTCAGCGGGTTGGCAATCTGTACGGTACGTTGGGGATCTAGGGACGTTCCATCGTAGATCAGGAATACTACGCGCTCCTGAGCGGCCAGCATTTCCAGCTCCTCGAAACCCCGTCCGTCGTCGGCATAGGGGTTGATCCAGGATTCGTACCAGGTGTCGCCCACCCGGCCCACCAGGGGCACGAGGTGTACGTCGCCGATTTTGAACAACCGCGTCTCCAGGGAGATGTTGGGGTTGGTTGGAAGCCGTCGCACTACCTCCGGTTCATTCTGCACCAGGAAGCAGACCTCGGGCTGTGATCCCGGCTCCTGGACGATGGTGGTCAGCATACCGCCGCCGGCGGAGAACAGGATTTCCAGGGGGCTGTTCAGGTTCCGGTAGCGAGTGGCGTACCCGCGCATTTCCAGCCACGTCCAGCTGAGGCACTTTTCCAAATCGGCTATTTCGTAGGCGATGCGGTCCGCATCGGGCCGGTCGCCCAGAGCGGCGACGGCGACGGCGTGAATCCATCCGCCGATGCTGGTCATCAGGATGGCCGGCTCATCCTCCGCGCCGGGGGGCCGGAGCGTCATCTCGACCAGGGGATTGTCCCCGGCTGACGCCGCGCCGAAGGTCGCGCGCAGGAAATCATCCGGCTGATTCGGCGCAGCTTCGGTCGCCCTGAACCAGTAAACCGTGGGCGGTATGCGTACCTCCGCGCCGCCGGACAGGGCCTGTTCGAGCATCGGAGCCAGTATCTCGACAGTGCCGCCGGCCACCTCGCTTTGTGAGATGTCCTCCTGGTCGCCCGACTCCAAGGTCAGGCGGCGCAGGGTTGTGGTTTTGGGGCGTTCCGGCATATTGCTCCTTGATTTGGCAGTTTGCAAGCAAAGATCAGGATTACAAGGTTGTTTCTATCGCGCGTCGTCACTCCAGTCGCCGTATGCGCGGCATTACCAGCCCGGTGACGACGTTGATTGCGGTCAGCGCCGCTCCGTTGATGAGCAGCGCTCCCGGCGCGCCCACAACGCCAGCCAGGGCGCCCACTCCCACGTGTCCGACCGGCGCGAAGCCAACGGCCAACACCCAGGTACCCATGGCGCGGCCCCGTTCCTCGTCGGGAACGTGGTCCTGCATCATGGCTTTGTACAGCGTGTCAACGGCCATCGCGGAGGCGTTGACGAACAGCAGCACTGCCAGGAAGGTGTAGATGTTGACCGATAGCGAGAACATCATCATCCCAGCCCCGAAACCGATGGCCGTGGCAAACATCAGCAGGCCCTTCCTGCGGGTGGTGCCCAACCCGGCCAGGACCCACAGGCCAAGCAAGCCGCCGGCCTGCCGGCCGGCAGTCATCACGCCCAATCCCGTAGCGCCGACGTGCAGCACGTCCTTGGCGAACACCGGCAGCAGGGTCATGTGAGTGAACCCCAACACCTCGGTGGTGGCCGTCAGGAACATGAGGACCAGGATCAGGCGCTGGTTGCGGACCAGTCTGGCGTAGCCGGCCAGGTTCTGCAACACCGATTCCGACGCGGCCCGAATGGACCGGCCCGGGTTGCCGATGGGCAGGGTGGTCGCCGCCGATCCCGCGTAACAGACTGCCGACGCGACAAACTGCCAGCCCGGCCCGGTCAGGTCGATCAAGGCGCCGGAGACCAGGGAGCCGACGATGCCGCCGCCCTGCATGGCCATCGCGCCCAGGGCCATGCCGTTGAGAGCGTAACCCGACCCAACGATGTCGTAGGTGAAGGTCTGCCGGACGGTGATGGTGAAAGCCAACGCGCTGCCCAGGGCGAACACCAGGGCGATGATCACCCAGACATTGCCCAGCCCGCCCAGCAGCAACACGGCCATCAACAGCGCGCAGGCGGATGCTCCCAGCGTGCCCACCCGCAGCAGGGAACGCCGCCCCCAGCGGTCGGCGATGGCGCCGGACAGCATCCCCAGGACGAAGAAAGGCAGCATCCGGGCGGCGGCTCCCAGGCCCACCATGAACTCCGAGCCGGTCAGCTCGTAAATCAGCCAACCCACCGACACCTGTTCCATACCCGTAGCCAGGGAATAGAGCAGCGTCGATCCCCAGAGCAGGCGAAAGTCCCCGGTGCGAAGCGAGACAGCCCAGTTTCCGATAACGTTCACCGGGCGCAATATACACCGCCCGCCACGGTATTCCCAACCGGGACGGGCCCGGAGACGCGATTTACGGGCTGGGGGGCTTGCCGCCGCTGTCCAGGCATTCCGCCATGGTACGGTATATGTCAGAGTTATCGATGTTGTCGTATTCGGGGCTGTCGCCGTCATGACAAACGCCATCGCTGGCCTTCCTGACCGGCGGGCCGGGAGGAAGACCGGGCGGCATGGGCGGCGGCGCCGACCGCGTTGGGGCTGGACCGGCAGCAGGCGCAGCGGGCAGACTGGGCGTGGCGGCCGGCATGGGCGTAGCGGCGGGCGTGGGTGTGGCGGGCGGTGGCGGCGTATCGGGGGGCCTGAGTGTCGCCGGGGGTTGGGGTGTCCACGTGGCGGCGGCCGTTGGCGCGAGTGTAGGCGACCGCGGCGCTGGGGCTGCGGTTGGTCTGATTGTGGCCGTGGGCCTGGGCGTAGCCGCAACGGGGTCGCCGACAAGGGCGCTCACCGTAGCCGGGATGTCAGCCGTTGGTGTTGGCGCTACTTCGGGCGCGCCGCAAGCGAGCATCGCCGCCAAAGCTGAAATTGTAGCGATGATTCCGGCAAGTTTGTTTAGGGCCTGTTTACAAACTCGGTCTGTGGGGGGTAAATAGTAACACGCCCCCGA
>CAYGAY010000061.1:0-9945 GCA_964347975.1 uncultured Dehalococcoidia bacterium
CATGGCAACA
The DNA here is from genome assembly GCA_964347975.1 of uncultured Dehalococcoidia bacterium. Lineage (GTDB taxonomy): Bacteria > Chloroflexota > Dehalococcoidia > Lucifugimonadales > UBA3495 > Bin87. The sequence continues at coordinate 11 of CAYGAY010000061.1, forward strand.
CCTTTATCAAGTGTTGCACTTCGTTTGTGAGTTTAGGGAATCCGGTGGCCCAGTGCGTAAATTGCGGTTGTGTTTCCGTTGGCGCTTTCACCGGACGGACCGTATCCCAAGTTCAGGCGCGCAACTTCCACGTCAATCAGTCTTCGAGGTCTGCTGACACCACGTGGGCGCCCTGCTCGGTGGGTTGAGTCACTTCCACCCGGCCTTCCACGCCGGCGAGACGGGCCGCGTCAAACATCTCGTAGGCCACTGTCATCGCCCGATCCTGCGCGAAGGCAAGGATGGCGCTCCCGCTGCCCGACAGGAATACGCCCAACGCGCCGGCGTCGCGAGCCGCCGCGAAGATCACTTTCATCGGGGGGAAGATGGTCTGGCGGTAGGGCTGGTGCAGCCGGTCCTGGGTGGCAATGCTGAGATATTCGGGGTGATTGGACAGCATACCCGCCACCAGCAGGGCAGCCCGGCTCATATTGTACACCGCGTCGGCCATGGACACCTCGCCGGGCAGCACGCGCCGGGCATCCACAGTAGCAATGCGCCGTTCCGGGATAAACAGCACGGCTTGCAAGTCAGGGGGCACCCGGATGGGCGCCGTGTACAGCCGGTTATCGTCCATCACCACCAACTGCAGGCCGCCATGCACCGCCGCCGCCACGTTGTCCGGGTGTCCTTCAATGGTCGCCGCCATTTCCAGCAGGTCGCTCTGGGAAAAGGGGCTGTCCAGCAGAGTGTTGGCTGCCACCAGCCCGCCGGCGATGGCCGACGCGCTGCTGCCCAAACCCCGGCTCAGCGGTATGGCGTTCTCGCAGTGCAACGCCAGCGGCGGCATCGGCGCGTCCGCCTCGGCGAACAGGAACTCCATGGCCCGGTAGGTCAGGTTCCTGGTATCCGCTTCCAGCTCGCCCTCTCCCTCGCCCGAAACGCTCACCGACGGCGTTGCGCCCTCGCCCAGGATAGTAACCGAGAGGCGGTTCCACAGGTCCAGCGCCATCCCCAGGCAGTCGTAGCCGGGACCCATGTTAGCCGTCGTCGCCGGGGCGCGTACTTCTATCGTTGCCAACGTATGCTCCGTGTCAAACGTATCGCCCCTTTCAATTCAGAATCCGCTGGCTCACGTAGCGGCCCAGGTCCCGGTTCTCCCGAAACTCAAAACCGCCGAAGTCGCCGCCGTAGCCGATGATCGGCACTTGCCGCTCGTGCACCGAGCCGTGGGAGCGCAGGCCGGGTGGCAGCGTGACCTCCGCCGGATCGCCGAACACCACATCCGCCGTTCCCGTAACCAGGATATCCCCGATGCGCTCGCCCATGAGCAGAAATCGCGCCGATGCCTCCTCCCGGGGCAGCGCCTCCTCCACACCGTCCGCTTCACGCAGCGCGGCCAGCGCGTCGTCCATCGCCGCCGGGTCGTCCAGGTGCACGTAGATGCAGCCGCCAAGGTTGGAATGATGCACCACGTACTGATCCTTGATGATGGGTACCGCTTGCGCTCCAATCCCATGTCCCGCCAGTATGTCCGGCAGGTGCAGCATCCGTCGTTTGTAGGACATTCCGTGGTCCGCCGTGATGAGCAGTTGCGCGTCGGGAATATCGGCCGCCAGCCGTCCCAGAGCCTCGTCCAGTATCGCCACGTGCCGCGCCGATTCGGGATGTTCCGGCCCGTAGGCGTGCATGGCGTAGTCGGTGGTAGCGATGAAGGCCAGGTCGTAATGCTCGGCCTGCAAGGCGGCGCGGGCGGATGCCATGGTCCAGCCGTTCACTTCCAGAGAGTAGATATGCGGCGGCTCCCCGGCAGCGGCAATCGCTTCTGGAGTCGGCTGCTCCGAGGAAAAGGCCAGGTCGGTATCCGTTCCCAACAGCCGGCGCAGCTTGTCCTTGGAGGCGGCCAGTAGCGAACGCCCACCTTGCCGCCGGCATTGCGAGAAGATCGTATCAGCGCAGATAAATTCGCCCGATTCGACATACTGTTCAATGCCGGCCTGCCGGTCCAGCCAGTAGTTGGAGACGATGCCATGCTGATCGGGGTAGTGGCCGGTGACCATTGAGGTGTTGTTCACGTTGGTAACGCTGGGCATCATGCCGCCGCCCGTCACGCGGAAACCCTCCTCGGCGAACCGGCGCAGGTTGGGCGCCGGGCACGAATCCAGGTACTCCGGATCCAGCCCGTCGATCATAACCAGTATCGTCGTTCGCGCCATCTTACGATCAACCTTCGCATACCGGCCGGCTGACGCCTAACCGGCGTCAGCGTCTTCCGGGTGTGCCTCATTGGCCATCGGCGGCGGTTCCGGCATCGCCACGCCATTGGCAACCTGGCGTTCGTACCACGCCTGCCACTCCTTGCGTTCGGCTTTCCTGCCCGCCTCCCGGCCTTCCTGTCGTATCTTTTTGTGCCTTCCGATGATGTACTCGGTAGCCAGAATTCCTACCATGATGGCCATCTCCAAAGTCGCCATGGCAAATGAGTAGCCGATCAGTCCCAGGCTTGCCGCCTGCGTCATCGCGTCCCAGTCCCGCCAGAACAGCCATTCACCATGCCCGATGAACTTGGCGACCAAGTAGGTAGTGAAGCCGGAACCAAAGGGCAATATTTTGACGTGGGTAGCCAGTCCCCCGCCGGAACGCAAAAAACGATGGTAGGCGCGAAACGGCCATGACAGGATCGCCCCCAATCTTCGCATTAACTCTGCTTACTATACCACGCGGGCGTTCGAGTCTCAGCGCCGGCGCTGCCCCCGGGCCGCCTCGGTCAAGCCGCTCCAACACGGAGTTATTGAACGCCGTCGGCGCATGCTCTGTGATTACGGGCGCCCCGCACCACCCGCATGTAATCATACATCAGCCGGGGCAGCAGGAAACGCTCCCGCACCCTTTGCCTGGCGTTCCTTCCCATTGTCTCACGGAGGTCGGGGTCGGAGAGCAGTTGGGCCATGCGCTCGCCCGCTTCCGTCGCCGAGTTGACCAGATATCCGGAGCGGCCGTCCTCGATCTGCAACTGGATACCGCCCACGTTGCCCCCGATGATGGCCTTGCCCTTCCACATTCCCTCCGAAACCGTCAACCCGAATCCCTCCCGCGTGGACTTCTGCACCAGCACGTCGGAATGGGTTTGCAGCGCGTTGACAATCTCATCATTGCTGGCGGGCAGGCCGTCGGGAGAGAAGAACAGGTGGATGTTGCAATCGTCTCCGGCATATTCCCGTACCGATTCCACCACCTGCGCGCCCTCCGGGTCGTCATTGGCCTGGCTCAGTCCCAGGAGCGCCAGCTGTAGCCCGGGATGGGATTTGCGCGCCAGCCGGTAGGCGTCGATGACACCCCACGGGTCCTTCCAGACGTCGAACCGGGACACCTGCGTCACCAATGGCCGGCAGGTGTCTATGCCCAGTGAGCTGGCGATTTCCGCGGATCGTTCCGCCGGCATCACCGAGTTTTTCGTTGTCAACGGGTCAATAGCCGGCGGGGCAATGTGGACCGCCGGTCCGGGCGGCAGACGACCAGGCACGTAGGTATCCATCGAACAGATCAGCCCGTCGTAGGCCGCCGTCAGCGGCAGCAGCACATCCATCAGCCATGCGTTGGGCTGGGTAAGGTCGATATGTACCGTCCAAATGCGCGCTGCGCCGCCGCAGCGATCCAGCAAACGGCCCAGCGGCAGCAGTTGCGGGTCGTGGAGAAACCACACGTCGGCAGAGAGACCGGCGCATTTGATCTCCTCCGCCACGTCGTCCAGGCATCCGTAATATACCGCCAGTTCCTCATCTGACAGGCTTCCCTCCGCTCCCTGTAGCATATTGTGGATACGCTTGGTTACGTCGAAAAACCTCGGATCTTTCGGATTGATTACGACCCGCTGGGTACGGATCCCCAACGCGTTGCTCAAAGGCACCAACGAGTGCAGTATCTCGGCTACCCCGCCGCCGTTGGCCGTGCTGTTCATATGGATGACGCGGAGGTCGCTGAGCTCGGTCGCCAGCTCGGTCAGGCAGTGGGCCGCATCGAGAGGCATTAGATCCAGGTAGAGGCTGGCGTCAATTTGGGGATACTCAATTATCTCTATCAATCCTGTGCGGCCTCCAGTGGCGAGAATCGGCCGGTCAAGCGCCGGCAACATATAGTAGTGTCAACCGGCCAGTATGTACAACGCAATTCGCTGCGCTTTTTGACGGTTATGTCGTGCGGGCCGCGCTTACCAAACCGCCATTGCGATGGTTGCGATGCCCGCCAACCCGCTCCACGGCGCGAACCACCGCAGCCGTCCGGCCCGCACCCACGATACGGTCCAGTGCAACGCACCCAGCGCGACCAGAAATGTCACCAGGATTACGACCAGCGTCGCCGCAGCGGATTGCCAGGACGAAAACCACGCTGACGCCTCCGGCCACATCCAGACCACCGCAAACAGGGTTGGCAACAGCATCACCGGGGGCGCCAGCAGGAAGCAGAACGATGAGGCATGGGCCGGCGACAACCCGGCCCGCAAGCCCGCCGCCACCGTAAGGCCCGACCGCGAAAGACCGGGCGTCACGGCAATTCCCTGGGCCAGTCCCACCCAGACCGTCGTTGGCCACGTCAATGCCGGCAGGGTTCCATCCGAAGGCTCATCGTCCCGGCGCGGAGCCGCCAGCAGGATCGCCGCGTTGAGCAGCATCATCCCGCCTAGCATCCAACCGGAGCCCCAGTGGGCCGCTGGCGTCTGCGTCAGCAGCCACGTGAAGGCCACCATCACCGGCGCGGTGATAGCCTGCGCTGCCGCGTACCGCCACGCGAATTCCCGCCGAAGGCCCGGTTTCCAGATACCGCTAACCGCCTGCCCGTACTCCCGGCGGTAGTAGACCACGGCAACAGTCGCGGTCACCGCGTGGAGCGACGAGATTAGCAGGGCCGGCCGGCGACCGTCCCCCAGAAACAGCGTCAACAGAACCAAGTGCCCGCTGCTGGATACCGGCAGAAACTCCGTAATGCCCTGCATCAAGGCGAACAGCAGGGCTGTCAGAAGCATGGAGTTGGCGCGCTATTCTACAGTAACGGACTTGGCCAGGTTTCGCGGCTGGTCCACGTCGCAGCCGCGCCGCACCGCGATATTGTAGGCCAGAAGTTGCAGCGGCACCGTGGCCAGCAGTGGCGTCAGGTGTGACGGCGCGTCAGGGATGAATACCACGTCGTCCACCAGGGCGGACAGGCGGTCGTCGCCGTTGGTGAGCACCGCCAGCACTTCGCCGTCCCGCGCCTTTACCTCCTGAACGTTGTTGGCCATCTTGTCGTACAGCGCATCCCGGGGCGCGATGGCAAGTGTGGGCATCGCATGGTCTATCAGGGCAATCGGCCCATGCTTCATCTCGCCGGCCGGGTAAGCCTCAGCGTGAATGTAGCTGATTTCCTTGAGCTTTAACGCCCCTTCTGTGGCAATGGGCGCGTTGATCCCCCGTGCCAGATAGAGAAAGTTTCGGCGGTCGCAGTATCGCCGCGCCAGTCCTGCCACGTCGCCGGCTCGGCCCAGCAGCTCCGCGATGCGTCCGGGCAGCCGCGCCAGTCCCTCTGTCCAGGACCGCTGCGTTCCGGTATCGGCGTAACCTCGCGCCGCGCCCAGCCGCATCGCCAGCAGGTTCAGTATGGTGAGGGCAGCCAAAAAGGTCTTGGTGCTGGCGACGCCAACCTCCACTCCGCAGCGCATCAGCAGCGTGTGGTCGGCCAGACGGGTTGCCTGGCTGGCGGGCGCGTTGCAGATGGTCACCAGGCCGGCGTCGCTCCGCCGCGCTTCTTCCATCGCCGCCACCGTATCCGCCGTCTCCCCGGACTGGCCCACGGCCACCACCAGCGTTCCATCATTCAGGAATGGATCGCGGTACCGGAACTCCGAGGCCGATTCCGCTTCGGCGGGGATCCCGGCCAGTCGTTCCACCAGGTGCCGACCTACCCGCGCCGCGTTGAGGCTGGTGCCGCAGCCGATCAACACCACCCGCCGCACTTTCGCCAACTCCCCATCGCTCATCGCCAGCTCGGGCAACGTGACTCGCCCAGCGTCGAAGTCCACTCGATCCCGCAGGGAGGAGACCACCGCCTGCGGCTGCTCCATAATCTCCTTGAGCATGAAGTGCCGATATCCGGCCCGGTCCACCAGCACGTCGTCCAGCGAAACCGAGCGCAGCGGTTTGGCCACGCGCCTCCCCTCCCGGTCGAGGAACGTTATCCCCTGCCGGGTCACCACGGCAACTTCGCCGTCCTCCAGGAATCCCACCGGCAGATGCCCGGCCCGCCCATACGAACTTTGACCAAATGAACTTTGACCAATCAGCGGCAGCAGCGCCGGCAAATCGCTGGACACTACGCCCTGTCCCTCGTGGTGCGCCACGGCGACCCCGCCGGCGTGCCCCAGCCGCAGGGCGCAGAGGCGGTCGTCGTCCCCTTCCAGCACGGCCACCACCGCCTGGGGGCCCTGAACCCGTTCGCCCATGCGCAAAACGGCCCGGGGCAGGCTCAACCCGCTGTTCATGCCGTCTTCAATCAAGTGCGCGATTACTTCGGTGTCCGTCTCCGACTTGAACTCATGGCCCTGCTGCTGCAATTCCAGCTTCAGCGACAGATAATTCTCCACGATGCCGTTGTGGGCCACCGCAATGCGACCCGTGCAGTCGGTGTGGGGGTGGGCGTTGGCTTCCGAAGGCCGTCCGTGGGTCGCCCAGCGAGTGTGCCCCAATCCTGCCGAACCCACCGGCTCCGGGCAGGAGGCGTCATGCAGCAGGCCCAGAACTCGACCCACGGTCTTGCGCACGTGCAAGCCGCCCTCCGGTTCCAGTACCGCCACGCCGGCGCTGTCGTAGCCCCGGTACTCCAGGCGGCGCAATCCCTCCAGAACGATGGGCCAAGCCGGCCGGTCGCCGACGTAACCGACAATCCCGCACATTCGGGTTATCCCAGGACCTAGCCGCCGTCGGTATCCGCGCTGCCCACCGTCAGGGTGGCGCCGGAAAGAACGGGCCGAGTGAAATCGTCGCAGTCAAGGACCGCCGGCGCCACGCCGGAATCCCGTCGCCTGCCCTCGTTCGCTATGACGATTTCCATGATTGCGGAGGCCAACTCCGCCGGGTTGTGCCGGATGAAAACCCCGGGAGCCAACAGAGGGTGTTCCACGATCCGCCCCGCCATAGTCAGGGATTCCGCCACGTCCAACTCCACGGGAAACTGTCCCTCCGCCGCGTAGCGATCCAGCAGCCGCCCGGGGATGGGCGTGTTGTTCGCCAGCAGGAAGTCCAGCGGTTGACGCGTTCCCAGATAGTCCGTGAGCAACGCCAGAAAATCCGAGGTATGGAACCCCCTGCTCTCATTGGGCTTGGTCATCAGGTTACAGACGTGTATCTTCACCGCGGCCGATTCGTTAATGGCCTGCGCCACGTCCTCCACCAGCAGGTTGGGCAGCACGCTGGTGAAAATGTCGCCGGGGCCGAGGATGATAGCGTTGGCGGAAGCGATAGCGTCCAAAACCGGCGGATAGACGTACGCCTTGGGATCAAGATAAATGTAGTCGATGGCGACATCAAGGTTGTCGTCCCGCAGGTCAATAGCCGCTTCTCCCACCAATTCAGAGCCGTCAACCAAACGGGCGCAAAGCGTTGATCTGGTGAGAGTTACCGGCAGCACCGTGCCGCGTATCCCCAGGATGCGGGCCGCCTCGTCAATTGCGGTAATGGTATCCCCGGTGACTTCGGTAAGCGCGGCCAGCAGCAGGTTGCCGAAGCTGTGACCGTTCAAACCTTCTCCGGCGGAAAAGCGGTAATCGAAGAGCTGGCGCATCAGGTTAGACTCCGCCGAGTCGTCCGCCAGCGCCATCAGGCATCGTCGCAGGTCTCCGGGCGGCAGGTGGCCCAATTCGTCGCGCAGGCGTCCGCTGCTGCCTCCGCTGTCCGTCATTGCGACCACGGCGGTCAGGTTGCAATCGCAGGAGCGCAAGCCGGTCAGGGTGGTATGGTTGCCGGCGCCGCCGCCGACTACAACGATATTCTTTCTGCTCATAAACCAGCCGGAGGTTATTGAATTAGCCGAAAGATGCTTATGCGCGAACTCCCGGGGGCAAACCTTTAGCAGTGTACGAACACCCCTGCGGGAATGTCAACCGGCTCATGCGTACCTACTTTCCGCAAACTGTCATGGCGAGCGTAGCGTGGCAATCTCGTTGTCGAAGGATCCGTCGCTCAGCCGGCGAGATTGTCCGATTTGTGAAAGATCAGGCTGCGCTCCTCGCAATGACAAAGTAGGCGCGCGTTAGGGCCATCCGGGCTTTATGTGTATCCGGAAGCGCTATCGCCTCTCCCGTATGAAGTCGGCGGCCCGCTCCGCCATCATGATGATCGTCGCGTTGGTGTTAGCGCGAACTATGTCGGGCATCGCTGAGGCGTCAATGACCCGCAGGCCGTCCAGTCCATGAACACGGCAATATTGGTCCACCACCGCCGTCGGGTCCGATGCCTGCCCCATCTTGCAGGTGACTGAAGCGTGCCCGGCGATGCCGGCGTTCTGCTGCAGCCAGGCGTCCAGCGCGTCGTCGTCGGCCAGGTCAGCGTTGGTGGGCGACAAGCGTTCCGCCAGCAGGTCGGCGAAGGCGGGATGCTCAAAGATTGCGACGGTGCGCCGGACGGCATCGCGGAAGCGGGGGAGGTCGCGAGGGTCGGTGAGGGAGCGAAAGTCCAGATGGGGCTGCACCGATACATCGGCGGAGGTGAGCGTCAGCAGTCCCTCGCTGTAGGGGTATTCCAGACGGCAGCCGATGCGAATATCGGGGGCGTGCCGGCTTTCGGGATAGGAGGTGGTGGGCTGCACCTGGATGTCGTTGCGCTGGGATGAGCCGTTGGCGGTGAAACGCAGCCCTACCTGGTTCCGGGGCGCATCCGGGGACAGGTGATGGTCGGGTTGCGAACGGTACACGATGGACACCGAGGGATGGTTCTTCATGCTGCGCCCCACGCCGGGCAGGTCGTGAACCGGGTCGATCCCCAGCGGGCGCAGCTCATCAGCCGGTCCGACGCCGGACAACAGCAGCAGTTGCGGCGATGCGATTGCGCCGGCCGCCAGTATGATTTCCGAGCCTTCGACCACGAACGTCGCATCGCCGCTCTCGACCTCCACGCCAACCGCTCGTGGCGAGCCGGTCGAACCACGGTCAAACCGGATCCGACGCGCCAGCGCATTGGCCCGGATGGTCAGGTTCAGCCGGTGGCGGCAGGCGTCCAGATAAGTGATGGCCGTGCTCATCCGCACGCCGCCAGGGTTGTTCAGCGGCATCTGTCCGACCCCGGCGCCGTCGGGGTGGTTCATATCCGGGTCATCAGGAAACCCGGCGTCCCGGCATGCCTGGTAGAAAGCCGCCTGCAAAGGCAGCCATGCGTCCCGGACGTGTCGCCATATCGGGATCGGGCCGTCGTTGCCGTGAAAGTCGTCCCGTATGTCGGCGTCGTTCTCCAGCCGGCGGAAGTAGGGCAGGGTTTTCCGGTAGTCCCACTCGTCGTTGCCGGCGGCGGCCCAGGCGTCGAAGTCCTCGGGCATACCGCGCAGCATTATCTGATGGTTGATCGCGCTGCTGCCCCCGGTCACCTTGCCCCGGGCCACGTGGAGCGGACGCGGTTGCTGGGGCGTGGACTGTCCCACCAGCGACCAGTTGTGCGCCGCGCCCTCTTCCGATGCGGCCTGGTTCATATCGTGCTTCAACTCAGCCGGCAGCAGCGCCGGGTCCGGGTAGTCCGGCCCGGCTTCCAGCAGCAGCGCCGAGCAGGCCGAGTCCGCCGACAGCCGGTTTGCCAGCACGCAGCCGGCCGACCCGGCGCCCACGATGATAACGTCGTACTTCATGGGGCGATGATACCACTAATGGTCTGGCAGAGTGCGGGAGCGAAAGCAAACGGCATTATATCATCATTCATAATACTATGTCGGGGTTGACATTTTCT
>CAYGAY010000062.1:0-9749 GCA_964347975.1 uncultured Dehalococcoidia bacterium
GGGCCGTAGCCTCAGGCTTGCCGCCCACCGGTAGGTATAGTGTAGGGAACGGATGCGCTGTTGGGCAAGGGGCGGGTGTCAGCGGTCGGGGCCTTTGCAAAGTCATTGCGAGGAGCGGTGACGTGGCAATCCCGCCGGAGGTTGGCTCGTCCTGCCGGTACGAACCCAGCTTCCGGCACGAGATTGCCACCCCCTCAAGTACGGGGTCGCAATGACAAAGTGGGTACGCATGAGTCGCAATGACAGGTTGTAGGTGATGTACAACAGGTAGGCGATGCCTAGACGCTGCGCCAGGCGCTACATCAGCGACATGATGCCCGCGCGGCTGGACACGTCGAGCATGGAAGTCGGCTCGTCGGCGACCACGAAGGACGGACCGATGACCAGGGCGCGGGCGATGGCCACTCGCTGGCGCTGGCCGCCCGAAAGCTCGTGGGGATGCCGGAACAGGAAGGACGACGCCGGCGCGAGGCCAACCAGGGTCAGCATCTCCGAGACGCGATCCACCCGGTCCAGCAAGTGCTCGATGCCCTGCACCGCCAACGGTTCGGCGATGGTGTCGTAGATGGTCCGCCGGGGGTTCATCGATTCGTAGGGGTCCTGGGAGATCATCTGGACCTGCCGGCGGAAGGCCCGCAGCTGCCGGTCTTTGATGGTGGACACAGCCACGGGATCGGCGGAGCCGTCGCCCGCCGGAGAATCGGGAAAGCGGAACCGGATCTCGCCCGCGGTGGGTTCCAGCAGCTTGATCAGCAGCTTGCCCACGGTGGTCTTGCCGCAGCCCGACTCGCCCACCAGGCCCAGGCTGCCCCTCGGCTCCAGCCGGAAGGACACATCGTCCACGGCGTGAATGAAGCCGGACGCCTTGCGGAACCGGCCGCCGCCCACCGGGAACCGTTTGGTCAACCCGTCCACCGCGACCAGCGGCCCACTACCACGACTGCTCACTTCCCTAATTTCCGCAAGTGATGGGGTTAGTTTTATATCGATACACAGGATCTAGTGTCACACCTGAGCAAGCGGCTCCAGCAAGTCCAGCAACCGATCCACGTCGTTCAAGGATTCAGCGATGTCCTCGGGGCGCATCTGGTCCTCGTAAAAGTTGACGTGAAGGGATTCGGCAACCTGGAAGAACCGTACTACGTCGCGGTTGCCCATTTCCGAACGCAACCGCCCGGCCGCATTGGCAAAGTGCCGATGGCGCTCATGGTCCCATTCGCGCTGTTCGGCAAGCGCCTTCAGCATCAGGGCGGTGGCGCCCCAACCCTTTTCCGACGCCTGGCGCAGGTCTCCTCTGGCCAGTTCGGCGCGGGCCTGGGCCAGCAGAGCGCGGCTATCTTCACGGTACTTCTGTGTTGCCATTATTGCGCTCCCATCCGATTTCTCACGTCCCTGCCTACTCCCAACAGTTTGCCGCAGGGTTAATTTTTACATCCATACACAGGATACGATTCGATGACCACTTCATCCTATTCATCATGTTCATCGCTGTGAAAACTTGTCAACGGATGCCAGCACGCCGCCCATTGCGTCCCCCGGCTCACTTGGTGAGGATACTCCCGCCGGCACTCGTCGTCGGCATAAGCGCAGCGGGGATGGAAAGGGCAGCCGGGCGGCGGGTCGATCAGGTTGGGCGGTTCCCCCGGCAGGGCGGTGAGGGGCAGCTTTTCCCCGCTGACGCTGGGGAAAGACGACAGCAGCGCCGCCGTGTAGGGGTGCAGGGGCGCGCCGAACACGTCGTCGGTGTCGCCCAATTCCACCAGGTTGCCGGCGTACATCACCCCCATGCGGTCGGTGACTTCGGCCACCACGCCGATGTCGTGGCTGATGTAAATCATTGCCATCCGCAATTCCTGCTGAACCTCCTTCAGCTCCCGGAGGATGCGGTCCTGCACAATCACGTCAAGGGCAGTGGTCGGTTCGTCGGCGATGATCACGGCGGGGTCGCAGGCCAGGGCCATGGCGATCACCGCCCGCTGGCGCATTCCGCCGCTGAACTCGTGGGGATACCGCTCCATCAGTCGCGGGTCCAGACCCACCATGCGGAACAGCCGGGCGACCCGTTCCCGGGCGGCAGCAACGGTGGTTTCGACCTCATGGGCCTCGATGGCCTCGATAACCTGCTGCCCGACTTTGTACACTGGATCGAGAGAGTTCATCGCCGCCTGGAATACCATGGCGATGCGGCTCCAGCGGCAGCGGCGCATAGCTTCATCCGACAGCGACAGCAGGTCCACGCCGTCCAGCAACACCTGTCCCGCCGTCAAGCGGGCGTTGTCGGGCAGCAGACGCATCAGGCAGTTGGCGACGGAAGTCTTGCCGCAACCCGATTCCCCCACCAGCCCCAAGGACTGCCCCGGCGCCAGGTCAAAGCTGACACCCCGCACCGCCTGAACGGGCCCCTGCCGCGTTTGATAGCGCAGGGAGAGGTCAATCACTTTGAGAACCGGAGTATTATTCAACGTCGTTATCCGCCGGGAAGTTGTCAGAAGCAGGATTTATTGGATTTAAGGCGTGCAGACAAATTACCACTGATGCCCGGTTAACGGTACGTTCCACAAAAAGCAGCGGCTTCTTAACTTGCGCGAAAGCTAGACCGGCCGCGCCACACATTGCGTCGCGCCGACAAACGACATAGAATCTCGTCAAGGTATCGACGCTGAGCTGAAGCCGATGATCCCGCCATTCCAGCCCAACGGCTATCTGCCGCCGGGAATTCATGAAGCCACCTGGCAACAAGCTGCCGAACGCTTGGCAACTAACTCACATCGACGCGCGCTGCTACAAGGCTTGCTTCAAGCCCTGTACAGCCTGAAACAATCCGGATGCCCAAAAATCTATCTTGATGGGAGCTTCGCTACCGATAAGGAACACCCCGGCGACTTCGACGTTGCCTGGGAAACGGCGAATGTGGATCCTCGACTGCTAAACACAACGCTGCTGGACTTCAGCAATCGCCGTCAAGCGCAGAAGCAAGCTTTCGGCGGGGAAAAGTTCACCGCCGACTGGGAGGCTGACGAGCACGGTAGGACTTTCCTGGAATTTTTCCAAACCGACCAGCAGGCCATTCCTAAAGGGATAATCGCCATCGACTTGGGGACACTGCCATGATTGAAAACGAAAAACAATACCGAGTAACTCAAGAGCGAGTGCGGACATTCTCTCGATTAGTGGATCGTATGGAAAGCGGCGAGGCGCAAAGTATCCCTGACGAGGACCCGGCTATACGCCAAGCCAAAGTGAACGCTGCGCGAAGCATCCTGCAGGAGCTCCAAGAGGAACTCCAGGATTGGGAATCAAGACCAAGTCCCAACGAATCCGACGTCCGACAAACCGCTTAGCACGGGTACGCCGGCGGCATCACCCGTCCTGCCGCCGCAGCCGGGGGTTGACCACCTCGTCCAGCGCCAGCCCCACCAGGTAGAACGCGCTGCACAGGAAGGTTATGGATGCGCCGGCGGGGATGACCAGCCACCAGTACTTGGCGCCGGCCAGCAGGTAGCCGCCGGTGTTGGCGGTGTGGATCATGATGCTCCAGCTCATCCGCAGGTCCAGCAGGCCCAGGAAGGACAGCACCGCCTCCGCGAAAATGGCCCCGGTGACGGTGAACATCATGTAGAGCAGGGACAAGGGCAGCAGGTTGGGGACGATATGCACGAAGATGATGTGGAAATGGCCGCCGCCGGCCGCCCGCGCCGCCTCGATGTAGGGCTTGACCCGGATGCTCAACGCCTGGGATTTCAGGATGATGGCGGCGCCTCCAAAACCGCCCAGCACGCCGATGATCAGGGCCAGGTAGAAGAGGTTCAGGTGGAACAGCGCGCTGAGCACGATGAGCAGGGAGATGCCGGGCAGCGCGATAATCAGGTCCGCCAGCCGCATGAACAATACGTCCACCAGCCCGCCGTAGTAGGCGGCCACCGCGCCCACGGCGGTGGCGATGCCCACCGTGACCAGCGCGGCGGTTATCCCCAGCACAAACTCGGAGCGGGCGCTGGAAAGCAGCTGGCTCAGCACGTCCCGGCCCAGCGGGTCGGTGCCCAGGGGATGCCGCCAGTTGGGGGGCGCCGGATGCACCGGACGGTCGAAGGAGTACCCGGTCACCAGGTCATAAGCGCCGGCGTCCCACACGGTAGCCATGAGGATGGGGTGGGAAACCGCCATGAGGGCGAAAAGTATGATGATGGTCAGGGACAGAACTCCGATGCGGCTTTCCAGGAATATCGCCCAGCCGTTCCGGAAGGAGCGCAGCGCCAGCCGCGCCCGCGCCAGGGCAATCTGCATTCTGCTGCGGCGGAATTCACTCTGCGGCGGTTCCGCCGGCGATAAGGCATCGCCGGCAATGGAGGGTCGGCTGGGCTGTGGCGTAATCACTGGTAACGTATCCGCGGATCAAGGTACACGTAGAGAACGTCGACGATGACGTGGGCCAGCAGCGAGAACAGCCCGATGAACACCATGGACCCCATCACCAGGGGCAGGTCTTCGGAGCGCACTGCTTCCAGCAGGGTCAGGCCGGTGCCGGGCCAGGAGAACACTCCCTCGATGATCACGCTGCCGTCGATGGCGAAAATGAGGCTGTACACCAGGCTGGTGACTACGGGAAGCAGCGCGTTGCGGGCGGCATGGCGGTCGCGCACCAGTTTTTCGGGCAGGCCCTTGGCCCGGGCCACCATCACGTAGTCCTCCCGCATGGTTTCCAGCATACTGTTCCGCGTCAGCAGCATGGTGCCGGCGAAGGATATGAGGGTGAGCGTGACGATGGGCAGGATCATGTGCCGGAGGATGTCCAGCGCGAGATAGCCGATGCCGGAGAAGGCCCAGGCCATCGGGATGGCCAGCGCCGCCAGCGCGATGACCGGCGCCGCCAGCGGCGCCGGCCCGATGCGTCCCAACCGCCGGAAAAAGAGCAGCGCGAGAAACACGAACGCGATGAACGCGGCGGCGGTGACCAGCATATAGCTGAAGACGTGGTTGGCGGTAACGTCCGCGCTGCGCCAGATCAGCGGATCCAGAAACTTGCCCACCGGCAGCCAGCCCAGTTTGAAGGCGAAGATCCAAATCATCATCAGGGCGAAGGCCGGCGTGAACGCGGTGAACAATGTCGCGCCGGAGATGGTGGCCGCGTACTCCAGTACGCCGCCCCGACGCCACGCTATCGTTTTGCCCAGGAAGAACCCGATATAGAAGGACGTCGCCGTGGCGGTAAGGAACAGCACCGCCGTCCGGGGCAGCCGCTCCGCCAGCACCTCGATGACCGGCCGGGGGAAGTGCGCGAAGGAGACGCCGAAGTTCCCGGAGAAGGTGTTCTTCATGTGGATGAGGTACTGTTCCCACAGGGGCTTGTCCAGGCCGAAGGACGCCTTGATCTGCGCGCGCACCTCGGCCGGCAGGTCCGGGTTCAGCGCGTAGAAGGTGGCGTAATCACCCGGCTGGGCCTGCACCAGGAAGAACGTCAGAGAGACGATCAGGAACAGGGTCAGCGCCATTTGACCGGCGCGGCGGATGAGGTATCCGGTCATCGCAGGGTTTGCTTCCTTACTGCGGCATCTTTGCGTAAGCTAAACGCAAGTTGGTACAATTTACGAGCACCACGCATGGAGGGGACACCTGTGGCGGAAGACATTTTGGTTATTATCCTGTTGGTGGTTATGATGACCGCGGGGATGGCGTTGTTCTTCGGGGGACTGGCCGGTCTCGCAATCAATGCGTATCGTTCGATGCGACGATTGCAAGCGGCGCCAGAACAGCAAGGTTCCACGGGAGTCGAGGCCGAGGCGTTCGTAGTTCGTCAGAATCAAGATTTGCAGGATTCGAGGATTCGCAGGATTGGTTCCATTGGTGATGGAGATAAACTAATCCTGCTAATCCGCAAAATCCGATGAATCCTGCTTCTGACGATTCCACGAAAATCGTTACTTGAACTGCACCAGCGTCGTTAAACCGGCGGTGTTCTGGAGTCCGCCCAGGGAATTGGTATAGGGGTATTCCAGGCGGTCGCTGCGGTAGGCTTCGACCAGGGGCGTGTCGAACAGCGTCACGTAGGGCAGATCGTCGGCGAGGAATGCCTGCATCTGGAAGACCTTCCGGCGCGCCGCTGCCAAGTCCGTTTCCGCCAGCCATTCGTCGGCCAGACGGTCGAACTCAGAGTTGTCGTAGCCGCCGGCGTTGTGTCCTTCGAGTCCCGAATGACGGCTGTGGAAGAAGGCTTCCAGATAATCGGGGTAGAGGGTCAGCCGCCAGCCGAGGATCCACATATCAAAGTCCTGCCGGTCAAACACCTTGTCTACGATGACGTTGAAGCCGGTGAGATCGGCCCGCAGGGGAATGCCAGCCTCGTTCAGCCACCGTTCAATCCAGATGGCGAAGGTGGAGCGCAGGGGGTCGTAGCCGGGGCTGGGAGACAGCGCCGTCAGGGTTGGCGCCGGCGCGCCGTTGGGCATTTTCAGGCCCTCGCCAGGCTGCTCCACGAACCTGCCGTCCTCGCTGACCCGAGGCTCGATTTCCCAGGTGAACCCGGCCTCCTTGAGCAACTCCACCGCCCGGGTGATCCGTTCTCCCCGGCTCAGGCCCTTCCCAATCAGAGGCACGTCAGGGTTATGCCAGCTCCGATTGCCCTCGGGCACCATGGTGTACACCGGAATGGCCACTCCCTGCAGCACGGTATCGGTCAGGAACTCCTTGTCGATGAGGATTGCCACCGCCTGCCGGAACGCTTTGTTGTCCATGGGCGGCTTGCGGAGGTTGAAGCCCAGGTAGCGGACGCCGTTGGAAGGGTTTTCGATGACGGACAGCCCGCTCTCCCCCTGCAACTGCTCCTGCAACCCCTTGGACAACCCGATGGGATTGAGCATGAAGTCGATGTCTCCCTTTTTCAGGGCCAGCACGGTGGCGTCCTGGCTGCCGTATATCGAGTAGATTGCGCTGTCGGCGAACGGTCCCACCGGGTACTCCAGGGACTTGTCGCCACCCGGTTCGCCGTAGGCGGTGAACTCATACGCGCCCGGCTTGGACTCGGCGTAGGCGCCGTTGGCGTACTGGGTAATCATGCTGTCGCGGAAATAGTAATCGGGGTTGCGTTCCTTTTCCGCGAACGCGCCGCGCTCCCATTTGCTGAATCCGAAACCGCCGGCGGTGGGTTCGTTCTGAGGGACGTGAGCATACAGGGCTTTCTGTTGCTCGATGGCTTCGCCGGCCTGCCTGGCCTCGGCCACCACCGGCTCCCAGTAGGCTCTGGACAGGAGGGGCATAAACGCCATGCCGAACTGCCAGCGGGCCAGGCCGGGCTTTTGCTTGAAGAAAATCTTCAGCCGGTAGGGGTCAAGGGCTTCCGCGTGATGAAAGAAATCCGGGTCCACCATCCCGGGCCAGTTGCCGGACAACTCCAGATCGGCAACGGTTTGAGCGGTGAAAATGAAATCCTCGGCGGTAACGTCGTTGCCGTCGCTCCACTTGACGCCCGGTTTCAGAGGAACTTCGGTGGTCCAGAGGGTTTCGCCGTCAATGGACTCCTCCCGCAGTGGCGATGGAAAATCAGCGGCCATGGAGGGACCCAGTCGAACCGCTGCGCCGAGTACCCGTACAATGCCGGCTTGGCGCCGCTGAGAACGTAATTGTTCCAGATGGTCGTGTCCGCCCCCAGGTAGGACCAATAGTTGGTGGTGGTCAGATCTTCCGAAATGCCCAGCTGGTACACCTGCTCTACGTCCGGTCCGTCAGCACGGTTGGCCGCGGTGGGCTGGGGAGCCGGCGCGGGCGGCGCTGCTGTTGGCTGGGCCGGCGTGGACGGCTGGGCGGAGGTGGGTGGCTGAGCCGGCAACGCCGGTTGGGCGGAGTCCGGTCCCGGCGTTGCCGTAACCACCACCGCCACGTCCCGCGTTACTTCCACCTTCCCGGACCACTTCCACCTCTGGCAAAAACCAAAATCCGCCCTCCAGGCGACGCAATTCTATCAGAATCACACCCACAGTCCCAAAACCAGCACAAGGAGGAATCACTAACATGAGAACATATATCATGCAGAGGAAGCGTATGTGGCTGGGGGCGGTAGTGCAATTAGCTAATTGCATTGGTCTCCGCCGCATGGGTGTTGATGGATGCCAGTACCACCCGCGCAGCGCAGGCACCCGATGGCAACGCGCAGCCACAAAAAGGCACCTACCAGATCATTTATGTTGGTCCCTGTTGGGGGAGAGTACATAACCCCCATAACTCCAGCGGCCAGCGACAGGGTCCCCAGTATGTGCAGGCCAAAACTGATATGCACTGCAACGAGACCCTCGGCGAAATTGGCGGTACTCTGACGGTCAGGAACAAACTCTACGTCAAGAACGAAGAAACCGGCAATTGGGCACACATGCAGACCAACGTCAGCGTATGCCCAGCCGGGTCCGCTACCAATGGCTGGACCCAGTGCCACCCAGCCAACTACAACTATCACCCCGTCATGATCGCGGGCGTGAATGATTTTTGCGAAATTGGCTCCACCCGGGACTACCTGCAAACCTCATCGGCTAGGCTGGTAGATGGTGCGGGTCGGGTCTTCGTGGGCGTGTCGTCCAAGATCGGACGCAACGTGCTCTGCAGAGGCTAAACCTTAGGGCCGGAGCGCACATGATGCACGAACAAAGGACACAAGCACTACTACATGACCCATTAGGATGCGCACTACTACTAGATATGGCGACTAACCCGAGCATCCCAATCGAGACCTTCGCTAGCCCAGACGTATCATTTTGGCTGGCCGGTCAAGCTGTAGACTGGTGCGACCCCCATCGGGACGCCTTCCGAGTCGAATGGGCCCTGACCGACGGCGGTCAACAGCGAGATATCGCTCAAGCCATCGCCCGACATCCCGCCTTTGCCTGGTGGTGGGAACCCATGGACACCGAGGCCCAAGTTTGGCTCTCGCCACGAATGCTACGGGGAAATGCGAACGCGGACCATAACCCTACCTATGAGCCCTTTGATCCCTTCCGACCGGAGCATTGGATAGACGAAGAGTATCAACCCAGGACTAGCACACTCAGAGGAGGGACCACGGCAGAGGCTACGGCTTACGCCCTTACCGCAGCAGATTTCATTTCGGCTTTCCCATTAGCCGGGTGGCGCGTGCGACCCATGCGGGAAGCGCAAGTTTGGGAAGTTCACCACCCGAGAGACTGGCACGCCTTATGCACAGCCTACCCCAAAATAGCCCAAGACGGTCGCCTGACGCCAGAATGGTCCGCAGTAGCCCGAGAGTGGGATGGAGTGCACCTCTCCCTGGGCGGAGTACTCTCCTGCGAACGGGCGCGCTACGAGGACGCACATGGCTGGTCCATGATGGAAGGTTGGCACGTGGAGGGGACCAAATGGGTGGGCAACATCCCGATGGAAGGACACCGGTTACCGGACTTCCAACGCAGTGCCCATCGGCAAAACCTCCGGCGGTATCCCTACCTAGCACCCGGGTCAGGGACGAGAGGGATCGGTGTTCACACACCGCCGTGAACACGTAGGTCCCGAGCCTTGACCAAAACAGCGGTCGCGAACACGAGAGCCCATCTAACGAGTTCAGTGTAGACGGTCATCCCTAATCATCTTTCCGTTTCCTGCATATCACAACTTCCGGACCCTGCTTTCGCAGGAGTGACGGATGTGTAGTCAATGAAGCGATTGCCCTGTTGACGTTGGCTGATGCGTCGCTTTTCCAGATTCCCTAAACTCACAAACGAGGTGCAACACCTGATAAAGGTGTTGTCATGGGA
>CAYGAY010000063.1:0-9679 GCA_964347975.1 uncultured Dehalococcoidia bacterium
AAACCTGCTACAAGATGTTGTCACTTTCAGGGTGGAGTTTGTCAACACGCCCTAAACAATCGAAAGACCCCGGCATCTCACCTGCGCCTTGGCTCAGCTAGTTGGAAGAGGTGCAAATCTTATCTTCCCCTTAACTTCGGGTCCCACACATCCCGCAGGGCATCGCCCAGGAGGTTGAACCCGAACACCACGACGAAGATGGCGAGTCCCGGGAACATGGCAACCCAAGGGGCTGTCCTCACATGCTCCTCGGAGGCCCGCCTCAAAATCCCACCCCAACTGGGGACGTCCGGGGGAACGCCTACCCCCAAGAAGCTGAGGGAAGCCTCGATGGTTATGGCCAGCCCCAGATAGTAGGTGGCTACCACCAGGGCTATCGCCATGCAATTGGGGGTGATGTGCCGGAACACCAGGCGCAAGGGGGAAGCCCCAATGGCCCGGGCCGCCAGTATGTAGTCCAACTCCTTGGTGATCAGCACCTGGGAGCGTACGGTTCGTATCACCGGCGCCAACATCCCAATTATGATGGCGATCATGACGTTTTGCAGGGATGACCCCAGCACCGCCACAATTGCCAGGGCGATTATGAGGCCCGGCAAGGCCATCAGCGAGTCCACCAACCTCTGGAAAGCGAGGTCTATGAAGCCGCCCGCGTAGGTGGTGACCACCGCCAGGATGAACCCCAGGGCAATCCCCGCCGCCACGCTGCCGAAGCCTACGTACAATGATATGCGCGCCCCGTGGATTACCCGGCTCAGCACGTCCCGGCCGGCGTGGTCGGTACCCATTATGTGGCCTTGCTGAGGTGGCAGGTGGACATTCTCCCGGCCCAGGCTCTCCTTGGGTGAATAGGGGGCAACGATGTTGGCCAGGATCGCCATTATGATGAGCAGAATGGTAATTACGCCCCCCGCAGCCCCCAGGGGCTTGCTCCGGCAGAAGCGCGAAAGTCCGACTCCAACATCCTGGCCCCGAGCAGCGACACTGACTCCCGCGCGGGTCAATGCTGACCCTTCAGATCTTTGTTGCTCTAACATTATCGTCCTGCTTTCAAGTTGTCGAGATGGCTCCGTCGCTCGAATCGCCGAGGAAAATTTGGCCGAGGTTCCCGGCTACGGCCTCACTGGTACCGTATCCTGGGGTCCAGAATGCCGTAGACCAGGTCGATGATCAGGTTCAAGGTCAGCACCACTGCCGCAGTGAGCAGAATCACCGCTTGGATTACGACGAAGTCCCGATGGATGATGCTCTCTATCAGAAAGGCCCCCAGGCCCGGTACGGCGAATATGGTCTCGATGATGATGGTGCCGCCCAGCAGACGGGCGAACTGGTAGCCCGACACCGTGATGACGGGCAGGATGGCGTTCTTGAGTGCGTGCCGGCCCAGCACCGCGGTTTCGCGCAGCCCCTTGGACCGGGCCGTCCTCACATAGTCTTCCCGCAGTACCTCCAGCATGGAGGAGCGGGTTACTCTGGCGGTGAAAGCCAGATCGTGAAAGGCGATGGCCAGAGCCGGAAAGAAAAGCTGCTTCAGGTTGAGGATGGGGTCCTCCCACAGGGTGGCGTAACCCAACGGAGGCAACCAGTTGAAGACGTAGGCCAGGAAGTAGATTATGAGGATCGCCAACCAGAAAGTCGGCAGGGCTATCCCAATGAGGGTCAGTGACCGGCAGAGGTAGTCGGGCCAGGTGTCCTGCCGCACGGCGGAAATCATGCCCATCGGCACGGCCACGACAAAAGCCATGAGGATGGCCATTATGGATAATTGCAGGGTAACGGCAAACTTATCCCGGATTTCGTTGGTGACCGGCTCCCGGTACCAGATGGAGATTCCCAAATCACCGCGCAGGGTATTCCACAGCCAGTCGAGGTACTGGATATGAATGGGACGGTCCAGGCCCAGTTCCCGGCGCAGCTTTTGCAGGTCTTCTTCGGTAACCGCTCCCGCTCCTTCCTCGCCGGTGAGGATGAACAGCGCAGCATCACCGGGGACCAGGAAGAAGAGGGCAAACACGATTACGGTAGTCAGAAGCATGGTGGGAATGAAGAGGCCGATCCTCCTCACCACGTAGCCTTTCATCACTCCTCCCGACGGTTCGGTGACCTCTCCATCCTGGAACTGGGAGTCAAAGGTCACTGTCTATTCTTGGCAGTTCGCACTCGTCTGAGTTGGACAATGTTCCCTTTGTCCTGGGGCGCTAACGTGGCGCCCCAGGACAGCCGGGTGTGGCGTTAAGATCAGACAGCAGGTAAGCCCGTTACTGGATGGGGGGAGCGTCCGGCCCGAGCAGCTCCGCGTCCGGGTCCCACCAAACGTGCTCCCAGGTCCAGATGGTATGCGGGTGGTAGGGCGGCCGCATATTCTGCATCCGGTAGTCGATGATGCCGCTGCTGGC
Organism: uncultured Dehalococcoidia bacterium; assembly: GCA_964347975.1. Classification (GTDB taxonomy): domain Bacteria; phylum Chloroflexota; class Dehalococcoidia; order Lucifugimonadales; family UBA3495; genus Bin87. The sequence continues at coordinate 2,397 of CAYGAY010000063.1, forward strand.
AGTCCAATAGAGGGGAACGTAGTGGCTCTCTCCCTCGTTGAGAATTGCCGCCATCTCCCGGAACAATTCCCGTCGGACTTCCGAGTCCAGTTCCCTACCCTGCAACTCCATCAACTCGTCAAAGCGGGGGTGGGACCAGTTATGCGGGTTGCGGAGAGTATCCTGGAAGAACCATTGGGCCAGCACCGTTTCCGGCTCCTTGAAGTAAAGGCCGGTGCCGATCTGGCTGAAGTCGTGGGTGCCATCCCGCAACTGGGCGTAGAAAGTGGCCCGGTCGGCAACCTGAAGTTCCACATCGATGTCGAGAGTCTCCCGCAACTGGTCCGCCATCAGCTCGCTGTTGGTCCGTGAAAACTTGCTCTGGTCCACGTTGTAGGTCAGCTTGAACCCGTCGGGGTAGCCCGCTTCGGCCAGCAGCCGTTTGGCCTCCATCAAGTCGTCGGGATGCTTCCCGCCTTCGGCGCTGACGCGAAAGCCTGGCAATAACATTACCTCTTCCTCACTGAGGGCATAGCCAGGCGGGAAGAAGTTGCCGACCAAGGCGGCGCCGCCCTGGGAAATCTCAGCGATCTCGTGGCGGTCCAGGGCCAGGTAAATCGCCTTACGCACCCTGGGGTCATCCAGCGGCGGCCGGTTCCAGTGGAACCAGAAACCGTAGATACCGGCGGCGCCGCCCTTCAGAACCCGCATCTTGCCGCCGGTCTCCTTTTGCACCTGCTCCACGTCCGCCAGCAGGATGCCGCCCATGTTGTACCGTCCCATAACCTGTTGGGTCTTGAGGGTGGCCAGACGCCGGGCGTAGTCGGTGATGATGAACACCTTCATGCCGTCAGCATAGGGCATGGGGTCTTTGAAGTAATCGTCGTTGCGGTCGAACTCGTAGGAGTCGCCTTTCTTCCAGGACCTGAACTTCCAGGGGCCGGAGCCGAAGGTGTTCTTGAAACAGCAGTTGAAGTCGTCCTGGGACACGCTCTCCAGGGCCTTGGGATACATCTTGTAGTAGTCCACCGCCAGCCAGCCCAGAGCCGTCGATGAGGGGAACTTCAGGGGCATCAGCACCGTTTTGTCGTCCACTGCCACGGCGGTCTGATAGTCGTAGAAGGTACGGATGGCGGTGACTCGGCCCCGCGTGACGTCGGGTTGCGCCATTCGGTTGAGGCTCCAAACAATGTCTTCGGCAGTGACCGGGGTGCCGTCGTGCCAGTTGGCATCGTGCAGGCGAAACAGGAAATTCTTGCCTCCATCCTTGATCTCCCAAGTCTGGGCCAAGTCGCCGATAATCTCCTTCGGCTCCCTGGGGTTGTACATCAGGAGTTGGTTGAACCGCGGGCCGGAGGGCAAAAGGGTAGTGGTGGAACTGGCCCCATAGTGCACGTCCAGAAACCCGGGGTTGGCCCGGTGCAGAAAGACAAAGTCCCCATTGTAGTGGTGGTCGGCGCCAATGCTCACCCAGTCGGCTACCTCCGTCTGGTGAACGCCGGCTACTGGGGTGGCGAACACCACCTTTTCTATTGGGACTTCTTTTTCTACTACTTTCTCAACCTCAACTATTTTTTCCCTCTCTACTTCCACTTGGACTTCCCGGGTAACTTCTACCTCTTTCACGACCTCCTTCTCGATGACCTGCGGTTCCGCCTGTTGGACGGGTTGCCCGGCAGTGCCGCAAGCGACAACCAACAGGACTACCAGGGTCAGAGATGTTATTGCCAAAGCCCTAAGATTCGGGATCATCATGTGCGACACTTTTGAGCCTCCTCTTAACGATATTCGTCCGAAAAATGGCCTTGGGGACGGTAAGCCACTTATGTGGCCGCCAATTGAAGCAGAGATCGAGACAGATGTCAAGGGAGTGTACTCGTTCAGTCCAGCGGGGGCGTATCGGCGTCCTGAGGTTGGGGGTGAAGGAGCGAGCCCTGGCCTTGGTCTGCTGGCAACAGGAAGAAAAACTCAATATCTACCCACGTTGGGAATACCACACTTTCTTGACCCATATTTTGGCCTATGTTAGCCTCGCAACAGGAGAAAGCCGGGCTGGCCGGGTGGCCGCCGCGGGACGGTTAGCCAGCCGTCTCGGGGAGGAAAGTCCGGGCTCCACCGGACGGGGTGCTGGGTAACGCCCAGGCGTTGGTGCGCCACAGCGCATTGGCGACGGAAAGTGGCACAGAAACATACCACCGCCCACGGTCCTGACCGGGAGCGGCCAGGGTGAAATCGGGCGGTAAGAGCGCCCGGCCGGGCGCGGCGACGCGCCGGCGGCCAAACCCCACCTGGAGCAAGGCCAAATAGGGGGACTATGGGTGTCCGGCCCGTCCCCGGGTTGGCCGCTCGACCCCAGCGGCAACGCTGCCCTGACCGACAGGGCGTTGCGGCAATCCGCCGCAACGGGGCTAGATAGATGGTCACCGTTCGCCACTGGCGAGTACAGAACCCGGCTTACAGGCCGCCCGGCTTTCTCCGTCATACATCATCAAAGTGAACTCTACAAGTACGGGGGGTACAGCGCTATCGGCCCCGCTCCGCCACACCCTGTTTGCCCTGTTCCTCGCCGGCATCGTTCCGGTGAGCGGCGCCACCAAGCAGATGGCGTTGTCGGATACTTTTCCGATTTTCCAGTGGTGAACCTGGACGGACTGGCGAACTCCTACGACTATTTTCACGCTACCAACGGCCACCGGCGCAAATGCTTTCGCGGTCAAGGTGAATTGGAACTCTGCCATGGGTTCGGAATAACCCACCTGGCCAACGCCTTGAATACCAAATCAACTCGCGCTAATACGCTATTCCTGGGCACACCGTTTCCCCGAAAAGAGAACGTCGAGTACCAATTCAAAGTCTGGCTCGGGCCGCCGGCATCACCTGGCGAATTCGACCACGCTGGCCGGTTGTGGGAGCGGATGACGCCGCACTTTGACTATCAGCAGGGCAACCTCGGCGTCGTCCTCGACGGGCGGTTGGCGCCGGCGTTCCACCGGAATTGCCACCCTAACGATCTGCCGGTGTTTTCCTGGGGCAATCAGGGGGCGGAAAACGCAACCGCCCAATGGCATCCGTGGCCGGAAACGCCGGCCGGAACCCACCTTTTTTGCGTCGCCAGCCTTATCCTGCCCTACGACGCCATGCCGCCGCCGCGCGCCGCAACGATGCCGCCAAGCGAGTACCTGGCGATGCAAGTCGAGGACGCTCCGCCGATAATCCGCTCCAACTTTGATGCCTATCTCAAAGACGGCAGGCTGTTGTACATAAAAGAGCAGTGCCAGCCGGAGGACATTGCGCCGCATTTCTTTGTCCATCTGGACCCGGTCAACCCGGCAGACCTGCCCGAACATCGCCGGCAGTACGGTTTTGACAACCTGGATTTCCGTTTCGCAGAGCACGGACGGCAATTCGGAACAGCCTGCTTTGCCGTCCGCGAGCTGCCGGACTACGCCATCGCCGAAATCCGCGCCGGCCAGTATGTGCGCGTGGGTGGCGGTTTCAACCGCCTCTGGGAAAGGGAGTACCGCTTGGACGAGTAGGGGTGTATAAAATACCGCTGACCCGTTAGCTCAAGCCACCGGAATAAGGAGCGTCCAAAATGGTCCGAACCAACCGCGCCAAAGCTAAACTCCTCGCCGGCGAAATCGCCATCGGCGGCAGCGTCAACTTCTACGCCCCCATCATAGTCGAACTCTACGGCGTCCTCGGCTTCGATTGGGCTTGGATTGACTGCGAGCACGGCTCCTCCAACGATTCCGAATCGGAGAACATGATCCGGGCCGCTGAGTTGCACGACATCACTCCCGTGGTACGGGTGCCCAACGCCGAACCTTCCACTCTGCTGCGGTTCCTCGACCGGGGCGCGCAGGGTCTCATCGTGCCCCACGTCAACACCCGCGCCGAAGCCGAGGCCGTAGCCCGCGCGTCCCACTACTACCCCATGGGCGACCGCAGCAGCGCCACCGGCGGACGCACCAACCGCCTGGGCAGCGGCCTGCCGCCCGCCGAATACTACGCGGCGGCCAACCGCGAGACGCTGGTCATCTGCATGGTGGAAACCCCCGAGGCCGTCGCCAACGTCCGCGAAATCGCCAGCGTGGACGGCGTTGACGCCATCCTGGTGGGCAGCAGCGACCTGACCCAGGCCATGGGTATGCCGCCGCTGGCCGACGTGGACGACGCCATCACCCAGGTCATCGACGGCGCTCTGGCGGAAGGCAAGATCATCGGCGTGGCCGGCGCCGGCATGACCGCAGACAACGTGGCCCGCTACCGCCAATTCGCCGAACGAGGCGTTCACCTGATGTCGGTCAACGTTCAGGACTTTGTGCGGCAGAGCGCCACCCGCTTTCTCGCCGACATCCGGGCCTGAGGCGCGCTGCCCTGCCAATGGCGCCAAAAAAGAGAAAGGGAGCACGGCTGAACAATGGTCACGATGAGTGGGCGAAGCCCTCATCAAGTCTCTCAAAAGAGAAGGCGTTGAAGTCATATTCGGAATCCCCGGCATACAACTGTACGGCATCGCCGCCGCCATACGCGACGAGCCGGGCATCCGCATGATTGTCACCCGCCACGAACCGGCTGCAACCTACATGGCTGACGGCTATTCCTGCGCATCGGGAAAACCCGGAGGTAGCCCTGGTAGTCCCCGGCGTAGCTCTTTACAATGCCGCCTCCGGCCTGACTACTGCCTACTCTCGCTAGTCCCCGGTCCTTGTCATCGCCAGCCAGATTCCCCGGGGCCTGATTGGTAAAGACCTGGGCACCGTTCCTGAGATAGCCGACCAGCGCGATGTGGTGCGCCCGGTGACCAAGTGGCGCCGGCAGGCATCAAGGCCGCGGGAAATACCCGACGCCATATTCGAAGCCTTCCGACAGATGCACACCGGCAGATGCACACCGGCCGCCCCCGTCCTGTCCTCATCGAATTCCCACCGGAGGCCGGCGTAGAGCAGGAGGAAATCCGGTTGCGAAATCCGGCTCCCGTTTCTCGCATCGTGCCCGGTCCGGACCAACTCCGAGAGGCCGCCCGTATCATTGCCCAATCTCGCCGGCCCATCATCTATGCCGGAGGCGGCGTGGCCTGTTCCGACGCCGAGCTGGCCCTCGTCAAACTCGTCGAAGCAACCAGCATTCCCGTCGTTACCTCCAGCGGCGGGAAAGGGACCATTCCCGGCCGTCACCCCCTGGCCTACGGCTCCTGTTTCAGACCTCGGGGCGAGCGTCAGGAAATGAACCAGCTCTATGAAGTCATGCAGTCCGCCGATGTCGTAAGTGGCGGAACCTGACCGGCCCGTCGTTTGCATGGTCGGGGACGGAGGTTTCATGTTCAACTCCCCTGAACTTTCCACCGCTGTCAAGTACGGCGTCAACATGGTAGCGTTCCGATTTAGGTGGTTTGGTTGTACGATAGGGGCAGCGGGCAGGTTTTGGAGGTGTCCATCAGGGGGCTGCTGTATCAATTGGAAACCGAGTTGGAACAGGAGCTCCCGGTGCGATTGCGCCAAGCGTTGCCGGGGGCGCGGGACCTTTATCAGGCGCAATGTCCGGATTGCCAGTTGGCGATGCGCCGCCATCATGCTTATCGCCGTTCCATAATGACCGACTACGGGGCAGTGGCGTTGTGGATACCGGTAGGGCAGCGGCGGGTGGCGGCCTCGACCGGCGGCCGGCGGAATACTGGCGTCGAAAAGCCTTGCGTGAGGGCTTGCGCCATTTGCAGACGGGGCCAGCGCAGTTCAAGACCGCGTCGCGGCTGGAACGGCCGAACCGGGAGTATCGGCGTCGGGAACGGCAGGGAACGGTATGGTCGCCCCACGACTTATTGATACTCATCCAAAAGCGTGGACTGATCAACCAGACCACCTGAATTTGCAACGCTACCCCGATACCAAGGCTATCGCATATGAATTTTTCTGGGTAGTTTGTATTACGAAAGCCTGCCTAACGCCGCAAATTTTTGAGAGATTGGCCTCGCCGCTATAGCGGTTCAAGACCCCTGCCAAGGTCGGAATTTGCAGCTCCGGTTGGGCCTCGCACTACAATCTGTCTGGGAATATTCATATGCGATTGCCCTGACCCCGATACCAGGTAGCGTTCCGTTTTAGGTGGTTTGATTGATCAGCCCCCGATTTTGGAGCAGTACCGTCAGGTTGTGAGGCGACCATACCGTGCCCATCTTTTCCCGTCGGCGCAACTCCCGATTGTGCCGTTCCAGCCGCGATGTAGTCTTGAACCTCTCTTGCCCGGTCGTCAAATGCCGCAATCCTTCCCGCAGCGCCTTGCGACACCAGTACCTTGCCTGACCTCCGGTCAAGGCCACCACCCGCTGCGCCCAATGCTGGGCCTCCGCCACACTCTTCGCTGCCAGCAGTTGCCGCGCCGCGGTCCAGCCCGCCCCGCCAATGTTCCGCCGGTACTCCCGCAGCAAGTGAAACTGGCATAACTGGTGCGGCGCCGGACGGCCATAAACCATGCCCAAGCCCGCCGCAATGGCCGGGTCCCCGTCGCTGACCAGATGCGCCGGGTCAACCGCCCCCTGCTGCCAGGCTTGGTCAATCACGCCTTCCCAACTCCCAAAGGCCCCCAGGGCCACGCCCTTTGCATCGCGGATTACCTGCAATTCCGTGGCCCCAGCCCGCGTTCTGGTCCATAACCCATCCATTTCCAGCGTCGCCGTCTCGTCAAACTCCGGCGCCCGCAGCGGCTCCCGCCGCCGCCCGCGGCACAAGGTACTCTTGACACATCCGAACCACGGGCCGCTCTGGGCGTAACTCAACCCCGGCGCCGCCAGTTTGATGGCTATCTCACGGGTTTTTTTGAGTACCGGGCATAGCGCTCCGCCGCGCCCAGCAACGCCATGCCGCTAGTCATCTGCCGGCGCTCCCCGCAGCGGAACACCGGCATCTGCAACTCGATGGCGCCGTAGCGGGTGGTGATAGTCCGGGCGTAGTGATGATGCCGGTGCATCGCCAGATTGCAGCCGGCGCAAAGGGGGCGGTAATCATCCAACGCCTGCTGCAAGGTCTGCGGCAGCTGCATCGGGATTTGCTGTTCCAGCCGGGTTTCCGTATCGTAAAGCAGTCCCATCGCCCCAGGCCTCCCGTCAGTCGCAACTCCCGGCATTTGTTGCCCCATCTTATAACTAAACCACCTAAAACGGAACGCTACCCCGATACCAGGATGATTGCAAAGTCCTGTTGATGGGAGTAAAAGGTGGGACAACACGAGCGATGAGGGTGCGACGATGACGGCGGCGGCAGGTTCTTTATTCAAAAGCCTGGAACGGATACCGGACCCGCGACAGC
>CAYGAY010000064.1:0-9453 GCA_964347975.1 uncultured Dehalococcoidia bacterium
ACAGACCATCGCCTACCTAGCCGGACATCTACCCTGACTTTGCAATCGTCCTGGTGGCCGCGGGGCCCAATCTTTCGAGGGTTGCCAGAATCAGCAGACATCCTCGCCGTCTTGCGGTTCGCCGGGCGGAGGCTCGTTGAAGGACTCGCCCTGGGCTTCGGCGGCCTTGCGGCGTCGGTTCCAGGCCCGCCATTCGGCGCGCTCTGCGGCGCGGCCCTCAATACGGCCCTCAGCGCGGCGCGCTTCGATGACCGGCAGTACAAACCTATTCACCATGGCCTGATACAGCGACATCAGCAATTCTCCAATGAGGTTCAGCGGGCGGGTCAGCAGCATGGACAGTATAGCAATTCCGATGGCGACGCCGCCGAAATCGCGCAATACGGCGAGGGCAAAGTCACCGGCGATCTGCCACCATGCTCCTCCCGGAGCCGTTTGCCATTCGGAGGCCGGTTCGTTGAGGGTTTTATGACTGATGCAGGCCAGCGCGACAAGCCAGAGCAGGCTGACCAGGCGGAAGAAGGTTCGGGCATCGCGCCGGTAGATGCTCCAGATGGACTCGCGGTCCTCCGGCTGGGGCGTGGCCGGGGGTAGGAGTTTGCGAGCTAACCGGCGCAGCCAGGATTCCGGTTTGTGGGGTTGCTGCGCCATCGGGCTTTATCATACCGCTTCGGCTAGGATGTCGCGCTCGACATAGCGTCGGAAATCGTCCAGAGAAGTGAAAACTCTGAAACCGGCATCACTAGCCGCCCGTCGCACTGCATCGTCCTCATCGATGAGCAAGGCCACGGGCCGGCTGTATCCTATCTGCAAGCCCTCGGGCCAAGCCAAGTCCAGCGCAATTAGCTCCCCGGTGTCCTCGTCGGCAATCTCGTAAGCCGTTTCGCCGGCGGGCAAGCCGCTCTCTGCCGCAAAGCGGTTGGCATTGGACCGGATTATTGCTTCATCGTCGGGATCTGCGAGGTCCAAATCCAGCGAGACGGGCACCGTCTGCGTCTGGGGTGGCGCCTCCGCCGGCGGGATGATGCCATTTTGCAAGGCGGCCAACATCTCGTTGGCGGCAGCGGCGAGCAGACGGCGGCGCACCTCCAGGAATTCATGGTAATTTTCTACCTGCCACAACTCGCGACTCATCGGTATCCATTGCGATTCCAGAGCGCCGGGCCAGTCACTAGCAACTTCCGGCATATATTCGGCGGGTGGGGTACTGCCGATTCGACGGTTGGTTTCACGGGTTTGGAAAGCGATATTGCCCAAGTTGTTGGCGTCGCTTGCGCTCACATGATTGCGGCGCAGGTACGCTTTGGGGAATATGTGATGCAACTCTAGGTTGGTATGGTCTCCCAGGCCATGATGGCGCAGGCGGCTGCCAGTGCCCCAGTCCCGCGCGTCTTGGATGCGGGACATAGTATAAAGCATGGGATAAAACCGGGCCCGATTATAGTTGAGGTCAAAGTTTTCGTGGGTAACTACCCGGTCACCCTGGCTTTGGCGGAGATTGCGCAGGAGCGCCTCCAGCGGGTCGGCCGCCGCCAGTGCACCCAGGTCTTGGTTGATAACCGTTTCCACCGGCCCGGAGAAACGGCCCCAGATTGCGACGGATACATACCAGTGCAGCAGGCGGGCCAGCGTGGCCTGGTCTGGGAATCGTCCACCGCGGTTGACCAAATACCGCACCATTACCGGGAATGCTTGCTTGCTGGAGTACACACGGTCAATGTCCATATGGAGATGGCTGCGCATCGCTTCCAGCAGGTGGTCAACAGCGGTTTCGGTTTGATACAGCGCTTGCCGGATGTTGGCAATGCCGACGGTCTCGGGTTCCAGACGCTCAAACTCGGAATTGTTGGTGACTATTGCGTTCATACAGCGCAACAACCAGTCCAAGTTGGCACTGAACCCGGCGGTTTCCCATTTAGCCAGTCGCTGCTGCATTTCTGCACGCACGGCCGGCCAGCGGGCGCCGATGCGTGCCAGAGCTAAATCGCCTTTGGACAATTTGGTCCCACCGGAGTTAACGCGGTTGAAAATATCAACTACCACATCGGTGGTCTTGTCTTCTCCGGTCATCTGCTGGACGGGCAAGTCTATGTTTAGAATTTGTCCGACTTTCAGCCCCCGCTGCAAGTAATCCCCCTGTTTGTCCGAGTATTCGGGGTTGGAAGTCAGTTCGCTTATCCAACTGTTGCCGCCAGCGAGAAGGTCGACATCATTAACCCAAAGCGGATTGTTTCGCATCCGCACGGGCGCGAAGAACTCAAACTCCTCATCCGCTAGGCTGAAGTACAGGTCGGTGAAGGCTTTACCATCGCCGTCAAAGAAAGCCGGCGGCCTCCCACGAACCAGTCCGTAGAGGCTGGTTACCCGCTGCTGGCCGTCTAATAGCAGGTCAATAGCGCCGGACGTCCGCACTTGGTCATCGCCACGCACTTCAACCTGTTCGGCGCGGGTAGTCCAGGTTAGCAGCGAGCCTATAGGGTAGCCGTGGTACAGCGAGTTCATCATATCTTTGACTTGGCGGCGTTTCCATACATATCCGCGCTGAAAGACCGGCAAGGCCAGGGCTTCGCTGTCAATCAAGTTGATGATGTCAAGGATTTTCATGATATGCTCCTGTTACGCATCAAAAATCGCCGTACTTTACACCGGAAATATACGGGAGGGTTTGCACAGAGTGCCCATACCGCAGCGCGTGGGTTGGCGCCAGCCGCTGCCGCACCGGGTCAACCACCAGCAGCGCGCCTTCCAGGGTGTACGCGCCCAGCAGGGCCGGGGCGCCTTCGTCAGCAAAGATGACGATGGTGGTGATTTCTACACCCTCCACCCGGACGCGGACTTCGCCAACCGGGTCCTCAACGACGCTGCCGTCGGCCAGTTCCGACCGGATGCGGCGGTAAGGGACTATCCCCAACTCACGCAGCAAATCCGCCGGCAGGCAAGTATAGGTGGAGCCGGTGTCAACTGTCGCATCCACTGTTTCGGAGCGGCGGCCGTCCGCCGAAATGACCGCCAAGGGATAGGTGAACGTTCCCAGAATCAAACCCCTCTCGCCGACGGGTATTCGGGCCTCCGTCGCTCGCGCAGGGCGGCTAATCCTTCCTTTACGTCGTCGCCGAAAAAGCCCAGGGCCTCGGCCAGGAGGGAGTAGTCGAAGGAGGTGTGGCCGGCTTGGCGCAACCACTGGTTCAGGGCGCGCTTGGTGAAGCGGATGGCCGGCTGAGGGCCGTCGGCCAGGCGGCGAGCGACGCTCATGGCGGTGTCCATCAGCTCGGCGCGGGGCACGGCCATGCTGACCAGGCCGATGCGTTCCGCCTCCTTGCCGTCCAGGAAGTCGCAGGTGAGCAGGTAATACTTGGCCTTGGCCATGCCGCAGAGCAGGGGCCAGATGATAGCGGCGTGGTCGCCGGCGGCGACGCCGAGGCGGATGTGCCCGTCGGTGATGCGGGCGTCCTCGGCGGCGATGGAGATGTCGGCCATGAGGGCGACGGCCAGGCCGGCGCCGACCGCGACGCCGTTGATGGCAGAAATTACCGGCTTGTCCAGGTTCAGGATGTTATAAACGATGTCGCCGGCTTCTTTGGTATTCTGGGCGACGATGGCCGGATTATCGATGGCCTGCTCAATCATATCGAAGTCGCCGCCGGCGGAAAAGGCATCTCCGGCGCCAGTGACCACAGCGACGCGCACCTCGGGGTCAGCGGCGATGTCCAGCCAGATGCGGCTGAGTTCGTTGTGGAGGCGGAAGTTGGTGGAGTTCAGCGTCTCCGGCCGGTTCATCGTGAGGGTGATGATGCCGTCAGACTTTTCGATAAGCAGGTGCTGATATGAAGAGTAGTCGGTCATTACGGCTCTCCTTGAACTTGGGATGGCTGCCACCGAGGGCACTCAGATTTGCGGCATTGACCTTTGCAGCGGGGAGTGGGCCAGTGGCAGCGGTAGGTATATTTGGATTTGGCGCTGCTTTCCTCGTACAGCGTCATCCACATCGGGAACATCGCCACCATATAAATAAGGTCGTTGGGAACACAGGGAACATAGCCATCCTCTTGTCTGACTGTGCTGCCCTTTATCCTACCAAACGATTATCCTACCAAACGATTTGCGCCTCCTGTAGGGAAGCGAGTTCGGCTTCGTCCAGACCCAGCAGGCCGCAAAAGACCTCGCGGTTGTGCTCGCCCAACTCCGGCGTCCAGCGCAGCGGGTCGGCGGGCGTTGCCGAAAAGCGCCAGGGCGGGGCCACGGCGCGCTGCTCGCCCCTGGTGGGATGCGTCGTCAGGGGAAAGGCGTCCCGGTCGGTGAGATGCGGGTCGGCCAGCAGTTGGTCGGCGGACAGGGAGGGGAAGGCGGCTACGCCGGCCGCTTGCAGCAGGTCGGTTGTCTCCCAGGCGTTGCGGGCAGCAGTCCATTGGGACAGGCCCTTTTCCAAGGCATCCTGATTTTGCCAGCGCAGGAAGGCGTCGCCGTAGTCGTCGGATTCGGCCCAAGCCGGGTTGCCCATGGCCTTTTTGAGGGCGCGCCACTGGTCATCGCCGTCAACGGCGATAGTTACCCAGGCGTCGTTGCCAAGACAGGGGAACACGCCGTGAGGGGCCATGGCGTCATCCCGGTTGCCGACACGTTGGGCGTCGTGGTTGTTCATTGCCGTGTCCAGCAGGGCATGGCCCATGAAGGCGGTGGCGATGTCGCGGACGGCCACGTCGGCGCGCTGGCCGGTCTGGTGGCTACGGTGGGCACACAGGGCCGCCACGGCGGAGAAGGCGGCCATCATGCCACCGGTGTGGTCCATGGCGTGGCGCAACTCCACGGGCGGGCCGTCGGGGTAGCCGGTGAGGTAGCCCAGGCCGCCCAGGGCGGCGAACATGGGCGCGTAGCCGGCGTAGCGGGCCTCCGGGCCGGTCTGTCCGTTGGATGACAGGGACACCATGATGATGTCGGGCTTGATTTCCCGGAGCTGGGGGTAGCCCAGCCCCAGCCGGTCCATTACGCCGGGACGGAAATTCTCCAGCGCCACGTCGGAGATGCGAACCAGGTCGTAGGCCAGCTCCAGGGCGCGGGGTTCCTTGAGGTTGAGGGTCACGGAGCGCTTGCTGGCGTTGACCTGCTCGAAGGACGAGGGCGGTTTGCCGTACATGGCATGGGGGCGACGGGTGATGTCCAGGCGGGCCGCCGACTCCACCTTGATGACATCGGCGCCCAGGGATGCCAGAATCATGCCGGCGAAGGGACCGGCGGCGTGGACGGAGAAGTCGGCGACGCGGACGCCGGAGAGGGGAGCAGGTGAGTTGGTCATAATCGCCGCCGTCAGCTTGTTGCGGAGCCGTTCTGATAGCGCGCCTGATATTCCTGCAACAGCGACGGGAGCAAGTCGGGGTTGCTCCGCGCGGCCGCACTGAGAACGTCCAGCATGGCGTTGGCTTCTTTCCGTGCTTCTTCGCGGCCCTCGGCACGGCCCTGTTCCCGGCCCTCGGCGCGTAGTTGTGCGTGCTTGCGGCGGCGTTCCGCCAGTGCAATAAACATCTTTACCCCCAATTCCGTTAGGATTGCCAAGGAAACCGAGACGAAAGCGCCCCATTCCCACAGTCCGATTATTGCATCGGGCGTTTTGTCCCAACCCCAGGCATGACCCTGCGCCCACAAAGTCAGCAGGTTGACCGGCCAGATGCCCAGGATGATGAACGGGATGTGCTTTATTGCTGCTGCGATTTGTATGTCCATAATATCCCATCGCCGGCAGCGGCGGGCGGGGCTGCCGGCGTGAGGTTGCCCCAGCGTTAGTAATACACGGCGTTGCCGGTGCCGCCGCCGGCGGCGATTAGTTCGCCGGTGATGGCCCAGGCCTTGTCGGAGGCCAGGAACGCCGTCAGGTAGCCAATCTCCGAGCCGTCCACCATGCGGCAGATGTGGTTGCCGCGAGGCGAGCCGGGGGCGAAGTCCTGCTGCTCCGCCTCTTCCGGCGAGACGCCCAACTGCTCGGCGCGGGCGGCCAGCAGGCTCGGCGTGCGCTCGGTGCGGGTGGTGCCGGGGTGGATGCAGTTGACGGTGATGCCGTACTGGCCCAACTGGGCGGCCAGGGTCTTGGTCATGTGCACCAGGGAGGTGTTGCGCGCGCCGCCGCTGAGGTTGCCGGCGTTGCGGGCGTTGAGGCCACTGATGTTGATGATCCGCCCGTAGCCCTGGGCCTTGAGCAGAGGGATGGCGGCCCGGGAGCAGCGCAGCGCGCCGACGAATTTTACGTCGAAGTCGCTGATGAGGTCCTCGTCGATGAGGTCCTCAATGGGGCCGGTGGCTGAGGGAGAGCCGCCGGGCAGGGACGCGCTGTTGACCAGGATGTGCAGGCCGCCCAGAGCGTCGGCGGCGGCGTTCATCACGCGGTCAACTTGGTCGCGGTTGGTAGCATCAAAGGACATGGGGATGGCGCGGCGGCCGGTGGTCTCGGCGATCTCGGCGGCGGCCCGCTCCAGGTCGGGCATGGAGCGGGAGCCGATCACCACGTCGGCCCCTTCGCGGGCCAGTTCCAGGGCGATGGCCTTGCCGATGCCACGGCTGGCGCCGCCCACGAATGCCAGTTTACCTTCCAGTCCAAAATCCATAGGGGTAGCCTCCATTGTTCATTGCGAACGCGCCGGCCCCGGCGCGTTCGCTGGGATGTGGGGATTATACAACTGGCAAACAGCGACGGGGCCAGCAACCCGCTCTGAGGATAATCTATCTAAAGTGCTGCGCCGGACATCAGGATTAACGGTCCATGGCCCAAACCGGACCACCGTATTCAAGCGGTGGCCCAAGACGCCAAAAGTGTTGCAAACAGTGTTAGCTTAGAGAAACACTTCGGGACTCCTGTCTGCAAGCAGGGGAAGCCCGATTTGCGGGTATAGCGCTCAATTTGTCAACACGCGGTAGCTGGTTTGAATGACATATACGCCGCAGTCTAAATGGCGTGGGCCCGCGCCAGCGCCGCCAGTTCTTGCGCCGGGTATCCCAGCAGCCCGCCATACACTTCCGCGTTGTGCTCGCCCAACAACGGAGCGCGGGTCAACACGGTGGGCGTTTCCTCCAGCTGGAAGGGCGCTCCGGCGTATTCCAACGGGCCGGTTGCGGGGTGGTTGACCTCGGCGTAGAAGCCGCGCTGGCGCTGCTGGGGGCTGCGGAACACCTCGGCGGGGGTATAGTAGGGCGCGATGGGGACGCCGTGGGCCTGGCCTTCGGCGTAGAGCCACTCGCGGGTGTGCTGGGCGAACCACTCTCGCAGGTGGCGGTTCAACTCGGGGCCGTGGGTGGCCGGGTCGCGGAACATCTCCGATGTTGCCCAGTCGGGATTGCCTATGAAGGACAGCAGGCCCTCAAACTGGCGCGGCTCCAGAGTCAGCAGCTCCACGTAGCCGTCTGAGGCCGGCAGGACGCCGCCGACGCGGAAGTAGCGGGAGAAACGGGTTTCGGTGATGCCCTCGGATTCATGCCGCTGGATAGGCATATAGCCAACGGACAGCTGGGCCTCCTGCGCCGAGGCGTCCACCGTCTGCCCCAGTGCCACGCCACTATTGCCCAGGCGGTGATAGACGGCGGCCACCGCGCCCACGGCGGCGGTGAGGCCGGCCTGGTAGTCGCCCATGTTGCCGCCGGCGACAATGGGCGGACGGTCCGGGAAAGTATCCAGCGCCAGGCCGTTGGGCAGCAGCCAGCCCTCGCCGCCGGCGTGAAAGGCGGCCAAGTGTCCGGCGCGGTAGTCGGCGTAGGGGCCGTTGCTGCCGAAATGGGTTACGGCGGTGATGATGACATCGGGGTTGGCGGCCAGCAGGGATGCGCTGTCCAGACCGACGGCGGACGCCGCGGCGGGCGTGTAGTCGTGGATGACCACATCCACGCCGCCAACCAGCCGGCGCAGCAAATCCCGTCCGGCGGGGTTTTCGGAATTGAGGGTTACGCTCTGCTTGCCGGTGTTGAGGTAGAGATACAGGCCGCTGCGCTCGGGGTGCGGGATGTCGCCGGGGAATGGCCCGCGGCGGCGGGACGGGTCGCCGGCCGGCGGCTCGGCCTTGATGACCTGCGCGCCTAGGGATGCCAGCAGCTTGCCGCAGTAGGGGCCGGGGATCAGGGAGGCCAGTTCCAGAACGCGAAGATTAGGAAGAGCGACGGGTGACGGGTTAGTAGTGGTCATATATCGAAGATATATTGCCGCACCGGAAAGGCAAAGCCGGGGAGCACGGTTTCGCCATCCAGCGTTTCCGGGTCGTCCAGCAACTGCGGCTCCGGCTGGCCGGCGTGATAGACGTGAACCTGCCGGTTGCGCGTGTCGATCAGCCAGCCGAGGCGAACCCCGGCGGCCATCCACTCAGCCATCTTGTCTTGCAGGGGGCGCAGGTTGTCGGTGCGAGAACGGATTTCCACCACGAAGTCGGGAGCTCCCTCGATAATCGTTTCCCTTTCCCGCTCGGGCAGCGCGTCAAATCGTTCCTGAGTAATCCAGGCGGCATCCGGCCCCAGCGCCGCCCCGGAAGGCAGGCGGAAGCGAACGGTTTGCGACGAGGCGCTGCCGCCATTGGCCAGTTCCCAATTGCCAAGAAATACGGCCATATAAAATTCTTGCTTGTTACCCCGGTAGCCGGTCATAGGCAGTATCAGCAGCTCCCCTTTGGCGCTGACCTCCATCTCATACAGGTCATTCTGCTCGCAGAACGCGATGAAGCGCTCCGGGAAGTCGTCCGCCCGGTGGTCGATGCCCAGGGCCGCCAGGCGCAGGCGTATTGCCCCCGCCGGTTCCGCAGCAACCGTGTCGTCCGACGTGGCTGCGCCGACATTAGCAACAGGCTTTGGCTGGGCAGTTGTCATGGCGTGTTAGTCTCCCGGCGGGCAGCGCTTGCGGTGATTGTACCATTTGCCGTTAGCTTGGCTGGCGACCAGTTGGCGCAACAAGTCCTGGCCGGCGGGGTTTTCGAGGTTGAGGGTTACGCTCGGCTTGCCGGTGTTGAGATAGCGATACAAGCCACTGCGCTCAGGATGGGGGACATCGCCGGGGAACGGGCGCGGCAGCGGTATGGGTCGCCGGCCGGCGGCTCGGCCTTGATGACCGGCGCGCCCAGGGAGGCCAGCAGCTTGCCGCAGTAGGGGCCGGGGGTGAAGGAGGCCAGCTCCGGGACGCGGAGGTTGGGGAGAGCAGGGAGGCAATGGGTAATGGTAAATTAGGAGTACTCATAGTGGCAATAGTACTTCTGGTGGTTCAAGACAAGGTGCCCACTCATTCTCAATCCGCCATACGTATGGGAGTCTGCAATTCCAAAATTTCTTGCTGACAGCGCGGAGGCATTTGTAACCTAACCCTGTATTTGCTTAGTCGCCAGCTACTGCAAAGTGGGCAATTTTCCTCATCTCCGGCAGCGTGATCTGCCATAGAGCCTCTAAATTCCGAGCATCCAGCGCGTACACCAATCCGTCGGCCAGCGCTACATAAACTCTGCC
>CAYGAY010000065.1:0-9365 GCA_964347975.1 uncultured Dehalococcoidia bacterium
GCCCCCGTCAATTCCTTTGAGTTTTAGCCTTGCGGCCGTAGTCCCCAGGCGGGATACTTAACGCGTTAGCTACGGCACGGAGGGGGTCAATACCCCCCATACCTAGTATCCATCGTTTAGGGCGTGGACTACCTGGGTATCTAATCCAGTTTGCTCCCCACGCTCTCGCGCCTCAGCGTCAGTTACAGCCCAGTAAGCCGCTTTCGCCGCTGGTGTTCCTCCCGATATCTACGCATTCCACCGCTACACCGGGAATTCTGCTTACCTCTGCTGTCCTCTAGTCGAATAGTATCCCTTGACCTCTCCCAGTTGAGCCGGGAGCTTTCACAAGAGACTTATCCAACCGCCTACGCGCACTTTACGCCCAGTGATTCCGGGTAACGCTTGCCCCCTACGTATTACCGCGGCTGCTGGCACGTAGTTAGCCGGGGCTTATTCCCGAGGTACCGTCCTTTCTCTTCCCTCGGAAAAGGGGTTTACAACCCTAAGGCCTTCGTCCCCCACGCGACGTCGCTGGGTCAGGCTTTCGCCCATTGCCCAAGATTCCCTGCTGCTGCCTCCCGTAGGAGTGGGGGCCGTGTCTCAGTCCCCCTCTGGCTGGTCATCCTCTCAGACCAGCTACCCGTCATCGGCTTGGTAGGCCATTACCCCACCAACAACCTGATAGGACGCGAGCCCCTCCTCCGGCGGCCGAAGCCTTTCATCTGCAACCCATGGGATGCAGGTCGTATGCGGGATTATCCTCAGTTTCCCGAGGTTATACCCCACCGGAGGGCAGGTTACTCACGCGTTACTCAGCCGTCTGCCGCTTTATCATTGTGGCCGAAGCCACGATCACGCTCGACTTGCATGCATTAAGCGCGCCGCCAGCGTTCACCCTGAGCCAGGATCAAACTCTCTTAATGAGAACCTTACTTCCTTCCACTATTCAGCTGTTAAGGAGCCTTCCCGCCGGAAGCGAAACGCCTGCTACGGTGGGCAAGTTCCGAAACTATACCCCCTTTGCCGCCCTTTGTCAACACGTGAACAGGCTCTTTTTACGCCCGCGCCAAAATGCCATTGCGAGTACAGCGTGGCAATCTCGTTCCGCGGGTGGCCGTGGTGTGCCAACGCGCGCGCTGCCCTACCGGGATTCCTCGCTACGCTCGGAATGACATCCGGCCAGCGTAATCCGTAATTTGGCACGGGCCTAACGGGAGTGGACTCGTGTTGCCCGTGTTTGCCGCTCGTGCTAACCTGCCGTACGTTATACCCAAATTGGAGCGCATCTCATGCAGATTACCACCGCCACGACCCGCGTCCTGCAAACCCCGGCCGACAATCCGCTGGTGGTCGGTATCGACCAGCCGGGCACTCGGGAGTTCGTCACCCTGGAGCTGAACACTGACGAGGGCATCACCGGGGTGGGCCTCACCTTCTTCGGCGGGCCGCTGGTTCACGCGCTGCGGCGGGCGGTGGACGACCTGGCCGCCCTGGCTTCGGGAGCGGACCCGATGAACCCCGAGGCCGTTTGGGGCCAGCTGATGGACGCCTGCGCCTCGGCCGGGCCGGAGGGCGTGCTATCGCTGGCGCTGGCCGCGGTGGACATGGCGGTGTGGGACATCAAGGGCAAGGCGCTGGACCAGACGGTTTGCTCCCTGATGGGCGGGTACCGGGACCGGGCGCCGACCTACGCCAGCGGCGCGCTGATGCGGCCCATGGGCCTGGAGTACCTGGCCGAGGCCGGCCCGCGCCTGGTGGAGCAGGGCTTTCGGCAGATGAAGACCCAGATGGGCGCGGAGCCCACCGCCGCCCGGGAGGTGGCCCGCATCCGGACGCTCCGGGACGCCATCGGCCCGGACATCGACCTGATGTGCGACATCAACCAGCTGTGGAACGTCAACCAGGCCATCCAGATTGGGAGCATGGTGGAGGAGTACCACCTGTTCTGGCTGGAGGACGTGGTGGCGCGGGACGATTACCCGGGATTGGCCCGGGTCGCCGACGCGCTGGTGACGCCCATCGCCGCCGGGGAGTACGTTTATGGCATCCGGCCCTTCCGACACATGGTGGAGCAGCGCAGCATCGACATCGTGATGGTTGACCTGCTGCGGGCCGGGGGGATCACGCCCTTCCGCAAGATTGCCGGCATGGCCGAGGCTTTCAACCTGCCGGTGGTGTCCCACCTCATCCCGGAGGTGCAGGTGCATACGATTTCAGCCATCCCCAACGGGCTGACCGTTGAATATATGCCCTGGTCGCTGCGGCTGTTCGACGAGACGCCGGACCTCGTGGACGGGGATCTGGTGGTGCCCGACCGGCCGGGGCTGGGGTTGTCCTTCAGCCAGGACGCGATTGCACAGTACGGGGTGGCGTAGTTCGCCGTCCGTGATTCCGGCGACGGCGCAAGTGAATTTTCATACCATCAGGAGGAATCGTTATGGCTACCTACCAACTGCGGATTTACACGATCAACCGGGGCATGATGGACTCGTGGCTCGGCGTGTTCAACGAGCATATCCGACCTTTGCACGACCGGCTGGGGATTCCGGTGGTGTCCAGCTACGTGAACGCGGACCGGACGGAGTTCATCTGGGTGCGGCGGTTTGACAGCGCGGAGGAGATTGCCGAGAAGGAAGCAGCGTACTTCGCGTCGCCGGAGCGGACAGCGCTGGGCGACCGGCCCACCAGCCACATCGCCAAGATGGAAGTGCGGGTGATGGACGGGGTAGAGGCGGCGGCGGGGGTGGCGTAAGCGCCCGGTCATTGCGAGCGCGACGCGGCAATCTCGTAGCCGTGAGAATCCGGGCGAGATTGCCACGTCGCGCTCGCTCTTCGCAATGACAGTTCAGCGGTTTCGTTCTCGCCAGTCGGCATTCACTTTGCGCCAGTAGCCTTCCCAGTTTTCGCGCATTTCAGCCTCGGTTGCGCCGTCCCAGTAGCCGGGGGAGACCAGAGGCTGGGCCTGCTCGATGCGGATGAGGACGACGGCGCGAACGCGGTCGGCCAGGCCCGTTACGTTGGACGGGCCGCTGCGCATACGCTCCTGGACAGCGGCCATGAGGTCGTCGTTCTGGTGGACGACGACGGAGCCCTTGAAGCGGTAGCCCTTGCGGGCGAAGATGTCGATGGTGTTGATCTCGATGGAGGGGTTGTGCTCCAGGTTGCGCATGGTGCCCGGCGAGGCCAGGTCGGTGAAGAGGACGTGGTCGTCGTCCCAGACCATGACGGTGCCCTTGGGCGAGAGGTTGGGGGTGCCGTCGGGACAGACGGTGGCGGCGAAGATCAGTCGCTGTTCGGAGAGGGCGTGTTTCATGTCGTCGGTGAGGATGCTCATTGCTACAAATCCTTTGCTACAAATCCTTGACCATTTCCCGGTGGGGTATGCCTTCTTCCTGGAAGATCTCGCCCACTTCCCGGTAGCCGTGGCGGGCGTAGAAAGACTTCACGTATTCCTGGGCGTGCAGGGTGATTTGCCGGAAGCCCAGCGCCCGTCCCTGCTCTTCCAGGAATTCCAGCACTCGTCCGCCGATGCCGTCGCGCCGCCGCGTCCGCTCCACAGCCATGCGGCCAATATGCGGCCCCTTGCGGTCCACGTCGGGCAGCAGGCGTCCGGTAGCGATGACGATGCCGTTCTGCACCGCCACGGCGTGAATGGTGTCGTCTGCCGTGTCGGCCTCGTCCAGCTCGCTCTCGGCGGCGATGCCCTGCTCACCCACGAAGACGCGCATCCGCACGGTGAAGGCGCCTTCCAGCTCGGCCGGCGTTTGCACCAGCTTGACGATGATTTCCTGCTCCGATGCCAAAGCCGCCGCCCGCTTACGTATCGAAAATATCCCGCACGGCGCACGAGAAGCCGGGCAGGATGTCGCCGCAATCCAGCGTATCGTCCTCGGCGAACGTCCGGGACGGCCCGGCTGAGGGCAGGGCCATGATGCGGCGCGCCTCCGGGTCAACTATCAAAACCAGCCGCACCCCAAAGCGCAGCCACATCTGGGCCTTGTCGTACACCGGCGCCGGGCGGTCGCTGGGCGACACCACTTCAACCACCAGGTCGGGAACCACCTGGGAATATCCCGGCACCCGCACGTCAAGGGGCAGACGCTCGGCGGATATGAAGGCGATGTCCGGTTCCCGCACCGTGTCCGGGTTGTGCTCCAATTGGATGCCGGAGTCCGAGCCGACCACGCGCCCCAACCGACGGGGACGGACAAAACCGTGGAACTCCGCCCCCAGGTTCATCACCACTTCGCCATGTTCCAATCCAGTTGACACGGTTTCGTGCAATACCCCCATTATCAGCTCGCCCCGCACGCCTTCGCTGTACAGGCGCAAGAGGTCGTCGGCGGTGAGCAGTTTTGCTGCGGTGGTTGTCATGGTCAATCTCCGATGCCAAAGCCGCCGCCCGCTTACGTATCGAAAATATCCCGCACGGCGCACGAGAAGCCGGGCAGGATGTCGCCGCAATCCAGCGTATCGTCCTCGGCGAACGTCCGGGACGGCCCGGCTGAGGGCAGGGCCATGATGCGGCGCGCCTCCGGGTCAACTATCAAAACCAGCCGCACCCCAAAGCGCAGCCACATCTGGGCCTTGTCGTACACCGGCGCCGGGCGGTCGCTGGGCGACACCACTTCAACCACCAGGTCGGGAACCACCTGGGAATATCCCGGCACCCGCACGTCAAGGGGCAGACGCTCGGCGGATATGAAGGCGATGTCCGGTTCCCGCACCGTGTCCGGGTTGTGCTCCAATTGGATGCCGGAGTCCGAGCCGACCACGCGCCCCAACCGACGGGGACGGACAAAACCGTGGAACTCCGCCCCCAGGTTCATCACCACTTCGCCATGTTCCAATCCAGTTGACACGGTTTCGTGCAATACCCCCATTATCAGCTCGCCCCGCACGCCTTCGCTGTACAGGCGCAAGAGGTCGTCGGCGGTGAGCAGTTTTGCTGCGGTGGTTGTCATGGTTGATATCCACAACGGGACGTTGTAAAGGTTCCTAATTGGTTTCGCGTTGTTGTCGAGGCAGGTATGGCCGGCCGGCTTTGCGCGCAGTCTGGGCGGCCCCCTCTTCGGCTATCAATTCCGCAGCGAGTTGTTCTACCTTCTGCCGTCGTTCCGGGCTGAGGCTGGCGATTTTTTCGGACACAGTTGTCACATTGACCTCCAATTACCTCAGTACACTTCACTGCGATGCTGTACTGCGCGGACAACTATCCGACGGTTTTCCCGGTCCATGGAGTATAACACCCGGTAGTCGCCGACCCGTAAGCGAAACAGGCCCCGTAACGGCCCGGTCAAAGCCCTATGCCGTGTCGCTTCGGCTGTGGCGGCCAACTCGTCTAATTTGTTCCTCACTTGTCGCGCCACGGCCGCGTCCAATCGGGCAAAATCGTCATCGGCGCTGGCCTGAAATTCCATCGAGTACGGCATTAATCCAACCCCATCCGCCGGTACACTTCCTCCGCTGGGATTGTGGGTTCATCCGATGCCAGGCGCCTTTCCATTTCCGCCACAAACTCCGGCTTCATCTCCAGACCATCCTCGGCGTCATCCAACAACTCCTCAACCACCTCCGCCACCGTTTCCCGGATCAGTTGTCGCAACTCCGCTACGGTCAAATCGGCAACCGTTTTTGTTGCTTGCGTTGTCATCGTTGTCCCTCGCTTCCGCTTGTTGCGCCAAGTCTATCACACGCCCAGACGTACTTACCCCTATCGGTACGCGTCGCTCCGGTGCTGCACCCGGTGTACAGTGATGTGGCGGTTAGCGCGGTCGAGTTCGTAGATGGCGCGATAGTCGCCCATGCGGAGACGGAACTGGCCGCGATAGCGGGGGCCGGTCAACGCTTGATGGCGCACTGCTTCCACATTCTCCGCCATGCGGGCCAGCGCGGCGCGCATTTGCTGAGCTACCCGTGCATCCAGCCTGGACAATTCCCTTTCGGCGGTTTCCGTAAATTCCAGCGAATAGGCCACTAGTCCAGCCCCAGCCGCCGGTACACTTCTTCCGCCGGTATAGTTTTACCCGCCGCGGCCTCTGCTATGGACTGTTCCAACCCTGCGAGGAATTCCTCAGTGAACTCCAGCCCCTCGTCCGGGTCGATCTCCGTCCACAGATCCAGATCGCCCACGATGCGCGTGGTGGCGACGCTCACCGCGCAGACCCGCGCCAGCAGGTCGATGACCCGCTCTTTGTGGTCGGCGAAGCGGTAGGCGTTGAAGCGTTCGCGGATGGTGGGATCCCGCGGCTTGCGCTCCTTGTACTGGTCCAGAACCCATTCCAGGGCGGAGCGGCTGCCGAGTTCGTACCACCAGGCTTCGTTGGGGATGCCGGCCAGGGTGGTCCGGTCGTCCAGGATGATGCGGTTGCGCTCTTTATCGGCGCGGAGGATGGCGCGTGTTGGCGTTACGCCGTCCTGGTCCTGCCTTTCCAGCGGCCACGGCTCCGCCGTCTCGAAGCCCAGGTGCAGGTCCAGCAGTTCCCGGCCCTGGCCGGCCCACCAGTGGAAATCCGGCTGGAAATAGACGCGGGGGAACTCGCGGCGCAGGTCAATCTCGTAGCGCTGGCGGTAGGCCGGGTCGTGGAGCATGGCGTAGGTGTAGGCGAAGATGTCCTCGGCGGTGATGCTGTCATCGCCGTAATGCTCCCGGAACTGGCCCAGCCCCCACTCGGTGATGTTGCTGACCCGCTCGCCGTCCGCCGTGTAGCGGTAGAGGGGGAGGCATTGGGTTTTTTCAAGCAAGTCCAACGAATGCACTTGGTCAGTCGCTAGCGCTTGGAATGGTTTGCTGGATGAAGTTCCAGACAAGCAGATTGTTATATTCTGACCCGGAGTACCGCCTGGGAATATCAGCGGAATCTGATATTGCATTTCGTTCAATCGTTGATTGAAATACAGAGGCTTTTTCACGAAAGGACGATATAGCGTTTCACAAACGCTACTCCTGTCGAAAACGTTAGACATATCCAACCGCAATTGGCGTTTGAGATCCCGGCTCCACTTGATATTGGTGCCAAGAACGCTGTCGTCAACGTCTTTGCCGCCATGTTCAGCGCGGCTTTCTTCGTATTCGCCGATAAATGCGCGAACTTTCCTACCCAAGTGATCCAAGTCAAAGTCATAAACCCATTCATCGCGGCTTGTTATCACGCCGAGCGAATACAGCCGGAAAACCGCCTGCTCATCGGCAACGGTTTTGGCCAGCTTGGTCTCCCGGTTCGCAAGGGGCATAAGTTGCTGAAAAGCGCCGTCGCTCTGATTGAGCCACTGCCCGTTGGTATCAGGGGTAATCTCGGAGAAGGCGAAATTGGCAAGGGTTTTGTCCTTGATGTAATTAGCCTTGTCGGGCGCTTTGAGATAGGGCCGGACGTCGTTGTAATACACTTTGAATCCGTCGGCATCTTTGCGGCGAACCAGGAAGTAGATGGCGACGCCGACGCGGATCTTGTCGTCAAAGACGTTGCCGCCCTCCTGCCGCCGGCGTTCCCCGCTGGTGCGGGCGTTGCCCTTCAGGTCAATCGCCCAAAGCTCGTTGAATTCCTCGGCAATCACCTTGCGGAAGCCGTCGTCCTGCCGGGCGTCCAGAAAGGCGCTGTTGCTGACGAAACCGATAATCCCATCATCCGCCAGACGGTCACTGGCCCAGCGGATAAACCGCTTGTACATATCGTACTGCTTGGTTTTCTGGGCGGTGCTGGCGGCGATGTAGGTCTCGCGGATGCGGCGGTCTATCTCTGGATATTCCCGGTTCTTGTTGTTGTCGTTTTCGTTCTGCTGGTTGGCGTTGTACGGCGGGTTGCCGATGATTACGCTGATGGGCTGCTCGTTCTGTTCCTGCACCCGCATCCAGTTTTCCTCGGAGAGGCCGCCCAGGTTGAAGGCGGCTTGGCGGGTTACCGCGCCGCCGCTTGCTCCCGCGCCCTGCCAGTCCATGTTGTCCAGCGTATCGACGAAGCAGAGGTTGGGGAACTCCAGGTAGCGGCCGGTGCGCTCCTGGTAGGTGTACTCGATGTTGAGGTTGGCGATGTAGTAAGGGAGGATGGCGACCTCGTTGGCGTAGATTTCGTTTTGGTACTTGCGCTCCAGCCGGTCGATGGGCAGGTAGTTGATGAGATTGGTGATAAACGTGCCGGTGCCGGTGGCCGGGTCGAGGATGCGCACGTGGTCGTCGGCCAGGGTCTTGCCGAAGTGCTTTTGCAGCAGATGGTCCGTGCCCCGGATGATGAAATCGACGACCTCGTTGGGGGTATAGACGACGCCGAGACGGTCGGCGGCGGCCGGGTTGTAAGCCTGATAGAAGTCCTCGTAGATGGCCTTGAGGAACTGCTGCTTTTCGGCGTAGTCGGCGATTTCGTCGGCGGTGCGGCCGATGGCGGCGTAGTAGGCGCGCAGGCGGTCGATGGCCGCGCGGCGGACCGGGCCGGTGAAGAAGGTCTGGGCCAGGGCGTCCAGCTGGCGGGCGACGTTGTTCTCGCGGTGGAACTGGACGTTGGAGAAGACGCGGAGGAAGATGTCCTCGGTGAGGATGTGCTGCAACAGCATCTCGCGGACGTCGGCGTCGGAGACGTCGGGGCTGATGGAGCGTCGGCAGAGGTTGAGGAAGAGGGCGGCGGCGTCCTGGTAGTCGGGGTTGCTGGCCTCGGCGTCGGCGACGGTGGCGCGGAGGTTATCGAGGACGGCGGGGAGGTCGGCCTTGAACTGCTGGCGGGCCTGGCGGAACTCGGCGATCTCGGGGAGCTCGTAGTCGAGGAAGCGGCGGATGAGGCGATGGAGAGCGGACGGGTTCACCATATCGACCCGCATGGCCTCCTGGCGGTTCTGGAAGAGGACGGCGGTCTGGGAGTCCTCGAAGATGATGTTGTCGCGGGGGTAGCCGCGGTTGAACTTGGCCTGGATTTCGGCGTCCAGGTCGTCGTGGGTGTCCTTGGCCTCCCAGTAACCCCGGGCCATGCGCAGGGAGTCTTTGACGGTGCCGTCGGGGACCAGGTCGCCCGTCCGCAGTTCGGGCACCAGGGCCAGCCGTTCCCGGTGATCAGCGCAGTAGGCGGCCAGGCAGTTCTGAAAGGCCGGGCGGATGTTCAGCTCGCGGTCGGAGCCGCCGAACTGGACGAGGCGCTCCAAGTCGGCGCGGTAGCGATCTATGTGGGGGTAGGTGGGCATGGTATCAATTATGCAGACAGCGCAGCCGGCGGCGTCGGACCAGGAAACGGCGAGAAATAACGAGCTGATTGAACGTGATTGAACGCGATTGAACGTGATTGAACGCGATTGAACGCGATTGAACGTGATTGAACGCGATTGAACGCGATTGAACGCGATTGAACGCGATTGAACGTGATTGAACGCGATTGAACGTGATTGAACGCGATTGAACGCGATTG
>CAYGAY010000066.1:0-8526 GCA_964347975.1 uncultured Dehalococcoidia bacterium
CAGGTAAAACATCTGGTCGTCGGACACCTTGGAGGTTGTCGCCTCGTGCTCCATTTGGGCAGTTGGGTTCTTGACCTCAATGTACGGCACGGTGTGGGCCCCGCACTTGTCGCCGACCAGCAGGGAGTCGCACTGGGTGAAGTTGCGCGCTCCGTTGGCGGAGGGGTTGATCTTCACCAGGCCGCGATAGGTCTGTTGACCCTGACCGGCGGAAATTCCTTTGGCAACGATGGTGCTGCGAGTGTTCTTGCCGACGTGGATCATCTTGGTGCCAGTGTCGGCCTGCTGCCAGTTGTTCACCAGGGCCACCGAGTAGAATTCGCCCACTGAGTTGTCGCCCTGGAGTATGACGCTGGGATACTTCCATGTTATCGCGGAGCCGGTTTCGACCTGCGTCCACGAGATCTTGGAGTTCGCGCCCGCGCACTTGCCCCGCTTGGTTACGAAGTTGTAAACGCCGCCCTCGCCGTTGCGGTCGCCGGGATACCAGTTTTGCAGCGTGCTGTATTTGATCTCCGCGCCTTCCATCGCGACAAGTTCCACCACGGCGGCGTGAAGCTGGTTGGACTTTCGCATTGGGGCCGTACAGCCCTCCAGGTAGCTGACATAGGCTCCCTCGTCGGCTACGATTAGCGTCCGCTCAAACTGGCCGCTGTCGGCCTGATTGATGCGGAAGTAGGTCATTAACTCGATGGGACAGCGCACTCCCGGCGGGATGTACGCGAAGGAACCATCGGAGAACACGGCGGAGTTCAGCGTGGCGTAGAAGTTGTCGGCGTAAGGAACCACGGATCCGAGGTATTTCTGCACCAGGTCGGGATGGTTCTGGATGGCTTCGCTCATGGAGCAGAAGATTACGCCGGCCTTTTCCAGCTGTTCCTGGTAGGTGGTAGCTACCGAAACGCTGTCCAGCACCGCGTCCACGGCTACGCCGGCCAGGCGGGCCTGCTCTTCCAGCGGGATACCCAGCTTGCTGAACGCCTCCAGCACCTCCGGGTCCACGTCGTCCAGGCTTTTGGGGCCGTCTTCAGAGGATTTGGGAGCGGCGTAGTAATGGATATCCTGGTAGTCGATGGCGGGATGACTGATGTTGGCCCAAGTGGGTTCCGTGTAGGTCTGGCGGGACCAGAACCGGAACGCCTTGAGGCGCCAATCGAGCATCCACTCCGGCTCGTTTTTCTTGGCCGAGATCAGACGAACCACATCTTCGTTGAGGCCCTTGGGAAAAGCCTCCTCCTCAATATCAATTGTGAAACCCCACTGGTAATCCGAATCGAGTTCCTCGGAAGTGGTGTCCCTGGAAATCACGCGCTGGGCCTGGGTGGTCATCGGGAGCACATCCTTTTCCGCCGACGGCGATGTAGCGGCTTCGCGGCGGACAGCTAGGCTAATTCCCGACCGTTAAGGTCAACAATTATCCTAGACCAGCGACGGGTTTCTGTCAACGGGACGGCTCGACTCCGCAGGTGCCCGCATCGGGGGCGCGAACCGGGTAGTTCAAATATGGTTTGGCCGTACGTCCGGTTGTTATAATCATCCCAATCGGCGGGGTTCGCCAACGCCCGGCCGCAGCGGATTCAGCAATAAAGGAGGCCACGCGGCAATGAGCGAAAACGTTAGAGCGCGGAGCACCATTGGCGACGTCCTGGACCGGCAGGCTGACCGCTACGCCGATCTTGACGCGCTGGTCAATACAGAGACCGGTGAGCGGTACACGTACCGGGAGTTTCAAGCCGAAGTAGAGCGGCTGGGCCGCGGCCTCATGGCGGTGGGGATCCGCAAGGGAGACCACGTCGCTATCTGGGCCACCAACTACACGGAATGGGTCTTGACACAGTTCGCCACTGCCAAAATCGGAGCCGTTCTGGTCAACGTCAACCCGGCCTACCGCACTCACGAGTTGGCGTACCTGTTGGAGCAATCCGAGGCCAACGCGCTGGTCTTGATCGGGCAGTTCAGGAACTCCGACTATGTGGCGATGGTCAACGAGCAGGTCCCGGAGTTGAAGGATTGCGCGCCCGGCGAACTGCGCAGCGCGCGCTTCCCATATTTGCGTAACGTCATTTTCATCCCGCCCCACGACGGCAGTGAGCCAACCACCCCGGACGGAATGTGGCGTTGGGATGATGTCCTGAGAAGAGCCGACGCGGTGACTGAGCAAGAGTTGCGTCACCGCCAGTCGCAATGCGACCCGAACGATCCTATCAATATCCAATACACCTCCGGGACTACCGGCAACCCCAAGGGAGCCATGCTAACGCACGACAATATCGTGACGAACGCCTTGCACACGGGCGATGCCATGGAGTTGACCGAAGCCGACCGCCTGTGCATCCCGGTTCCCTTCTACCACTGCTTCGGTTGCGTTCTGGGCATCCTGGCCTGCGTTACGCACGGTTCGGCCATGATTGTTCCGTCGCAATATTTCGACCCGTTCAAGACGCTCCAGGCGGTGGAACAGGAACGTTGCACGGCATTGCATGGCGTCCCCACCATGTTCATCGCGCAGCTGGGCCATCCCGAATTCGAGACATTCGACCTCAGTTCGCTGCGCACGGGGATCATGGCCGGATCTCCCTGTCCGATTGAGGTTATGCGGCAGGTCATCGACCGGATGGGAGCCCACAGCATAACGATTGCCTACGGTTTGACCGAAGCGTCGCCGGTGATCACGCAGACCCTGGCCGACGACGATATTGAACGTCGGGTGTCAACCGTGGGAAAGGCTCTGCCGGCCGTGGAGGTGCGGCTGATTGATCCCGAGGATGGCCGCGAAGTTGGGCCGGGCGAACCGGGCGAACTGCAAACCCGCAGTTCCATGGTGATGCTCGGTTACTACAATATGCCGGGAGCCACCGCTGAGGCCATCGATGCCGACGGTTGGCTGCACACCGGCGATCTGGCGACAGTAGATGAATTCGGCTATTACAAGATCACCGGTCGCCTGAAGGATATGATCATCCGGGGCGGCGAGAACATATACCCTCGGGAGATCGAGGAATTCCTCTACACCCACCCCAAAGTCGCCGACGTGCAGGTAATCGGCGTTCCTGATGAGAGGTACGGCGAAGAGGTCATGGCGTGGGTGTTGCCGAGGCCGGATACTTCTATTGACCCGGAGGAAATACGGGAGTTCTGCCGGGGACGGATCGCCCACTACAAGGTGCCGCGTTACGTCAGACTGACCGATGAGTTCCCCATGACTGTGACCGGGAAGATCCAGAAGTTCCGGATGCGGGAGATGGCGGTCGCCGAATTGGGCCTCCAGGCCGCCGACAAGATCAAAACCGCCTGAAGGAGCAAGACAGTTTGTGGCAAGCGACTGAAGACGCGCTGGAATCCATCGCCATCGGAGCCGGTATCCTTGGCGCCGGGGGCGGCGGCAACCCCTACATCGGGCAACTGAGGGCGCGACAGGCTATCAAGGAATGGGGGCCGGTGACGGTCCTGGCCCCGGAAGAATTGCCGGATGACGCCAGGGTGGTCTGCGTCGGCGGTATCGGAGCGCCCACGGTTGGCATCGAAAAAATACGCGATCTCCAGTCCTACCACGCGCTGCGGGCCATCGAGGACTACGTTGGAGAGAAGGCCACTGCGCTCATATCCAACGAGATTGGCGGCAGCAATTCGGTGGAACCTCTGATACCGGCGGCGCGGGCCGGGCTCCCGGTGGTGGACGCCGACGGCATGGGCCGGGCCTTTCCCGAGTTTCAGATGAAGACTTTCTTCGTCTATGGCGTACCGTGTTGCCCCATGGCAGTGGCGGACGAAAAGGGCAACTCGGCCATCGTCAGGGAGACGATCAATCCGGCATGGGCCGAACGGTTGGCCCGGTCGCTCACCATCCAGATGGGATGCGTGGCCTGCTACGCGGTGGCTCCGATGACGACAGAGCAGGTACGGCGCACGGCGGTCCCCAACACCCTGTCCCTGGCCCGTGATTTGGGCGACGCCGTGAAACGCGCCAGGAGCGATGGCAACGACCCTCTGGAGGCCATCCTCAGCGTCTGCCCCGGCCGGGTTCTCTTCACCGGCAAGGTGGTTGACGTGGACCGGCGCACCACGGCGGGGTTCGCTCGCGGCACGCTGACTATCGACGGCTTGGAAGCCTGCTCCGGCAGTCGCATGGTCATCGAGTTTCAGAACGAAAACCTGATCGCGCTCCGGGACGGGGAAATCGTCTGCACCGTGCCCGACCTGATCTGCGCCGTCGCCACCGACTTGGGGGAACCCGTCACCACGGAGCTCATGCGCTACGGGCTGCGGGTCACCATCCTGGGTTTCCCGGCGCCCGAGCTGTGGATTTCGCCGGAGGGCCTGGCCGTCGCCGGGCCAAAGGCATTCGGTTATGAAACGGATTATGTCCGTTTGTCGGTATAGAGGGCCGGCGTAGTGTTCATCGGGGTTGACGTTGGCGGCACCAATACCGACGCCGTCCTGATGGACGGCGCGAACCTGGTGGCCGCCGCAAAGTTGCCCGCCACCGCCGACGTAACCTCCGGCATCGTCAATGCCCTGACTGAACTGTTGGTTGACTTGCCTCCCGGAGGCCGCGTGGACGCGGTGATGGTCGGAACCACGCATTTCACCAACGCCCTGTTGGAACGTCGGAACCTGGCGCCCACCGCCGTCGTGCGCTTGTCGTTGCCGGCGACGCAATTGCTGCCGCCGCTGGTGGACTGGCCAACGGAATTGCGTGACGCCATGGGAGGTTTCACCTATATGGTCGGAGGGGGCCACGAGTTCGACGGGCGGGAAATTTCGCCGTTGGACCGGGATGAACTGCGACAGGCGGTGGCCGATATGCGGCGTCGCGGCGCAGACGCGGTGGCTGTTTCCGGCGTGTTCTCTCCGGTCAACACGGCCCATGAGGATGAGGCGGCGGCGATCATATTGGAAGAAGCGCCCGATATGCGGATCTGCCTGTCCAACGAAAACGGCCGGATGGGTTTGCTGGAACGGGAGAACGCGGCGGTCTTGAACGCGAGCCTGGGACGGCTGGCGGCGCGGACCATCAGAGGCATTGCGGATGCGCTGGCCTCCCTCAACATCCGAGCGCCTCTTTACATGAGCCAAAACGACGGGACGCTGATGGACGCGGAGTTTGCGGCGCGATTTCCGGTATTGACCATTTCATCGGGACCCACCAACAGTATGCGAGGCGCCGCCTGGCTGTCGGGCGTCCGGGACGGCATCGTGGTGGACGTTGGCGGCACCTCAACCGACGTGGGCGCGCTGGTCAACGGCTTTCCCCGGGAGGCGGCAGTCGCGATACAGCTGGCCGGGGTTCGCACCAACTTTAGGATGCCGGACATGGTGTCCATACCGCTGGGTGGCGGATCCATCGTGCAACTTGATCCACTGATTATCGGCCCTGAAAGTGTGGGTTACCGGCTGTCCGAGGAAGCCCTGGTGTTCGGCGGGGAAACGCTCACTGCTACGGACCTGGCGGTGGCGGACGGAAAAGCGCGTCTGGGCGACGCTAGCCTGGTACAGGGCCTGGACGGCTCAAGAGTGGAACGCGGCATGGAGGAAATCAGGGCCAGGGTGGAGACCGCCATTGACCAGGTAAAACTTAGTCATGAGAATGTTCCGGTGGTTTTGGTAGGTGGCGGCAGTATTTTGGTGGGTGACGACTTAAATGGAGCATCCGAGGTTTTGCGGCCTCCCCACGCCGATGTGGCCAATGCCATCGGCGCGGCCATTGCCCAGGTGGGCGGTCAGGTGGAGCGGGTCTATGACCTGGCGAGCATTGGGCGCGAGGAGGCCGTCGCCGACTGTTCGGCAGCCGCTGTTGACCGCGCGGTGAATGCGGGCGCTGAGGCGTCGTCTGTGGAGATCGTCGAGATCGACGAAGTGCCCCTGACCTACGTTCCCAGCAACGCCACCCGGGTGCGCGTCAAAGCTGTGGGCAATCTGGCTGGATTCCCGCTTGCGCGGGAATGACGAGTTAGGTATTTTCATGGCGAAACCGCCCAATCAGGAGGTAGTGTAATGACGGCCTCGACACAAAACGGAACGATTTCGGTTGTGGTGCACGGCGCTACCGGGCGCATGGGTACGGAAACGGTTCGGGCCGTTGCCGCCGCTGACGATATGACGTTGGTAGGGGCTACCTGCCGCACCCATCGCGGCGACGCGTTGCCGACTGCCGCCGGCGAAGTGCCCCTGTCCACCGATCTGGCGGCGCTGCTGGATTCCGTGCATCCGCAGGTTATGGTTGAGTTCACCCATGCCGACGCATGTATGGCCGCCGCGCCACTGGCGGCCGACCGAGGTATCCACATGGTGCTGGGAGCCAGTGGCCTGAACGCGGAACAGCTGCAAATCCTGGACATCATGAGCCGGGAGCATGGCATAGGCATCATCGTCGCGCCGAATTTTGCCCTGGGCGCCGTGGTGCTGAAAAAGCTGGCGGAACAGGCCGCCGCTTTCTTCGACTACGTTGATGTGGTCGAAGCGCATCATGAGATGAAGATAGACGCTCCTTCGGGCTTTTCCCTCGCCGTCGCGCGGGGTATGCGGGATGAGCGGAAGAGTGATTTCGAACGCAACGAAACGACCGTGCGCCATCTGCCTGAAACCCGCGGCGGCGACGTGGGCGGCGTGGGCATCCACAGTCTGCGCCTGCCGGGCCGCAGCGCTCACCACGAGGTAATATTCGGCGCCGCCGGACAGACCTTGAGCATCCGCCACGATACCCTGGGGCGTGACTGCTATATGCCCGGAGTCCTGCGCTGCGTGCGAGAGGTTGTCAACCGTCCCGGATTGACGGTGGGCCTGGAGACCGTGCTTGGGTTGTAAACTGTAAGGAAAGCAGTTCCGTAGCGTCGGGACGCCCCACCGGCAAACTGGCGGCCACACCAGCAATCAACAGGAGTGAAATGGACCTTCAAGGATTGAAACTCGCTATCGTGGGCGCCACCGGCGCCGTCGGCCAGGAGACCCTGCGTCTCATTGAGGCTCGGTATCCGAAGCATACCAACCTGAAGCTGCTGGCCTCCAAGCGTTCCGCCGGCCGAAAGATGGAAGTCAACGGAAAGACCTTCACCGTCGGCGAGACCACCGATGACAGTTTCGACGACGCGGACCTGGTGTTCATCTCCGCGCGTACTGAAGATTCTCGTCGATTTGGTCCGGTCGCCGCGGCGGCCGGCGCAATGGTGATTGACGACTCTAGCGCGTTCCGGATGGATCCAGAAGTGCCCTTGGTGGTGCCCGAAGTCAACGGCTTGGATCTGGAATGGCACAACGGCATCGTGTCCATTCCGAACTGTTCCACCACGCCGCTGGTGATGGCGGTGCATCCCTTGCGCCAGGCCAGTCCAATCCGCCGGATTGTCGCCGACACCTACCAGTCGGTTTCCGGAGCCGGCGGCGCGGCGATGAATGAACTGCGGGAACAGACTCGCACCATTATGCACGGAGGACCAGCCGAACCGGATGCGCAACCCCAGCAAATCGCTTTCAACGTCATACCTCAAATCGACAGTTTCAACGAATCGGGCTACACCCGTGAAGAGCAGAAAATGATCGATGAAAGTCGCAAGATCCTCCACGAACCCGACATGGCGGTTTCCGCGACCTGTGTTCGGGTTCCGGTGTTGGTGTCCCACTGCATCGCCGCCCACCTGGAGTTTGCCGAACCCGTCTCAGCCGGAGAGGCGCGGGAATTGCTGAGCCAGATGGCGGGGGTTACGATCCAGGATGATCCGACGAC
The DNA here is from genome assembly GCA_964347975.1 of uncultured Dehalococcoidia bacterium. Lineage (GTDB taxonomy): Bacteria > Chloroflexota > Dehalococcoidia > Lucifugimonadales > UBA3495 > Bin87. Next base: position 7,721 of record CAYGAY010000066.1, read on the forward strand.
GCTATCCTATCCCATGCCCGTGGACGCTGCCGGTTGCGATGATGTTTTCGTAGGCCGCATTCGCAAGGACGCATCTCACTCCAATGGATTGGCGATGTGGATCGTTACCGACAACCTCGTGAAGGGCGCTGCGCTGAACGCACTGCAAATTGCGGAGGAGGCCGTAGCGAGGAACGCTGTTCACGGCAAGACCAACTAACTCCACGGCCTAAGACGGATTGGTCCGAAGAAGCCACATTGCCAGCCGGCCGGTGCGTTGCAATTTAGGTGGATTGGTTTTCTCGTCATTCCGGCTTTCGCCGGAATCCAGTAGCGTTATCTGGACTCCGACTTTCGCCGGAGTATTTGTTTGATGTCAAGGGCTTTTTAGGCGGTGGGAGCGTGTTCCGTCCAAGGCGTGCCCCGGTGGGCTACGGCGTTCACTTGCAGCAGCATTGACAGTGAGAAACCGGGGGCATACCATGGTCCATAGTGGTCGTGCTACACGGGGAGCTGGCGGTGCCCTGTACCCGCAACCCGCCATAGCGGGGTGGAATTCCTCCCCCAGGCAAGGCGCAAGGGCCAATTTCCCAGGGAATGGCGCTGACGGCCGGGTCCCACGCGGCGCAGGCTCGTGAACCCCGCCAGGGCTTGACGGCAGCAACGGTAAGCGATGTCCCGCGGGCGCCGTGGGAGCGCCTGGCCCGAGCCAATCCCGACGATATGCCCCCAGGCCGCAGTCGAAGGGAGGTGCTCGGCCACTTTTCTAACCCCCGTCATTCCCGCGAAGGCGGGAATGTGGATTCACATTTCAAGTGCAACGCCTG
>CAYGAY010000067.1:0-7639 GCA_964347975.1 uncultured Dehalococcoidia bacterium
AGGCTGGCCGTGGCCCCGGAGGCCGGCTCGGTCAGGATGTCCGGGCCGTCGTTCTGCACCGAGATGAGGTGGCCGTAGCCTTCGTCGCTGTGGATGTACTGGAACTTGGTTCCGTCCGGCCCCTCCGCCGCGGGCTGGATTTTGACCGCAAACCCTTGCGCATTGGACAGGCGAAGCCACACTTCTTCCTTGTTTTCCGCGAGATCGTCGTCGAGGACGGTCACCGCAACGGTTTTCTCCGTATCGCCGGGCGCGAAGGTGAGGGTGCCCCTGGTCGGCGTGAAGTCGGCGCCGCTGGTTGCCAGCAGCGGTCTCGACCCGGGCGGATCGAAGGTCTCGTAATCGACCGTCACCGTCCCGGGCGCCGCGGGAGTCAGCGTCACCTTGAATTGGACCGGGACCGGCGCGTTGCTGCCAGCCACGTTCTCATGGCCGTCGGAACCCTCGCGGAAGGAGATCACATAGTGGTCATCGTTCCGGATCGTGCCGGCGCCGGACGCCGCATCCCCGCCGGGAGCGGCATAGGCCCGGTCGTCATCGTTAGCCAGTTCGACCTCGACCACCACCGTTTCGTCTGCCTCGAAATCGGTGTCGCCGTTGACCGTGACGGTGACTTGCTTTTCGGTTTCGCCGGGGGCAAAGGTAACGGTGCCTTGCTGGTTCTCGTAGTCGTCGCCGGCGTCCGCCGTGCCGCGGTCGCTCACCCGGTAATCGACTTCAACGGGGAAGTCGGCCGGCCTGTCGAGATCCACGTTGAAAGTGAGATCCGCGGCGCCCGAATCGCCCTCGTCCACGCTGGGCGTGTCGACGTGCAGCGAGTAGCGGTCGCGGCCCTGGATCCGGGCGGTCGCCAAGAGGGTAGGGGAAGTGTTCAAAGTGACTCGAACCCGGTCATGCTGCTCAACGTAGTAGTCACCAGAGGTCGGGACCCGGAACGTCTTCTCGTCCTCTCCGGTCGCGAAGGACACATTGCCGCCGAGATCATGGTGGTAACAGTCAACAGCGGAAGGCGTGGGGCGGTCGCTTGCGCCCCTTATGGCGCATACCCAGTAAGTTAATTGTTTTCTGCCCTCGGTGTTGTCCCGCGTGACCGTGAACTCCGCCGTTTGGCCCTCCGGCACCGGCTGCGTTGGGCCGGCAATGGATATGCCGTCAATGGGGTTATCGTCGTTTCGGATCGTGCCGGTGCCGGTCGCCGCGCGCCCGTTGGGAAGGGCAAGGGCCTTGTCGTCTTCGTTAGCCAGTTCGACCTCGACCACCACCGTTTCGTCTTCCTCGATTTCGGCGTCGCCGTTGACCGTGACGGTGATCCGCTTCTGGGTTTGGCCGGGCAGGAAGGTAAAGGCGCCTTGGAGGGGGACACGGGCCCCATCTATGGTAAGCTGATCCCGGTAGTCGGCGTCGGTGTAGTTGGGGCCGGCGGTTGCCGTGCTACGGTCACTCACCGTGTAATCGACTTCGACGGGGAAGTCGGTCGGATTGCTGAGTCGCGCGGTGAAGGTGAGAGCCCTGGCGCCATTGCGGCCCTCATCCACGCCGGGCGAGTCAATGGACAGATGGTAGCGGTCGTTGTCTTGGATCTGGACGGTCTCGCTGAAGGTCTTTGGGCAAGGGAGGCCACTGCAAAATGAGCCGATGATAATAGGCAAATCCACTTTAAACCGATTCTTCTTCTCGACCGAGTTGTCATCAGGGATCGATAACCGGATCGTCCGTTCCCCTTCTCCGTCCGCGAAGATCACCTCGCCGGACTCAGTATAGACGGGGGTGTTACCCTCGCCTCTTAATTCTGTCGCCTGGTAAGGTATTCTCAGTGTGCCACTGGTGACGGTCCGCGTGACCGTGAACTCTGCCGCTTCGCCCTCCGTCACCGGCCCCGACGGGCCGACAAAGGATATTCGGCCGGTAATTATTATAGGGTCGAGGTCAGAAGACTGAGCGGCCGCCGAGCCGGGACCGAGAGCGGCGGCCAGGACAAGCAGCAGGATCAGGGCGGGGAGGATCAGAGCGGGAAGGATCCAACGGATGCCCGAACGCGCCCCAGGTCGGGGGTGGGGGAAGCTGGTGATGAGCATGGTTGACAACTTATTGGTCATGGGTTCAAGTCCTTATCTGAGGTTCGCCAAGGGCAATTTGGGGCGAAAGAGAATACCATAGAAATTACGAAATCAATGGAAGTTATGAGATGATTTCGTTATTTGGTATGCCCATAGATGGCATCTACAGGCGTTGACTACCCGGTTTTCCCATATATGGCGGCTGAAAGCGTCGACTTTATAACGAATTTCGTTTTCGCAGAACAGAAAAGACGACAAACCGCTCCAAGTTGTCATCGCCTTGAGCATTTGAGCGCTGGACAGTCACCGACCGGCAGCGCGACGGCGGCCGGGGTTCCGCTTCCCCCAGCGTGGGCGACGGGCAAGGAGCTGTAACCCAGGATGCCGGCGGGAGTGGAAACGGCGCCCGCAGTGGCTCAGGCGGCGGAGGCTATTGTTCCGCCGCAATCAGGTTGCGACCGGCGCCTGTTCGACGAGCTGGCTCCGCCGTTCTGCATTAATCGTGATACGCTTACCGGCCTGCGCCAACGCATTGGCGCGGCATTCTTCGGCGGGGCGCTATCGCAATGCTGGCGTGCCCATTGAGTACACCCACTACCGACCAGGCGAGGAGGGTCATCGGGAGGCTTTCACCGCGGAGAAAGTCCGGCGTGTGCTGGGACACAACTCGCTGGTGTCCGCCAGGGAAGCCATCAGCCTAACCGTCGACTGGGCGAGAAGCCTCATGCAATCCTCTCCATCGGAAACGCCACCGGTCTGACTGGTTCCAAAGGATCAGGGCGTCCAGATAATCGGGCCAGTCGAACCCGCCCACGTTCAGGCCGTAAAGGTGGCCGACCAGGACTGCCAGCGCCAGGTCATGGGTCACGAAAAGGTTGACCAGTCCTCGGTCCGCCAGATGGGGCCGAATGAGGCGCAACAGAAGCGCCGCGCCTTGGTCCGTGGCCCTCATACCAGGCGGGGGTTCTGTTTCCGTCAACTGGCGTTGGGCCATCGCCCGGGGCCCGATTTCGAGCAGGATTGGTCCGGAAAGATCCGGCGCGGCGACGAATGGGCCGGGATCGCCCAGCCAGTGGTCGGCGACGGCGGCGCAGTTCCAGCTGGCGCCTTCGATGATTGCCTGGGCGGTCAGCACGCAACGCGGCAGGGGGCTCGTGATGATTGCCGACGGAGACCGCGACGAAAGCGCCTGGCCCAGCCGGCGGGCGGAGTGTATACCATGTTCCGTCAGCGGAACGTCGTTCCCATAGGCGCCCAGTGCGATGGCCTCTCGTTCGGCGTGGCGGAGGACCAGGGCAACGTCAGCGTCGGCAGGAACGTCCGCCAGCAGCGCCAGGGTGCGCTGAACGCCATCCACTGTGTTTCACACTGCCTCGGCGCGTATGAGCGAGTTCACCCTGCCGGTGGGCCGGATGTCCGCCAATCGGAAGCCGGTTTCCCCGAGGAGTTGCTCGAAGTCGGCCAGGGTGCGTTCCCGGCCGCCGGTCATCACCAGCATGTTCAGGTCCAGCAGGCCGCCGGCGCCGCCCGATTCGTCCAGAAGCATCTCGACCAAGTACAGATGACCGCCCACGTTCGTGGCCTCCCGCGCTCGCGCCAGGATGCGGCGGGCGGCGGCGTCGGACCAGTCGTGCAGCACACGGGCCAGGATGACGGCGTTGCTGTGCGCCGGCCAGCTCTGGAAGAGGTTGCCGGCGACGAAATTGCAGCGCGGCTCGACTTCTGGAGGCGGGGCGAACAAAGCCGCGACCTCAGGCCGGTCCATGACAGAGGCCGTGAGGTTTGGGTACGCTCTCAGGAGGGCGAAGGCGAGTTCTCCGGTGCCGCCGCCGGCGTCCAGGATGGCGTCGTGCCGTCCGAAGTCCCAGATCTCGGGCAAGACGGCATAATCATGCCTGGCGTAGGCCGCGAACGTGCGGTGACTGGCCGCCAGTTCCCCAGGTCTATCCGACCATTGGCTGAAGAAGTCTGCGCTGCCGTCCGGTATGGCCGGCAACCCGGTGCGCAAGGATTCCGCCAAGTGTCGCCAGGCAGCGCTCGATTGGTCTCCCCAATGGTTGGCCGCGTCCGTCAGGGACATCTCGTGGCCTGACCGCAGGTGGGCGCCCTTTGGGGTAGGGTGGTAAACGCCCGCGGCGTCCCGCCGCGCTAGTCCCATTCCCAGCATCGCCCGCAGGAGTCGCGTTCCGTTGGAGGGAGCCAGTTCCAACCTGGTCTCGAGTTCGGCAGCCGTCGCCGGAAGTAATTCGAACACTCCCAGTTCAACAGCGGCGCGGATGGCCTGGGTCCGCCAGATGCCCACCATGTCGCTGGACAGCTCTTCCAGCGGCGTTCTGGCCGGTTCCCTGAGGGTGGCCACGACATCACCGGTCTCCTTGATGACGCCCAGGGAGCCGTCGTGTCCCTTCACTCTGGCCTGACCGTTGTAAAAGGGTTCCACGTTGGCGAAACGCGCCTCGTACAGCGGGCGCCCCTGGGTGTCCACATGGTGCCAGCCGTCAGCGTCCGCGGCGCGGGCGTAGCCCTTGTGGAACACGTCCAGGTCCAGAAACCATTTCTCGTGTAGCAACCGGCCGTCCGGGTCTATGTGGGTATGGCGGCCGGTCTCGTCCTGGGCGACGGCGTAGCCGTCCCTGAAATCTCCGGCGTACCGGTATCGTTCGGCGTAGGCTGGCCGGCCGTCGGACCGAATGTGAAAGTACTGACCGCTGCCGTCGCGCACGGGACACCGGCCTTCCTGAAGGTTGCCGCACCAGGCGTGGCGTTCCGGATAGAGCGCCGCCCCGTCGGGACCGATGTGGTGCCAGCCGTCCCTGGCTTGCACCGCGGCGATGCCTTCGTAGAAGCCAAAGGTGCGCGCGTATCGGACCGCGTAGGCTGGCCGTCCGTCGGCGGTGATGTGGTAAGCGCCACTGCCGTCGATGACGGGCGCCAGGCCAGGCGGGTGGAACTTCAGGACCTCAGTGAAACGGAGACCGTAGGCCGGCCGGCCTTGAAACAGGTGGTGGGTGCCATCCGGGGAGACGGTGTATTCGCTCCACACTTGAGCAGCCGTCATTGTGGTCGCCGCATATTGCAGCCGCGGCACAGAGGCTTTGTCGCGTAGTTTCCCCGGAGCTCCCGGTAAGCGGCGCTTTCCCAGATGTCGCGCATACTCTGGGAGTTGAGGTTGCCGAAGTCCCCCAGAGTGCGCCGCAGCGCGTCGGGAGCGCAGCACGGGTTGAACCTGCCGTCGGCAGCCACCCACGCTTCCTGGCCCAGGAAAGGACACCCTCCGCTTGGAGCGATGTCATCGGTTGCGCGTTCATCCAGGGGGAAGATGTTTTCCAGCAGGACCCGGCGCCCGTCAGGGAGACGGAAACGTTCAGCGGCGGCTTGGGCTCGGGCCACGGCGTCGTTCCAGCGGGATATGGCCTCGGAGTCCCGCCGCATTGACTGGTTCATCATCTCGGCGGCGTGAACCCACAGGTGATGTCCTTTCACCCGGTCCACGCCCAACTCAGCCGCCAGTTCGACCACGGCAGGCAGCTCAGCGTAGTTGACTTCCATGAATGTCAGCTGGAAGGTCACCCGGCAACGGTTGCCGCCGGCGGCGTGACCGTCCCTGACGTTGATGAAGTTCCTCACGTTTTCGAGGACTCGATCCCAGTTGGAGCCCAGCATCACTCGCTCCTGGGTTTCCTTCCTCGCGCCGTTCCACGACACCTTGATGTCGGAACCCACCGGGACGATGCGCTCTGCCCAGGCACGGGCTCCGCGTCCGGGAAACGTCCCGTTGGTAGTGAGGTTCAGCTTGACTCCGTACTCGGAACACAGGTCGATGATCTCGTCCATGTGACGGTAGAGGAGCGGTTCCCCCATGGTGGACGGGATGATCTCCCGCAGGCCGTTCTCCGCCGCGTCTGCCAGTACACGCCGGATCAGGCCGATGTCCATGCGACGCTTGGGCAACCCCGCCATGCGGCGGTCGCGCTGGGTGCTGCTGTAAGGAGAGTGATCTTCGCACATGATGCAGCGCAGGTTGCAATCGTCGGGGCTGGTGTCAAAGGTGATGCGCCACGGCCCGTTGAAGGCCGCGCTATGGGTGGCTGGCGCGTCGAACCCGGTTGTTGGGCGTTGGAGGGTCATCCGGTTTCTCGTCTGTCCAGGAGATTGGCGTAGATTCGTTCGATCTCTCGAGCGTGCTCAGCCAGGTCCGGCACGTTCCCGTCGCCAGACTGTAGGTAGCCCCGATGGCCCAGTTGTTGCGCCCACTGGGGCGCGTCCACCAGCCGCTGCATCTGAACGGCGAGCGACCCTAGGTCCCGGTGCTTGAAGAGGAGCCCATTCTCTTCGTGGCCCACGTACTCCGCCATGCCGCCGTAGTCGGCAGTGATTACCGGCACGCCGGCCTGGAGTGCCTCGTGGATGACCAGTGGCGAGTTCTCGGCCCAAATTGAGGGAACGACGATGGCGTCGCAGTGGTCGAATACGTCGGGTACGATGTCCTGGTTGCGGTACTCGCTCAACCATTCCACGCGGTCGCCGGCGTCGCTGCCCAGCGCCTCGGCTATGCGCTTCAGACCAGCCGTTTCGACGCCCCGGTCCCGTCCCCAGATGCGGAGCCTGGGCCGGCCGGTCAGTTGACCAAAGGCTTCGATAAGGTGATTCACTCCCTTGGCCGGGATGTGCGTGCCGATGTAGCCGAAGGTGAAGGACTCACCCTGACGTCGTGCTCTCCCCACCATACGGTCTCGGTGAAAGCCGTAGTCGAGGTAGACGAGCTTGTCCTCGGGGAGGCCGAAATCATCACGGAACCGTCCCAGGAGGTAGCGTGCCGGCGCGATAAACAGGTCCACCGAGTCGCACACCCGCCTGATGTGAGCCATGCGCCGGCCGATCCAGCCAGTCCAGTAAGCCGCGTCCTGTTCAAACTCGTCGGCATCATTGCCGAAGTAGCGGCGGTAGCAGCGCACCGCGCACTTACGGTCGTCCTGCCCGTCGCAGACGGGCCAGGGTTGTTGGCCGGCGTCCTCGTACATCTGGATGAACTGGCCCCGGGGGCACATCAACCAGTAATCGTGGAGGGTGAACACCACCGGTATGTCCCGTTCCCTCGCCGGAAAAACCAGGGATGTGGACAAGTGATTCAGGTGGCCGACGTGCGCCACATCGGGCTGGATCTCGTCCAGCAGGCGGGCAAAGGCGGCGTCAACGACGCGGTGGCTGTAGCCGTCGCGGGCGCGGGCCATGTTGATCACGTGTAACGTAACTCGCGGGTCCACGGCGTCCGTTTCCTGCTGCATGGCGTACTCGGGCAGGAAGGCATTCTCCTGGCGAGTGAAGACGTGGACCTCGTTGCGGTCCGCCAGAGCCTGGCAGAGCCCCTGGGTGTACACCTCGGAGCCGGCGTTGTAGCGCATAGGGTAGCCGTGAATCACCTGCAATATTTTCATGCGGTCCAAAATCGTTGCAGTTTGGTTGTTGCGCCAGCGGCCCGGCAGACAGCATAGCGCAGAACTGGCCCAATGGGTAGTGGTGTCATTTGAAGGTATTCCCAACACGCGCTGGTATTAGATTAAGCCCAGCCGGAGGCATATGAG
>CAYGAY010000068.1:0-7161 GCA_964347975.1 uncultured Dehalococcoidia bacterium
ATCCACCGCTCTATTGCCCGCTTCACCCTCTGACACTAACTAGCACCAATGGTTCCTAAAACCGGCAGACTGGTAGCAGCAGTGATACCGCACCGAGAGTTAGTTTCGGATCTGCGAATTGTACCCATGCGAATGACGGTCTAAGTCACCTTTCGTCCACCCCCGGAGTTTCGCAATTCTCTCAAGTGCAACTATTACCCGTTGAAACACGCTATGATACAGTGAATGGAACCAATGATCTCTGATGCACTTTGGAACTGGAGGAACAATATGGTCTCTTGGTGTTTTCCACCTCAAACGGATTGCGAGTGGGTCAACCTCCGCGATTTCGTCATTCAGTTCAATACCGCCTATGGTAAAGCGTATGCCAAGACAGAATGTCTAGACAAGGACAACAGCCGGAAACAACCCGAGGTATTGCTCCAAGCACCCAGAGAAAAGGACGTCGTCATCGAGCGCAAATCGGTCGTATGGCCGACGACCTACTTCCGAGATCACGACAATGAGCATGAGCTTGGCAACCGTGTGGGCAAGTTCCTGGGGAATGAATTCCGAGACGCAGCGTACCAGCTGACGGTATGCGAGGCATCGCTGAAGGGGAAAAAGCAGAGCGAAGTCGTCCAATACGCAACGCAGATTGCCGAAGAGATTTCGTCACGTAGGACCGAAGCGAAATCCTGCGGCATAGGTAGCCAAGAACCGATCCCATGGAGCTTTTGCCTGCTGGCGTCCCACGAGCTGGATTATGATGAACCTCGAACCGGCATTCGCTTTACGGTCATAGGGAAATCATCCACTGCGTTCGACAAAGGGGCAGACTTGGAATCGATAAAAGCCGGATACGCCGGGGAATTTCAGCGCACGTTGGAGAAAGCGGCACCGAAGTTTGGGGAGTACACTGATTGCCTGAAACTGCTCTTGGTCCAGTTTTTCGGCGATAGTTCATCAATCCTGGATGAAGACATTATCGAAATCATAAAGTCAGCACGGTTGCCAAAGGTTATCGACCAAGTTTGGCTGGCACTGGAAGACTGGGTGAGTGAATCTGATTACGAAATTGCGTGGCAACGGGTAATTTAGATGCCATCGCCATCAGCAACGCCGACATTGATAAAATACGCGGCATAGAACTGGCTAACAAACTGCTGGCGGCAGTGGAAGCCGGCCCGGACCGCAGGTTCCGCAACGGGCGTATGGTTCCGGTATAAAACCGACCGGACAGCCGGTATAGGCACAGCATGGGGTAAATGATGATTACCCATCGTCGCTTTCTCCGGGCGGCATTGGTGCTATGATACGCGCCAGGCGAATAACGCCCCGGAGGTATGAGCAGATGCAGGTTGTCAGGATTTACACGGGCGAGGATGGCGAGTCTCACATTGAGGATATGGAGCTGCCTTTTGAGCAGGTGGGCCACGCCCTGCGGACGAAATTGCAGGAGGCCATCGGGGTCCAGTTCAGCAGTCTGAAGCCCACCCAACTGGTGGATTTTCACACGGCGCCCCGGCGTCAGTACGTCATCACCCTGCAGGGGCAGGTTGAGATAGGTCTGGGCGACGGCGCCAAGCGGATCTTCAACGTGGGCGACATTGAGCTGTGCGAGGACCTGACCGGGCGGGGCCACACTACCCGCAGTGTCGGCGACGTGGATCGGGTCAGCGTCCAGATACCGCTGGCCGACCAGACGCCCGGCGGCGGGCTGGGGGTGTAGGATTATGTACAGGAGCGCCGAGATTGCCACGTCGCTGCGCTCCTCGCAATGACAGTTTTGACGGACTTGGGAGGCTCTCATGCCTATCGCGCCGCTGGCCGACAACCTTGAAATGTATTATGACGACGATAACTTCACCGACCCGTGGCGCGACCCGGCGACGGTGGAGACCATCGTGCTACATCACGGCAACGCCAAGAACGGCCGGCTTTGGTACGCCTGGCCGCCGCTGTTGGCGCGGCAGTACCGGGTGATCCGGGTAGACGCTCGCGGCTTTGGCCGCTCCACCGTGCCGGCGCCGGACAGCTACGACTGGTCCCTGGAAGGCTTTGCCGGCGACTTGCGGAACCTGCTGGACTATCTGGAACTGGATAGAGTGCATCTGATCGGCGAAACCATCGGCGGCACCATCGCCCTGCAATTCGCCTACCAATATCCTGAACGGCTGCACACCGTTGCTACGTGCACGTCACCGTACAACTTCACCGGCGTGGATACCTACCAGAACTACTACCGCCTGGTGGCGGAGGAAGGTGTTGAGGGCTGGGCGCGGGCCACCGGCGGCCGTCGCGTTAATGCCGACGACGCGCCGGAGCATCATGAGTGGTACATCCAGCAGATGGGCCAGACCGCCCGTCACGTGGCGCTGGAAACCCTGGCCTACCTGGGCACTCAAAACCTGTCCGACCGGCTGCCGGCCATCCAGACCCCCGCGCTGGCCATGGTCGGCGAACTGAGCGAAGGCGACATTCCCGACCGGGCCCAGGGTCAGGCCGATCTGATGCCCAACTGCACGCTGGCCCGGGTCCCCGGCGCCGGCGGCTACGTGCAGCACTCGGCGCCGGAAAAGTGCGTGCTGGCGTGGCAGGAGTTTGTGGGGACGGTGCATCCTTCGACAAGCTCAGGATGAGCGGCCCCTCTCCCACCAGGGGAGAGGGTTGGGTGAGGGGGTGTCAGAACAGCGACTTGGACTGTCCGCCGTCCACGTTGATGCACGCGCCGGTGATCAGGCTGGCCCGGTCCGATGCCAGGAAAGCTACGGTTTCGCCGATGGGTTCCGGCCAGCCGAACTTGCCCATGGGCAGATTGCGGTCGATGAACTCGGACACCACCTCAAGCGTGTTGTTTTGCTGGAAGCGGTCCCAGGTGCTGCCGGGGAAGTCGATGCTGCCGGGGGCGACGCAGTTGACCAGCACGCCGGTCTGGGCCAACTGCAACGCCAGGTGCTTGGAGAAGGCGATCATCCCCGCCTTGCCGGTCATGTAGTCCACCGAGCCCCCGTGCTCCCGTCCGTAGATGGAGGCGATGTTGATGACGCGGCCCCAGCCTTGGGCCTGCATATGGGGCAGCGCCAGCTTGGTCAGCCGCACCGCCGAGATGAGGTTGACCTCCAGCCCTTCCAGGAACTGCTCCATAGTGGTTTCGTCAAAGAGGACGGAGCCGCGGCGTCCGCCCACGTTGTTCACCAGGATGTCGGGCGCGCCCAGGGCGGCGGTGGTTTCTTGCAGGAAGCGGGCGGCGTCATCGGGATTGGTGACGTCGGCCCGGCTGCCGTTGGCGGTGACGCCCAGGCCGGACAGTTCCGCCACCGTCGTATTCACCTGGTCGCCGTCGCGCCCGCAGATGGCCACGGCGCAGCCCTCGCGCCCCAGGGCCAGCGCGCACTGGCGGCCCAGGCCGCGGCTGCCGCCGGTAATCATTGCCACCTTTCCGTTGAGGGTCAAATCCATGGGATTGCCTCCCTGTTTCACGATTTGGAATGGAGGAATTATAGCGGGTTGGCAGAACGGCAGGTAATCCGTCCGCATCATTTGGACTCCGGCTTTCGCCGGAGTGAAGGGCATGGGATTTAAGTGCGTAACTCCTATGTCATTAGAGCCTCCCCTTCGGCTGGTCAACCGGCCCACCCGGATGAACCGGTTCCGCTGGGCCTGGCAGGAAACCGGCGCTAAACCCGATGCGGCACGACGAGCCAGCCTACGGCAGCGTGGCCGCCGCCAGACTTTGAAAAGAGCATGATTTCGCCAGCGCCCTGATGGTCTTTGGGGATGCCTGATTATTGGGATAAGCCCTTATCCGCCGGACTGCCCATCGCCACCCCCAAGCGACGGCGAGCTGGCGCCGAACCGGCGCACCGTAGCGACATCGCCGCCCAATCTCTGGCGCAGGGCATCCACCCCCACGTTCTCCAAAACCAGCGGCACCGTCAGCACGAACTCAGTCCACGCGCCCGATTCGGTGGCCACCGTCAAATCGCCGCCGCCCCGCCGCGCCACGTCCGCCGCCAGCGTCAAACCAAGCCCCGCCCCCAGCGCCCCGTCACGGGTCGTGAAAAACGGGTTGAAAATCTGGGGCAGAGCCGCATCGTCAATTCCGGTACCATTGTCCCAAACCGATATCGCCGCGTGCCCATTGTCAACCCTGGTGGAAACCAGCAACCGCGGCGTAAATCCGTCATCCCCGGACAGCTCACGCTTCGCCCTGAGGGCATAGCAGGCGTTGGTCACCAGGTTGACCATGGCCTCGTTCAAATCGCGCACCACGACGGGCGCCTCGTCAACCGCGTCGGAGAACTCGAACTCCGGCTCAACCTTGAAATCATCCCACTCCGACGCGAAAGCCGCGCAGCCAATCCGCGCCGCCTGGGACACCACCGGATGCAACTCCGTCAGCTCAGGCGTACCGCCAACCACTCCCAAGGACTGCATCCGCGTGACAATAGTCAACGCCCGCAAGCCATTGGCCTGCACTCGCTGCAGGCTGTCCGACAACTCCCCGCGAATGTCGTCCAACAACTCCCGGTCCGCATCGCCAAGTTCGTCGCGATACTGCTCCAGCATCTCAAAAAGCTCGGTGAACAGCTCCCCAGCCCCTTCGGAAAAATTCTTGACGAAATTGAGCGGATTGCTAATCTCGTGCGCTACGCCGGCTACCAGTTCCCCCAACGCAGCCAACTTTTCGTGCGCCACCAGCCGCTCCTGCATCGCCGCCAATTCCTGATACGCTTCGCTCAGCTCGCCGTACAGCCGCTCTACCAGGTTCAGACGCTGCACCTCCAGCGCCTGCTGGCGGAACACTTCCAAGGCCCCGGCCAGCTCCCCGATCTCGTCGGCGCCCACCTCGGGCACCGGCGTATCCAGGTCGCCGCCGGCCATGGCGCGCATCCGTTCCGAAAGACGGGACAAACGCCGCACCACCATATTGCCTACCCATAGCCAGGAGGCCAGGGTGGCAATCAGCACGCTGGCCGCCGAGATGCCGAAGAGCAGCACCCGGCCCCGGTCGAAGCTGGCCACGGAGTCCGCCAGGGCCACGTCCAGGCGGCCGGCGGCGGCGGCCAGCAGTCCGGCCGCCGCATCGTCGAGAACCGCGGCCCGCGCGTCGAAGTCGGCGCGGGCCTGCCCCAGCCGGTCCAGAGCGGCCAGTCGGGACTGCTGCACGGCGAAAACGCCGTCGTCACCCTCTGCCAGGAGACGCACCTCGTCCGGCAACTCGCCCCGGGCCGCCTGCTCGTAGCGCTCCCAGTGCGCGTCGAGCCGGGCCGGGTCGGTAGCGGCCAGAGCGCCATACAAAGCGGTCAGCGCGCCTGAGTCCTCGTCGCTGACGGAGTCCAGGGACTCCCGCAACTCGCCGACACGCTCGCCGGCCCGCCCCAACACCAGGGCCAATTCGTCCAGCGCCACCAGCGCCGCGGTCACCTCCCCCGACGCCTGCAGCACGCCGTCGGCCATGTCCCCAAGACCGTCCAACCCGCCGGGACGGGACAAAGCATCCCGGAGCTCCGCGGCGACGGCGCCGGCGCGGTCCGCCACGAGTTGGTCGTCGTAACCGGAATGCTCTCCTGCCAGGACCCGGGCCAGCTCAGCGTCGCCCAAAGCCTGCAGACGCGCCGCGGCCACGGAGGCGCGCCAAGCGTCTGAGTAGGCCGGACGATAGACCTGGGCCACCCCGTGGCTCAGGTCGCCGCTGGTCTCAAAGTAGTACACTCCCACCGCGCTGGACAGCAGGGTGAGCAACACCGCCAGACCCAGAGCCACGTATAACTTGGCGCCAATACCGCGCAACATCGGATACCTCCTGCGCTATAATAACGGGGTCACCGCCGCCAGGCATCGCCGGCAAACCGCCCCCGGTCAACAATGGACTGCCGCCCAAGGACGACGACCAATGCGCCGCAAAGCCACTCCACAACGTCGGACATCATAAAGGAACCGTCGCCAGACCGCACGGCGGACACCGGCAAGCCGAAGTAGACGAAGGGGATTACCGTAGGACGCGCACGGCGCCGCGCCGTCACCTCCACGACTCCGGACGGCGACGCCACAGGACACACGACTACAACGATGTCAAACGCCATCGCCCGGATTCCGTGGATCGCCGCAGTGATTGTCGCGCTGGCATTCGCCATACTTACCATACCGGCCACCACGGCGCAGCCCAACCAGCCGCCGGTCATCGGACAACCGACCACCACCCTGACCTACCTGTCTCCGTGGGGACAACCCGCCACTCTGGAATTCGCGGCGGAACCCGCGACCGACCCCGAAGGCAACCCTCTGACCTACCGGTTTGAGTTTCACCGGCCGGGGAACCCCGACCCCCTTACCCCGGAAGCGGCGTTGCTCCAGACGACCCGGTCCGGCAATAGTTTCACCTTCGAGGCGGCGCCGGACTACACCACTGCACAATTCGCCGTCGCCTACGGCGGCGCCGGCCCCCACCGGGTCACCGGCATGATGTTCGCCAACGACGGCTTCCAGGATTCCGAACCCCTCAAATTCACACTGACATTAGCCAACGACGCCGGCGACCGGCCGCGCGAGATACCAGTCAGAACCCTCAATCCAGAAGAAGCCGGGAGCTACCGGCCAAGCTTCACGGCGCAACGCGCCGAGGAGACCCCAACCCCCACCCCCACAGCGCCAGCTGCGCCTGAGGGCCTGCGCGCCGAGCCCGGCGACCGGCAGGTTACACTGCGTTGGCAACCACCTACGGACACGGTTACGGGATACCAGGTCCAAGTGTGCCCACTGATTGACAATCCCCCGTCTTGTACTACTCGGGCCTGGCTGTCCGGTACCCAGACATCGCATACAGTAAAAGGATTGGAGAACGGAACTAGATATGAGTTCCGGTTGACTGCGAGGAACGGCCCATCCAAGAGCGCATTCTCGAAAGTAATAGCGACGACGCCGACGCCGACGGCTACCCCAACCCCGACCCCGGCTCCTACGCCAACAGCCACGCCGACGCCGACACCCACCGCGACGCCCACGCCCACGCCGTTGCCTACCGCGACGCCGACGCCGACGCCGTTACCTACCGCGACGCCGACGCCGACGCCGTTACCTACCGCGACGCCGACGCCGGTTCCCACCGCGACGCCGACGCCGACACCCACTCCAACGCACTACGCGCACCTAAACGATACGCAAAAACCTCAGCCGGAA
>CAYGAY010000069.1:0-5563 GCA_964347975.1 uncultured Dehalococcoidia bacterium
TCCGCCGTTTCGACGGCCAACTTCGCCGCCGTTAATGGGGCGGAATTGGCGGCAGGCTCCCTGCCTGTAGTTATTTCAATTAGGAGCAGCATCGATTCGGCTTACAGCGAGTACGAACAGCGCCTGGCAAGGATGCTCTACCCCAGGGCCGACGCCGTGGTCGCCGTCTCCCGGGGCGTGGCCGGCGAGGTGGCGCAGTTATGGGGGGTGGGGGGTGAGCGTGTCCATACCATCTACAACCCCATACCGTCCGCCGAAATATGGCGGCTGGCGCAGGAAGCGGCGCCCCACCCCTGGTTTGCCGACGGCGAGCCGCCGGTCATTCTCAGCGTGGGGAGACAGGGGCCCGCCAAGGACTACCCCACGCTGGTCGAAGCCTTTGGCTTGCTCCGCCGCCGCGTCAACGCCCGGCTGGTCATCATGGGGAGCCTTTCGGAGCCGTACCGGGCCGGGCTGATTGACCAGGCCCGCAACTATGGGGTGAAAGCAGACCTGGGGTTCATGGACTTCGACGAGAACCCCTTTCGCTATATGCGCCGGGCCGGGCTGTTCGCGCTTTCCTCGCTTTGGGAGGGGCTGCCCAACGTGCTGCTGGAAGCCCTGGCCTGCGGCGCGCCGGTGGTGAGCACCGACACGCCCCACGGCCCGCGGGAAATCCTTGAGGATGGCAAATGGGGCAAGCTGACGCCGGTGGGCGACGCCCCGGCCCTGGCGCAGGCGATGGTGGAGACGCTGCAAGGCGACCAGCCGCCGGAAGCCGCGTTGCGAAGCCGCGCCGCCGAGTTCTCGGAGCAGCGCGCCGCCGCCGCGTATCTGGAGCTGTTTGAGAAAGTCGCAGACCAAGCCGGTTGATGGCTGGTCACCAGCGCAAAACTGCATCGCGGCGATATATTATACTTCACTGCACGCTGATAGCTGCCCGGTGAGCGGCGGGGGCGTCCCATTATCCGAGTGAGTTTCATCAACGAATTCATTGCCCGACGTGCCGTCAACCGGCGGGTTGCCGTGTTAGCCGCCGTCACGGCGGCGGTGATCCTTGCGCTGAATCTGTACGCCCCGGTGGATCCGCCGGCGTTGCAGCGTCTGATGGCCTCGCTGCTCCTGGGTCTCTGCGCACTGCCGACGCTGCTGTGGGCGTCCGACCGGGACTGGGGCCATTCCCTGATGCCCTTTGCTGGGGGCACTTACGGGCTGTACTTCGGCTCGCCCATCTTCCTGAAGTGGGATTTTTACGGGAACTGGTTCGGCAGCCCCCGATTAGACGATTCCCTGGTCAGCCTGACCCTGCTTTTGGCCCTGGCCGGCTGGGCTCTGCTGCTGGCCGGGTATTTCGGGCCGCATCGCCGGTGGCTGGCCGACAAGCTGCCGCGCGTCGAGGTCATCCCGGCAGAGACGCACCGCTACGCCGCCGCGCTGGCCGTCGTCATCGGCATAGCCGCCGCGCCTTTCTTCTACATCCACATCGACAGCCACATAGTGGCGTTATACACCGGCCGAGAAGCGCTGCCCTCGGGCCTCGCCTTTCCGGTCGAACTGGCCGGCCAGTCCGTCGTTCTTTCCGTCCTGATCCTGTTTTACCTGCAATTGCGCGGACAACTGGGGCTGGCCGGCCAGGCGTTTATGTGGCTGCTGGTGGCCTACTATACGCTGCTGGGGCTGAGCAGCGGCCTCATAATGGAAGGGCTGGACGCCATCTTTGCCCTGTTCGTGGCCTGGGCCGCAACCACGTCCGCGCCGAGCTGGAAAGGGGCGGCTTACGGCGTCCTCACGGCGGGAATCCTGCTTTTCGTGCTGCTTCCGATGCGGCCAGAGTATCGCTCTTTGATTTGGACCCACGGGGTTGACGCGAACGCTGGCCAGCTCTTGCGGGAATCCACCCACGTTTTCACCCCCCCCGGCGATACCGGCGCGGAAACCAGCGAACTGGTCGCCGAAACACCGGACTATGATATATCTTACGGCGGCGGCGTCTTGACTTACTACTACAAGGAAGCCGGGGCCTGCGGCGCGGAATCGGCGGACCATGGCCGGCGGCACTTTTTCCTGCACATATTTCCATCCGACTCCGCCAGCTTGCCCAGCGACCGGGCAGTTCCCGGCTTTGCCAACTTCGACTTTCCCCTGGACAAGGGCGGAGTGGCCGTCGAGGGGCAGTGCGTTCACCAAGTCCCGCTTCCGGCCTATGCAATAGACCACATCCGGACCGGCCTGTACCGGAAGGTCGCGCCGACTGCGAGGGATCTGAGTGAAAATCACCAGAGCGAGAACAGGGGCCGGTGGCAAAACAAGACGCTTACCACCTTCGTCGGCGGGTCTTTCCGCAACATCGGCTCGGACGGACAGTGGCTCCTCAACACTATAGACGCCACTTCATGGCAGATAGACACCGAGATGGAAAGCAACGCGAAGCGGCGGATTCATATCTACGAAGCAGACGAAGGGGAGCTGGCCGCCCTCGCCGCAGTTCGGCCGGGCGACCTGATACGGGTGGAAGCGGACGCGAACAACTGGGCCGAGTATCTGGTGAATCAGACCTTGGTTCCCAACGACTTCCGGGTAATCTACCGACTGCGGGCGTTGATTGACTATGCGGGCGACCGCTCCGCGCTGCGGCAAGGCGGCGCGCCGGCCACTTTTTTCTATCCGTTCTGGGGCGATGGCGCGGCGGTTCCCGTCACCGCCGCGACCGAGACGAGCGATTCGCCCGGCAGGAACCCGTATGCGCTAAGCGCCGATGAATCCCCGGTGAGGAAAGTAGCGATCTACCTTCAGTCCTTGTGGAACTATAACGTGAGAGAGGTATCCCCGGGCCTCTTTCATCATTCGCTCAACGCTGCGTCAACCCGCCTTGATTTTCTGCTGCCGGTGGCCTGGGTCATCCACCAGACCCCGGAGAATGTGCCGTACCTGAAGGGCGAGACCTACTACCGCCTGCTGTTCACCTTCGTCCCTCGGTTAGTCTGGGAGGATAAGCCCAGGAGCGTAAGAGACTTCGGCCAACGTTACGGGTTTATACCCGAGGGCAACGAAATCAACGGCTTCAAGCTGCATCACTTGGGGGAGTTTTACATCAACTTCGGCGCGCTGGGCATTCTGCTGGGGATGCTCCTGCTGGGCCTCCTGTACCGGGTGGCGTACCAGCTTTTCTTCCACGCCGGCGCCTCGGTGGTGACCATGGCCGCCGGCGCTCATATTCTGACGGTTTTGGTCGTGAATATGGAGGCCACGGTCGCGGTCGCGTTGGCCCCCATCCTCTGGTACGTAGTTCTCCTGGCCCTGCTGGGCATAGCTGTGAGAGCAGGGTTGTGGGCCTGGCGGAGAGCGAGATAGCGAACCGGGCGGACTTCTTCAGCATCGGGCTGGCGTTCCGCCTCCAGCAAATCGCCGCTTCCCCAAAATCGCCTGCTACAATATGGCATAGTGATAACCGGTGAAACAGATGACGCTGAAAACTACCATGCTGCCCTACAACCTGCAACTGGAAGAGGGGGAACGCCTGGCCCTGCCCGACGACCCGCCGCCCCTGCCTGACGCCATGCTTCAGAATCCCGGCATCATCTACGCCTACAATGTCATCGCGACGCGCTTCCACGTCCGCCCGGACGTTTTCGTGGATACCAATACCTTCGTGTACTATGACCGGACCGACCGCCAACGGCGTATCGCCCCGGACCTGTACGTGGCCCTGGGCGTGGACGCCGCGGCCATCCGCCGGCGCAACGGGTACGTCATCTGGGAGGTGGGCAAGCCGCCGGACTTCGTGCTGGAAGTGGCCTCGGAGACCACCGCGGCCCACGACCTGCGGGGCAAGCGGGACCTCTACGCCGCCATCGGCGTTGGCGAATACTGGCGATTCGACCCCAGCGGCGGCGACTACTATGGTGAGCCGTTGGTGGGGGAGACACTGGTGAACGGGGAGTACCGGCGGCGGGAGTTGCAGCCCAGCCCGGAGGGTCTGGTCTCGGCTTACAGCCCGCTACTGGACCGGGAGATCCAATGGGAAGAGGGCCGGCTGTGGATCGCCGATCCGCGGACCGGGGAGCGGGGAAGGGATCATACCCAATCGGAAGCGGAACGCAAAGCAGAACGCCAGGGCCGCCTGACCGCGGAGGTTGCCCTCGCGGCTTCCGAAGCCGAGAACCGGAGCCTGCGGGAGCAACTGCGCCGCTTGCGGGAATGTTGAGCCGGTGTCCGCCCACGTAATGTTCATAATCAGCGGCCTGGAGCGGGGCGGCGCCGAGAACCAGCTGGTCGGCCTGGCCAACGGCCTGGCCAAGCGGGGATGGCGGGTGACTGTCCTTTCGTATCTGCCGTTCACGGAGACTTCCTTGCGCTCGGAACTGCGCGAGCCAGGCGTCAAAGCCGTTACCCTGAACGCACTCAACGGAGCGCTGAAGTACACGAGCATTGTCAAGGCGGCGTTGGCGGTGCGGCGGGCCAAGCCCGACATATTGGTCGGCTTTATGTTCCACGGCATGATCACCTCGCGGCTTCTGGCTCATAGCCTGTCGTCGGCTCACAGCGTATCGTCGGTTAGGAACGTACTGGATGGGCCGGTAAGGGAGCGTCTGCTGGGAATTACCGATGGACTGGCGGACGCGGTGACGGTACAGTCCCCGGGCATAGCGGAAGAACTCTGCCGCCGGGGAGTCGCCAGGCCGTCCCATACGCACAGCATCCCCAACTCCATAGACATCGCCCGGTTCGAGGCGGCGGCAACCCGACGGGATGAGACCCGTCGGGCTCTGGGCGTCGCGGCCGGCCGCTTTCTCTGGCTGGCGGCCGGCCGCCTCGACGTCGCCAAGGACTACCCGACTATGCTGAGCGCCTTCGCGGAAGTGGCCCGGCGGCGCCCCGACGCGCAAATGGTTATCGCCGGGCAGGGGCCTCTGGAGGGCGAAATACGGGCAATGATTCAGCGGCTGGGGTTGCCGGAACGGGTTGCGCTGCTGGGGCTGCGGCAGGATATGCCGGAGCTGTTCGCGGCCAGCGACGCGCTGGTATTGTCCTCGGCATGGGAAGGTATGCCTGTGGTAACATTGGAGGCGATGGCGTCGCGCCGGCCGGTGGTGGCGACTGCCGTGGGCGCTGTTCCCGAGCTGTTTATCGACGGTGAGACGGGCATTGTCGCGCCACCCGGAGACCCGGCGGCGCTGGCTGATGGAATGATTCGACTGATGGCGTTTCCGGCCGGGGACAGGGCCGCCATAGTCGCCAAAGCCTACCGGCGCGTGCGCTCCGAGTTCTCCCGCGAGGCGGTTCTGACCCAGTGGGAAACCCTGTTCCGCCAACTGCTGGAAGGCAAGGGTGGCGGGAGCGGAGATCTGGAGCGGCATGGAGATTAACCGCCGCCGGTTCAGGGCGCATCTAATCGGCCTCGGCAGCTGCGCCCTGATGTCGGGCGCAGAACGCTGCGTCGCCGTGGCTGCGGTGAAGCAGACCGACCCCGCGGACAGCCTGCCGATGGTGGACGAAATAGCCAGCCGGTTCGCCCGGCAAGCGCCGATAGCGGACGACTACGACTTCCCGGTTCAACTGATTGACGCCGGGATCATCCGTCCGG
>CAYGAY010000070.1:0-4538 GCA_964347975.1 uncultured Dehalococcoidia bacterium
GCCGCTGTCAACTGACGATCAAGCGGGCGCGGGTAAAATTGTATGTAATTCCCTTTCTGGAGATGGAGCAGCGCGGTATCTGGAATGCGTTAACCAGCGACCACTATTTTGAACAGGCCGGGTTTTTGGTGATGTTGAAATAGACAACCGCGGTGTGAAACATCTACATCTCCGCAAGAGTAGTCAAAATGACTAGCTGAGCGACGGGCAGAATTTTCAGAATAAAATCTCCTCAATGATTACATCGCCGCCCTCTCTGGCGTCCACGGTAATCCGGCAGTTGGTGAGCAGGGCCATACCGATTAGAGGTTTGCTTTCCGATTGGTGAACCAGCACCGGGCGAGGGTGGTCGTGCCATGACACTAATGCGCTGTAGATGTCAAACATCCTTTCCTCGCCGCTGGCCTGATTGGCCGGCCTTCGGCCCAAGTAGGTCAACCCTAGCTGCTGGATAGTGTTCTCCGGCAAGGTCAACCAGCCGTTGAACCCGGTATCTACGACTGCTTCCTCCATTTGGAAAACCCGGCTGCTGTCGGCAACGCCGACGACGATACGGGGTTCCAGGAACGCTATGCCGGCTTGCGTTCCTACTAATGCTACCCTGCCTATAATCATTGGCCTCCGAAGGAAATGCGTTCGGTTATGTGGTAGGGCGCTGGGTAGCCGACCAGTTCACCCCAGGTGAGCGCGTCGGGACGCCGTTCGAACAGCCGCATCGTAGCCGTCAGGTCATCATCGGCAACTTCGTAGTCGCCGCTATTAACGTCGATGACTACCATACGACCCCACTGGTTGACCTCTAGCTCGGCGCGCATCTCTTGGTACATAGCCTTGCCGACGGTGGCTATGTCCTCTTTCTTGACTGCCATATCGTTCTCCATTTGGGTGACGACGACCTCGTTGCCGACAGCGGACCCATACTGACTATTGCGTCGTGCTAATAGCCGATGCCAACGCCGACCCTACGCCCGATATATTCTCCGATGTGCAATCCTATGTAGCCGCAGATGCCTGCACCCATATTTGCACCTGATATGGTCTCAATTGTCTGCGTCCCCATTATTGCTGCCAGGCTCCCTCCGACGAGTGCCCCGGCAGCAGCGCTGCTGAACATCACGACAATGACTACCGCTCTTGCCTTGAGTGAATATGGCATATTCCCTCCTAGATCAATTTGCATTGCTAGTTGCCAACAACTGTTCCTCAAACCACCCCTTGGCTGCCTGCCACCCCGCTTCCGCTTCAGCGCGCAGGCGGCGAGCGTTTTCGCGGCGGTGACGGATTTCTACCGCTATTATACCTTGTAGCGTGGGGTTGGGAATCGGTATGGTCAGATTGGCAACGTCGTCGTTGGTGAGGCGGGGATGAGTGTTGCCGGTCATCATGTGGGTGGTCTGTGCCAGGACGAGGCGGCTGCGGAGTATGGCGGCCAGGTATTCCGGTAGCAGCGTCGTGCGGTCTTTGACGCGCAGGACATGGAACTCAGTGGAGCAGCCGCCGCTCATTTCGGCGCGATAGACTTTGTTCAGGTAAGGCCGCAGCCGGGCAAAGAGTACGTCATCGGCTTGGAAAGTAAAGCAGTTGCCCGACGCGGTATCCGTGACGTTGGTAAGTTCGCCGGTATGACTCTGAACGTGGGCCAGGCTCAAATAGTTGTCATCTGGCGTTTTGATTTGGTTGCGCTCAAAAGCGGCGACATCGGCAAGGCGGGCCGTCGTCAGACCGGGGGACACGGCGTCCAGGGCGCGCAACACCGTGGTGCGTTCCGGGTGGTAGTAATCGGAATTGAGCCGACCCTGGCCGCTCATCCGGGCAAGACTAACGGCGAACACCCGGCGGGAATTATCAGCCGGCGGCGCGATGCCCAGCGCATCCAGCAGAAAATCGTCAATCCCCGCCAGCAGCGCATCGGCCTCAGCTAACTTTGCTCGCCGCTCCGCCCGCGCTGTGTCCATTACAGCAGTTAGACGAGATTGGGCTTCGCGGGAAACAGCGGGTATGAGGACTTTGGCAAGTTCATCCCTTGTGATCGCCGGGTAATTTCCACCACTGCTACGCATCAGCATTTGGTCGCATCCAAAAGATGCGACCAAGCACATCAATAGATATTCCCGGTCCACCGGGGCAGAATCCAAACCCCTCATGACGGCAAATCCAGTCGAGGCTATTGCGCCGTCGTGCTCTGGCAGCACACGCACGACAGCGCCACGATGTGGGCGAGTTAAAGAAACCAAAATATCGCCGTCTCGTACTACTTGGCGCGCTCTGCTGGGAGCCTCGGTAACGAGGGTTTGTGAAACCCTGTATTCGTTTGTACCCAGCCCGACGCCAGATATTTCGATGTAAGGGAATTCGTCTGCGAAACGCCCATCGGACTTATCCCAAATCTCTTCCGAATATTCAATCAGGAGGCCGAGCGGTGTACTTCCAACATTGCTCAGCCTCTGTACGAGGTTGCAGAAGTTAGGTTTATGAAAATGCGGGTCAAAGCGCTCCTGTGCCTCGCCCCACTTCAGCGCAAATGCGGTGCCAGCGGGGCCTACACGAAAAAAGGTGTCGGGTCCTTCTTAAAATCCTCCCACTGCCCCACCAATCCGGTGCCGGGGATGATTTCCCGACGCTGCTCACTCCACTCGTTTTCTCTGGCTACCCATTCGTAGGTTACGCGGTAGTCGAACAGGTCGCAGCGGTGCCGCTCCACCTTGCGGACGCCGGGGATTTCTTCCTCCGGCTCCACCGCAAAGGTCTTGCGTCCGGTGGCGTCGTAGCCGATGTTGTCGGCCAGGGCCATGAAAATCGCCGTGTCGTCCGGCACCGTTTCGCCATCCGCCAACCGGCGCAAGAACACGATGCTGGCCTTCACGCCGGCGTCGTAGTGGGCAAAGGCGAACTGCGGCAGGCTGACCACGGCCAGCAGCTGGAAATGCTCCAGCAGCCAGTGGCGGACGCCCTGCAACGACGAGTTGGTCAGGATGCCGTCGGGCAGCACCACGGCGGCCCGGCCACTGCCCGGCTTGAGGAACGTGTAAATCTGCTCCAGAAAGGCGATTTCCGTCTTGATGCTGGCCCGTTTCGCCTTCGGATCGGGGTATTTCCGGCCCATGTAGCGCATCAGCTCGAACTGTTCCAGGTAGCCGTCGCCTTTCTCGGTGCGTCGGATGACGGCGCCAAAGGGTGGATTGGTCAGGATGAGGTCAAACCGGCCGGCGGTCAGGCCGGGATTCTTGTCGCGGATGTTCTCCAGGAAGTCCATGGCGTCGTGGCCGACGATATTGGTGTGCCCGTCGTCGTGGATGATCATGTTCATCTTGGCGACGCGGGCCAGCTCTTCATTGACTTCCAGGCCGTAAAGATTGTTCTGCGCGAACCCGTGCCAGTATTGGAAATGAGGCAGACTGTCGGGAGGATGCAGCGCGTCGGCCTGCCGGCGCACGTGATCCAGGGCGTACAGCAAAAACCCGCCGGAACCGCAGGCCGGGTCCAGCGCCAGGTCGGTACGCTTGGGGTCGAGGACGGCGACGCAGAAGGCAATCAGCTCCCGGGGCGTGAAATACTGGCCGAAGTCGCCCTTGAAGAAGCTGCCCATAAACTCCTCGAAGGCCACGCCCTTGGTGTCCAGCTCAGTGCGGTCCAATGAAATGCCTTCCAGGTGTTCCACGCACTGCGCCATGATGGACGGCTCCACGCTGATGCGGTCGGTGAACACGTCCGGCTCCAGCCGCTGTTCGGCGTCATAGAGACGGTTGATGCGGGCGGCCAGTTCGCCGGCGGTTTCGCCATCCCGGCGCTGGAAAGCATAGGGTTCGCCGTTGGTGCGTTCCAGGTCTTTCTCGTCCCGGTGCTTGATGAACACCAGCTTGGAAAACTCGCCAAAGGCGGCGATAGGGCTGCGGCGCCCACCCTCCCACAGAGTTTGATGACACTTGCGTATGGCGGCGCGCAATTCTTCGCGGGGGATGGCGGCCAAATCCCGCCCGGCGGCGTTCTTGTAAAAGCGCCATTCCAGGGGGTTGTCGTAACGGATGGGGATATCGGCCATCCGGTTCCGCTCACGCTCGCCGGGCGGGTATTGGTCAAAGCGCAGCAGACGGCGGGTCAAGCTGGCCACGGCGCCGCAGTACAACGCGCCCAGGCTGGCCCGGTTGCCGCAAGCCTGTTCGATGGCCTGATTAAAAGCGGCGTCGGATAGATCCGCCCGTTTGCACTCAATGACGAAGTACGGCATCTTCTTTTCGTCGTCGGAGTAAATCACCAGATCGGCAAAATCGTTGGGCGTGCGCCGGGGCACGTTGACCTCAAAGCCGATGCGCTCCGGCGGGTATTCGTACCGATAAATCAGCTCGGCCCACAGCTCGGCGCGTACCTTCTCCTCCGGGTCGGCCCACCGTTCCGAGTGGCCGGCGGCGCTATAGCGAATGCGCTCGCTCCGGCCCTCGCCGGTAATTTCCGCGTGGCCGTCGCTCAGGGCGCGGGCCAGCCAAGTCTAGGGCCTGTTTACAAACTCGGTCTGTGGGGGGTAAATAGTAACACGCCCCCGA
>CAYGAY010000071.1:0-3231 GCA_964347975.1 uncultured Dehalococcoidia bacterium
GCGTCGAGCGGCAGGTGATAGGCGAGCAAGCTGGTGCCGGTTTCGAGCAAGCGCCAGCCCACGCCAACGCCTTTGCCTCCACCGACATCCACGCCGACGCCCGCCGCCACACTGTCCCCGTCTCCGCCTCCGACGCCGAGACCGCTTTTCCTGCAAGTGGACCGTCCGCAGAATCAGGAAGTAGTTCGGGGGTTGCCAGCAGTCAACGTATCCGGTTCCACCTTGCCCTGGTCATTTATGGAAATCGCTCATTCCAGCAAGAATGGTGAACGGAATTTCACGCTGCAATCTGACCGCAATGGAGATTTCTCCAAAACCGTGCCGTTAGACGAGGGCATCAACGTCGTCGAGATAGTCAGCCACCACGGCGCATCCGCCCAACAAATCCGTCAGTTCTTGCAGTTAACCTACGACCCCACTCCTCTGGCGCTGTTCCTGACCGTGACTGAACCGCAGGATGGTTCCACCGTCGCCGATGCAATGCAAACCGTGGTTGGCGAAACCCTTCCCGATGCCCTGGTGATACTCAACGACATCATCCTGACGCCGGACGAGACGGGCCGGTGGGAAGCCACCATTCGCCTGCACGAAGGGCCCAACGAGATCCGGATAACCGCTACCCTGGAAAGCCAAACGGCAAACGCCACCATCAATATCCAGTACGCGCCAGGTCAGGGTTGATTTTAGGGCTGTGCAAAACTCGCTGACCCCTAATCCGTCATCCCGGCGAAAGCCGGAATCCATCGGGCGAAAACTGGTCAGCGTGAGGCTAGGCTGGCCCCGGCGCCAGCAGGTCGTAGTCGAATGATTCCAGGTTTTCGATTATGACGTCTGCCGCTGACAGATCCAGATGGCGGGTGGAATCGGTCAGGGTGCAAACGGTGTACGCGCCCGATGCGCTGGCGGCGGCCAGCCCGATTGGCGAATCTTCAATGGCGATACACTGGGAAGCCGGCAGGCCGATGAGCCGCGCCGCCTTGATGTAGATTTCCGGTTCCGGCTTGCCGCGCTCAACGTCGTCGCCGCCCAGCGCTACGGGAAAAGCGTCGGTCAGCCCGATTACCGACAGCTTGAGGTCCACCCATTCGCGCAGAGACGATGAAGCCACCGCGATGGGCAGGCCGCGCCGCCGGGCCTCCGCGATCAGCCCGCGGACACCGGGACGCGGCGTCAGATCCGAGCGCAGGACCTCTTTCACTACCATGTTGTATTCGGCCAGGAGTTCCGCCGGCGTCCGGTTAATGCCGCGCAGTTCCCTGACTCGCACCCAGGTTTCGTCCACCGTAGTGCCGAGCAGGTAGCGGTTGTTTTCCTCTTCGGTTATCGCCAGCGCGCCGCAGCGTTCGACCACGACGTTGACGGCTTTGTGAAATAGCGGCTCGCTGTCCACCAGAACGCCGTCCATATCGAACAAAATCCCTCTGTACTCTGCCATTCCCGGCAATCCTCCTGCCCGGCTTTTTCGCGGTAATTATATCCCAACCCAACTCAGGCGTGCCCAGTTTGTCATTGCGAGGAGCGCAGTTTGATTTTTCACAAATCTGGCAATCTCGCTGACTGAGCGACGGCTCCTTCGGCAACGAGATTGCCACGCTTCGCTCGCAATGACGGTTTGCGGAAAGTGGGTACGTGCGAGCGAACGGTAGCGTTCCGATTCAGGTGGTTTGATTGTACGATAGGGGCAGCGGGCAGGTTTCGGAGGTGTCCATCAGGGGGCTGTTGTATCAATTGGAAACCGAGTTGGAACAGGAGCTCCCGGTGCGATTGCGCCAAGCGTTGCCGGGGGCGCGGGACCTTTATCAGGCGCAATGTCCGGATTGCCAGTTGGCGATGCGCCGCCATCATGCTTATCGCCGTTCCATAATGACCGGCTACGGGGCAGTGGCGTTGTGGATACCGGTGTTCCGGTGCAGAGAATGCCGACGCATGAGCGGCGGCGCCGACGTGTTGGGTGCTGTCTTCCGTGTAAATGGCCAGGCCCGTTCCCTCGCCTCCCTACCAGGACGCCGATAGGACCCTTCCGTCAGATAGCGACGCTGGCAGTCGCCGCAGCAATACCCCTGCTTCCCCTTGGAAAACCCATCCTTGCGCATCCAGTTGGAGCCGCAATCGGGACGGCGCACATCATGTCGCTAAACCCCCAGCTCGTACCATCCCCATGCCTCCCTCCGTTCTTCTAATCCTGGTTGTAACTCAATCACTACTTATGCTGAGAATACCAGGCGAGGCGATTCCGCTACTGCGCAAAGCAAGTGATAGGTTTTCGTAACATTAACGCATACGATTTCGCTATAGAATATGCCAAAATACGCCGTTTTTCGTCATAGCTCCGGGCAGCGGAATCGCCCAATACCGGGCGATTCCGCCATGTTGCGCTATGCCCCGACGTTGGTATAATAGGAGGCCACCGTGGGCCTGTAGCTCAGGCGGTTAGAGCGCAGTCCTGATAAGACT
Source organism: uncultured Dehalococcoidia bacterium (assembly GCA_964347975.1). Taxonomy (GTDB): domain Bacteria; phylum Chloroflexota; class Dehalococcoidia; order Lucifugimonadales; family UBA3495; genus Bin87. The sequence goes on from CAYGAY010000071.1 coordinate 2,455, forward strand.
GAGGTCGTTGGTTCGAGTCCATCCAGGCCCACCAATCTGGACAGAATCAAGAGCTTTCGCTATAAGGTTCAAGCTGACCTTGCAGCCAGTGTTAACCCGGTGTGCAAGTTCCAGCATGATAGCAGCTTGGCGAATTGCAGTGGCGGATTTCCTCGCTCCTGATTGAGGGCGAAAGCCAGCCTATGACTGAGCATCTTGCGCAGCAATCGCGCGTGCAGATGCCAGCTGGCCTTGACCCGAACCCGCCTGATTTGAAACCGCTCCACCAGTTGGCTGAACACGGTTTCGATGCGGTAACGCGGCCGGCTGAGTTGGCAACTCCGCTGGAACCAGCCCGGGGGCCTTTCGCCGCGACTTGAATAGAGCCAGCAAGGTCAGGCCCTGGCGCCCAACTCCTCCGTCAGCCGGGGCGACCAATAGTTGCGGTCACCCAGCAGCCGGCCCTGCGTACTACTGATCAGTTCGGGGACGATGTCCAATTTGGTGTACGTTGGCCGGGGCGACGTTGAAATCGGCAATCAGGCCGGGCCAGCGCCGGCGCAGATGGATGCGGAAACCGTAAAAGGTTGGGCGGGCTACGCTGTCCCATCCGCAGGCGGCTTCCCCGCGGAACCGCTGGCAGCGATAGGCCCGGGCGAACCGGCGGACGGGCACGGGGAAACGGTCCACCATCGCCAGGGTCGGGTCATGCGGGAGGGCATCCAGGAGCATCTGCCAGACTTGTTCCTTGACCCGCCAGAGATTGGCGGCCTGGCGCGCGAAGGTGGTGCGGCGAAC
>CAYGAY010000072.1:0-2731 GCA_964347975.1 uncultured Dehalococcoidia bacterium
GGTGGCGGAAGCCGATGGCTCGCGCTGGGTGGACTTTGCGGTGGGGGACCGCAGCTGGGACGAAGACCGGCATACCCTGCGCCGTCCGGGATTGGGCGAAGTCTTCGCCGCGCTGGTGAACGTGAGCTTGAACGTCCTGCGCCGGGCCGAGTGGCTTCCGGAGCGGCTGTCCCTGCCCTTGCGCGCCAAGACCTGCGCCTTCCGCCCACAACAGACCATCGCCTACCTAGCCGGACATCTACCCTGACTTTGCAATCGTCCTGGGCTAGGTAGTGTCTCACTTTGAAATTGACGACTTCGAGCGGGGCTTGTAGGGGCCGCGCTTCCTCGGCTTGGGCATGGCAGTGTTGACCAACTTGCCCAGCCAGTCCATGTCGTACACACGCTTGGTCAATCCCGCCGCCATCGCCGGCGTCGTCTTGTACCCATTGGCCCGTTTCGTCAGCGTGGTATGGAGTCGGCAGAAGTTGTAATGGACAAAGTACAGGGCGAGCATATGGCAGTGGTTTTCCAATTTCCTGCTGAACGCATTGGTCAACCGGGTGAACCGCCGCATTCCCATCCGCATCGTGAGGTTCTGCCGTTCCACGTAGGAAGCGCTGATGTCGCTCCAAACCGGGTTGCCGGACACTTTCGTTCGGACGGACCCTACCCATGCAACGGGTGAGTACCGACGGGCATCTTCGGTCGGGGATGGGCCGTAAGTTTCACCAGCGGGGCATAGTCCACGTCGCCGCCGAACGCCCCTTCTACGGCTTCCAGGTACGACTTCAGGCCATCGGTGGTTATCTGAACGCGGTTGGCGAGACGCGCCCGCAGGTCGTCCATAATCTCTATCGCCGCATCGGAGTCCCGGCTGGGGCTGACATGCCAGGACACAATCAACTTGCGGTCCGCATCGATGCCCGTCCAAGTCCCTACGTCACCGGCCTCGGAAGGCGCAGCGACGGCGTACTCCACATTCTTGCGCTTGGCATAGCAACCATTGGTGCTAGTTAGTGTCAGAGGGTAAAGTGTGCGATGGAGCGATGGATGCGCCCTTGCGCGTCCGGTTCCAGCCCATTCCATTGCACCAGTATGTTGAATGCGGCCACAGTGTAAGCCAAATGCGCCTCAAATCCTTCCCAGATACGATGCCGCATTCGTTTAGTGTTCCACGCTACCGTCATCATGGCAAAGGTGGTCTCCACTGGCATCCGCTCGTTCCATGCCCCGCGACGGCCGAGCTTCACGTTGGCTGGGTTGCCTTTGGCAGCATGAAATCCGGTGTCGGTCAGCAGGACCATTTGACCATCATAGTTTGCCAGCAAGGGCGGAAAGGTCTGGTCGTGTGCGTGGGCCGTGGCGCAATCTCAATCGGTAATCAAGCCCAGCCGGTTGAGCGCGACACCGAGCTGGCCGCCGATGACCCGGCGCTGATTGGAGAGGCCTTTCTGGCCGATTGGTCCGGGGCGGCGGCGGCCCTCCCGTATGGGATGGCGCAGTTCCACGCCAGAGCTGTCCGCCAGTCCCAGGAGGGTGGGCTGGGTCGGAAAGTAGCCGGTCCAGCAGTGGTGGGTGCGCCGCCGGCGCCCCAGACGGGTCCGCTCCGGCAGTTTGGGGAACACAGGTGGCCATAGTTGTCCCTAAGCCAGGGGTAGCAGGCCCGTTGGCTGACCGGTTTCATGGCCTGCAATACGCCGATGGCGACCAGTTCGCTGATGGACGGAATGGCCTGGGAGTGGCGCGGGGCGTCGGGCAAGGCATCGTCTATCCGGCAGAACAGTTCGGTGCTAAAATCGGTGATGTTCACGGAGTTCCTCCTGCGGTGTGTTCGACGCACCGGATGCAGGAACTCCGTGGCGTTTTCAACCTTCCCTCAAACTAGCACCAATGGTTAGCAGAAACTCAAAACCTCGTGGCACTGCACCTTGCGACTTTCCAGGTCCCGAACCGTCCGGTGAGGCCAGAGTCATTGACACGGACGACCGGGGCTTACCAAGACCGCCGCAACACGGTCAAAGCCACCGTCAACCGGTGGTTCAGCGCCCAGGACACCCGAACCAAACTCCATTGGTTGCATCCCTTATGAACCGGGATTTACCGAACACTCGCGAAGGAGGTGCCACATGGCCCGCGTCAATCCCCAGTACCCGAAAGTCGGCCAAACGTACCGCGCGTTGTCCAGGCTGATTCCCGGCGCAAGCCTGATAACCGCCAGCACGATTCCCTACGCCTCCCGCAAGATGCTCGTCATCGGCGTGGTTTCGCTGGTCGTAATGGGGCTTCTCGGATGTGGCGGCGACGACGACGGCGGCGCGGCGGAATCCTCCGAACCAAGGTCCGGTACCTCCCGCGACAGCGAGCAGGTCCAGGACGAGCAAGCCGTGAAGAAGGCAGCCGTAGCAACTCCCACGGACGCCGGCCGGTCTGGGCGGTCGGCAACTCCCGCAGCTACCGAGCTTACACCGCCGACGTTCACTCCTCCACGCGCCGCACCTACCGAGCTTATACCGCCAACGTTCACTCCTCCCCCCGAACCCACCCCGCCTGTATCGCCCGACCGGGATGTTCTGGTCGCGTTCTACAACGCCACAAATGGCGCAAACTGGCGCAATAACGAAAACTGGCTGAGCGACGGGCCTATCCACAGCTGGTATGGCGTTTCCGCCGAGGGCGCCCGTGTCACGGGGATAGACTTCAGTGAGAACGGATTGGTCTTCGAGATACCGCCGGAGCTGGGCAACCTCAC
>CAYGAY010000073.1:0-2184 GCA_964347975.1 uncultured Dehalococcoidia bacterium
GGTCGGTTGTCAAAGGTGAGATCGGCGGAGGGCGCGCAGCTGTCGGCGGGCGTCGCCGCCGGCATGGCCGCTACGGGAATTCGGAACAAGGTAGGGACATTGAACGCAGCGGTTTGCGTGTCATAGAGCGGCCGCGCCGCCAGTACCGCAACAGTGGCGGTATCCGGTATCTCCCAGAGCAGGTCGGTATGCCAAGGCGTTCCGTCATCGTTCACCCGCCTGTTGCCGTGCACCGCCAGCGCGGTGCCGGCATCGGTGTCGATAGTGTAGTGGTATCCGGGATCAAATCTGACGACGTCGTGCTTGGAATCGTTTTCCAGCGTGATGTACAGCCGTAACAGATTTCTTCCCGGCCTTTGCTCGATGCTATGGACTCGGCCGGGGTTGTCCATGTTGTGCGCCGTATATGGCCCAAACGGGTGTATGAGGGCTCTCTCGATGGTCAGCTTGTAGCCGTTCCACTCGGCAGTCTCTCCAATCTCCACGTAGCCCTCGCCCAGGGGCAGCCCAGTGATGGGGCAAAAGTCGCCGTCGCCGGCATGGCCCGCCGTGGTAGTCAGGCTTGCCCAATCCGACCAGATCGGGTTTCCGTTGCGGCCGGCTTGGCTGCCGACGATGAACCAGTACTGTTCGCCTGGCGTCAGGCGGGTTGCGGTGTAGGCGGTTCGGCCGGCAATGTCCACGAATGCGAACCGCTCAAGAAAGTCGGTTCCGGTAGATTGCGCGGCCAGAAGGTCGGCATTGGCAATCCAGCCGACGCGGTAGTGACTAGCCCCGGGGACGGCATCCCAGGTCAGGTTCACCTCGCCGGGATTGGCGCCGTTCACCGCGGTTACGTTGGTTGGCGCGGGTAGCGCATTATTGGATTGCGCCTGCGCTGCGCCCGTCCCGACCACCATAATGGCCAGCAGGGACAGGACGGCAATAATGGTGGTAACAGATTTCGTCATTTCAAGTACCTCTCATGTTGAAAAATGCTTCCCCTGGTGCGCCGTTCCAATGGGAGGTGTGGGGGGTTCTATTGTCTATACTACCTGAGTTCGGGATATAGGGGCGCCGCCCCAGGAAGAGGCGATTCCGCTGCTTTGCGCAGCAGCGAAATCACCTCAAGATCATACGTACCCAATTTAACCTGTCATTCCACGCCCGCGCAGCTGGCGATGAAATCTCGTTCCGACGGTCGCCACTTTCTGTTGCGAGGGCCTTGACGGTAGAGCCATTGCTACGCCGGCGAGATTGCCGCCCCCGTATCAAAGCCGGCCCCGTGCCTGACACGGGGTACGGGGTCGCAATGACAAAGTGGGTACGCGCAATGACAGGACGGGCCGGCATGGGCGTCCCTACTGGTTGAAGTAGATGTAGCGGTACTTCGGTATGCTCATCTGGAGCAGGAAGTAGTCGGAGACCTCCGGCTTAATGAGGACGTAGCCCTCGCCGCTGAACCAGGTCCACACCCAGGGGGCCTCGTCCAGGACCATCTGCTCCACCTGGTTGTAGATCTGGAAGCGGCGTTCCCGGTCCCGCTCCGTCCTTGCTTCTTCCAGCAGACGGTCAACTTCGGGATTGCTGTAGTTGGTGTGGTTGCTCTGGCTGTCCGAGTGGAGCAGCACGTCCAGGAAGTTCTGCGGGTCGGGGTAGTCGGCGACCCAGCCCAGCGAGAACATCTGGTACTTTTTGTCGTTGACGTCCGCGAGGAAAGTGGCCCATTCGGTCTGTTGGATGTCCACTTCAATGCCCAGTTCCTGCCGCCACTTTTCGAGGATGACTTCCAGGTAGGTGGGGATGGCGGCGCCGAAGCTGCCGGAGATGGTCAGCGTGATGCGCGGGAAATCGCCGGCGGCCAGCGCGTCGGCGTAGGTTGAACTCTGAATGAGCTCCCGCGCCAGGTCGGGGTTGTATTCGTAGCTGCGCAGGTTGGGCGTGTGCGACGGGAAGCCGGGAGGTATCACCCCGGTTGCCGGTGAGACCCGGCCATCCAGCACGTTCTCCGCGATGCTCTGCAAGTCTATTGCATAGTTCAACGCCTGGCGAACCTTGGGGTCGTCGAAAGGCGGCTCGGCCACGTTCAAACCGATGTAGAAGACATCGAAATCCTGTGGGGAGCGCTTCAGCTGCGGATGGAGCGGGTCGCCGGGGTCCAGCAGACGGGGCAGATCGTCCAAGCCCACGCCGGTGAGGTGGATC
>CAYGAY010000074.1:0-2005 GCA_964347975.1 uncultured Dehalococcoidia bacterium
ACAGCCCCAAGGACAGGGCCAGCACGAAGCGCAATATGCGGGACGCCTCCTCCGGTCGTCCCTCGGCCACACCCCGCGTTACGAAAGCTGTAACGGCTTCACCGCCTGGTATAGCCAGTAATCCGTATACGAGCAGGGTAACAGCGGTGATGATAGCCAGAACGCCGTAGCCTTCCGGCCCAAGGATCCGGGCGGATATGGTCACCTGCACCAGTCCGCCCAATAGCTGAACCGCGATAATGGCGCCGATCCAGAGAGTCTGCCGCGCCACGCGCCGCTCGGAGGCCGGAAGCAGCCGGGCGATCAATGGGCGGTTCAAGCGCCGTTGCATCCGGTCATTCTAAACTGCTGGTGAGGGAACAATAAGCCAAACCCAAGCGGTTGTTCCCATGCCCCTTCTGGATTCCGGCCTTGATTTTAGCACAGGTATCATCACCTCTCATACGCAGCCTGACAAGGCTATTCTCCGTTCAAAAAGTTCCCTCTCCTTCTGGAAGAGGTTTATGGTAAAGGTGTACAATTCGCCTGATATGTGTGGGATCAGCGGAATACACCACCCGAACGGTCCCGACGTTGACTGCGCCGTACTCCGGCGCATGGCCGCCTCCCTTCGCCACCGGGGGCCGGACGACAGCGGCGTGTACGCCAGCGGCCCGGTAGGGTTCGCGCATACCCGGTTGAGCATCATTGACCTTTCGGCGCAGGGGCATCAGCCGATGCAGTCGGACGACGGCCGCTTCGTGATTGCCTACAACGGCGAAATCTATAATTTCCGCGCCTTGCGAAAGTCCCTGGAACGCAAGGGGCACCGTTTCCGCGGTCATTCCGATACCGAGGTCGCGTTGCATTCCTACATGGAGTGGGGCGAGGCCGCCTTCCCCAAGTTCGAAGGGATGTTCGCTATGGCCGTGTGGGACGACCGGGAACGGCGGCTGAGCCTGGCCCGGGACCGCTTCGGCATCAAGCCGCTCTACTACCACTGTATTCCCGGGGGTGGGGTGATATTCGGCTCGGAAATCAAGGCGATGCTGGCTTCCGGTGAAGTCCCGGCGCGGGTGGACTGGCAGGGTTTGCACGAATACCTGTACTACCATACTGCACTGGGCGCCAACACGATGTTCGCCGGCATCAGCAAGTTGCTCCCCGGTCATCTGCTGACCAGCGACGCCTCCGGCGTAAAATCCAAGACATTCGCCTCGATCCTTGATGTGGCGCCCGTCACCGACGACCTGCCCACCGCAACGCGCACCGTCCGCTCGCTCCTCGAGGCCGCCGTCAAAAGTCACTTGGTGAGCGACGTTCCCGTTGGCGTGTTTTTGAGCGGTGGGATCGACTCCTCCGCGATTACAGCTTTCGCCAGCAAACATTACGCCGGGCGGCTGAAAACTTTCTCCGCCGGGTTTGACTTTGACCGGGGCGTCAACGAACTGCCCCAAGCCCGAATGGTGGCCGATAGTTTTGGGACGGAGCATCACGAGTTGCAGGTATCCGCCGGGAATGTTCCCGAAGTAATTGAACGGCTGGTTAATCGCCATGATGGGCCCTTCGGCGACCCGGCCAGCATCCCCTTGTACCTCATGGGCGAACAACTGGACGGCGATACCAGGGTCATCCTGCAAGGGGACGGCGGCGACGAGATGTTTGGCGGCTACGACCGGTACGCTCGTATGAGGAACTTGTTGTGGTGGCGTTTAGCCAGCCGTTTCATAGTCAAAATGGAACCTCTCGCCCGCCGATTGACCGGCGCAAGCCGGCCGCTGGTAGGGTCAAGAGCGTTCAGTCAATCCAACCCGGAAATTCTGGTAGCTAACATTCTATCCACTGAACCTCTGGACCGGCCGCCGACCCGGTTCTTTACGGCCGAGAGTCGTTCCTGCCTGGAGTCCGCCGACCCCTTCCGGCGTTACAAGGAACTACACCGGCGTCTCGGGGGACTCGATAACGTGCAGAGAATTCTGCACACCGACGCCAGTATAATCCTGCCCGACCTCTATTTTGAGAAGGT
>CAYGAY010000075.1:0-1890 GCA_964347975.1 uncultured Dehalococcoidia bacterium
CGTCCCTCCGGTTCACCTTGATGACGTTCACATTGGCCGCCGCCGGATTCGGGTTGCTCGCCATATTTCACCAGCCTATAACCAAGTTCATCCTGGGCGCGGAGTTCTCGGGGGCTGCCCCGTTGGTGCTGATTATGCTCGTCGGATCATTCGTCTCTTCCAGCGTTTCCCTGCTCACCATTCTACCGGCGGCCGTGGGGCGCGTCTGGCCGTCCGCGGCTGGGGCGGTGGGCGGCCTCGCGGCTTCCTTTGCCATCATCGTCTGGTTGGCCCCTCGATATGGCGCCGAGGGAGCGGCATGGGCCAACACGGCATACTTCATAGTCTTTGTCGCGGTTCTGCTCCCTTGTATAATCTTGATACTGCGACCGAACCGCCGTCCGGAGCGGGCGCTCTGACCGGAGGCATCGGCGTCAAGAAATATGGAACGTCGGGAGGCCAAGTTTGAACCGGAGGGTTAGCATGAGCCGGCAAACGGTTAAAGCTGAACAGGTAGCCAAAGGGCTGGTCTCTTTGTTGCCTGTTCTGGGCCCGTCGTTAGCCCGTTCACGGCGTGGCTCCAGAGACGGTGGGCGCGGAGCCGGCTCCGCCCGGTATTGCTATTCGGTCTGGCTGCGCCACCTGGTTCACGCTGAAAATAATGGGCTTAACACCCGGCCGGAGGCCGTACTGGAATTGGGGCCCGGCAATTCTCTGGGCGTCGGCCTGGCGGCGCTGCTCTCCGGCGCCGCCAGGTACATCGCCCTCGACGTTATTGAACTTGCCAATGTCGAGAGAAATCTCCAGACATTCGATGACTTGGTGGCGTTATTCCGTCAACGGCAAGCGATTCCGGATAGCAATGAGTTTCCCGAAGTGCAACCCCTGGTTGAAACCCATGATTTTCCGTCCCACATACTGGATGAGACTCGTATGCGCGACGCCCTGGCTCCCAGCCGGCTTGAGCTGATCAGGAACTCCGTCCTCGATGCGACGGGGACGGCAGTCGGGGGGGTAGTCACCTACAAGACTCCCTGGTCAGACCCGGGTGTGGTGAAAAAGCAAACCGTGGACCTGATTTACTCTCAGGCGGTAATGGAGCATATCGATGACTTGTCCAATGCCTACCGGTCTATGAGCCTATGGTTGAAACCGGGAGGCTATGTTTCCCATGCAATAGATTTCAAGTCTCACGGACTGGCTGCCGCGTGGAACGGACATTGGACCTATTCGGATTTCACCTGGAAGCTGATTCGCGGCAACCGGCCCTACGGGATAAACCGGGCGCCTTTGTCGGTACACGCGGACTTGCTGAAGGAACACGGGTTCACAATTCGGACTCAAATAGACCAAAAAAGGGAATCCGCCATCCGTCGGGCGGAACTGGCCTCCCGGTTCAGGGGTATGTCTGAGGATGATATGACCACGTCCAGCGTATTCATACAAGCGGCATTATGACGGCGGCGACGGATAAACTCCATATTGGGTTCGTGCTGCACAGCCTGGGCGGTGGCGGGGCGCAACGGTTTGCCATCAGATTGGCGGGGCCGCTCATTGAGCGCGGCCACCGGGTGGATATTCTGCTGGGGCGTTTCCGGGTAGCCTACCCGGACAGCCTGCCGCAGGGGATGCGGCTGTATTACCCGGGAATCAGGAAATCCGACCGGGAAGTGATCCGCCGCTGCCGGGAGCGCGGCGTCGAGGTGAAGGCCCTGACCATCAATCCCCTGTCAACAGCCCGGGACTGGCTGGCGCTCCGGCGCAAGCGGCGTGGCATGAACATCAACACCAAGGACGCCGTGTTTGCTCATCTGGTCGCCCATTACATCCGACAAGAGCGTCCGACGCTGCTGCTGTCCGCCGTTTCGACGGCCAACTTCGCCGCCGTTAATGGGGCGGAATTGGCGGCAG